>CAVUVT010000001.1:0-42398 GCA_963744965.1 uncultured Verrucomicrobiae bacterium
ACGCACGCCAGCCAGCGGGCATTGCAATGGGTCAAAATATTAATGCCGGTGCGGATGAGTTTCGCGCCGTGCCGGCCGATGGCCTCGCAATGGCGCACGTCTTCGCTGGCAAATTCCTCGGCGGCGGCGAGCGCGAGCGATTGCTGCTCGGCAACGGTTTTCCCGGTGCGCATTACGGCGCGGACGCCGTTCATGGCGTTGACTGGATCCACCGCCGTGGGCCGCGCGGCCTTGAGCGTTTGATAAACGATTTCGAGGTGCCGGGAAAATGTTCGCCGGTCGCGCCCGCGAAAGGCGAGTGCGCCCTGGGCCAGGCCATAGGCGGCAGTGGCGGCGATGGCGGGCGCACCACGCACAATCATATCGTGGATGGCGGCGGCGGATTCGCGGAAATTTTTCGCGGCGATGATTTTGAACTCATGCGGGAGCAGCCGTTGTTCGATGAGCAGGACGGCGTTGCGCGCGCGGTCAAAGGCGACGGTACGGCAAGATTGCGTGCGACCGCGGACGGTGACGTTCATGGAACACAAATTGTTTCAGGCACGGATTGCACGGATTCCCGCGGATTTGTCTTTGAATTTCATTCGTGAAAATTCGTGGAACTCGTGATTCAGCCGACCTTGACTTTCATCCGGCGGATTTTTGCCTCGATGTCGCGGTAAATGGGTTGCTGGCGCAGTTTGCGGAGGTCGGGATCACGGGCCAGCCAGTGGAAGTCGCGGTAGCCGAGTTGCAACGCCTTTTCCAGCGCGAGCGCGGCGCGGTCGAATTGCTCCATGAGCGAGCAACTGCACGCGAGATTGTAAAAAACCAGCGCGTTGCGCGGTTCAAGTCGCGCGAGACGTTCATCCACCCGGAGGCCCTCGGCGTAGCGGCCGCGTTGCGTGTAGTGGTCGCCCAACAATTGCAGCGCGTCCACGTAATCGGGATCGCGGCGGATCAACCCCTCCATGAATTCGATTTTGGCGTCAAGGTCGCGCTGGCTGGCGCGACTCATTTTTTTTCTGGCACTGCTTTTGAACGGCATACAACACCAACAGTTTTTCCAAGCCACTGCCGCAAGTCAAGCGGGGGCCGCGAAATTTTTTATGGAATCTTCCGGTGCATTGTTATAAAAACGTGTCAGAATCTCCCGCGGCACTATGAAAGCTTTCGTCACCGGCGCTTCCGGCTTCATCGGCTCGAATCTCGTTCACGAGCTGGTGGCGCAAGGGCATCGCGTGAAGGCGCTGTTGCGGCCGGAGAGCGACAAGCGCGGGCTGGCCGGCGTCGAGTTCGAGCGCGTGACCGGCGACGTGTTCGACGGCAAATTGCTGGAACGCGAAATGGGCGGTTGCGATTGGTGTTTTCACGTCGCGGCGAGCTACCATTTGTGGTTGCGCGATTACAAACCGATGTATGAGGTCAATGTCGAAGGCACCCGCAACGTTCTTGAAGCCGCCGGCAAGGCCGGCTGCCAGCGCATCGTTTATACCAGCACCGTCGGCTGCGTCGGTTTGCCCAAAATGGTGGAGGGCCGGCTGGCGCCGTCAACGGAACTGGACGCGATTGCCAACGAGCAACTGACGAATCACTACAAATCCTCGAAATGGCAGGCGGAATGCCTGGCTGTGAAACTGGCAAAGGATGGTCTGCCCATCATCATCGTCAATCCCACCGCGCCCGTGGGCCTGCGCGATGTGAAACCGACGCCGACCGGCCAGGTGATCGTTGATTTTCTGAACCGCAAACTGCCGGCGTATCTCGACACCGGATTGAACTGGGTTCACGTCCGCGACGTGGCCGCCGGACACATTCTTGCGGCGGAAAAGGGGGAGATTGGCGAACGCTACATTCTGGGCAACCAAGAGGGCAACTGGACGATGCAGGAGACAATGGCCGTGCTGGAGGAAATTACCGGCGTCCGCGCGCCGAAAATAAAAATCCCCCATCGCGTCGCGCTGGCGGCGGCACACGTGGACGAAATGCTTTCCTTTTTCACGGGCAAGCCGCCCCGCGCACCGCTGGCGGGCGTGCGCATGGCCCGGTACAAAATGTGGTTCAATCTAGCCAAGGCGATTCGCGTGTTCAAGCTGCCGCAGACGCCGCCGAAACAAGCGCTCGCCGACGCCGTCGAATGGTTCCGCGCAAACGGATATGTGAAATAAATGTGTCGCTTGGGCGGCGGCTGCAAATAATGCTTTGGGTTTGGCAAAACTTGGCTTGCCAGCCACTCAGCCATGTGAAAAATTTCACGATAATTTATGGCACACGTCAAATTACACATACCGGGGCCGATCGAAGTAAGCGAAAAAACGTTGAAGGCGTTTCGCTCGCCGATGGTTGGTCATCGCGGACAGGGTTTCAAAGACCTTTACGCGAAAATCCAACCGCAACTCCAGCAACTGCTTTACACGAAGCAGCAGGTCTATATCTCCACCTCGTCCGCCTGGGGCGTGATGGAGGGCGCCATCCGCAATCTGGTTTCCAAAAAAGTCCTGAACTGCATGAACGGCGCGTTCTCGGACAAATGGTTCGATGTGTCCAAACGCTGCGGCAAGGACGCCGAGGCGTTGCAGGTGCCGTGGGGTTCGCCCATCCGCGCCGAGGCCGTGGACAAAAAACTCGCCACCGGCCAGTTCGACGCGCTGACGGTGATTCACAACGAAACTTCGACCGGCGTGATGACTCCGGTTTACGAAATCGCCGCGCTCAAGAAAAAGTATCCCGACGTGATGTTCATCGTGGACACCGTCAGTTCGCTGACGGCGGTGAAGCTGGAATTTGACGCGATGGGCATTGACGTGATGCTGGCCGGCACGCAAAAGGCGTTCGCCCTGCCGCCCGGCACGGCGATTTTCACCTGCTCCAAGGCGGCGCTGGCAAAGGCGGCGACGATCAAAGACCGCGGGTATTACTTCGACTTTGTCGAATTCCAGAATAACGCGGAGAAAAGCATGACGCCGAGCACGCCGAGCATCGGGCACGTTTACGCGCTGGCGTCCAAGCTCGAAGACATTTTCGCCGAAGGTCTGGAAGCGCGTTACGCGCGTCATCGCAAGACGAACCAGATGACCCGCGACTGGGCGGCCAAGCATGGCTTTACGCTGTTCCCGGACAAAGGATTCGAGTCGCTCACGTTGACGTGCGTGAACAACGGCGCGAAGCCCGGCGGACGCGCTCCCGTGGACGTGCCCAAGCTGCAGAAGCTGGTCAAGGATCAAGGTTTCCTCATTGACGGAGGTTACGGAAAAATCAAGGGCACCACGTTCCGTGTCTCGAACATGGGCGACGAAACCGAAGCCACGATGGGCCAGCTTTTCGCCGCGATGGACAAGGCGATGGCGCAACTCTAAACGGCGCAATATTCTCACCGGCAATCCGCACCCGCGGGTTGCCGGTTTTTCTTTTCGTTCGCTGTCATTATTGCAAGATTCCGGCGTGCAAACCAGCTACCGTCTTGTCCGCCTGCGCAACGGCGCGTGTTCCGTCCGTTCGCTGGCTGAGGACGAGACGTTTCATCCGGGCATCGGCCCGGCGGCGGAAGCCGAGGCGCTTTACGTCCGGCAATTGCGCCTGCCGGAGCGCGTGCAGGCGACGCCCGGTGAATTTGTGATTTGGGATGTCGGTCTCGGTGCGGCGGCCAACGCGCTCACGGCCATCCGGCTCATTCGGGAAAGTTTGAAAGGAAAACCGGCGCAACTCCGTCTCATCAGCTTCGATCATACCAGTGCCGCAGCAGCGTTTGCACTCGAACACGGCGCGGAACTGGGCTATGTCGCCGGATACGAATCCGCGCTGGCCGGACTGGTAAAAAATCGTTTCGTGAAATTCAGCGATGATTTGCTTCAGGTCGAATGGACGCTGGAGCCCGGCGATTTTCCGGCGCTGCTCGCGCAAGAACCGGAGCGCCGGCTTCCAGCACGGCCAGTTGAAGTTCAGGTTTCAGCCTGTTCCCCGAACAAGCTGAAGCTTGAACTCCAACACCATCACGCCGTGCCGGAAGGCCGGCGTTCCGGCGCCGCATGCCATTTTGTTCGACCCGCATTCGCCGAAGAAAAATCCCGCGATGTGGACGGTGCCGTTATTTGCCGGGTTGTTCCGGCAGCTCGACCCGCAGCGTCCGTGCGCGCTGGCCACGTTCACGCGCAGCACCATGGCCCGGGCGGCACTGCTGCTGGGTGGATTTTTTGTGGGCGCGGGCCATCCATCGGGCTTGAAGGAGGAAACCACCGTGGCGGCCAACCGGCTGGACATGCTCGACGAGCCGCTCAATTGCCGCTGGCTGGAGCGCGCGAAACGTTCCCACAGCGCCGAGCCGTTGAGCGGGCCGGTTTACCGGCAGGCGCCATTATCGCCCGAAACCCGGGAAAGATTGCGGCAACATCCGCAATTCAGGTAATATGCATTGTGGACCATCACCAACAATTTGAGGCGCTGTTTACCAAACCGGCGCCGGTGCTGGCGCTGGCGCCGATGCAGGAGGTGACGGATTTGGCGTTCTGGAAATTGATGGCGGCTTACGGCGGGGCGGACGTTTATGTCACGGAATATTTCCGCGTCCACGCCACTTCCACCCTGCGAAAACGTATTCTTAAATCCATCACCGAAAACCCGACGGGCAAACCGATCATCGCCCAGATGATCGGCAACGATATTCCATCACTCTTGCGCACGGCGCGCGAGTTGCAACAGTATCCGATTGCGGCGGTGGACCTGAATCTGGGTTGTCCGGCGCCGGTGGTCTGCCGCAAATGCGCCGGTGGCGGATTGCTGCGTGAACCGCAACGGGTGGATGCCATTCTCGGCGCGCTGCGGGACGCGGTGAAAATCAAATTCACGGTCAAGACGCGCATTGGATTCGATTCGCCCGAAGTTTTCGATGACCTGTTGCCGGTTTTTGCGAAGCATTCACTGGATTTGCTGGTCGTCCACGGCCGCACGGTGCGCGAGCTGTATCGCGGAGAAGTGCATTACGACTGCATCGCGCAGGCCGTTGCGGAAGTGCCCTGTCCGGTGCTGGCCAATGGCAATGTGCATTCCGCCCGGAACGCGGCCGACGTTCTGAAAATCACCGGCGCGCGCGGGCTGATGATCGGACGCGGGGCCATTCGCAATCCCTGGCTGTTCCGCCAAATCCGCCAGCATCAGCGCGGCGAAGCCGTTTTCATCCCGCGCGGATTCGAGGTGCTGGAATACGTGCGGGCGCTTTACGAAACAGCCTGTTCACCAGAGGTGCGCGAACCGGCCTGGGTGGCGAAAATGAAAAAATACATGAATTATCTCGGCGCGGGCGTTGAACCAAGCGGACAATTCCTGCATCAAATCCGCCGTGTCACCACGAGATCGGACTTCTTCCGGGTCTGCGAAGAATTTTTGAATCACGATCAACCCCTGCCGCTCGAACCCTTTGCATTTGCCAGCAAGGATGCGGACATCATGGCCGGTGAACGGTGCTGACCAATCGGGGTAAAACATGGCAATGAAATCGAAGCGCGACAAGTGCCGTAAGGTCCCATTCGTGCCGGGGAGGCAAATACCTTGCCAGAGTCTGCGCTTGCGCCGCCAGCCGGATGCGCGAACCTTTATGACGTGATGACGCAAAACGTGGCGGGAGAATCAAATGCCGGCTCAAAGCAGCCGCGATTGCCCCGGTGGGTGCGCATCGCGGTGATCGGACGCAATCCCAAGGTAACCCTGGTGCGCGTCGCCGTTCTGGCGGTCACCTGCTTCATCATTTTCAAATTCATCCTGTTGCACATCCAGGTTGAAGGCATCAGCATGTTGCCGACCTATCCGGACCAGTCGAAGCATTACGTGAACCGGTTCGCTTACCTGTGGCACGAGCCTCAGCGGGGCGATGTGGTGGGAATCCGGTTTTCAACCAACGCCCCCGCCGGCATTCATCAGGCCGCCAGCTGGCTGGAAACGCCGCATGTCATGTTGCTGAAACGCATCATCGGCCTGCCCGGCGAAACGGTCGCCTTTAAGAACGGCCGGGTGCTGATCAACGGTGAAATGCTGGATGAGCCGTATGAGAAATCACCTTGTGACTGGAATCTGCCGCCCAAGGAGCTTGGCCCGGACGAATATTTCGTTGTTGGGGACAATCGCACCATGCCGTGGGAAGGACACACGTTTGGCCGGGCGCAGCGCAGCCAGATTATTGGCAAAGCCATCTTATGAGAATCGTTTTCCGCATCGCGACTTTAGTCATACTGGCGGGGCTGGGCGTCTGGTTGTGGGCAGCGCTGTTTCCCAGCCCGGAAAAAGTCATCCGCAAACGCCTCGTGCAACTGGCCCGCACCGCTTCCTCCTCGTCCGGCGAAGGCGACCTGGCGCGACTGGCTGCCGCGCGCAGTGTGGCTGAATTCTTCTCCACCAATGTCGAGCTGGCCGTGGAATTACCCGAACTTGGCCAGCACAGTTCCCTGGATCGTGAAGAAATCACCCAGGCCGCCCTGCTGGCCCGTTCGCGGGCGGGCGGGGTGCAGGTCAAATTCCCCGACATAAACATAACCGTCGCGCCGGACAAGCAATCCGCTGTGGCGGATCTCACCGTCGAAGCGAACGTTTCCGACGAACACAACCCGTTTGTGCAGCAGATGAAATTCGCGTTGCTAAAGATCGACGGGAGATGGTTGATCACCCGTGTCGAAACCGTCCGCACCCTGTCTGGGAGCGCCGAACTCCGATTCGGCAAGGTTCGCCAGGAATCGCCTGTTCGTGCCGATTCGGAGATCGGCGTTCCGCTTTCCGCGATGCGGCACGGGCGCAGTGCCTCAACGAGATGCCCCAGCCATTTTGCGCTTTGCACCGCGGTAGGCTCCTTTCATAGTTAGCGTATGAACGTCTTTGTCACCGGCGGCGCGGGTTATATTGGCTCCATTTGCACGGAGGAACTGCTCAACGCCGGCCATCAAGTCACGGTTTATGACAATCTCACCGAAGGCCATCGCGCGGCGGTGGATGCCCGCGCGAAATTTATCCCGGGCAAACCCGAGCAGGAAGGCGACATCCTCAATGCCGTCAAATCCGCGAAGCCCGATGCCATCATGCACTTTGCCGCCAGCGCGCTCGTCGGCGAATCCATGACGAATCCGAAAAATATTTTCACAACAACGTCGTCAACGCGCTCAAGTTCGCCGACGCCGCCGTCGAATGCGGGGTGAAGAAGTTTGTGTTCAGTTCCACCTGCGCGACCTACGGCCCGCCCGACCGCGTGCCGATGACCGAGGACCTGCCGCAACGCCCGATCAATCCCTACGGCGAAGCGAAGCTGATGTTCGAGAAAATTCTTCTGTGGTATCGGGAGATTTACAAGCTGGAATTCATCGCCTTCCGCTATTTCAACGCCGCCGGCGCGAGCGAACAGTTCGGCGAACATCATCGCATCGAGACGCACCTGATTCCGAACGTGCTTTTCGTCGCGCTCGGCCGGAAGCCGCAGTGCCAGATTTTCGGCACGGATTATCCCACGCCCGACGGCACGTGCATCCGCGATTACATCCACATCAAGGACCTTGCGCAGGCGCACATGCTCGGATTGCAGCCGGGCAAGACCGGCTTTTACAATCTGGGCAACGGCGACGGCTACTCCGTGCGGCAGGTCATCCGGGCCTGCGAAAAAATCACCGGCAAAAAACTTCCCGCCGTGGAAAAACCACGCCGGCCCGGTGACCCGCCACGGCTGGTTGCGTCCGCCGAAAAGGCGGTTCGCGAATTGGGCTGGAAACCAAAATTTCCGAAGCTGGAAGACATCGTCACCACCGCCTGGGCCTGGCACAAAAAACATCCAACCGGTTATCCGGACTAACAATGTAGCGTCGAGCCTGCGGCTCGAAACAAATCTTACGACGGCAAATCCTTGCCGGTCGTGGTCACGGTAAGCTTGCCGTGTTTCACCCCTTTGGCGGTGATGAGTTCATCGGCGATTTTGCGGATTACCGCCGCCTTGCCGCGCACTAGCAAGACTTCCAGGCAATTGTGATGGTCCAGATGCACGTGAACCGTTGAGAGAATCACGTCGTGGTGGTCGTGCTGGATGTCGGTGAGCGTGGCCTGGAGGTGCGGTTTGTGATGGTCATAGACCAGCGTGATGGTGCCCGCGATGTCTTCGTTGCCGGATTTCTGGCGGTGTTCGACCAGATGATTGCGAATCATGTCGGCAATGGCCAGCGACCGGTTGTCGTAGCCTTTCTCGCCCGACATTTCATCCAGTTGCCGCAGGAGCGACGGCGGCAGCGACACGCTGAATCGGCTCACGGTTTCTTTCTTCATGACAATGGCGTTGACAGTAACAAACCCGCGCCGCGCGTCAACCCGGCTGCGCCTGGCAGAATAGGTGTTACGATGACTTAAAATCGTGTGAAGATTAAACTTGCCGCCGGGTGGTGAAACTGGGAAATTTAATTGTGCATATTCCGGACGGATTTATTGACGGCAAGACGGCAGCGGTCACGGCGGGGATTTCCGCCGCGGGCGTCGGCTTCGCCCTGCGGCAGGTGCGGCGCGAACTGCCGCCGCGCCGCGCGCCGTTGCTGGGTCTGGCGGCGGCGTTCCTGTTCGCGGCACAGATGGTGAATTTTCCGGTGGCAGGCGGAACGTCCGGCCATCTGGTCGGCGGCACGCTGGTGGCGGCCCTGCTCGGTCCCAGCGCGGCGGTCGTGGTGGTGACGACGGTGCTCATCGTGCAGTGTTTTTTGTTTCAGGACGGCGGCGTCATGGCGCTGGGCGCAAATATTTTCAACATGGCCATCCTGAATTCCGTGATTGGCTACGTGATTTACCGGATGGTTTGCCATTGTCTGCCGGGGGTTCGCGGGCGGGTGACGGCGATTGCCTTTGCCGCGTGGTGCGCGACGGTGCTGGCAGCCATCTGTTGCGCCGGCCAACTGGCGTGGTCGGGCACCATTCCGTGGTCGGTCGCGTTTCCGGCCATGGCTACCGTTCACATGTTCATCGGTGTCGGCGAAGGTTTGATCAGCGCACTGGTGTTCCTGGCGGTTTATCGCGCCCGGCCTGACTTGATCACCGAAACGGCGCTGACGGGCCAGCCGCAACGGCTCGGCGAGTTGGTGCGCTATGGTTTGCTGGTTACGCTGGGCGTTGCGGTTTTCGTCGCGCCGTTTGCCTGTTCGTGGCCGGATGGATTGGATTCCGTGGCGGATAAATTTGGCTTCAGTCATAAAATGGCGCCGTTGTTGCCCGCACCGGCGCCAAATTATCTAGTGCCCGGCATTCATTGGGCGGTTGGCGCAACGGCGGTGGCGGGTGCCGCCGGTTCACTGATTGTATTCGTACTGGCGTTGCTCATGGGACGCTGGCTGGTGCCGAAACAAACCAAGGCAGACACATGAATGCCTTTTTCTCGCCATTAGCACCTGGCTTCAGCCGGGTGATTGCAAAAGGGGAAAATATTTCAGCCGTTTCAACGGCTTTTCCGTCCTTTTCAAAGTTGTTGAAACAGCTTATTCCGCGTCTGTGTTCTGGCACCGGGCTGAAGCCCGGTGTTAATGAGAGCAGGTTACACGCGGTGTTGGTTTGCAATTTATAAGAAGATGGAGCCTCCTCACGTCGGCTGCTACGATTCTTAGATTACTTATGAGCGCAAACTGGCTTGGTCATCATCACGGCCAGCCCGACAGCGTGGTGCATCGGCTGCCGGCGGCGTTGAAGCTCGGCGTTGCGCTCGTCATCATTGTGGCCACCGTCCTGACACCAATTCAATGGCGGGCCTGGTTCATCGGCGTGGCGGTGTTGCTGGTTTTGATGGCAGGATTGAGCCGGTTGCCGCTGTTCTTTTTATTCCGGCGGCTGCTGCTGCTGTCGCCGTTCGTGCTGGGCGTGGTGCTGGTCAACGCCTTTCAGCCGGCGGGCCGCGACCGGTGGCTGGCTGTGGCGATAAAAAGTGTTTTGTGCCTGCTGACGGTCATTTTAATTTCAAACACCACGCCCTTCAGCCAGATTTTACGCGTGCTCAAATCCAGCCGCGTGCCGGCCTTGCTCATCACCACGCTTGCGCTCATGCATCGTTACCTTTTCGTGTTGATGGACGAATCCGAGCGGATGCGCCGCGCGCGGGCGGGCCGCACGTTCACGCGCGGACGGTGGTTCCATTGGCACACACTCGCCACGGTGGTCGGGCAGTTGTTCATCCGCGCTTCGGAACGCGCCGAGCGCATCTACGATGCCATGTGCGCGCGAGGCTGGAAATGAACACTGAGGCAACACAGTGCCGTTGTGGTTTGGAGTCCCGCCTTCAGGCGGTTCGGGATCCAACCTTCCACTGGCCGCCTGAAGGCGGAACTCCGAACCACCAGAACCGCTCGCCTGAAAACCGTGTCACTACCCCATGACCACTGCCATCGAAATTACCGATCTGAAATACCGTTACCACGATGGCACGGAGGCGTTGCGCGGCGTGAGCTTCCGCGTCGCGCCGGGCGAATGTGCCGCGTTGCTCGGCCCAAACGGTTCCGGCAAATCCACGGTGTTGCTGCACTTGAACGGCATTCTGCCGGAGAAATTGTCCGGCAACGGCGCGGTAAAAGTTCTGGGTGAACCGGTCACGCCGGAAAATCTTGAAGCCATCCGCCGGCAGGTCGGCTTGGTATTTCAAGACCCGGACGACCAGTTGTTTTGCCCAACCGTTCAGGAAGACGTCGCCTTCGGTCCGCAACAACTCGGTTTGGGAGACGCGGAAGTTGCCGCGCGCGTCCAAAAGGCGTTGGCCCAGGTCGGGTTGGCCGGCTTTGGCCGTCGCGCCACGCACCATTTGAGCCACGGCGAGAAACGCCGTGTCTGTCTGGCGGGCGTGCTGGCGTGCGAGCCGGCGATTTTAATTTTGGACGAGCCGACGAGCGACCTCGACCCGCGCGGGCGGCGGGAATTCAAGGCGCTGCTGCGGCAGGTTCCCGCGACCAAACTGATTGCGACCCACGACCTGGAACTGGTGGTGGAACTGTGTTCGCGGGCGATTGTGCTCGACCGCGGTTCGGTGGTGGCGAACGGGCCGATGTTTGAATTGCTCAACGACGAAAAGTTGATGTTGGAGCACGGTTTGGAGCGTCCGCACATTTTGCGGCATCAGCATCCGCACTAACCCAAACTGACCGCCCCAACTGCTTTTTTTTCTTTCCAACCTTGAGTGACCGATTTAGCGTTGTGAACGCCTTGGGGGAAGGTTTGGCGGCGGACGAATTCGGACATGAAGATTATTTTTTTTGTTGAGGACGACCCGGTGGTGGTGCAGGTGTATCGCGCGAAGTTTGAGCGCGAGGGATTCGGCGTCGAGGTGGCGGAAGATGGTTTGGTGGCTGTGAGGATGCTGGCTGCGGTGAAACCCGACGTCGTCGTGCTGGACCTGATGATGCCCAAGCTCAACGGCGTTGATGTCCTTAAATACATCCGTTCCAATCCCGCCCTGAAGGAAATCCCGGTGATCATCCTTTCCAACGCCCACATGACCAGGCTGGCGCAGGAAGCGGCGGCCATCGGCGCGGAAAGAGCCTTGCTGAAATCGAGCTGCACGCCCGGTCAATTGATTGACGTGATCAACGATCTCTTCAGCGGAAAGGCGGTTGAATCCGACCCTTCGACGCGGCTTGGCGTGCGGGCCCTGCCGCCGGCCAAGCCACGGCCAAAGTCCTGAATTCAGAATTGTCTTGCCAAAGCCGGCGGTCATGCTTCATTTTCCGACATGGCAGCCACGCGCAATCCCGGTTTCGACGATCCGTTCTACCAACCGGCGGATCAATTTTTCCCCGCGAACAACAAGCTCGCCCTGACCTTCGACGACGTCACGCTGGCGACGCTTTATTCGGAGATTCTTCCGCGCGACACGCAACTCGACACCCAGCTCGCGGACAATCTGCGCCTCAACATCCCGGTCATTTCATCCGACATGGACACCGTGACGGAGTCGCGCATGGCCATTGCCATGGCGGCCAATGGCGGCCTCGGCCTCGTCCACTACAACATGCCGGAGCGCCAGCAGCTTTCCGAGGTCAGCCGCGTCAAAAACCACGTTCACGGGTTGATTCAGGAGCCGATTCAGGTCGCCCCCGGCCAGCTCATCGGTGACGTGCTGGCTTTGATTGAGCAGAAAAAATTCGGCTTCAGCACTTTTCCCGTCGTGGATGACAAGGGCAAACTCGTCGGCCTGCTTTCCGGCCACGTCGTCAAGCCGCGCTATGCCAAACGCAAGGTCGCCGACGCCCTCACGCCCCGCGCCCAGGTTCACACCATCACCCAAAAGGAACTTGGCAAGGACCCCATCGCGCGCGCCGACAAATTTTTCAACGAACATCTGGGCATTCACAAACTGCTGGTTGTGGATGACAAGGACAACCTGCGCGGCCTGTTCACGATGAGCGACATCGAGCGCATCACGCAGGAGCGCAGCGCGCAGTTCAAGCCGGCGCGCGACGCGCGTTTTCATCTCATTTGTGGCGCGGCGGTCTCGGCCACGCGCAATGCCTTTGGCGAACTCGACCGCGAACGTATTCTGAACCATGTCGGCGCGCTCGTGGAACGCGGCGTGGACGTCGTGGCGGTTTCGACCGCCCACGGCCACAGCCAGGGGGTGGGTGACACCGTGCGCGTATTGCGCGAAGCGTTTCCCCAATTGCCCATCATCGCCGGCAACGTCACGAGCGCGGCGGGCGTCGAGTACCTCGCCGAATGCGGCGCGAACGCCATCAAGGTCGGCCAAGGACCGGGTTCAATTTGCACGACGCGCATTGTCGCCGGGGTTGGCATTCCACAGATGACAGCGCTTTACGTTGGATCGCGCGCGGCGGCGAAGAAAAAGGTTTCCATTCTGGCCGACGGCGGGATTGTGAAATCCGGCGACATAGTGAAGGCGCTGACGCTTTCGCAGGCGGTGATTTGCGGCGGCATTTTTGCCGGCTGCAACGAGGCGCCCGGCGACGTCATGGAAATCGGCGGCAAACTTTACAAGCAATATCGCGGCATGGGCAGCTTCGCGGCGATGAAATCCGGTTCGGCGGCGCGCTACGGCCAGCCGGTGAATCCCACACAAAAAGTCGCCGCCGAAGGCATCGAGGCGCTGAAGGAAGCGTGCGGCTCGGTGGACCGCGTGCTGGCGCAACTCATCGGCGGCATCCAATCCGGCATGGGTTATCTCGGCGCGGCGAACCTCGCGCAACTCCGCGACAAGGCGCGTTACATCCGCGTCAGCCCCGCCGGCATGAAGGAAGCCGCCCCGCACGACGTGGTGGAATTGAAGACGGGGAATTGATTGTTGTCAGCCACAAATGGACACAGATGTTTCGCAAAGCGGTGAAAGTTAAGAATAAAAAATATCCTTCAAAGGATTTTTCGACTGTAGTTGGTCGCGCTCTTCGGCGCGCTGGTCGAGTTGCTCGGAAGACCGCTCGCATCTACGGCACGCCCATTTACGTTTGGCGCGACGGCAAAGTGGGGCGGAGAAACCTTGAATCCGCCGGCAGGCGCGAAGCCGCTCCGCGCGATGTGTTGGAATTAAAGACGGGAAATTGAACAAAAAGCTAATTGAAGCGAGATGGAATGAGCAAAAAAGCCATTAAAATCCGCCGCGTTCGGGTGGATGCGAACAGCCTGACGGTGGAATTCGCCGATGGCCGCGCGCTGGTTACGCCCTTGAGCCATTATCCGACACTTCGACGCGCGAGCGACGAAGATCGCACCGTGTTCGAGGTTTATGGGCGCTCGATTCACTGGCCACGATTGGACGTGGACTTGGGCGTGGAAGGGTTGCTCGCTGGCGCGCGCGAGCTGGGTTGCTACGCGGACAAAACCGTTTCCAAATCCCGCCGTCACCGCGAACTTGCTGCTGCATAACTCCGCCAGCCAGCGCGAAGCTGCCCCGCACGGCGTGATGGAATTGAAGACGGGGAATTGAAAAATTGGGGTAATGGAGTGTTGGATTGATGGAGTGTTGAAATAAGACTGCCGCTTTTGTGTCCTTCCCATTACTCCACTACTCCCAAACTTCATCACTCCGCTTTTTTAAAACACAATCGGCTCGTTCAGTTTGCCGCATTGAATGCAGCGTGAACGGTCCACGTCCGCGTCGTCCGTGTAAACGTAGCCGCAACTCTGGCAGCGAAAAATCCGGTCCTCCGAGTGCGTCGGGCCGAAGCGGCGGCGGCGCATTTCGGAATGAATTCCCAGACCACACAGCGCGCCGAGCAGCAAGGCCACATAAATCACAATCAGCGCGGGAATACTCATGCGATTTTGTTCGGAGTTCCGCCTTCAGGCGGCACCCGCAGGCAATGGGCACGATCCGCCTGAAGGCGGAACTCCAAACGCGCTGCCCCGGCGTGTTTATTCGTGTTCATTCGTGGTGGTCACTGGCACGGTGTGCCAGTTGAAAATCAACCGGCCAACGGTCAGGCGCGGCGACGGGGTGAAGCGCAGGGCGCGGGCGAGTTCGAGCGCGCGCTGGTCGGCCTGGTCATACTGGTCGGCGGCGGCAAAACCGCTGTCGGGAGGGAGCAAAACGGTTGAAACGACGTTGCCCGCCGTGTCCACGAGCACCTGCACCTTGCTCGGCGCAATCACGTTCGCATACGGCCAGTTCGTCAGGCTGATGGATGAAGGCAACTGTCGTTGGGCCAGTTCGCCCTCGACGCGCAACGTGGAATTTTGCGCGAGCGCAGGTTCAACCGGCAACCCGGGCGCGCTGAGTTTAAACGGCGGTTTTAATTGAAGTTCAAAGCCCGCAAAATGATTGGTCTGCATGAATTGATTGAACACCAGTCCCAATTCATCGGCGGACAAGGGCAGCCAGCGCGGCAGTTCGGCCCAACGGAACGATGGTTGTTTCAAAGCGTCCGTTTGCCGCCAGATGGCGGACGCAAAATCCTTCTGATGCGGCAGCGCAAAAAGCGTGGGGTCGTTCAGCGCCAGCCATTCGCTGGAATTGTCCGCGAGTTTGAGGGTCGGGACGTTGGCCACCGCGCGCGGGACAATCTGTTTTCGCCCGCCGAACACAAAAATCAATGCGACATGCGCGGCGAAAACCAGCGCGATAAGTGTCAACCACCAGCCGCGCGACCACGGGCTTTTGCCCTGCGGTTCCTGCCCCGGCGGAACTGCCGGCGCAGGCCGGGTTGGCTCCGCCAGTCCGGTCGGATGCGGTTCGGCGGAAGCAGCGTTCATGGCCCGGCGGGTGCGGTGACGGCGCGCGGCAACGTCGCGAGCAGCGCGTTTTGGATGCCGGCGTCGCGCGCGAGCAACGTCAAATGGATGAACTGGCCGTAAGTCACGGTTTTATCGGCCTGGATGACGAGTGTGAGCGGTTCGCGGGATTTTTGAGCGGCGGTTTTGAGCGCGGATCTTAATTTATCCTCGGTGACAATTTGATTGGCGAAATAAAATCGGCCATCGGCATCCACGGCAATGGTGACCGTCGGTTTGTCGGTGCCCGGCAGGTTGTCCGCCACCGGCAATCGCAGCGGCAGGCCGGATATGGGCGCGAGCGCGCCGAGCATCAGGAAAATGACCAGCAGAAACAAAACCGCGGCGAACGGCGCCAGGTCAAACGGGCTGCGCAGCAGCCGGGAATTGCGTGGAAATTTCATGCCAGGAAAAACCGGACGCAAATTTCACGGGTTCGCACCAATGGTTTTTTTGAATGGGTCATGGGATTGGTCATGGGTGAAAATTCGTGCCGTCCGTGCCGTTATATGGAATGACCGTTTCCGTTCTCGGTGACGATGTTGACGATTTCGGCGGCGGCGCGTTCCATGTCGAGGACGATTTTATTGATGCGGCTGACGAGGTAGTTGTACCCGGCGTGAACGGGAATGGCCACGGCGATGCCGGCGGCCGCGCAAATGAGCGCCCGCCAGATGCCGTGGGAAATCTGCCCAAAGTTCGCGTACAAACCGGCTTCCTGCATCTGGCTGAAAACATCCATCAAGCCGATGATGGTGCCCAGCAAACCCAGCAGCGGCGCGATTTGGGCGATGGTGGCGAGCAGGTTCAATTTCTCTTCCAGCCGCGGCACTTCGGTGAGGCCGGCTTCCTCGACCGCTTCGCGCACCCGTTCGCGACCGCGGTCGCGGTTGAGGATGGCGGTCTTGACGATGCGCGCGACCGGGCCGGGCGTGGCGTCGCAGATGGAAATGGCCTCGACGACGTTGTCGCGTTTGAGCACGGTGCGGACGCCGTTGAGAAATTCGGCGGAATTGATTTGCGAGCGGTGGCAATAGAGCACGCGCTCGATGAAGGTGGCAAGAGCGATGGCCGCAGCGAGCATAATCAGCCAGATCACCGGGCCGCCCTGGGTCAGAAACGTTGGCATGAAGTTTTTATAGGCGGTCAGGCGACGGGTGACAAGTGGCAAGTGGCGGGTGACGAAAAAAGATTCACGCCTCACGTTTTCGGCTTGCTTCCCGTCTGCCGCCAACAAATGCTTCGCACATGGAAAAACCCGACCAGTTCCGCGATCTGTTCCGAATGCAAAAAGCCCTCAACGAGCGCATCGGCGTCAAAACCGACGCCCTGAGCGAGGCGGAGAAGACGAAATGGATTTTGAATTATTGCCGCGCCATGACGCAGGAAATCGCCGAACTCACCGACAGCGTGCCGTGGAAATGGTGGGCGAAGTATCAGAAATTTGACGACCAGAACGCGCGGGTCGAGGTAGTTGATCTTTTCCATTTTCTCATCAGCCTGGCGCAGGTGCTGGGCATGAGCGCCGACGACGTGTTTGCCGCCTATGTCAAAAAGAATGAGGTCAACTTCAAAAGGCAGGACAGCGGTTACACAGCCAAGGATGAGCAAGATTCCAAACACATTTGAATTAAACGCCGTGTCTGCCAAACTCAAAACCTCCGCGAGAAATGTCCCGCCGCGCTGGCGCAAGGAAGTGGAGCGCATCCTCATCACTGATGAGCAGATCGCCCGGCGCCTCCGCCGGATGGCCCGCGAAATCGAACGCGATTTTCGCGGGCGCGAAATGGTTGTGGTTTCACTGCTCAACGGCACGGTCATGTTCCTCGCGGACCTGATCCGGCACCTGTCACTGCCGTTGCGGCTGGATTTCATGGGCGTGTCGAGCTACGGCGCGGGCACGGAGTCGGGGGATCTGGTTTTTACGAAGGAGTTGCGGCTGGACGTGCGCGGGCGCGACGTGCTGCTGGTGGACGACATTCTTGACACCGGCAAAACCATGAGCCGCGTGCTGCCGAAAATCCGCGTGCTCAAACCGCGCCGCATCAGGATTTGCGTGCTGCTCGACAAGCCCAGCCGCCGGACGGAAGGCATCGAGGCGGATTATGTCGGCTTCGAGATTCCGGATTTCTTTGTGGTCGGCTATGGCCTCGACTTTGCGGAGCGGTATCGGAACCTGCCGTTCGTTGGCGTGTTGCATCCGCACGTCTATAAACAGGCCTGCCGGCGCGTCAGCGAGGCCTTCTGCCATAAGTAATTCATGGAATTGAAATTCATCAGTCTGCTCGGCTGGATCACGATGATCGCGGTGGCGTGGGCCATTTCCTACAACCGGAAATTGTTTCCGTGGCGGACGGTGGTTTGGGGTGTCGGTTTGCAATTCACCCTGGCCTTGTTGATTTTGAAAACGCCGTGGGGCGGGGCGTTGTTTGATTTCGCCGGCAAGGTGATTCAAAAGTTGATCCTGTTCTCCAACGAAGGCTGCAAGTTCGTTTTCGGCCCGCTGGCGGATGAAAGTTTGCTCACGGATAAATTCGGGCCCGGCAACGCCGTGATTTTCGCCGTCCTGGTCACCGGCACCATCATCATCGTCGCGTGCATCTCGTCGCTGCTGTACCACTGGGGCATTTTGCAACGCGTCGTGCGCGCCATCGCGTGGGTCATGCGCAAAATCATGCGGACGAGCGGCAGCGAAACGCTTTCCGCCTGCGCCAACATCTTCATGGGCCAGACCGAGGCGCCGCTGATGATCCGGCCTTACGTACCGCGCCTGACGCGCAGCGAATTGATGACCATCATGGTCTGCGGCATGGCGCACATCGCCGGCGGCGTCGCCGCGGTCTATGCGGACATGGGCCGCCGCGCGGGTTATCCCGACACCGCCGGCCATTTGCTCACCGCGTCGGTGCTGAATTGTCCCGCCGCATTGATGATTGCGAAAATCCTGCTGCCGGAAACCGAGAAAAGCGAAACCGCCGCCAGCGCGCCCGCCACCGTGCCGCGCACCACGGCCAATTCCATTGACGCCATCTGCCGCGGCGCCGGCGACGGGTTCCATCTCGCGCTGAACGTCATCGCCATGCTCATTGGGTTCATCGCCATGATTGCGCTGGCGAATTATGTCGTTACGTGGCCGCAGGCGCATCTCGGCGTCAGCCATCCGGCCACGCTGCAAACGATTTTCGGCTGGCTCAACGCGCCGTTCGCCTGGCTCATGGGCGTGCCGGCGCAGGATTGCGTGAACGTTGGCCAAATCCTCGGCGAACGCGTCGTGCTCAACGAGTTCGTCGGCTACCTCGACCTCACCACCAACGCGAAACAACTGGCGCTCGATCCGCGCAGCTTCACGATTGCGACTTATGCGCTGTGCGGCTTCGCGAATTTCTCGAGCATCGCCATCCAGGTCGGCGGCATCGGTTCGCTCGCGCCCGAACGCCGCAGCGAGATGGCCAAGATCGGTTTCCGCGCGATGTGCGGCGGCCTGCTCGCCGCCTACATGACGGCCTGCCTTGCGGGAATTTTGCTGTGAATTTATGCCCGTCACGCTGCCGCAACTTACGCGTCGCGAATTCCTGAAACGCGCTGCGCTGGCAGGTGTGGGTTTGGGGTTTGTGGAACTCGCCCCTCCGAAATGCCAGGCCGGACTGTTCGGCAAATCGCGGGACAAGCACACCTTCGCCTTTTTCTCCGACACGCACATTGCCGCTGATGCCACGCTGAGGCACAGCGATGTCAACATGGCCGACAATCTTGCCGCCTGCGTTCGCGAACTCGCCGCGTGGCCGGTGAAACCCGCCGCCGTCATCGTCAACGGCGACCTCGCGTTCCAATCGGGCCGGCCGGGCGATTACGCGACATTCGGCAAATGGATCGAACCCGTCCGCGCCCTTGCTCCGATGCACCTTTCCCTCGGCAACCACGATGAGCGCGAAAATTTCTGGCAGGCGTTCCCGCACGACGTGATGAAGCAGAGTTCCAGTCTGCACCGGCAGGCGACGGTTTTTGCCAGCGACCGGGCGAACTGGTTTCTGCTCGATTCGCTGGAGGTCACCGACACCGCACCCGGCGAGGTCGGCTCCGCGCAATTTGACTGGCTGGCACGCGAACTGGATTTGCGCCCGGATAAACCGGCCCTGATTGTTTGCCATCACAATTTGCAAGCACCCGGCGGCACGACGGGTTTGAAGGATTCGGCGGCGTTCGAGGAATTATTCGCGCGGCGTCGGCAGGTGAAGGCGTTCCTCTTCGGTCACACGCACAACTGGCACGTGGAGCAGCATCCGAGCGGCGTGCAGCTCGTCAATCTGCCGCCCACGGGTTACGTCTTCAAGGCAGGCCGTCCGAGCGGCTGGGTGCGGGCGACGCTCACCCGCGACGGCGCGGAATTTGAACTGCGCAGCCTGAACCCGCAGCATCCCGAACACGCGCAAGTGAAGCAGGTGCAGTGGCGCAATTCAACCGGGTGAATTTTGCTTTGAGCTTTTCAGCCACAGATTTACACAGATTGACACGGATAAGTAATTTCCAAGCCTTTCATTCCAGATTTTACATCTGTGCTCATCTGTGTTCATCTGTGGCTTGATTATGGCCAGTCTCAACGACAATTATCTCAAGCTGAAGGCCGGTTATCTTTTTCCTGAAATCGGCCGGCGCGTGAAGGCGTTTTGCGACGCGAATCCCGAGGCCGCCCAACGCCTCATCCGTTGCGGCATCGGCGATGTGACCGAACCGCTGCCGCCCGCCGCCATCGCCGCCCTGCACCGGGCCGTGGATGAAATGGCCGCGCGCGAAACGTTCAAAGGCTACGGCCCGGAGCAGGGCTATGAATGGCTGCGTGCCGCCATTGCCAAAAATGATTTCCGCGATCGCGGTTGCGACGTGGCCGACGACGAGATTTTCGTCAGCGACGGCACGAAATGCGACACCGGCAACATCCTCGACATCTTCGGCCACAAAAACAAAATCGCCGTCAGCGACCCGGTTTATCCGGTCTATGTGGACACGAACGTCATGGCCGGCCACACCGGCGAGGCCAACGAGGCCGGCACTTACACCCGGCTCGTTTATCTGCCGTGCAAACCCAGCAACGGCTTCATTCCCGAACCGCCCAAGCGGCACGTGGACGTGGTTTATCTTTGTTCCCCCAACAACCCGACCGGCGCGGCGGCTAATCGCCCACAGCTTGAAGCCTGGGTGAAATACGCGCTGGAACACGAGGCCGTCATTTTGTTCGACGCAGCTTACGAGGCTTACATCACCGACGCCAATCTGCCGCATTCGATCTACGAAATTCCCGGCGCGCGCGAGTGTGCCATCGAATTCCGCAGTTGCTCGAAGAACGGCGGGTTCACCGGCGTCCGCTGCGCGTTCACCGTGGTGCCCAAATCGCTCAACGCGCAGACGAAATCCGGCGGGTTCCAGCCGCTGCATCCGCTCTGGCTGCGGCGCATGACGACGAAGTTCAACGGCGTGAGTTACATCGTGCAGCGCGCCGCCGAAGCGCTTTACTCGCCGGAAGGCAAGGCGCAGGTGCAGGCGCTCATCGGGCATTATTTGGGCAACGCGAAAATTTTGCGCGACGGGGTGAAGCAAGCCGGACTGAAGGTTTTTGGCGGTGTGAACGCGCCTTACATCTGGGTGAAAGCGCCGAGAGGCGTCACGAGCTGGCAGGCGTTCGACAAAATTTTGGGCGAAGCCAACGTGGTGATCACGCCTGGCAGCGGTTTCGGCTCGAAGGGCGAGGGCTACGTCCGCATCAGCGCGTTCAACAGCCGCGCCAACGCGGAGGAAGTGGCGCGCCGGTTGCCGGCATTGAAGTGGTGACAAATTCGTTTCTCTGAGCGTGCTTTAAAAACAGCGAGAGACGACGCAAGGTTCGTTATTTTTCATTCACGCGGCGTGCCGGGATTGCCGCCGGACTCGTAAACCGCAAATCGCATGTCGTAAACCCAGTCAGAGCCTCGTCACTTCGGCTCCGGTGGATAATTTTTCTGAAACGCGCTTGCCAGCGGGCGGGCGAAGGTGTTCCTTATTCACAGATATGGCAGGCACGAACGGCACTCCATCCAACAACAACGCGCCGGTTACAATATTCGTCGTGGACGATGAGCCGATGTTGCTGGAGATGGCGGTGATGATTCTTGAACCGCTGAATTTTCGGGTGCGGACGTTTCGCGATCCGCAAACGGCGATAGCGGAGTTTTCCGCGGCGAATCCCCGACCGGCGGTGATCGTGACGGATTACGCGATGCACTCGATGACCGGCATGGATTTGATTCGCGAATGCAGACGCCTCCAGCCGAAGCAGAAAATCATTCTCCTGAGCGGCACGGTGGACGAGAGCGTTTACACCAAAGCGGAGGTAAAGCCGGACCGCTTTTTGGCCAAGCCGTACCAGGTCAGTGATTTTGTCACCCTGATTCAATCGCTGGCGACGGCCTGAGGCCGGCCGGTAATTTGCCGGCCAAAGCCGGGCGGAGTGATTTAAGCCGGATTAAATTTATGCTGAAGAAATTATTTCTGAGCGTCGTCGGCGTGTTGGTGATTGTAATCGTGGTCGCGGCGATTGTCGTGGGTTTCTTTCTCGGCGCCATCGTCAAAACGGGCATGGAAACGATCGGCCCGAAAATCACGCAAGTCTCCATCAAGGTGGACGCGGTGAAATTGTCGTTGCTGACCGGTTCGGCCGGGGTCAAAGGCCTCGTCGTCGGCAATCCGGAAGGTTACAAGACGCCGCAGGCCATCAGTGTCGGCTCCGCGGCCGTGGGCGTGAATCCATTTTCAATTTTGTCGGACAAAATCGTCATCCGCTCGGTGCGCGTGGAAGCGCCGGAAATCACTTTTGAAGGCAATCCCTTCAGCGGGAACAATCTCAGCACCATCATGAAAAACGTCAATGCTGCCGCCAAGGGCGGCGGACCTGCGGCCACGAACACCACCGCCAAGACGGCCAGCAAACCTGGGAAGAAAATTGAAGTGGACGATTTCTTGATCACCGGCGCCAAGGTCAATTTCAACGGCGTCACCCTGCCGCTGCCGGACATTCATCTCACCAATCTGGGCAAAGACAAGGACGGCATCACCGCGGCGGATTTGACGCGGCGCGTGCTCGACGCCATCACCAGCGCCACCATCAAGGCGGTCGCCAACACCGCCACCGACATCGGCAAGGGCACCGGAAAAGCAGTCAGCGAAAGCGTGAACAAAATCACCTCGGGCCTCGGCGGGTTGTTCAAGAAATCAACGAATTAGCCGGCCGGTTTTGCATTGCCATCGCCTCGGCGATTTTTAGATTGCAAATTCAGCGGACGGCTTTTAGACTCCGATTGAAGCCCGTGAGTTAAGTAAGGTTATGTTTTTTGGCGTTGATTATTATCCTGAGCAGTGGGTCTTCCCTTATGCCGGCACCGCCGACAACCCCGAGGGCGCTTGGGAACGCGATGCTGAATTGATGGTCACGGCCGGCATTAATGTTGTCCGCATCGGCGATTTTTCCTGGGGACTCTGCGAACCCCAGGAGGGCCAATACGATTTCCTCTGGCTGCGCCGCGTGATGGACGTCATGGGGCAGCACAACATCAAGGTCGTTCTCGGCACCCCCACCGCCGCGCCGCCCGTCTGGCTGGCCAAAAAACATCCGGAAATTCTGCCGATCGACGAGTATGGCCGGGTCAAGCACGAAGGCACGCGCCGCGCCGTTTGCTTCAACAATGACGTTTTTTGGAACACTTCCAAACGCCTGGTCGAAAACATGGCCCGAGCCTTGGGCGACCATCCCCAGCTGATCGGCTGGCAGATTGACAGCGGCCTTGGCGGACATCAAACCGAGTGGTCGTTCAATGAAGATTCGCGCCTGGAATGGCAAAACTGGCTCAAGTTGAAATACGAAACCATCGAGAACCTCAACGATTCCCTGGGCTTGCGCCATTATGCCCAGGTTGTTTCCTCCTTCGACGAAGTGCCGATGCCCATGTATGCGCCCACCGCGCACAATCCCGCGCTGCTGCTGGACTGGAATCGTTTTTGCAGCGACGCCATCATCGCCTTTGTCCGGATGCAGGCCGATGTCCTGCATGACATTTGCCCCGACCATCCCGTTACCGTCAACCTGCGCGCGCTCCGCCGAAAATTCGATCACTTCGACATGGCCGCCGCCGTGGACTTCGTTTCCGCTGAAAGCAACGCGGCCATCAAAACCAAATCCTCCGAGCTCGCCTGCGACATTGACATCCTCCGCTCGCTGAAAAAATCGGACATCAAAACCCCCGACGGCGATTGCGGCTTTTGGGTCATCGAACAAAAAGCCGGCCAGGTCAACTGGCAGGACGTCAACTCGCTCGTGCGTCCCGGCGTCATCCGGCTGTTCACCTACCAGTTGATCTCGCGCGGTGCGTGCGGCGTGCTCTACTATCGCTGGCGGCAGCCGCGCATCGGCAACGAAAAATTTTTCGGCGCGTTGTTGCCACACCATCTCGAAGGCAACGACCGCGTCTTCAAGGAAATCAGCCAGATCGGCGAAGAATTGAAATTGCTCGCCCCCGCCATCAAGGATACCAAGGTCGTGGCCGACGCCTGCATCCTTTATACGCACGACAACGACTGGACGTTGCAACAGCCGATGCAGCCGAACAAATTTTTCAACCTGCGCGAGCACATTCAACTCATTTACAACGCGATTCACGACCGCAACATCTCCGTGGATTTTGCGCGGCCAACGGAAGACCTTTCGCAGTACAAAATCGTGTTCGCGCCATCGCTGCACCTGCTGTCCGCGGGCGAGGCTGACCGGCTCAAACTTTACGTCCAAAACGGCGGCACGCTCGTCGGCACGTTCAATACCGGCCTCGTCAACGCCCATTGCATCGTGCCCGACACCGGCTATCCGAACGACATGACCGATATGTTTGGCCTGGAAGTTTTGGAATTCGACCCCATCCCGCCCGGCGAGGAAAATCATCTCACCTTCAAGGGCGCGTTCCCGACCAGCCATTTGCATCCCGCGCGGCTTTGGTGCGACATCATCGAGCCGAAGGGTTGCCAGATTTTGGCCACTTACGCAAAGGACTTTTACGCCGGACATCCCGCCATAACCATGAACAACTTTGGCCTCGGCAAGGCCATTTACATTGGCACGATGAGCCACCAGCATTTTTACAACGACCTCGTTTCGTGGCTGCGGCAGATGTGCAGTTTGCATCCGTTGCTCAAAGTCCCCGAAAACGTCGAAGTCAGCATGCGCGAAAAGGAAGGCATGCGCGTCTTCTTTTTGCTCAACCACCAAAACTCGCCCGTGCGCATCCAATTTTACAAGCCCATGCATGATTTCCTCACGGGCAACACCTTCTCCGGCAACTACGACCTTCCGCCGCACGGCGTGCTCGTCCTCGACGAACATCCTGAAAACAAAATGTCTGGCGACAACGCCTGATTTGCGGTTTGTTTTGCGGCGGTGAATTCTTTCGAAGCCACTTTTGCGGCCCTGGCATTGTTGAGTTTTGCCCTCGCGCTCTGGCAATGGCTCGCCGCCCGGCGCTTTCCCCTGCACCGGCGCGTGACGGATTTGTCCTTTGCCCCGGCCATCACCCTGCTCAAACCGCTCAAAGATTGCGACGCCACCACCGCCGAATCGCTCCAAAGCTGGTTCCATCAAAATTACGCCGGCCCGATCCAAATGCTCTTCGGCGTTGCCGATGCCGGTGATCCGGTTTGCAAAATCGTCCGCGAACTCATTGAAAAAAATCCCGGCGGCGATGCGCAACTCGTCGTCTGCGCTGAATCGCCCGGCGCCAACGCCAAAGTCTCAACCCTCATGCAACTCGAACGGCTGGTCAAACATCCGCTGATTCTCGTCAGCGATGCCGATGTGCGCGTGCCGCCGGATTTTCTGGTCAACGTTGTCGCGCCGCTGCGCGATGGCCAAACCGGCCTGGTCAATTGTTTTTACCGGCTGGCGAATCCCGCGACGGCCGCCATGCGTTGCGAGGCCGTTGCCATCAACGCCGATTTCTGGAGCCAGGTGCTGCAGGCCGCCTCGCTCAAGCCGCCCGACTTCGCCCTCGGCGCGGTCATGCTCACCCGGCGCAAATTGCTCGAAGAAATCGGCGGCTTCGCCGCGTTGGCAAATTGCCTCGCCGACGATTATCAACTCGGCCGCCGCATCGCGCAAAACGGCCATCGCATCGCGTTTTGCCCCGTGGTCGTGGAATGCTGGGACGCGCCGATGAACTGGAGCGGCGTGTGGAGACATCAACTCCGCTGGGCGCGCACCATCCGCGTCTGCCAGCCCATGCCGTATTTTTTCAGCATCCTGGCCAACGCCACGCTCTGGCCGCTGCTGTGGCTGATCGCGGCGCTGGTTCTGTCAAAAACATTTTACCTTCCGCTCCTGGCCGTCGCGTGTTTGTCAATCCGGATCGCCCTTGCGCAAAATCTACAGCGGCGATTTATGCAATCGCGCCAAAACCTGGCGTCGCCGTGGCTGGTGCCGGTGAAGGATTTGCTGCAAGCGGCGGTCTGGCTGGGCGCGTTTCTGGGAAACACCGTCGAGTGGCGCGGGCAGCGAATGAAATTGCGGCGTGATGGGACTTTGGTTGAAGAAAAATAGCCGCCCGCGCTTTTCGTTGCCACGGGCTGGCTTGCCGGGTCGCAGCTTTGAGCCGTGGTTGGCGGAAGCAAGTCCTGGCCCGCCTGCGCTTTCAGCTACGGCGCGGCAGCCTTCGCTTTTCGCGGTGCTCAGAGCGAGGGCTGGTGGGCGATGAGGGATTCGAACCCCCGACCTTCTCCGTGTAAAGGAGCTGCGCTACCACTGCGCCAACCGCCCGGACCCTGGGCCACCCTATCCCATGCCTGTTTGGGTGACAACGGTGAATATTTTTCCCATTCAACCCGCCGGATTTTTCAATGTTGGGGTCCAAACCGAAAACCAATCCGGGTAAATGTGGCCGGCGGCGGACCCTCTGCCCAATCTGGGCCGGGGCTGAAAATTTTTGAAAGATTCTGAATTTACAAACGTAAGAGCAGTAGTGCGGTGATAGTAGTTTTAACCGATATTGCGGTTTCACTTCAAACAACCGATTGCGAATGGTTGCAAATCAATCGTGAAGCCGCGAGGGCAACGTTTTATGCCAGCCCCGATCCCATGAACCAGGGGATAAAAGGGCAAAGGGAATAAGGACGGGGCTGGTATTCATAAAATAAAAAACAATGGCGTGGATTCCATGCAACCGAGACGGGCCGAAACAGAAATTTTATCCCCTTGCCCGCTTGCCGCTGGCAGGCAGCAACCCTGATGTCCGATGCGCATTTTGCTTTTAGAAGACAATCCTCGCGACCGGCAACTGCTGGAAAAAGCGTTGATGAACGAAGAGTTGGCGTGCCAGATAACTCATGCCGGATCAAAAGCGGAATATCAGGCGGCATTGGAACAAGCCAAATATGATTTGATCATCTCGGATTTTACTCTTCCGGCCTATGGCGGGATTGCCGCACTCACCGCCAGCAGGGAGCTTCATCCGGACACGCCCTTCATTTTTGTCGCTGGAACCATCGGAGAAGAACAGGTTGTGGAAAGCTTGAAATCAGGCGCCACCGATTATGTTCTTAAAAATCGCCTCAATCGGCTGGGCCCGGCCGTGCGCCGGGCGTTGCGCGAAGCCCAGGAACGAAAGGATCGGCAACGGGTGGAAGAACAGGTGCGGGTTCAATCCAGCGCCCTGGAGGCCGTTGCCAATGGCATAATGCTGACGGACGCGGCGGGGAAAATTCTTTTCGGCAACCGGGCTTTTTGTGCCATGACCGGTTATGCCTTGGAGGAAATTCTCGGCAAAACCCCCGGTTTTCTCAACTCCGGCGAGCACGATGCCGATTTTTTCAGGGCGCTCTGGAATACCATCCTGACGGGCCGGGTCTGGCAGGGCGAATTAATCAACCGGCGCAGAGATGGAACCCTCTATAACGAGGAAATGACCATCACGCCCATTCAGAAGAGCAACGGAGAAATCAGCCATTTTATCGCGGTAAAGCAAGACATCACCAAACGCAAACAACGCAAGGAACAATTGCATCAGGCACGAAAAATGGAGGCGATCGGCCAACTCGCCGGCGGCATCGCCCATGATTTCAACAACCTCCTCACCGTCATTCATGGCAATGTTCAATTGGTGCTGATGGACGAAAATCAACTCAAGGAAGAAACCCGCCATTGTCTTAAACAAATCATCAACGCCACCGAAAGCGCCGCGGATTTGACCCGCCAGTTGCTCGCTTTCGGACGGAAACAAGCCGTTCAATTTCAACTCCTCAATCTAAACCTCATCATCGGCAATTTCACCAAAATGCTCAAGCGTGTCATCGGCGAGCATATTGCCCTGCGGTGCCGTTGCGCCGAGGCTCTACCCTTCGTCAACGCCGATATCGGCATGATCGAGCAAATTCTCCTGAATTTGATCGTCAATGCCCGCGACGCCATGCCGCAAGGCGGGTCAATTGTCATTACCTCGGAGGCCGTCAGCATCAATGCATCCCAAGCGGAAACCCATCCGGAAGCGCAAACTGGTGAGTTTGTCTGTATCGCGGTGAGCGACACGGGTACGGGCATCTACCCGGAATATTTGCCGCGGATTTTCGAACCATTCTTTACCACCAAGGAAGCCGGCAAGGGCACCGGGTTCGGCCTGGCGACGGTCTATGGCATCGTCAAACAACATCGGGGCTGGATCGAAGTATCCAGTCAGGTTGGCAAAGGGACCACTTTCAAAGTTTTTCTGCCGGCCAGCGCTTCCGCCGCGGCAAAAAAATCAACTCCTCAAATGAAAGCGATCCCCGTCGGTCGGCACGAAAAAATATTATTGGTCGAAGACGATGCTGACGTCAGAATGGTCACGCGAGGCTTTTTGGAGGGATCCGGTTATCAAATTTTGGAAGCTTCCAATGGTTTGGAGGCGTTGAATGTTTGGAAAACAAACGCTTCACAAGTTGATTTGCTGCTGACCGATTATATCATGCCAGGCGGCCTTAACGGCTGGGAATTGGCAGACCGATTAAGAGGGGAACGGCCAAGCCTGAAAGTGATATTGATGAGTGGGTACAATTCTGATCTGCCAGGGAAAATTCAACCCCACAGCCATATCTTGCCAAAACCATTTTCATTGGAGAGCCTTACGGAGACGGTGCGGAACTGTCTGGACATGGCGCATCCAGCTGGTTGAGTTTTTGGGAAATCGGGGGCGCCAGAAATTGCCGATCAACCCGCTTCCAATTCTTTTCGGGCTTTTTCCAAGGCGAGGTGCATTTCCGCCGCCGATGCATAACGCTGGGCCGGGTCCGGCTGACAAGCCTTGAGGATGACGGTGTTCAACGGAAGGAAATCCGCCGGATCCCCGCCTTCGACCAGGGTCGTGGCAATCTCCGGGAAATAGGCCGTATTGCGGCCGGTGCTGAGCACGTAAAGTACCATGCCCAAGGCGTAAATATCCGCCTGCGGTGTGCCCGGACGTTCCGGGGGTGGCGGCATATAGCCGGGCGTGCCCACCAATGTTCGCTCCTGGTCGGGAGGCCGGATGTCAGTGATGAGTCCCATGTCCGCCAGTTTGGGCTGGCCGTTTACAAAAATAATGTTTTGCGGCTTGATGTCGCGATGCGTAAGCCCCTGGCGATGGAGAAAATCAAGGGCGTCGCTCAGGGCCAGCCCAATCCGCACGCATTCCCGCACCGGCAGCCGCCGGCGGTGGGAACGGGCGCGTTCACTCACCAAATCACGCGGTTTGTAGGTGGAAGGCTCCTGTTCCCAACCCGGTTCCAGCGGGTCCCCCAACTCCATCACGTAGTAAAAATATCCCGCCAGTTTCTCGCTGACAAATTCGACGCGCAACAGGCCGGGATGTTTGTCGGAAACCGGCTGGTATTTTTTGATGCCGTTGAACTCGCGTTCGTAGGGATCGGTGTTCTGCTCGAAATTCGCCAGATAAACCGCCTTCAACGCCCGCCATTGTCCAACGGCGTTTCGCGCCAGCCAGACTCTTCCATAAGCGCCTTCGCCAAAGGGTGGATTGAACAATTTGTAATCAGGAGCATCCGGCAAGTCCACGACCGCAGCGGCCGGGCGGGGAAATGACAGGGAAACTGAAACCGCTCTTTTTTTGAACGCATGACGTGCTTCCATTGCCAGCGCCCAAGCCAGGGCACAGGGCACCTGTCCACCCACAACCACCAGCCAGGGAAACCAATAATTGGTGAAGTAACTCAAGGAAATCAGTCCGAATGCCACTATCAAGGCAACTCCCACCGCAACCGCACCGGCCACCCACAGTCGCATCCGGCACAATCCACCACCCAACAACAATCCGGCGGTCACCAGTGTCAATGCCTCCAGCCACCGGGCCGGCCGCCGCAACCAGTCGCCGTTCATCAGATTCAAAAACGAGGCGAGCTGGATTTCAACGCCACCGATGGATTCTCCGGTCCAGCGCGTGTAAGGAGTGCTGAATTTATCTTTGTCCGTTTCGCCGCCGGGTACCGATGTTTCCGGCGCTGTGCCGATGAATACGATCTGACCCCGGAAATAATTCGTCGGCCGGTCCAGCGCGAACCGGTAACTCAACCTGGTCGCTACGCCATTGCGACCGTAGTAGCGCAACCACCGTTCCTGCAGGTCTTCGCTCAATGACGCCCCGGCCAGCCGCGCGGCGGTCCAGGCCAGGCTCGGATAAGGTCCCGGTGAGGGAAACGGCCAATGCCGGCGCACAATCGAGTCGAGGTCCGGATACAGCCAGGCGACGCCCCAGTTCGTTCCAGCCGCGCCAAGAAATGGTTCGGACGGCAGGATTGGCTGCGCCCCGGCCAGCGTGGGATGCGTGATTTCCGCCTGCTCGGCCATCAACACGATGTGGTGCTGCCGCCGCATCGCTTCGGCCAAAGCCTCGTCCGTTGTGGGATCGTATGGTTGCCGAAAGAAGGAGTCAAACACCACGAGGGCGCAACCATCATCTGCCAGCCGATTCAACAATTGGGCGTGCAATCCCCGGTCCCACGGCTGGTCGCGGATTTGGTGAAAATAATCATACGCTTCGTTGTCCATCAGGATGAGGGTCACCCGGTTGGTGACCGCGTGCGCGCCGAAGCGGAACAAATAATCATAGCTGGCGTTCACCCAGGGCTCGCCCAGCGGCATCTTCCACAACATGAGACCGTAAAGCACCACCGCCGCCGCCCCCAGCGCGGATTTAAAAAAATCATGTTGTCCGATGGCTTTGACCTTCACCTCTGGCTGAGTTTAGAAAAAGGTGGCGGGGAAATCAGTGATTTTTCACCTGATCAATTGAAGAGGGGGAAATGAATGACGCCAGGCGGCAAGCCGGCTTTGCATACGCATCGTGATAATTCAACCAAAATGCCTGAAAGATTGGTCCGGTTATTGCGTATTACTCGGTATTCGCCTGAGAAAGCAAAACTGCTGTGCAGATTCTAGGGGTGTTGTCGGGCGTAGGGAGAACGACAGCAATAAAACCATGAAAACTTATGAATAAAAAAATCCCTCGTTTCATCACGCTGGCGGCTATCATCGGGTTCCTTGCAATCGCTGGAAACACCGCTTACACCCAAACGACCGACCCCCTTCTGACTGGCTCAGTTGATCAGTCCGAGTTCCCACAGATCCTGGCCCAACCGGTGGACCAGGTCGTTCCCCTCGGTTCGAGTGTAACACTGTCAGTGCAGGCCAACAACGCCGATGGCTATCAATGGTTGATCAATGGCGTTCCCGCTGACGGCCAAACCAACAGCAGTCTCACCATTGACAGTGCGGGGATCGGCGACGTGGGATTATATTCCTGTAATGTTTCCCTGACCGGCGGTGGCACCGTGCCGACCCGTGCGGCGTCTGTGGATGTAGAGACTACTGCCAGTTCTCCTGCTGCCAGCACAGTGACCAGCGCCCTTACTGCCAGCGCAACAACCTCCGGCGCAATGGCAGCCGGCATGCCTGCCGGAGGGCCAATCGTCGTGTTCGGCGCTCCTTATGCCGGTAGCGGCTCGCAGGGCAGTTGTCCTGGACCCTATGCCGGATACGTCAGCTATACCAAAACAATTTCCCAAGGCTGGGGTTGGGCGCCCATTTCCGGGGCCACCGTCCTTACGGCTACCGATACCAATCGGACCAATACCAAAATTCAATATTTCGGCGCTTATGGTGATTCCGGGTGCGCTCAAACCACGGTGACCATTCCCTATCCCCCCTTCAGCCCGGTTTACCGGTTCGGGATTTATTTTACCAATAATGTTCCGACCTCGACGAATTATCCGATCGTCTTGACCGGGTTTAATCCATAGGCTTTTGGAAAAGGGCGACAGGGGTTTCCAAAAAAAACAAACCGGGCCGAACCTAAGTTCCGCCCGGTTTTTTATTCACCCTCGCCTGCGCTTCTGATTGTGGCGCGCTGGTAGGGCGCGCCGTCGGAATTGGGTGGGGCGAGGCTACCGACGAGCCGGCTCGCGGGGACGCTCGCCCCACCCTCGGCGGGCAGAGGACTGCCGCCCTACCGAGGTGGGTTCCGATTGTTATTGAGAAAGGCGCTACACGCCGAACTCCGTCTGCTGGCTGTGTTTCTTCTTTGACTCCGGCGCTTTCTTGAACGTGTCGTCCAAGCTCGCGGCGCTGGTAGGACGCTCGATGCCTTTGCCTGGCGACGAAGGCGTCGCCGGCACATTTCTGCGACGGGGCGTCGCAGCTACACGCAGACCAGCTTCGATTTTAGGGTTAAAAATTCACCCGCAGGCTCAGGTCCAGGGTTCGTGAGCGCGGCAGTTCGTTGTAAAGGTTGAGCGGGTTTAAATTGTAATTTTGATCGGTGAGGTTGAGCAGCCCGAGCGTCAGTTCGGCTCTTCGTTGCAGAAACCGGTAACCGGCAAATGCATTCAACTGCCAGAAGTTGTCGCCCGGTTCGGTGGACACCTGGTCAATGTTGTTTTGAACATACCAATGGGCGTCGGCTTGGGCAAAGAAACCACAAGGATGATTATAGACCGCGAGCAAATCCACCTGGTTGAGAATCGCCTCCGAATGCTGGCTGGTTAGAAAATTATTGGTGAGAACACCGTTGGGCAAAGCATAGCTGTAGTTGAACCTGGCATCGCTGATACGATAACGCGCCCCGACCGACCAGTTCTTGCCCAGCAACTGGTTAGCTGTGAACAGCAGCGATTGTTCCCGGTAATTCAGGTTCTCATGGAGTCCGGACGGAACCGGGAATGGTGTCACCAGGAAGGTATAATCAAATGTCCCAACTGTTGGTGAAGCATCGGAATACAAGAGGTCGCCCGAAACGCCGAGGTAGGTGCCCGTGGAAAACTTCTGTTCCAGCGAGAATCCATAAGTTTCGAAACTCGCCCCGGGAACCGGTCCGGCCACCGACTCGGGAATGAGGCTCCGGTAGGACTGGACGAAACCCGCCACCTGCGAGGGCTCGAGTTGATAGCTTTGGTCTAGGCTCGCGCCAGCCAGCGAGCAGGCATAGGCGAAACGCAGGGTGGTGCCCTCCAATGGCGTGAAGATGAGACCGGCCTTGGGCGAAAACTGTTCCTCAGTCTGCTCGATGTCGGAAACAGGCGCCGTCTCGAAATTTTCCGGGAAGGTAATCCGGTCGTAAGTCACGCCGCCAATCAATTGCAATGGATCGAAGACCTGCCATTGATGATAGCCATAGACGGAAATGCGCCGGAACAGGGACGAAAAATTCTGGTCCGCAGCTTCGTCCGGCGGAAACAAAAAAGGCAGGGTGGACGGCGTGTCCTGGACGTTGTGAATGTCGAAATTGCCGTACTGGAAGCGCGTGCCCACAATGGTATTGTGCTCCGGTGTCTGCCAGATTTGCTGCAATTCCCCGGAATAAAGCGTCAAATCATCCTGAAAACGTTCCTGCATCGTCAGCCCATATACGGATGTTGGCACTCCAGCTGGTACGACTGTTAAGGTGGTCGGCCCGAACGGATTGGTCACCGTAAGCGAATCGTTGAGCCGCGTTGCGAAAAAAAGTGTGTGAACACCGGGGCTCCATTCGTGGTGATAACCTACTTCGATATTCGGGGTTTGATCTTCATTCAGGCGATAACCCTGATTTGCATTGGTCGGATTGTAATATTGCTGCAAATCCCCGCTGTTCGCGTCGTACTGTTCGACCTGGAAATAAACGGTGTCCTGCGGCGTAACTTGCAGCTTGAACGTTCCCGAGAGCTGGCGCTGTTCAACGTCGTTGTTCACCTGCTGGCCGTTGTCGGTGTGGTAGAATCCCTCCACGGCATAGCTGACGTTTTCATAGGTGCCGAATTGCGCGCCGGATTCCGTCCAGGCGCCGCGGCTCAGATATTCCGTGCTCGAAGCCACTCCCAGCCGGTTACGGTCGAAGAGCGGGGAGTATTCCTGTTGGGAAATCGTGGGTGACATGGTGCCGGCAACCACGGGGGACAGCAAATTCGCCAGCAGATATTCGTTCTCCGCGGGAGTTTCGTACCGGAGATTGATCAGGTTCGGATCGCTGAGTTGACTATAGCTGTTCGCCAGGAACAGGTGCGCCGAATAATTTGCGTAATCGTAAACCACCGCGCGGGACGCTTCGCGCACGGCCACGTCGAACATGCCGTCGTCCTGGTACATCGCGGCCAGATTCGCGCTGCGCACCGCCCGGTCCTGGTCCAGCAGCAGTTGCGAGCGATAAACGCTCCGGTTGTCATTCAATTCCTGCGATTTTTCCAGGTCGCGGATGGCGTCGTTGATCCGGTTGTCTTCCTGGTTGAGCAAAGCGGAATAAAGCCAAGGGGTCGGATCCCTGGTATCCAGTTTTTCCGCGAGCTTATACTCCTTGGCGGCGCGCGGATAATCGCCGGTCGTCGCGTAGGCTTTGCCCAAATAACTCCGCAATTCGGCGCGTTGTGGTTCGAGTGCCGCGGCCACCAGCAGGTCTTCGCGCCCGCCCGCCGTGTCGCCGCGGCGGATGCGGCAAAGACCGCGCCCCAGCCACGCGTTGCCGAGGGCGGAGTCCACGGCAAGCGCTTGATCAAACCAGCCGATGGCTTCGCCGGTGCGGTTTTGTGCCGCAAGAAGGAATCCCTTCAGCGCGAGCGCCTGGGCGTTGCGCGGTGCGAGCGCCAGGCTTTTGTCCAAGGCCTCGAGCGCAGGGCCGGTGCGGCCAAAACTGAATTCCAGTTCCGCCACCCGTTCCCAGCCATAGCCGAAGTCCGGCGAGTTGGTCACGGTCTGCCGGGCTGAATCCAGCGCGGACGGCAATGAAATTCCCGGATTGGCGCGCGATTGCTGATAATAGGAATCCGCCAGGAATTCCGTGGCCAGTTGCGGACGGACCACGGCGGGATTCGGCTGTCGCTTTACAGCTGAGATGAGCTGGCGCAGGGCTGTGGCAACCCGTTGCGGGCGGCTGGAAGCATCGGCGGCGGACAGCGAAGCAAGCGCCGTTTCGGCTGGTTCAACCTGTCCGACCCCCAGCAACAAGCCGGCGAAATAAACACGCTCGGCGTCGGAGCCGGGCAGCCGCCCGGCCGGATATTTGGCCAGCGCCACGAGCAGATCGCCCGAGCGGTAGGCCTGAAGGGATTCGCCGAGGATTTTTTGCTCTTCGGGTGTAAATGGCAAATCGTTCAGATCAATCACTGCCGGATAGTAAAAGCACCATTGCAGGACGTTGTTGGCAATGAAACCCGCGGTGCGAACGGGCGCTTTGCCCGGCTCGACGACGGCCTGCTGGCCGTTGGTCAGCAGAAGCATGGCTTGTTCGTTGCCAAACCGGACTTTGCCATCAATCACGGACAGGGTCGTGCGCTCCGTTTCATCCGCGGCCACGATAAATTCCGTGCCCTCCACGCCGGCAACGGCGCCGCGGGTGATGACCCGGATGCGCCCCGGTTCGTCTCGGTGGAAAAAGGAGACGATGCCTCGGAGCAAATGCAGCCCGCATTGCGCATCGGATGAATCCGGCGGCAGCACTTCGAGCTCCGTCAAAGCGCCGAAAGACACCACGCTCCGATCCGACCAGAGGAGCGCCATCCGGCTGTTGGCGCCAGTGCGCAACCGGTCGAACGAATGCACGACCTGGTTGGTCTGCACCGGCACCCAAGTCGTTGCCGTGGCGGGAGAAAATTCCGCTGTGCCTTGAAGTTCCACAATCCGGATTTCGTTCGTGGCTGCGCTGCCTGTCACCGGCTGCGCACCAGCCATCTCGACGCAAGCCAGTAAACCCCAAATAATTGCGGTCGTCAAAAAACCAGGCCCGGCTTTAGGAAACAAATTCAAGCGTTTCAATCCCATCACGCATCTGACTGACAAATAATGTCGAGACAAGCATATAACACCTTTTTCTTCAACCATTTTCGGGATGATGGTGTATTTTATTGCCAACCACGATTTAAGACCACATTACTGGTTGAATGGCCGAGCCGATGGATGAATTGATTCCGACGCGCGCAACTCTGATTCAACGCCTCAAAGACTGGCAGGATCAGTCGAGTTGGCAGGATTTTTTCGACACGTACTGGAAACTCATCTATGGCGTGGCCCTCAAGGGCGGCTTGACTGCGGCTGAAGCGCAGGACGTGGTGCAGGAAACCATGATCTCGGTGGCCAAGCACATGCCCACGTTCAAATATGACCCGGCGATTGGCTCCTTCAAAACCTGGCTCCTGAACATGACCCGCTGGCGCATCACCGACCAGCTCCGCAAACGCGGGCCTTTCGCCGCCGGCCATCCTGCTTCCGAAGACACGGCGACCGGTACCCGTACGGTGGACAAAGTGGTTGATCCGGCCAGCCGGGATTTGGACGCCCTGTGGGACGCGGAATGGGAAAAGAACCTGCTCGATGCCGCCATGGCAAAAGTCAAACGCCGGCTCGACCCGCAAAAGTATCAAATCTTCGACTTGTATGTGAACAAGGAATGGGCACCGGAAAAAGTGGCGGCCACGTTCGGCATTTCCGTGGACCAGGTTTATCTGGCCAAACATCGGACGACGGAACTGATTAAAGAAGAGGTCAAAAGGTTGGAAAGCAAAGTGAGTTGACCGATTAACGAATCTCGCCCTTGAATCTTTGTTGTCTCAGGGCCTCAAACAAAACCAGCGCCACGCAATTCGACAGGTTCAGCGAACGGGATTTTTCGTTGAACATCGGAATCCGCAGCCAACGATCGCGGTTTTGTTCCAGCAATTGCTTCGGCAAACCGGCGGTCTCGCGTCCGAAAACCAGATGATCATCCGCTGAATATTTCGCCTTGGTGTAAAGTTTCGGCCCGCCGGATTCAACAAACCAGAGCCGCGCGGGCGCGGAAAGTTTTTCTTCAAACGCCTGCCAGTTTGGCCAGCGATGCCATTCGACGTGCTGCCAGTAATCCATGCCCGCGCGCTTGAGTTGCGCGTCATCGAGTTTGAAACCGAACGGCTCAATCAGATGCAGCGTCGTCTTCGTGGCCGCGCAAAGGCGAGCCACATTGCCCGTGTTCGGCGGGATTTCCGGTTCAACCAGGACGATGTTCATTTCAATTTAACAACAAAAGCGCAATGACACGAAGACATCGGGTAATTATTGTGTAGCACCCGCGTCCCGCGGGTTGTTTCGGGCGTCACGCCCGAAACTGTTTGCCAGTACAGATTGCCGCTGTTTACCCGGGCAAACCTGATCGCGTGTGTGCCGTGGCAATTCGGCGGGACGCCGAATTGAACCCGCGAGACGCGGGTGCTACATACAGCATTCGTAAATTCCGTTCTCATTTTCTTTGCGCCTTGGCGTCTTTGCGTCTTTGCGTTGAATAAAAAACCTTCCACAACACCAATCCATGCGCCGGTGCGGTCATGCCGGCCACGCGCCGGTCTTTCTTGGCCAGCATCCGCCGGATTTCATCCGCCGGAAATTTGCCCAGGCCGATCTGCACCAGCGTCCCCACGATGCCGCGACACATCTTGTAAAGGAACCCGTCGCCTTCGATGATAAATGTCAATTTCGGGCCGGACTTTTTGATGTCACAGCGGGTGAGCCGGCGCACGGTGGATTTCATCTCGTAATTCCGGCTGGCGGCAAACGATTTAAAATCACGCCGGCCCACAAACAACGGCGCGGCGGCGCGCATGGCCTTCAAATTGAGCGGGCGCGTCACGTGCCACGCACTGCGGCGAAGCAGCGGATTCATGGCCGTGTGGTTCCAGACGAAATAGCGATATTGTTTGCCTGCCGCGTCGAAGCGCGCGTGAAATTCCTTCGATGTGCGGACAGCGGAAAGCACGCGAATGTCTTCCGGCAGCCACGCGTTGATCGCCAGCGCCAGCCGGCGCGCGGACATTCTGGATTCGGCGCCGGGAATTTCAAAATGCGCGACCATGCCGAGCGCATGAACCCCGGTATCCGTGCGGCTGGCGCTATGGAGGCGCGGCTTGCTCGGGAACAACTTTGCCAGCGCCGTTTCGACAATTTCCTGCACGCCAGTCCCGGTTTTCTGCACCTGCCAGCCTTCGTACCCGGTGCCGTCGTAGGCGATGGTCAGTTTGAACTTTTTTAAAGCCGACATTTTCAGCCACAGATTGGCACAGATGAAACACGGATAAAAAGAAAGAATCTGTGTCTATCTGTGTTCATCTGTGTTCATCTGTGGCTTGAATTCCATCCAGGTAGCTTTGCAACAAAATCGCCGCCGCCATTTTGTCCACCTTCGCTTTGCGTTTGGCCCGGCGCACGCCGCCCTGGATCAACACCCGGTTCGCCTGCGCCGACGTCAGCCGTTCGTCCAGGGTTTTGACCGGGACGGCCACGGCATCCTTCAGCGCGGCGACAAACGTTTGCACTTTTTCCGCCGCCGGGCCGTAGCTGCCGTCCATGTTGCGCGGCAGGCCGATAAGGATCAGTTCGACTTCCTTTTCGCGGATCAATTGCCGGAGCCGCGCCAGAAAATCCACGAACGGCTCGGCGGGAATGTATTCCAGCGGCTGCGCGATGGTCCGGGTTTCATCGCTCACCGCCACGCCGATGCGCTTGGTTCCGTGGTCAAGGGCGAGGATTCGCATGACGCGCACAGTTTCACAAGAAAAGCTTGGCGTGGCGAGCCGATTTCAATTGGATTGTTTTTAGCCACAGATGAACACAGATGAAACACAGATTTAGGACGCGGAGTTGGCGAAGCGAGCGCCGTAGGAGCAACATCGGAATATGCCGCTCCTGACGCAGCTTGGTTTTATTTGTGGATGACGGGCTACAAAGATGCCGCGTCTGCGGCGCTAAGAATTGCGGGGCAAAGAACGCTGGACAGAAACTGGAAGGCAAAATAAAGTCGCCGGCGTCAAACGAGAACGGTTGCAAAAATGCGTAGTCTGAGTGCGCCAGGTTAAGTTAAGTTTTCCGTGTTCAATCCGTGTTTCATCTGTGGCTAAAAAGTCGTTCGGCTAAATTTCTTTTCGTGTCTTTCGTGTCTTTCGTGGTTAAATTTTCCCCGCGATGATTCAGTACCTCGATTTGCTGCGGCACGTCCTGGAGCACGGAAAATTCAAGGCCGACCGCACCGGCACCGGCACGTATTCCGTGTTCGGCGCGCAGGCGCGGTTCGATTTGCGCAACAATTTCCCGCTGCTCACGACCAAGAAAGCCCATACCAAATCCATCATTTATGAATTGCTCTGGTTTCTGCGTGGCGACACAAATGTGAAATGGCTCAATGAGCATGGCGTGACCATCTGGGACGAATGGGCGGACAAGGACGGCAATCTGGGCCGTGTTTATGGCGTGCAATGGTGCGATTGGCGCACGTCCGATGGCCGCTCTCTCAATCAAATTGACCAGGTCATCGAGCAGATCAAAAAAAATCCCGACAGCCGGCGGCACATCGTCACCGCGTGGAATCCGGGTGAAATTGACCAGATGGCTTTGCCGCCGTGTCATGCGCTGTTCCAGTTTTACGTGAGCGATGGCGAGTTGAGCTGCCAGCTTTACCAGCGCAGCGCGGATATTTTTCTCGGCGTGCCGTTCAACATCGCCAGCTACGCGCTGCTGACGCTGATGGTGGCGCAGGTCTGCGATCTGAAGCCCGGCGATTTCGTCCACACGTTCGGCGACCTGCATCTTTACAGCAACCACGTCGAGCAGGCGAAACTGCAACTGTCGCGCGAACCGCGTCCGCTGCCGCAGATGAAATTGAATCCGGCGGTGAAAAACATTGACGCCTTCAAGTTCGAGGATTTTGAACTGGTCGGTTATGACCCGCATCCGGCCATCAAGGCGCCGATTGCGGTGTGAAGAGGAATCCGCAGATTTCGCGGATTCCGCAGATTGATTTTATTTATCTGTGTCATCTGTGTAATCTGCGGACCGCAACATGAAACACTTCAAGGCCATTGCGGCGATGTCGCTGAACCGCGTGATTGGCGCGGGCGGCAAAATCCCGTGGCATCTGCCGGAGGATTTCAAGTGGTTCAAAAAAATGACGATGGGCAACGTGATCGTCATGGGACGCAAGACATTTGAAAGCCTCGGCCAGCCGCTGCCCAACCGGAAGAATATGATCCTGACGCGGCATCCGCAGCGGCTCATCAAAAGTCATCCGGAAATTTTCGGGCAATATCACGAGTGGCGCGGCGGGAGATATCTCAAGCGCGCCTACCAATTTCATTTCACAAACTGGAGAAGGACCAGAAGACGGAAATGCTGATTTTCAACTCGCTGGACAAACTGAATCCAGCGGAATTCCCCAACGACATTTTCATCTGCGGCGGCGCGCAGATTTACGCGCAGGCGTTGCCGCGCTGTTCCGATCTTTACCTGACACTGGTCAAACGCGAGGTGGAAGGCGACGCTTTTTTCCCGCCGTTTGAAGACAAATTTGTGCTGGCGGAAGAAATCCGCGACAAACCGGAGTTCAAGATTCTGCATTACCGGCACAAGTCACTGGTGGAATGAAAGCAGGGCGGGCAGTCCTTCCGCTTTCGCGGCGCGCCAAAACGCCGCCACAGCGCGACGGCGGCTGCCCGCCGTTCGGACAAACATATTATTAAACAGCGGCGCGCACGGAGTGACGCTCCCTACCAACAAAACCGGCGGGCCGTTGTCGGTCCGCCTGTGCGTGAATTCGGTTGCCGGAGTGATTACTCCGGCTTGTCGTCCTGTTTCGCCTCGTCGGCGGCGTCGAAGGCGTGTTGCAACGCCACGAGGTCTTCGCCGGGCTTGAGCGCGTCGAGCATTTTCTGCTCTTCCTTCAATTGCTCGTCGGAGTAGTTGGCGGCCTTGATGGACAGGCCGATGCGGCGTTCGCCCTTGTCAATCTTGATGACGCGGGCGCTCACGTCCTGGCCCACCTTGAGCACGTTTTTGATTTTGTCCACGCGCTCCTCGCTGATTTGCGAGATATGGACAAGGCCGTCAATTTCATGCTGCAAGCCGACAAACGCGCCGAAGCTGGCGAGCTTGGTGACCTTGCCGGTGACAAGGTCGCCGACTTTGTAAAGCGTCTCGATGCTTTCCCAGGGGTCTACGCCGAGTTGTTTAATGCCCAGCGCGATGCGCTGGTTCGGGCGGTCCACTTCGAGCACGGTGGCCTCGACTTCGTCGCCCTTCTTCAGCATTTCGCTCGGATGATTGATCTTGCGCGTCCAGGACATATCGGAAACGTGAATCATGCCGTCAATGCCTTCCTCCAATTCGACAAACGCGCCGTAGCTGGTGAGGTTGCGGACCTTGCCTTTGACGCGGGTGCCGACCTTATATTTTTCGGCGGTGTCCCAGGGATTGGATTCGAGCTGGCGGATGCCGAGGGAAATTTTCTGTTCTTCGCGGTTGATGCCGAGCACGACGGCCTCGATTTCCTGGTCCTGCTTCAAAACATCGCTCGGTTTGGCGACGCGCTTGGTCCAGGAAAGTTCGGTGACGTGAATGAGACCTTCGACGCCCGGCTCGATTTGCACAAAGGCGCCGTAAGGCACGAGGCTGACGACCTTGCCCTTGACCTTGGCGCCGACGGGATATTTGGTTTCGATGTTGTCCCACGGATTGGCCATTTTCTGTTTCAGTCCGAGGCTGACACGTTCTTTTTCCTTGTTCACGTCGAGCACGACCACGTCCAATTCCTGGCCGACTTTCAAAAGTTCCGACGGATGGCCGATGCGGCCCCAGCTCATGTCGGTGATATGGAGCAGGCCGTCAATGCCGTTCAAATCAATGAACGCGCCGAAATCGGTGATGTTCTTGACGGTGCCTTTGCGGATGTCGCCGGGCACCATTTCGGCGAGCAGCTTGGCGCGTTTTTCGTTGCGTTCCTCCTCGATCAATTCGCGGCGCGAGAGGACGATGTTCTGGCGTTCCTGATTGATTTTGACGACCTTGAACTCGTAGCTGTTGCCGACGAACTGCGCGAGATTCTTCGGCGTGATGACGTCAATTTGCGACGCGGGCAAGAACGCCTCGACGCCGACGTTGACGACCAGGCCGCCTTTGACGATGGACTTGACCTTGCCTGATCGGCCGCCTTCGTTGCAAATGGTGAGAATTTTATCCCAGTTTTTCTTGAACTCGGCCTTTTCGTGCGAGAGGACGACGGTGCCTTCCTTGTTTTCGAGCTTTTCGATGAGGACATCAATTTCGTCGCCGACTTTGACGGCTTTGATGTCCTGGAATTCGATGGCGGGGATGACGCCTTCACTTTTGTAGCCGATGTCCACCAAGACTTCCTTGGGGCGGACTTCGATGATTTTGCCTTTGACGATTTCGCCGGTGACAAAGGGCTTGGCGCTCTGCTTCAGGGCTTCTTCCATGGTGAGCATAGACTCTTGAACTGCGGGAGACTTGTGTCCGAGAACCGGACTGAAGGCTCCATTGCCTAAACCGAAGCTCCGTGGCAACGGAGGTTAAAGGTCAGGTTGTTGGTTAACTGTTTTTTCTCAGCCTCAATGAACATCCGCACACGCGGCGTTCAGGCAAGGTGGAAAATAAACTTAACGGCGGATAAAGCAAGCAGGAAATTAAACCAAGACGAGATTAAGTCCACCCCGGCTGGATGAAAGGATTCAGGCGAGGTTAATCAACGGCCGCTCAAGCTATGGGTATTTTCAGTTTGGCGCCGACAACAATGCGGTCGCTCTCCAAACCATTGGCCGCTTTAAGGGCTTTTACCGTTGTTCCGTGGGCTTTGGCGATACGGATCAAGGTGTCGCCGGATTTGATCACGTAAAGAGTCTCGGGCTGGCTGGCGGTTACTGCATTCTCCTTT
>CAVUVT010000002.1:0-216426 GCA_963744965.1 uncultured Verrucomicrobiae bacterium
TCGGAGCCGGGCAGCCGCCCGGCCGGAAGATTCCGTCAGCGGCCACGAGCAGATCGCCCGATGGAAGGCCTCTAGGGATTCGCCGAGGATTTTTTGCTCTTCGGGTGTAAATGGCAAATCGTTCAGATCAATCACTGCCGGATAGTAAAAGCACCATTGCAGGACGTTGTTGGCAATGAAACCCGCGGTGCGAACGGGCGCTTTGCCCGGCTCGACTACGGCCTGCTGGCCGTTGGTCAGCAGAAGCATGGCTTGTTCGTTGCCAAACCGGACTTTGCCATCAATCACGGACAGGACCTGCGCTCCGTTTCATCCGCGGCCACGATAAATTCCGTGCCCTCCACGCCGGCAACGGCGCCGCGGGTGATGACCCGGATGCGCCCCGGTTCGTCTCGGTGGGAAAAAAGGAGACGATGCCTCGGAGCAAATGCAGCCCGCATTGCGCATCGGATGAATCCGGCGGCAGCACTTCGAGCTCCGTCAAAGCGCCGAAAGACACCACGCTCCGATCCGACCAGAGGAGCGCCATCCGGCTGTTGGCGCCAGTGCGCAACCGGTCGAACGAATGCACGACCTGGTTGGTCTGCACCGGCACCCAAGTCGTTGCCGTGGCGGGAGAAAATTCCGCTGTGCCTTGAAGTTCCACAATCGGGATTTCGTTCGTGGCTGCGCTGCCTGTCACCGGCTGCGCACCAGCCATCTCGACGCAAGCCAGTAAACCCCAAATAATTGCGGTCGTCAAAAAACCAGGCCCGGCTTTAGGAAACAAATTCAAGCGTTTCAATCCCATCACGCATCTGACTGACAAATAATGTCGAGACAAGCATATAACACCTTTTTTCTTCAACCATTTTCGGGATGATGGTGTATTTTATTGCCAACCACGATTTAAGACCACATTACTGGTTGAATGGCCGAGCCGATGGATGAATTGATTCCGACGCGCGCAACTCTGATTCAACGCCTCAAAGACTGGCAGGATCAGTCGAGTTGGCAGGATTTTTTCGACACGTACTGGAAACTCATCTATGGCGTGGCCCTCAAGGGCGGCTTGACTGCGGCTGAAGCGCAGGACGTGGTGCAGGAAACCATGATCCTCGGTGGCCAAGCACATGCCCACGTTCAAATATGACCCGGCGATTGGCTCCTTCAAAACCTGGCTCCTGAACATGAGCCGCTGGCGCATCACCGACCAGCTCCGCAAACGCGGGCCTTTCGCCGCCGGCCATCCTGCTTCCGAAGACACGGCGACCGGTACCCGTACGGTGGACAAAGTGGTTGATCCGGCCAGCCGGGATTTGGACGCCCTGTGGGACGCGGAATGGGAAAAGAACCTGCTCGATGCCGCCATGGAAAAGTAAAACGCCGGCTCGACCCGCAAAAGTATCAAATCTTCGACTTGTATGTGAACAAGGAATGGGCACCGGAAAAAGTGGCGGCCACGTTCGGCATTTCCGTGGACCAGGTTTATCTGGCCAAACATCGGACGACGGAACTGATTAAAGAAGAGGTCAAAAGGTTGGAAAGCAAAGTGAGTTGACGGATTAACGAATCTCGCCCTTGAATCTTTGTTGTCTCAGGGCCTCAAACAAAACCAGCGCCACGCAATTCGACAGGTTCAGCGAACGGGATTTTTCGTTGAACATCGGAATCCGCAGCCGACAATAGCGGTTTTGTTCCAGCAATTGCTTCGGCAAACCGGCGGTCTCGCGTCCGAAAACCAGATGATGATCCGCTGAATATTTCGCCTTGGTGTAAAGTTTCGGCCCGCCGGATTCAACAAACCAGAGCCGCGCGGGCGCGGAAAGTTTTTCTTCAATCGCCTGCCAGTTTGGCCAGCGATGCCATTCGACGTGCTGCCAGTAATCCATGCCCGCGCGCTTGAGTTGCGCGTCATCGAGTTTGAAACCGAACGGCTCAATCAGATGCAGCGTCGTCTTCGTGGCCGCGCAAAGGCGAGCCACATTGCCCGTGTTCGGCGGGATTTCCGGTTCAACCAGGACGATGTTCATTTCAATTTAACAACAAAAGCGCAATGACACGAAGACATCGGGTAATTATTGTGTAGCACCCGCGTCCCGCGGGTTGTTTAGGGCGTCACGCCCGAAACTGTTTGCCAGTACAGATTGCCGCTGTTTACCCGGGCAAACCTGATCGCGTGTGTGCCGTGGCAATTCGGCGGGACGCCGAATTGAACCCGCGAGACGCGGGTGCTACATACAGCATTCGTAAATTCCGTTCTCATTTTCTTTGCGCCTTGGCGTCTTTGCGTCTTTGCGTTGAATAAAAAACCTTCCACAACACCAATCCATGCGCCGGTGCGGTCATGCCGGCCACGCGCCGGTCTTTCTTGGCCAGCATCCGCCGGATTTCATCCGCCGGAAATTTGCCCAGGCCGATCTGCACCAGCGTCCCCACGATGCCGCGACACATCTTGTAAAGGAACCCGTCGCCTTCGATGATAAATGTCAATTTCGGGCCGGACTTTTTGATGTCACAGCGGGTGAGCGGCGCACGGTGGATTTCATCTCGTAATTCCGGCTGGCGGCAAACGATTTAAAATCACGCCGGCCCACAAACAACGGCGCGGCGGCGCGCATGGCCTTCAAATTGAGCGGGCGCGTCACGTGCCACGCACTGCGGCGAAGCAGCGGATTCATGGCCGTGTGGTTCCAGACGAAATAGCGATATTGTTTGCCTGCCGCGTCGAAGCGCGCGTGAAATTCCTTCGATGTGCGGACAGCGGAAAGCACGCGAATGTCTTCCGGCAGCCACGCGTTGATCGCCAGCGCCAGCCGGCGCGCGGACATTCTGGATTCGGCGCCGGGAATTTCAAAATGCGCGACCATGCCGAGCGCATGAACCCCGGTATCCGTGCGGCTGGCGCTATGGAGGCGCGGCTTGCTCGGGAACAACTTTGCCAGCGCCGTTTCGACAATTTCCTGCACGCCAGTCCCGGTTTTCTGCACCTGCCAGCCTTCGTACCCGGTGCCGTCGTAGGCGATGGTCAGTTTGAACTTTTTTAAAGCCGACATTTTCAGCCACAGATTGGCACAGATGAAACACGGATAAAAAGAAAGAATCTGTGTCTATCTGTGTTCATCTGTGTTCATCTGTGGCTTGAATTCCATCCAGGTAGCTTTGCAACAAAATCGCCGCCGCCATTTTGTCCACCTTCGCTTTGCGTTTGGCCCGGCGCACGCCGCCCTGGATCAACACCCGGTTCGCCTGCGCCGACGTCAGCCGTTCGTCCAGGGTTTTGACCGGGACGGCCACGGCATCCTTCAGCGCGGCGACAAACGTTTGCACTTTTTCCGCCGCCGGGCCGTAGCTGCCGTCCATGTTGCGCGGCAGGCCGATAAGGATCAGTTCGACTTCCTTTTCGCGGATCAATTGCCGGAGCCGCGCCAGAAAATCCACGAACGGCTCGGCGGGAATGTATTCCAGCGGCTGCGCGATGGTCCGGGTTTCATCGCTCACCGCCACGCCGATGCGCTTGGTTCCGTGGTCAAGGGCGAGGATTCGCATGACGCGCACAGTTTCACAAGAAAAGCTTGGCGTGGCGAGCCGATTTCAATTGGATTGTTTTTAGCCACAGATGAACACAGATGAAACACAGATTTAGGACGCGGAGTTGGCGAAGCGAGCGCCGTAGGAGCAACATCGGAATATGCCGCTCCTGACGCAGCTTGGTTTTATTTGTGGATGACGGGCTACAAAGATGCCGCGTCTGCGGCGCTAAGAATTGCGGGGCAAAGAACGCTGGACAGAAACTGGAAGGCAAAATAAAGTCGCCGGCGTCAAACGAGAACGGTTGCAAAAATGCGTAGTCTGAGTGCGCCAGGTTAAGTTAAGTTTTCCGTGTTCAATCCGTGTTTCATCTGTGGCTAAAAAGTCGTTCGGCTAAATTTCTTTTCGTGTCTTTCGTGTCTTTCGTGGTTAAATTTTCCCCGCGATGATTCAGTACCTCGATTTGCTGCGGCACGTCCTGGAGCACGGAAAATTCAAGGCCGACCGCACCGGCACCGGCACGTATTCCGTGTTCGGCGCGCAGGCGCGGTTCGATTTGCGCAACAATTTCCCGCTGCTCACGACCAAGAAAGCCCATACCAAATCCATCATTTATGAATTGCTCTGGTTTCTGCGTGGCGACACAAATGTGAAATGGCTCAATGAGCATGGCGTGACCATCTGGGACGAATGGGCGGACAAGGACGGCAATCTGGGCCGTGTTTATGGCGTGCAATGGTGCGATTGGCGCACGTCGGATGGCCGCTCTCTCAATCAAATTGACCAGGTCATCGAGCAGATCAAAAAAAATCCCGACAGCCGGCGGCACATCGTCACCGCGTGGAATCCGGGTGAAATTGACCAGATGGCTTTGCCGCCGTGTCATGCGCTGTTCCAGTTTTACGTGAGCGATGGCGAGTTGAGCTGCCAGCTTTACCAGCGCAGCGCGGATATTTTTCTCGGCGTGCCGTTCAACATCGCCAGCTACGCGCTGCTGACGCTGATGGTGGCGCAGGTCTGCGATCTGAAGCCCGGCGATTTCGTCCACACGTTCGGCGACCTGCATCTCTACAGCAACCACGTCGAGCAGGCGAAACTGCAACTGTCGCGCGAACCGCGTCCGCTGCCGCAGATGAAATTGAATCCGGCGGTGAAAAACATTGACGCCTTCAAGTTCGAGGATTTTGAACTGGTCGGTTATGACCCGCATCCGGCCATCAAGGCGCCGATTGCGGTGTGAAGAGGAATCCGCAGATTTCGCGGATTCCGCAGATTGATTTTATTTATCTGTGTCATCTGTGTAATCTGCGGACCGCAACATGAAACACTTCAAGGCCATTGCGGCGATGTCGCTGAACCGCGTGATTGGCGCGGGCGGCAAAATCCCGTGGCATCTGCCGGAGGATTTCAAGTGGTTCAAAAAAATGACGATGGGCAATGTCATCGTCATGGGACGCAAGACATTTGAAAGCCTGGGCCAGCCGCTGCCCAACCGGAAGAATCTGATCCTGACGCGGCATCCGCAGCGGCTCATCAAAAGTCATCCGGAAATTTTCGGGCAATATCACGAGTGGCGGGGCGGGCGTTATCTCAAGCGCGCCTACCAGTTTCATTTCAGCAAACTGGAGAAGGACCAAAAAACGGACCTGCTGATTTTCAACTCGCTGGAGCGGCTGGATCCGTCGGAATTCCCCAACGAAATTTTCATCTGCGGCGGCGCGGATATTTACGCGCAGATGTTGCCGCGCTGTTCCGATCTTTACCTCACACTGGTCAAACGCGAGGTGGAAGGCGACGCGTTTTTCCCGCCGTTTGAAGGCCGGTTCGTGCTGGCGGAAGAAATTCGCGACACACCGGAGTTCAAAATCCTGCATTATCAGCACCGGTCACTGGTGCAATGAAAGGCAGGGCGGGCAGTCCTTCCGCCTTCGCGGCGCGCCAAAACGCCGCCACAGCGCGACGGCGGCTGCCCGCCGTTCGGACAAACATATTATTAAACAGCGGCGCGCACGGAGTGACGCGCCCTACCAACAAAACCGGCGGGCCGTTGTGGCCCGCCGGTGCGTGAATTCGGTTGCCGGAGTGATTTACTCCGGCTTGTCGTCCTGTTTCGCCTCGTCGGCGGCGTCGAAGGCGTGTTGCAACGCCACGAGGTCTTCGCCGGGTTTGAGCGCATCGAATATTTTCTGCTCTTCCTTGAGTTGTTCGTCGGTGTAGCTGGCGGCCTTGATGGACAGGCCGATGCGGCGTTCGCCCTTGTCAATCTTGATGACGCGGGCGGTCACCTCCTGGCCGGCCTTGAGCACGTTTTTGATTTTGTCCACGCGCTCCTCGCTGATCTGCGAGATATGCACAAGTCCGTCAATGTCGTGTTGCAAACCGATGAAGGCGCCGAAGCTCGCGAGCTTGGTGACCTTGCCGGTGACGACGTCGCCGACCTTGTAAAGCTGGTCAATGTTCGCCCACGGGTCTTCCGAGAGTTGTTTGATGCCCAGCGCGATGCGCTGGTTCGGGCGGTCCACTTCGAGCACGACGGCCTCGACTTCGTCGCCCTTCTTGAGGACTTCGGACGGGTGATTGATCTTGCGCGTCCACGACACGTCGGACACGTGAATCATGCCGTCAATGCCCTCTTCCAATTCCACAAACGCGCCGTAGCTGGTGAGGTTGCGCACCTTGCCTTTGACCCGGGCGCCGGCCGCGTATTTTGCTTCGGCGTTGTCCCACGGATTGGATTCGAGCTGGCGGATGCCGAGGGAAATTTTCTGCTCTTCCCGGTTGATGCCGAGCACAATGGCCTCAATTTCCTGGTCCTGTTTGAGCACATCACTTGGCTTGGCCACGCGCTTGGTCCACGACAACTCGGTGACGTGAACGAGGCCCTCGACCCCCATCTCCAGTTGCACAAAGGCGCCGTAAGGCACGAGGCTGACGACCTTGCCCTTGACCTTCGCGCCGACGGGATATTTGGTTTCGATGCTGTCCCACGGGTTGGCCATTTTTTGCTTAAGGCCGAGGCTGACGCGTTCCTTTTCCTTGTTCACGTCGAGCACAACCACGTCTATTTCCTGGCCGACCTTGAGGATTTCCGATGGATGCGCGATCCGGCCCCAGCTCATGTCGGTGATGTGGAGCAGGCCGTCAATGCCGTTCAACTCGATGAACGCGCCGAAATCGGTGATGTTCTTGACCGTGCCTTTGCGGATGTCGCCCGGCACCATTTCGGCGAGCAGCCGGGCGCGTTTTTCGTTGCGCTCCTGCTCGATCAATTCGCGGCGCGAGAGCACGATGTTCTGCCGCTCCTGATTGATTTTGACGACCTTGAATTCGTAGATGTTGTTGACGAATTGCGCGAGATTTCTCGGCGTGATAACATCAATTTGCGACGCGGGCAAAAACGCCTCGACGCCGATGTTGACGACCAGGCCGCCTTTGACGATGGACTTGACCTTGCCCTGGATCGTGCCGCCCTCGTTGCAAATGGTGAGAATGCGCTCCCAGTTTTTCTTGAACTCGGCCTTTTCGTGCGAGAGTTCGACCGTGCCATCCTTGTTTTCGAGTTTTTCAATGAGGACGTCAATTTCGCCGCCGACCTTGAGGGCGTTGGGGTCGATAAATTCATTGGTGGGGATGACCCCTTCACTTTTGTAACCGATGTCCACCAAAACTTCCTTTGGTCGGACTTCGATGATTGTGCCTTTGACAATTTCGCCGGCGGCAAAACGCGTCGCGCTTTGCTTCATGGCTTCTTCCATCGTGAGCATAACTGTTCCGGGTTGAACTGCGGGAGACTTGGCCGTCCGCTGAAACGGACTTCGAAGACTCCATTGCCTAACTACCGACGCTGCGAACGGCAACGGAGGTTAATGGTTAGGTTGTATGTTAACTGTTTTTTCTCAGCCTCAATGAACATCCGCATCCGCGGCGTTCAGGCAAGGTGGAAAATAAACTTAACGGCGGATAAAGCAAGCAGGAAATTAAACCAAGACGAGATTAAGTCCACCCCGGCTGGATGAAAGGATTCAGGCGAGGTTAATCAACGGCCGCTCAAGCTATGGGTATTTTCAGTTTGGCGCCGACAACAATGCGGTCGCTCTCCAAACCATTGGCCGCTTTAAGGGCTTTTACCGTTGTTCCGTGGGCTTTGGCGATACGGATCAAGGTGTCGCCGGATTTGATCACGTAAAGAGTCTCGGGCTGGCTGGCGGTTACTGCATTCTCCTTTGACACGGGCGGTGCGGTCCGGCTGGTTGCGATAAGATTCGGTTGCGGAACCGGTTTTGGCTTCTGCTCCACCGTCGAAGCCGGGTTTGTCCAGGACGCTGGCACATCCGTTGATTGGGTGACTTTTTTGGCCGGGGGCGGGGTCGTGGTTTGTTCGCTCATGCAGCCTTCAATCAACAGCCCAATCAGCAGGATCACGACGGCAACCACAGCAGCAATAAACCCCTTTTTAAACCGCTCCCGACGGCGTTGTTGGCTGTCCGCCCTCTGCAAACAAGACGGAATTTGGAAAGGATTCGACGGATTCACAATATTCATAATCTCTTAAATGGTGCCAGCATAGCCGATGCCAAGAGTGGGGGAAAATTGGGCGGAGAGTCATCAAATCTGGCCACTCGATCCGCCCTGCCCTGCTCCAAGGCATATTGTCCAATTCTTGAACTGAGACACCGGCGGCGGCCGGTTTTATCTGTCAAATCACTGCACAAATCCCTGCTGCTTCAGCCAGAACAGGCTGTCGTTCGCCCACGGGTGCGGATGCGCGAACGGTGGTTTGTCGGCCAGTCCCATGCCGTGACCGCCCTTTTGATAGACGTGGAAATCAAACGGAACATGATTTTCCCGCAAGGCTTCGGCGAACATCAGGCTGTTTTCCATCGGCACGGTTTTGTCCTCGAACGTCGTCCAGATAAAACACGGCGGGGTGTTGGTCGTCACCTGCAGTTCGTTGGAAAGCAATCTCACCAGTTCCGGCGGCGGATTGGTTCCGAGCAGGTTTTTCTTTGAACCAGGATGCGTGTATTGGCCCAGCGTGATGACCGGATAACAGAGTATGCCAAGGTCCGGCCGCGAACTTTGCCGCTCAACCGGGTCGGCGGCATTTGTGTCGCCGGCATCAAAATGCGTCAGCAAGGTGGACGCCAGATGTCCGCCCGCCGATGAGCCCATGATCCCGACGCGATGCGGGTCAATCTTCCAGTCCACCGCCCGCGCCCGTATCACGCGCACCGCGCGCGCCGCGTCCTGCCACATCGCCGGATGCCGGTATCCGTGCGCGCCGAGCCGGTATTTCAAGACGAAGCAGGTCACGCCGTGCTGGTTCAGCCACAACGCGTAATCATTTCCCTCATGCGGCGCGAGATGGCTGTAACCGCCGCCCGGACAAATCACCATCGCCGCGCCCGTCGCGTTGGTGGGGTCGGGCAGATAGGGCGTGACCGTGGGAACGTCGTTGGTCGTGCCGCCCAGCGCGCCGGGCGCGCCGTCCGGCCAGAGTGGAACGGGCGCCTGAATTTCGGCGCGCGACCGCATTGAAATTGAAAGTAAAAGAACAACGGCCAGCGCAAAAATGGTTTTCATGCTTTGTTGACGATGGAACCTACGAAAATTCCCGGCGGTTTCAACGAAAAAGCCCGCGCTACCTGGTCGCGTCCCATTCTCCCCAAAGAGTCTTGACATTCGTATCAGTTTTTTTTATTGTTTCCCCCCGGAAAGGCCCCATCACTCATGAAAACTCTCCGTGTTTCCCCCCGGTTCGTTCCGCCGGCCTGCCGCGCCCTGGTTGCGGGGGTTGTCGTCTTAACCTTGGTCTGCCTCCCGGCATTCGCGACGACCTTCACCAATGACACGACAATCAATGCAAACAACACAAATTATGAAGGGGCGGACATCATCGTCACCAACTGCACGGTGACGGTGGACGGCCCCCACGCATTTTCCAGCCTGATCGTGGCCGCGGGAGGCGTGCTTACCCACTCGTTTTCACCCGATGGCATCATTTCAAACCTTCTCTTTGTGGTGGACGAATCCCAGACGTTGAACGGCACCAACCCGGTGACGTTGCTCAATTCCAACGTCATAACCGCTTCTGTCCTGGTCACGGATTCCGGAAGCACAATCGTTTATACCAACGGAGTGGATTATCTGCTGACCAGCCCGGATGGCATTCTGACCCAGTTACAACGGACGACAAACTCCACCATTCCTGACGGCGCCAATGTCCTGGTGAGTTATGGCGTGCTGCTGGGTGTACTGCCCGCCGGATTTAATCTGTCGGTGACGGGTAACGTGGAAGTGGCTGCGGGAGGGGCCATCAATGCGAATGGAAAAGGCTACGGCGGCGATGCAGGTCCCGGCGCGGGCTACGCCGCCGGAAGTCCGGCGGACGGCAGTGGCGCCGGTTACGGCGGCATTGGCGGGATGAGTTCCAGCAATGCAGTGGGTGGCACCGTTTATGGTTCCTTTACCCAACCCACCGACTTGGGCAGTGGAGGCGGCACCAGCTATTCCGGCCTTGGGGGTGCCGGGGGCGGGGCGATTCAAATCACCGCCGGCGGAATTTTCATCATCAACGGCACCATCTCGGCCGACGGCGTCAATGGCACCAACAGCCGCTCCGGCGGCGGGTCGGGCGGCAGCATCTGGATCACGGCGCAACTGGTGTCCGGCTCAGGTGCCATCAGCGCGCAAGGCGGCGCGGGTGAACCAACCCACGGCGGCGGCGGCGGCGGCGGACGCATTGCCCTCCAGTCTGATGTGAACAGCTTTGCGGGTTCGCTGGCCGCCAATGGCGGAGCCGGGGCGATGACCGGTGGCGCGGGCACTGTTTACACCGAACTGACCGGACAGAATGGGCTGCTGGTGTTTGACAACGCCGGGCACGCCGGAACGAACTCTTTGGTTGCCATTTCTAGCAGCAGCATTGATGTGCTGATTCGTGGGAATGCGGCCGTGATTCCAAGCGGTGCGTGGACCATTGGAAATCTGACGATTGCTTCCAACGGCCTGCTCCTGGCCTCCTCCGCGTTATCACCCATCAACCTGACCGCCAGCGGCAACGTCACGATCCAAGAAGGCGGCAGTTTGCTCGCCGACAATGCAGGCTATTCCGCGGGAGCGGGCATCGGCTATGGTCTTTCTTACAATGATGGCAGCTACCGTCCTTGCGGTGGCGGCGGGTATGGTGGCAGGGGTGCCAACGGTGCTTCGGCGAACGCTGGCGGCGGCACAACCTATGGTTCTCAAACATCTCCCACCACGTATGGCAGCGGGGGCGGACAATTGATGCCGTATTCCTCCGGCGGAGCGGGCGGTGGTGCGATCCAACTCAATGTCAGCGGCACTTTGCAGGTGGACGGCCGCATCTCGGCCAACGGCGGCAGCGGTTCCGGTTCGGGCGGCGGCGGCGGCGCCGGCGGCAGCCTCTGGTTGACGACAGGAGTATTAATTGGCTCCGGTTCCATCACGGCAAACGGCGGAAATGGGGCCGGCACGATCGGCGGCGGCGGCGGGGGAGGTCGCATTGCCATCTATCCCGCAGCGAACCTGTTCGGCGGAACGATTTCCGCTTATGGCAGCGGCGGGGCCAGTTGGGGCGGAGCGGGAACCGTCTTCCTCCAGCCCACCGGACAGAATGGCCAGCTCATTCTGGACAACGGCGGAAACGTCGGAACCAACACCCCTGTGCAATCCGCAAGTTCCGCAGATTTGATTTTACGCAACGGAGCGATTGGGTCGGCATCCAGCTCGGCGAGCTTTGCCAATTTGCTCATGAGTTCCAACGCCTGGCTCACCGCCTACCGCTACTCCGCCAGCGCCCCTGCCTACACCGTGAATTTCTCATTTTCGGGAAACGCCACCATTCAGGCAGGCGGCGGCATTTTCACGGACGCCTTGGGCTATCCAGGGGGTCAGGGACCCGGCGCGGGACAATACTATTACAACAATTCCACCTACCCATGTGGCGGTGCAGGTCACGGAGGCTATGGTGCAAACAGCACCGGTAATTACGCCGTCGGTGGAAACACTTATGATTCCATGACGTCCCCCACCAGTCCGGGCAGCGGCGGCGGAAATTATTCCCCGTATTCCGCCGGGGGTTCCGGCGGTGGCACGATTCGGTTCACGGTGACCGGCACATTGCAAATGGACGGAACCGTTTCCGCCAACGGCGGCAACGGTTCGGGAACCGGCGGCGGCGGCGGCTCCGGGGGGAGCCTCTGGCTGGCCGTGGGCACTCTGTCCGGCGCCGGCTCCATCACGGCGAATGGCGGCAGCGGGGCGGATTCCGTTGGCGGAGGAGGAGGCGGCGGGATCATTTACATTTCCTGTAACAATAATTTGTTTGCGGGAAATGCTTCGGCGTATGGCGGCAGCGGCGCCAATTGGGGCGGGGCGGGAACCGTGCTCATCCAATCCTACGGACAAAACGGCCAGCTCATTCTGGACAACGGCGGAAATGCCGGAACCGACACGCCGCTTCAATCCGTGAGTTCCACGGATTTGATTCTACACAACGGAGCAATTGGGTTGATATCCGGCCCGCTGACCTTTGGCAACCTGCTTGTGAGTTCAAACGCCTGGCTGCTGATGACCAACTCCAATTACACTGTGAACTTGTCGAGTGCGACCATTCAAGCGGGGGGTGGCATTATCGCCGATGCTTTTGGTTACGCAGCGGGCCAGGGACCCGGCGCGGGACAATACTATTACAACAATTCCACCTACCCATGTGGCGGGGCAGGTCACGGAGGCTGCGGCGCAAACAGCACCGGTAATTATGCTGCGGGGGGAAACACCTATGATTCCACGACATCGCCCTCCAGCCCTGGCAGCGGTGGCGGAAATTATTCCTCAATTTCTGTCGGTGGAGCGGGCGGTGGTTCGATTCGACTGAATGTGAGCGGCATTTTGGAGGCGGACGGACGCATCTCGGCCAACGGCGGCAACGGTTCCGGTTCGGGTGGCGGCGGCGGCTCCGGCGGCAACATCTGGCTGACCGTGGGCACCCTGTCCGGTGCCGGCTCCATCACGGCCAACGGTGGTAATGGAGCGGATGCCAACGGCGGCGGTGGCGGCGGCGGACGCATTGCCATTACCTACAACAACAATTCATTCACAGGTCCGGTTTCCGCTTACGGCGGCGGCGGGGCCAACTGGGGTGGGGCTGGAACAGTCTATCTCAAGACAAACTCGCAGAGCTATGGCCAGTTGATCCTGAACAACGGCGGGAATACGGGAACCAACACCACGTTCAACGCCAGTTCCATCGACTTGTCAGTAACGGGCGGGGCCATCGGACAAGGCCCGCCCGGCGGTTGGAGTGTGCGAAACCTTCAAATCAGTACCAACAGCGTGCTGACGACCGTTGCCTCCACTTCGGCTCAAACTGTCAGCGTGACCGGCAACGCCACCATAAATTCCGGCGGTGCCATTTCGGTTGACGGCACCGGGAGTGGAGCCTCATCTGGAATCGGCGCGGGTGCCACCTCTTCCGGCAGCATTGAGGGTGGAGGCGGTCACGGCGGTTTTGGAGCGGCCAACCCTTCCGGATATGGCGGCGCTTACGACTCGATTCAATCACCGGGCATCGCGGGCAGCAGTGGCGGCAATGGCAGTGGCAGCAGCATTGCTCCGCGTGGCGGGGCAGGCGGCGGAGCGCTCCGGCTCGCCGTCACCGGCATACTGGCCGTCAGTGGTAGCGTGTCGGCAAACGGTAAAAATGGAGACATCAACAGCGGCGGCGGATCGGGCGGCAGCCTTTGGATTACCGCCGGCACCCTTGCCGGATCAGGAACCATTTCCGCAAACGGCGGCTCCGGCAACGGGCTCGGCGGGGGAGGTGGCGGCGGACGCATTGCCTTGGGATACACGACCAGTGCCTTTACCGGACCTGTCTCGGCTTGTGGCGGCAGCGGTTACGCGAACGGTGGCGCCGGAACGATTTACACCAAGGCCAACAACCAGTCCGTGGGTCAATTGCTGGTGGACAATGGCGGCCTTTCGGGCACGAACACACCGTTGTCCAGCGCTTATGGCCCGCCGGCTTCACCTTTTAACCTTACGGTCGGTGATGGTGCAGTGGTTTGTCCGCAATCATCCTTCCCAGTGTTGAGCAATCTGAACGTCACAGCCGGCGGCCTGTTTATCACCTCGTCCGGCCAGTCGAACCTGGACCTGATGGTCCTGCAGAACGTGGACATCGCGACCGGCGGGGTCATTGCCGTGGACGCAAAAGGCTTTGCTCAAGCCAGCGGGCCGGGCGCCGGGCAATCCGCCGGCGGATCCGGCAGCGGTGCGGGCTATGGCGGTCTGGGCGGGGCGTCCGCAACCGCTGCACCCGGCGGCACCAACTACGGTTCGGCCCAACAACCCGTGGACCAGGGCAGCGGAGGCGGATTTGGATCCGGACCACTTTACGGCGGTTCGGAAGGCGGCGGCGCAATCCGGTTAAACGTGGGCGGCGTTCTCACCGTGGATGGCCAGATCAGCGCCAATGGGGATTGGGGCATTCAGGACAATTCCGGCGGCGGTTCCGGCGGCAGCATCTGGGTGACTGCTGGCACGCTGGTCGGGAACGGTCAAATCACCGCGGATGGCGGCGAGGGTGAATTATATGGCGGTGGCGGCGGTGCCGGTGGACGCATTGCCCTTTATTCGCATGTGAATGTCTTCGCCGGTCTGGTTTCCGTCTTTGGCGGCGAGGGTGATTTCCAGGGCGCCAACGGCTCGATTTTCTATTCCACAAATCCGCCCTTGCAGGTTCTCTCGTACACACCTGCTGGCATTGTCAGCAGCGGCGTGAGTTCGGTGAACCTGGTCTTCAACGAGGCGCCGGATCCGGCTTCATTCTCCGGAGCCGACGTGTCGCTCACGACTCCCAACGGGCCGCTGGATCCGGGCACGTTCAGCATTTCCATGCTGAGTTCCTCCAGCTACCAGGTCAGTTTCCCGCTGCAGACGGCCGTGGGTAATTACACGTTCACGGTTGGAACCAACATCAACAACCTGTACGGCCAGCCCATGTCGCAGGTTTACACGGGTGCGTTCACCATTTTGCTGCCGGTCATCCAAGGCGCGATTACCGGCACCAACGGACAACCGGTGCCCGGCGTTCTGATCCAGCCGGACGGCGGATTGTCCGCCACCACCACCGATACCAACGGCAACTATGCGCTGGGCATCCTGCCCGGCTGGAGCGGCACAGTCGTGCCGTCGGGCGACGGCTTCGTGTTCGCGCCCGGCTCGCGGGTTTACACCAACTTGACCACATCCGTCTCGAACCAGAACTATGTGGCGGTTATCACCATCGCACCCGTCGTGTCCGTCGGGCTGCAAGCCACCAACCTGACAATGAACTGGTTTGGCATCTCCGGGGTAACCTACCAGATTTATTCCTCCACCAACCTGGTGAATTGGCTGCCGTATGGCGATGCCGTCCCGGGCACCAACGGGCCGGTGTTGCTGCCCATACCAATCAATGGCGAGCCGATGGGTTTCTTCCGCGTGCAAGCCAGCAATTGAGAACCGGCATTAACTCCCAACCGGAGCACGGCCGGGCCGGATGGGTGAAAGCCTGCCGGAAACCGGCTTTGCTGTTGCCAACAGGACCTTGTGGCTGGGCTGACTGCGCAGCTTGCGCAAACAACGGCCGGTTCAACTCCGAAGCCTGCGTTGACACCCGGCAACTCCGCTCCTACTTTCGCGTGGCATGTTTGAACTCGTCGCGCCCTATCAACCCGCCGGTGACCAGCCGCAGGCGATTGTGAAGCTGACCGACGGCTTGTTTTCTGGCGTGAAACATCAGGTGTTGCTTGGCGTCACCGGCTCGGGCAAAACGTTCACGATCGCCAACGTCATCAGGAACGTGGACAAGCCCACGCTCGTCATTTCGCACAACAAAACGCTCGCTGCCCAGCTTTACGCCGAGTTCAAGGGATTTTTCCCGCACAACGCCGTCGAATACTTCGTCAGCTACTTCGATTATTACCAGCCCGAAGCCTACATCCCGCGCACGGACACGTTTATCGAAAAAGATTCGAGCCGGAACGAGGAGATCGAGCGGCTGCGGCTTTCCGCGATGAGTTCGCTGTTCTCGCGCCGTGACGTGATTGTCGTCGCCAGCGTGTCGTGCATTTATGGCATCGGCAGCAAGGAGGATTACGAGGCGATGGTCATTCCGGTCCGCGTCGGGATGGAATTGTCACGCGAACAGTTCCTCGCGCGCCTCGTGGACTTGCTCTATGACCGGAATGACATCGAGTTCACCCGCGGCCAGTTCCGCGTGCGCGGCGACACGGTCGAAGTTCGTCCCGCCGGTCGCGAAGACGGGCTGCGGGTCGAGTTTTTCGGCGAGGAAATTGAACGCCTGACCCGCTTCGAGCCGCTCACGGGAAACAAAATTGAAACGCTCGACGCCGTCACCATTTTTCCGGCGAAACAATTCGTCACCACCGGCGACAAGATGAAGCGCGCCATCCTCGCCATCCGCGAGGAGCTTGGTGAACGCATTGTCTGGTTCGAGAAACACGGCAAACTGCTCGAAGCCCAGCGCATCAAACAGCGGACGGAATATGATCTGGAAATGATGGAGGAAATGGGCGTTTGCTCCGGCATCGAAAATTACTCGCGCCACATCGGCGGGCGCGCGCCCGGTTCGCAGCCCTGCACGCTGTTTGATTTCTTCCCGCAGGATTATCTGCTGGTGATTGATGAATCGCACGCCACCGTGCCGCAAGTCGGCGGCATGTATGAGGGCGACCGTTCGCGCAAGACGGTCCTCGTGGATTTCGGCTTCCGGTTGCCGAGCGCGCTGGACAATCGCCCGCTGAATTTTCTGGAGTTCCAGTCCATGCAAAACCAAACGATTTACGCCAGCGCGACCCCCGCCGCGCGGGAAATCGGGTGGGCGAGGCAGAGTGCCGGAGCGCCGGCTTCCAGCACGGCCCGGCCAGATGATTGTTCAAAACGTGCCGTACCGGAGGCCGGCGCTCCTCCCGGCGTGGTGGAACTCGTCGTGCGCCCGACGGGACTCGTTGACCCGAAGGTCACGCTCAAACCGCTCAAAAGCCAGATTGACGACCTCATCGAGGAATGCCGCAAGCGCGCCGACACGAAGGAACGCGTGCTCGTGACCACGCTCACCAAGCGCACCGCCGAGGAGTTGACCGATTATCTGCGCGACATCGGTGTCAACGTGCGCTATCTCCACAGCGAGATTGACGCCATCGAACGCGTCGAGATTTTGCGCGCGCTGCGCAAGGGCGAATTCGACGTGCTGGTCGGCATCAACCTGCTCCGCGAGGGCCTCGACCTGCCGGAAGTTTCGCTCGTGGCGATTCTTGACGCCGACAAGGAAGGTTTTCTGCGCAGCGAGACGAGCCTGATTCAGACTGCCGGTCGCGCCGCACGCCACCTTAACGGTGAAGTCATTCTCTACGCCGACGTGATGACCAACAGCATCAATAAATTTCTGGCCGTCACCGAATACCGCCGCCAGCGCCAGCTCGAATACAACCGCGCGCACAACATCACGCCGCGCAGCGTGAGCCGGGCAGTCGAGGAAAGCCTCGCCACCTACGAATCGAAACGCGCGGAAGCCAACTCCGTGCTGAAAGACGCCGGCATGGACGCGGACCTTACCGGGACGATCAATGAACTTGAAGAAGAAATGCTTGCTGCCGCGAACGAGCTTAAATTCGAAAAAGCTGCCCTGCTGCGCGACCAGATCAAGGAACTCAAACGGATGATGGACGGCGGCCAACCGACGAAAGAGGCAACGACAGCCAAGCCGGTGAGCTACGGCAAAAACAAGGGGCGAAAGCATTTATCGTAGCGACGGCACTCTGCTGACGTCGGCAACTGGCAGCAAATAAACAATCCGCAAACTACTAGCGACCTTTCCCGCAAAACGGGGAGGTTGCTTTTTGATGAAATACGGAGTTTTGGGTGTCCAAACCCTTGTTCTTAGCTTGGAATTACGGTTTCGCGCCAAATTTCGTATGCAACCATTCGAGCACAGCTTTTTGGTCATCAATCGTTGCGCGCCGAATTTGAGAAAGTAACTGAATGCGGTCAGGCTTTTGCGGCGCGGAGTTTTGCAAACCTTCGTTGCAGTTCGTGCAAACTGCTCGAAGATTGTTTGGCTCATCACTTCCACCTTTTGATTTATCCTTGATGTGCCCCATTGTCAGGCGAATTGTCCGACTCGGATGAAATGGGTCTGGGTCTCCGGCGGCCAACCCGCACATTTGGCAAGTGTATCCGTTCCGTTCGAGCACAAACGCTCTTGTCTCCTTTGAAATGCTGCGTTGAAAAGCAGGAAGCCGTTTGTCCGTCTCAATCAAGTATTGGCCGGGTTTCAAATCGGCGCGGTCTTTGTTTGAGAGAATTTGATAACCCTCTTCGTCACGAAGCTCGCGCACCCGCCGCGCCCATTCTGCTTTCCAGCCAGAAGCCTTTTGAAGGTCTTTGCTCTTAATGACGCGCCCGATGTTTGCGAGCAGGAATTCCAGAATTAGTTGTTTCGAGCCTTTTTGCTTTGGCATAGATTTTTCTTTGTTTGTGATTTTCGAGCAATCTCATTTCTATGGCATGTCCCGAGCCGTTTAACTGAATGCGTTGACGATTGAGGGCACGGCGAATTGCCAAGCCAACAGCGCAGGCTGCGAGCGGTGGAAAAGCGTTCCCAACTTGGCGATAAGCTATTGTTTTTTTTCCAATGAATTCCCATTCGTCAGGAAAACTTTGAATTCTTGCAACCATCCGAACAGTCAAACGCGGCAATCCATTTTCTGGAAAGTTTTCGTCTGGAGCCTCGTCGGCTATACCCATTCCATCCACAGCAAGCTCTCGCCATTGTTTCTTTGCGCGAGTCGGGCCGAGGTCTGGCCCGCCATGTTTTTTTGATCCGCCAACAATCGTTGGAGCGATTGATATTGCTCCACGTGCCCAAGTTTCGGCACCCGGCCAGCCATTTGCGCCCATCAAGTCCACAAGGGTTTCACCAACTAAACGAAATGGGCCGCTTGGTTCAGGCCATTCAAAAAATTCTGCATCGCGCGGTTGCAGGGCAACCAAAATGAAACGTGGGCGTAATTGTGGAACTCCATAATCAGCAGCTTGAAGAACTTTCCATTCCGGTTGGTATCCATATTGGGAAAGTTTGTTTAATAGATTGCGCCGATAATCTTCAAACTTGGCGGAAGCCAAACCGGGAACGTTTTCGAGCAGAACCGCACGCGGGCGAACGGCTTTAATAATTGCCAATGCAGCGGGAAACATATCTCGCTCGTCATCGCTTCCGAGTTGCTTGCCCGCGATGCTGAATGGCGGACATGGCACGCCGCCAGCCAACAAATCAATATCTGAATAATCTTCACAGCGAAAATTACGAATGTCTTGCTGGACAACATTCCAATGGGGGCGGTTTTTTCGAAGAGTTGTACAAAAGTGTGGCTCGTATTCCACTACGGCGGCATGATGAAAACCGGCCATTTCCAAGCCGAGCGCTTGGCCACCACCACCAGCACAAAGTTCTATTGCTGTCAGACTCATCTTTTACCCAATTCAATCAGTCTTTGGCGCTTCTGCAAGCTGGACTTAATCTGTTTTGCAACTTTTATCGCTTGGACAAGCTCGTGTTCCCACAATCTCAAGATATTCCAGCCGCAATTTCGCAAAAGGCGATTCACTTTCTTGTCTCGTCTTTTGTTGCGCCGCAGTTTGGCCAGCCAATAATTCTGATTGTTCTCTGGTTTGTGTCCGTGCTTAGGACAACCGTGCCAGAAGCAACCGTCCACAAAAATAGCGAGGCGTTGTTTGGGAAAAACGAAATCTGGCTTTCCTGGCAAAGGTCGATGTCTGCGCCAGCCCTTGATTCCATGAACGCGAAAGATCGAGGCGAGTTTAAGTTCCGTGTCTTTGTTTCCTGTTGAACGAATTGCGGCCATGACTTGTGACCGTTTCCTTTTGGAAAACACGTCAGCCATTTGCTTTTGATTTCTTTCTCAATTTCCTTGCGCCTCGACGCACTCCACTATTTCACCGAGCAACCAATCCTTGTTGGCGTCGGTTCCCTCTTTGTAAGAACGGCGGTATAACGCACGCATTTCTTCGCGCGGCATGGCGGAAAGACGGCGCGGTATTCGTTAGTCACAATTTCACTGCATTCGCCGCGGAGAATCGCGTCGTCCCCGCAGATTTCCTCCATCAGTTCATCCAAGGCATACGGCTTGCTCGGTTTCACCGCCAGCCGGATTCGCTTTTCAATTTTGGGATCGAGAGCCAGTTTCATTTTTAACGCGATGTAGTGTGCGCCTGAAATTTGTCAGCGTCAACCCGCGTTCATCGCGTTCATCGCAGGCGGGATGCCCACGATTTCTGCATTTTATCCAAATAACCAAACATGCATAAGCCTGTTCACACTGGTTTAAGTTTGACCAAAAAAGTGGGGAAAATAAGGATTGGAAGGCACGTTCTGTGCTGTCAAATGCACCGTTTGAACACCGGCACGGCCACTGACAACGATAAAGAAAAAGCCGTTCCGGCAGGAAAGGAAATTTTTCAACCATGATGACTCCAGGCATATTGGCCGGGGCAGGTACGGTAAATGCGGAGAATGCACTCCAGTCATTGATTCCTTCGGGATCCACCGTTTCTCAAGTCCTTATTTATTTCGGTGCCCTTTTCCTGGTGGCGCTGGCGGTTTTCGCCTGGGCGGTTTTTCGCACGCAGCCTCGTCGGCGGCATTCGCATCATCATCGTCCGAAACTGGCGGCAAAGCACCAGCGGCAGCCCGGGTATCTCCCGCGCAATTCAACCCTGGCGGAAGCCGGCGGCTTGCCGCCGGTTCGCACTGAAAAACAGCCTCCCTCCCCCGTCTGATTGGGAGCACATCATCAACAGTATTCGTGTGTGCCCATCATTTTGGCATCAACGAGGATTGGCCGGTTTGACAAACTGTTGAAAGGCGCATGTTTTTCCGGCGAAAATGGCTGTCAAGCAACATTCATTAGTGAATTTCATTTGTAGGCATGTTTACTGCTTGATACTAATCTTGTTGGACTAGTCGTTGGTTGTGGCGTTTTCCAACTGTTGCACCAAACAATTGAATTATGAGCACAGAAGAAGCCAAACAACTCATCCAGGAACTGGAAAAGCTCCGGCGCCAAACCTACCGCTTCCGCCTTCTCACAATCGTCGCCCTGCTCGCCATCGTGATCACCGGCGTGAGCGCCATAATTGAGTCGGTTTACAGTCTCACCCTCGCCTGCCCGAGGCAGGAGGTGTTTATCAGCAACCTGAGCACCAATCTGCAACAGGAACTCCTGCCCATCGTCCAGAAAATCGCCGGGCGCGCGGTGGACCGCCTTCAACCGGCGGTCGAGAGGGAACTGAAAGAAATCAACGGGCGCGCCCCGGAAGTTGCCGATGTCGCCCTGAACGAACTGGATCAAATGGGCAACGAGCTCACGGTCCAGGCGGGAAAAGTTCTCGACCAGACCGTCAGCGGCGTCCTGCAAAAGCGGGAAGGCAAATTGCGCAAAATGTATCCCGACATTTATGACCGGCAGATAGACGCCTTGCTGAACAACCTGGCCCTCGAAGCCGGCGACCAACTTGCCCAGAGTGGCGAGAACCTGTTCAACCCTCATTTGAACTCCATCCAAAGCATTCTGGTCAATCTTGAGAAAATTCAAAAAAGCGAGCCGATTGATGCCAGCAAGGACATCAATGCCTGGCAGGTGGCCTTTATGTTCATGGACGTGTTCGTCCACGAATTCAAAGACCTGGCCCCGCCAGAACCTGCCAAGCCCAAGGCCGCTGAACCCAAGAAGAACGAACCCAAGAAGACAAGGGAGAAACAGAAATGAAAACAGAACCATCTCCTGCCGCCGTTCCCAAAGAACCCACCCTGACCGGGGAAGCGGTTGTAGCCGCTTATCTTGCCCAGGAACTGCCCAAGGCCCGGCAACTCCTCAAACGCACGCAGATTATCTGCATTATCCTGATTTTATTTGTCGGGGCTTACATCGGCATCATCAGCACCATCATGGTCAACTTCTTCCAGCCGAAGGCCGCCGCGGAGGTTGCCAGCGGCATGCTGGCCCAGCACGCCGTGAGAGATGGCCCGATCCTCGCCGCGAAGGTCGAGTGGGAAATTCCCCACATCATCCACGAGGTGCCCGATTATCTGATCGGGGAATTGCCCGTTTATCGGAAGGAACTGCAGCGGTCGCTGGAAACGGAGTATGAGGCGTATTGCAATTCGCTCGGCAAGGATTTGGGCGATCAGATTGACCGGCTGATTGACGACCACCAGGCCGAAATCAAGACGCTGTTGGAAAACGCAGGCGACCGTGACGCCATCCGAAAAACCCTGCCCGATTTCGACAAGGTGATTGCCGGGTCCATGAAAAACGATCCGGAAGGCCAGGCGTTGAGAGAACACATTGACGAGTGGGCCGCCGCGCTGAACGAAGTCGAAAAACGCATGGACCGCCTCGCCAACGGGAGCAACTTGACCCCGGAGGAGCAGAAGGCGCGTTACGCTCTGGCCCTGCTGTCAAAAGTCATCAACGACAACGCCAAAATGCCCGATGTTGTTTCCGCCCCCGTGACCAAGCTGAATCCGCAACGATAATCAATCATCTTGTTATTGCCGGTTTGCCGCATTGGGTACGGTCGAGACCGGTGATTCATCTCAACCCCGCCCCTGCCCGTTGCTCGACAGGTTTATGTTTTACCATTCGCGTCAACGCGTAGTGAGTTTCGGGCGCGGCGTCAACCAGGCGAACCCAAGCCGGTTGGCAATCGAAAAATGAACCAGGGGAGCTACGGCTTCGGCGGAATAACCGCATCCAATAACGGTTTGCGGAAAGATTTTGTTTGCTGGTCGTACAGGCCGAATTCGTTCGCACAGAATTCCCAGTAGTGGAAGCTCATCCCGCGTTTGAGGGCTGTGTCGGCAACGAATTTCGTCCATCGGGCTCGCGATTCCATATCCGCCTTTTCGTAGGAGCCGAACTCTCCCAGGTTCATCGGGCGATTGTTCGCTTTCGCCCAGGCGGCCGCGGTGTCAAATTCGTCCGTCACCGCTTTTTTCTCCGCGTCGGTGCCGGTCCATTTCGTGCCCAGCCAGCTCTGGGGATCCGCCTTGGGCTTGGTAAGCCAGTCGGCGCCCTGATGCGTGAACTCCAGCGGAAAATAGTAGTGGATGGTGACGATGATATTGCGGTCGTCCTTGGGTATTTCGAGCGCTTTGAGGTGCGCGACCGTGTTGTTATCTCCTGGGCCAATAACGATGGTCCGGTTCGGATTGGACTGACGGACGATTGGAAGTGCCTCCTTGATATAGGTATTCCAGATCTCGTCCGTCAGATTCCTCTTTGGCTCATTGAAAAGCTCGAACAGCAGGATGTCGGGATACTTCTTGTAATGCTCCGCAATCTGTTTCCAAAGAGCGCGGAACTTTTCTTTCTGGCTGTTGGGGTCGGCGTAGGCCTCGTTAAAGTGGTGAATGTCCAATATCACCGGCAGGTTGCGCGAAAGTGAATTGCTGATTGCCCAGTCAACCCTTTGCATAAACTTCGGGTCAATCGTATAAGGCGGGTTGGTCATGGAATGGGCCGACCAGCGCACAGGCAGGCGAATGGAATTGAACCCGGCCTGTTTTATCAAATCGAAGTGCTCGTTCTCGAGAACAACGCCCCACTCGCCTTCGCTCGGCGCATCGAGGGCATTGCCCAGGTTCACGCCCCGGCCCAGAAGTGTATTCATCTTGAAGGGGTCGGGCTGCGCCGAGCCCGGTTTCGGGTCGGCACCCGCAGCAAAGTTGTATTCGAAGACAATTGCCAACCCAACTGCAACCAATAACGACGCTTTCATGGTCTTCAGCATATTTGTTTTCTCCAACATAAAAAATGGAAATAAACGGTTAAAAGACAATGAACGAACGGAAGCCGTGCCAGCCCCGGCTGGACTTTCCAGAAGCAGCATGAGAAATTGAGGCGGGTTTATGATTGCAGCCAGCGATCCAAATCTGTTGGTGGCCGGTTTCGGCGCAGGTTTTTTGGCTCTCGCCGGATTGTGGCGGTTGATCGTCTGGGTCCGCGAAGCGCCGATCAAACCAGATCCGTGGGATGCCGGGGTTGAGCAGAAACTATCCGAACCGGAAGCGGCGGAGGTTTGCCCCCACTGTTTGATTCAACAACCACCCACCGCGTGGTTTTGCAAACATTGTGGAAGCGCCGTTGGCCCTTACAACAACATGATGCCCTACCTCAATGTGTTTTCTCAGGGCGAAGTTTTAAGAAATGGCGCAGCGGACAGGTTGCGTACAAATCCGCTGATCATCGCCGGCTATTTACTTTTCTCCCTGAGCGCCTATGTTGTTTTTGCGCCAATCTTCTGGTTTTTTCTCTTCAAAAACCTGAAACTCTCCCGGGAAGAAAAACCGGGTGAACAACCAGAAGGCATTCAATCCTGAACCGCCGGTCACACCTCGGGTCAAGAAACCGCGCTGCTGATTCCGAGCCGTGAACCGGCCAGGGCCGTTTCATGCCAGAGGCTGATGAGTTCACTCAGGCTTTGCAGCCACGGCAACACGCGGTTTTCCAGGGCGTTGGAGAGCGGAATGGGGTCTTCCGAATGGCAGGCTTCGTTCACGTCCCTGATAATGGCGGCGACTTGTTCAAGCTGCCACCCGCGAAGTTGGGCGAGCGACGTGCGATTATCGAATGGTTCGCAAGTACTTTCCGGCAACAGGCTCAGGGTGATCACCGGCTCTTTGAGAACCGAGGCCAGATTCCACCAGACTTCGTGCGCCACCCGGCCATTGTTGATGAGGACAAGCGTGAGCGCGATTTCAACGCATTCCCGGGCGAGGTCGGTTTGTTGAAACGCCTTCTTGAGCAGCAGGAGAGCCGTCTCTTCCAAAGCGATTGTCCCCGCCTCGACGCGGCAAAAAATTCTTCGATTAAGCAATGGCAGGGCGAGGTTCAACGGCTGCCCATCAATGCTTAAGGAATACAGAATCCGGTGTCTTTCCAAGGCAAGCGTTTCGAGATGGCAGCGAATGGCATTAAGGGAACGGTGCCCCGATGGCAGTTCCACCGCCAGACCATCAAGCGTTATTTCAACCTCATCCCGGGGTTCAGGGGCATTAAAAAAACCATCACCCATACACCCGCCAAAAGCCGCATATCGCGTGCCTTGAAATGGCAGGAGTCAAACAAGTTATTCACAAGTAATTCACAACGGGTTAACCCCCAGTCACTTCGATGGATTTGCCCCTTTAACACGCAGTTGAATGGAATAAAGCGATTCGCTCGCAGTGATAAACAGCGTTTTGTGATCTTTGCCGCCGAAACTGACGTTGCCTGTCCATTTTTGGTTCACGTCAATGTGGCCGATCTGTCCGCCGTTTCGGTCAAAGATGGTGACGCCGCGACCCGTCAGGTAAAGGTTCCCTTCCTCGTCAATCGTCATGCCGTCCGAGCCAAGCTTGCAGAATAAGGTTTTGTTCGTAAGCGAACCGTCGGGCCGGATGTCATAGCCCCACGTCTGTCCCGCGCCAATGTCCGACACAAAAAGTTTTTTGCCGTCCGGCGTGCCGGTGATGCCGTTGGGCTTTTTCAAGTCATCCGTCACCCGCACAAGATTTTTTCTGTCTGGTGAAAGATAAAAAACCTCCTCGCTGTCCAGCGCCATCGCGTCGTGGTCCCACCATTTGCGCTGGTAAAACGGATCGGTGACATACATTGCCCCATTGGGCGCGACCCAGACGTCGTTCGGGCCGTTGAGATATTTGCCGTGATAATCTTTGATGAGCACGGTCACTTTTTTGTCGGGCGCGATGGACCAAAGTTCGTTGTGCTCGTCGGCACAGGCAATCAAATTGCCTTGCGCATCGAAATACATTCCGTTCGCCCGGCCGGCGGGTTGGAGAAACGTGGAAAGCTTTCCGTCCACGCTCCATACCAGGATGCGATTGTTCGGCTGGTCGGTGAAGAAAACATCGCCGTTCTGGTCACACGTCGGACCTTCGGTGAAAGCAAAATTCCCGGCCAGTTTCTCGAGTTTCGCGCCCGGCACGATGACGCTCTCGGCGGCCATCAGTGAAACATTTATTTTACCAAGGAAAATCATTCCGCAAAGCAAAATCAACGGCCGTTTGAATTTCATGCAAAGCAGTTTGCACCAGTTGAAAACATCGAGCGATTCAAAAAATGCCAATCGGGTTCCGTTTTGACTCTTGTTTTTCCGCACCGCCTGAAGCAATTTGAACCCGGCGGCATTCTGGGATGCTGTGCCGCGGAACATGCAACCGGACACAAAAAAACTGCTGCGCTTTTTGCAAAGCTGGGCCATCAACACCCTCGCCGTGCTGGTGGCCTGGTACATTGTCCCGGGCATTCACCTCGGCCGGAACAGCAGTTTCCTCACACCGTTCATCGCCTCGCTGGTCCTGGGAATACTCAACGCTTTTATCCGCCCCATCTTGATGTTCTTTGCGCTGCCGCTGTTGATTTTTACCCTCGGCCTGTTCACGCTGGTTATTAATGCGCTGTTGCTTTACTTCGTCGGGGTCCTGCTCACACCCTATTTCCAGGTGGACACGTTTGGCTCCGCTTTTTTTGGCGCCATTATCATCAGCATCGTGTCCATTGCGCTAAATATCCTGACCGGCACGGGCGGCTCCCGCATCACCCTCCATCGTTATCGCCCGCCGCCGCCGGAAAAATCCGATGACGACGGACCGGTGATTGATGTTTGAAAATCAGGTCAATAACCGATAGGCCGCACGCAACGTCTGGATTCCGCGTGCGCGAAATTCCCGCTCAAAATCCGTGAGCAGTTCCGCCAGTTCCGGCGGCGTTTCAATCCGCTGAAACTCCCTGCTCGCGCCAAACACCCCGGTCATTTGGGCCAGGTAATCTTCATCGTCGGTTCGCAAATAAATTTCTCCCCCCGCAGCGAGCGCGGCCTGAGCCAGTCGCGGAAACGATTCGTTGATGAGCCGGTTTTTATGGTGCCGTTTCTTCGGCCAGGGATCGGGAAAATAAACGTGCAGCGCGGATGCCGAGTGCGGCGGCAAAAGATATTGCAAAAAATAAGACGATTCGATCTGCACGCCGCGCAAATTCGTCAGCCCGGCGCGGCGGCCTTTGCGATCCAGCTTGCGCATGCGGCCGAGGAGCCGCTCGACGCCGATGAAATTCCCGTCCGGATGCCGCTGGGCGTAATCGGTAAGGAATGAAGCATCGCCGCAGCCAAGTTCGACTTCCAACGGCTGCGATTGGGGGAAAAATTCCGCCAAGTCGAGCGGTTCGACGATGGAAGAAAGCTGGACGACGAGATTATTTTGACCTTCCACGCGGGTTTCCAAATCGTAAATCGTAAATCAAAAATTGAAAAATGGTCGGGGCGGTGAGATTCGAACTCACGACCTCTTGTACCCGAAACAAGCGCGCTAGCCAGGCTACGCTACGCCCCGACATCAGAGTTTTAAAGGTTGCCCGCCCGTCATGCGAAAGGCAATGATGAATTTTAAAACCGCGCGGCATTATTGCTTGCAACGTAACTTTGTCCTGCGTAGTATTTTCCCAACCGTAGGCATTTAGAATTGACTGCAACTTATGAAAATCAAAAACTTGTCCGGTCAAACTAAAGCCATGCTTTGTCCGAATCATAAGGCAGCGTCAGGGATAACTTATGCGATCCTCTGGTTCGTGTTTTTGATTGGTTTGTGCGTGGGCCTCGCCGGCTGTGCGGTGCCGGATACTTCCATCGTATCGAAACCGGCGGGTGCCACGGTGGCGATTAATGGAGTCAACGTGGGCACTACGCCGATACACCGCCAGTTCGACTTCAAACGAACCCCCACTTTCACCGTGGTCGCTTCCAAAACGGGTTATCTGAACGAAGAATTGATCCTGACCAAGGAATCGCCCGGCTTTCAGGACAACCAGTTGAACATCATCCTGGCCGAAGACGAAGCCTACAAGGTCACCACCATGTCCGATGCGGGCAACAACTGGCTGCGGGTGACGGTGGACCCTTCCCTGCCACCGGATGTGGTCTGGGAAAAAATCGTGGATTCCGTGACAGGTCGTTATCCGAGTCTGGAAATGGTTGACGCTGCTTCGGGCTATGCGCGCAGCGTCTATTCCATGCGGCGGTTCAAAGGCCCCTACGGAGACATTCAGGTGCGAACCCGATTCATTTGTTCCATCTCCTCAAAAACACCGCTCGTGTATAAAATGAAAATCGAGTCCGACATATCCGCTCCCCATCAGGGTTGGGTTCCCTATGACCGCGTCTTCACCGAGGACGCCGAACTGATCGAGGAAATTCAAAGCCGCTTGGGCGTCAATAACCCTCTTCAATCCAACCTCACAACCACCAACAATCCGACAACAAAATGAAACTCAAATTCTTGTCCATCGCACTGTGTGCAATCTCTCTGGCATTTCTAACCGGATGCTCTTCCGAAGGTGAATTCAGACAATCTACGGGAACCTCCGTGGCCTTGGCAGGGAACAATTACAAGATCATCAAAACGGGCGCCACCGGGCATAGTTCGGGATTCCGGCTTCTGGGCATCATCCCCATCGTCAGCCCCACGCACTCCGGCGCCAAAGCCTCATTGTATCAGGCAATTGGCATCCCCTTAACGGGCAAATCCGTAGCCCTTGCCAATGAAACCGAAGATCGGTCGTCGTTATATGTAATTTTATTTTCCATCCCTAGGATCACAGTAACGGCAGATGTGGTTGAGTTCACCGATGCGCCTGGGGGTGGGGGCAACACTTCAAAATAATCTGAGGCAAAGGCTTGGTTTGAAGTAAAGATCTCCATTTCATATTGCCAGTAATAGTTTTTTGATTTCCTTCAATCGCGCGCCGGCTGGTTTCTTTGTCAGTAGTGGGAACTTGCCGCCGAGCGTGATGAAATCGCCCTGGCGCGTGAGCATCAGTTTGTCGTCCTTGACCTCAATAATCGCACGGCCTTTTCGCTGGCGAAAATCTTGAGTTCGGCCACTTGCAGCAGCCGTTTCACCGGCCGAGGTAGCGGACCAAAACGGTCGCGCAATTCCTTCTGCAAATTTTCCTACGCTGACTTGCCGGCGGGACGCCGGCGCTCCCAGGAGGTTTATGGGGAGGCATCTTCCCGTTTGGATTTTGGCAGCCAAAAGCAAAGGGCCGCCGCCGCGAGCAGCGCACCGCCCAAAACCCCGAAGGGAACGGTGATGCCGTGGGTCCGGGCCTTTAATTCGCCAACGATGGCCGGGCCAAGATAACCGCCGACGTTGCCGAGCGCATTCACGAGGCCGATGACCGCGCCGGCTGTCGCGCGCGGCATCGTCTCCGTGGGAATGGCAAAGAACGGAGCCAGTCCCGCAAACGGTCCCGGAACGGCCAGACACAGGAACACGTACGAAAGCCAGAAGGAATGTTCCTTGAGCAAAACGCTCGCGATGAGCGATGTGCCGCTCACGGCATAAATGAAGGCGGCATGACCGCGGCGCTCGCCCGTCCGGTCCGAATGCCGCGAGAGGAGCACCATGACGATGGCGGTGACCACGTAAGGAACGGCGAAAAGCAGGCCGGTTTCCAGGCCGGTGAAATTGTGACCGCCACCCTTGATGCCTTCCGTGAGGAACGTGTTGCAGCCGTAGGACGCGAAGTTGTAAAGAAAACAAACCGTCAGCATGGCGAAAACCGCCGGTTGCAGGAAGGCGCGCCCCAGGGAAATTTTTTTTGCCGGCTCCAGTTCCCGGGCCTCGCGTTGCAACGTGGCTTCGAGAAAATCCTTCTCCTCGCGCGAAATCCACTTCGCATCGCGCGGATGGTCTTTAATGAAATACAGCCAGACCGGGAGCCAGAGGAACGGCAGAGCGCCTTCCGCCATCACCATTGTCTGCCAGCCCCAGCCGCCCAGCAGCCAGCCGGTGACCGGCGCCGACGCGGCGACCGCCAGCGGCTGGCAAAGGTTCCAGTAGGCATTCGCGCGGGCGCGTTCCGAGCGCGGAAACCAGTTCGCCAGCAGCACCAGCATCGTCGGATAGACGCCGCTTTCCGCCACGCCGAGCAGAAAACGCATCGCGGCAAATTCCCGGAAATTGGAAACCAGACCGCAGCCCACCGCACAAACGCCCCAAAACACGAGGAAAAGGGAGATCAATTTCTTCGGGCTCCAGCGGCCGGCCAGGTAACCGCCGGGAATCTGCAACAGCACGTAGCCGAGAAAGAAAATGCCGGCGGCCTGCCCTTTCAACCGGTCGTCCATGAGCAGGTCCTTCATCATGGACGAAATTTTGGGATCCAGCGCCAGCGCCACATTCGTGCGGTCCACGTACGAAATCGTGTACATGATCAGCGCAACGGGGATGATGCGCAGCCAGCGTTGGGATTTTACGGAATTCAAGCTGGCGCGTTGTTAACAGAAGAACCCGGCGTTGTTCAATGGTTAACTTTTGCGCAAAGCTGGCAGGGAGGCAATCAAGCTTCCGGCAAGCTCCCGGAATTGTCCGGCTAAACCACCCACCCACCCGCATGAACGTTTATCAGAAGCAGCAGCCGTTACTTCCCGCCGGATGATGCTGGCTTCGCCTTCGGGAATTTTTTCAGTTGTTCAACCAGGTTTCGTATTTGCTCGCCGTCCGTGCCCTGCATCGCCGGCATTTGCGCCGCGGTTTCCGCCACCAGCAGCGCATCGGCAACCTGCTTTTGGGTCAACAGGAAATTGACGTAGCGGAACACCGCCTCGGGCGAGTACGGACAGAGCGCCCAGGCCTGGCGGAAGGCGAAATCCGTCTCGCGCGCCAGGCGTTCCTTCTCGGCGTTGGCGTCGGCCTGTTTCAGGCGCCAGGCGTAAAGCCCGGCCTGGGAACTCCGCAACTTGGAAAACGTCCTGTGGGAGTAGGCGTTTTGAATGAAACGCGGATCGCCCGTGAAACCGCTGAGATCCTGTTTCCCAAAAGTTTTTTGGGCGAACGCGGCGATTTCCCCGACCGGCGTGTCCTCGTGCAGCCAATCCCCAATCATCGGCGCAACCAGCTTGGCCCAGTAATCGTGATCGCGCTCGAGCATTTCGTCGGACAATTTTGCCAACGGCTGGCGATTGAGTTTCATGATCAGGCCGTGCGGTTCGAGATACGGATACATCCAGTCGAGCGGAAAACTTTCCTCGACGTAAAATTCGCGGTCGGGATTTTTGTCGAAAATGATTTTGGCCAGCAGACCGTTGATTTCCATGACGGCAACCTGACCGCTGACCTGCATTCGTCCACTGGCATCCACATGAACATCTTCACCCGGTTTGAGTTCATGGTTTTGCTTCCTCTTCTGGACATCTTCCATGTAATCCTGAAAACATTTCTGTAAATCTTTCCTGGGAGGAATGTAAATCTTGTCTCCGTACATGGACTGTAGGTAATCGAGATATGCTTCGTCGGCCAGCGCGTTTTGCGTCAGCGTGAAAAATGGATCGCCATCCACATGCGACCTTTGCATCGCCGTGACCAAGAACCGGCCCGGATCCGTGCCGCCGAAATAAATGCCTCCTGGCGGGATGGAATCAATGATGTCATCGCCGAAAGCTGACGCATATTTTTCATCGCCAAGCGCAAACTGCCCAATCGCGCCTTCAGTTTCCAGTAATGCCTGCCATTGTGGGCCATGCAAACGCGGATCAGATGCGCCGGAATGTTGATATTGTGGAGCGCGTTTTCGCAAATCAACGAACACGTTGCTGACCGTCAACCAGTCGCCTTTTCCCGCAGCGACAAACAAGGATTTGAACTCAGGCGGCATTTCTTGCCCGTCGGCCATGGTCATCGCGTTCGCCTGCGCCTCCTTTTCCGCAACGAATAATTTCAACTGTGTGATCACTTCCGGATTTTTAATGGACTGCCATTCCGACGGCTGTTTTTTGGCGCAGCCGTTGATGAACAATCCACCGCCAAGCATCGCAACTCCCAAGAATTGAGTCATTGTTTTCATAGTTCTTTTTTAAGCGTTCCGGACGGACATTCCAATGCCGCTGGTCACACTGGTTTATCAAATAGACACCGGAGCGCACGGTATTTGTATAAAAATCCGTCCGCGCCGCCGCCCGCCCCCGGTGGCCCTTAATTTAGAATTATTCTAAATCTTGACCTGGCCGGCCTGGACGCGCTATATTTCTGCCGCCATGAAGGACGCCGGCCATAACAACAACAAGAACCACCTGACCGAACGGTTGGGCGCGGGCGGCCTGCGCCCCACCCCGCAGCGCGAGCATGTCTATAACGTGCTGTTGCAAAAGCGCGACCATCCCAACGCCGAGGAGGTCTTCCTCCGCGCCAAGCGCGGCATGCCGGACATTTCCATGGCCACGGTCTATAACTGTCTCGATGCCCTGGTCCGATGCGGTCTAATACGCCAGGTGCAGCTCGACCGCGGCGCCACCCGGTTCTGTCCGAACATGCGCGAGCATGGCCATTTTTACTGCGCTTCCTGCGACACGGTCTATGATGTGGATTTGCCGACGAAGCCGAACTCGCGTATCATCCTCCCGCACGGATTTACGGCTGAACATTTTGAAGTCGCCATCCACGGCATCTGCCCGGCTTGCGCGAAGAAAAAGAAATGAACGCAGCGCCTCTCATTAACACCCTGCTTCAGCGGGGTGACGGAACGACGGATGGACGCCAAAACCGTTTCAACGGTTTTTCGCGCCAGGTGGAAACTGTTGAAACAGTTTCTGTTCGCCTTTGCGCATGGAACACCTCGCTGAAGCAAGGTGTTAATGAGACTTGGTGTCTGAACGATTTAGCTGGCTCAACCATTTAACAAAAAAATGCCAACCGCAACAGAGACAATCGAAGGCCTGGTCAAACAGGATTATAAATACGGTTTTTACACCGACGTGGAAACCGAGTCTGCGCCGCCGGGTTTGAGCGAGGACATCATCCGGCTGATTTCGCGCCGGAAAAACGAGCCGGAATGGCTGACCGACTGGCGGCTCAAGGCGTTTCGCCACTGGCAAACCATGACCGAGCCTACCTGGCCGAAGGTTCATCACGAAAAAATCAATTACCAGGACATCGTGTATTATTCCGCGCCCAAGAAAAAGGGCGACGGGCCGAAAAGCCTCGAAGAGGTTGACCCGAAATTGCTGGAAACCTACGAGAAACTCGGCATCCCCCTGCGCGAACGCGAGCGGCTCGCCGGCGTGGCCGTGGACGCGGTGTTTGACAGCGTGTCCGTCGGCACGACGTTCAAGAAACAGCTCGCCGAGAAGGGCGTCATCTTCTGCTCGTTCAGCGAGGCCGTGCAGGAGCATCCCGACCTCGTGAAGAAATATCTCGGCATGGTTGTGCCTTACACGGACAACTTTTTTGCCGCGCTGAACTCCGCCGTCTTCACCGACGGTTCGTTCTGCTACATCCCCAAGGGGGTGCGCTGTCCGATGGAGCTTTCGACATATTTCCGCATCAACGCCGCCAACACCGGCCAGTTCGAGCGCACGCTCATTGTCGCCGACGAAGACTCGCACGTGAGTTATCTTGAAGGCTGCACCGCGCCCATGCGCGATGAAAACCAGCTTCACGCGGCGGTGGTTGAACTGATCGCGCTCGAAAACGCGCAAATCAAATACTCGACCGTGCAGAACTGGTATCCGGGCGACGAAAACGGCAAGGGCGGCATCTACAATTTCGTGACCAAGCGCGGTCTGTGCAAGGGCCGGAACTCGAAAATTTCCTGGACCCAGGTCGAGACCGGCTCGGCCATCACCTGGAAATATCCCAGTTGCGTGTTGCAGGGCGACCATTCCATCGGCGAATTTTATTCCGTCGCCGTGGTGAACAATTACCAGCAGGCCGACACCGGCACCAAAATGGTCCACATCGGCAAAAACACCCGCAGCACCATCGTGTCGAAGGGCATTTCCGCCGGGCGCGGCCAGAACAGCTATCGCGGCCTCGTAAAAATCCAGAAGAGCGCCGCCAACGCGCGCAATTTTTCCCAGTGCGACTCGATGCTGATCGGCGCGAAGTGCGGCGCGCACACGTTCCCCTACATCGAGGTGAAAAACACGACGGCGAGCGTCGAGCACGAAGCCTCGACGTCCAAGATTGGCGAGGACCAGATTTTTTACTGCAACCAGCGCGGGCTTTCCACCCAGGACGCCGTGAACCTGATTGTCAACGGCTTCTGCAAGGAGGTCTTCAAGGAACTGCCGATGGAATTTGCGGTGGAAGCGCAGAAACTTTTAGGCGTGAGTTTGGAAGGCAGTGTGGGCTGATTTTTGAAGCCACAGATGAACACAGATTGACACAGATAAAAAAATTCTGTCTGTCTGAAGGAAATTTGTGTTTCATCTGTGAAAATCTGTGGCTAAAAAGCTTTTAACATGAGCAAACCAATCCTGGAAATCAAAAACCTCAGCGCGGGCGTTGAGGGCAAACAAATCCTCAAGGGCATCAGCCTGACGATTTCTCCCGGCGAAGTCCACGCCATCATGGGGCCCAACGGCAGCGGCAAGAGCACGCTGGCCGCCGTGCTGGCCGGCCGCGCCGGTTACGACGTGACCGGCGGCGAAGTGATTTACGACGGCAAGGATTTGCTCGACCTCGATCCCGAGGAACGCGCCCGCGCAGGCGTCTTCCTCGCATTCCAGTATCCGGTCGAAATTCCCGGCGTGAATAGCACCTATTTTCTCAAGGCCGCGTTGAATGAAATCCGCAAATCCAAGGGCGAGTCCGAATTGGACGCGATGGAATTTCTGAATCTCGTCAAGGACAAGATCAAACTGCTGGAACTGAACGAGGACCTGCTCAAGCGCTCGGTGAACGAGGGATTCTCCGGCGGCGAAAAGAAGCGCAACGAAATCTTCCAGATGGCCGTGCTCGAACCCCGGCTCGCCATCCTCGACGAAACGGATTCCGGCCTGGACATTGACGCGTTGCGCATCGTCGCCGGCGGCGTCAACAAATTGAAACGCCCCGACAGCGCACAGCTAGTCATCACGCATTATCAGCGGTTGTTGAATTTCATCATCCCCGATTTCGTCCACGTGCTGGTGGATGGCCGCATTGTGAAATCCGGCGACAAGCAGCTCGCGCTCGAACTCGAGGCGAAGGGTTACGACTGGATAATCAAGCCCGCGTAGTTAAACTGGCAACATGAATCTGGACGAAGCCCAACGCCAAAAAGTCGCCGAGTGGATTGCCGCCGGCGCGACCATCTCCCAAATTCAAACCCGGCTGGCGTCGGAGCTGGGCCTGAAATTCACCTACATGGAAGTGCGTTTTCTCGTGGATGATTTGAAATTGACGCCGAAAGACCCGGATCCGCCCAAAGTTGCCGCGCCGGTTGCCGAGGCGGCAAAACCGGCCGACAAGAAAAGCCCTCCGCCACCCGCCGGGCCGGCGGGCGCGACCGGCAGCGTGTCCGTGACCGTGGACCAATTGGCGCGTCCGGGCGCGATTGTTAGCGGCAAGGTCACGTTCAGCGACGGCCAGCAGGCCGACTGGTATTTGGATCAAACGGGGCGGCTGGGCGTCGTGCCGAAACAACCGGGCTACAAACCGTCCGCCGCCGACGTGCAGCAATTTCAAACCGCGTTGCAAAGCGAAATCGCGCGGTTGGGATTCTGAAATATTTTTGCCGGGCAACCCGGTTTCCGTATTTTTAAACACCCTGAAGGGTGGACACCGAACGTTTGGTGTCCACGCTTTAGCGTGCTGCTTGGACGGAACCCCGATCATTGATTGATGCGCCTTCGCCTTGCCGCGACCTTTATCTCTTGGCACATTAACGCGACATGCGCGAAAAATTCCGGGTCTGGATTGAAAGTTTTTACACCTTTGGCCTCGAAGTCATTTCTGGCGAACGCCACGATTTCAAGGCGAAGTTCACGCGCGCAGTCTTGTTTGGCAGCTCGAAGGTTTTCCAGGTCCTCGTCAAATTGCGTTACTGGCTTTACAACGTGCGCATCCTCCGCGACAAGACCCTGGGCGTCCAGGTCATCGCCATCGGCAACCTGACCGTCGGCGGCACGGGCAAGACGCCGGTGGTGGAAAAATTCGCCCGCGAACTGCGCGACGCCGGGCGCAATGTCGCGATTCTTTCACGCGGTTATCGTTCCAAACCACAACCGCTTCACCAGTGGCTGCTCAATAAAATTTTGCTGCGCGAGGACCAGACCCCGCCCCGCGTGGTGTCCGACGGCAAATCCTTGTTGCTCGACTCGGAAATGGCCGGGGACGAACCTTACATGCTCGCGTCCAATCTCCGGGACGTGGTGGTGCTGGTGGACAAGGACCGTGTGAAAAGCGGACGTTACGCGATTGAAAAGTTCGGCTGCGACACGCTGCTGCTCGACGACGGTTTTCAATACTGGGACTTGCGCGGGCGGCGGCACGACGTGGTGCTGGTGGACCGCCAGCAGCCGTTCGGCAACGAACATTTGCTCCCGCGCGGCACGTTGCGCGAGCCGCCGTCGCACCTGGCGCGGGCCCAGACGATTTTCATCACCAAAAGCGACGGCCAGACCGCCGAACTCCGCCGGCGCATTGCCGAATTCAATACCGATGCTGCCATCATCGAATGTGTGCATCACCCGCTTTTCCTCGAAGACGTGTTCACCGGCCAGCGGCGCAAATTGGATTTGCTGCAAGGACACAAAGTCGCGTCGCTGAGCGGCATCGCGCAACCGGAAAGTTTCGAGCAAAGCCTCGTCAAGCTCGGCGCGGAACTGGTTTATTCCAAACGCTTTGCCGATCACCACCGCTTCACCCAGCAGGAAATTCTCAACGTCATCAATCGCGGCAAGAAGCGCCAGGCCACCACCATCATCACCACGCAAAAGGACGCCGTGCGCTTTCCCAAAATTGACCGGCGCGACCTGCCGATTTATTTCATGCGCGTTGAAATCCAAATCGTCAGCGGCGCCAACGACTTTCAGGACTGCGTCCGCAAAATCTGCTTTCGCTAAAATGGACACGCTGATTTACTGGCCCGTCCGCGCGCTCGTTGCGTTGATTCAAGCGCTGCCGCTCACCCTCGTCGCGCGCCTCGGCCGGGCAGTCGGCAGCCTGGCCTACCGGCTCGACGCCCGGCACCGGCGCGTGGCATTGAAAAACCTGGCCATGTGCTTCGGTCAGGAAAAATCGCCGGAGCAAATCCGCGCGCTCGCCCGGGAAAATTTCCGGCGCATCGGGGAAAACTTCGCCAGCGCCGTCAAGACGGCGGCGATGACGTTTGACGAACTGCGGCCCCACATTGAATTTGCCAACACCGAATGCCTGCAGCCGCCCCGGCGGATCGTGGCGGCCATCGGCCACTTTGGAAACTTCGAGCTGTATGCGCGGTTCCACCAGTTTTCGCCCGGCTACCAGTGCGCCACCACCTACCGCGCCCTCAAGCACCCGGCCTTCAACCAGTTGATGCAGGATCTGCGTGGACGCTCCGGCTGCCTTTATTTCGAGCGGCGCGCCGACGGTCCGCTGCTGCGTGCCGCGATGGCCCGGCCCGGCATCATCCTGGGCCTGCTTGCCGACCAGAGCACGAGCGGCCTGCGCGGGCCTTTTTTCGGCCACGATTGTTCGACGACGCTCGCGCCGGCCGTTTTTGCGCTGCGTTACCATTGCGAACTGTACACCGCCTTCTGCTTTCGCGTCGGGCTGGCCCGGTGGCGGATCGAACTCGGCGAAGCCGTGCCCACGCATGAAAACGGCCGGCCGCGGGATTCCGGCGACATCATGCGCGACGTCAATCGTGCTTTTGAAGCCGCCATCCGCCGCGACCCGGCCAACTGGTTCTGGGTCCACCGCCGCTGGAAAGACTGAAATGAACTCCCCATCTGCCATCTGCCAACTGCCATCTGCTCCGCGAATTCTAATTCGCGAGACGAATTGGCTGGGCGACGCAGTCATGACCACGCCTGCGTTGATGCGCCTGCGCGAAAAATTTCCCGACGCGCACATCACGCTGCTCACGCCGGAAAAACTGCGCGACCTCTGGCTCGCCCATCCAGCAGTGAACGAGATGATTTCCATTGCCCCGGCTGAAAATGTGTTTTCCGTCGGACGAAAATTGCGCGCCGGGAATTTTGATCTCGCGCTCGTGCTGCCGAATTCACCCCGCTCCGCGCTCGAAGCCTGGCTGGCTGGAATTCCACAACGCGTCGGCGGCGCGCGCCCCTGGCGAAATTTTTTCCTGACCCAGGCCGTGCCGGCACGGACGGAAGCTGTGAAAATGCGGAAACGCTCCCCTGGCGAAATCCGGCGACTTGCAGCCGCCGGCGTGAGTCGGCGGACTGACCGCAACGACCGCGTTTTCACAAACGCGGCTGCGGCCCACCAGCTGTACGAGTATCTGCATCTGGTTGCGGCGCTGGGCGCAAATCCTGAACCGCTGACGCCGCAGTTGGTGGTGACCCCCGGCGAAATTGAAGCCGTGAGGAAAAAATTCGGCCTGAATGAAATTCAGCGGCCGCTCTTCGGGTTGAACCCCGGCGCGGAATACGGCCCCGCCAAACGCTGGCCGGTGGAAAAATTCATCGCCGCCGCCAGTGATATTCAAACCCGGACAAATTGCACCTGGCTGGTTTTCGGCGGCCGGGCCGACGTGGACATTGCCAACCGGATTGAATCCGCCATCCCCAGTCCGCCATCCGCAATATTGGATCTCGCCGGAAAAACCTCGCTCCGCGAGTTGATGGCGCTGCTGAAACTCTGCCGCGTGTTGCTCACCAACGACACCGGCCCGATGCATGTGGCCGCAGCACTGGGGATACCGGTCGTTGTGCCGTTTGGCAGCACGTCGCCGGAACTGACCGGGCCGGGACTGCCGGGCGATGCGTGGCACCGGCTGCTCAAATCCGACGCGCCGTGTTCGCCGTGCTTTCGGCGTGAATGTCCGATTGATTTCCGCTGCCTGAACGGCATCAGCGCCGGGCGCGTGGTGGAAGCCGTTTTGTCCTTGGTTTGAAGAGCAAAGCAGCGAAGCAACAAAGACGGCTATTGCAAAACCGCGCAGCCACCGGCGTAAGTTGTCGCCATTTTCGGAATGATCAGCGTGGACTGACGCCCACGGCTACGACGATTGGGAAGCAAGTAGATCGAAAGCACAAAATCTTTGTTTCTCCGCGCCTTCGTGGTAAATTCGCCTTCGTGGAAACGGTCACCCAATTGACAAACCAACTCGTCGCGTCGTATGCGCGCGTCGGCGGCATCAACCATCTGGACGGCAAAAACCTGCCGTCCAAACGCGCCATCGCCGCCATCACGCAGGATTTGCTGCGGCTGCTGTTCCCCGGCTATTTCGATGAGAAACTGATCCATTCGTCGGAAATCAAGGTGGTCACGGCGGAGTTGCTCGATTCGGTGCTGGGCGCACTGGAGGATGAAATCCGCAAAAGCCTTGAATATAATCCCCCCTTCCATCTGCCGAAACAGAACATCACGACGGCGGCGCACAGCCTGACGGTGGAATTTCTTGGCAGCCTGCCGCGGTTGCGGGACGTGCTGCAAACGGACGTCGAGGCGGCTTACGACGGCGACCCGGCGGCGAAGAGCAAGGAGGAAGTGCTCGTTTCGTATCCGTTCATCGAGGCGATTGCCGTGCAACGGCTGGCGCACGAGTTGTATTTGAAGGACGTTGCGCTGATTCCGCGCATCATGACCGAATGGGCCCATGCACGAACCGGCATGGACCTGCATCCGGGCGCGCAGATCGGGACGCACTTTTTTGTGGATCATTGCACCGGCACGGTCGTCGGCGAAACCGCCATCATCGGCGACCACGTGAAGATGTATCACGGCGTCACGCTCGGCGCGAAATCCACCGCCGGCGGACAGCAATTGCGCGGCAAAAAACGGCATCCGACCATCGAGGACTGGGTGACGATTTATCCCGGTGCGACGATCCTCGGCGGCGAGACCGTGATTGGCGCCGGCAGCACGATTGGCGGCAATGTATTTCTAATGAACAGCGTCGCGCCGAAGTCGCTGGTCATCTACGACAGCCCCGACATGCGTGTGTTGAACAAGCGGGACAGGACCGCCGCGGTGGATTTTCAGATTTGAAAACAACGCAAGCAGTTGCTTTCTTAAGAAAGACTGGCAGATTTACAACATGAAACTGACCGCCGTCATTTATCCGGATTCGGAAACCGACTGGCTCGTGGCTGAATGTCCTGAAATCGGCACGGCCAGTCAGGGGAAAACCGAAGCGGAAGCGCTCGCCAACCTGCGCGAAGCCACCGAGTTGTATTTGGAATCCTTCCCGCATGCTTTGAAGAAAGCCGCCGCCATTCGCAGCTTCGAACTGGCTCATGCCTAAACTGCCCCCCGTCTCGGGTGCGAAAGCCGTGAAGGCGCTGCAACGGCTGGGGTTTTTCGTTGACCGTCAACGCGGCAGCCATGTCGTGATGAAGAAAATTACAACCGAAGGTGAACGTGGCTGCGTAATCCCGATGCACAAGGAACTCGCACTGGGCACATTGCGAAGCGCACTCAAAATGGCCGGGGTTTCGCCGGAAGAATTTTCTGATGCGTTGTGATTTTCAGATTTGAAATGTTGTAGCCGTTGAAAGCGCTCATCGAAACCAGAAAAACGAGGCCGGAACGGGTTTTCCTCGTCGGCGTCGAACTCAAATCCCGCAACTGTTCGGACACGAGCGATTCGCTCGCCGAGCTCGGCGAACTGGCCACAACGGCGGGCGGCGAAGTGGTCGGCGACGGCCTGCAAAAAACGGAATCGCTGAATCCCGCCACGTTCATCGGCAAGGGCAAGGCGGCGGAATTTGCGGACTTCTGCCGGCGGCAGGACGTGGACACCGTGATATTCGACGACGATCTTTCGCCGGCACAAAGCCGCAACCTCGAAAAAATTTTCAACTGCAAGGTTCTCGACCGCACGTCGCTGATTCTCGACATCTTCGCGCAACGCGCCCGCACGCGCGAAGGCAAGCTGCAGATCGAACTCGCGCAGCTTCAGCATCTGCTGCCGCGACTCACAAAATATTGGGGCCACCTGTCGCGGCAGAAAGGCGGCATCGGCATGCGCGGCGGCGAAGGCGAAACGCAATTGGAAACCGACCGCCGCCGGGTGCAGGATCGCATCGCGAAAATTTCCCGCGAACTGGAATTGGTGCGGCAACAGCGCGGCATTCAGCGCCACGGCCGCCAGCGCAACAACTGGCCGCTGGCCTCCATCGTCGGTTACACGAACGCAGGCAAATCCACGTTGCTCAACGCCCTCACCGGCGCGGACGTTCTGGTGAAGGACATTTTGTTTGCGACGCTCGACCCGACGACGCGGCGGTTGCGCCTGCCAACGAACCAGAATGTGTTGCTCACCGACACCGTCGGTTTTATCCGCAAACTGCCGCACGGACTGGTCGAGGCGTTCAAGGCGACGCTGGAGGAAGTGGTGCAGGCCGATTTGCTGTTGCACGTCGTGGACATCAGCCATTCGCTGGCCGAGGAACAAATTGCCGCCGTGAATGCCGTGCTGGCCGAAATCGGCGCGGGCGATAAACCGACGCTGATGATTTTCAACAAAATGGACCGGCTCAACCCCGGCGGAACCGGGGGGGCAGCCCTGGCGCCTTGAACCGTCTGCGGGAACGGCATCAAAACGCCGTCACAATTTCGGCCATGACCGGCGAAGGCCTCGCGTCGTTGCTTGCGGAAATCGGAACGCAATTGCGCCCCAAGCGCGAGTTTCTCGAACTGCGCGTGCCGCACGAGCAGGCGGCGGTGATTGCGCGGCTGCACCAGGTCGGCCAGGTCATTTCCCGCAGTTATCGGGGACCGGCGGCGCGGTTCAAAGTCCGCATTCCGCCGCAGCACCACGACGAATTCGCGCCTTACATCGTTCGTGAAGCGCAAGCCGCGTCGTAATCATTATAGCATTTCACATTGACATTGGGACATAGTGTGATAGGCTTGAGGGCATGAAAGCATATGCGCTGGACTTGCGGGAACGGGTGGTGAACTTCATCAAATCGGGCGGCTCCAAAGCCGAGGCCGCCCGGCGGTTCGACTTGGCCCGGAGTTCCGTTTATCGGTATCTGGACGCCGCCAAAACCGGCGCGTTGGCCCCGAAAACCAGCTGGGGACACTGGCGCAAACTCGACCCGCAGAAACTCCAGGCCCAGGTCAAACAACATCCCGATGCCACCCTCAAGGAACTCCAAAAGGTGTTTGGCATCAGCCATCAGGCGATCTGGGTGCGGCTGGGGCAGTTGGGTTTCACTCTAAAAAAAACTCATAAAATACCGCGAGCGCAACGAGGTGCAGCGGTGGCTCTTCCGGCGCGAACTGGAAAAGCTCGACGACCGAACCGTCTTTTACCTGGACGAATGCGGCGTGGATCACCGCCTGTATCGTGAGTATGGCCGCTCGCCCCGGGGCGAGCGGATTTATCAGGCGGTGGCCGGCAAACGGCGGGAGCGCACCAGCATTATTGCGGCCTCCCAGCACAACAAGCTGGTCGCGCCGTTGGTGTTTCAAGGCCATTGCAACACCGAGGTGGTGGAGGTTTATTTTGAACAGGTGCTGCTGCCTGTATTGCCCCCGGGCAGCGTGATTGTGCTGGATAACGCCCGGTTTCATCAGTCGCCGACCACGCAGAAGTTGGTGGAGGCGGCCGGCTGCCAGTTGCTGTTCCTGCCAACTTACTCCCCCGACCTCAACCCCATCGAACATCTCTGGGCCGCACTCAAGACCCGCCTGCGCAAAGACCTCGCCACGGCCGCCAACCCCTTCCTGTTTATCGCCAATATGTCCCAATGTTATTGTTAATTGCTATATTGGCGGGGCGGGACTGCTGGCGAGCCAATTTGAAAACCATCCCTTCGCTTTCGGCTCGCGGGGACGCCCGCCCCATCTGGTGGATTCGTGGCCACAAAATCCGTTGCTTGCTCTGACATGGTGGACGGCGGTATAATTGCGGTGGAATTTGTTTATGTCACGAACCGGGCGCCAGTCACTCAACACGAGCACCGTCCTCTGCGTCATCATGGGCGGCGGCCAGGGCACGCGGCTGTTTCCGTTGACGAAGGATCGCTCCAAACCCGCCGTGCCGCTGGCCGGCAAATACCGGCTCGTGGACATCCCGATCTCGAACTGCATCAACTCCGGTTTCCGGCGGATTTACATTTTGACGATGTTCAACTCCACCTCGCTGCACAGCCATATTTCGCGAACGTATAAATTCGACCAGTTCACCAGCGGCTTCGTGGAAATTCTCGCGGCGCAACGGACGCTTACCGACGCCTCCTGGTATGAAGGCACCGCCGACGCCGTGCGGAAAAATCTGATTCACTTTCTCAATCACGATTTCGATTACCTGATCATTTTGAGCGGCGACCAGCTATACCGGATGGATTTTCGTCCCATGGTCGCGCAACACGTCGAGACCAGCGCGGACATCACCGTCGCGACGATTCCGGTCGGGCGGCGCGAAGCGCAATCGCTGGGCATCCTGCAAATCGGCACGGACCACCGCATCACGCGCTTTGAGGAAAAGCCCAAAGACCCCGCGTTGCTTGATTCATTGCGGGTGGAACCGGATTGGTATCCGAAACTCGGCATTGTCGAACCCGCCGCGCAAGGCGATTTGTTCCTCGCGTCCATGGGCATTTACGTTTTCAACCGCGATTTGATCCGCAGCCTGCTAAACAATCCACTGCCCGATTTCGGCAAGCACATCATTCCCCAGGCCATCAATGAGCGCCGCGTTTGCGCCCACGTTTTCCAGGGTTATTGGGAGGACATTGGCACCATCCGTTCGTTTTTTGAGGCGAACCTCGATCTCGTTTCCGAATTGCCGCGCTTCAATTTTTTTGACATGAATGCGCCGATTTTCAGCCGGCCGCGCTACCTGCCCGGCTCAAAAATCAACGGCGCGCAGATTGATCACGCGGTGATTGCCGACGGCTGCATCATCAACCACGCGCGCATCACCAACAGCATCGTCGGCCTGCGCACGGTCGTCGGCGCCGGCACAGAATTGAACCGCGTCATCGGCCTGGGCAGTGATTATTACGAATCGCAGGAATCCGTGGACCTGCATGAACGCGAGGGCAAACCGCGCATCGGCATCGGCACGAATTGCAAGATCGAAAACACCATCATTGACAAGAATGCGCGCATCGGAAACAACGTCGTCATTTCGCCCGCCGGCAAGCCCGAAAAGCTCGACCACGAACTCTGCTACATCCGCGACGGCATCATCATCATTCCCAAAAACGCCATCATCCCGCACGGAACAGTGATCTGAGATTTACGATTTACGATTGATGATTGACGATTTTTAAGCCCGTCGGCTGGCTTTTATAGAAAACTCAATGTGGCGGAGTTTGCTGCTGTTGAATGGCATTAAGGCGTGGCAATGCTTGATTGCCGAGGCGATGAACTAAAATCCAGATCGCCACTAAAACCACCACCGCGACCGCCAGCCGGATGCCCAAGCCAATCAATACCGCTTTCTGTCGCCGCTTGATGGTGGCGATGACCGGCGCGCCGCAATGTGGACACGTCCGCGCATGGTCGCTGACCTGTCCGCTGCATTCGTGGCATTGGATGAGGGCCATAGTTATGTCGCCCCCACGGGGCTTGAATTTGGTTTGGGTTTTGGTTCTACAATGACGCCACGCCTACGGCGCTACTCATGCGAGACCTTTGTCAGTGAGCCAGTGATCAACTTGGCTGGGAATTGTGTCCTCTGGCTTTTGTGGGTCAAATTCCCGGTAAAGCTTTCCAACTAAATCAGTGTGTAACGCACGAAGCGTTTGATCTTTCAACAGTAAGACCTGTTTCCTCAACCCAAGCATGTAGCCTACTTCGAGTGCGACATTCGGATTAAATTCATCTGTCTTGAGGCGCTCAAAAACTGCAATTCCAAAGTCGCAACCATGCACATATGTAAGGATATTCGGAAAGAGATCGTCATGGAATTCTTTGTCGCGCGCGAGTAATCCCACAATGCCATGTTTTTTAAGGACTTTCTTTATCGTAGTTTCAATTCGAGTATGTGCTGTGGTGTTTCCAAATCGCATCATTATAAAACATCTCGCGTCCGCACTACGATGCTCGGCTCGAAACTTTTTTAGGCTATCGTAAATAACCGCCGGAGCTGTTGCGTTCTCGTCTATTTTTCGACCTTTCTCAACAGGAGCAGGCAACCGTTGTTCAATGTAATCAAGAAATGGCACAACGAATCGTGACAGAACAGCATCTGAATCGGCTGCATCATTGTTATATTTTCCAGAATAAACTCCGAACTCCGCCCCAAGTTTGTGAAGATGGAGTTTTTGCTTCTCAGCTTCGCTGATAAGTTCAATTCCAACACTAGCGATCTGCTCTATCGTTCGAGCGTCTATGTGGTGATTTGCCCATCGGTAGCCTGACCCGCTAAATAGAAGTTGCTCCGGTTTGCCTTCTTTTCTCAATTTGGAAATAATCCGCGCAATTAAAGGGACGCCTTTCATCCATTCCACGAACGCGATTAATCGTCCGGTAACATCATTGTAACCGCATTTCAGAGCGATTTGACGACGATAAGCAAATTCCCTTGAGAGATTATCGGGGATATGTTCAGGTTCACGTCGCATATCATTTATGCCAGCTTCTTTGCCAGATGCTCCTCCAAAATTTCCTGCACCGTGAACAGCACAATGCTCTTGCCGCTCCGGCGGAAGAACGCATCCGCCTCCCGCATCGCATCGTCGGTGTAATCGAACGACACGAAAAAGCCTTTCTCGCAATCTTCGCGCATCATCATGGCTTCAAAGGCGTCAATGTCCGGGCGGCCGACTTTGTCTTTCTGTTTTACCTGGATGGGATACCAGCGTTCTTTCAATCCGAGTTCGCCTTCCTTTAACCGGTATGGCTCGGTGCTGGATGAGACCGGATAAATGCGGCCATCCACGCCCATGTCGCCAACCTGCACTTTGTTCGGGATGCCGCCGAGAGCGATGACGGCCCAGTTCTCAAATTCAAACGGCGGAATGGCGCGGAGTTTTTCTTCCGTCCAAGGCAAATCGCGGACGATGAAGCCGCGTCCAGCGCGCCAGAGCGGTTCACTTTCCGGCAGGCCGCAAACGTCACGTAGGCGTTTGGCCATGACACGGCAGGCGGTGGGCGAAATATCAATGCCAATCCACTGGCGTTTCAAATTCTGCGCCGCGACGAGCGCCGTGCCGCAACCACAAAAGGCATCCAGCACAATGTCGTTCGGTTCGCTGCTGGCTCTGACAATGCGGTCAAGTAAGGCGAGCGGCTTTTGTGTCGGATAACCAAGACGCTCCTGTGCTTGTGAGTTAATCGGCGGAATATCAGTCCAAACTGTGTCAATCGGACGACCTTCCTGCTCATCCAAATAACGCTTCATTCGCGGCACTGCGCCGGGACTTGGCTGGACAACGATTCCATTTTCATAGGCCTCTTGCATTCGCTCTTTCGTCCATCGCCACACGCGTTTAACTCCTAGAAATTCATATTCCAGATTAGGTCTGTCTAGATTCGGGTTGAGTAGGCTTGTCAACTGATACCGCCGACCATCTGGATCACGCAAACTGTATTTTTCATCAGTCTTCTCATCGAGATTGTCTGGGTCGTAAGGAGAGTAAGGGCGATTGAAAGTGATTTCATCACCACCGCCATAAAAGAAAATCGTGTCGTGGTTATTCGGGAAACCAGTAAAGGCCAAACCTTTTGCCTGCGTTCGATGCCAGATGATTTCACTTTGGATATTATTTTCTCCCAAAATCTGGTCGAGCATGACCTTGACGTAGTGGCTGGCGTGCCAGTCGCAGTGGTAATAAAAGCTGCCGGTTTTTTTGAGGACGCGGGCCAGTTGCACGCAGCGCGGGCGCATGTAGTCAATGTAGGCGCGGGTGGATTCGTGGCGGTCTTCAAACGCGCGCTTCTCCTTGGACTCGCCCCAGAAGACCTCGTAGTTGCGGTTGGAGTTGAATGGCGGGTCAATGTAAATGAGGTCAACGCAGGCGTCGGGCAGCTTGGCGAGCTGTTCCAGATTGTCGCCACAATAAACGACGCGGGTGTCCACAACAGAAGAGGATTTTATTCTGGTGGCCGTCTGCAAAGACCGGCTCGCGGGGACGCTCGCCCCACCGTCTGCCTCCTCTGCCAGCGCATACGTCTTGCCGGATTTGTGCGCCGGATATTTGGCGGTTTTCTTCGCCCGGCGAATGCCCGGCGCTTCCGGCTCGCCGCGCAGAAGACCGGCGACGCTCAAATCATAATTCAGCAGCGGCCAGTGGATGCCGGTGTCCGCGCCGCAGAGTTCCCATTTGGCGCGCTGCCGGGCGCTGGCCTCGGCCAGCGTGGGAAAAAGTGTCAACGGCAGACGAATGCTCCGGCCATCGAGCAATTCGACGGTCAGATGCGTGCCGCTGACGCCCACGGATTTGATTTTATTGTTCAAAGAATTCATGCCATTTGGCCATCAGTTCAGTGTGGTGTTGCCGGATAATTTCTTTGATCATTTTTTGCTGCGCCGGGCTGAATCCATTCGCGTATTCCCAGCGGAACGGCGACAACCATAACTTAGCGGTCGCACCACCTTTGTCCACATGGATATGCGGCGGCTCATCCCCCTCGTTGGCGTAGAAATAGAATTTGAAACCGCGAATTCTTAAAACGACGGGCATGGCGCGGAGGCTAGAACAGCAGCTTGTTATGGTCAATCCGTGTTCATCCGCTCGCCTCGACGAAGCTTGGCGAAGCCGGGTGTTCAGCGGTGGTTCAATCGCTGTCATTTACTTTCCTTTGCCTGGCTGCTAAAACTCCGGTGTGCTCAACGACGCCGCTATCTGGAAAAATCTCAACTCGCCGCGCCGGTTGTTTTTGATCGCCGGGCCATGCGTGATTGAAAATGAAAAATTGTGCCTGCAGGTCGCCGGCACACTGAAGAAAATCTGCGCCCGGCTGGGCATTTTTTACGTCTTCAAAGCCAGCTTCGACAAGGCCAACCGCACCTCGGCCAAATCCTTTCGCGGGCCGGGACTCGACGAAGGCTTGCGCGTGCTGGCCAAAGTCCGCGCCGAATTTGGTGTGCCGGTGCTCACCGACATTCATAACGAATCACACGCCGCCGTCGCCGGCGAGGTCGTGGACATTCTGCAAATCCCCGCGTTCCTCTGCCGCCAGACGGATTTGATTGAAGCCGCCGCCGTCACCGGCCAGATCATCAATCTGAAAAAAGGCCAGTTCCTCTCGCCGGCCGAAATGGGCCAGGTGGTGGAGAAAGCCCGACGCGCCGGCGCAAACAAAATCCTGCTCACCGAGCGCGGCACGACGTTCGGTTACAACAATCTCGTCGCCGACATGCGTTCGATTCCAGTGATGAAACGCTTCGGTTGTCCGGTCGTTTTTGATGCAACGCATTCGGTGCAACTGCCCGGCGGCGGCGGCGACAAATCATCCGGCCAGCGTGAGTTCGCGCCGGTGCTGGCGCGGTGCGCGCTGGCGGCGGGCGCCAACGGCCTTTTCATCGAAACGCATCCGCGACCGGAACGCGCGTTCAGCGACGGGCCGAACATGATTCCGCTGGCCGAGATGTCCGGGTTGTTGCGAGGGTTGCTGAAAATCTTCAATGCGACCCGTTGAATGAACACGAGAATGGAGGATGGAGGATGGAGGATGGAATTGGCGCTGGTTTGTCCATCTTCAATCTTCCATCCTCCATCCTCAAACGCTGTCTGCTGACCATGACCGAAAAGACAGAACCATCGCTGAAGGCAAAACTTCGCCGGATAAAAATCCTCCTGTGCGACGTGGACGGCGTGTTGACCGACGGCTCGGTGTTCATCGGCGGAGCGCGGGAAATCAAGCGGTTCAACATCCGGGACGGTTTGGGCCTGGTATTTCTGCGCCGGGCCGGCTTCAAGGTCGGCTGGGTCTCGGCGCGGCCGTCTCCAGTGACGGAAGCGCGCGCAGCCGAGTTGGGAATTGATTTTCTTATTCAGCAGGGCGACCGGACAGGCAAGACCGGCGCGGTCGAAAAACTTTTGCGGCGCGCGAAACTGGATTGGAACGCGGTTTGTTTTGTTGGCGATGACGTGGTGGATTTGGGGCCGCTGAAACGCGCGGGGTTCGCCGTCGCGGCGGGAGACGCCCGGCCCGAGGTGAAAGCGGCGGCGCATTTCATCACGCGCGCGCCGGGCGGGCGCGGCGCGGTGCGCGAAGTTGCGGAAATGCTTTTGAAAGCGCAGGGGAAATGGGATGCCATCGTGGCGCATTACCAGGAGTGACAGGTGACGTGTGACAAGTGACAAGAAAAAGGCAGCCGGGCGATTCATGGCGATTTTCGTCACCCGTTCTCCGTCACCCGCCACCTGGCTTTTGGCCGCCGTTGCAGTTTTGTTTTTTGCTGTTTCCAACGGGCGGGCGCAGCAAACCGACCTCCAGCACGCGAACAATTTCACTTCCACCGAGTACTACGGGCCGACGAATCACCAACAAGTCAAATCAATTTTGTCCGGCGCCGAGGCGCTGCCCCAGCCGGGCGGACTGCTCATCATCAAACAACTCAAGCTCGAAATGTTCAATCCCGACGGCAAGCTGGAATGGGTGGTGAAGGCGCCGGAGTGCGTTTATGACACGTTCAAAGGCGTGGCAAATTCGCCGGGGCATTTGGAGGTGCAGACGGGCGATGGAAAATTCCGCGTCGAGGGCGAAGGTTTTTTGTGGCGGCAAAGCGATTCCTTCCTCACCATCTCAAACAATGTGCGCACCGTGGTTGAAAATGGGGCCTTGATGAATACCAAGCCATGAAATGTTTCAGTCTCATAGTGATTGCCGTGTGGTGCGGCTGGATGGTTCACGCGCAAACCAACGCGACCGCGCCAAGCTCCCCGGCCAATGCGTCAACCAATTCGCCCGACGCGCCGCCGCCGCGCGCCCCGACGCGGATTGATTCCGACCAGAGCGCGGATTTTGATTTGAACGGACATCAGGCAATTTATCGCGGACACGTGCGCGTGGACGATCCGGAAATGAAGCTCACCTGTGCCCTGCTCGTTGCGGATGTGCCGCAAGCGGGCGGGCACCCGAACCGCATCGTCGCCGAGACGAATGTGGTGATTGATTTCACGGACACCAAAGGCCAGACCAATCACGCGACCAGTGACAAGGCGGTTTATAATTACAACGTGCAAAACGGCGTGACGAACGAGACGGTCACGCTCACGGGCAATCCGGTGATGGTAAACGCGCAAGGCACGCAGGCGGGCGATGTTATTATCTGGGATCGCGCAAGCAACAAACTCCATTTCGACAATCCGCACATGATTTTCCGGCAAAGCCTCAATGGCGCCACGGCGGAAACGAATTCGCCGCCGGCAAAAACAAACTTTCCGGCGGGAACGATTCAGAACATTGACAGAATGATTCTTACACAATAAATGGATACCCCCGTTCCATCCTCGAACGGCCCGCTGCTCGCCACGGAAAATCTGGTGAAGGAGTATCACCGGCGCCGCGTGGTTGACGACGTGTCCATCTCCGTGGGCGCGGGCGAAATCGTCGGGCTGCTCGGCCCGAATGGCGCGGGCAAGACGACGACGTTCAACATGGTCGTCGGTCTCGTAAAACCGGACGGGGGCGCGGTGAAATTTCAAGGCCGCGGCATCACGCGCCTGCCGATGCACCGGCGCGCGCGGCTGGGCATCGGTTATTTGACGCAGGAACCGTCGGTGTTCCGCAAACTCACGGTTGCGGAAAACATTCTGGCGATTCTCGAAATGTGCAAACTGTCGCGTGACGAACGCGCCGTGCGACTGAAGTATTTGCTCGAGGAACTGGATTTGACGCCGCTGGCCGGAAACAAAGCCTACACGCTCAGCGGCGGCGAAAAACGGCGGCTGGAAATCACCCGCGCGCTGGTGACCAGCCCCACGATGATGCTGCTGGACGAGCCGTTCAGCGGCATTGATCCGATTGCGGTCTATGAAGTGCAGAAGATTGTGCGCCGGTTGAAGGAGCGCGGGCTGGGCATTTTGGTCACCGACCACAATGTGCGCGAGACCTTGAAGTTGATTGACCGCGGCTACATCATCCACAAAGGCCAGGTGCTGGTGGAGGGTTCGTCCGAATTTCTGGCGAACGACCCCAAGGCGCGCGAAATTTACCTGGGGCCGGAATTTAACTTGTGAATATGCAACATCAGATCGTCACGGTCGAGCAATTCTACCAGGAACACAAAACCACGCTGCAAATGCGGCTCGTCGTCGGTGAACGCGGGCTGAAGCGCGTCATCCGCGAGCCGACCGTCAACCGGCCCGGCCTGGCCCTGAGCGGATTCACGCACTACTTCGCCTACAAACGGGTGCAGGTTTTCGGCAACGCCGAGGTGTATTATTTGCGGTCGCTCACGTCCGCCGAACGATTGCAACGTTACGCCCACTTTTTCGCCTTTAAAATTCCGTGCCTTGTTTTCAGCCGCGGTTTTCGTCCGGACAAGGAATTTCTGGCCGCCGCCGAAAAAGCGGGGGTGCCGGTTTTTCAATGCCCGATGGTCACGATGAAGTTCATCAATGCCGCGACCCTCGAGCTCGAAACGATGTTTGCGCCGCGCGGTTCCGAGATGGGCAGCATGGTGGACATCCTCGGCGTGGGCGTGCTGATTCGCGGGGAAAGCGGCATCGGCAAAAGCGAGGCAGTGCTGGCGCTCATCGAGCGCGGCTACAGCCTGGTCTCCGATGACGTGACAAAGGTCACCCTGCTGGACGGCCGCGAAGTTGTCGGCACCTGCGCCGAATTGACGCGCGACCACATGGAAATTCGCGGCATCGGCATCATCAACGTCGCCGCGATGTTCGGCATCAAGAGCATTCGCAACAAAAAACGCCTGGACCTCATCATCACGCTCAAGGTGTGGAACGAAGTTACGGATGTGGACCGCATCGGCCTGGAGCAGGAATTCGTGAAAATTCTGGGCGTGGACATTCCGCACATCGTCATCCCTGTCCGCCCCGGACGCGACCTGGCGCGGCTTATCGAAGTTGCCGCGTTTCAGACCAAGTTGAAAATGTCCGGTCACAACGCGGCCCAGGAATTGAACGACCGCCTCATCGCCCACATGAGCCGGGGCAATCCGCCGCCGGCAAAATAAAATTCAGTGGCGCTTCATCCTCACATCGTTTAGTGTAGCATGAGCAAGCCGATGAGCGCAAAAAAGCTGCCGGACAGCGAGTTCTTCACCAAGGAACTCACGATCTCGAACAAGCTGGGCATCCATGCCCGGCCCGCCGCGCTGTTTGTCAAGACCGCCAACCGGTTCGCGTGCGAAATTTTCGTCGAAAAGAACGGTGAAAAAATCAACGGCAAGAGCATCATGGGATTGATGATGCTCGCCGCCAGCCGGGCAGCAAACTGATCCTGCACGTCCGCGGCGCCGACGCCCAGGCCGCCATCCTCGAACTCGAAGCCCTCGTCAAACGGAAGTTTGATGAGGAATGAGAGGCACGTGACGCGGGATGCGTGAAACGTGAAAATCCTCCAAGGAACCGTTGCTCACGCCCCTTTTTTACGTTTACGCTTCACGTTTTGGCAAACTTTGGACTTTGAACTTTGGGCTTGGGACTTTAACTTCGGCGCATGGCTGCCGCTGAAATTGACATCAAATACGTCGCGCATCTGGCGCGGCTGCATCTCACCCCCGACGAGGAAAAGAAACTCGGCGCGCAACTCGGCGGCATCCTCGGCTACATCGAAAAATTGAAGGGACTCGACGTTGCCGGCGTTGAGCCCACCGCCCACGCCGTGCCGCTGGTTAATGTCACGCGACCGGACGAGGTCCGCCCATCGCTCCCGCACGATGACGCCCTTCGCAACGCGCCCGCGCAGGCCAAAGGGCTTTTTATGGTGCCAAAGATTGTGGAATAATTTTCAAGCCACAGATGGACACAGATCAACACAGATATTTTGACCCTGGCATTGGCGACTTGCCCGCCATTTCCAATCTGTGTCTATCTGTGTTTATCTGTGGCTGAACATTCATGCTGAATCGATTGACCATTTCCGAACTCGCCGCCAGGCTCGCGAAACGCGAAGTTTCCGCGCGCGAGGCCATGCAGTCGTGTCTCGACCAGATTGCGCGCGTGGACAAAAAAATCCACGCCTTTATCAGCTACAATGCCGATGACGCATTGGCACAGGCCGATGCCGCGGACAGGGAACTGGCCCAAGGTGGCGGCACCGCAAAGCGCCTGCTGGGAATTCCGGTCGCGATCAAGGATGTGCTCGCCGTCAAAAATCAACCGCTCAATTGCGGCTCGAAAATCCTCGGCCGATTTGTTTCGCCTTACGACGCGACGGTCATCGAAAAGTTAAAGGCGGCGGGCGCGATTGTCTTTGGCCGGCTGAACATGGACGAATTTGCCATGGGCAGCTCGACGGAAAATTCCGCGTTTGGCATCACGCGCAATCCGTGGGACGCCACGCGCATTCCCGGCGGCTCGTCCGGCGGTTCGGCGGCGGCGGTGGCGGCGGACGAAACGATTGCCGCGCTCGGCTCGGACACCGGCGGCTCGATTCGTCAGCCCGCCGCGTTGTGCGGTTGTGTCGGCCTGAAACCAACCTACGGCCGCGTGTCGCGCTACGGGCTGGTCGCCTTCGCCTCATCGCTCGATCAAATCGGTCCGCTCACGAAAGACATCCGCGACGCGGCGATGATGCTGGGGATCATCAGCGGACACGATTCGCGGGATTCCACGAGCGTGCCGCAGCCGGTGCCGGATTACGCCGCGAGTTTGACCGGCGACATCAAAGGTTTGAAGCTTGGCCTGCCGAAGGAATACATGCTTGGCGGATTGGCTCCCGAAGTAAAGGCCGCGGTGGACGCCGCCGTGAAACAATTTGAAAAACTGGGCGCTGAAATCATGGAAATTTCGCTGCCGCACACCGACTATGGCGTGTCGGTTTATTACATCATCGCCACGGCGGAGGCGTCGGCGAATCTGGCGCGGTTTGACGGCATTCGCTACGGGGCGCGGGTGGACGGCGCGGATCCGATTGAACTTTACCGCCGGACGCGCGGCGCGGGTTTTGGCGCGGAGGTGAAGCGGCGCATCATCCTCGGCACCTACGTTTTGAGCAGCGGCTACTACGACGCGTATTATTTGCGCGCGCAAAAGGTCCGCACGCTCATCCGCGGCGATTTTTTGAAGGCGTTTGAAAAAGTGGACGCCATCGTCACGCCGACTTCGCCAACGGCCGCGTTCAAGATCGGCGAAAAGTCCGACGACCCGTTGCAAATGTATTTGAGCGACATCTTCACGATTTCATGCAACCTGGCGGGCATCTGCGGCATCAGTCTCCCGTGCGGTTTCACCAAAGATCCGAAGCTGCCCATTGGCCTGCAACTGCTCGGCAAGCCTTTTGGCGAGGAAACGCTTCTGAAAATTGCCCACGCGTATGAGTTAAACACCTTGTGGCACAAGCAAAGGATGGCTACAGTGATCTGAGCCAGATCATCCGGTATGAAACCAAGTCCGCGCGCCAACAAAGTTCTTTTTTTCGTGGGGATGTGCTTTCCGCTGCTGGCGCTGATTGTAATGAGCTGGCTCGTGCATCAGACGAACGAACAATTCCGGGATTCATTTTTTCAAGTGGGGCATACTTACAAGGTCCTGAATCTGGTCCAGCAGACCCAGTTTCACCTTCTGGATGCGGAAACCGAACGGCGCGGCTACCTGTTGACTGGCGGCAATGGCTACCTTAACTCATACGGTCGGGCCATGGCGGCGGTCCGTAATGACATTGATCAATTGAAAAGCCTCGTCCAAGCCAGGGCCGGGCAACAAACCAACATCCTGTCATTGCAAAATCTGGTTGCGGAACGGCTGGGGATTAATCCTGACACGATTGCCGGAAGCAAGGACAGCGCGCACGAGGCGCTGGCCATCGCGTTGATGGACGAGGGCAAAAACACGATGGAGAAAATCGGCCGCGTGCTGTTCCAAATGGGGCAGGAAGAGGAATACTCGCTGAATATCAATCAGCAGCGCGCGGAAGCCGACGCCATTTCCAGCCAGATCACGTCGGTGGTGCTCATCGGGACCGTCGTCATGGTGCTGGGGTTCATCGTCATCATTCTGCGGCGACTCGAAAAACTGCAAAAAGTCGTCACCATCTGCGCCTGGACCGGCCAGGTAAAATACGAGGGCCAGTGGATTCGCCTGGATGAATACCTGCAACGCCGGTTCGGTCTTTCCGTTTCGCATGGTCTTTCCAGGGAGGCGGCGGAGAAGATGATTGCGGAAATCAAACCCCCCAACCGGCAGGCCGGGGAAACGCCGCGGGGTTGAGCCGGCGCCGCGCAGCTTGACACTGCCCCTTGGAACGCCGAACTCCGATCCGGCAAGGTTCGCAGGGTATCGCCGGTTTGTGCCGATTCGGAGATCGGCGCTCCGCTTTCCGTGTGCTGCAAGAGGACAGTGTCAAGCGGCGCTCCAACGCGGTTGGCACCAATCATCGGGCTTGCATTCCAAGTAACTTGATGGTTACTTAATGGAATACATGAACAAACGGGCAAAACCGAACGGCGCGGCGGCGAAGCGGAATCCCGAACGCACCCGCGAGCGCATTTTGTCCGCGGCCTTGAAGGAATTTGCGACGAATGGTTTTGCCGGCGCGCGCGTGGACGCGATTGCACGGGGCGCCGCCATCAACAAGCGGATGCTTTACCATTATTTCGGCAACAAGGAGTATTTGTTCCGCGAAGTGCTGCACCGCAAAATCGCCGAGCGGCAGGCGTCGGCCGAGGGCTTGTCGGGCGACCCGGCGGAGAGCCTGCCCTTTTGGTTCAAACTCTCGTGCAAGGACGCGGACTGGGTGCGCCTGCTGGAATGGGAGGCGTTGCAGGAAGCGGACAACCGGTTGATTGATGGGATCGGCCGGCGGGCGTTGGCGGTCCGGGCGTTGGGACGCCTCCGCCAACAGCAGGCACTCGGCTATCTGGCCGGTGAATTTGAACCGCGCCACCTCTTGCTGGCCATGCGGTCGCTGACGATGTTTCCGATGGCGTTTCCGCAGTTGACGCGGCTCATCACGGGCCAGCCGGTTTCTGATCCGAGTTTTCAAAAGAAGTACGCGGAGTTTCTGAAAAAATTCGCCGCCGCGCTCCAATCCGCCGGTGGTCGCCGCAACAAAACCAATTTCGAGAATTGAAAACGGCATGAAGAATTCAACCCTGATTTCGGCGCTGGCCGTGGTCGCGACGATGCTGGTCAACGGCTGTTCGGGCGGCGCAAAAAAAGGCGCGGGTGGCGCGGGCGCACCGGTGCTCGTGGCGCAGGCGGTCGCAACCAACTTGCCAGTACTGATCGATCCGCCGCCGGTCGGCCACGTGATGCCGTATTCGACGGTGACAATCCGTCCCCAGATCGGCGGCATCATCAGCCGGGTGCATTTTCAGGAAGGTCAGGAGGTCAAGAAAGACGACCGGCTGTTCACGATTGATCCGCGACCGATGCAGGCGGCGCTGGCGCACGACAAAGCGCAACTGGAAAATGCGGAAATCCAATTCAGCCGCGAGCAAAAATTGTTCGATCAGAAATTGATTTCGCAGGATGAATACGACACCAGCAAGTCTGCCCGGGACACGCTTGCGGCGACGGTGCAATCGGATGAATTGAATCTGGAGTTCACCGACATTCGGGCGCCGTTTGACGGACGAACCGGCAGCCTGCAGTTTCACGAAGGCAACGTCGTCAAGGCGCCGGACGATACGCTGCTGACCATCAATCAGATTCATCCGATTTACGTCGCGTTCGCCGTGCCCGAGCAATATCTGCCGGAAATCAAAAGGGAGATGCGCGAGAAAACACTGAAGGTGATGGCAACTTTTCAAAACATGGACGCGCCGCCGCAGGGCGAGTTGACGTTTATTGACAATGCCGTTGACACGACAACCGGCACGATTCAGCTCCGAGCCACGTTCCCAAACGAGGACAACACCTTGTGGCCGGGACAGTTCGTGCAGGTGACATTGACGCTTTCGGAATTGACCAACGTGGTTGTCGTGCCGTCACAAGCGGTGCAGACGGGACAAAATAATCAGTTCGTCTATGTCGTGAAACCGAATCCAACGAACACCACCAGTCAAATTGTTGAGAATCGCCCGGTCACCGTTGGCATCACCTATCAAAACGAAACCGTGGTGGAAAAAGGTTTGCAGGCCGGCGAAACGGTGGTGACCGACGGCCAGTTGCGTCTGGAGCCCGGCACCAAGGTCAACATCAAGAGCGCCATTTCTTCCACCAACGCGCCATGAGCGTTCCCGAGCTGTTCATCCGCCGGCCGGTGATGACCACGCTGGTCATGTCGGCCATTTTGTTGTTCGGCATCATCGGTTACACCCTGTTGCCGGTGAGCGATCTGCCGAGCGTGGATTATCCAACGATTCAAGTCTCGGTCAATTTTCCCGGCGCGAGTCCAGAAACGATGGCGTCGTCGGTGGCCACTCCGTTGGAAAAGCAATTCTCCACCATTGCAGGCGTGGATTCCATGTCGTCCATCAGCGCGCAGGGAGTTTCGCAGATCACCATTCAATTTTCGCTCGACCGCAACATTGACGCCGCCGCGCAGGATGTGCAGGCGGCCATCACGCTGGCGGCGAAACAATTGCCGCCCAATCTGCCCACCCCGCCGACTTATCGAAAAGTCAATCCGGCGGATTCGCCGATCATTTATCTGGCGATGTCGTCGCCGACGCTGCCGCTTTCAATGGTGGACAATTACGCCGAGAACCTGCTGGCGCAACGCATTTCGATGGTCAACGGCGTCGCCCAGGTTTCCGTCTATGGCTCGCAGCAATACGCCGTGCGCATCCAGGTGGACCCGAACAAACTCGCGGCCTACAACCTGGGCATCGATCAGGTCGAACTGGCGGTTCAACAAGGCAACGTGAATCAGCCGCTCGGCACGCTTTACGGCAAGCATCAGGCGTTCACCGTGCAGGCCAACGGCCAGCTCAATGACGCGGCGGATTTCCGTCCGATGGTTGTCGCCTATCGCAATGGGAATCCCGTGCGCCTGCAGGAATTGGGACACGTGCTCGACAGCGTGCAAAACGACAAGGTGGCAAGCTGGTATAACAACACGCGCGCCATCGTGCTGGCTGTGCAACGCCAGCCGGGCGCCAACACGGTCGAAGTCGCGGACAACATCCAGAAAATGCTGCCGCTGTTCCGCCAGCAAATTCCGGCGGCGGTGAAACTGGAAGTGTTGTTTGACCGGTCGCAGTCCATTCGCGCATCGGTGGCGGACGTGAAGCATACGCTGTTTCTGGCCATTTGCCTCGTGATCATGATCATTTTTGTTTTTCTGCGAAATCTGTCGGCGACGGTCATTCCAAGCCTGGCCTTGCCCATGTCCATCATCGGCACGTTCGCGGCCATGTCGCTGCTGGGTTACAGCCTCGACAATCTTTCACTCATGGCGCTGACCTTGTGCGTCGGCTTCGTCGTGGATGACGCGATTGTCATGCTCGAAAACATCGTGCGCCACATGGAATTGGGCGAGGCCCCGATGGCAGCGGCCTTAAACGGCTCCAGGGAAATCGGCTTCACCATCGTTTCCATGACGCTGTCGCTGTCGGCGGTGTTCATTCCGATTTTGTTCATGAGCGGGCTGCTCGGACGGTTGCTGCATGAATTCGCGATGACGATTGTGATCGCGGTGCTGGTTTCCGGTTTCGTTTCGCTGACGCTGACGCCAATGCTGTGCAGCCGGTTTGTCCACGCGGCGCATGGTCAAAAACACGGACGCATTTACAATTTTTTCGAGCGCTTCTTCGACGGGTTTCGGAACCAATACGACCGCACGTTGCAAATCGTCATGCGCCACCGTTTTACGACGCTCATGCTGTCGTTCGTAATTTTGGTGGCCACGCTGTTTTTGTTCTATGTGATTCCCAAGGGGTTTTTCCCCGATGAAGACACGGGCCAGCTTTTTGCGATTACCGAGGCGGCGCAGGACATTTCCTTCGATGCGATGAGCGCGCATCAACAGGCGGCGGCAAAAATCGTTGCCGCGGATACGAATGTGGATGGTTTCATGTCTGCCATTGGCGCGGGCGGTTCGTCTGCCAGCCTGAACAACGGCCGCCTGTTCATGCGTCTGAAGCCCACCTCGGAACGCAAATTAGATGCGAGCCAGATCAAACAGGAACTGGGCCCGAAGCTGGCGCAAATTCCGGGCTTTAATGTTTTTATCCAAATCCCACCGACCATCCGCATCGGCGGCAACCTGACCAAGTCGCTGTATCAATATGCCTTGCAAGACACCGACACCAAGGAGCTTTTTCACTGGGCGCCGATATTGATGAACAAGATGGCGCAGGAACCCGGCTTTCAGGACGTGACGACCGATTTGCAAATCGCGAACCCGCAGGTCAACGTGGAAATTGACCGTGATAAAGCCGCCGCGCTCGGCGTCACCGCGCAACAAATTGAAAACGCACTTTACTATGCTTACGGTGAAGAGCAGGCGTCCACCATTTACAGCGACATCGCCGAATACTGGGTCGTTTTTGAAGTTGAACCCCAATTCCAGCTCGATCCCGCCGCGCTCTCGCAACTTTACATCACCAGTTCATTCACCCCGACCAACAGCACGGCCCCCTTTCTGGTTCCGTTGAGCGCCGTCGCCAAACTGACGCGCAGCCTCGGCCCAACCAGCATCTCGCACGTCGGCCAATTGCCGTCGGTCACCATTTCCTTCAACCTCGCGCCCGGCGTTTCGCTCGGCACCGCCGTCGCGCAGGTGCAAAAAATTGAAACGGGTTTGCATCTGCCCGCGACCATCTCCGGCAGTTTTCAAGGTTCGGCTCAAGTCTTCCAATCATCCGTCAAAGGACTTGGCCTGTTGCTGATCGCAGCCATTCTCGTCATCTACATCATCCTGGGAATCCTTTACGAAAGCTTCATTCATCCCATCACCATTTTGTCCGGCCTGCCGTCGGCGGGATTCGGCGCGCTTCTGACCTTGATGATTTTTCACCTCGATTTGAACATCTACGGCTTCGTCGGCATCATCATGCTCGTCGGCATCGTGAAGAAAAATGCGATCATGATGATTGACTTCGCCATTGAGGCACAGCGCAATGGAAAACCCGCCGCCGAAGCGATTCACGAAGGCTGCCTGCTGCGGTTCCGTCCCATCATGATGACCACGATGTGCGCGCTCATGGCCACGCTGCCCATCGCGCTGGGTCTGGGCGCGGGCGGTGAATCGCGCAAGTCTCTCGGCCTCGCGGTCGTCGGCGGGTTGGTCGTCTCGCAATGCCTGACGCTCTACATCACGCCGGTGATTTATCTTTACCTGGAATCGGCCCACCAATGGTATCTGCGCAAACATGCCGCCCGACACCCGATTCAAACGAGCATCACGCCGGCGGCGGCGTAGCGGCGCGTCGGCAGACCGCCGCCATTCAAACAAACGCGAAGGGAAAAAGTTGCAGGGAAGTTTTGCGGCTTTCCACCGAAAGCCGCTACGAAACACAAAACCGCGCGAATTAATGTCCCGATTATTCTTATTGCATTCACGCCCGGCTTGATTAAAATTTCCGGCTCTGTTTATCAAAACAAATTGTGAACGCTGAACTTTGCAAACGAGCCGCCGAAAAGGTCGGCAACCCAAACGTCCTGGTGAACCTCATTTCACGCCGGGTGCGCCAGTTGAATTCCGGGGGCGGCGGCCAGAGCCGGCCGCTCATCAGCGACGTGGGGAACCTTGGGGCAGCCGACATCGCGTTGCGCGAACTGCTGGAGGACAAGATCGGCTGGGAAATGCCGGAACCGGTTGAATTGGTCCGTCCGCAGCCCAAGAAACGCAGGAAACGCTAGGCACTTTTCAAACAAACTTTGCCTGGCCGGAAGAAGATTCTTCCGGCTTTTTTAATCCACGCCATCCGCATAATCTGTGGGTCATGGCTGACATCGTGACCAATCATAAAGCCCGGCGCGATTATCACGTCCTTGAAACGTTCGAGGCGGGCATCGTGTTGCATGGCACGGAGGTCAAATCGCTGCGCGCGGGCAAGGGGCAGATCAACGAAGCCTTCGCGCGCGTGGAAAAGGACGAGGTCTGGCTCTACAACGCGCACATTGACGAATACTCGCACGGCAATCTCCAGAATCATCAGCCCAAAGCACCGCGCAAACTGCTCCTGCATCGATCAGAAATCCGGAAGCTGTTCGAACTGGCATCGGTGAAAGGCCACACGCTCGTACCGCTGGCGTTTTTCTGGAAGAACGGGAAGGTGAAGGTCGCGCTGGCGGTCGGCAAAGGCAAGCAGCAGTTCGACAAGCGCGAGGAATTAAAACGGCGCGAGTCCGACCGTGAACTCAAAAAAGCGCAGATGCACCGGTTCAAGGGAAAATAAATCCGGCCGTTTTCCGGCGGCGACCGGCAGTTGCGCCAACGCCGGCGTCAGGGCGCCGTCTCCATCGGAACAAAAGCAACGCACACCGGCTTTCCGACTTCGACAGTTTGCCCGGTCCAGGTCAATTGGCCGGTTTGGGCGTTGATGCGGAAGACCGCGATGCTGTCGGAATCCTGGTTGGCGGCGATCAGGTATTGGCCGGTTGGATCAATGGCAAAACAGCGCGGGGCTTTGCCGCGGGTTGGTTGTCGTTCGACAAAGTCAAGCCGGCCGCTTTGCTCATCCACGGCAAACACGGCGATGCTGTCGTCACCCCGGTTTGAGCCGTAAACAAATTTGCCGGAAGGATGGACGGCCACCTCGGCGCAGGTGTTCTTTCCGTGAAAATCTTCGGGCAGCGTGGAAACCGTTTGCATCTCCTTCAGCGTGCCGCGTTCCGGATCATAAGTGAAAGCCGTCAGGGTGGAACCCAATTCATTGATGACGCAAGCATGCCGTCCATCAGGGCTGAAAGCCAGGTGGCGCGGTCCGGAGCCGGGCTTCAGTTCGACCCACGGATTTACGTCCGCCGTGAGTGCGCCATTGGTTTCGTCGAGCCGGTAAATCATCACCTTGTCCAGCCCAAGGTCACAGGCGAAGACCCGATGATTTGCAGCGTCCATGGCGATACAATGGGCGTGGGGCCCGGCCTGCCGTTGCCGGTTGACGCTGGACCCATGATGTTGAATCACCGCCGTCGGCAAGCCAATCAAACCGTTGGTTTGCACCGGGAAGACCGCCACGCTGCCGCTGCTGTAATTTGCCACGAGCACATATTTGCCGGTGGAATCCACGGCGATGTGACAGGGGCTTGTGCCTCCGGAGGGCTGCTGGTTCAGGAATTCCAGTTTGCCCGCGGGCGCGTCCAGCCTGAATGCCGTCACCGAGCCGGCAGCCTGGCCATTAAAGTGATCGGTTTCGTTTACGGCAAAAAGAAAGCGGTGATTGGGGTCAATGGCGATATACGCGGGATTGATGGCTTCGGCAGCCAGCGTGGGTGCGCTTAATTTTCCCGACGCGGAGTCAAAACGGGAAACGTAGATGCCCTTGCTTTTGATTCCGGTGTAGGTGCCGAAATAAACGAGGAATTGTTTGGGGAGCGCGCTGCCGGCGTTCGCGGAAAGGGAAACCGGCAGCAACGCCGCCAGCGCGGCACGAACCAGATTCGATGATGAAAGGAACCGCATAACCATGACGCCTTTGTTAACTCACATCCCGCGCGCGCCGCAAGTTCCCGTCGGGTTCAGAAAAGCAACGTTCTTCGGGTCAAATCAGGCTTTGACGGCTTCCGGCTTTGTCCAACTCCGTTTGGGCGCCTTGGTGACGAGGCCTTTTTTGATGGCGCTGGTCGAGACACGAATGTAACGCACTTCGCCGCCGGGCAGGAGGGCTTTCACGCGCTGCAAATTCGGCATGAACTTCCGTTTGGTGATGGCGGTGATGTGCGTGCCAATGCCGCCCTGTTTCTTGGGCTTGCCACTGCGCCAGATGATGCTGCCCTTCATCGGGCGTTTGCCGGTCAGTTCACAAATGCGTGCCATAACAATTTCGTAAAATCAAGGAGCGCGGAAGATAGCAGCCAATCACCCAGTGGCAAGAACTATTTCGGCGAATTCTGCGTGCCTTCGGCCGGCGCTGTTCGTATCTTCGCACGGTTATGGCAGCGATCAAACCTTTTGCCGCGCTGCGACCGGAACCTAAACTTGCCGCGCGCATTTGCGAATTGCCCTACGACGTGGTGTCGTCGGACGAAGCGCGTGAAATCGCCGCCGGCAACCCGCTCAGTTTTTTCCGTGTCAGCAAACCGGAAATTGATTTGCCGCCGGGCACGGACCCTTGTGCGCCGGAAGTTTATGCGAAGGGCAGGGAAAATTTTCAAAAGCTCATCCATGACGGCGCGCTGAAGCAGGATGCGCAACCGTGCTTTTACCTTTACCGGCAGATCATGGGCAAACATTCGCAGGCCGGCATCGTGGCCACGGCGAGTTGCGAGGAATATCTGCGCGAGGCCATCAAAAAGCACGAGCTGACGCGGCCGGACAAGGTGGACGACCGCGCCCGGCACATCGAGACCTTGAACGCGCAAACCGGTCCGGTTTTTTTGACCTACCGCGCCAATGCCGAACTCGACAAATTTGTCGCGAAGAGAATTTCAAAAAAACCGGACGTGGATTTTAACGCCAGGGACAACGTGCGGCACACGGCCTGGGTGATCGCCGACCCGGAGGAAATCAAATTAATCGAGACGCAATTCTCAACCATCCCGTTTCTTTACATTGCCGACGGCCATCATCGCAGCGCGGCGGCGGTGCGGGTTTTTCGGTCGCGCCAGGGTGCGGGCCAAAGCGGACAATTTCTCGCGGTGATTTTTCCGCACAACCAGTTGCAAATCCTGCCTTATAACCGCGTGGTGAAGGATTTGAACAATTGGACGCCGGAGCAGTTGTTGGACATTATCGGCGCCGTGTTCCCCATTGAACCGACTGGCAGAGCCCAGCCGTCGTGCAAGCACGAGATCAGCCTTTATCTTGCCGGCAAATGGCATACGCTGGGCCTCCGCATAAAACTCAGCGCCCCGCGCAACTCGGTTGATTCGCTCGATGTGTCGCTCTTGCAGGAACACATCCTGGCGTCGGTGTTTGGCATTGACGACCCGCGCACGAGCAAGCGGCTCAATTTTGTCGGCGGCATTCGCGGCACGGCGGAACTGGAAAAGCTGGTGAACAGCGGTGAATACGCCTGCGCGTTCTCGATGTTTCCGACGACCATCGGGGACTTGATGGCCGTTGCGGACGCTGGCGGCATCATGCCGCCCAAGAGCACGTGGTTCGAGCCGAAGCTCCGCGACGCGATGTTCTGCCACCTGATTTGAACGTGCTGCCGGCATCTTGCCGGCAGAACCATTTTACAGTTGGCTTTGCCAGCAGGACGCAGGGCAGCACGTTTTGCCTCATTGTTCCGAGCTTGGCGAAACGGCCCGATTCGTGCTTAAATCCGCCGTGCCACTGAATCGCCTTCAACGCGGCTTGCGCGCCACCTTTGCGGGCATGGCCGTCAATGTCGTGTTTTCAGGCACGAAACTCGCCGCGGGCATTGCCGGCCATTCACACGCGCTCGTTGCCGATGCGGTCGAATCGTTCGCCGACATTTTCAGTTCGCTCATCGTGTGGCGCGGACTCATCGTGGCCGCGGTGCCGGCGGATGAAGACCATCCCTACGGCCACGGCAAGGCCGAGCCGATTGCCTCCGCCACCGTCGCCGCCATGTTGCTGGGGGCGGCGCTATGGATTGCGCTCAAGGCGTTCGGCGAAATCATGCAACCGCACCCGGCGCCGGCGCCGTTTACGCTCATCGTGCTGGTCGTGGTGGTGGTGGTAAAAGAAATTTTATTCCGTTTTGTCTCGCGTGAAGGCAAGGCGGTGGACAGTTCCGCCGTGCGCACGGACGCCTGGCATCATCGCAGCGACGCCATCACGTCCGTGGCCGCCGGCATCGGCATCAGTGTGGCGCTCATCGGCGGCAAGGGTTTTGAAGCGGCGGATGACGTGGCGGCAATTGCGGCGGCAGGGGTCATCGCCTGGAACGGCTGGCATTTGCTCCGTCCGGCGCTGAACGAACTCATGGACACCGCTCCCGGCCCGGAAGTGATTGACCAGATCCGCCAGATTGCGGCCGCCACACCCGGCGTGGACCGCGTGGAAAAATGCATCGTCCGCAAGGTGGGTTATCAATATTTCGTGGACATGCATGTGGAAGTGGACCCGCAAATGAGCGTGCTGCGCTCGCATAAAATCGCCCACGACGTGAAGGACAAAATCCGCGACACCATCCCCGCCGTCAGCGACGTGCTGGTGCATATCGAGCCGCTTGGTCTCGCGGCGCGGCAGCGTCCAGCTCAAAATTCGCAGCCGTCCCGCAACGCGCGATGAATCCGCTCTGATTTCACGACAATTTGAGCCGACCGACATCGGCGCGCCGGTAACCCGTCAAACCCGGGCCAATGCGCCGGTCTTCGCATGGTTCGCGGTTTCAAACGGCGGTTTCTTGTGTGTGCTGATATTTGGAAAATTTTTGAAACTAATTTCGTTTTCGTGTTGTCTATTCCTGTCATGAAGCATCGTCGTGCATTTACGCTCATCGAGCTGCTCGTCGTCATCGCCATCATCGCCATCCTGGCGGCATTGTTGTTGCCGGCGCTCAACACGGCCAAACAAAGGGCATGGACTACCAGTTGCAACTCCAACCTGCACCAGATCGGCCTCGGCATGAGGATGTTTGCGGATGATAACAATGAACTTTATCCCGAATCCGGTGCGGTCATTTACTGGGGCGCCATTGACCCGACCACGGGGAAACCCAGTTGGCTGGAGCAGATTTTTCCCTATGTTGGCAGCACCAACGCCTACCAGTGTCCCGGCAACGTGCAATTGCCGCCGGCGGAACAGGGGCCTTTCAATTATTTCAATGGCACCCGCGCGGCGTATGTGGCGGTAACTAATTTTGCTCCGGTCAAAGGCACGGCCATTTTCCTGCCCGCGGCTTATGTTTTGGGCGGCGACACCGGCGGCATAGCCAATGTGACAAGCGGTGAGGGTTCTGGCGGAACTTTTGACCCTTTGGACGCCGACAAGGATGACTACACGCAAAATTGTGTTGGCGGCCCCACCAATGGCGTTCCTTTCGAACTCTGGCAGATTCATTCCCAGGGCCAGAACCTGCTCTTTGCCGACGGACATTCCCACTGGTACAAAGGATACGACGCCGGCGACATGACCTTCCGTTACAATTCCCTGCACGGCTGGGAGTGATTCATCTTCCTTTTCGCCGGATTGGAGCGCCGAACTCTGATTCAGCATGATGGCGGCGACGGGTCGAAACCCGCCGATTCGGATCAGCCTTCGCTCGGAAACTTCCGCCTTGGCTTTGCTTCGTCGAGACGAGTCGGCGCGGCAGGGATCGGCGCTCCGCAGTTTCAGCGTGATTCGCGATTTCGGATTCGTTTTCCCTTTGCGCACCTGGCGTCTTGGCGGTTAAATTCCCCGCAATGAAAATTGTTTTAGCTTATTCGGGCGGCCTCGACACGTCGGAGATTAAAGGCTAGATTTAACCCGATGTACCCGTTGGTTTGTCTTTCTCGCGCCGGTGTCCAAATCGCATTGATACTAACTGGCGGGTTATGCGTGTTGCCTGCGCACGCGACAACGTACTTCGTCGCAACTAACGGCTCGAACACCAATCCGGGCACCACCACCGCCGCCCCGTTTCAAACGATCCAACATGCGGCCACGAACATGGTGGCCGGCGACACCTGTTTCATTCGTGACGGCGTTTACCGCGAGACGCTCGCACCGTCGCGTTCCGGCATCAGCAGTGCCCCGATCACGTTCGGAGCCTATTCAAACGAAGTTGTCACGCTCGACGGCGCGGATGCCGTGACCGGCTGGACGTTTTTGTCAAACGGCATCTATCAGGCATCCGTCAATTGGGATCTGGGCGAAGGCTGCAACCAGGTCTTCGTGGACGGCGCGATGATGCGTGAGGCGCAGTATCCGGATTACGGAAGCGGCGATGTGTTGCATCCCGCCACCGTCAGCGTGACGGTTGACAGCGTTAACACCAATCTCATCACCAGCACGGCCTGGGGCGGCCAACCTGACAATTACTGGGCCGGCGCGTGGTTTCTCGGCGGGGTGGGCCTTTCCTGGGCATGGCAGAGCGCGCGTGTGCTCAGTTCCACGGGCAATACCATCACGGTGGATCCCGGGACGGAGACACCCAACTGGTGGTTCACGGGCAGCGGCAATGGTTTTCTCTGGGGAAATTTTAATTTTCTGAACGCCGATAATGAGTGGTGTTTGCAGACCAACTCCACGGGCAACACGCTTTACCTGCGGATTAGCGGCGGCGGCAATCCCTCCACACACACCGTCGAGATGAAGCATCGCAACTGGTGCGTGAACCTTAATGTCCTGAATTATATCACTGTGAGCGGCCTGAACCTGTGGGCCGGGGCGGTAAATCTTCAGGGCAACGGCAACGTGCTACAGAATTGTCAGGGACAGTTCCTCAGCCACTTCATGATCATCAGCCAGGGTTACTATGAAAACGGCGGCACTGAACAGGGCGGCGGAGTGGTGGTCTCTGGCAATAGCAATATCGTCCGTGGCTGCACCATATTTAACACCGCAGGGTCCGGCGTTTATAGCAGCGGCACGAATAACCTCATCACCCGCAATCTGATTTACAACACTGATTACTCGGGCACCTATGCGTGTTGCATTGCCCTCCACGGCAGCCGGGAAATCGTCACGTTCAACACCGCGCATACTTCGGGCCGCGATATCCTCCGGCCCGAGGGCACCGGGTCCGACATCCGCTTCAACGACCTTTCCGCCCCGGGACTGCTGTGCAAGGACCTGGGCGTGACTTACCAGTGGGGCATTAATGGCGGGGGGACGCGCATCGCCTGCAACTGGGTGCATGACAACACCTCGACCAACGACCCGCGCCCCGGTATTTACATTGATAACTGGTGCCGGAATTTCATCGTGGACCACAATGTCGTCTGGAACTGCCCCACTTTCGACGGCATCCTCATCAATGGTCCCTCCACGAACCTTCTTATTTGCAACAACACGCTCTTCAATTGCGAGAACCTGGGCACGCACCCATACGATCAGTGGCCCAGCCCCAATCCAGATCCGGGGTTTTGGACTTCCGACGTTTACACCTATTCGGCTTCGAACAATCTCTTCCTCGCCAACTCGCCCCAGACGCAGCTCGTGAACTGGACGAATGATGATTTCAGTCTGATCCCCAATGCGCCCGCCATTAATGCCGGTGTCGTTATTCCCGGTTTCACCGATGGTTCCCTTGGCAGTGCCCCCGACTTGGGCGCTTATGAGTTTGGCTGCCTGGCGTGGAATGCCGGCGTAGGGTCCCGACCCACGCTCGCCGCTGCCAGTCCGGGCAATCGCAACCTCGTGCTGACCGCTTCGCCCGACGCCGCCTATTACCAGCTTTACGCCACTACGAACCTGGCATCGCCGCTTTGGATTCTCGTTACTAACACCCCGCTCGTGTCAGCCAATCAATGGTCCGTGACGTTGCCTGCTACAGCTAATGTGCCCTGCTTCTATCGCTTGCAAACGCAATGAGTTCGGAACTGGTGCCGGGAAGCGTGTTGTATCTCCGGCCATTTTCCCCTTTGCGTTCCCGGCCTCTTGGCGGGATAATGTGCGGACATGAAAATTGTTTTAGCTTATTCGGGCGGCCTCGACACCTCAGTGCTGCTTTCGTGGCTCAAGGAAACCTACGACGCCGAGATGATCGCCTTCTGCGCCAACATCGGCCAGGAGGACGAACTCACCGGCCTCGAAGCCAAGGCAAAACGGACCGGCGCGTCCAAAATTTACATCGGCGATTTGCAGGAGGAATTCGCGCGCGACTTCATCTACCCAATGATGCAGGCGGGCGCGATTTACGAGGGCCAGTATTTCCTCGGCACCAGCATCGCCCGGCCGCTCATCGCCAAGGGCATGATTGAGGTCGCCCGCCGGGAAAAGGCCGACGCCATCGCCCATGGCGCCACCGGCAAGGGCAACGACCAGGTGCGGTTCGAACTCACCGCCGCCACGCTCGCGCCGGAGCTGCAGGTCATTGCCCCGTGGCGGGACGCGCGGTATCGCAACGAATTTCCCGGCCGGCAGGAAATGATAGCGTATTGCCAGCGGAGAAAAATCCCCGTCCAGGCCAGCGCCAAGAAACCTTTTTCGAGCGACCGGAACCTGCTGCACATCTCCTACGAGGCCGGCATTCTCGAAGACCCGTGGCTGGACGCGAGCGACAAAAAATTCCGTGGCTCATTCACCACGCTCTCGGTGTTCCCCGAAGACGCGCCGAACAAGGCGGAATTCGTGACGCTGGATTTCAAGAAAGGCAATTGCGTGGCGGTGAACGGCAAAAAACTTTCCCCCTTCGCCGTGATGAAAACATTAAATCGTATCGGCGGCAAACACGGCGTCGGCCGGGTGGACATGGTGGAGAACCGGTACGTGGGCATGAAATCGCGGGGCGTGTATGAAACGCCCGGCGGCGCGATTCTCCATTTTGCACATCGGCAGATGGAAAGCCTCACCATGGACCGGGAAGTCATGCATTTGCGGGACTCGCTGATTCCGCGCTACGCGGAGCTGGTGTATTACGGCTACTGGTTCGCGCCGGAACGGCTGGCGTTGCAGGCGCTGGTGACCGAGAGCCAGAAGAACGTGACCGGCATCGTGCGGGTGAAATTGTACAAAGGCAACATCATGGTCGCCGGCCGCAAAAGCCCGGTGAGCCTCTACAATCCGCACATCGCCACGATGGAAGCCGACCCGACAAAGGCCTACAACCAGGACGACGCCACCGGCTTCATCCGGTTGAACGCGTTGCGCCTGAAAGTGGCAGCGAAGGTGCAAAAGAAGAAGTGAATGTTTAAGGTCGCAAATTGCGATCTTAAACAATGGCGGAAACCCATCGCGTTTTGCGATAGGTTCATTTATTGGCAGCGGGTAACTTGAAGTACCAAATTGGCACTTCAAGTTGATTTTTGAACCGGTTGCAAATTGCGACCGCTTTGGGAAAACAATTTATGGGAAATGAGATTTCTACCATTACTTCGGTGATCCGCACGATTCGCGGCCAAAAAGTCATTTTAGACTCTGACTTGGCCAGTATTTACGGTGTGCCGACCAAGGCACTCAACCGGGCAGTAAAACGCAACTTGGAGCGATTCCCGGACGATTTTATCTTTCAATTGAAATGGGAAGAATTAGAAAACTTGAAGTACCAATTTGGCACTTCAAGTTTCCACGGAGGAAAACGCAAACTGCCCTACGCCTTTACGGAAAACGGTGCGATTATGGCGGCCAATGTGCTCAACAGCCCGGAAGCCGTGCGGATGAGCGTGTTTGTGGTGCGGGCGTTTGTGCAGATGCGCGACCTGCTGGGCGGCACGAAGGAACTCGCGCGCCAACTGGCCGACCTGGAAAAGAAGCTGACGGCCCGCCTGGATGTGCATGAAAGCGTGATTGTGGACGTGCTGCGGCGCGTCATGGAAATTCTCGACCCGCCACCGTTGCCGCCGGAACCGCCGAGGCGGCGGATTGGTTTTCACGTCGAGCCGGACGACAAGCCCGGCAGCAAGGCGAAGAAAAAAAGTGTGACCCGCGTGCCAGCGCCACTATGATTGCCACAATGAAGCTCGCGAAAAGTTCACGACATTCGAAAATCACTGGTGATTTCGGTGAATCGATAGTGCTGTATCTGCTGTCTCGCCACGGCTTCGAATGTGCCCGGGTTGACCACACTGGAATTGACCTGATAGCGCGGCGCCCAAATTCCCGCGAGGTTCTTGGGATTTCGGTCAAGAGTCGAAGCCGTCAGACTGGAACTGAAAATTCACACCTCGCATTGCCACACGAAGGGTTTGTTAAGGCCAAGGCCGCGTGCGATGCGTTTGGTTGCACTCCTTACTTTGCGCTCGTCATTGATGCTGGCGAACGGATACGCGTGTTCCTGCTTTCACTCCGTCATTTACAGAAGCTATTTCCAGGCGGGCGCAAAGTTTCGGCGTGGCAGATGTCCGATTCTTTTTTGAGGAAGTATTACGCTGACCCACATGTCAATATCTTTGAATTCTCAGCGCACGCTCAAAAGTGGTTTTAGCAGATAACGAATGCGCGAATTTTTAGAACAACTTGAAATAGAGATGCGCCACAAATTTGAAGTGGTGCGATCAAAGTTTGAACATGGTGGAAACAAAGGGACAAACACAGAAGCGATTCTGCGGGAGTTTCTCCGCTCATATTTGCCTAGGCGCTATGGTGTGGGGCACGGAGAAATTGTAGATTCGCTAGGGGGTCGATCTTCCCAAACCGACATTGTAGTCGTTACAGACGAGCATCCGTTCACATTTCCAGTCGATGAGCCGGGACTTTTCTTTGTTGAGGGAGTTTTTGCTGTGGGTGAGGTGAAGTCTGTGTTGACCTCTCAAGAATTAGACAAGGCCATTGCAAACGCGCTGAGATTCCGAGAGCTTAAATGTGCCCCGCGCGGAATAACGCTCCTATTGAGGAGCATGAATAAATCCGATCAAAAACGGTTTGTTGGCAACCCACCGTACTTCCTCTTTGCGTTCGAATCGCAAATAACGAGGGAGACAATTGTGAAACGGTTAGTCGCACAGAACAGGCGTTCTATTGACGCAGTCTTTATTTTGAATCAAGGGCTAATTCTGGATCTTGGCGACGGGAAAGGCGATCTACAGGTTGTAAAACCTGACGGTACCACATTCTCGGGCTGGCATGATATTGGAGGGGCAAATATTCTCGCTTGTTTGTTGCTTTGGCTTTCGGGAATGCCGGACGTTCAACATCAAGGAAGTATTTTATCCGAATATCTTCTAGCTGCGCTAAAATCTTCAAACTCCACTGAGCAGAGTATATCGTTGAAGAAAGAAGAGGACCCCAATGCGTGGTAATTTGCACGCGCCGGCGTTCACATCTGTCGAACGCGACATCATCTCTGCGGCTTTGCCTCTTGGCGGCTTGGCTTTAAATCCGTTTAACGCCGGCTGTATGTCATCCATATCGCCAGTGCTCCGGCGGTGAAAAGGCTGGCGGCCAACACGAATATGATGATGAACATTTTATGTTTGCGCTGATCGCGCGCGAGGTGCGGGAACAGCAGCTTGCCCGCGCGATTCACAACATACTCAGTCATAGTGAAAGCATTTTTTATCAGAAATGGACCGGAAGCTAAGGACTTAGGGACAGATTGCGGGATTTGAGGGGTGAATTGCGGCCGGAGAGGGGCAGAATCTTTGTCGCCACCCGCAATTAACCTTGCCTGAAAAGGTGAGCGGGAGTTTGCTGGTTGCCGTAATACCCAAATACGCTTGGCTGTTCGTATTGGCTGCCTGCTTACAAACAGTGGGGGCCGAAGAAACTGCCGGTTTTCCGTCTCCCGGCGAAGGGAAACTCATCCATTTTGACCAGGCGCTCCCCCAGGTTGCGAACGCGGCAAGAGGTGTTGACTACAATTTTGATCTGACGCAGGAATCGTTTGAAATCTTTGTGCCTCGGAATTACTCGGACAAGGAGGCCTTTGGTGTCTTCGCCTTCATGGATGCCTCGGACAAAATGACCATGCCCAGGGAATGGGTTGCCATCATGGAAAAGAAAAAAATGATCTGTCTGATTCCCCAAAAAATTGGCAATGATCAACCGTTTTCCCGGCGCGTTGGCCTCACCTTGATCGGAATTCTCAAGACGGTTGAGCGGTATAAAATAGACCCCGGCCGGATTTACACGGGCGGAATGTCGGGCGGGGCGCGCTGCTCGCTGCAACTGGCTTTCCTGCACAACGACGTGATTGCAGGAAATATTTCAATTTGTGGAGCCAATTTTTACGAGCCGGTGCCAAGGGTCAAAGCCACTGGCGGTTCGGACTATGGCGTTTGGCCGGTTCCTCCCGACCGGGTCGCCGAGGCCAGGAAGAAGGTGCGTTTCGCTTTTATCACCGGCGCCAAGGATTTTCGTTATGGGAACATACTGGACATTTATGAGGGCGGATTTGTGAAGAACGGTTTTCAAGCCAGACTCATTGACCAGCCGGACATGGGACACCAGCTTTGCAGTCCGGAATCCTTGTCGGAAGCCTTTCATTTTGTCAGTGACGAGCGATGAGGCTGCCGGTGGCGTCCTTTGGCGGTCAGTCGGCGGCAAAGATTATTGTCTCGCTTTTCGACTTGCACAGCAGCCTTCATTGTCGTCATGATTGCTTGTATCTTTTGCTGCGGGATTTCTGTTTTCCGGCGCTGAAAAACAGTCGCTACGAGGTGCGGAAATGAGCAGCACTTTAGGAAGGCTGGTGGTCAAATGAGAATTCGTCATCACAAACTGATCGCGTGGGTTGGGGTCGCGCTCCTGAGCCTCGGGTTGTCGTCGCGAACCGGCGGACAGACGGACACGAACGGCGCCTTTCCGGAGTTGAAGAAGCAACAGGAGCAGTTGACGCTGGAAAACAGCGTCGCCGAACAGCAGTTGCGCCAGGACCTGGCCAAGCTCACCGCCCAGAAGCAGCGGCTTGAACTTGAAAATGGCGTCGCCGAACAGCAGTTGCGCCAGGAACTTGCCAAACTCGCCGCCGAAAAGCAGCGGCTCGAACTTGAAAACGCCCTGGCGCAGCAAAAGCTTCAAGCCGAAAGCGCCGCGCTGCAGGCCGAGTTGGACAAGCTCACCAAGCAGGCCGACCTGCTGGCCAAGCGCGCCACGCTCAAGGAGGCGGAACGCAAGGCGCAGCTCGACGAAGAATTGGCGGCCGGGCGGGAAAAATTGGAGAAGATGAAACTGACCAATGACCTTGCGACCGCGGAAGTCGCCGCCCAGAGCCGGGAATTGGCCCAGCACGAGCAGGAATTGAAGGTGCGCACGGCCGAGTTGCAGACGGAACGTTCGGAGTTTGAATTGCAACTGGCCAAGCTGAACAACGACCTCGATCTGCGCGTGAAACGCGACTTGTGGAAGAACCGCGTCAACCGCGACATCGAGTACACCAAAGAACCCTTCAAGGACGGCGTGCTGACGATCAGCGACCGCCGGATTGCGCTGAACGGCCCCATCTGGGGGGACACGGCGGACTATGTCGTGGAGCGCATTGATTACTTCAACAACCAGAATCGCGAGTATCCCATCTTCATCGTGATTGACACCTCGCCGGGCGGTTCCGTCATGGCCGGCTACAAAATCCTCAAAGCGATGGAAGGCAGCCCGGCCCCGGTCTATGTGGTCGTGAAATCGTTCGCGGCCAGCATGGCCGCCGGCATTACCACGCTGTCGAAAAGGTCGTTCGCTTACCCGAATGCGATTCTTCTCCACCACCAAATAGCCGGCGGCATAGGGGGCAATTTGACCCAGGCGAGGGAAAACCTCAAAGAAATGGAAGAATGGTGGAAACGTCTCGCAGCGCCCATCGCCGCCAAAATGGGGATCAGCCTGGATGAATTTATCAAGCGCATGTACGCGAATCGCAGCACCGGCGATTGGGATGAGTTCGGCGACAACGCCCGCAAAATCAAATGGGTGGACGAAATCGCCCAGACGATTCAGGAAGAATCGTACGACAAGAACCCCGACGCCCCCTCCGCGCCGGGCGGCTCACCTCCGCGAGGTGGCTTGGACAGCCAACCCCGGCTGCAGGAAAGCGTGGACGCCAACGGCCACCGGTACGTCCTGCTCCCGCGCCTCGATCCGGTGGATTGCTACTACCTGTACAACCCCGACAACTACTACCGGCTCACACCTTGAAAAGTGCTTTAGAGCGTCCGACTTTGTCGCGCTCTGCCATTTACTTTTCGCTTAAGCTGAGAACGGTCATGCCCTGCAGACGCCCGTCTCGAAGGCAGGCAAGGGCTTTTCGTTAACTTGTTCCAGTCGAAACAACTATGTCTCGGTATGGATGGAAACCTGTGAGGCCAGATTGAAAAAACTCCTCGCCATGCGAGATCATTGCCCTGGCCGCGAGCAGGCCCGCATCAACCAAAGTTGCCCGAGTTAAAATGAGTCTTGATACGCATGCTGTCGAGTGTTGATCAATTCCTGCTTCCGCCCGTGCGCCGCGCCGTGAGGAGTGAAATCATTGTCGCCACCCGCGATTGGCCCTGTCAGAAAAAAGAACCCCGGCATTGCCATTCCCCTCCTGCCGACACATTATAGGGATGGCTCATGAATCACCGGCAGACCAGCCTGTTTTACGTTTCAACTGTCCTGGTTGCAACAATCTCCATCGGATTGTGGGCTGACGCAGTTCAAGCCCGGTCTTCCAACTCCATTGCGGGGCCGGACCCGCGAGAAATTCCATTGCCTCCGATCAAGACTGCGATGGAGACGTTGCCGGGCGTGAATGATTTGCCGGTTCGCACCGGGATGCCCGACGTGATGACGATGAACAGCGGGCAAAAAGTCACAACGGTCAAGCAATGGAACCTGCGCCGCGAGGAGATGAAAAAAATCCTCGAGTATTACGCCATCGGCCAGATGCCGCCGCCGCCGGGCAACGTGAAGGGACAAGAGATCAAATCGGAGTTGGTGCTGGATGGAAAAGTGAAGTATCGGCTGATCCATTTGACGTTCGGCCCGGAAAGAAAACTGGAATTGAACATCGGCATCTTCATCCCCACCGACAGCAAAGGGCCGTTCCCGGCCATTATTTCGCAGAGCGGCACGCCGCCCGGCGCAACGCTGCTGCCGCGCCTGCCGCAAGGTCCAAACCAGGGCAAAGGACAGGACGTTTTGCTCGTGGTCGGCCCGGCAACGACCGCCGGCGCGACTGTGCCCGTCACCCACACGACACCGGCGGTTCCCGGTCAAGAACCGGCAGCATCAACAACCAACGCCCATGGCAGTCGCGGCGGGTTTGGCGGTCCGGCCAATGCCGAAGATGTGGCGAAGCGCAACAGTGAACTGTTTCGCCGCGGGTATGCGCTGGTGGTGTTCAATCCCAACGATTGCGCCGAGGACACGACGTTGCGGAATGAAGACGGGAGCTGGGCGTTTCGCAATACAAGATTTTTTCCCGCTTATCCCGGCTACGATTGGAGCATTCTCGGGGGCTGGGCCTGGGGCGCGTCGCGCGTCGCCGACTATCTCGAAACCGATCCCGCGATTGACAAAACAAAACTCATCATCACCGGCGCGTCGCGCAACGGAAAATCCGCGATGATCGCGGCGGCGTTTGACGAGCGTCTGATGGGCGCGCCGGTCGTGACCGGCGGCGGCGGCATCGGCGCGTATCGCTTCGCCGGCCCGCGCAACAGCGAAACGCTCAATATCATGCAGAAAAAATATCCGAACTGGTTTTCGCCGCACCTGCATGAGTTCTGGGGTCAGCGCGAGAAGTTGCCCTTCGACGAACATTGGTTTCTCGCGTTGTGCGCGCCCCGTCCTTTCATCGCGCTGGAAGGCGACACCGATACGATTTCGTACCCCGAAGCGGTCAGGCAATCATTCCTTGGCGCGCAACCGGCCTATGAACTTTTCGGCGCGAAAGACCGGCTCGGTGTGAATTATGCGCATCACGGACACGCCTTCACCCAGGAGGATTGGACCGCGATGATGGACTTTGCCGATAAAAATCTTCGCGGGATGAAGGTCGAACGGACTTTTGACCATTTCCCAACCGAAGCGGAACTCGACGCCGCGGCGGCAGCCAGGGCCGCGCCGCCTTCATCCCGATGATTCCAATGGGAAAATTATTTTTTCTCTCTTTTCTTGCGGTTTCGCTTTTCCGCGCTGACGCCGCGACGAAACTTCCGTTTAACGTCCGTGACTTTGGCGCTGTCGGTGACGGGACGAACAAGGATACCGTCGCTTTCCAAAAAGCGCTCGACGCTTGTGCCATTTCCGGTGGCGGCGAAGTCATTGTCCCCGCCGGCAAATATCTCATCGGCAGTGTGCAGATCGGCAATCGCACCATTCTCCGGCTTGAAGCCGGCAGCAGCATCATCGGCAGCCCGGATGCAAATGATTATCCGATGATGGACATCCGTTGGGAAGGGCGCTGGGAGCCGGGGCGTCGCGCACTCATTTATTCTGCGAACGTTGATCACACGGGGATCATTGGTCCGGGTCGTATTGAAGGAAATCCGGTCGTGGCGGCCCCGCAAAACCCGCGGGGAGTGGTCGTCCTGGAGCCCATCTCATGCAACGACGTCCGCTGGGAAGGATTCGCCGTCACGCAAGGCGGCAATTGGGCCACACACCCGACTTATTGCACTGATGTCGTGATAACAAATGTGAGCATCAATGGCGGTCGCGATGGCATTGACGTTGATTCCTGCAAAAATGTCCGCATCGAAGGTTGCGACATCAACACCGGCGATGATTCCATCAGTCTGAAATCCGGCCGCGGTTTGAACGGAGCGCGTCTGGGAAAGGCCACGGAGGACGTGCTGATCACCCAATGCACCTTGCGCGGACGCCGCTTCGCCTGCCTCGGCATTGGCAGCGAAACCTCCGGGGGAATCCGCAACGTGCGGATCGAACATTGCAAATTAACCAGCAAAACGTACGGCGTGTATGTCAAGACGCGCATTGGCCGCGCCGGGATCATTGAAAACATTTCGGGCGATGATCTCGACGTTCTCGCCGGCGGTTTCCTCCGCATTAACTTGATCAGTTCCGGCAACAAAAACACGGCGGACGAACCGGTTGAGGGTCTGGCCGGTTATCCCGTTGGCAGGAACTTCAGCTTCTCCGACGTCCGCGTCGCTTGCACAACCCTTGCCGATGTCAGCCAGATTGCGAGAGAGAAACCACTCGAAAATCTTGTCCTTGAAAACATCACGGGAACCTGCACGAAAGGCATCAATCTTGCCAATATCACCAATGCCGTGCTCCACGACATCCATGTGACCGGTTACGAAGGTCCGTTCCTCACGCAGACCAACGTCCAAGGGGTCGGGTGGGAAGCGTCCAGGTGATTGAGTGTAACGTCGGGCCTGTGGCCCACAAAGATGTGGCGTTCAGCGCGGCCGAACATCGAGCCACAAGCTGAACACTACACCGCAAATCAGAAACTTGTTTGTGCTTAAAATCACCCATCAGACCGGCCCGCATCGAACAATTTTTTTTGAAACCAAAGAAGACCCGCGTGGCAAGTGGACCGATTTCAAATTTCAAATCCTTTGCTCGACCAACGAAAACAGGCATTTCAAGGCGTGGCGCCGGGACAAACAGGTTGTTGATTGCGACGGTGTCAAAGCTTGTCCCGAAAAGGAGGTGCCCGGTTATGCCCGCCGATGGGTCGGGCGTGCCCGGCGGGATGTCCGCGCTTGAACCGGCCCATGAAGACCAACAAGCCGGTCGCCTGAAAATCATTGCGCATAAAGTTCATTCTCAATTTTTTCAGCCGGTGTGTTTAGCGACTCCTCGTCCTCATTCTGGTGGTTTGCCGAGCCGAAGCTTCAAGTAAAGCGAAGCGGAGAGTCACACCATGACGCAAAGTGGTGGGCCCAGCAGGATTTGAACCTGCGACCAAGCGATTATGAGTCGCTTGGTAAATGGTCAAATCCACTTGGATTTACCGGCCTTTTTTGAAGTGGTTAAATTTCTTGGCCACTTCTTGGCCACTTTTCCAGAGCAGCGACAAGTCGCGCGCCCCAATGAATTAAAGCACAAAGATTCGCTTGCGTCAACTGCCTGATGGGAGATTGGTGGGCCTGCTCGGACTCGAACCGAGAACCAAAGCATTATGAGTGCTCTGCTCTAACCAATTGAGCTACAGGCCCGTTGCGGTAAGATTCCAGAGGGGACAGCTACTTTCAATAACAGAATCGTTTATTGCGCAGCCAAATACCGCTGAAGTTCGGTCTTTGGAATTAAAATCCGACGCAGCCCCGACAATTTGCGTAAGACCTTTCGCCTGACAAGCCGCCGCACGGTTTCTTCACAAACACCAAGTTCAACAGCACTGCTCTTTACATCAAGAGTCTGGCATTCAGGTGTATTTTGATTGGAATTATTCATACACGAACCGCAGGCCGTCGGGTTTGCTCCTTTGATTTCGTTTGGACTTGTTGCTGTGAAATCTTTTGCTCGGTTTCGTCATCGGCAGCGGCTTCAAGCTGGTTGGGAGCCTGATTATTGGTGAGGTCAAGCTGTTCCTCGATTTCCGACTGGCGTTTGGCCAGGTGATGATACCGCTCCTCCTTCTCGAAAGGCGCGCCCACCTTGGCTTCCAGTTCGACCCCGCGCTTTTGCGAATCCTTGATGTCGGTATCCAGCCGCCCGGCGCGTTCCTCAAAACCCTGCACCACCGATTCGAGCGAGCGAATGGTGCCCAAGGCCGTATCAGTAACGCGGGTGCTGTAACTGTTTTTGCCCCGCAGGACGAGTTCGGCACTGTTGTTAAAACTGGCGCGGATAAACAAATCGAACCCGGCAAACCGTCCGATGCGGATGTCTTCGCCGAACCGTTGCTTGATTTTTTCCGCCCGCCGCAAAAGCAACTCTCCGGCGATGCCGCGATTGTCGAAAACCTGTTTGTCCAATTCGATGCGGAACAGGTCGCCGGACGTATCCTGTCGTAATTTCAAATCCTCCCGTAAATTCGCCAGCCGTTCCGTCCAGGTCTCCACCTCCTCGTGCGAATGGCGAAGACTGCTGCGAATGCGGTATTGTTCCTCGGCATGGGCGGAACGCAGCCGGGTGAGCCGGATCAACTCGGCGTCCACCTGGGCCTTTTCAATGACAAGCGGATTCCCGGAGGCGATGGCCTTGACCTCGGCATAGGTCAACGCAGCGGAGTCCATGTCTTCCAGACGGCGCATGGTCATGTCCCCGGTCATCACCTGGGCGATGAACTTCGCCTTCGTCTCCAGCGTCTGCCACATATAGGCGTCGAATGAACCTTCGGTGACATAGCGATAAATCTGCACGCTGGAATTTCGATTACCCTGCCGCAAGATGCGGCCCTCGCGCTGCTCCACGTCGGCGGGTCGCCACGGCGCGTCCAGATGATGCAGCGCAACCAACCGTTCTTGAACATTGGTGCCAGAACCCATTTTCTGCGTGCTGCCGAACAGCACACGAACCTTGCCCGCGCGAACAGCACGAAACAACGCCACTTTTGCGTTGTCGGCGTCGTAATCCTGAATGAAAGCGATGTCATTTTCAGGGACACCAAGGCGTTTCAATTTGTCAGCCATGTCACGGTAAACCGAAAAGCCACGGTCTTGCGGCGTGGATAAATCGCAAAACACTAGCTGCGACAAACGGTCTTCCTTGGTCGCCTCCCAGATGTGATGAATCTTTTCCACCGCGAGATTAACCTTGCTCTGCGGGTCGTCCGGCAGTCCAGGCTTCATCAGCCGTAAATCCAGCGCGGCCTTGCGGCCTTCGGTGGTGATCTTGAGCATATTGTCCACACGCGGATCAACCCGCCCGGTTTTTAACGCCTCGGCGCGTTTGGCCAGCCCCTCGACAAACTTTTTTAATTCAGGAGAGGCCGGCGCATTGCGGATGGCCGGTTTTTCCCCTTCCAATTTCGGGCGTTTTAGATTGAGCATCTGCGCGGTCTGCACGTCCGCCGTCTGCCGGAAAATCTGCATCAGCTCCGGCACATTGACGAACCGGGCAAAGCGCGTATTGATCCGGTAGCCCGCGCCGTCCGGCGAAAGTTCCATTGCCGTCACCGGCTCGCCGAAGGTCGCAGCCCATGAATCAAAATGATTCAGGTTATGTTTTTTCAAATCCTCCGGTTGCAGGTAACGCTGCATGGTGAACATTTCGGCCATGCTGTTAGCGATGGGCGTGCCCGTGGCGAAGACGACACCGCCGCCGCCGTTCACGGATTGAACATGACGCACCTTCAAATACATATCGAACGCCCGTTCGCTGGCTGTCTGCGGCAGACCGGCGATGCGCGTCATCTTGGAGACGTAAAAAAGATTTTTGAAGTAGTGCGCCTCGTCCACAAAGAGCCGGTCAATGCCTAGTTCCTCAAAAGTGAGCGTATTGTCCTTCTTGTGACTCGCGGCGAGAGCTTCAAGTTTTGCTTCCAGGCGTTTTTTGGCCTTTTCCAGTTCCTTCACCAAGCGCCGGTTGTCCGGGTTGGCGTGTTCCCGTTTGATCTTTTCCAGTTCCTCCAGTTGCTCCTTGAAGAAACGCTCCTGGGTTTCCTGTGACAACGGGATGCGCTCAAAGCCGGAGTGCGTGACGATGACGGCATCCCAATTGCCGGTGGCGATGCGGCTGAAAAGTTTCTTGCGGTTCTGCGCCTCAAAATCTTCCTTGCCGGCAACCAGGATGTTTGCGCCAGGATACAACATGAGCAGTTCGGTCGAGAACTGGCCGAGCATGTGATTGGGCACGGCGAACATTGGTTTGCGCGCCAGCCCCAGCCGTTTCAGCTCCATCGCGGAGGCAACCATCGTGTAGGTTTTGCCCGCGCCGACGACATGGCCGAGCAGCGTATTGGGCGTTTGCAGGACGCGCCAGACGCCGGATTTTTGATGCGGGTGCAACTGCACGGCCGCACTGGCTCCCGGCAACGTCAGGTGTTCGCCGTTAAACGTGCGGACCCGTGAATGATTGAACGTATCATTGTAAAGGCGGCAAAGCCGTCCCCGCCGTTCGTCATCCGACCAGATCCATTTCGCAAACCGCTCCTTGATGCGCTCCTGTTTTTCGCGTGCGGCCTCGGTCGCCTGCGCGTTGACGACGGGCTTCTTGTCCACGTAATCATAAACCGTGGGCGTTTTGAGATTGAGCGTTTCCTCGATGAGTTCGAGGCCGGTATAACGGTTCGTTCCCCAATCGGTGGTGTTGGCGGTCGCCCCTTTTGCCTCCCAATTCGCAGTGACGTGCCACGAGCCGAGCGCATGGATGTGGCCGACTTCAACGCCCGAAGGGACACCGAGCAGTTCATGAGTGAACTGTTGCACGTCTGACGGTGGCAGCCAGGATGCGCCCAGCCGCACGTCAATTTCGGTCGCGGGCAAATCAGTTGGTTGCACCGATTTCAACGCCTCGACGTTTTCATGGAAGCGTGGGTCACTGACATTGGCGGAGTCGGCGGCAATGAGTTTCTCGCGGACGTTGCCGGAAAGATATTGGTCTTCGGTTTCCCATTGCTTGGTCTGCGGGTTAAGAAAAACCATTCCCCGCAAATCCGGCAGAAACTCCTCGACAGGTTTGCCGAGCAAATCGGCCATGTGTGCCAAGTCCACCCGGCCTTTTTCATTCAACGAAACGAGTAACGCTTCTTTGGGCGAGCCAACCGATTCAACCGGCTGTTTATGATGGATGGTGCGTTCCCGGAAGATTGAAGCTTTGACCGCCACTCTGGTTTCTTCGTCGTAGTTTTCCAGCGAGAGCAGCAACGGCAAATCCGGGTCGCCATGAAACGCCCGTTGATTGATCGAGGCGTTAATTGGGCCGAACCGGGACACAAAACGGTCATAGGCGAAGTTGAGTTGTTCGCGCGCCTCAACAACCTGCCCCTCACCGCTGCCATCGAGTTGCGAGCGCATACAATCCCGCACCGCGTCCCGCACTTCAATCATCCGCCGGATTCGGGAGCGGGTTTCGACTGGCAGAGCATCCAACGGATGCAGGACACCGTCTTCGTTAAAGCAGAGCCGGCCATCTTCGTGGACGCAATAGGCATTGGGTTTGATGTAATCCGGCGCGGGAATGGCCGGGTCAAAAGCTTTTTTGGTGACGGATTGGGTTTGGGCTTCGTAAATGTTTTGCGGGAGCCAGGCAACGGCCTGCGCCAGTGCCTCGCCCAAATCACGGTCGTCTGGTGCCAGCACCGGCTCGCCGTCCCGATACATTCCACGCGCGAGCCGCATTTTGCCCAACATCATTTCGGGATGGGTGGCGAAGTATTCGTTGATGGAAAACTTTTCCTGCCGGTCATTGGTAAAATCCACCGTTGCTTTCCATGCTGGGCCGCGTGGCGATTCACCGGAGCGCAGTTTGCGGAGCATTACGATGTCGGTGGTTACTTCCGTGCCGGCATTTTTCTTGAACGCCGTGTTGGGCAGACGGATTGCGCCCAAAAGCTCGGCCTTCTCGGAAAGTGTTTCACGCAAGGTTGAATCCAATTTGTCCAGCGTGTGGCGCGATGTGACGAACATGAGCAACCCGCCCGGACGCACCTTGTCCAGCGCGGCGGCAAAGAAATAATCGTGGATCGGAAATTTGTGTTCATTCCAGCGCGGGTCATGGACGGTATAATCCCCGAACGGCACATTGGAGATGGCAAGGTCGAAAGATTCTTCCGTGAGTTTGGATTTTTCAAAGGGTTGCTCGCGGATGTCGGTGTCGGGATACAACGCCTTGGCGATGCGCGCGGTCAACGGATCAATTTCAATGCCGGTGATGGATGATTTTTTTAGCATCTCCTCCGGCATGAGGCCGATGAAATGGCCGATGCCGCAGGCGGGTTCCAAGATGTTACCGCCTTGTAAGCCGAACCACTGCGCGGCCTCATACATGGAGCGGATGACCACCGGAGCGGTGTAATGGGCGTTGAGCGTGGTGGCGCGGGCGGAGCGGTGTTCTTCGTCGGACAGGATTTCGGAAAGCTGGATTTGTTCTTTGCGCCAGTTCGCGCTGTCCACGTCGAACACCTGGGGCATCGCACCCCAGCCAACGTATTTGACCAGCATGGCCTTTTCATCCGGTGACGCCGGGCGATTCTCGGCATCAAGCGCCCGTAAGATTTCAACCGCCTTGATGTTTTGCTGGAACTTTTGTTTTAGACCGCCTTCGCCCAGCCGGTCAGCATCGGTGATGCGATAGCAATTGAGATTCTTCGGCTCACTGTCTGCTTGGTGGCCGTTCGCTAGGACTCTGGTGGCAGAAGGATGTATTCCTCCCGCACCATTTCCCAGGCGCGGTCGTGGGCCTGCTGCGCCGTCATTCCTTGATTCCTGAACTGCTGCGTCAGCTCGATCATTTCGTCCTTCGTCCTCTCCTCGGCTTCGAGCAACATCTGTTGCAACAATCCCCTCTGTTCCAGTTCGCGCACCAGGTTCGGGCAATGTTCGCGCCAGTGTTTCTTGGCCATTCGTCCGTATTGAGTCAGAGTATTCATAACGTCGGTTGAGACTGAAAAGTTCCAACTGATTTTCTAAACCCGCTTTCGCCGTTTTGTCAACTTTTGGCATTTGCGCCGGGGTTTCTTTGGCGGATCAGGATCGGGCAATGGCGCGGGGGCACGTTTGCCATATTCAAAATCTGAATCCTGAATCTCCTGCGGGAAAAACCGGATGATGGAAAGGCGAAAGACCTTTTGGAAAGCGGCGAGCCAGTTATCTTCCACTCCGCGCAAGCCAAGTTCAATTTTAGCCACCGTTTCCCGGCTAATACCGTATCCCAAACATTGGAGCCGTGCCGCCAGTCTGTCCTGTGTCCACTTCTTCTGGCAGCGCCAATAGGCCACCTGCCGGCCCGTGATATTCTTTCGGCGCATACCATTGCCTTCCTCAACCTCCGCAACGTTTGTTTCGACCGCGAAAGCCCAAATGGAGGCGTTTCGGAATTTTTCCGTCGGCGAGGGAAAACCAGAGATGAAGGCAACGAAGATTGTTTGGCTTCTGGCTCACGCTGTCCAGAAACCTGCCACAGCGCACGCCATGCTGAACAACAGTGTGCATAAACACGCCGCAAGACGACTACCAATCCATTTTTAGCATTTTTAATGCCCATGTGTTTTTGCCTTTGGTTGTTATGAAAAACTAATCTTCCCAAGCCGGTCTAAACTCCATAACCGGAGTCAGACCGGCCTTGAAAGGGACCGTCAAACCCTGACGCCTTCCCTTCTGGTCTGGGTTTGAGTTTGCGGCTGTGACTGCGACTGCGTTTTCTTGTTCAGCCATTTTTCACGTTCCATATTGAGGATGACTTCATCGCGCTTGTCTTCGGGCACGTCCTTCAAGAGAACGTCATAAGCCGCCTTCAGGTCAGGGTTGTTTTTGACATTTTGCAGCACGCCGGTATCAACATATTGCCGCCGTTCCACCTGCCGGACTTCGTTCAAGACAACGGTGCGTTCCAGCCGGTCACGCGGCATGGCCTGGATATATTCCCAATTCTTGGAGTTGTTTTTAATCCAATCGTTAATTTTGCCCTCGGCTTCAGGATTAGTCCGCTGATAGCGGGTTTCGTTGGGTGCCGATGCTTCGGCGGCGGCAGCAGCGCCATTGGACGGAGGAGTTCTGGTTCTTGTTGTGCTCATATATGTGAGGATTATTTGTTTATGTTTTGTTTTGAATTGCCGGCGCGATAACACCGGCAAAGTGACTTCAGGGACTCAATGAGTCTGGCATTTCATTGGTTGTGGAATTGGCCGGCGGCGACGGCTGCACCTGCGTGGTTTCGAGCGCGTCCAGCCTTTTCTTCATTTGAATCACTGCGGCTCGCAACACCGCCGTTTCCTGCAAATTGGTTCTGGTCTGTTGCAACGCGGCTTGAAACTGTGCCAGCGACGACGACAAGGTTCGTGCCTGCACCATGATTTGAACGGTCGCCAGCTTTTGGGCGTTGATTTCGGCCAGCACCGCGTCATTGACGGGCAACGGACTGAACGCCGCATCATGCGACGACGGCACGGCGAAAAAAAAGACATCGCCGCCGGCGTTGGCCGGGCGCAAATCCCACCGGGTGTTTTCCTCGACGCGATAGACGACGTGCTGCTCGTGCATCACCAGGTCGTCATTGGGATCGGCATAGCGCCCGACGTGATAGGCGCGGACGACTTCGGGGTAGCGGACGGTGGAATTGTCCGCCGCTGGCGGCGGTGATTGCGGGCGCAACGCGAGCTTGGGCGTGGTCGAACACGCGGTGAGGAACATCAGGGGAATGCAATAGAATGTTTTCATGGTTTTGATTTTGGTGTGGTTGATGGTTGCTCGTCCTTTTCTTCAACCAGGCCCGCGCCGCCAAACGTGGCATCGGTGCGGTCAATGGTTTGCAGGACGTAGAGATAAAACTGCGTGCCGCTGGGCACGCGGACGTAGAACCCATTCTTTTGAATCGAGTCTAAAATTTGCTGCGCGTAGGTTTGCAGGACGGCTTGCGCGCCCGCAAACGGAGCGTTGTTGAGCGTGGGACTGTTGATGGGGCCAAAGATGGTCTGCTGTTTTTCGGTCAGCGCACTGGCCGCGCCCGAAAGGAAGGTAGCGGCAAAGAGTTTGATGTCGGCCAGGTTGTCGGACTTGATGATTTCGCCCCGCAACCCGGCGCTGCCATCCGTGATCGCCCAACCGCTTTGATTGGTGTTGTTGTCAAACTCGCGGTCCAGGGCAATGGCTTTAAGCTGCAATTCCTCGCCGTCCTGCCAGACCAGTTTCCAACTGGTGCTGGTGGAAATGCGGTCGCGCTGCCGGTCGGTCTGCGCCATGCCGTGAACTTCCGTGCCCGCTGGAATAATCAACCTGCTGCCGTAATAGATGTTCTCGGTGACAAGGCCGACGATGGGTGTCTGCATGGAGGATGAATCCACCGTGATAACGGTCTCACAGGAGATCAACCGTCCGAACGGCGCATAGGACGCGCTCAATTTTTTCGGGCGGGCCGTGCCCGCCGCGCTGTCGGCAAAAAGGCTGATGGGCGCAAGCGAATCGGCCTGATGCGGCGGAACATTAGGCAGCGGCTGGGGCAAAGGATTGGTCACAGTGGAAAACTGTGACGGCGACTTGGGCGACGGCGGATTATACACCTGCATTGGCCGCGTGACCGAATGCACCACCTGGGGTTTAGCGGTGGCGTTGGTTGAAAGCGGAGCGACGGCGATGCCATCGTCAGCGGATGGATGCTGCTTGCGGATGACACCAAAAATAACCAGCCCGGTGGCGAACACCGCGCCGAAGACGACGAGCTTGCCGCTTTTGGTTTTGAAAAAATTGAGGAAATCGCGCGGTTTCATGGCTGGTTTCTTGGTGAACGGATGGGATGAACGGGGGCATTGGTGGTCGTGACGACGGGCGGCGGTGGCGGCGGCGGTGACAACCGATTCACCAGCACCGTGAATTGATTTTTCAAAGACAGGTCGTTGCGCCCGCCATCCGGCGTGCCGGTGACGGCGAAATAGACGATGCTCCGGCCTTTGGGCGGAACTGTGCCGCTGGCGTCGCTGATGGATTGGGGATAAAGCCGGTTGCCTGCGCGAAGACTAAAACTATCCGGCTGATAAATCAGCGGCGTATCGGTTTCATTGGTGATGGCGGCGCGGAAAACCAGCGTGTCCTCGGCGTTGAACCGAAAAGCTGCTTCAATCTGGATTTGATAATCGTTGAAGTCGCTAACCAGCGGTTTGCCGTCGTAGGTGGTGAAACCGACATCGGCGACACTTTCCGGCTGCTGCGCTTTGAGCAACGGAAAGGCTTTGGCCTTGTCGAGCAACGACAGAAGTTTTAGCGGACTGACTTCGGGCGCATGGCCAGCGCCCGTTTCCCCCGGCGTCGGCAATGCCGCCAGGTTGAGCGCGAGCACCGGCGCATTGCTTTCGATCAGCTCAAATACATAGGTGTGTTCGTTCCACCGGACATTGAGATTGGCGGATGCCTTGGGAAAAATCGCCCGCACGGAAAGAAACGCCGAACCTTTGGCGTGGGCCAGTTGAAACAGTCCCGACGTTTTGCCGTCCACGGTGATGCCCGCGCCGTCAATGGCATCAATCGGACTTGGGAAACTGATGGTCGTGACGCGATTGGTGGCAACCGGCACGAAGACGGCCACACGGTCGTCCAGCCAGAGTTGTTGAATGGCTGGCGATTCGGCCAGCGCAACCGTCGCAGCCAGCACCGTGACGGTGGATGATAAGAGATTAACGATTGATTTCATATTTGAAGTCGCCCACGGCGGTGGGGAAGCGTCCGTTCAAGGCCATGTTGGGGTTGCGGATGAAGCGCAGCCGGAGCGTGAACGGAAACGCCTCGGTGAACGCCTTGTCTTGAAAGATTCCACTGCGGATGATCTGGCCGGTGACAGCGGCCAGCACCTCATTGTCGCGCGTGGCCAGAATGTCAATGCGGCCAATCTCGGCTTTCTGGTGCAACTGCTTGGAACGAAACTCAACGGCCTCGCTGATACGCTCGTCCTGCGCCTTGGTGAACGCGGGTTTAAGGAACAGCAATTTGAGCAGGTCGGAATTGTCAAAATCCTTCGGATTGCGTTCGAGAAAACACAAAGTCGCCAGTTCTGCCTGTTGAACGTGCAATTGCTTCGCCTCCTGGAATTGCAGCAACGGACTCAAATAATAGGTGCCGGCAGGGTCAATGATGACGACGCGTTCGCGCTGTTTGAACTGCGAGACGATGTGATAACGGTCAATCGCTGACAGCACCAACACGGCAACGGTGAACGCAAACCAGAACCACGGCAGCCGGTCTCGCAGCACCAGCAGACGAGTGAGGTCAAAGCCCTTGCGGGCGGCCACGCCCGGTTTTAATGAAGGTGAAACGTAATCGTGTTTTTTCATAACTTTGTAGGCAGGCTGGCCGGTGCAATCGGCGGCAACTGGCCAAGATGTTGAAGTATTTGCATGAGCATTTGGCGAACGGCTTTGTCGCCGCTCGCATCATTTTTTGATGAACCGAGTCCGCCGAGTCCCGACACGAGCGAACCGGCGTTGCCAACGCCGCCGGAAGTGGAAAACAAACTCAAAGTTCCCGCCGTTCCACCGGCGGCGACCGCCGCGACGGGACCAAGCGGGGCGGCGGCCACGGCACCGCTGACGGTGGAGGTTGCGGTTTGAATGGCGGCCCGCGCGCCGCCTGAAAGCAGTTCGCCGCCTGCCAGCGCACCGTCGGCGATCACTTTTTGGATGATGACCGGCGCGGCGATGGTGCTGAAAATAATCCAAAAACCCACGGCGGCGACACCGATGGTCTTTTGCAGGTCGGGCAATGTGGAAGTCGGGTCAATATATTCAAAACTTGGGTCGGTCATGAAATCGAGAATGCCCTGGGTCACGAGCGCGGCCACGGCCCAGCCCAACGGCCAGAGCAAAACTCCGGCAAGATTGGTCAGATAACGAGTGCCGGTGTGCTTGAGCGCCGGGATCGCCATGAAACCGATGAGCAACGGTGACAGGGCGTAGCCGAGATTGAGAATGACGCTTTGAATGATGTAACCCCAGAACATCAGGAGCGCGGCCAGCCAGCCGATAAGCCAGAGGATGACGGTGATGATGAGATCGGTGGTGAGATTGTGCAGCAACGACATGACATTCCACCACGACGTTTGCGTGGTGGTGTCGCGCTGGATGATGAGCAACTGGACGAACTGCTGATAAACCTGTTTTGGGTCAACGCCCAAGCCGGACAGGATTGAATCCTGCAACAATTGCTGGATTTGATTGCCCCATACCGGAAGGAATACGAGCAAGGAAGTCAGCACCAGGATTCGCACCAGCAAGTGCAGCAGGATTCGGTGTGAGAACTGATGATGCACCGTGACGATGATGCCGGTGACAAAAAGAGCGTAGGCCACGCTCAACAGCAAGGTATGAAGTTCAGCACATTTGGTAAGAAACGTAGGAAAGATGCTGTCGAACGTGGCCATAAGGATGAATGGTTTTGAAGTTATTGGGTGGGAAATGTGACCGGCGCGTCGAGCAACTGGAATTTCGTCGCGTAGTTGCTGAAGGCCTCCGTGAATTCAGCGTTTTGCTGTTCGGTCAACGCCTGAATCTGTTTCTGCTGGTCGTTCCGGTTCTGAATGTCCTGCACCATTGCCGACGACGCAGCTTGATTCACCTCGTCATCGGTGCTGGCAAGGTCGGCATTCAGGCTGGTGAGCACACCATGCAACTTCTGGACTTCAGCATCCGTGGTGGCATTCTGAAGCTGCTGGGTCGTCTGTGCGATTTGGTTTTTAATGGTCGCGCGTCGTTTGGCCGCGTCGTCGGCAACCGCGACAAAGTTGCTGGCGGAGTTGATGATGGCCGAAAACGGTTCGTATTGGTTGGCGGGCCGTTGGATGGTCTGGCCACGGGGCGTCTGGAAGCTCGTGCCCACGGTGGCGTAGATGCCAGCATCATCAAAGGTCAACGCAATGTTGCCGTTGGCATTGGCCACCAGATTTTCGAGATTCAGCCCCGGCTCAAGGCTTTTCAGGTCCGCGTCCAGCGGTGCAACCATTGACAGCACGACCTGGGACGGATTGCCGAACACGGCTTCATAATTCTTGAACTCGGTCAGTTGCGAGTCGAGCGTTTGAATTTGCTGCACCTGGTTTTCAATCATCTGGATGTATTTGGCGATGTCCTGCGCCTCATCAATTATCTGCTGCGAGTGCATCGCCGGGTCATACACGATCCACTGCGCGCGGGCGGAGAACGCCAGCGGCAGGGCGACTGCGATTATTGCGATTAGCTTTTTCATGTTTGTTATCCTTCCTTTGGTTGTTTGTTTATTGGGTGCAGGCTCCGCCTGCTTATTGTTCAATGCGGAGAAATTGGGTGGTGGGCTGGAAAATCACGCCGTCTATCACTTGTTCGGGCAGATGCACTTCATAGAGCCGGACGCGGCCATTGTCACCGGCTTTGGCCTGCTGCATGGAAACATAAAGCCAATACTGCTGCTTGACCGCATCACTGCGGCCTTTGTCGTAGCCGGTCTGATAAGATTGGTCGTTCAGTTTGCCGTTGGCGTAATGGAGCGTTTCGCCAATGAGCGCGCCGCCCGCCGCGCCGCCGACAATGGCATAGGGATTATTGTGGGACAGTTCCGCGCCAAGGGCCGCGCCGCCCGCGCCCAAGCCGACATCAGTGGCAGTCCGGGTCACAGCAGCGCAGCCCGTGAACAAGCAGGCGGCGCAAGCAAGGGGAACGATGAATAATATTTTTTTCATAAGGTTGATGATTTTAGGGGGAATTCAGGAAATTTGATTTTATGAAGTGGGCGAATCTGGGCACAGATGGCTTCGCGATATTTCTTAAAAAATCTCACTTGGTTGAGAGCTTTTCTTGCGTCGTGTCTTGCGTCACGCAAAGCGACTTCAACATGTTCAAGTGCTGCGAAAAGTTCGGCCCATTTGGCTGCTTCTTCCGGCGTCAGTTCGACAACCAGGACGCCGTCACCCCCTCGTTCAGCTTTGCGTGTAGTGTTCATGTTATGGTTTTAGTTTCCGCACAGACCGTTGCATTCCTGGTAAAAGCCCAAAAATTCCTGCTCCCGCCGTGATTGGAGCGTGTCAATGGCGGCCTCGGCCAACGGCACGCACGAGCGATGCACATAGAGTTTTTGTTCAAAGTTCCGGTTGACGATGTTGCCGGGCGTCCGCAACGCCACGTCAATTTCCACGGCGCGTTGAAAACCAGCCGGGTCGTTGTCCCGCAGCCAGCGCCATTCATCATTGGAGTGATACGGACAGAACACGCACGCCGAGCGCGGCACTTCATGGGGAACGCCAAAGGCTTTCAGCCGCTGCTGGCACATGGCGCGGGTGATCTGCCGTTCAATCAATGGAAACACCGGCGTCGCCCAGGGAATTTCCGCATACCGCAGCCGCACGCGCGCCGCGCGTCCCGCTTCATCAAAGCTGATGCCGAGATATTGCCGGACGTGAATTTCGTCGCGCGGAAACCACTGGCGCGGTTTCAAGCCGACGATTTCATGGCGGATGGCCTGTTCAATGACTTCCAATTTGTATTCCTTGGTGCATTGGCGGCGGACCATCCCTTTGGATGAACCCGGTTTGTCCGTAGTATAGGCGGGGATGCTGGCAAAACGCTGGCCGGTTGAATTGCGCCCGTGCTTCAAATCCTCTCCGAGCTTGCCGATGGAGCGCACCAGGATACGCGGGCCGTTCAAGGATTTGAGCCATTCTAAATGCCGATAAACAGGCGTCGGTTCCTCGCCAGTGTCGGCAAATATGGCGCAATCAATCTGCGGCGTCAGGTCGCCGCGCATGAACATCAAGTAAAGCGTCGTGGACTGAACACCTGCACCGAGATTGAGGATGTGCAATTCTTTCATGCTTCCTCCTTTTGTGGGTTGGCGTGGGCGATGATGCCCTCGACGATGTTGGGACTCTGGCGCAGTTCGCGGGCGCGTTTGTCGAAATGCTCGCCACTGGAAGAACTGCAATAGAGCATCTCGCGCGACGAAATGTTGTGAGCCGTGCCGCAAAGATTTCTGCCGGAGTCGGTGTGAAAATAAGTGAACGGAGAATACTTCTGGCCTGATTGATGGTCAGGCAATGGATAATTCATAATTGCGTGCTTGGTGACTTCCGGCAGCGCGATGTCCTGCGCCATGTCCTCCAAGTCCGCCCGGTCGTTCTGGCGCATGATGAAAAACTGGCGCGAGTTGCCGAACACGGCGGAACGGATGCGCGACTGTTTGAACCGTGCGTATTGCTGGACAATGGAAATGTTCCAGCAATTGAATTTCCGCAATTGGGCGTAACTCTCTTGGACGATTTCCTGTCCGCCGGGAATGTCGAGAAAGCGGGCGACTTCCTCATACACGTTCCGCTTCCGCAGTGCGCGCGGCAGCGTGATGATGTGCTTGCGCGCGTGGTTCGTGATGAGGAAGCCCGCCGCCGCTTTCAGCTCCTTGGCGGATTCGGGGATGTAACCGAGTTCAAAGTGGGCAATTTTCCCGGTGAGCGACAAATTGCTCGTGCCATCGAACAAACAGCCATAGTTGCCGTCCCGACACCAGGGCAATATGAGCGTGGCAATTTCGATGATCTGGTCGCGTTCTGAACCCACCGGGTCGAGCATCATCAATTCCTGCAACATCCGGTGGGTCGGAAATTCCTCCGGCGTGAAGTAGGCGAAAGCGAGGTTGCGGACTTCGCGGCTGGTCTTGGGTTCTTTCAAGAACCGGAGCACGTCGCCTTCGTTAAACGCGGCGAGATACTCCATTGCCTCATTGAGGTGGCTGGCCTTCCAGTCTCGGAAGTCCGCAAAAGTTTCCAAAGTCGTTGCGCCCGGCGGCATCCGCTCGGTGCGGAATTTCTGCAACGCCAGCGCGTGCCGCGCGATGCCGAGCAACTGGTCGTGCCGTTTTTTCTGCCAGTCCTGAAATGAATCCTCGTAAAGCAGGTTCAGGTATTTGGCGATCTGCGCTTGCCGCAGCATTTGTTTGTCCTCCTGACTCGATGTGCCAATCATGCGTGCGACAAGCGCAGTCGCGGCCGAAAGATGGTCGGGCGTGAGCGGCAATCCTTTGGTATCAAGATAATTGATGGTCAAATCGCCGTCGGGATGAATGATGATGGGCCGCGCACCTTCCTCAACCGTCTGCGTGTAGATGCCGTAGGACAAACCTTCTTCGATGATGACGGTGTAGGCGAAATAACCTTCAGTCTGTGACAGCAAATCGCAAACGGTCACGGACTTGCCCGCGCCGCTCATGCCAAGCAATACGGCGTGTTGCGGCGACTGATTATCTTTCGAGCCGGAGAAAGTTTCCACGCCGATTAAATTATTGTTCGGGCCGTCGTAGATGGCCTCGGCAGTCTTCAGGTGGCCGGTGAATGTGCTGGTGACGGGCAGCATGTCGGCCAGGTATCGGTGTTCCGAATACAGTTTGCGATGCTCATACCGTCCCCATAACCAGCCCGGCCAGGTCTGGAAAAATAAATTTTTGGACGTGCTCGGCAGATTGCTCTCGAAATACTGCGCCGAATTCATCGAGTTGATGGCGTTCTTGATGGCGCCGGCCTTTGCGGTCAGGCCGTCCTTGCTCTTGTCCCAAACCCGGATGACAAATACCGCATTGAAAGGAATGGTCTGCCCCTGCATGAGCGCGTGGATTTTTTTCTGCTTCTTTTCCATCACCGTGAGCAGCGAGATTTTCTTTTCACTGGCGTAATCGCCGGCCACGCGGTCATGTTCCTTTTCCTCTTTGTTGATTTCCTGGGTGATGGGCAGCGGGTCAATGTTGACGGTGATGGTGTAGTCCAGCAGCCGGAGATTGGTGAGGCGTTGGATGATGCCCGGATACGTCGTGCGCGGCCAGCGGGTCAGCGTGATGACGGAGTGATAATGGCCGTCCAAGTAGAAGCCAAAATCACTTTGGCCGTTGCCCTCGCTGTGCCAGCAATTCTCCTGAATCGAAAGTTCCGGCAGAAAATCCTGGGCTGCGTCAAAGTCAAATCGGTCGGCCAGCGACGGATTTAAGAACTGTTTGTAATGCTTGAAATGGTCAACGTTGTTCATCGGCAACACGCGCGTGCCGGTGCTGGCGAAAATGTCCATTAACAGTTGGTGAGCGTGCTCAAACTCGCCCCGCAACTGGTCGAGGATCGTCAAGTAATACTCGCGGAGCGCGGTGTCGCCCGAAAGCAGCTTGGGCGTGTTCTCCAAGGGCCGCGAAATGTAAAGGATCACGCGCTGCCGCCGCAGCTTGCGTTCGACCATTGCCTGCCAGTAACGCACGAACCGCTCGTTACGCGAACGCTTCGTCCAAGTGTTCTCAAATTTTTCCGTCTCCTGCTGAAACCGGAGCAATTCGGCTTTGTAGTCCGAATCGGAAAAGTATTGGATTTGCAGCCGTTGATTTTCGTGCAATGAAGCCAGCAACAAACAGAGTTGTTCCTGAAATTCGTTCAGGTCGGCAATCGGACTGTTGGTGAGGTCGGGGGCTTCAAAGACAAAGCCTTTGGCGATGTAACCGCCACGCCGGAGCGAATTGAACAAAATCAAGTCGTTCACAAAGAATCCATTGGGAGCGCGTTCAAACATAAATCAAATGCGTTGGGATTTGCCGTGCGTGGCCGCGTCCATCATCTGTTGAACACGGATTAAATCGTTCACCAGTTGTTCAACGGTGCGGGCGCGGTTGATTTCGTTGATGGCGATGCAGGCTTCCTGAATGTGCGCCCGCGCCCGTTCCATGTGCGCGCGGGCGGTGCTGCCGAAACCATGCGTATGCAGGCCAGTGCGCAATGCGGCTTCGGCGGCGTTGAGCTGGCCGAGCAATGCCTCCCGTTGACTTTCAATCGTTTTAAGTTCTTCGGAGTTCATCACAAGGCAAGGTTTGCGGGGCGTGGAACGATGACGATTTCGGACACCCACGGCTCGCCAATCATCAGCGTGCCGAGATATTTTTCGGCGTGGACACGCTTGACGCGCCCCTGCATCAACGGATCGAGCATCAGTTCGAGCCGCCAGCCGAAAAGCAAAGCGACGCGGGTCTCGAAAACCAGGATGAGCATATCCGTGGGCGAAGTTTTTTTGTCGTCCGAATCAGGGTTGTTGCTCAAGCTGAAAAATTCCAACTGCCGGAAGGGAATTCCCCAAAGCCGATGATGGGTGATAAATTCGATGAACACCGGGCGCAATGGAATGATTTCCACCGAACCATTAAACTGCGGTTTGTCCGGCGACGGCCGGTTTGATTGGGAGTGTGATTTTTCAGATTTCATAGAAGCGGATGAGTGCAGGAACGGTGAACTTCGGGGCTGAAGCCGCGTCCCGTCGTGGCGTATTCAAAAATGTCACGGTCGTAACCGGGCGGTTTGCCCTGCCGCAATCCGAAGATGTAAGCGAGGCAAACCAGCACCGGCATGAGCGCCACAAGGAAGGATACGGTGAGCGACGAACCAATGACGACGAGCAACACAAAGAACAGGGTGATGCCCGCGCCGATGCCCGCCACCAACCACCAAAAGAGACCGCCTTCCAATCCCCAGGTGCGTCCCTTGGAATCGGATGCGGCGTTGGTGTCGGTCAATCGAAGTTCGGCTTTCATGTTCGATAAATAATTGGGTGCAGGCTCCACCTGCTTAAAAGTTGCCGACGCCAACGGCGCTATTGGAATCCAGCCCGAAGATTTTGTAGAAGGCGAAGACGATGGCCGGAGCCGCCGCGATAATCGCGCCGCCGATGATGGACATCTTGCCCTGGTCCACGTCGCCGCGCCGGATGGCAAAACCACCGTAGATGACAGCAAAAATGCCAAGCACGAAGCCGAACATCATGATGACGGCAAGGCTGTTGCTGAGGCCGGTTTTCAAGTCGGTGGAATTGAAGGTCGTGCTTTGCGCGAAGGCGGGCAGGACGTTGAGCGCGAGCAAGGCCGCGACGGTGAACACGGAGCGCATACGCGCACGGACTTTTTTTTGAACGAATAGCTTTTTCATATCTTGAGTTTTTTATTTTCGCGGCGGATTCTTCCGCCGATTGACGCGCCCATCTTTTCACTTCTTGAAACGCGCTTTGTTCCATTTTGGAACAAAATGAAAAAGTCTTTTGGGCACGATGGAAGGCCATGAATACAACGACTTTTGATGCCCAAAAACTCGAACGCCTCCGCAAAGTGGAAGGCATCTTGCGAAAAGAAATTCGCGGACAGAACCAAGTGCTGCCGCGCGTGGTCTCCGTGGTGCAACGCGGCGAATTAAGTCTGACCAAGCCCGCCCGTCCGCGCGGCAGCTTTCTACTGCTCGGACCTACTGGCGTGGGAAAAACGGAAACGGTCGTAGTTCTGACAAATCAGATTTTTGGTGCGGAAAAACTTTTCCGTTTCGATATGTCGGAGTTTCAAACGCAGGAATCTTTGGGTCTGCTGCTCGGTGCGCGGCTTGGGGAAGCTGGCTACCTGGGCGCGGTGCGCGAACGCGCCGCCGAAGGATCGCTGTTGTTCGACGAAGCGGAAAAGGCGCATCCGCGCGTCTTGGACATTTTATTGCAACTGCTCGATGCCGCGCGTATCACGGTGGCGACGGGACAGACTTTGGATTTCAGCGGGTTTTATGTGTGGCTGACTTCCAATATCGGTTCTGCCGAATTGATGACCCTGCAACATTCCAATGACGCAACCTTGGAACGCCATGTCCTTTCACGCGCACAGCAAGCCCTGCGTCCCGAAATTTTCGCCCGTATCACTGAAAAACTCGTGTTCGGTCGCTTGAGCTATGAACACCAGTTGGAAATTGCCGAAAAGTTTTTGTCGCGTGAAATCGAGTTTCTCGCCGCACGCGGGCACACGTTGGAATTGGACAAATCCGTTTTGCCGTTTCTTGTGCGGAAAGGCTTTCATCCCAAACTCGGTGCGCGCCCGATGCGCGACGCCGTTGAAAAACAGATCGGCGATGCTCTGGCCGAGCATCTGCTCGCCGGGAAAAATTCCGGCGGCATGTTGCAAGTGGATGAATCCCGCGATTGTCTCATTGTCCGTTGAACAACCTCTTGATGGCGGCGCGTTGCCGCCGCGCGGCCAGTCGCGCCGCCTTCGCCGCCTTGCGCTCGCACAATTTTTCCATGCGAATTTTGTCGGCCTTGCTGCGCTTCATCCACCAAAGCACGTCGTAGATTCGGGCTGTGTCTTTGGTGCGACAGCCAAACTCGCGGATGCTGATAAGGTCGCCCCGCTCAAATGCGGCAACCAATTTGCGGGCGCGTTTCCCATAGCCGTAGGTTTCTACGGTCACGCGCCGGATGGTTTTTGTAATCGGTGTCATAACGCGAAATCAATTTGTTGAGGTTGAGTGGCGGGGTCGGATTCGCCCGCGAGCAAGTGGCGCATTTCCTCCTGTGTGCGTGGCATCGCCCGCGCGCCACATTCAGCCAGTTCTTTGAATCGCGCCGTGTGCCCGTTCTCTGACTGGAGATCAAGTCGGTTGCCGACAAATTCCGTATAGGTGCAATGCGCGGCAAACAATCCGCCATCGGCATACAAGACGCGGCACAAATGACGCCATTCGTCAATCGTTGGCTCGGACGCGGCGAAAAGGACTTTCGCTCCGAGTTTGAAAACCTTCCCCTTTGTAGGCCGCTTCGCGCCCCTCATACGAATACGGGACGTTCTCCGCGCCGTGATACTCGTCGGGCGTGATGAGCGGGTAACAGTTGACTTCGGCAGCAATGTATTTCGAGTAATTGCAACCACAGTTGGTGAACAATCGTCCCTCGTGCGTGAACACGCTGATTTTTGGAAACGTGTCCGCGCAGTAGGCGGCGGCGATGTCGCCTTCGGGCACGCGCCAGAGGCCGCTGGAAAATCGCCGCCAATGGGTGACGATGCGCTGGGACGCCGGAGTAATTTTGACCGATGATGTTGAGTTCATAATGTCCATTTGTTTGTGCTCGCGCAGCGACAGGTGTGCGCGATGAAAACCTAAAGGCGAGGCTCTGGCGCTGGCGGAAAGGTCAAGGAGGAACGGAAGCGGCGAGTCCTGTTTGAGCCGACCCGTAGTATCCTTTACCTTTCCGCCAACGCCATATAATTGCCCCGCCTTTTCATCGCTGCGAAAGCGGGCAGCATCCCGCTGTATGGGTTGGAACTGAGAATCGCCCAGGGAGTGACTACTCAACAAATTAAGAATTGAATTGGTGAATAAAAAAATTGTCATTCATGGGACTCGCTTTCATACTTCGCCATTATGCTCAAGCGATGGAAGGTCGCGGTTGCCCTGATAATTGTTTTTCTTGCCGGAATGTTCAACGCACTGGCTGGCGGGCCGGCTCATCGTTCCGGCATTGCCGGACAGGTTTTGCTTGTGCAATTTCTTGTCCCCGGCTCTCCAGTTTCGCCGGCTGTGCCGCTGCAAGTCACGCTTTTGGCCTTTGCCAAAGAAGGTCGTCATTTCCGTTTGATTGGAAAATTTGAGACGGCACAAGACGGAACATTCTCGGTCGCGTTGCCGCCGGGGACTTACATTGTTGAACCTGATCCGTTGTCGGGATATGAAGGCATCGGCCAATTGCAAGTCACGGTAGTTCCGCGACAGGTTATATTTGACGAGATTGGTGTCATCAGTGGGGGCGGTTTAGGCATGTTCCCGAATTGATTGAACCTTCGGAATTATCTTCGCGTCCAATCCCGCGTCGCTTCGGGTTGAACCCGCTTCGGTCGGCAATCGGGGAGCGGGAAGTGGAGCGTGGCGTAGAGACGATATTAGGAACGGAGCCAGCGCGCAACGCCGCTCGCCGATTGCTGACGGAAGCGAACGCCACTGCGTTTTCAATTTTCACGCAAGGGACGAGCGGGCGGGAAATGACGGAAGGCGGACCGGAGCGATTTGAGCGAGGCCGCCGTGTCAGTTCCCGCCCGTTGGTCCCGGCGGCTTTATTCCAGATTGATAAACAGGTGGCTCTCACCCATATCCTTCTCGTCCGGCAACCATGCGCCGCCTCGTTTGGCGCATAAATCCTGACAAATCTTTCGCAGCGCCTTCCGTTTTGACGATGCTTTCGGCAGTTTGACCAATAGCCGGTCGGCAAATTGTTTTCCGCGTCTGCCCGCATAAATAAGGGCGGCAACGACGGTTTCTGCACCGGCAGCGTATAGCATTTCCACAAATTGAAGCGCCGCTTTTGCCGTGCGAAATCTTGCGAGTGAACAAAGATCAGGATTTTTAGCCGCACTCAACCATTGCCGGGCCTCGGCGTGGGATTTTTCCAAGAGGGATTTAATGAACAATTCATGCTGCCGTCGTTGCAGGCTGCGGTTGTCACGCACCACTTTTCCAGCCGGTTCTCCTTCATGTTGTGGCCAGTCAGGATGTTTCCGGGCGGCTTTCAGGTAGGCGGCGCGGGTCACGTCCACGTTGCTGATGTAGAAGGTTTCCTGAATCAGTGTGCCGTCCCACAGCCAAAGCCGCATCCGTCCAAAAAATTTGCCGTTGAGTGAATTTATCTCCAGCCTCAATTTTCCGTTCTGGTGCCAATAACGCTGCGTGCCGGTGCCGTGGTTCATGGTAAAGGAACCGAGCAGTCGTCCGTTTTCATTCCATTGCCGGCTGATGCCGTGCAAACGACCGCGGTGATAACGCAATTCCTCGGCCAGTTGGCCATTGAAATGCCAAGTGCGGTTGAGACCGTGAAATTGCCCCCCCACCTCCCTGATCTCCGCGTGGGCACGGTCGTTACGGTAATAAAACCGTTTTATACGAAGTTTCGGCATGTCGGCAAATCAACTGTTGTTGTCAGCGTGCCCGCCTGAACGTCCATCCCCATGCGACGGACGATTAACCAAATGTTTCAAAAAGTGCGGTAGGAATCCGCATTCTTCCGTTGGTAAAAATCGCCTTTTCTGCCAGATGACGATTCACTTGGTTCTGGTCTAAACTTATGCAATTTCGAGCATAAATGCGATTTATTTTACAAATCATTTGTTCTCGCAGTTTGACATGTTCAATTTCAATCGCCTTAACGCAATCAATCCAAAGGCCAAGCCGCCAAGCGCAAATATGGAAGGTTCTGGAACGGGTTGTATTCCCGCTTGATTAAGCTGAATTTGAAAATCTGGCGGCGGCGCGATGGGAAGCTGTAAAGGCCCGGTTGCATCGTCCACGCGAATCGCTTCCAGCATGGTTGCGCCTGCGGTGGATGAATCTGCTGCTAATGGCAATGCGACTGGTTGCACAGGCGTATCTACCAATGCCAATACAAACGACGAAGATTGGAAAAGTGTGTTTTCATCGAGTGATGGTGGCGGTGATGGCGTTAAATACAGACTTTGAAAGCGGGGAAGTTCAAATTGATGTTGTCCCCAAAGAATTCTGTTTCGCGTGCCGAAAGCGTCTCGCGGCGGATAAAATGTAAAGCCAGATTGAACAAAGCCGCCGATGGTCGTCGAACCCAATGCGGTTTGTAATTGCGACAGCCGATCATCTGCTCGCGCCGTGAATACCAGCGCACTCGCAATGACTGTTAAGGTGAATGTTGTCGGTTGCATCCGCATGGCGGATAGCATGAGGAAAAGCACATTTTTAGCAAATAATTTCATTCGTCTTTTCTTTCCAAACAATTCACAAAACACCGCAATTTCGCGGCACCAATTCGCTCATCCGGTGCAACTCTGGACGTTGAACGAAAATTAGCGTGGCGATTCGATTGTTGTCCAACGGCGTCAAGAATTTCTTGAGCAGCCTCGATGAGGCCAATTCGCAATTGCGCCGTTGGTTTGCATGATTTGCAAGCGAACTTGATTTTGGATTCATAAGCATTCAAGGCCACTCACGGTTCGTCCATAATTTAGGACCAAGTCAATTCCGCCTTTTGTCCAATTCGTCAATCCATCTTCGTCCGCATTACCGGCGCACCCGGAAGAATTTTGCAGGCGCGGACATATTCAAGTTTGTCCAACTGTTCCCTTGGCTCAGGACATCGGTATAAGGTCCGACCGGCGTGGGTGCCCATTGCAGAATACCTGTCCCATTCCAATTGACCACCAATCCGTTTCGCGTTAAGTGAGCCTGCAAAACCTGAACGAATGGAATAAGTGCCAATCCATGATAATACCCGGCAGTAATCCCAACGACATGAGAACTTGACGGCACGCTTAGTTGGCCAAACGTATCATCACCCCATCCGATAATAGTGCCATTCGACAAGAGCGCCAGTGTGTGGAAATCACCGGAGGCAATGGCAACAACATTTGAGAGACCCGAAGGAACATTAGTTTGGCCGAAAGTATTATCCCCCCAAGCTGCCACGGTTCCGTTGGAACACAACGCAACGCTGTGCAGATAACCGGCGGTGACGGCGACGACATTTGACAGATTTGACGGCGGTGACGACTGGCCAAAACTATTGTCACCCCATGCAACCACAATGCCATTTGTAAGCGCAGCAAGATTATGATTGCGTCCAGCGGCAATCGCCTTAACAGGCATCCAATTGGGATTATTCACCCATATCGGCCACCACCACGGGCCAGTATAATAACCCGGTATCAGTTGATTAGGCAGGCTCGTCTGTCCAAAAGTATTGTCTCCCCAAGCCACTACAAGGCCCGATGCCAGCAACGCGAGGCTGTGAGAATCACCCGCCGCCACACTCAGCACGGATGACACCGTGCCGGGAATATCGGTTTGCCCGGAATCATCCTGTCCCCAAGCAACGACGCTGCCATCTTCCGCAATGGCAAGATTGTGATCCGCTCCGGCAGCGACGGAGACAAAACGCAGGGAATTAGTGGGGACATCAATTTGCCCTTCGTCGTCAATTCCCCACGCCACCAGCGTTCCATCATGCCGGATGGCAACCGAATGGTAGTCACCGCCTGCCACCGCCACCGCATCGTCAAGGTTGGTTGGCACGTCGGTCTGTCCGCCCGAATCATCGCCCCAAGCCACAACTTGCGAGGCTGGTAAAAACACACTGATTTTGCCGGTTCCTGAAATACTGCCAAATTGATTGGTGACAGTGACCGAATAATATCCCGCCTGCAACGGTGTGATATTGGTCAGGGAAAGGAACGCGGTGCTGTTTGAAAGTGCTGTGGTGTTGAAGCTCCAACTATAGGCCAGCGGCGGGGTGCCGGCGGCACCGGAATTCAACACCAGATTGCTTCCCTCATCCACAACCTGGTTGGAAAATCCATTTGGCAAAGAAGGAGCTTGATAAACCGTCAATTGCACGACGGCACTGGTGGCTGAACCATAGAAATTTGAAGCCACCACATAATATGCCCCCTGATTGGCGGCGACGATTGAAGCCAGAGACAAATTGGCGCTGGTTTGACCGGGAATTTGATTGCTCTGGAAATACCAGGCATATCTGATGGGATTCAAGCCATCGTCCGAACCGATGGCCAGGCTTTCAAAAGCCACACTGGCACCCGGTAGCCCTGCTGTTGAAACTGGTTGCAAGATGAACGATGGCTTGGCAGGCAACACCGTCAAGATTGCGCCAGGGCTGATGGCTGTTCCCAATGAATTTGAGGCCAGGAGTTGATATGTGCCGGCATCGGCAGCTTGGGCATTGGGAATTATCAATTGCGATGAAACGGCTCCGGCCAAAAGCGCGCCGTTTTTGTACCATTGGAGTGTCAACGGGGCGCTGCCAACCACATTGGCATTAAATTCAGCTTGAGTTCCGGCCGGAACAGAAATTGATTGCGGGCCAGAAACAATCAACGCCTTGGAAGGCAATACCCGCAGTAAAATTGGCCCGCTGGTGGCGGTGCCCAAACTGTTTGCCATCGTGACTTGGTAATAGCCTTCATTGATTGACTGGGCGTTAGAGACGATCAGGGTGCTGTTCGTGGCATCGGCGATCACGGTGCCAGCAAACGCCCATTGATAACTCAGCGGGGGCGTGCCGAACGCGCCAACAGTAATGCTGGCGGTGCTGTTGGCTAAAACGCTGATGAAGGCCGGCTGATTTGTAATGTATGGCGGAACTAGAACCGTGACGGTGAAAGTGCCGGTCAAGATATTCGAGCCAAGGGCGACCGTGCAAACAACGACGTTGGTGCCACCCGGAAAAACTGAACCGGAAGCCGGCACGCAAGTTACCGTTGCCGTCGGTGTCGCGTCAGGCGCGGGATAAGTGACTACTGCTGAATTTTGTCCAACCGCGGCAATCGCCACAATGTTAGACGGGCAATTTATATAAAGACATGGGGTTGGTGGTGCGGCGGGATTAAATTCGTAGGCTCCCATGTCCACAATGGCAGAACCGTTGGTATTGCCGGTAAGAATTCGCGGGTTTCCATTAAAATCCAATGCCGGCAATAGCGGAGCTCCGTTCGTGCCGGCATCAATGCAACGGGAAACTGTGAACAAACGAAAATCACCGCTGGATAGACAGGCAAAGAATGGGTTGGTGGAGATGTTGCCCGCAATTCCATTCAAGTTGGTGATAACTCCGCCTGCATAGACGTTTCCGTTAGCAGAGTAAAAGTCGTTGAACTGGATAACCGGCGGGTTGGTTCCGGATACCGCGCTTATGTAAAGCGCAGGATTTCCAGCCACGATGTTATTGATAATCTCGCAACTGGAAAAATAGCCATCTTCCCCAATGCCGTTGCCTCCATTCCCGGAAATTGTGTTATTTATTACCCACGGCCCACGCGCCCCGCTGGCCACCTCCGCGCTGATGCCGTTTCCGGTGTTACCCGTAATGACATTTTGCACGATGTTGGCATTGCAATAACCACTCATAATTATCGCATCACCGATGTTGTCCTGGATCAAATTGTTGATGATGGTTGGCGAACCGCCGACAGTCATGCTGACACCGCCTCCATGATTGCCCACGAGCGCATTGCCGGAGAGCAGCGGCGAATTGCAAACATAAAGGTTAATGGCGGAGCCGGAACTGTTGGAAATCACATTATTCAGGATGACGGGCGAGGCGGAATAGCCATAAATCCCGGTTCCGCAGTTGACGATGTTGTTGGAGGCAATCGTGGGAGATGCCCCGGAAACATATACCCCTGAATTACCACTGGCCAGAGTAAAGCCGGATATTATTGAGTTTGTTGTTTCACCACTGGCGAACGTAACGGCGTTCGAGCCAGCAGGTGGATTTATCAAGGTCGCGTTGGGACCGCTCACGCTGACCAACAAAGCCGGCTTGCCGTTGAAATTGACCGCTTCATCATATGTTCCCGGCGAAACCAGCACCGTGTCGTTTGTCAAAGAACTGGCCGCGTTGATGGCTGCCTGAATGGTCGCATAATCAGCCGGCACGCGAATCGTCCTCGGAGTTGAATTTGTTGTGGGCGAAACTTGAAAGTTTAGAAGCAGATCAATCAGATTGGTTTGTGGCGACCCCCAGCCGGTGCAAAGATCATAACCTGGGATTGCAAAATATTTTGTCGGATTGCTGCTGTTTGTATTGTTGCCGGAAACAATGTCATGGAAACTTGTGCTGTAACTTGCACTTTTTCCAATCGCGTAGAGGATCGGGTTGAGGAAACCGACTGGTTGTTTGCCTTGGGCCGCCGCTTTCTGGTTGACCAGCGCCGTGAATGCCGCCCAGAGGGGAGACGAAAAACTTGTGCCGCCAAGCATTTCCTGTTGCCCGTTATTGGCGACGACATACATATTGTCAGCCACCATAGCCACGTCCGGCAGGTTCCTCCTGGTTGGCGACCCATTATTGTTGGCCATGTTAATCCCCTGTTGCCAGCTTGGAATCGCCAGGATTGTGCTGCTGCCGCCACCAGTGGCATCAGTGCCCTCACCAGTGGTCGCCCAGTTCCATGCTGTTTCCGACACCCATGAACCATTTGAGGCCGTCGTCAGCGTTGTCCCACCGATCGTCGTAATATACGGATCATCCACGGGAATGTCACTCTGGCTGGTGTAAGCTCCATTGTCACCAGAGGCATTAAAAAAAGATTGTCCTTGTGCCGCCATCTGCTGGTAAATCAGATCCACCGTCAGCCCGCTTCCGATTGCCCAGGAACAGCTTATTTGTTTTGCCAGATTATCCGAAACCATGCGCTGGAGAACATCAATTATGCCACCATTACTTTCATAAACAACAATCTGGGCGCCGGGTGCCATTGACGTGACCATCTCAATATCCAACGCCACCTCAGCATTGTAAGGACCGGGGTTCCCGTTACCTTCCACAAGCACATTGGTAATCGCCAAAACATTTGTCAATCCGGCTTGACTCGCATATTGCATGAGATCATTCGTATAATAACCACCAATCTCAAACAGTCCGACCTTCTGGCCCGCGCCGGTTAACGTGACACCAGGCACATAGGCGGCACGGAAGTCATTCCCAATGTATGTTCCGCTCGGTCCCGAACCGAAAGCCGGTTTAGCATTGGCAGTTTGGGCAACGTTGCTTGACCGGCTGCGATACAACGGACGCGGCAGTACATAATTATCAAGCCCATTCACTTCTAAAATCGGGGCCGCTGTGTCAACCGAAGGCTCGACATCAGGCGCGTAAAATGTCCGCGATTCAAACGGATGGTTATAGACCAGGAGGTGAACGTGAAAAGCTTGTTCGATGTCTGTAACCGCCCCGCTGACATCTACCAAAGCTCGATTGGAATGAGTGCCGGTCACGGTCAAGCCCTGCGATTTTACAAAATCAATAACCGCTTGATAATTTTCCCGAGTCGGCCCGAATCTTTCAGTAAACTGTTCAGGAGTCAGGTAATGGCGAAAATTGGGACTGGTTGGGTCATAGACCTGTTTGAGGAAATCCGCAAGGTCTTCCGGATTGCGCAATGGCAACGATATTGCCAAATTTAAGCGGCTTGCCGCCTCAAGCCGGTTTATCGAATGCAATTTGGCAACCGCTTGCGAAACAGGGTTGCGTAGGACTTGCCTTTCCGCCGCAGTCAATACCGCGCTGGACAGGCCAAGCCACAGCAGGATTAAAAAGGAGCATTTAATTTTCATTTTGCTTATTTAATTTGCCAGCATGTCATCCCAAAAATCTCACCGATTACCCGTTGCCGCAAAAATATTTTCGATCCAAGAGGACGGTAAATGGAATCGCGCGATTCCACCTCTGTAATTTATCAACTTCATGGATGTCGTTTTAAGTCAAGTCTCCAATGGAAATGGCTCGTCAAGCAACGCATGGTGGAATCGGCCTTCGTAAAGGTCTAGGCCATCCAAGAACCGCGCGAAGCTGTGATGCCCCATAAAACCGGCGAGCCCCGCGACAGCCCACTTGTAAGCGTCAAAATCCGTGGCTAATGGAAGAAGCGGTGCCAGCATCTTCGCTCCATCCAAAGCTAAAGCCGTGAACTCCTCTTGCAAAAATACCGGACATGGGACAGCAACAGAACTATCCGAATTCGCATAGATAACTCCGGCGTGAGTCAGCAAAGTAAGTGCATCTGCAGGCGTTGCTCGACGGGCAAGCTCGATAAGGTGTGTGGCTACGGCATACATCGCGGTGGAAGTACCTCCCTGATGCTGCACCTCGTTGATGAGGTCGCCAAGACGCTCGCTGGACAAGCCGCCCTTCTGCTGCGCCTCGGTCAGCCAAGCAACGACATCCTCTGTGTCGCCGTAGCTGCTTCGCAACTCACTCCATCGAGGGTCTGTCAGTGAAATTGGCATAGCGTATATAGGCACGATTTGTTAGGAGGTGGCAATTATATCCTTTGCGACGGTAACAATCAGAACGTCCAGTTGATACCAGCAGTAACATAAACCTGTCCGCCCAAATTTAATCGCCCTTCCCGACCGCCGCCGCTGATTGTTGCATCGCCTAGTGACATATATTGCACACCCAGAAAAAGGTCACCGCCGGGGTCCACATGGTACAGCAACGTGGCGTTTGCATAGCCGCCATATACCAAGTCGGTCGCATCAATCTGGCCACTGTTGCGGATGGTTCCAATCGTTTCATCAAATTTCATGCTTCCCGACACTATGCCCACGGCTGGACCAACGCCGGCTGACAACCCCCATTTTTCATTTAAATCCCAATAAAACGACGGCCCCAATCTCAAGGTGTAAAGCATCACATCCAATGAATGCGAGCCGGTGACTGATTCGGTATCGGTGGCGTTAACCACTGTGTGATTGGTGGAAATGGTCGGATTGCCGGGGCTATTGAATGGGCCTTGATAAGGTCCCGGCGCACCCGGCCAAGTGATGCCTCCGGTGTTAAAAGTATAGGTTGATTGGCTGACAGATGCCGACATTCCACTCTCAGTAATGGTGATGGGTAGCAGCCCAAATCCCAAATCCCATCCAATGCGCGTGCGACCCCAATCCCAGAGTTCGCCGCCATACGCGAGGTCTAATCCGGGGAATACACCACTCCCCGAACTGCTGCCGGAATATGAAGTGATGCTGTGCATGGTCAACGTTTGACTGGCAGGGTTATATTGGCCCTGGTTGTGAAATCCCCAAAAAGATGTATAGCCTCCTGCGTTTCCAGTGTCATCCACGCGGACATAACCGTCGTCATAAATTCCGTTCGCTGCATTGTTGGGACGTGTGATTTTTGAACTGAAATTGGCGCTGATATTCAATCCAACGATAGCCCCCACGCGAAAATGCTGCGTCCAACTGTCGTCAGGAGTCTTTTGGGGAGGCTTTTGAATCCCCCAACGACCATTATCCCAGAGGAGCGGATTTTGGTCGGGAGGCGTTTGGGCTGAGGCAGCAAGCGCCAGCGCAAACCCCGCGAAGCATCTAAAATATTTCTGAATGACTTTCCTCATAAATACTGGTGACAGTCTCACTGGTTAACAAGCACGCGGTAGAAACGCCAGGCACTGTTAGTCGCATTGGGGTCTTGCACAGTGATCAAACCGCTCGGACCTGTGAAACTGTAGAGGGAAATCCAAGCTATTAAATTGGTGGTGTATTGAACAGTGTAATTCACGCCTGCGCCGGTATCGAAAACGAATTGAAAATTGCCGTTGGTCATCAATGTCGGCCCATTGAGGACAAGCCTAACAATTACTACCGTGAAGCTGTTCGTGGCCGTTAAATAAGGATTGACCAAATCATACGGGTCGCTGTTGGTCACCACCGTCGTAATTAAATTGGCATCCGGACTCAAACGCGTCGGAGTCCAGGTAATGATGCCGTTGCTGCTGATGTTCACGCCGGTTGGCGGGTTAATCAGCCCGTATCCGAAAATGGTGGCATGTGTGTTGGTTTCGGTCGCTGTGTTGGTGACCGTCAGGAGCGCCAGTTCATTAACAGTCTGGTCCGGTATCACCGGCAACACCGGTGCCACGTTCACTTCCAGGACAACTACTGTGAAGTTGTTCGTGGCCGTCAAATTCGGGTTGACCAAGTCAAACGGGTCGCTGTTGGTTACCACTGTCGTAATCGTGTTGATGGAAGGACTCTGGTTCCAAGCCGGCGTCCAGGTGATGATGCCATTGCTGCTGATGCTCATGCCAATGGGCGGGTTGACCAGCCCATAACCAAGCGTCGTTGCCCGCGAGTTTGGCTCGGTTGCAGTGTTAGTCACCGTCAAGAGGGTTTGTTCATTGACAAACTGAGCCGGTATCGCTGGCAGCACCGGCGGCAAGTTGTCCAATGAAAGCCCAACTGCTGTGTAATTCGTGACGGTTACGGGTGTTCGAGTGGGAACAAAGATTTCCAGCACAAGGTTAGTGGATTCATTGGGGGCGAGCTGACCGGAAACCACATAAGGATTGCCGCCGTTTGTGCCAACGGCATTGTATAACCAGTTGGTCAAACCTGACACGATGATGCGGGCAGTGGGGAGGACATTTGTGCCGATATTGATCAAGCGAATGGTGTTGGTCATCAATCCAATCTGGGGGTCGTAATTCATTGCAGAAGCATTCGTGGCAATCAATTGACCATAAAGAAAGGTGCCAACCGTAATGCTATTGCTGGCCAGATTGTTCGCCAAGTCAGAGTCAATCGGCGACGTGTTTGTAACGAGCGATACAAAGGTCAGTGAGCCTGCGTTGGTGGGCTGGACGGCCAATTGAAAATTTCTGACCGCCCCGTTCGTCAGTTGCCCGAGATTGAGAATGACGTTGCTTCCTTGAACGGTGGGAATCTGGTTTGAAGGCGAGTAATTTTTGAACCCCATACCCGGCGGCAGCATGTTAACCAGAAAAACATTGGACGCGGTATTCGGCCCCAGGTTCACGACGTTGATGCCATAGAAGATCAAGTCGTTGGTGTAAACCGCCGAAGCCGGTCCGGTCACCGTCACCGCCAAGTCCGCCTGCGCTTCAACTCGCTCAACGGCAAGTATCAGCCCAAGGCCCAGAAGCGCAAACAATCGCAAACCGGATGGAATCCGTACGCTAAGAAATGAGAAATACATGGTTCCGATTAAAGGTGATATATTATAGGAGTTTGAGGAATATGACAATCATTTTTTCATATTCTTATGAAGGCTTTGAGTTGCAGCAGCCGTGGTCATCTTCGTCATGCGACACCAAAAGGATTGGTTCCAAACCATCTAAAACCTGTCGCATGATTCAGAGACATGGACACGCCTTGGAGATTTAATCAAGCCTCCGGTGGAAATGGCTCATCAAGCAACGCATGGTGGAATCGGCCCTCGTAAAGGTCCAGGCCATCCAAGAACCGTGCGAAGTTGTGGTGCCCCATAAAACCGGCAAGCCCGCGACAGCCCACTTGTAAGCGTCAAAATTCGCGGCCAATGGAAGAAGCGGTACGAGCATTTTTGCTCCATCCGAAGCCAAAGCCGCAAACTCCGCCTGCAAAAATGCTGGACACGAGACGGCACCGGGGCGGTCCGAATTCGCGTAGATAATCCCGGTGTGAGTCAGCAAAGTAAGCGCGGCTTCTGGCGTCGCCCGGCGCGCAAGCTCGATGAGGTGGGTGGCCACGGCATACATTGCGGTGGAAGTACCTCCTTGATGTTGCACCTCGTTGATGAGGTTGCCAAGACGCTCGCTGGACAAGCCACCTGCCTGCTGTGCTTCGGCCAGCCAAACAACGACATCCTCTGTGCCGCCGTAGCTGCTTTGCAACTCACTCCATCGAGGGTCTGTCAGTGATATTGGCATATGTGATGTTGAACGCCGCGTCCGCGACTCCTACCACGATTGCCTCGGCTCCCCCCGGAATTTCAATCGCTCTCCAACCCGGCGAATCGCGCAATGATACGCCAATGTCTCATGGTCGCATTTCACGTCCACTCGGCTCTGTCTCAAGGACAGACTCGTGCAGACCACTGATTGCGGCTATTGGTTTTCCATTTTTATCTACTTCAAACAACCGCCAGGCGACATCGCCGACTTCATCCTCTAAGTTTCCTGGATCGTCCAAAAGATAACAAAACGCCGACAATAATCTCCACTGCATCACCCGAACAACAGTTGTCAGATCTTCCTCGCTTGCGCCCTTCTCCCGCAGTCGTTGAAGAGCAGCAGTGATTGCACTTCCTGGATTCGATGAGTCGGTATTTGCTTGCATCCAAGTTCGATCATCTGGGCTGACAACGAGCTTCCATGCTTGACGCAAGAAGAGAAACCTAGCGAGTTGAGGAATATTTTCATCCAACTGCGACTTGGCCCACTGCTCTGGATTTCGAGCGCCGAGTCCAGCAAATAGCGTGATGAGTTCCTGCCTATTCATGTCCATCCAGTTTGAACCGCTCCGGGTGTTGATGCATTAACCGCATCTGAGCGTTGTGTGCTTCATTCAGGCGGCGCTGAGCGTACTTCCATGCAGACGGCATGTCTGGATGATATTCATCAAACCAAATCTCAAACGGCCCATCGTAGCGGCCCGAGAATCGAGGAAAATCATTCGTTGGAACTATCTCCAAAAGAATCAAGCGACCTCTGCGAAATTCAGACATAGCTTGCATAGCACCCGCTTGACTAGCCATGTGGTCAAGCGACTTCTTCAACCAGAAGTTCTGCCAAAGTAAACACAATACAAGTACGATACAAATGGTTAGCGCAACACTTAAAAACACGGTTGCCTTTCCACACTTATTTAGAGCGTTCTCGTTGGTTGAGGATATTCTTGCACGACTTGTCAGGAATGCTATTAGGGACAACACAGCCGGCAGACACGACACCAAGATTCCGAGCCACCAGAATGCTTTCACATCTTCGTCCAATGGATCAAAACTCACTGCAAACAGAATGAGCAATGGGGTTGTCCCCAAAAGGACTGCCCTCGACATCCGATAAGCGTAAGGCGCATATTTGGGTGCAAACGACAACGGGATGCAAAGAACTGAAGCCACAAGCGCAATGAAGACCGATATGGCCCAGACCAGACCGAAATGTTCAGAATAGAGTTTCATCAGACAACATCATTTACTTCGCTTTCTGGAATTTCAACACAGAAACGCAGGGGTCGTTAGGCTACTGGATACGTTGGCGTAAATGTCATCCCCGTCAATTTCGCGTTAAGAATAGAGCGGTACAACTGTTGTGAAACGAATATGGCTCGAAAACCTGATGCTCCACTCCCAAACCATTCTTCACTCATAAAATAATGCATTGGAGTCTCATTTGTAATTCCTGGGAAGAAACCTCGGGTTATGGGTAAATACTTCTTTTTGCCACATCGAGAACAAATGTTGTAAGGATATGATTCCAATTGACAACCACAAGCTTTTATTCCTTGTGGAATAAGCTGAACAATTGATTTTAATTTCTTAGATGATGGATATTCCAGCACTTCCAATGAAGGAATATCAAATGGTTTAAAAACGCTTTGCCAAACATCTGGAAGGCAAAAAAATACGTCAAATACCCAATTCAGTTGTAGAATCTGTTTTTTCTTCCATTGTGGTTCACCTTTGATTTTGAACGGAGCAGCTTGAATTACTCCACAGCCGCACAATGGGCAGAGGCAATCAGCTTTATACGTTGCCGCCAAATACCCACGTTTAGTTTCTGGTTGCGGATAACCCAAATGCCATGCTGGTTCCATTTTAAGAAAAGATGCCTCGGAAAGCTCTGTTGAGGCAAACCCAGTCGTTACAACATCCACCGCTCCCCATTCTTGAATTTTATGCTGAAGCGGTTTCCACGACGATACGCTTTCGTCTATATCAAATGACGCAAAACCGAGAGACACCTCAACCCCGAAGTCTGATAATTCAGACCTCACTTTATCATCTACGGTGAGCGAAATTCTGTGAATAATCCTCATTTATTTGAATTCATTTTGTGCTGATTTCAACAATTCAGGATAATTTTTGTATATTTGCTGCGCAGCAGCACGAACCTGTTCAACTGTAGCATTGGCAGTGCCCTGTCCATATGGGATAGCCTGTCGCCACGCCTTGGTGAAAGCAGCGTGCTCCGCCCGAGTTAGTGCAACAGCGGACATATCTCCAGCATCTTTTCCTAACAACGCCGCGAATCGTTGTTCTATTATATGATGCGCTTCTAGGCCTGTGCCAGAAGTTAATTTTCTAAGGTCATTGTATGATTTTATGCCGAATTCCGATGCCCGTGAAAATTGCGATAACCCCTGCTTTGCAGTTTGACCTTCGGCAACGATTTCCGCCTTTTCTATGGTTGTTCCTCCTGCTGCCATCCTAGCCTCAGGAGCGACGATACTCGCTTCAACGGTAATGTAAGCACTCGCCATTCCTCCCGCAGCATGCGCTCCGGCTGTGACTGCCCCAAGATCGTTAGCGGTTGGAATTGCATTTTTTCGGCGCGCATCCATGAACTGCGTGTAGTTACCATACTCTGTGTGCGCCCGTACCATCTCATCAACTGCCCACTGACCCTTAACCTCTTCCCACCACGGAACCCATGAATGCCCACTTGGGTCGGTATATCGCAGTGGATTATTGAGGACATAGCTGTAACGATTGTAACTCTGTGGATTGCCGAGGTTGGGAATGATGTCATCCGGTTGAATAAACCGTCCTAGTTCAGGGTCGTAATATCTGGCGTTGTAATAGTACAACCCTGTTTCATCGTCCTTGATCTGGCCGGTAAATTGACGGGAAACTTGAAAAGTTCCCGATTGTGATGCTGTCGTCTGTATTCGCCCAAACGGGTAATAAACATTTGTCTCTTGAACTGTAACTCCCGAACCACTCAACACACAGGACGAATTCAAATTGTCCTCATGGTAGTAATACCCGACATTAGTCGTGACGCTGCCCCCATTGAGCACTGAGGTCGGCTCAAACGTACAGACCAGTTGGCCTCCCGCATAAACATGGAAAAGCGTCTTGTCGCCCTTTTCCTCATAATTGTTTCCGATCCACACCTGGACGTTGGTCGCACTCTGGTCTATGCGCTTCCATAGCCGCGCGCCATTTGCCGCGTAGCCGTATTCAACCACGATTTGTCCTGCCTGCGAGAACATCTTCAAATGATTTTCAGCGTCATAGACCATCGCCTGCGAATTGGTCAGGCCGCCGTGTCGCACAATCATGTTGCCGCACAAATCGTAAAGATTGGTGTAGCCGAAAGCGGTCCTGACCGCCTGTTTGCGGGGGTTGGCATAGCTGTAAGCAACGGCACTGCCGCTCTCGATGTTGGTAGTCATGTTCCCAACCGAATCATAACCATAGTTGCCGGAGGGTCCTGTATAAGCCTTGATACGATGCAAATTGTCATACGTCACGTTGACCGTCCCGCTGATGCCCGTCCCACTCAAAGAAGCGATGTCGTCATTCGTTGTGTAGGTATAGGCCCGGTTGAACACCGAGCCGCCTGAACCGGAGGAGATATTTTGCAGACGTTTAGACACGGAGTAATAACTGCGGGTGGTCGTTAAAGTGTTTCCATACGTGAATTGCGTCACGTGCCCGAACTCATCAATATTGGCGGCATTCACCGTGTAATAATAACCGCTCCCGCCACTGCGCGACACTTGCTGGAGGCTCCCGCCGGTAAAATAGGAATTGGTGATCGTCGGGCCAGAGTTCGGATAAGTAATTGTCGCTACTTTATCGCCGTCATTGTAGGTGTAACTGTTGGTGTAAGTCTGGTTATTGATATTCAGGTGGCGTGCGGTCTTGATTATGCGCGCGAAGGAATCGTACCCAGTTTTCTCCCAGCCCTCGCCGTCGGTCACTTTGTAGAGCAGCCCTGGAAACATCGTGAAGTTGCCGTCGTCACTGTTGTCATACGTGTACGTGTTGGTGGAAGCCGGGACCAGAACATGATTGGTGTAGTTGGTGCCAAAGACCGTCTGCACTTGCAGGCGGCCCAGCGGGTCCTGTTGGCCAGAGGCGTTGACATAGGAATTGGAAACCACGTCGCCGCGTGCGTCGGTTTGCACCCGCAGCCGGCCTACGTAATCACGCACGTAAGTCCACTGGCCCAGATGTGGATCGGCCATCGCAACCAAGCCGCCAACGTCGTTGTACGCATAATAAATGCTTTGGGTGTTGGCATTGACGATATTGGTCAGGTTATTGGCAAGGTCATATTTCAGCGTGGTGGTGTAGATGCTGCTGCCGTCCACTTCCTGAATCTGATTAGTCCGCCCGAAAGCATCCAGGCCATAGCGGCGGACCTTGCCGTCTTCGTCGGTGCAGACAACCCACCAAGGGTCGGAGCCGCTCGCATAGCTCCACGTCCTAGCCGCCATAGGAGAGGAAGTCCCATCTCCAGTCAGGTCCGTCTTGCTGCTGAATGCGCCGTTCGCATCGAACGTGACGCTCACGGGACGGTTGGTCGCCACGCGACCGGGAGCATCATATCCAACCCAGGAAGCCGTCAGGCCGGAGGCAGGTTTGCTGAAACTGATTGAGTTTATAAAAACTGGCCATGTGGTCAAAAAGGCGTCGCCGCGCTCGTCGTAGGCGATGGCAATCATACGATAATTTCCGTTCTCGCCTTGAGCCCGCGTTTGAATTGGCCGGCCCAAACCGTCAATGTAAGTCCGGCTTTCCACACCACCGACGCCATCGTTGACAATCACGTCCGTGTAATTGGTCGCCAGACCGGAGACGATGGGTTTCAGTATGGCCGGGTAGCTGTACTTCTTCATCCAAATGCTCGAACCGCCGCCCGCCGGAATCCTGTCGCTCTCCACCGGCCGGCAGAAAGCGTCGAAAGTATTGGTTACGGTAACGCCCGTCGGGTCGGTGGATGCGGCCAGCAAACCCGAACGCGCATCGTAGGTCGTCGCGGTGGTGAAACTGCCCCCAACAATTGTTGTCGCTGGGTAAGTGTTATAGGTGGAGTCGTAAGTAATGGTTGTCTGCACGCCAACCGGGTCGGTCGTCTGGCCGACCATCCCATACAAATTGTAATTGCCGTAACTGTTGGTGGCATAGTAGCCGGCGGAAATTCGGGTCAACTTGGTGGCGATGGTGCCGCTTCCTGAATTGTAAGTGTAATCGGTTTCCTGAACGACATTGTTGTTCCCGTCGGTGAGCGTGACCTTGTCCGGGTGGTCAACGATGTAAGTACCAATGGTCGTGAAATGCGTGCTATAGTATTTGGTATCGGCGGCGTTATCCGTGAAGGAAAAGTTGCCGACGTTGGCGGGATTGAAACCGCTCACCTCGCCATAAACAATTTTATTGGTCAGGTTGCCGGTGGACGTGTCATAAACAAACTGAGTTGCCGTGACTCGATTGGTTGTGCCACTGTCATAATCGCACTCGAACGTTGTCTGAACGAACGGAAAATAGCGGCCATTCCCCAAGCTGGCCTGATTCACCTGATTGACGGTGACGTGATAAAGGTTGTTGTCATTGCCGTAGGTTTCAACCCGATAGGCTATGCCGTCCTTGGCAAAATTGCCGGGGTCAAGATATTCACCCAGGTTGGTGCGGCTCTGTCCGCCGCCCTGATGGAAATAATGCACTGTCCGCCGGTTGAAGGAAGCTGCAATAGGCTCCGGTGGATTGGTGACGGTGACCATTGCAAAGCCGTGAAACTCCCGGCGAACACCGTCATAAAATCCGCCCAAATAACCGTAAGAGTTGGTGCGCGGCGGGTTGATGCCATCGGACTCAATGACCGTGGCAGCCGTCTGTTTGACGAAGGGCAACAGACTTCCGCCATTGGGATTATTCGGGTCCCGGTAATTTGGGTAGGCCGTGGACGGCAGATACTTTACGGCGACGTTGCCGCCAATGCCGTTGGCGATGTTGGTGAGCAAATCCGGGACCGGCCCGTTGTTCAACTGAACCTTGAAGCCGTAATAGTAATGGTCAACGGTGTTGTTGTAATCGTCCATGACCCGATCCAGCAGCCCGTCGCCGTTAATGTCCATTAAAGTCACCACGGTGTTGCCGTAATAACTACTCTGAATGCCCCACCAGCCGGGATCGCTGGTTTGGCCCTGCGAGTCAATGTTGGTCACCACGATGGGATTGGCGTCAAAACCGTGGCCATTGTTCAGGTAAACGAGCCAACTCTTGGCAACTGTGCCGTAGTTGGTGTCGTTGAGCATGACGCGATCAGGCAGGCCATCGCCATTGAGATCATACAGACCCACGTAGGGCAGGTTCTGGATTTCGGCGTAGTCGGCATTGCCGCTAATCTGCGGATTGACCCCCAGCCATTGGTCGGCCCGGCCGCCAATCGCTGTCGAAGTATTGACCGCTTCAAAGGCATAACCATTGTCGTACTCCACCGCAAAATAGGTTCGCGCCGTATTGGCCACCGGATTGATGGGGCTGCTGGGATTGATCGGCAACATGACGCGGTCGGGTAGTCCGTCGCCGTTGATGTCAACCATGTGAACGTAATTGGGCGAGCCGAGATTTTCGAGGCCGGCCCAATAATAGGAGTTGGGGTCCGTGTTCCAGTTCTGGCTGTAATAGGGGCCGAACTGCTTGGCCACGGTAAAATTGGTTCCGGTGTTAAACTGCACCAGGAAATTGGTCATCGGCCCCTGGGTATAATAGGTGGACAGCACCCGGTCCGGCAGTCCGTCGCCGTTGAGGTCGAAAAGCCCAGCATTGACGCCGCCGGCTTCGATGCAATCAAAGAGGGTCGCGTCATTCCCGGCGACCGCCGTGCCGGGGCCGGGATTGATGTTGGTCCACCCAACGACCGACGCGAATCCACTCCCGGTGTTCAACATGACATCGAAATTGGTGTAGCAGGACGGGTTGAAACTGCTGTAAGTATTGAAGTAATACCAGTAATACCAGGAATCGCACACCCGGTCGGGCAGGCCGTCCCCGTTAATATCCCGCAGGCGGACGTTGGGCGAATTCAAAGAGGACCAATAGGTGCTGCTCGGAATGGGATTGCCTGCCGAAGGGTTCCCGGTGCCGCCGGTCGCAGTGGGACCAAAGGCATACCGGCTGCCAAACGTGCCGTTGCCATTGGCCTGCATTCCCAGGTTGCGTTGCACCTGATATTGGTTGGGCGTGGTGGTGGTGTCATACGCCACCCGGTCGGGCAATCCATCCCCGTCTATGTCCACCAGATCAGCTATCACGTAATTGTCCGGCGTGTACTCATCTGTCACAAACGGCTGATAGGTGAGGCCGTCCGGCGAGGTCAGGGTCAAATTGGTCCAGGTGATGGTCGAGCCAAACGACACCGCCGACCCCTGAAAGGCAAAGCTGTTGGTCAACAGGACGGAGGCGTTGTTGTTGGCGTCGAAGCCTGACACAATGACGTTCGTCAGCAGCGAGCGGTCGGTCGCCGGAGAGATGCCGTATCTCAAGCGATAGTTCCAGACATTCTGTGAACCGACCTGGCACAGGATGTTGGTCAGTCTCCGGTCGAATTCCGTTCGAAATCCAGAGCGGTAGGAAAAGTGCCAGTCATTGGGCCGCAATTCGGTTTGAAAGATAATTTTATTCGCGCCGCCAACGTTGGCCGAATAATTATAATTGGTGTGACCGTTGTAGGTGATTTGGGTGGGATAAAGCGTTTTTTCCGCCGCGCCGGAATAGGGGCTGGTGTAGCTGGTATAGGCAATAGTGGTCCAATCTCCGGTGGCGGTGACGATCTGATCCAGCGCCCAGCGGAAGGTGGCGCTATAACCGCTCCAGCCGGTCTTGGTATTATCCATTCGGGAACCGCTGGTACCGGAAGTTTGCCCGAAATAATAGATATTCCCGCTTTTATCATAAACCAGCCAGCGGTTGTTGGCGGTATCGAGAACGCAGTGGAGATAGTCGGTGTCCACCTCGGCGTCATATTCATTGGTTGTTGCCGTCGGCAGCAGTTTGTATTCTTTGCCGAATAGATTCAGCATGAATCCTTTGCTGCCGTCGTATTGATTCAACGGCGCGGGTGGCGAGGCCGTCGAATACTTGATGGGAAAACCGTCCTTGGTGTTTCGTTCGATATAGCCGATGTCCAGCTTCCAGCCCATGCCGCACCAACCATTCTCGTCGCCGGAGCAATACGTCAGGGCCAGATTCGGCTCCGAACCATTTCTGGCCGGCGCACAGGAAATGGGAATCGAATACTTGAAAGCGCCAGTAAAGAGGTCCACCTGCTCATGCCCACGTTTGCCGGTCAGATCATTGGCTTGAATCTGCTGGTCGGAAGCACTGGTCGGCGGGGCCGGATTCGGATTGTTACCAGGGGTTTGCGCTAGACTGCTGACTGTCCACAGCACAATGATTCCGAGTGAAAACCGCTTCATGTTTTTAGATTTCATAAATTGATTGGATTGTTCGCTCTGAGGTTTACGGGGTTGGGTTTTTGCTGTAGGTGGGTAAACCCAAAGCGCCGGAGCCGGCCATACTTTCGTACAAATCCGGCAACCCATCGCCGTCCGCGTCCAGCTTCCAGGTGGGATTGTTTGTCAGCATATTACCACCAAACGCTGCCTCCATGAGATTGGCCAACCCGTCCCCGCTGTAATCTTCATAAGCGTCGCTGACCGCGTTCGTGTTTGAATCCCATACCGTGGGGTTGTAACCCGCCGAGCGCATCAAAAATTCCTGATAATTACTCAGGCCGTCGCCATCAGGGTCCGCATTGGGGTCAACGTAGACGTGCCCGAAATACAGGATTTCCCAGCCGTCGCTCATGCCCGTGCCGTCGGTGGAATAAACATTTGGATTGAGCTTTGCGACCAGCAGTTTGTAGGCATCCGTCAAACCGTCTTGAGTCGAATCTTGCGGCGTCCCCAAAATCAGGAAACACGCGGTGGGCGGCAGATTGCTCAGCAAATAGGTGTTCCCTTGAAAACCCTGTCCCATCCAACTCCAAGGGATGCCATTGGTGCCAAAAGAAAGCACGGAATTTGCAAAACAATCATACGGAACATTGTTTGAACCACCCTGAATGGTGAATTGCAGCACCATATTGTTCGTACCGCTCCCGTTTGCCGTGGCCACGACATTCGTAATCCAGACATTTGAACTGGTGATGCCCGGCCCCGAACCAAACGGTTGCAGATAGCCCGGCCCGGTGATTACGTCCGGCACTGCGCCATTAGTCGCGGATGTCGGCGCGGAAACAATGTTAAACATGGCCTGGTTCCACGGACTGATCTCGTAATAGGTGTAATCCTGGTTGAAGATGTTTTGAACGTCATTGGAATTGAGCGGATAATTGTAAGTCGCCACCGTGTTGAACAAACCCTGCGCGTCCATCTGGCCGTTGGTGTCGCTGCCGAAAAATACGCCGTTGGAAAGCACTTCTGAACCCGGCCAGACACTCAAGCCGCCGGGGTCGTTGGTGGCAAGCTGACCGTCAATATAGATACAAATATCTGTGCTACAGTATGTCATGGCGATGAAGTGGAAATAGTTTGTGGTCCAGGACACCGGAGTCGAAAGGGTGTAGGTATTTCCCGCCCCGTCCTGCGCCACGAACCAAAGGTTTTCGCCGGGCGGATCAATGGAAAGCCCCCAATAACCATACGAAGAATTCGTCGTCCATTCGCCCACGTCAATCAGTTCCGCCCACTGGCCCGGCCCGGTTCCGCCGACGTTGGTGCTCGACCAGTCCGCTGGCGCATACCAGAAGGTAACGCTTCCCGGCGCATTGACCACCAGATTGGTCGCGCCGGTGCCTGGCTCGTAGATGTTGTAGTTCAACCAGGCGGGAACGTTGGTGTTCACCACCAGCGAGTTTCCGTCACCGAGTTGAGAGAACGAGATGTTCGAGAACGAAATCGGGGCGTTGCTCTCGTCGTCTGTCCAGTTCGTGTGGTCGTTGAAAGACCACGAATCCAGCGGCGTGTTGGTCGGGCCGCCTTTGCCCGGCGGCGGCATTTGCGCGTGAACCATCTGTGCCAGAGAACAGAGGAGAATCACAGGGATTATTAGCCTGAATAACTGGTATTTTAATTTAATGTGATTAACAGTCTTCATAGATTACCTTTTGGAAGTTGACTCCCCTTTTGCGCCCGCAACTCGGCTGGATTCGCCAGATTCATCTGACCATAAAATCTTGCGGCATGATTCCCCATTCAGTCCAGAAGTTTTTCTGTGACCTTTGGGAAACAAGCTGGCGTTCAATTTGAGCCGTTGTCTGCCGTTGTCAACCCTTTTTCGCCATGTGTTCATAACTTTGCTTTGGCAGCCTTACATGAGTGGCAAAGAAAAATCTTCGATTTAACATTCGCATGTCCGACGAACAGCGGGCGGAACTGGAATCCATGTGCCGTCGCCGCGGTCGGCCATTGAGTTTCCAGGTGGAACATTTGATTGCCCTGGCCAAGCTGGTGATTGAATTTTGCGACGGCAACGACGATCTGGAAATTGTGCGCGAACGTCTGGCTACTGCCAAAAAACGTTTGCCAAAGAAAGGCAGTTGAATTCCCGACAACTGCGCTTCCCAAACAAATTGTTGGAATGGGTTGGTCATGCCATTGCACTTTCTCTGACGAAGGAAAGAATGCGCGAGACAAAATCAGATGCCACAAATGGTTTCTTAATGAAGTCCACCACGCCAAGATCACGGCCACGCTGAACGTCGCCCTCACAAAATCGAGCAGAAACAAAGACGATGGGAGTCTGGGAAAAAGGATTTTCATTTAAAGAACTGCAAATTTCAAAGCCGCCCGGCATGTTCATATCCAGTGCGATCAAATCGAATTCCCTGGTCTGAGCCAGCTTCATTCCTCTTTCAGCATTCCACGCGGTTTGCACCTCGCAATCGGCCCATGTGAGCAAATAGGCCATCATCATCGCAACGCCCGGTTCATCTTCGATCACCAGAATTTTTAACTTATCTGCCATAAACCGCTCCCGCATAATCACCAGTTTATCTAACTGGATTTTCAAGATTTTCGTCTATTTCTAAACCTGTTGTTGAAAAACTGCAAGAACAAAATAAAGGGCTATTCACTGTGTCGTTTGCGCCTGCTTCCTGCTTGCCTGAAAGGGCGTGGCTAAAACGTTGCGACATCCGAAAATCATCGGCGAAGCCATTCGCCGGTTCAGAAAGCGCGCCAAAATGAGTCAGGAAAGACTGGCGGAAAAAGCTGACTTGCATCCGGTTTACATTGGCGAATTGGAACGAGGCGAGGAAGCGGCCAGTGTTCATGCCCTCATGCGAATCGCCAAGGCCCTTGGCATTCGGGTGCGCGATCTGGTTGACGAACTGTGAGTGCCGCGAGCCGCGATCCGCTGTAAAAGGAAAGTGTGCAGCGATCTTGGCGCATTCCCGTGTCGCCGTTACCTTCTGATTCATTCTGCTATGTTTCTAAATGTTTTATCACAAAATGCAAGAATAAAAATGATAGCTAATAGAATCTGTGCGCTTTGCCTGCTCCCTGCTTGGCTTTCTGGCCAAGAATGGTCACCAAAAAAGATCGCAAACTATTGGGTGAAGGTATTCGTAAATACCGCAAGCAAGCTGGTTTGACCCAGGAAAAACTGGCCGAGCGGATAGACATCAATCCCGTTTATATGGGACAAATTGAGCGTGGCTACCGGGTGCCGACTGTGGATGTTCTCCTGCGAATCGCGCGGGCGTTAAAAGTTCACTTGCGCGATATTGTCAGCGAACTGTGACCAGTAGCGGCAAAAATCAACGCCGCAAATGTAAGCATCAAAGCTGGTTTTCATCCGCGGACGCATCATAAAAGCGTTTTGCCCTTGCTGGGATGAATTCTGACTTCCTCACGGATGGCGGCGCGGACTTTCGCTTCGATGCGTTCAACGAAGCTCATGCCGACCCGGCTGAATTTATTGGCTGGCCGGATCGCGGCGGCAATTTCCAGCGCGGTTTGTTTCACCTTGCTCCGGCAAAGATGCGGAGTGGTGTTGATACTTTTGAGCGTGTCCGTCATTTCAGTTGTTTCCATAATTTGCTTTTTTGGTTGCGTCGCTGATTCATTCAACGACACCGCTATTTTATCAGGCGCACTTTTGCTGAATTGAAAATTTGGCGACTGAAGCCTTACAAACATTGAACGAAACCACTGTCGCCGCCGACACTTGACACAAAAGCGCGCTGATTTCACGCGGGGCGACTTGGCCGGTTTTCAACTTCGACGCCATTTTCATTCAATGTTTGCAGGGCAAAAAATAGTTTGAGATTTTTTTCCATCGGTGCGGACGGCAGACGCGCCGGGTGAGATCAGACCGGCGAAAAAGCGATAGCCGTGATGAACCGGCACTTTTTATCATTGTCCAAGTGAAACGACTTTTCACCGGCGCGTAATGAGCCGCTTTGCGAACATTCCAATTTTTCGCGCCATGCGGGTGAATGGGCTGAATTGCCCATTGCGCCGCCGGGCCTCAAGCGGATTTTGGAATTGCGGATTGTTATTAAAAGCATCGAGAGAATTTGTTTTCTTCGCTTCCTCTGGAAAAAGCGAGTCCATCGGAATCTGCAAGGCTTTGGCAACGAGAACCAAATCGTAATCTTTTACACGAGTGCGCCGCGTTTCAAGATTGGCAATGATTTCGCGCGTCATGGGCGCGCCCATCGTTCGGATGACCCCGGCCAGTTTGCTTTGACTCCATTTTTGGTTGCGTCGGAACGTCTGAATCTGCTGGCCGGTCAAATTTCTAATTTTCGCCCCTGACAGCGCGAGGCTGGATTCCGACTTCCCGCCGATGGGCGGAAGCAGGTCAGTGATGTCAGCCTTGAGAATATGGGCGATGACGGGAATGAAACGCGCGGGCACGTCCGCAATACCGACTTCGTATCTCGCCAACTGACAGCGTGAGACGGGAAATCCCTTTTGCTGACAGGCGGCGGCAAGAGACTTTTGTGTCCAGTGGCGTGACTGGCGCAGCGCGCGAAGGCGAAATCCGACTTTGGAAAGAGTTCGTTTCATAGTCAGAGGGTCAGAATAATTTGCGCCACAAGGAGAACCATTTGGCGACTTGCCCATTGGCTTCCAACGGCGGGAGCGTTATCCGTCGAAATCCCTTTTCACAATGCACCAGCACACATTCATGGTCGCGGAGCGTGCGAAGCTGATACGGCTTGATTTTGTGTTCTTCGGCCTCGGAATAATTGACGTTGCGCCTTCCGGCACTTGATCCCCACGACCGTTTGATGACGCGCTTTTTGCCGAGAAAATCCGCAGCTTGGACTGCATCAGCTTCATCGGCGGAACGAAAAATCATCCGGTTGCGGAGATTCAGCGTCAGCACTTTTGATTTGTCCGCACCAAGTGGGGGCACAAGCGACGTGGTGGACTGCGCGGCGGCAACGATGGTGGCGCCCGCCTCGCGGATCACGTCCACGCAGTTGTAATCGCTGGTGCCGTCCTCGCTCGCCGTCATAAACCGCTGCGCTTCATCCGCCCACAGGATGAGCAAATTGTTTTTTCCGCGCTGGCTCTTGGCCTGGTCGAACCGGCGCAAGGCGTGATTGTAAAAGAGCAATTTCAAAAATGTGTTCACATAACGCCGCTCGGTCTGAAATTTTTGCGGCATGGTCACGAGGATGATTTTGCCCTTATCAATTTCCGAAAAATCGAATGTGCTTTCTTCGACGCAGAAAATTTCCGCCACTTCGGGCGTCAGGAAGTATTGCAGATAATTCCCAATGGTTTCGCGGACGCCGCCAAGCTGCTCTGCCGGCTGGTCGAGGAAACGATGCTTGAAATGAAAATTCAGGGCATAGCGGCGTGGTGTCTGCAAAGGGAGCTTGTTCAAAAATTCCAATTCCTCGTCCAGCTTCGGCTTGCTGGAAAGCACATCCAATGCCCCGGATAGCGTTACTGGCCGTGACAATTCGGCGAGTAATTCCAACGCATATGCGATGTGCGTCTGCGCCTGATTTTTGAAAAAACCTTTGTCCCCGCCCTGGCCGAGACTGGTAGCCGTGTCCACCACGAATTTTGCATACGTCGTGAACGGGATGCTGCGGTCGCCGGTGAGATTGAACCGATGCAACGATTGTCCGGCTTGGCCGTCGGAATGAATTTTCAAATGAATCAAATCGGTTTCGCGTTCGTAGTGTCGCGCCATTGCCGAAAGCGTTTCCCAATAGACACCTTTTTCGTCAATGCACAGGCCGCCCCATTTGTCCTCGTTTTGAAACACCTGATGCGCCAGTTGATTGATGCCGGAAGTGGTTTTGCCGGAGCCGGTGTCGCCGGTGATGAGCCAGCCGCGACAAAATTGATTGCGTTTCCAAGTCAGGCCGCCAAGTCGGGCGACATGGCGATTGCATAGCAGCAAAAGCCGCCCAGTAATGATTACCAGCAAAAGGGCATATCCAAGCGCGAAGCCGCGCAGCGATTTAGACAACGCTGGAAGATGAAATGTGGAAAATGGGATAAAATCGAGTTTCATAAAAACTTTCCGATGAGAAAACCGGCGATGGCGGCGGCGAAGACGGCACAAATGGCGGTTGGCAACTCCACCGCCCGAATTTCTTTCAATGCCCGTTCCTTCAAAATCTTTGTGGCTTCGGTCAAAGCCGCGATGTCTTTTTCAAATTCATCGAGCGATGGCATTTGCCGGTGACGTATTTCATCCCAATGGTTTTGGTGAATCCGAAACAAATCCAGCAATAATAAAATCGGGTCATCATCCTTGATTTTGAACTGCTCCTTCCATTTGGCGATGGCCTGCAAAAAATCCTCGTCAAAGTCGGGCGGTGTTGGTTGGTCGGGTGCGCTCATGATTTTGCCGGCAACAATAATTCGGCGACGGATTCAATTTCAGCGTAAAATTTGCGCTGCCACGTTTGCAGCCGCTGGCGGTCCAGTAAATGCAGATGGCCGTCGGCCACGGCGGGCGTGATGGTGAGATTGTTGTGGCTCAATTCCTCCACCAGCCAGGGCTGCAATTTGCTCATGGTGATTTCCTTCGCGCCGAGTTCCCTTAACAGCCGCTTGCGGATGACGGAATGGTCAAAAACGGCAAAATCATTGCTGTGAACCGTGTTTCGCAGCACAACGTAGGCGCAGACGTTTTTGAGTTTGTCGGTAATGCGATTAAGCTGGTCAATGCTGTCGGACTCCTGATTGACGGGCATGACGAGCGTGAGTGCGGCGGACAGGTCTTTTAGCGTTGGCTGCAAGGCAATCTCGTCGAAATAATTGAAAAACACTTCGGTGGACGCGGCGCGGCAGTCCACCACGACGAGATCGGTTTTTTCCAGTGCGCGAATCATGGCGTCCAGGCCGCGCGGATGGGACAAATCCAAAAACTGCACATCGTCGCCGTGAAAGCGTTTCAACGTGGAATTTTCGTTGTCGCAGTCGCAGGCGACAAATTTGATGTTCTTGTCTTTGAGGTATTGGACGAAATTGACGGCAAAGAAACTTTTGCCGACACCGCCCTTGCCGTTAAAAATCAAATCGAGGCGTTTGTTCATATTGTTTCTCCGGGTGGAAGCATTTCAACTTTGGCGATGCGCGGCCCGCGCGACGCGAACGCCGAAGTTTCGGCTGGCATGGTTGTTGGTTTGCTGGTTGTGGCCGGCGCGGGCGGCAACTTGGTTTTGGCCGAAGCATCCGGCGTGGTTTTTGGCGAAGCAGGATGGTTGGCATGACGCGAAGCACGCCCCTTGGCGGATGACTTGTGAGCGAGCTTTTCTTTCAGAACGCGATGACAAAAGTTGGTGACGCAGGTGTCCGAGGCGGGGATGCCGCTTTGGGTGAGCAGTTCACCGATGGCGCGATAGGAAATGCCGCGTTTGCGAAGCGCGGCGATGTCATCTTTGAGTGTCAATAGACGCGAAGCACGCGACTTGGCAGTGTGCGTGTATTGTGACGCGGCAGCGCGGAAGCGATCCAACGCTTCTGGTGGGATGGCATTTCGGTTCATGGGCAACGAAGCATGAGCGAGGCGACAGGGTTGGCGGCAAGCGAAGCAGTTGGCGAGGCACTTGACGAAGCAACCGGGCGGTTATGATGCGAAGCACGAATGTGCGCGCATTTGGTGGCGGCTGACACCGCATTGGCGTGGCAGTGCGCGAAGCGCAGATTCCTTCCTCTTGGAAGGGGTAGGGCGTGCCTTGTTAAAAAATTCATTTTCATACTGATTGCGTCACTACTTGCTGCTTCCGCTGTTGGAGCAATTCATCCCGCCAGTTTTGCAACTGCATGGCGACTTTTTCGATGTGGCTCGTTTGTTCGATGGTTCGGGCTTCAATCTGCTCGGCATATTGGTCGCCCAATTCGGTGTTTGGCAGTTGTCTCACGGAGTGCGCTGCCTGGTCATTGAGTCGTTGGTCGAGCACCTTCAAAACTTCGATGGCGGTGCGTAATTCGGCGGTGGTTGGTTGCATGGTTATACGGGGTTGTTCCGGGGGCCGTGTTGCCGACTCCCGGATTGATTTGGTTTGTTCGGCGGTGAGGGGATGCGCCCAGGCGTCAGTCAGGCCAAGCCGGGTGGCGGCTTCCTCGGCGGCGATTTTTGTTGGTGCTGCAATAACCGCGCGCAACGGGTCGCCCATGACGCGGGCATATTCCCGGTCGGTGAAGTAAATTCCCCAGAGTTCTTCGCCAGACTTTGGCGTCGGCATTTCGATTACTTTCATGCCTGCCAGTGAACCAGTTTCCGCCGGTTGCTTTGTTCCATTTTGGAACAAAATAAAACCGGCCTTTTGGCAGACTCATTCCCGATGGTCACGGCCAAGACGCAATACAATTTGAAGAACGCAAAGGAATACTTTGAGGAGCATCTTTGCGTGGGCGATTATTACGATGAAGGGCAGCGGGTGACGGGCCTGTGGTTCGGCGTGGGCGCGGAACGCCTGGGTTTGACCAGCAAGGTTGGCGCAGAAGCGTTTCTTGCCCTATGTGAGAACCGGCATCCGGCATCCGGCGAGACATTGACGCAACGGCTGAATACCACCCGGAAGGATGATGCCGGTGACAACACTGCCAATCGCCGGATTTTTTATGACTTCACGTTCTCGCCGCCAAAGTCGGTTTCGGTCGCGGCATTGGTCGGCGCAGATAACCGGATTTTGGAAGCGCACGCACAAGCCGTCCGTTCGGCGATGAAGGAATTTGAAGCCTTTGCCACAACGCGCGTGCGGGTCGGCAAGGCGAATTGTGACCGCTCCACCGGCAATTTTGTCGCCGCCACGTTCACACACGACACGTCCCGCGCATTAGACCCGCATTTGCATACTCACTGCATTATCTTCAACGCCACGTTTGATGCCGCCGAAAATCGTTGGAAGGCGCTGCAAAATTATGAACTTCTGCGGGCGCGGAAATTTGCCGAGAACGTCTATTACCACGAACTCGCCCGCAAGCTGCGCGGGTTCGGTTATGGGATTCACAACCTGGCGCGTGGGGATTTTCAAATCGAGGGCATTTCGGATGACATTTGTGAACGCTTTTCCAAGCGGCATACGCAGATTGACGAGGCCATTAAAAAGTTGCTGGCCGAAAAGCCGGAATGCGTGGGTGGCGATTTGATGGACATGCGCGAGTTGACTGCTACGGCGGAGCGGGCGCGGAAGCAAAAGGAATTGAGCCATGACGAGCAACGGGCGTTATGGGATGTGCAGTTGAGTGAAAGCGAGCGCGCCGCCTTGCGCGAGCTTCCGAAGCGTTTGGAAAAAGCCACTGGCAACCGGATGAGCGTGGGTGAGTCGGTGCAATGGGCAGAGGATCATCTGTTTGACCGCAACTCGGTCGCGCTGGAATGCCAATTATGGCAGCAGGCATTGGAGCGAGGACGCGGAGAAAACTTCTCCGTGGATGAACTCAAAGAGTTCACGCGCCAGCGTCCTTACATTCGCAATTCAGAACGTCCTGCCGAAGTGACGTTGCGGGAAGTGCTGTTGCGGGAGATGGAAATTGTCCAGACCGTCAAGGACGGCGCGGGGAATTGCCGGCCACTGGTGGAACATTCCTACACGGCAGATCCAAAACTGGATGACGAGCAACGTCTGGCTTTAGATTCGCTGCTGCGCTCCACCAATGCGGTTTCGCTGTTCCGTGGCGGCGCGGGCACGGGCAAAAGTTTTGTCCTTGGCGAGCTGGTCGAGCAAGTCCGGCGATCCGGCAAAAACGTGATTGTCCTCGCACCACAACGCCAGCAAGTAGTGGCAATGGAGCAAGCGAAATTTCCGTCGCCGACGACGGTGACAAGTTTTTTGCTCAAGCGTGAGTTGGTCGAGGGTGCGGTAATCATCGTTGATGAGGCCGGGCAGATTGGCGGTCGTCAAATGGCTGAACTGCTCCGGTTGGCGCGGGAGCGAAATGCGCGGGTAATTTTGTCAGGTGACACGCGCCAGCACGGAGCGGTTGAAGCATCGGATGCGTTGCTGGCCATTGAACTGTATTCCGGCGTCAAGCCGGTCGAGCTTCACACGATTCGCCGCCAAGACCCGGCGCTTGGCCGCAGTAAAAAAGAAAGTTCCAAGATCAGGCAGTATCGCAAGGCCGTTGAGGTGGCGGCGGCGGGAAAGCTCGCCGAATCATTTGAGCGACTGGACAAAATGGGTGCGGTGGTTTCCTGCGGTTTGGGTGAACAGGCGGACAAGCTGGCCGATGAATATGTCCGGCTGGCGGAAGAAAAGGCTTCCGCCGTGGTGGTGTCGCAAACCTGGGCGGAAGTGCATCGCGTCAATTCCAAGGTGCGTGATGGGCTTAAAGGAAAGGGATTGCTCGGTGCAAATGATGTCACCGTTCAAGCATTGGACAAAATGGATTTAACCAACGCGCAAAAGCGCGATAAACGATTTTATCCGCAAGATGCGGTGATTGTGTTCAATCAGAAGGTGCGGCAAACCGAGCCGGGGAAGCGCGGGAAGTTGGCGGGCATCGTGAAGGCCGGTGTGCTGGTCGAGATTGACGGCAAGTGCGTTACCGTGTCAAACAAGGTGCTGGATAAAATCACCGTCTGCCTGCCGCGTGAAATTCCGGTCGCGCAAGGCGATAAATTGCATCTCAAGGCCAATCGCAAGCTGGCCTCCGGCGCGCGCGTCACCAACGGCGAATTGGTCGCCGTCAAATCAGTTCACGCCAACGGAAACATTGAATTAACCGACGGCCGGGTTCTGGACAAAAGTTTCCGTGAATTTCTTCCCGGCTACGCCGTTACGTCCTACGGTTCACAGGGCAAGACGGTGGATTATGTTCTCTTTTCCGATTCCACCATCAAGGCCGCAACCAACGCTCAACAATGGTATGTCACCATTTCGCGCGGGCGGCGTGGCGTCCGCATTTTCACGCCTGATAAGGAGCAGTTGCGCGAGAATCTGGCACGTTCCGGCCACAGGCCGTTGGCATTGGAATTTGCCGGCGGCTTGCGCCCGCTTACCCGCAATCCACTTTGGGACCGGCTGCATGGTTATCTCCTGCGATTCAGCCAGCGCGCCGCCGACACGTTTTGCCGATTGAAACAATCCCGTCGTCATTCTCAACCAGGACAAAAACATGAACACCAAAACGCCCGAATGTTACACCACTGATTCACAGGCGCGTTGCTTGCGCGTTGAAATGACGGCAACCCGTTTGCTCGTGCTGCCGCTGGATCAATTCGTGTTTGCTGAACTGGACAGCGATGGCAAGGAACAAAAACTGCGTCTGGTTTTTGCCACGCATGAAGTTTTGATTTCCGGTTACGCTTTACGGCGGATTGAAACGGCCATCTGTCGGCTGGAATTGTCCGGCCTGATGAAATTGCCGGAAAAATATCATGCGCTGATTGCCGAAAACCAGCCCAGGATTCGGGAAATCGTTGTCACAGAAATCAAACCCGCTGGCCTACAAACACAGGGGCTTAATTGAACATCGCACTGAACGCCCGTTCCGAAAGCCGGAAGCGAAACGGAGCGGTTCGTGAGTCGGCGAACGCGCACGCAGTAGAGAAGCATTAGCCCGGATTTCCCAGATTAACTTCAAAAGCCAATATTATTGACTTACAATGGAGCCGCATAAACAAAGGCTTTCATCTATGTTAAAGCAACGAAAGACGGAAAATCCAATGGGTGCAGGCAAAAAGCAGGCTTTGCGGGTGACTTTTGATCGTCGTTTGAAGCTGGAGTTTTACGGTTCCAAGGTCACATCCGACGCCGGGTTATTAGCTTACAGGGAACTTGATGAGGCGCTGGGGCTGACCGACTTGGGAGAGCCGCCTGAAAAAACACGATTTAACCGTCAAAACCAGCATTATTAGTGCCGTAAATGCAATGAAAAATTATTAGCCTATGAACTCTTAACATCGCTTTTCCGTTCGACCGTCCTGGAACTCCGATTCGGCATTCACAAACCAGAATTTTGCTCCGGCGGGTGGCATAACTATTGCGGCTATCCCACGGGGACATTTACAATCAACTGGCCTTGTTCGTTCGTATAGCTGGGAAGCCTCGGCAAATCATGTTTCGCCGGCCCCTGAGTCACAAGACCAGCCGGGTCGAAAGTCGAACCGTGACATTTGCAGTAAAATGAACAATCCGGTTTAGCGGCAAGCTTGCATTTCCGATGTGTGCAAATGGCGGACAGGGCAAATAGTGTGTCGTCCCGGCGAATGATAAAAAATCCCGAGTCTCGAAAATTACTGTAAACCCCGTCGGCAACATAGTTGCTGGCTGACCCGGCATTGATAATTCGTTGCGCATGGGCAGCGGAAGTGCTCACATCGTTCACCGCCTGACAACCGGCAGCCAGGCCCGCAGTCAGAAGCAGAAATTGCCGCCGGTTTAGCTTCATGAGTTATTGTTTCCGCTGTTAATATTCAAACACCAGACTCGTGAAAATGCCAGAGTGGACATCCGCCCGTGCGTTGCTGTTGACCGGGAACACCAATCCCAGCCCCAGCCGAGGCTGCACACGACCGATGGTTTTGAGATTAACACGAAAGGCCGCATTTCCAAGCAGGCTGCTTTGTCCGGAGTTGTCGTGATTCATTGCTGTTTCGCCTTTCAATTCAAAAATGGGAATGAATTGTTGCACGCCAGGCAATGGCAATTGACTGTGTGGAATGCTGTAGCCAAAGACAAAACCGTATTCAAATGTCTGCAAACCACCGTCCGCGCCACCGCCATAGAGGGTGGAATATCCAAAAAGGGACTGCATGGTGAAACGTTCACCCACTCTCAGATCATTGAAAATTTTCGGGACAACTTCGGTGTTTTTGCTCACCGCCGAGTTGACGGGAATGCCGACTTCCAAGGCAACACCCAAGGTAGTGTCGAAAAATCCAGTGGTCGAAACGAATTGGTAAAATGGATGGCGTGCGCCCACCTCAATGTTGCCGATGCCCTGCGAAACTTGACCGGACGATGCATCGCGCTCGTATGGAACCTTCAATTCCAAAGTCATCAGGCCAAAACCTTTCTCCACCTCTGCCGAGGCGATGTCGTTGTGTTGACTGCCGGCTTCAGTGTGCAGCCAGTCCAAGCGGGCTTCATTGATTTCAAGACCGGAATCATCCACTAGAAACGGCTCCGGGAAGTTTCCCTCATTATACCAACTGCGATGGTCAAGCCCGTTGAAAAGTCCGTAGCGCGTGCCGGGCGTTACGGATGAATTTCCGGCCGCCGGGGCAACCGGATCATCCGCCAGGGCCGTGGTTTGAACCAAAGTGGCGACAGACATGATTTCCAAAACGGGTGTTAATATTTTCGTTTTCAAATTCATGGCGGTAAAATTAGCTGATGCTTGGAATTCTGCTTCCGGTCGGTTGCTATTTATTAGCGTTGGCTTGCACCGGACATTTCTTGCCATCACCATGACAGGATATTTGCTCACCGCCAGGAAAATGGCAGACTATTGCTGTGCCTCAATCTGCCAAACGGCAAATCGAAACCAGCAACGACGTAGAGATTAGCGTCGCGCCTGCGTTCACCGAACGACCAGCTTGGCGCTCGGTTGGCGACGGCTGGCGGCATTTTCCGAAACCTTCCGGAGTAATTTGGTCTGCTTGGTATATCTGGTATGTCTTGCGCATTTCGGTGCGGACTTTTTCAATCTGCAGGTTATGCGCCTCAAGCCGATTCTTCTTGTCGGCAAGGTTCTGATTCGCGCATCTCAAGATGCGCTTCGATCTTTTCCTGGGACACGAAGAAATCATGCAACTTGTCGTGGAATGTTGCTAATTGTTTTCAGGATTCAAAAGAACCACTTCAAAAATTTTCCGTTCTATGAGGCATGAAAATTTACTGGATTCTTGCGTGTATGCTGGCATCAACGGCGATTCTCAATATAATCGGCTTGGCGGTTCTGTGGAAACTTTTTGATCTGTTAGACGCTACTTTCAAAGATATGAAGTCGCGGGTTTCCCTCCGGACTCCCCTTGTTGAGAACAATATCATAAAAAAACGTTCCTGTGACGGCGGCACCACCAAATCAAGCCAGACAGTGGAAGAAAAAGGCTCGGCTGAGTCCGTATAGACGCCGCTGTTCGGAGCAGTTTCTTGCCCGACTTTTATGCAAAGAGAACTGTCGTCTTTGACGTAAACAGCTTCCAATTTGATAGCGTAAGCTTCGTCATTATTTTTCAAAGTAACGGTGAGCCTTTGATGCGGCTGCAAGAAGTCACCCGGCTGCTGACCACGAATGTCCAAAATTGGTTTACGAGAACGGCCTTTTCGGAAAAGGTTTATGAACAAACCTAACAGAGCTTCGATCAGGTCGCTCATTTAAATCAGTTGGCGTACCCCACTTCACTCGCCCAGTTTTCCGCTCTTTGTGCGGCTTCTGCAAACGAAAGAATCGCGTAGTTCTGGGCAGCAGGTGCCGCGCTTTCAAACCAAGCGGCGATTTTGTTAATTTTCTTCCAAACGGGAACACGATTTAATTGAGGTGGCCAAAAGACGTAAATCGGATACCCGGTCTGCAAAGCTTTTTCAGCCCACGCTGGCAAAGGGTTGGGCACATCTTCTAGCGGCAGTATTCCACGGTTGCGGGTGAACTCATCAAAATTTTGAACCATATCGGTGGCATCAGGATTATCCCCCAAATTCAGGAGATATTCCTTGGGAACGGTCATTATCCAGAGTTGGCCTGCTGGATTGCTGACGTACGCCCAGTTCATTTTCAATTCGCGGTCACTCTCCACCCCGCTCGCCAGCGGCGGTTCGCTAAAGATTAGGCTGCCATGTCACTGCCTGTTCGCCAAGCCATGCCGCAGGACATCAGGATTGTGACCGACATTCTCCGGGAGGCCGCTCGCTGGTTAGAGCAGAGCCGTATGCCCACGTGGCAGGATGGTGTTTACGCCACCTGCCGCATCATGTTTTCGCCGCCGTAGGGATTCGGCGTGCGCAGAGCGCATTGCGGGTCGTCGCGCCATTCGCCGTCCACGAGGAATCGGTAGTGGTGCGTGCCCGGTTCTATTTCCACAGTTATCTGCCACACGCCGTCCGCGCCTTTTTGCAAATTGATGGGACGCTCCTGCCACTGCGTAAAATCACCCACCAACTGCACGCTCACCGCGCCGGGCGCGGAGAACGCAAAGGCTTGTTTTTGACCACGACCGCCATTACTTGAGTTCGTTTTTTTTGCCATAACTTTTTCCCCTTTCTTTTGTTTTCTTTCCAAGGGCTGAAAAACTTGAAGCCCTGAAGTGACGCCAAATACAACCGTCGGGTTAAGATTAACGACCATGCAACCGGCGCAGCAAGATTATTCGTTGATGACATCACGTTACAGGCGGCACGAGCGGCCTAATTTGAAAACGGCATCCTGAATTCTTCCGGCTTTTCCCGGAGTGAACACTTGCCGGTAATATACGAAAAGACGGGAAGGTTTCTCCCGATGTGGTGTTCAGTTGCTTGATAGGGTTCGGGGTCTTCATGGTGTTTGTCTGGCATTTCAACTTTGCTAAGGTTTACAGTGCCCCCCAGCAAACGCCAGCAATGGCAGCAGGATTGACAGATAAGACTCCAGCCATTGAGGATTTGCCAAACTGGAACGGCTAAAAAAACTTGTCTCTGTGCGATGGTTGCCCACAATAGCCAAACATGAAGCTGCCAGAAGATGGGGTGAGGGACACGCTTGGGCGCATGGCCGACAAGCTGGTTGAACTTGGATATGCAGACAGGGTGATTTTGGAAGATGCCCCGAAAGTAATCACCGTTTTCTGGACAGATTCAGGAAGGGTTTTGCAGCGGGATATTGGAAATATTTTTGACGGAGTCAGGAAAGGCGAGGAAATCAACGCACTTGATATTCAGATACTCTTGGCACTTTTCTTCAAAACTAATAGCGGCGAAAATCCCGGCAACAGGGACTGAGGTACGGCAACATGCACAGGTACGATGTGTAATACGGACTCAGCCGTGCGATCTTTCATATTTCGGGAGCTAAAATAGTGGCTAAAAACACCACCCGTTCATGCTTTTGATAAGCATGAATTGTTTGTAGGTTGAATGCCGTGAAAGATAAATTTGATTATCTATACCGGCTGAAATTAGAAATCGAGCGATTGCATAAGCGCCCGGCCTGTTATCTTCGCACCCATTGGGTTGATGTAACCGTCCTTGGGGAAACAGGGTTGGTCGGAGACAAAACAGCATGGGTTGGAGACGTTGAGGTTTTTGCCCTCACAAAACACCCCAAAGCCAAAATTTGCTACGCATGGAGCCGTCGCGAAGGAAAGAATGACGAAGGCGAACGGATTGTTGTCGTGTTGGAAATTCCGCCGGTGGATTCTCCACAAGCGGCCGTCCGCGCCAGCATTGTTTCAGATTCAATAAAAGACCATTGAAGCGTCGTACGCAACGCCGGCATTGCGGCAAAATAGGGCTTTATTTCGGAACGAAATCTGCTACGATCCTTTCATCGCTGGTGTTTAGGGTAAGCGCAGCGGATACGCCAGGATGAACGGGTCGCCAGCGTCCCCCAAATACCCGTCGTCCCCTTCTGAGCGCCGCGGTGGCCGGCGTTTTGTCCGTGGCCACCGATACCTGCATCGGCCAAAGGCTGAATTTCAACCGATTTCATCCACCGGCTCAATTTGTCATCAAACCGCGCGTTAGTCATGGCAGATTCAATTTGTTTTTGCCGAACTGATCTATTTGTATTTTACAATTGCCTCATTGATGCTCAAAACGACTCGTTCAATGTAGGATTTGTTTTTGGAAGTGAGCGCATGGACTTCGCCTGCCGCACTCGAAAGATTAACGTGATACGAGGTTTTCGCAGTGACCATCAAAAGAATTCCTCCAATGACCATTGCACCTCCAATGATATAAACGCCTATCGGCGCGGGAGCGTCGCTACGAATTGATATGAACCCGCCGAGCAATAAAAGCACGCCGAAGGCCAGAAGCAGAAGTGCTCCAAAAACTCGTGGCGGTGTGTATGTCATTTTGACAGATGTGATGTTTCGCAGTGCATAGGTCGTCCCTCCAACGATCACCCGTGTCGTGGTTACAGCCACAACATTATCGAAATAAATTCGTTCTTCCCTCGGTTGAACAGGCAGCGGCGGCGGCACAGGCCGCTGCTGCGGTGCGCCACAATGAGGGCAAGCAGCAGCCTCCGTGCTGACAGATTCGTTACATTCTTTGCATTTGATTAAGGCCATATTTCAATCTGTTTCTTAATTTTGTGTCGCGTCATTTATTTGGCAATCAGAAAGCAAATTACCAACCGGCAGTATCGCCCGCTGACGCGGGTCAGTATAGTAGCTTGCAGTCATTTGAATGGTCGTGTGCCGCAATTGCGCGCTGCCGGCAAAAATGCCGTTTTGTTTGACGATGGCGTCTCCAAAAAGTTTTCGCAACTCATGAACTTTTTTGCGAGCCGTAATACCCTTTCCCGCAAGCCATTCAATCAACGTTCTCCAATGAGGTTCGCAACGGTAAAAATTATACTTGGTGCTGCTCTTCCATTCCATCGGACTACGAATAACAAATTCATCAGTTGAATTGGTCAGGCTCAATAATTCCTTCATCATCGCCGAATCAACATAAACGACCCCGCATGAATCATGTTTTGGCTGACGGTATGAGGTTGATTCAATGCAAATCGAATTGTCGGCTGGTTGAAGCTGGTTGCGTAAAAGCGTGTCCGCCTCGGCCCGCCGCAATCCTGCGCAAAGGCAGAGAAGAAACAACTTGTATGCTTCTGGATGTTCAAGCCGCAACTCATCACGCGCGGCTTTCAGCAATCCGGCGTAAGTTACGCCTAGCGGCGCATGAAATTTCATCGAACCGTTTTTCTCGAATTTCAATGCCTCAAACCAATAGATTTCTCGTTCTCCCTTTTGACCATCTTTCACTTTGAACTTGGGGACGACAACCGAAAAGTTTGGCTGATTGATAATGTTGGCACTGAACAAACTTTTGCAATGTCGCAAAGCAGCATTAAACGAACGATTCACTTCCAGCCGCCGTTTTGGATCAACGCCTGCGCGTGCCAAATAAGCGACTTTCCAATCTGCTGCTGCTGCTGGCGTGATGGTTCGCAGCGGCGTGGCCTCGACTTTTTGCAACCATGCAGAATGTTTTCCGTGCTGATAGCTGTATTTAGATTTGTCTTTTGCAAGCCCACGGATTTGCGCTGTCAACATCCGAAAATACTGCGCGTATCTGTGAAAGGTTTTTGGCTTCAAATTGCTTACGCGCTCCACTTCTCTCAAAAATACACCGATTGTTGCCTCACCAGCCGGCGCAACTGGAGTTGACGGCGGCACGGGTTTGCCGAAATTAGCCAGAGTTGCATCCCATCCTTTGGCGACGAGAGAAAGATAAATGTCCCGCGCTTTGGTGGCAGCGTCCTCTTTGTTCGCGGTGTCCAGATCAAAACTTCGACGAATGCCACGGTATTTTATCCGCACCGACCATTCGCCGATTTCAAAATTTTGCCCGCGATAGGAATACGTCCGATGTTCGAGCCGGGCTTTCCAATAACCGACGTGGGTTTTCGGAAAATGCCGTTGAGATTGCTTGTCTGAAGTGAGGTCAGAATTCTTGGCCACTTCTTGGCCACTTTTTCTGTCGTGGGCAGTAGTAACGAGTTGTTCCATAATACGAGCGTAACGCACATAATGTTGATTTCACGTTTGTTATGGCGACTTATTACGACTCGCTACTACTCTGGACGACTGCATACATTTCAATTATGAGTCGCCTGCTCTAACCACTGAGCTATGGGCCCTAACCGGGGCTATTTTGCGACCGGCTGCATTCGCGACAAGTTAATTTCACCGGATGCTTTATTTTCCGGTCGCTGAATTCGCCGCATTGCGTTCCTGTAACGATCTTTGGAGATATTGGTCCTCCGGGGCCTCGAGCCAGGCGGTGTACCAGATATCGCCCAGCATCTGGCCGGCCTTGACGAGCTGGCCGTCGAGGAACGCACGGCCCTCCAGACCCTTGTCTCCTTCGCCGGTAAGTTTGCCTTCCTTCTCCAGTTCATAAAGCGGCCCGACCAGTTTGTTTTGCTCAACGATGTAGCTCACGGCATCACGGAACATGCCGTCCGGCTGATCCGCATTCTTGATGCGCTCGGCGGGATGAATTTTCCCCGCCAAGTTTGTGACGTCTATGCCACCGATCTGACGAAAATACCCGCCGTCAATCCACGCGTGAAATTTCAGGCTGGTCGTATAACCGTGCGGATTGTCGCCCATCCAGCCGTTGAAATGCATCGTCGTATGCAGCGGCTGTGAACCGTCACCAACGAAATGCCCCATCACGCCCATGACATAGACGACATTGGCCTGCGCGTTGGCGATCTCCTCCGGCGTGCCGCCGTATTTTTGAAACGTTTTCAGGTAACTGAAGCAGGATTTCAGTTTTTCGTAATATTCCGTGATGGCCCACGGGAGGAAACCGCTCAATTCGCGCGTGTGATCGGCGTCCTTGGCTGGATCAATGGGCGGAAATTTATCCGGGTGCGCCGCCCGCTCCCGCGCAATGATTGCGACAAAATCGTAACGCATCAACGGCAGCGTCTCCGGTGTCAGGCCGTAAAGTTTCAAGTCCTCCAAATCAATGTAATGGTCCGGCCCGTTGAAATGTTTCAGCGGCAAATCGCCCATATTCCGCCAGCGGTCCGGTTCGCCCGCGAGGAACTCGATGCGATGCTTCAATGCCGGCGTCAACTTGAACCCGCCGAAATCCGCCGGCAACGACGCCAGCGCCAGTTCATTGATGGCGTGATGCCCCTCGTAATCCCACGCCCTGGCGTTCAGAGTCAATGCTCCCAGCATTGCTGCCATTGTGAGTAATTTTTGGTACATAATTGTATGCTTGATACGCTCAAGACTAACGGAATCTGCCGCCTTTGCAAAAAGAATTGGCTTGGGCGGGTAAAAATCGCGATCGCTGGCGGCGAACCGAAGATAGGCCCCTGGGAGCGCCGGCGTCTCGCCGGCCAGTTTCGTTGTCGTACGCCGGCGGGACATCGGCACTCCCAGGCCAAATTCACCTGATGACAAATTCGTGTTTATTTGTGTTCATTCGTGGTTAAATTTTCACGTGAAAATCATCACTGACGAACGCTGCGCCGCCTATTCCCATCCCGGCCATCCCGAACGCCCGCTGCGCATCCTCGCCACACTCGAACTCCTGCGCCACCAGACCGAATTGCCCATCGAATGGGCCGAACCGGGCCAGGTGAGCGATGCACAAATCCTTCGCGCTCATCCGGCGGAACATCTCGCGCACTTGAACGAGCCGATGGATTTTGACGCCGACACGCCGTTTTACGAAAACATCGCCGGTTTCGCCCGCGCCTCCGCTGCCGCCGCGCTCACCGCGCTGACCGCCGCGCGCAAGGGCGAAAGCGTTTTCAGTTTGATGCGACCGCCCGGTCATCACGCCACCCGCGACCGGGCGATGGGCTTTTGTTACTTGAACAACATCGCCATCGCCGTGCTCGAAGCTGCCGCCACCGGCGCAAAGCGGGTCGCCGTTTTCGATTTCGACGTGCATCACGGCAACGGCACCGAAGCCATTCTGCTCGACCGGCCCGGCACCGCGTTTTTCTCCATCCACCTGTTTCCATGTTACCCTGGAACAGGCAGCGCGAATGTCGGAAAAAACTGTTTCAATTATCCCGTCGCGCCGGGCTTGCCGCGTCGGGACTACCGCGCCGCGCTTGAGCAGGCGCTGGACGATTTGAAAAAATTCCGGCCCGACCTCGTCGCCGTGTCCGCCGGGTTCGACGCCTACGTGCGCGATCCGCTGGTGCCGGGCGTGCTGGTGGTGGACGATTTTTACTGGCTCGGCCAGTCGCTGCGCGCGCTCGGCGTGCCCATGTTCAGCCTGCTGGAAGGCGGTTACAGCAAGGATTTGCCCGAACTCATCCTCGCCTACCTCAAAGGCGTGGAGGGAAAATAATTTTATTCCGGCAAAATAATAGCAGGTTTAGATCCCCCTTGCATGACGGTTTTCAGCCGCGTAGCGGCGGCATCTTTGTAGTTTTTCCGTTTCAAAAAAAGCTCCGTCAGGAGCGGCATATTTCGATGTCGCTCCTGCCGGAGCTGAATTTTATTTGGGCAAATATTCCACAAAGATGCCGCACCTACGGTGCTGGAAGTCTTCGTGTTTTCCATTTAGACTCCGCGCATGACGGTTCTCGAAGCGATCCAAAAGAGCGCGGAATTTCTCGCCAAAAAGGGCGTCGAGTCGCCGCGCCTGCAAACCGAACTCCTGCTCGCGCATTTGCTCAAACTGCCGCGCATGAAATTGTATCTGAACTTCGAGCGCATGCTTGCCCCGGCGGAGGTGGATGGCTTTCGCGAATTCATCAAGCGCCGTGGCCAGCACGAACCGCTCCAGCACATCACCGGCTCAACCTCGTTCTGCGGTTTCGAAATTGCCGTGAACCGTCACGCGTTGGTTCCGCGTCCCGAAACCGAACTGCTGTCGGAGTTGGGGTGGGAATTCCTGGCGAGATTGTTGGCAGAATTGGAGCGCCGGTCTCCGACCCGGCGTGAAGGTGATGAACCGCAAAAACATGCCGGGCCGGAGGCCGGCGCTCCAATTGCGCTGGACTTCGGCACCGGCACCGGTTGCATCGCCATCGCGCTGGCCGTGAAATGTCCGTCCGCAAAAATTGTCGCCACGGACGTTTCCCCCGATGCTCTGACGCTGGCCAGGGAAAATGCGGTGCGAAACAACGTTGCGGAACGGATTGAATTTCTGCAAAGCGATGGTTTTGCCGCCTTGAAGGACGGGTGGGGCGAGCGTCCTCGCGAGCCGGGAGAAAATACCACAGCCGACGGCTCGCCGGGAGTCTCGCCCCACCAATTCAATCTGATTGTCAGCAATCCGCCCTACATTCCCTCCGCCGAAATTGCCACGCTCCAGCCGGAGGTGCGCGATTTCGATCCGCACACGGCGCTGAACGGCGGCGCGGACGGCCTGGACTTTTACCGGAAGCTGGCAGCGGAGGCGAAACCGTTCCTCAAACCGGGCGGAAAAATCATGCTGGAATTCGGTGACGGCCAGGCTGACGCCGTCCGGAAAATCTTTGAGACCGAAAAGTGGGTTGTCGAAGCAGTGAAGGAAGACTACTCTCACCGCGCCAGAATTCTGGTCGCGCGACGCTGATTCTGAGCCACAGATTGACACAGATGAACACAGATTTTCCAAAAATCGTACGCGCGGAAATTCTTTATCTGTGTCAATCTGTGTTCATCTGTGGCTGAAAAAAAATTCAATTTCACATGGAAAGTTTTTTGATCAAAGGCGGCGTGCCCTTGCACGGCGAGGTGACCATCAGCGGCAGCAAAAACGCCGCGCTGCCCATCATGGCGGCGGCGTTGCTGACCGGCGAACCGTGCGTCATCCGGGGCGTGCCGGATTTGAGCGACACGCGCTTCATGGCGCAGATTCTCGCCTCGCTCGGTGCGATTGTAAAATTCGAGCGCGGCACGCTCACGGTCCGCGCGCAAAAGGTCCGCGGCTATGCCGATTACGAACTCGTCCGCAAGATGCGCGGCTCGATCTGCATCATGGGGCCGCTGCTGGGCCGCCTGAAAAAAGCACGCGTGTCGTTGCCGGGCGGCTGCGTCATCGGCGCCCGCCCCATCAATTTGCATTTGAAGGGGTTTGAGGCGCTCGGCGCGAAAATCACGATCGAAGGCGGTTATGTCAGCGCCGCGGCGAAACATCTCGCCGGCGCGCCGATGTTTCTCGGTGGCCGCTCGGGCTCGACCGTGCTGGGCACGGCCAACGTGATGATGGCGGCGACGCTGGCCGAAGGTGTGACGGTCATCGAAAGCGCGGCGTGCGAACCGGAAGTGGTGGACCTGGCCAAATTCCTCAACGCCATGGGCGCAAAAATTTCAGGCGCAGGCAGCCCGACGATTACGATTACCGGCGTCAAAAAGTTGCACGGCGCGAAGCATGAAGTCATTCCCGACCGGATTGAAGCGGCGACTTATGCGATTGCCGCCGCCGCGACCGACGGCGAAGTCACGCTCCGGGGCGCTCGCGCCGACCACCTGCGCGCGGTGATTGACAAATTGAATGAATCGGGCGTGACGGTTGAACGGCGCGGCGCCAATCTGCTGGCACATCGCAACGGCCAACTCAAATCGGCGGACGTGACCACGCTGCCCTATTCCGGTTTTCCCACGGACGTGCAGGCGCAGATGATGTCGCTGTTCGCGCTGGCACCGGGCATCAGCATCATCACGGAGCGGATTTTTGAGTCGCGTTTCATGCACGTGAGCGAGCTGGCGCGGCTTGGTGCGGACATCGAGATTGAGGGGCCGAGCGCCATTGTCAAAGGCGGGAAGCCGTTGAGCGGTGCGCCGGTGATGGCGAGCGACTTGCGCGCATCGGCGGCACTGGTGATTGCCGGCCTGGCGGCCAAAGGCACGACACAGGTCAATCGCATCTACCATCTGGACCGAGGCTACGAAAAAATGGATGCGAAGCTGCGAACACTTGGCGCACGGATTGAGCGCGTCGAAGAAACGTGATTTGAAATAATTCCGGGGACGCGGACAAATTGCCCGCGTCCCCGGTTTCCCCACAGACCACCCCCCGTAGCCGCCGTTGTGAAACGGCGGAAATCAACTCCGCTGGATGGATCCGCCAATTCACATTGGCGGCTACCAGATTTACAAGGCGTGGCGGGAAGCTGTGGGCGCGAGCGTCAAGAGATACGCCCGTGCCAACAGCTCCCCGCACACGCCCGTCTTCGCGGACGAACCGCTTCGACGCGCCAGGTCTGTGTCCCCACTTCAAGCTGGCGCGGTTTCATACGGCGAGCAGTTCGCGGCTGCTCTCAAAAATCCGCGCCTGGCGTTCAGCCTGGCGGAGAGCAGCCTGGGTTTTTTCCTCGAACAGCACGGGGAACACCAGCAAGGGGTAAAGTGTCGCCCAAGCCAGCGCCGCCGCGTCGTTGGCCGCGCGCCGCAACGGAGGGTTCAACTCCGGCGCCGGCGCCTCGGCCAAATGCCGCGCGAGCAAACGGCTTTTGAGCCGTTCGAACTCGGTTTCCTGCGTGGCGCGAAACGGCGCCGGTGGAGCCGGCCGCACTTCGAACCGCGTTTCGGGGCCGAACCTGGCCGGCACCCGGGTTTCATTTTTGTTCATGTTTTTTCCTTTCGTTTGGTTTTGGGTTAAAAAGCGAAAAACCCGCGATTGACTGGCAATCGCGGGTCCTTAAAAACTTGTCCTTTTAAATCAGAACTCCCCCCCCTCGATGCCAGAATGCCGGCAAACGCGCGTCCAAATGGACATGCGTCCGTTGGTCTGCGCGTGCTTCAGCGTTGGAGCAAACGTGTTTTTCATATTCAACCGGCAGGAAGAAACACCATTGGGGCGCGTTTGTCAAAGGGTTTTTTATGTTGAAAAGCAGCCTTTCTCAAGGCTTGTCGGATGGAGAAGTGGTGCTAAATTGGTTCAGGCATGAGCGAACAATTACGGATGGTCACATGCGGGTGGTGTGAGACGAAGGTCTTCATCCCGGGCGACCTGGCGCCGCTGGGCACCGTGCCGTGCAGCAAGTGCGGGCATCCCATCATGATGCCCATGATGATTCGGCAATTCGAATTGCGGAGCGTCGTCGGTTCAGGCGGCATGGGCACGGTCTATCGGGCCTGGGATACGACCCTGGAGCGCATGGTGGCGGTGAAGTTGATGCGGAAGGAACTGCTCAACGATCAGAAGGCACTGGAAAGTTTTTATCGCGAAGCCCGCGCCTGTGCCCGGCTTAACCATACGAACATCGTCCACATCTACTCCTTTGACGAATGGGAGGGCCAGCAGTATCTCGTGATGGAGCTCGCCGATCATGGCAGCTTGGACGCGCGCATCGAGAAACTGCGTCTGCTGCAGGAATTGGACATGCTCGACATCGGCGTCAAAATCGCCTCCGCGCTCGACCTGGCGCTCAAGCACGATTTGCTCCACCGGGACATCAAGCCGGGCAATATTTTGTTCAACGCGGACCACGAACCCAAGCTGATTGACTTCGGCCTTGCCCGCAAAGCCGACGTGGAACACGAAGTGGAGGACGTGACGTGGGGCACGCCATATTACGTCGCGCCCGAAAAAATCAAGCGCGAGCCGGAAACCTTTTTGTCCGATATGTACAGCCTCGGCGCCACGCTCTATCACGCGATGACCGGCCATGTGCCGTTCGAAGCCCCGACGGTCGAGGAGGTAATCGTCGCCCAGGTGCAAACACCTCTGACGCCACCGAATCTGGTCGTGCCTGAAATCACGCAGGCCACGAGCGATGCGCTGGTGAAGGCCATGGCAAAAACCCCCGCAGAACGTTTCCTGAGCTATGACGAATTCATCATGGCGCTGACGGCAGCGCGCAGCCAGTTGCTCGTGATGCAAAATCAATCGCCGCAGGCGCAAAAGTCCAAAAGTCTCACCAGTTGGTGGAAGCGGGCATAAAAAAAGCGGGCGTTGCCGCCCGCTTTGAAGATTCAAAAAAACTCCGGACCATTAATTGGTGCCACCGGTGCCTGAACCCTCCGGTTTTTTGGCGCCGAAGTGGACGCTGGTGGCGTTGAGTTTGCCATCGATGGTTTTCTTGTAAGCGCCACTGACCGGATCTCCCACCACGCCGTCTGCCAGTGTGGCTGACTTGCCGTCCTTGGTAATCAGGGTGTCGGACGTGACTTGCAGCGTGAGTTTGCCCACGGTAAGCGTCATCGCTTTCGTGTCCACCGCGCCCAGCTTGCCATGGAAGGGCAGGTTGCCATGTTTATTGGGCTTGACGGGGGTTTGGTCGGACGATGCCGGTGCGTTCGTGCTGGTGCCTTCCGCACGCGACAACGCGGGCGTGGCAACGAGAGTCGCGGCCAAGAGGCTCAGGATTGCGATTTTAGAGATGTTTTTTGTCATAATGGTTGATGGTTGGTCCAATTATTCGTTACGAAAACAAGACAGAATACGAATTGGTCTCACCAAATCCAACTATTTTTACCACGCGCCTTCAGTCAGCAATTCCGTGATGTTTCGCGCCAGATCTTCCGCCAGCAGCGGCAGCGACTGGCGCTCCGAATCCGCCAAATCCGTGCCGACGTGAATCAGCGTGTAGCCGTTCACGTTTTTATCGAACAATACTTTGCCCGTGGCGCGTTCGCGCGCGATGACGTGCGCGATGATGCCCACCCGGTAATTCTCCGTCGTTGTGACGTCATTGTTCAAATAGCTCAACCCTTCACGGTTGTAGCGCGTAATCACACCGCTGACAACGACGTCCCCGGGATCGCGCGTGGCGAGGTGGTAAGTGCCATCGGTTTGGAGCCGTTCACGCAATGCCTGGGTGACCGCGTCGCCGAGCCGCGGTTGCAGCGTCTGGTTGTTGAACGGCAGAACTTCAACCGACTTTTCACCCGCGACCGCGCCGTTGACCGGGCCGAGATGGTAGCCGGCACAACCGGCGAGCAACGCCGTCGCCGCCACCAGGGTAAAAATTTCCGGCAGACGCATTTTAGTTGGCCGCTGACGCTTGCAAACGCGGCTTGAGCGCTTCAATGCGCTGGCGCGCGGACGCGGCGTAAGGCGAGTTGGGATCCAGTTGCAGCACTTCGTTGTAATAAACCAGGGCGCCGTTCCATTTTTTGCTTTTTTCGTAGAATTTCGCGATTTCAAAATTGCCGCGCACCTGTTCGGCCTTGAGCCAGGCGATGGCTTTTTGCGCCTGCGGCACCCGCCGGTCGTTGGGATAAAGCGTGATGAAATCAGTGAACGTCGCAATTGCCTGCACCGCGGTGTTTTGATCGTATTCGGCCTTCGCCGCCTGCCTCGCGTAGGAAATGCCTTCCCGGAAAAGCGCGTCGGAGGCGATGGTTGGCTGGTTGTAGTAACGATCGGCGGCGGTGGCGTACGCCTTCACCGCATCGGGATAATTATTCTGTTTTTCGCGCGCGGCGCCGATGCGCAATTGCGCGTGGGGGGCGACATCGCTGTAAGGACCATTGTTGACGATTTTGTCGAACATTTGCGCTGTTTGATCCATTGAGGGATAAGGGATAAACCCCCAAAGCCGGAACCACTGGCCGCCGAGGTAACGGCTGGCGATTTCATATTGTCGCCAGATCACTTCCTCATAGCGATTGCTGCGCGGATATTTTTCGATGATGTTTTGGTAGGCTTTGAACGCGGCTTCATCCTTGCCGGTCATCTCGAGGCAGCGGCCAATGAGATATTCCGCGTCCGGCGCGTAATCTGACAACGGCCACACGCGCAAGATGCGGTGCGCGGCATGGAGGGTGGTGTTGTAGTCGCCCTTGGCGAAAGCCTGCTCCGCAACGTCCAATTGCTCCTTGGCCCGGGGACGCTGCCACCGGGTGTTCTGGCCATACATCTCGTAATACCAGCCTTCCCCCGGCACATAAAACAAGGGCGCCGGCGCGCGAAATGGAACCAACACCACGCACGCGATGATGAAGAGCAGAAAGCCAGACGGGCGGTTCATGTGGCGACAGTAACGGCCTGAAATCAGCAAGTCAAGGCGGGCACAAGTGGATTCATCCCCGGTAAACAACCAAAATTCCGTAATCCTCCACTATCTTTTGAGTGCCGACGTCAAAGTGTGTGTAGCCGACCGTGTGAATGCCAACGAGGTTGGCCTCGCCGACTTCATTCAAAAATTCCGTAACCTTTTCATCGAACTTGTCATGGCCCCCTTCTATGCAATTGGCGTGGCGAATCGTCCGGATCCGGACTTTTTTGTCGGAGCCCCTGACCGCGGCCTCCAACGGCGGTTTCGGTTTGGCAATGAGAACCTCGCCCGGCTTGTCCCGCACGGGCACCTTGAGGTGCATTTCAATCTTGGCGGCGGCAGACGAGGCGATGGTGTGGCTGGCTTGAGCGCCGCCACCAACCGGTCCCGCCGGAGCGGATTCAGGAGCGGGCGGTGTTGGTGCCGCCGGAATCGTAATTTTCTCGCCACACGACGGGCACTGGATTTCCGAGCCCGCGCCGGAGCTATCTATGGCCATTTCCTGTTCGCAATGAGGGCAATTAAAAACTATATCCATAAGCCGGCATAGGTTGACTGTGTGTTCAGATTAAACCCGCGTCGCTCCGCAAACCAGCAAAAAATCGCGCTGCTCTACTCCCACTCAATCGTCCCCGGCGGCTTGCTGGTGATGTCGAAGACGCAACGGTTCACCCCCTTGACCTCGTTGATGATGCGGCTCGCGAGTTTCTCCAGCAAGGCGTAGGGCAGTTTCACCCAGTCCGCCGTCATGCCGTCCTGCGATTCCACCGCGCGGATGGCGATGGTGTTATCATAAGTCCGTTCGTCGCCCATCACGCCCACGCTGCGCACGGGCAGCAACACCGCGAAGCTCTGCCAGATTTTGTAGTAAAGCCCGTTCGACTTCATCTCCTCGACGACGATGGCGTCGGCGTTCCGCAAAATCGCGCAACGTTCCGGCGTTACTTCGCCCAGAATGCGCACGGCCAGTCCCGGCCCGGGAAACGGCTGGCGCAAAACAATTTCCTTCGGCAAACCGAGTTCAATCCCGAGCTGGCGCACCTCGTCCTTGAACAGGCATTTTAGCGGCTCCACGAGCGCGAAATTCATTTTTTTTGGCAGCCCGCCGACGTTGTGATGGCTCTTGATGAGCGCGGCGGGATTGCCGTCAATTGGCACGGATTCGATCACGTCGGGATAGAGCGTTCCTTGCGCGAGAAATTTCGCCTGGCCCGCGCGCCGGGCCACGTTTTGAAAAACCTCGATGAACGTCCGGCCGATGATCTTCCGCTTGCGTTCGGGTTCGGTCACGCCTTTGAGCCGTTTCAAAAACAGCTTCGCGGCGTCTTCGTATTGCAGTTTGATTTTGAAATGGCGCCCGAAAACTTCCCGCACGACTTCCGCCTCGCGTCCGCGCAACAGGCCGTTGTTGACGAAAATGCAGGTCAACTGGCCGCCAATGGCTTTGTGCAGCAACGCCGCCGCCACGCTCGAATCCACGCCGCCACTCAGGCCGAGAATCACCTTTTCCGCCCCCACCTGGGCGCGGATATCCTCGACCGCCCGCTCAACGTAATTTCGCATCGTCCAGTTTTTGCCGCAGCCACAGACGCCGTGGACAAAATTGGAAATGATTTCCTTGCCCCGCGGTGTGTGGACGACTTCGGGATGGAATTGCAGGCCGAAAAATTTTCGCGCGCGGTCTTCGATGGCGGCATATTCGGAATTTTCGGTGACAGCGACTGATTTGAATTCACGCGGCAGTTTCGTAAGTTTGTCGCCGTGCGAATTCCAGACCTGCAACGTTTCCGGCAGATTGCGGAACAGGGCGCACGATGCGTCCTTCACGGTGAGCATCCCTTTGCCGTATTCGCGTTTCCGGCCTTTCTCGACCCTGCCGCCGAGAAACTGCGCGAACAATTGCACGCCGTAGCAGATGCCGAGCACGGGCAGGCCGAGCGCGAAAATGTTTTTGTCCGGCAACGGCGCATTTTTTGCATACACGCTGGACGGACCGCCCGACAAAATGATGCCACTGGGCGCCAGCGCGGCAATGTCCACCGCCGGCGTGTCGTGGGCCAGGATGACGGAATACACGTTGCATTCGCGGATGCGCCGTGCAATCACCTGGGTGTATTGTGACCCGAAATCCAAAATAACTATCTGTTCCATGATTGGCTCAAATAAAAACCGATTGTTTGCCCGTCGAAGGAAGCTTTGGCGAGACAAAAAGCAAAGCGCCGGCCAGTTTGTCTGCTGGCTTGGGCAAATTTCGCGAAGGCGACTTGAAATTTACTGCTGCACCACTTTGACCACGCCGGTGTTCGGGTCGTAGTCAAGTTTCGTTCCGTAAGGAGTTGCCGGCAGTTTGCCCACATAATTCGGCACCAGTTCATTCAGGTCCTTGGGCAAATGGCCTTCCTGCGTGTTGAACAACTGGATGGCCTCGTTGAGATACGACACGTCAATCGTCTTGACCGCGCTTTTGTCCGCTCGCATCAACGTGCCCAGATAATCCGCCGAGTACGGAGCGGGATGGGCGCTGTCAGTTGTGTTGGTGGTTTGACTTGTGTTGGCACCCTGAGGATGAGGGCTGGAACTGTTTTTGCCGCAACCGGCCAGAAGCAATCCGGTCGCAATCAAAATCAGGAAGAACATTTTCATGCAAGCAATCTACTTCAAATCGTGAAAAAACCAAAGGTCAATTACAGCTTTGAAACAGTACATAACCACCGCTCGCATTTAATGAGAAATGCGTTGCGTGACTTTCCCCCGATTCCAGCGGCGCAATCTTATTGCGGAGGCGCGTTGGTGGACGGTGCAGCGGGCGCATTGGTGGACGGCATTGCCGGCGGCGTGCCCGTCTCTGCCTGCTTTTTGCAACCCGTCAACAATCCCACACAAACCAATCCAGAGATCACCACTAATGATAACATTTTTTTCATACGCGGTTAAATTCTTCTAACCCCCCGCCCGCCGCAAGTGGAATTTCTAATTTTTTTTGCCGGCGGTGGAAATGCTTGTGCTTTGCGCCGCCAACTCCCGCGCCTGCTGGATCAAATCGAGGTCGTCCGCCAGATTGCCGAAACGGAATTTCGGCAAACCGCTTTGCTGCTGGCCGAGCAACTCGCCCGGCCCGCGCAATTTCAAGTCCGTCTCCGCGATGCGAAAACCGTCGTTTGTTTCTTCCAGCACTTTCAAGCGCTCATCCGCTCCGGCAGTTTTCGCGTCGGAAACCAAAATGCAATATGACTCGTGCGCGCCACGACCGATGCGCCCGCGCAACTGGTGAAGCTGGGCCAGCCCGAACGCCTCGGCGTTTTCGACGAGCATCACCGTGGCGTTCGGCACATCCACGCCGACCTCGATGAGCGAAGTCGCGAGCAATGCGTTCACCCTGCCGGCACGAAATTCCGTCATCACCCCGTCTTTTTCGCGGCTCTTTAACCGCCCGTGCAGCAATCCGACGCGAAAGGGCGCGAGCAGAGTTTTCAAATTCTCAAATTCCTTCGTCACCGCCTTCAACCCTTTCCCGCCGGATTCCTCGACGCGCGGATAAACAACATAAGCCTGCCGCCCGGCGGCAAGTTTTTCGCGGATAAACTCCCAAACCTTCGGCAATTTATCGGCCGCGCGGATGAATGTTTTGATCTGGCCACGTCCGGGGGGCAATTCGTCAACCACCGATACCTCGAGGTCGCCGTAAAGGGTGAGGCCGAGCGTGCGCGGAATCGGCGTCGCCGTCATCACGAGCAAATGCGGGTAACGGCCTTTGCGGACGAGCTGTTCGCGCTGGGCCACACCGAACTTGTGTTGCTCGTCAATGATCACCAGACCCAGTTTCGGCAGATCAAAACCGGACGTGAGCAAGGCGTGAGTCCCAACGAAGATGGAGGATGGAGGATTGAGGCTGGCCGGGCGGATGCGTTTTCCATCTTCCATCCCTGCTCGCGATTTATCGGAGTTCCATCCTCCATTCCCGCCGGTCTTGCGGCTGCCAGTCTGCAATTCCACGTTCACTCCCAGCGGCTCAAACCACTTTTCAAAGTTCCGGAAATGTTGTTCCGCCAGAATCTCCGTCGGGGCCATGAGCGCGACATTGAAGCCGCTTTCCAATGCCATCAGCGCCGTGCAGGCAGCCACGGCGGTTTTGCCCGACCCGACATCGCCTTGCAGCAACCGCCGCATCGGATGCGCGCCGCCCATGTCCTTGCGGATTTCGCGCAGCACTTTCGTTTGCGCACCGGTAAGCCTGAAGCCGAGCCGCGCCAGAAACGGTTTGATGAGACGATTGTCGCCGCCGCACGGCAACGCCGTGGCGTGCGATTCAAAATTTTTCCGCCGGGTTCGGATTTGCACCTGCAATTCAACGAACTCATCCAGCGCCAGCCGCTGGCGCGCAATTTCGACATCGGTCAGTTCTTCGGGAAAATGCGTCATGCGAACCGCCCTGGCGCGCGTCGGAAGGTTTGGAGTTCCGCCTTCAGGCGGCGGGGTCGCGCGTGAACCGGCTGAAGCTGGAACTCCGAACGCCGGCTCAATAATTTTTGGTTCAAACCCTTCCAGCGTGCGCCAGACCAGCCCGCGCAGCCAGCGTTGCGGCAAACCCTCGGTGAGCGGATACACCGGCGCGATGCGGTTGATGTGGATGAAGCTTTCCTCGCCGCCCTCGATGACTTCGGTTTCGGGATGGGTCATCACGCGCGGTTTGGTTTCGCTCAATTTGCCGTAAACAAAAACCTCGTCGCCCCGGGCAAAATATTTTTCCATGAACGGCAGGTTCCACCAGCGGCCGTGCAACCGCGCCGAACCGTCGTCGAGGATGATTTCAAAAACCGATTTACCACCGCCACGAAACCGTTTGAGGCCGAGGGCGACAATCGTGCCACGCGCCGTGGCCGGCTCATCCGTTGTGAGTTCGACGATTTTGCGGAAGTGCCGCCGGTCCTCGTAACGCCGCGGCCGGTGCAGCAGAAGATCTTCGACGGTGTGGATATTGAGGCGCGCCAGTTGTGCCGCGCGTTCACCGCCGACGCCCCATAACGCCGTCACGGGCGCGGCCAGCGGGGATGAGCATTTTGGTTCCGGCGGCGACATTGCCCGCACGATACAAACCGGCACGGGCCGCTTCAACGGGAAACAATACATTGTGCCAGAAGCAACTGTTGCCGTGGCGGGAAGCCGAAGCGTTCGACCAGTTCGATGATGATTTGGGTTTTATGCTCCTTGCCCGCCCGAGCGTAACGATCACGCCTGGCGGCCAATGCTTTTTGGTGTGTGTTTGACTCATTTGCGGGTGCATTGCCCGGTAACACCCTTTTGGGTCAACGCACGGTTTCTTCAACCCGTTGACCGCTCTCTGGGCAATATTCTTTTTGGGTCAATTCGCCGGTGTCTTTGTTCACTAAATTCTTGTAACGCAAAAAAAAATCGGACAAAGTGCCGCCCCAAAACATCTTTGCCATGTTGGAATTCAAAAATAAAATTTTGTTCGTCGGTTACGGAGCCGTGGCGCAATGCGCCCTCCCCATCCTGGCCAAGCATCTCAAGACGCCGTACTCAAACATCACCGTCATGGATTTCGAGGACCGCCGCGATGTGCTGGCACCGTGGCTGAAGCGCGGCGTGAAGTTCGCGCGCCGGCGCGTGACGCGCGAGAACATGGGCGCGTTGCTAGGCAAATATCTGGCGGCCGGCGACCTCCTGATTGACCTGGCCTGGAACATTGACTGTTGTGAAATCCTCCAGTGGTGCCACGACCGCGGCATCCTTTACATCAACACCTCGGTCGAATTGTGGGATCCCTACGAAAACGCCCAAGGCGCGCCGCCGCAGAAGATGACGCTCTATTGGCGGCACATGAACATCCGCCGCATGATTTCAAAATGGGCCAAATCCGGCCCGACGGCGGTGCTCGAACATGGCGCGAATCCCGGCCTCATCTCGCATTTCACCAAACAGGGCCTGATTGACATCGGCAACCGCGCCATCAAGGACAAAAAAGTTACCGGCGCAGCCGCCGACGAAATCCGGCAGCTCATCGCGGAACAAAAATTCAACCGCCTGGCGATGAAACTCGGGGTGAAGGTGATTCATTGCAGCGAACGCGACACCCAGATCACCAACCGGCCGAAGCAGGTGGACGAATTCGTCAACACCTGGAGCGTCGAGGGCTTCCGCGAGGAGGGCACGACCACCGCCGAGATGGGCTGGGGCACGCACGAGAAGGAGCTGCCGCCGCTGGCCTACGAGCACACCGAGGGCCCGCGCAACCAGATTTGCCTCGCCCGCATGGGCATCAACACCTGGGTCTCGTCCTGGGTGCCCAACTACTGCATCCACGGCATGGTCGTGCGCCACGGCGAGGCGTTCACCATTTCCGACCGGCTGACGGTCTGGGAAAAAGGCAAGGCCATCTATCGGCCCACGGTGCATTACGCCTATTGCCCGGCTGACGTGGCCATCGCCTCACTGAATGAATTGCGCGGCTACGATTACCAGCTCCAAAAGAACCAGCGCATTCTCAACGACGAAATCACCAGCGGTTCCGACATTCTCGGCGCGCTGTTGATGGGCCACGCCTACAACGCCTGGTGGACGGGCAGCGACCTCAGTATCGGGGAATCGCGCCGGCTGGTGCCGCACCAGAACGCCACCACCATGCAGGTCGCCATTTCGGTCATCGCCGCCGCGATGTGGATGATTGAGAACCCGGCCAAGGGTGTCTGCGTGCCGGACGACCTGCCGCACGAATACATTTTGAAGATTTCCAAGCCGTATCTGGGCAAATGGATTTCCAAGCCGTCCGACTGGACGCCGTTGAAGCACTACACCAACGCGTTCAACGGGCACAACAACCCGCAGATTGACCGGAGCGATCCGTGGCAGTTCAAAAACTTCCTGATCACCGACGGAGACTAAAAGCTTTCTTCTGTGAAGCAGGGATTGAAAAGTTCCGACTTATATCTTTTCAATTTTTCAACGCATAGACGCGGAGGCGCGAAGAAAGGGGGAATATCGTCAAGACTGCGTCCCATCGAACACGTCAGAAGCCTTGCATTTGAGCCGTTTCAAAAGAAGCTCCAGAGTTTTGAGCGTGACATTCTGCTCGCCCAATTCCATCCGATGAAGTGACGAGGATGAAATGCCAAGCTTGCGAGCGTAAGCGGGCAAAGTCATTTCCCCGCGGCGTTTACGCAGGTATTGACCAAGCTGCTTTTGCAAGGAGGCTTGCATGGCGGCAGTGTGCGCCGCCGGTGTTCCCACATGTGGGAAATGTTGGACTTGACATTTTCCCGCCGGGTGGAAAACTCGGCAAAAGTCAGCAGAAGGGTCACAACATGAAAAAGAAATTCACCATTCTTGGAAACATCTTCGTTTTCTCGGTGTCTCTGTTCATCACGTCACCAAGCTGGGCGCAATGCGATATTCCCGCACCCACAAGTACACCAACTTATCACGCCCTTATTGATGAAATGACAGGGCAACCTCTTTCACCCAGCGCGACGAAATGTATTGTTTTGATTCACGGTTGGAATCCAGACGGTTCGGCAAATTGCTATGACATCAACCATTTTGAGTTTTTTGAATTGTTAAATAACCTCAAACTCAAGCTTAAGAATACAGGATGGAGCATCGTGGCTTATGATTGGCATCAAGATGCAAGCACTGGCTACGTCGGCCAATGGAACAATAACGCATTTCAATTCTTGGTCGGAGCGGCCAACCAAGCTGCTGCAAATGCGCAACTCCACGGCGATCATGTGGCGGCGATGCTCAATAATGCGGCTCCGAACTTGCGAGAGGTTCAGTTCTTGCCCATAGCGCAGGCACTCACGCTGCAAGAGAGGCCATGATGCAATTGCTACAGTTAAATCCATACATTATCGTTCAGATGACGTTGCTTGACCCGTATATTCCTTGTCCAAGTGATTCGCTCGGGGCTTTTTCCGACTTTGAGATTGATCAGTTGCCGTTTTGGAATGGTGGAGACCGTATCATTCGCCTGGAAAACTACTACGCAAATGATGACCCAAATCACGGATGGAATGAATATCCTTGGGGCGATTGGACATGGCCTACAATAAACACTCAAGAATCTTTTTCTTGGAGAGACGGTATTGACATAAATCAGGAAATCGACTGGGGAAATATAAACCAAAATCCGGCCATTACTTCGTTTGTTTATGATGGCATCACATTTTATATCCCGATCCCAGCAATACCGTATCTATCCAACTATGATTGGCACGCGGGGCCGATTCAATTTTATGCAGACACAGTGGATGCCAGCATTTCAGGTCACACCCCTTCAAGCAGTTTACCAACCGGTTCTCCATACGACTACCGGAACATCGGCTGGAATCGCAGCTTGTATGATTGGGAACAATCTTATCTCCCTCAAATCACCACCCAACCGGCAGATCAAACTGTGCAATCTGGCAATTCTGTTACCTTGACTGTCGTCGCCAATCGGGCAGACACCATAGACTGGTATATGTTTGACGGAAATTGGGTAGGATCGGGGGCAACACTAACAATTAACAATTTCACAGCCGCAAACCCGAGAGTTTACGTTGCTCGAATCGGCAATAGTAACGGGGAACTTTTTACTCGTCCAGCCACAGTCACAGTCACCGCTGCCAGCGGTCCTGCGATTACATTGGTTTCCCCTTCCGCATTCACTGGTTTGCCCATCGGCCAGAGGCAACCCATCCGCATTATCGGCTCGGGTTTCACGAGCAGTTCAACGTTGGTTTTTAATGATGGAACGCAAAATTACAATTCCAACCCCACATATTTTACCTTCATCAGCGCAAACGAAATTGATTACAACATTTCCACCGGAACGAATCAGGCGAATTGGACGGCCCAAGTTGTCAACGGCAGTCAAACTTCAAATTTAGGCCGCTTCACCGTAAATGCGCCATCAGCCTCAACTGGTTCATTGGTCGTAAATCTTTCACCAGCGGGCGCGATTTCGGCTGGCGCACAATGGCAGGTTGACGGAACGGGCTATAACAGCAGCGGGCAAGTCGTCGGCTACCTCACAACCGGTTCGCACACGGTTTCATTCAAACCGATTTCCAGTTACGCGACACCAGCCAATCAAATCGTGACCATCTATGCAAATTCACAGACTACCGCGAGCGGGACATATTCTGTAATTGCGCCGAGCACTTGCACGCTCACCCTAAATCAAGGTGGCAGCACGGGCTACATTGATCCGTCGCCGTTCGGCACTTGGAACGGCAGTGCTTATATTTACAGCGCTGGTTCGGTTATGCAACTAACAGTTTGCTGAAAAACCCAGCGATTTTTGCCTGAACTGTATTTCGATCATGGTTAATTCTATTTCAGGTCGCTGCGGAGCGCGAATCTTTGTTCGGCGGCGGTCCCGGTTGACTGCTTTGAGCGGCTCTTTCGTCCGATCTGAACAGTCCACTGACCAACCGCGTCCTTCATCCGGCCTGCAAACTCATTCCCAGATTGGCTATCCGCAGCAAATTGTATGTCCCGGCCACGAAATAAGCCCAAGCCTGCGTCCGCTCCACTCCGCGATAGCGGCTGCGCCTCAATCCACCTACCATTTTCATCCAGCCAAAGATTTCTTCGACCCGCTTGCGCAAACGTTGGCTGGTACGGTAACCGGTGCAACTGGTCGTGCGTCCATCCAGTCCCGAAACTTCAATTCCTTCCTTGCACGCCGTATGCGGCGAGATTTCCCGCTGGCGGCACCCGGCCACAAATTTCTTTTGGTGATACGCTTTGTCCGCCCCGAGGGTCGTGATCCTGGCTTCGTGCAATTCCCGATGTTCATCCACCTGCGCCAGGGCTACGGTCGGCTCGTCCTGGGCAATGGGATTATGCACCGTGATGGCTGCGCACAGTCCATGCCGGTTTTCCATCAACACCTGCGTCCCAAAACACAGTTTGCTGGCCTGTCCGTTGGCTTTCCGATACAGCACGCTTTCCGGATCGGTCGTGCTTTGATGCGTCGCATTACGCCGCTGCTCCCCGTGGAAGTTGATCGTCGGATTGCCAGGGTCGTCATCTTTGGCCGAGGCCACTTTGGCCCCGTCTTGGCCATCCTTGCGCACAAAGCTCTTCAGACTGGCCCACGCTTCGATGAGCGTGCCGTCGGCCGTAAAGTGCTGGTCACTGGTCCAGCCTTCGGTCCGCGACAAATCATAGACCTCCACGAAAAACAGCTTCGCAGCCTCCACCGAAAGCAACCGGTCATAATTATGGGTGAACACCGTCGGATCGAAACTCCCTTCGTCCAGTTCCCGGTCCAGAAACCAAAGCCACAGAAGATTGTAGGCCAGTTGCTCGCAATACAGCCGCTCACTGCGCACCGAATAGAGCGCCATCAGAATCCGGCTCTTGAACAGTTGCTCCGGCGGAATCGAAGGCCGTCCCTCACCGGCATACAACTCATCAAACAACGGCGAAAGTTTCGCCAACACCTGGTCCACTCGTGTCTTGATCCCGCGCAACGGATGGTCCGCAGGCACCCGCTGGTTCAGGTTGATCGTCGTCAGAAATTCCGGTTGTGCTTGAGGTTTTCCACGCATGATTCTCTGACCTATCCCCTTCGCCGCCATTCAAACTTTCTGCGAGTTTTTCAGCAAACTGCTAACGGCGAATGCGGACCCCGGTTATCATTTTACTGGCTGGACCGGCGATGCCAGCGGCTCTGCCAATCCGATCACGATAACGATGAATGGCAACAAAACCATCGGAGCTAATTTTGCCTACGGTGATCCAAATATGGGAATACTGACAGTCACGATTCAGCCACCCGCAGCGGCTGCTGCGGGTGTGACATGGGGTTTCAACGACAACGATTTTCGCGCCAGTGGTTCAAGTATACAATACTGGCCGGGAACTTATTACATTTATTTCCACGGAACAAATTGTTGGACGGGAGGATTTGCCGGCTTGATGACAATTACAGCGGGCCAAACCACAAATTACAATGTCGCCTCCTCTTACACCTGTGGCAACATCATCGGGAATGATCCCCGAACTTATATCACGCTGGCTGGTGCGGTTACAAACTCCGGCAGCGCGGATGGCCAAGGGAGCGCCGCGCGATTTTACAATCCGTGGAGTCCCGTTGTTGATACCGCAGGCAACCTATTCGTGGCGGATGTCTGGAATAATACAATCCGAAAAATCACTCCAACCGGTTTGGTAAGCACTTTCGCTGGACAAGCGGGCGTTCAAGGTTCGGCAGATGCAGTTGTCGGCACAAATGCCACTTTCAATAATCCGTTCGGCTTGGCGATAGACTCGTCGAACAATCTTTATGTAGGCGATACCGGAAATGATACCATTCGAAAAATCACGCCGTCTGGTGCGGTGAGCACGTTGGCCGGATTGGCTGGAAATTATGGAAGTGCGGATGGAACCGGAAATTCGGCCCGCTTCAATTTCCCGGATGGAGTCGCAGTGGACACAAACGGCAATGTGTATGTTGCTGATAGCAGCAATGAAACAATTCGCAAAATAACGCCCGCCGGAGTTGTTACAACGCTGGCTGGTCTTGCAGGGGCTTATGGCACCGCGGATGGCACCGGTAACGGGGCGCGTTTTAATTGGCCTGTTGCTTTGGCGGTAGATGCTTCTGGCAATATATTTGTAGTGGACCATCAAAATTCTACAATACGGAAAGTTACACAAAGTGGCGTTGTAACCACTTTGGCCGGATTTCCAGGAAGCGGTGGCGCTGCGGACGGAACAGGAAATGTTGCCCGATTTTCCATTCCAAATGGTATTGCGATAGATAACACCGGTAATATTTATGTTGCAGATTATGGAAACAATGCCATCCGAAAAGTTACCCAAGCAGGTGTCGTCACCACTTTGGCTGGGTTATCAAGTGATCCAGACAGCGCCGACGGGATTGGCAGCGTTGTTCGATTTAACGGCCCTGCTGGAGTTGCGGTTGATGCGTCTGGCGATCTCTTTATTGCGGACTCTCGAAACGAGACGATTCGCGCCACCCAATCTCTAACCAATAGGATTGATCAAATAATAACCTTTACTCCCTTGCCAAATAAATCGGCAAGTGATGCACCATTTACTTTAAGCGCGACGGCGAGTTCTGGTTTGCCGGTTTATCTTAATGTTTTGGCTGGTCCGGCTGTTTTGGACACGAACAACGTGCTTACGTTGCTTGGCGCAGGCACAGTAACGGTGGTGGCATGGCAACCCGGCAACTCCACTTACAATGCAGCAGTGCCAGTGCAACAGAGTTTTAATGTCAGCCCGATCCCGCAAACGATTACATTTGGCTCATTGAGTCAGCAAAAAGTTGGGGATGCGCCGTTCTCTCTTTCCGCCACGTCAGATTCCGGTCTGCCGGTGAGTTTTTCTGTTTCCGGCCCGGCGGTTTTGAATGGCAACATTCTCGCTCTGACTGGTTGGGGAACTGTTACCGTAACCGCTTCGCAACCCGGCAATGCTTCATATATGGCGGCAACGAATGTCGTGCAATCGTTCTTCGTCATTCCGCCAGACAACACAATTGTTGGTCCGCAATTCTCAAGCGGCGGTTTTCAGTTGGCGTTTTACGGTCTAACGGGAAGCAATTATTTGATTCAAACTTCGACGAATTTGGTTAATTGGCAGCCGTTCACGAATTTTGTCGGAACGAATTCCTTGCTGTATTTTGATGATCCATCCGCAACAAATTTCAAACAGCGCTTCTACCGGACTGTAAGGCCATAAACCGCGCAAATCGCTCAAACCAAGAGTCTGCCCCAAAAGAAACTGGCAGGAACCACTGCGCGAACGATGCGGCCCGCGATGCGGTACACGCGGCCAGTTTCGCAAGAGGAGCGGCCACTCCCGAAAATGATGTGTCCTTTTGCCGGAGGACCGTAGCCAGATTGCATTGAGGAGCCGATTCCCCGAATAACGATGGAAATTCTTGCGGACGGTCGCGGGATATATTTTCATTTGCAGTCGGAACGGAAAAATCGTTCCGGATGTTTAATTCAATTGAAATGATTCCTAAGAGAACGCTGAAGAAACTGGCCCGGGAACACGGCACGCCGCTGTTCGTGGTGGACCATGACGAATTGCGCCGCAATTATGTCACGTTCAAAAAATATCTGCCGCGCGTCCAGGCTTACTACGCCGTCAAGGCCAACCCCGATCCGGCCATCGTCAAGACGCTGTTCGAAACCGGCGCGAGTTTCGATGTGGCCTCGATGCCGGAGTTCCGCATCGTTTATGAATACATCAAAGACATGCCGGACAAAAAACGGCAGGATTGGATCTGGGACAAGATCATCTACGCCAACCCCATCAAGGCCAACGAGACGTTGCAGGAATTGAATCCATACAAGCCGCTGGTCACCTACGACAATTACGAGGAAATCCGCAAAATCAAGAAACACGCCCCGCAGGCTGGTCTCGCGTTGCGGTTGAAGGTGCCCAACACCGGCGCCATGGTCGAGTTGTCATCCAAGTTCGGCGCCGCGCCCGGCGAAGCGGTGGATTTGATTCTTGCGGCGGACAAAATGGGGCTGACCGTGGAAGGCATCAGTTTCCACGTCGGCAGCCAGACGACCAACTTTAAGAATTACGTCGCCGCCATCAACCTGGCGGCCAACATCTTCAAGGAAGCCAGAGACCACGGCTACACCAGGATGAACCTGCTCGACATCGGCGGCGGCTTCCCGGCGCCCTACGACGACACGGTGAAACCATTCCGCGAACTGGCCAGCATCATCAACCGCGAACTCAACCGGCTTTTTCCGAAGAACATCCAGATACTCGCCGAGCCGGGCCGGTTTCTTTGCGCCACCGCCGCCACCGCCGTCTCCAAGATCATCGGCAAAGCCATGCGCGACGGCAAACTCTGCTACTACATCAACGACGGCGTCTATCACACCTTCTCCGGCGTCATCTTCGACCATTGCCATTACCACTTGAAATCGTTCAAACGCGGCCCGACGCAAATCTGCTCGGTGTTCGGACCGACGTGCGACGCGCTGGACGTGGTTTCGCTGGCCGAGGAACTGCCGGGCGACCTGCAACTCGGCGACCTGCTTTACAGCGAACAAATCGGCGCCTACAGCCACGCGTCCTCGACGTATTTCAATGGCTTCCCGCCCGCGACCGTGGTGCATATCAACCAGTGAGGTCGAGAGCCAAGGGTCGAAAGTCGAGAACCGGAACACGGAAGGCAAGGCGCGTCACTCCTTGCGTGCCGTCGCATTTAATTGCCGCAAAAAAACACCAAGGGCGCAAAGAGAACGCCTTTGCACGAATTTCATCAATTCACGCCAATTGGTTGTATTCGCGCCAGAATGGTTCTTTATTCCAGAAGAGACTTCAGTTTCTTCACGAGTCTGCCCGGTTCGCCCACCGCGTGAGGCTGAAAGCCTGTTACGCGGCCCTTCTGCCTTCTATTTATGTTGTGTTGATGTTTTTTCGCTCCACCCCTCCGCAAGTCGTGTTCCCAAATCCACTGCCTTTCCGGATTGCCCAGGTTCCCCAACTCGCATCAGAATGACGTTGTGACGACGACCCCGTTCGATCTTAAAGCCCGGGCGCACCAGGCCATGCTGGAGGCGGGATTCCTGCCGGATTTCCCGGCCGAGGTTGCCCGGGAAGTGCAAGCCCTCAATCAGAGAACGCCAAAAAATGCCGGGCCGGCGGCCCGCGACCTGCGTTCGCTGCTTTGGTCTTCGATTGACAACGACAGTTCGCGGGATCTGGACCAAGTCGAGTATGTTGACCATCTTCCGGATGGCACCGTGCGTCTGCTGGTGGGGATAGCCGATGTGGACGCCTCCGTCCCCAAAGGGTCCGCCACGGACCAGCACGCCGCTGTGGAATCCACTTCGGTTTACACCGGCGTGGCGACGTTTCCGATGTTGCCGGCAGAACTGTCCACGGACCGGACTTCATTACTGGATGCGCAGGACCGTCTTTCCCTCATCATTGAGTTGCATATCCTCGATTCGGGCGACGTGAAGGCCCATGATGTTTATCCGGCCTGGCTGCGCAACCGGGCGAAATTGGCTTACAGCTCGACCGGCGCCTGGTTGGAAGGGCATGCCCCGATCCCGCCGGCGGCCGCCAGCGTGCCCGGTATGGAGGCGCAACTCCGCCTGCAGCTCGAGACGTCGGAAAAGTTGCGTGGCATTCGCAAGTTGCACGGTGCGCTAACGTTCGAGTCGGTCGAAACCACGCCGGTTCTGCAAAATGGCGAAGTAAAAGACCTGGCGGTCAGCCGGCGCACGGTGGCCGACGACATCATCGAAAGTTTCATGGTGGCTGCGAATGTGGCCATGGCGCTGTATCTCAAGGAGAAAGGCTCACTCTCCATCCGCCGGGTGGTACGGACTCCGAAGCGCTGGGACCGCATCCAGGCCATCGCCTCGCAATTCGGCGTCAACCTTCCGGCTGCGCCCGATCCGCGCGCGCTGTCCGAATTCCTGGATCAGCGCAAGGTTGCCGATCCCGGGGATTTTCCGGACCTTTCACTCTCCGTGGTAAAACTGCTCGGCCCCGGCGAATACATTGTGGAACCTCCCGGTGCCGAACACGAAGGCCACTTTGGACTGGCCGAGAACGATTACACCCATTCCACCGCGCCCAATCGCCGCTACGCCGACCTGGTGACGCAACGATTGCTCAAGGCAACCACCGCCGGCGGCCCGGGTCCTTATTCGGAGCCGGAGTTGAGCGCCATCGCCGCTCATTGCACCGAACGGGAGGATGCCGCCAGAAAAGTGGAGCGCCTGATGCGAAAGGTGGCCGCTGCCTGCCTGCTGAACCGGCGCGTCGGCGACGTGTTCGACGGCATCATCACCGGTGCTTCATCCAAAGGCACCTACGTTCGCCTGCTGAAATTCCCCGCCGAAGGCATGGTGATCCGGGGCGCGCGCGGGATTGACGTCGGCGACACCGTGCGGGTCCGGTTGGCGTCGGTGGACGCGGCCAAAGGCTTCATTGACTTTGAAAGGACGTAAGGCCGCGATGTTAACCACGGATGGACACGAATGGACACGGATAAAAACCGGGTTCATTCGTGGTTCAAAACTTCCGCGAGCGCGCCAACGGCCCTGGCCAATTGCGCTTTGGTAATCGTAAGCGGCGGGGAAAAGCTGATGACATTTCCATATTCCCCTTCGGGCAACAGAATGAAGCCGCGCTGCAACATGGTTTTAACGGCCTGCATGGCCGCGTCAGTGGCGGGCCGGCCGTCGGACAAATTCAGTTCGACGCCAGCCATCAAACCCAAACCGCGCATGGCGATTTGCAATTTCGGATTAGAAATTTTCGATTGCAGTTCGCCCAGCAGGAATTCGCCAAGTTCCGCGCTGTTTTCGGTCAAATCCAGGTTTTCAATTTCCTTGATTTGCGCCAGCGCCATCGCGCACCCGACGGGATGGCCGAGGAAGGTGCTGGTGTGAATTGCTTCGCCACGCGATGCCGGCCACGCGGTATCCATCAGGTCGGCGCGGCCAATGCAGGCCGAGAGGGGGAAACCGCCGGTGAGCGCCTTGCCCAGGCAGATGAGGTCGGGCACGACGCCGGTGTGTTCGCAGGCAAACCATTTTCCGGTGCGGCCAAAGCCGGTGTAAATTTCATCGAGAATCAACAGCGCACCCTGGTCGTCGCAAAGTTTTCGCAGCAGCGGCAGAAATTCCTTTGGCGGAACATGGATGCCGCCACGCCCCTGCACCGGTTCGACCAGAATCGCCCCGATATGTTCGCGGCGAAAAATCCGGCGGATGGCCCAATCCACGGTGGCCAGGTCGGCGGATTTTTTTGGAAACAGCACGAAATGCCCAAACTCGCGAAGTTGAAAGTGAAACGGGTTGCGGAAAAAATTGCGGTGGGTGGCGTTAAGCGCACCGTAGCCGAGGCCATGATACGCGCCCTCGAAGGCAATCACCCCGCGCTTGCCGGTGGCCAGCAGCGCCGTTTTGAACGCGGACTCAACGGCTTCAAAACCGGAATTGCCAAAAATGACCTTGCCCGATTTTTTGCCGTTGCTCCAACGTTCAAACGTAATCCGGCTCAGGTCGCGGGCGAGTTCCATTTTGCGCGCGTGCGGATGCACGTCGCCCATGGCGTGCAAAAGCCGGGACATTTGTATTTGCCCGGCCTTGACGACGCGCGGATTTGCGTGACCGGCGGCGGCAACGCCAAACGCGGCGGTCAAATCGAGATATTTTTTCCCGTCGGCGTCCCAAACGCAAACGTCCTTGGCGCGTTCCCAAATGATGGGCCAGGAGCCATCCGGTTCCACGAACACAACGTTGCGCGACTCGTAGTCGCGCAGCAGGTCAAGAATTTGACGGTTTTTGCTCACTAAACTCCCCGTTGTTCCGGCAGCCAGATGATTTTGTGCAGTTGAACTTGAAACCGCACCGGCAGCGCGTCGGCGATGATTCTTTCCGCCAATTCGCGCCGTGAAACCGGCGTCTGGCCGGCGGGAACCTTTTTCAATGATTCATTTTGTTGCTCCGGCGCCAGCGGATGCACCCACGAAAAGAGTAGAGGGCATACCAGATTCAGCCGGTGTTTGGCGATTTGCCGCCCGGCCCACTCATAATCTTCAACCGTGCCGATGACGAATTTGATTTCGTCAGTCGCTTTCAGGTGTTTGAGGTTGGCCCAGCGATTGCGTCCGGTCTCGCCGCTGCTGGGGCATTTCAAATCCATGATGCGCCGGACGCGCGGGTCAACCGGTGAGATGTCATGCGCGCCGCTGGTTTCAAGCAACACGGTAAAGCCGTCGTCACACAGCAATTTCATCAACGGCAGGGAATTTTTCTGGAGCAACGGTTCGCCGCCCGTAAGTTCGACGAGCGGCAATTTCGGGATTCGTCCCGCTTTGCGGGAGGATTTCGAATTTGAAAAAGGCGCGGCCAGCCGCCGGACTTCCGCGCAAATTTCTTCGAGTGATTTTTTTTTGCCCTGGGTAAAGGCGTAGGCGGTGTCGCAATACGAGCAGCGCAAATTGCAGGCGGTGAGCCGGATAAAAGCGCACGGCAGCCCGGCGAAGGTGCTTTCGCCTTGCAAGCTCAAATAGATTTCGTTGACAACCAGCGTGCCGGACACGCGGGCAGTGTAACGCGCCGGCTTGAAAAGGAAATGGCGGTGATTTGCTTTGGCGTGATTTTTTGATGAAATCAGTGGTTCTGACGCAACCGAAAACGATGATTTGCGATCCGAAAAAATGGCCAAAAATGGAAATAACCCCGAAATTTTTCACAATTGTGACAAAATTAAAGTAGCCCACTACCGGATTTATGGTTATATTCTAAAAATCCGCAGCCACCTCAAACTTCAGATATGGGGTTGGAATCGGGGCATAAAATTTGCGGCAAAAAATGAAAAGCTCATGAAATTGCGCGGCGCACAATTCCTCCTGGTCTTCGTTTTCCTGGGGCAAATGGCCGCCCAAGCGCAGTACCTCGACAGCATCGGGGTCACGCTTTTGTGGACGGTAACGACCAATGTCAATGGGGCGGGCATACGCGTGGCACAGGCGGAGGCAAACAACGGGCCAACGGCGACCAACTGGGAGGTTAATTCCAGCACCTTCGGGCAATTGACCAGCTCCTTTACCTATTATGCCAGCAACGGTTCGGCGACAACCTTTCCCAACTCCTTGGGGGCCGAGTCCAGCCATGCGGATGCGGTGGGGACAAATTTTTATGGCATTCCCAACGGCGTGGCCACGAACGTCGCCCAGGTGGACAATTACGAGGCGAATTTTTTTTGGACTTCGATTATTGATGCAAGACGACAGACTAATATCGATGATCTGGTAGTGAACCAAAGTTTTAGTTTCGGTTCGGTGCCCAGCCAGGTATCCGTTGCTCAACAGCAAGAAATTGATTCGGCCTACGATGATTACGCCGCGCAATTCAAAACCCTTTTCGTTTCCGGCGCGGGCAATGGCGGTTCGGTGTATCCGCCGTCAACGTGTTACAACGGCATTTGTGTGGCGGTTGACAATGGCAGTTCAAGCATCGGGCCGACCGTGGACAACGGTCGCGCCAAACCGGACATCACCGCACCGGGTTATCCTGGAGCGGACACGAGTTTTTCCACGCCTTATGTTTCCGGCGCGGCAGCAGTGTTGATGCAGGCGGGATTGCGCGGTGACGGCGGCAATGGCACGAATGCCGCCGCCGACATCCGCACGGTGAAAGCGTTGCTGCTGAACGGTGCCATCAAACCCGCCGATTGGACAAACAACGCGCCTTCGCCGCTGGACACACGCTACGGCACGGGTGTGTTGAACGTCTTCAATTCCTATGAGCAGCTTGCCGGCGGCAGGCATGGTTATATTGTTTCCAACAGCGTTTCCACCGGCGGGGCACATCTCCCCACTGGCGCCAGTGGCACGGTCAGCACCTTAAGCGGCTGGGATTTCAACACCAACACTAGCAGTTCCTCGTCTGATGGCGTGAACCATTATTATTTCAACGCGACCAACGGCGTCAGCAACGCCACGTTCACCGCCACCGCGACCCTTGTCTGGAACCGGCAGCAAAACAAGACCAGCATCAACAACCTCAACCTGTTTTTATACAACGCTGCCAACAGCAATCTCGTGGCGGCCAGCACCAGCGCCGTGGACAACGTGGAGCACGTCTTTGTGCCAAACCTCGCGCAAGGCAGGTACGATCTGCAGGTTTGGAAAGCCGGCGGGAGTTTTGTCAGCAGCAGCGAAACCTACGCGCTCGCATTTGAATTTTTCTCCATGCCGGTGGGTATCGCCAGGTCCGGCACCAATGTCGTTCTCACATGGCCGATTTATCCAACGGGTTTTATTCTTGAATCCACGACCAATTTGATTTCGCCCATCCTTTGGAACACAAACAATCCGGCGCCCGGTGTTACGAATAAGCAAAATTACGTGGTTCTAAACGTGACGAACCGCTACCAATTCTTCCGGTTGTGGCGACCGTAAACATTTCGCGCTCTAGGCAAAATGTCCGAGGGCGGAATGTTTCCCGATGCGATAACTCCGCGTGATGGCGGCGGTCACGTGGCGTTTGCCGATTTCAACTGCGTGCGGCAAATCATGGTTCAACGCCAGCGCCGCCACGATGGCCGCCGAATAAGTGCAGCCGGTGCCGTGAGTCGAGACGCCTTTGATAAACGGCGCGCTCAACAGCAACTCCGTCCGGCCGTCAAAAAAAATGTCCACCGCCTCGCGCATCCCGCGCAAATGGCCGCCTTTGACCAGCGCGGCGCAGCCGAACCGCGTGTGGATTTCCCGCGCCGCCACGCGCATGCTTTCAACGGACGCAATTTTGCTTCCGGTCAAAATTCCGGTTTCGTCGAGGTTGGGGGTGACCAGCATTGCGAGCGGCAGCAATTGTTCCCGCAAAAATTTAATCGCCGCCGGGTTCAGCAACACCGCACCGCTGGTTGAAATCATGACCGGGTCAACCACAAGCGGCGCGAGCTTTTTCCTTTTTAAAAAATCAGCAACAACACGAATGATTTCCGCCGAAAATAACATTCCGGTTTTTACCGCCGCCGGTCGTAATTCCTCGAACACGGCTTTCATTTGCCGCCGCACGATTTCAGGCGAACACGGCTCGACGGCGAGAACGCGCCGGGGATTTTGTGCGGTGAGGCAGGTGATGACACTTGCGCCGTGAACGCCAAGCGCGGTGAAGGTTTTCAAATCGGCCTGAATGCCGGCGCCGCCGCCGCTGTCGGACCCGGCAATGGTAAGCGCCACCGGCCATTTCATGATTCGTGACATGAGTTTGAGCTTACCGGCATTCGCACAAAACGGCACGGAAAAAGACCGGCCGGCGGGGACTTGGGCCCCCCTGACTCGTCTCAAGAGTGGCGTTTGTCCGACGCAGTAACCCGGAGAAGCAGGTCGTTCAGTTCATTCATGCGCGGCGGCTTGCCGATTACGGCGTCCACTTCCAAAGCGGTTTCGCCTTCTTCCCTCATTATCGTGCCCCAGCCGGTCATCATGATGATAGGTGTATTGGGGGACTCTGCTTTGATGGTTCGGGCCACTTGGTGTCCATCCATCTTTGGCATGCCCAGGTCCGTAATGACCACTTCATAGGGCTGGTTTTTCAGCATGGCGGTGCGGAACAATTCCATTCCGTGCTCCCCGCCGGAGGCAACCATCACCCGATGATTAAAGTGAGTGAGACAGTCGTCCAAAAGCTGCCGGACCTGCGCGTCGTCATCAATACAGAGGATGTGAAGGGAGCGTTTCGGTTTGACTTGCGGCAAAGCGCCCTGGGCGGTTTGCGAAGGTTTTTCCCGAATGGGAAAAGTGAGCCGGAAACAGGTGCCGCGGCCGGGGGAACTGTCAATCTCAATGGTGCCGTCGTGGCGTTGCATCATTCCGTAAACCATCGCCAGACCGAGTCCGGTCCCGCCGCGCTGGGCCTTGGTGGAAAAAAACGGTTCCAGACAACGTTGCCGTGTCTTTTCATCCATACCGATGCCGTTGTCCTTCACTTCGACCTGAAGCTGCCGTTCGGAGGCCCCACCGTCCTGCGAAACCGGACCATCGATGGAACGAGTGACAAAGGTGATGGCACCGCCTTGCGGCATGGCATCCACGGCATTGAAGACCAGGTTGATCAGAGCTTCCCGGAGTTCGCTGGGATCACTCCACAGCGGCGGCAGTTGGGGTTCCAGTTCGCGTTGGATCTGGATGGAGATGCCCTGGCGCTGCGAAAGGTCGCGCCAGCGCGGCCGGGTGAGTTCGATTACTTCTTCGATAATCTGATTGATGTTCAGCGAGAGCAAGGGTTCCGCATCAGAGCGACGCCGATAGAATTCCCGCATGCGGGTGACGATTTGAGCTATGTCCCCGCCCGCCTGGTTGATGGTTTGCAGATAATGCCTTGAGGCCTCCGGCAAATCCGGCAGCGTGCTCAACAGCAGTTCCGAATAGGCGACAATGGGAGACAGCGCGTTGTTGACATCGTGGGCAACCCCGCTGGCCATTTGTCCCAAGGCACGGAGGCGCTCCTGCTGCACGACCACTTGCTGGGTCCGGCGCAATTCTTCATAAGCTCTTTGAAGCCCCTCGGTGACGCGCACTTGATCATAAAGGCTGCGGCATTGTTCCTCGGTGGTGATGACTTTGACCTGCAAGGCCTCCTTCTCCGAACGAACCGCCGCGATTTCGGCGAGCGTCTGCTCATTTTTGTACCGGACCTCCTCCAAGACGAGCACAATCATGCTGACGGCAATGAAGAGCTGCAACACGGCGGCCACAAAAAAACCGGCGCTGAACAGGTTGTCGTATTGCTGCGAAAGCGGATAACTCCCCAGGTAGAAACCCCACAGAAAGAATCCCAGCGCCAGCATACCCGCGCCCACGAACGGCATTTTTTTCCGCAGCCGGAAGAAACAAGCCCCGGCAAAAATACTGCCGCAACCAAGCAGAATAAAGACCGGCCACTGAATTTCCAATGTACTTTGGAGGATTTGCGGACTGACAAGGGTCCACACCAAGAGGAACGCCATGAACAGACCAAAGAGTCTCTGCCGAACGGGAAGGCTGAGAAAACGCAAGCTGCCCCACAAAAGAAAGACCGCCGAAATCGCCACACAACCCTGCTTGATCATGAAAAAGATGCTCCCAGGCGGAGTATTCTGCATCTGGAGGCTTAACGTCAGCCACAGCGCATAAAACAACCATGCCGCCGTCCACACGGTGAAATACTCCCGTTTGGTGTAACGATTCAGGTAGTAAAAAAGCCCCACCAACACCCACACGCTTAACAGCGACACCATCAATGCCGCCCGCATATATTCCCGGGGAAATATCAAGTCCATATCTTTAGGTCCTATAATTTCATTTCCAATGCACTTTAGTCAAACTGACAAATTTGATTATTAAACCTTCAGAATGTTGCGTAACCCTTTCCAAGCAAATCAAATATAACTAATCACAAAATCAAATTTTGTCAATCTTTCTGACATGCGATTTAGGAAGCATTTTCCGGGCCGGGAAGGAATTTGCGGGTAATGTAGGACTAGATTGCGCTCCCTTGATTTCATTGAAGAAAATGATCGTTGCTCGCAATTTTTGTGCGAACAGAAAAAACCGCCGGTTAACCCATTTGAGCCAACCGGCGAACCCAGTTATGAGGTGCCACAAGGTTGGCACCAATGTCAATTTATAGCATTCCGGTTGCCAAAATTCGGTCATGCTCAGCTAAGATTGTCCCTAGGCTTAATGCGTCTGTTGTTTCAGGAATTTCTTTGGTTTGCTGAGTGATGATTTTGCGGGTAATTAAGGGCTAAAACGCCCAAGCGCAATCTAATCCTACATCGCCAACTTACGCCTTCACCTGCTTTTTCTTTGGAACCTGTTCTTATCCGCTTATACTCAAGCGCATGGACAAAGAGCAAGTCGCGGAAATTTTGGCCGAAATCGGCATTCTGCTGGAATTGAAGGGCGAAAATCCGTTCAAGACGCGCGCTTACGCGAACGCCGCGCGGACGATTGAAAGTCTGGTTGAGCCGCTGGCAAAGATTGTCGCCGAAAATCGGCTGGGCGAAATCAAAGGGATCGGCGAAGCGCTCACTAAAAAAATCACTGAATTTGTCACCACCGGCAAATTGAAGTATTACGATGAGTTGAAAGCTTCGATTCCACCCGGTTTGATCGAAATGTTGGAAATTCCCGGGCTGGGCCGAAGAAAATCCAGGCGCTCAACCAAAAACTCGGCGTGGATTCGGTCGAGAAACTCGAGGCCGCCTGCCATGCCGGCAAAGTGGCCAAACTCGACGGCTTTGGTGAAAAAACGCAGTCAAATTTGCTCGAAGGCATTGAGCGCCGGCGGGCTTACGCTTCGAAACATTTGTTGAGTGAAGCGTTGCGCGTCGCCGAACCGTTGCTCGATGATTTGCGCGGGCATCCCGACGTAATCCGTTGCAGCGCCGCCGGCAGTCTGCGGCGGGTCAAGGAAGTCATCGGCGACATTGATTTGCTGGCATCGTCGAAAAAGCCGGCGGAGGTGATTGGCGGGTTTGTCGCGCAGCCGGGCATCATCAAAGTCACCGCCAGGGGGGAAACCAAGGCAAGTGTCATCCTGGACGGTGGCGTTCAATGCGACTTGCGCGTGGTAAGCGACAAAGAATTTCCGTTTGCGCTTGCGTACTTCACCGGCAGCAAGGAGCACAACATCGTCATGCGCCAGCGGGCGATTCAGCGCGGCCTGCGGCTCAACGAATACGGCTTGTTCAAATCGAAGGAAGAGACGCGCGACCCAAAGCTGCTTGTGCCGTGCCGGGACGAAACGGAGATTTTTACGAAACTGGATTTGCCGTTTGTGCCGCCGGAGTTGCGCGAGGATCACGGGGAATTTGTGGCGGGCGAAAAAAACGATTTGCCCCGGCTCATTGAGTGGACGGACCTGAAAGGCGCGCTGCATAATCACTCGACATGGAGCGACGGCCACAATCGGCTTGAAGAAATTGCGGAATACATGGACGAACTCGGTTTGGCGTACTGGGCGATCACCGACCATTCAAAGTCGTCGTTTCAGGCGAACGGTCTCGACGCAAAGCGCGTCCGCGAGCAAATCAAGGAAATCAAAAAGATCAACGTGCAGCTTGCCGAACGCGGCAGCGATTTTTGTCTGCTCTCCGGAACCGAAGTGGACATTTTGCGCGACCGGCTGGATTTCAACGACGAATTGCTCGCAGAACTGGACGTGGTGGTGGCAAGCCTGCACGTTCCAGCCGGCAACGAGGCGGAGAACACAAAACGGCTGATTCGAGCGGCGGAAAACAAATTCGTCCACATCATCGGCCACATGACCGGCCGGCTGCTTTTGGAACGCGAACCGTATCCAGTCAACGCTCCGGCGGTGATTGATGCGTGTGCCGAGACTGGAACCTGGATTGAACTGAACTGTAATCCGCACCGGTTTGATTTGGACTGGCGGTTGTGGCCTTACGCAAAAAGCAAGGGGGTGAAATGCGTCATCAACCCGGACGCACACCGGAACGAGCACGCTGGGTTTCTCAGGCTGGGCGCGGGAATCGCGCGCAAGGGTTGGCTGGAACAAACAGACGTCGTCAATACTCTCACCTTAAAATCGCTGCGGAAGGAATTAAAACGCAAGCACTTGAATGGTTGAGGCCGGCAAGATTTTAAGGGCTTTTTGCCGTCCAGATAAGCAAAAAAATGCTTTGACTGTGATAATATTTTGTTGGTAGCGTTGCCGAAGTCATTGGCTGTTTGCTTTTTTTTTGAATGGAAAAGAGGGTGAACGGTCAAAATAACAATCCGCTGCGCTAGCGTATATGAAGAAGCTTTTTGTTTCTGTGGGACTCATCGCTGCCGGGACGGCCAGCCTGCAGGCAGCCTATGCTCCTGAATGGAATTCCACAGAGGCCTCCATGTGGAGTGTCTCAGGCACGTTGCGGGGGTTTTATGATGACAATTACATGACCGCGGCATCAGGTCCCAATCGCGGCAGTTTCGGTTTTGAGGTTTCCCCCCAGTTAAATTTAAACGTGCCATTGCAACAGACTGAGTTGGGGCTGCGTTACACTTACGGAATGTATTACTATCAAGAGCGGGAAAATCTTGGCCAAAATCCGATTGACCAGAGCCATCAACTCGATTTATGGGTGGATCACGCGTTCACCGAACGCTGGCAGGCAAAAGTGCAGGATTCGTTTGTGGTGGGGCAGGAGCCGGAATTGCTTGATCCCAATACGTCTGTGCCCACCCGCACTGACGGAAACAACATCAGCAACACGGGTACTGTAACCGTGAACACGATTTGGACGCGGTTATTCAGCACCGCTTTCAGCTATCAGAACACCATCTTTGATTACCAGAACAGCGGCACAACCACCAATAATATCTCAACTAATGGCGCCAGTCTTGCCGGTTTGATGAATCGCATTGACCAATCGGTTTCGTTGAATCTTCAATGGCAAATCGCGCCGGAAACCATGGGCTTTTTTGGCGGCTCGTTCGAGTGGGTAAACTATACGGGAGATGAACCGATTGCCATCAATACGACGCCATTTGGTCCCCCGGTTTATTATAGCGACAGCCGCAACAGCTATTCGTACTTTGGATATGTGGGTGTCCAGCGCAGTTTTCTTGCAAATTTGAGCTTTACCGGCAAGGCGGGAATTCAATATAGCGACAACTATAATGATCCCTCTGGCGGGACCTCATTAAATCCCTATGCGGATCTTTCATTGATTTACACCTACCTGCCGGGTTGTTACGCGCAGGCCGGCTTTACCCAAGCGGAGAACGCAACCGACCAGGTTTCACTTGACCCGAACAATGGCAGCATCGCCATGTTCACGGAAAGTTCCACGGTTTATGCTTCCGTCAATCAAAAATTGACACCCAAGCTGTTGGGCACAGTCATCGGGCGCTGGCAGCACTCTGTCTATAGTCAGGGCATTTACAACAATCAGGCGGATGATTACTATAGTTTGGGTTTAAACTTGTCGTATACTTTCACGCCGCATTTTTCGGCTGAGGCCGGCTATAATCTTGATAAATATGTCTCTCAAATTCCGAACAATAGTTACACGCGCAACCGCGTTTATTTGGGAGTTACAGCCGCCTATTAGCGTCGTGTTAAACAAAATTGTTTTGAACGTTTAGACGGGAGCCGGGTCAATGGTCTGGCTTCCATTATTTTTTTCCGACATATGGATTCATTACAAAATCAGCCGCAACAGGAAACCAGGCTGCACTTCCTGGACTATTGGCGCATTATCCGCATTCGCAAGGCCATCATAATCACTGTTTTTCTGATTACCGCCATCGTCGCCACAGCGGTAACGTTCCTTTTGCCCGAATCCTACGCCAGCACGGCCCGAATCAGAATTGAACCCGACACCATTTCAGACATTCGCAGTGTTGGCGGCGAGGCGCCATATGCGTCTTATGATCCCTATTTCATTCAGACCGAATTTGAAATCATCCAGGATCGTGTTGTTTTGGGAAAAGTCATCGAAGCCCTTAACCTGAACGAAGTATGGGGCAAAAAATACTTTGGCGGCGAAACGCTCAAAACTCCCGAGACCGTGGAGTTTCTCAAGAGACGAATGAGCCTGACGCCCGTGCGCAACACCAAGCTCATTGAAATCACCGTCTTTAGCGAAGACAAAAAAGACGCTGCGCTCCTCGCTAATGCCATTGCCGAAGCCTACCGCAATTACCGCCTCGATCTGCGCAAGCAACTCACCCTGAATGGCATCAAGGTTTTGGAAGATCAGTTCCAGTCGGAAGCAGAGCAAATCCAGGCCGTTCAAACCAATGTGGACAATCTACGGAAGGAATTGGGCGTCAATGACAGTGATCCCAACTCCATGACCCCCACGGCGACGCTCTCACAAGAGCAATTACGCAATTACAATGCCATGCGTCTCGAAGGTGAGACGCGCTACATGAAACTGGAGAAACAACTGACCCAGCTTCAGGCTTTAAGCCCGGATAAATTGAGGGACGTTCTCCCCATGTTGGCCCCGGATTCAGCCTTGTCCGATTTGTTAAACAAACTGCATGAGTCTGAACAGACATTTGTCACTTTGACAAACGATTATTCACCGGCCGATCTCCATATCACCCGTGTCCAATCCATGATTGACGAGTTGAATCGCCAGATTGACGCCCGGGTCGCCGGCATCATGGCCAGCCTGGAAAATCAGGTCCAGTCGGAGAAAGCTGCACTCGACTCACTCACCGCCAGCGTTGATACAGCCAAAGAAAAAGATCAAGCAGACTTCACCAAAGGCCAGCCCTACTGGGAGAAAAAGCGCGAACTGGGAGAAAAGATTGAATTCCACAAGCTGCTTGGCGTCAAAATTGCGCAGGAAAAGCTTGACCTTGAAATTCCCAAAACTTCAATAGTGGAAATTACCGGTCCAGCCGAGCCTGGAGACAGCCCCGTCAAACCAAACAAAACATTGAACATCGTTCTCGGTGTTGTCATCGGCTTGATCATGGGGGTCGGTTTGGCTTTCTTCATTGAATATCTGGACACCAGCGTCAAGACGATTGACGAGGTGGAGCGTGCGTTCCAATCGCCGGTGCTTGGCGTTATCCCGCAAAGCGTCGGCTACCTGGTGGACGAAGGGCTCGAAAGCCCGCACGCCGAGGCCTACCGCGTGCTGCGCACCAACATCCTGTTCTCACGCAAGGACGAAAAGCTCAACACTATTGTTGTTGTCAGCGCCGGCGCGGGAGAAGGCAAATCCATCACCGTGGTGAATCTGGCGACGGTATTTGCTCAAGCCGGCCAGCGCATATTGGTCGTGGATTCCGACCTGCGCCGGCCGACACTGCATAAACAGTTGCATGTCAGCAACAACATCGGCCTGACCAATTATCTGCTGAAACAAAACAAACTTGAGGAAGTCATCCAGACCACCAGCGTGCCGATGCTTGACTTCATGGCCAGCGGCAAACTGCCGAGCACTTCGATGAGCATTCTCGGTTCGGCGCAGATGAAGGAAATGGTGGCCGAGTTGAAGCAGCGATACGATTTCATCTTCTTCGATTCGCCGCCCATTCTGGGTGTGAGCGACGCTTCGGTCCTGGCCAGCGAAGTGGACATGGTCATTCAGGTTATTCAATACCGCCGCTACCCGCAGCCCATGAGCATCCGCGCCAAGCAATTGATCGAGAAAGTCGGCGGCAACCTCATCGGCATCCTTCTCAACAACATCAACATGTCGCAGGACGAAAGCTATTACTACTACACCGGCTACTACCACGGCAATTATTACTACACGCGCAACGAAGACGCTCTGGAAACCCCCGCCAAGGGAAAAGATCCCGACGACACCGACGTGATCGGGATTAAACAAAAGTATTGATTCTGCGCGCCATTGAGCGAGGATAAGGGCCGATGAAATCATTTTGGAAAGCGTCGAATCTGGGGTTCTTTGCCTGCGGCCTGCTGTTTACCGGTGTCATTTTCACTGGATGTTACTCTTCGTCGATTGATCCCATCTTTTCCGACACCCCCACTCCGCCGGTCATGACCGGTTCGCTGGCTACCGGCTATTCTGCAACGGAAGTCGCCCGTTTTCACGTCGGTGACACCGTCACGGTGTCCTTGACAGACCTTCCGTCTGATATTCCTATGCATACGGAATCCATCAAGGAAGATGGCACAATCACCATGCCCGATATCGGGCATGTTCAAGCTGCGGGTAAAACTGCGGGTGAACTTCAGAACGAAATATATAATCTCTATGTGCCGAAACTTTATCGCCATCTCACGGTTACCGTGAATACCGGAGATCGTGTTTACTACGTTACCGGCGAAGTCAAAGGTCCCGGCCGCCAGCTCTATGCCGGCCAAATGACCGTTACCAAGGCCATTACGACCGCGGGCGATTTCACTGACTTTGCCAATCACAAAAAAGTCTGGCTCATCCGCGCCAATGGCCAGCGCATCAAAGTCAATTGTGACAAGGCGCTTCAGGACGCGTCCCAAGACCCGCCGGTTTATCCCAACGACCAAATTCAAGTGCCACGTCGATTTTGGTGATGATTCAACTCAACATCCTTTCGGGAAGAAAGGCGGGCGCCCAATCGGCAGCCCGCCGTTTTCCTTTCCGCATCGGACGTGCAGCGGGAAACGAACTGCAACTCGAAGACGACGGCATCTGGGATCAGCACCTCACACTGGAATTCAACCGGCAGAAAGGCTTCACGTTCGCAACCGCGCCCAATGCCCTCACCACTGTCAACGGCGAACCCATTCAGACCGCGATTCTTCGGAACGGTGACATCATCACACTCGGTTCCGTCAAACTCCAGTTCTGGCTTGCCGCCGCCCGCCAGCGCAGCCTGGGTGCGCGTGAAGCCTTCGTCTGGGTGTTGCTGGCGGCTGTCACTGCCGCCCAATTTGCATTGATTTACTGGCTCATCCGTTAATGCCGGAAATGCCGCGCACCCGTGAAGGCCATGGCCATTTTCCGTTCATTCGCTGCCGCAATCACTTCCGTGTCGCGCACCGAACCGCCCGGTTGAATCGCCGCTGTCGCGCCCGCCTCCGCCGCCGCAATTAAACCGTCTGGAAACGGGAAAAACGCGTCGCTGCAAACCACGCTGCCTTTGAGCAAAAGCTTTGCCTCGCCCGCCTTCCAGACCGCAATCCGGCTGGCGTCCACACGGCTCATTTGTCCCGCCCCGACGCCCAGTGTCCGGTCCGCCGCTGCATAAACAATCGCGTTTGACTTCACATGCTTGACCACGCGCCAGCCAAACAGCATCGCCTTTTGTTCGGATTCCGTCGGCCAGCGTTTGGTCACGATTTTCAAACTTTCAGCCGTGGTCGTTATGGAATCCTGCCTTTGCAGCAAAAACGAATCCGCGCCAACGCTTCGCAAGTCCCAAGGCCGGCTGCTTGGGGTCGGATTGAGCATTTTCATTAGCCGCAGATTTTTTTTCTTCTGCAAAATGTCCAAAGCCTCCCGCGAAAAATCCGGCGCGATGATGACCTCGCTGAAAATTTCCGCGACGGCTTCCGCGCACGCCGCATCAAGTGGACGGTTCACAGCGATGATGCCGCCAAACGGCGCCTGCTTATCCGTTGCAAACGCCTTGTCCCAAGCCTCACTCAGATTTGCGCCTTGGCCGACTCCGCACGGATTGGTGTGCTTCAAAATCGCCAGCGTCGGCGGGTCATCCGCAAATTCCGCGATCAAATTCGCCGCCGCCGTCAAATCCAGAATGTTGTTGTAGGAAAGATCCTTGCCGTGCAATTGCTGGAAAAATTCGTTGAAGCCGCCGTAAAGCGCCGCCGCTTGATGCGGATTTTCGCCGTAACGCAGCGGCTGCGCCAGCGGCGCGAAAATATTGAGCGACGGGGGCAGGCTGAAATCCGGTGCCGGTTGGAATTCTTTTTTCAGGTGCGTGGCAATGGCGCCGTCGTAAGCCGCTGTGCGCGCAAAAACTTTCGCCGCCAGTTTGCGCCGCAGTTCGAGTGTCGTATCGCCGTCGGCGGAAATTTGTTCCGCGACTTCCGCGTAGTCCAGCGGATCAACGACCACCGTGACACTGTCGTGATTTTTTGCCGCGCTGCGCAGCATCGAAGGCCCGCCGATGTCAATGTTCTCAATCGCATCGTGCAAAGTGACATCCGGCTTGGCCACCGTTTGCTCGAAGGGATAAAGATTCACCACGACGAGATCAATCGGCTGAATGTTGTGCGTGCGGACGGCGGCCTCGTGCGTTTTGTTGCCGCGAATGAACAGCAGTCCACCGTGGACTTTCGGATGGAGGGTTTTGACGCGGCCATCGAGCATTTCGGGATAGCCGGTGTGCTCGCTGACGTCTTTTACTGTAAGTCCGGCCTCGCGCAGCGTTTTAGCGGTGCCACCAGTGGAAATAATTTCAATTCCGGCCTGGGCCAGAATTTGTGCGAACGGAATCAACCCCGTTTTGTCCGAAACTGAAATCAGCGCCCGTCGAATTTTTGCCATAGCCCGACCAAAATCCCAGAGCCACCGATTTCGTCAATGGCAAATCATGGTTTTGCCGGCGCGGGCTTTTGAATCATGTCCTCGCCAATGGCGCGTTCGAGCCTGGCGCGGGCAGCGGCATAATCGTGCAACGCCTGGATTTGCGTTGTGCGCGCCTGGGTCAGCGACGTCTCGGCGTCGAGCACGTCAAGTTGCGTGCTGGTGCCGGCGTCGTTGCGGGCGCGCGCCTCGCGCAGGGCTTCGTCGGCCTGCTCCTGCACCTTTTGCTGCGACTCCAAAACTTCGCGCGCTTCGATGAAATCGGAATAAGCCGTGCGAACTTCGAGTTCAATTTGTCGCGCCCGGTCGTCCAGATCGGTCTTGGCTTTATCGTAAAGCGCCCTGGCTTGGACGACCTTGCCGCGTGTCAACATGCCGTCAAAAATGTCCCAGCTTAACTGTCCGCCAATATTCCAACCGTGCAGCGCGTAACCAAGATCATTGGGATCAACGAATTGCGAGTTATTCGCGCTGTATCCGGCAAACGCTTGAATCGTCGGTTTGTAACCGGCCTTGGCGTTGATGACGTTCAGCCGTTGCAACTCCGCCGTGGCGCGCAGCGCGACCAATTCCGTGCGGCTGGCCAGCGCCTGCTGAATCGCCATAGGCAAATCCACTTGATACGGCACCGCGTCCAATGTGTCGGTAAGATTCAGTGGAATGTTCTCCCAGATGTCGCGCGGCAGATTATAACCCAGCAGGTTGCTCAAGTTGTTCTTGGAGATGCGGTAGTTGTTGCGCGCCTGAATCAAGGCCGGGCGCTGGTTGGCCAGGGCGACTTCAGCGCGCAACACGTCGAAGTGTGGCACGGTGCCGGCATCGTAGCGGCGTTGCTGGTCTTCGAGTTCCTTTTGGAGGAGGTTGACCGAGGCCTCATTCACGATGATTTCCTGCGCGGCGAGCAGCACGTCGTAATAGGCAATCCGCGTGAGCAGCAACGTGTCGGCGACGGTTGACTGATACTGTGCCAGCGCCTGCTGCTTCGTGGCGTTGGCGGATTTTAGCGCGGCGACCAGTTTGCCACCTTCATAAATGGATTGGACGATTTGCACCCCCGCATTCCAATTTTGATTTGGCAGTGTGGTGCCCGGAAAGTTTTCAATCGCGCTCGGATCGGTGTCCTTGTATTGACTGGTCGCCTGCAATTGCGGCAGGGCGACGGCGCGCGTCTGCACCACCACGCCGTACTGCGCATCCAGATCGTTCTTGGCCTTGAGGATCGTTCCGTTTTGCTGGAGGGCGATATTGAGGCAATCGGTCAGCGACAGCGGGCGCGTGATCCAGCCGGGCAAACTGGTATTTGTGTTTTGCGCCGGTATGTTCCAGACAAAACAAACGAACACCCCAACGCAGTAGAACAACTTTTTCATACGGCCATGAATCTATCATTTGGGCAATCAAGCGCAAACTTGCAATTTTTTGCCGCATGGGCTTTCCTTGCCCGATGTGGCAGCCAAGAATTTTTATCTTAACTTGTAGTTTTGCGCTGGCCACGTTTTTTACCGCTGGTTGTTCCTTGAATTCCTCGAACGTCTTTCAAGGCTACATCGAGGGCGAATACGTTTACGTGGCGTCACCGCTCGGCGGCGCGCTGACGAATCTGGCTGTGGCGCGCGGCGACGAGGTCAAAGCCGGGCAGATGTTGTTTGAGTTGGAACGCGGGTCGGAAGCCGCCGCCGTCCAGCAGGCGGAAAAAAATCTCGCGCAGGCGAAAGCCAACCTCGCGCTTTCGGAAGCCGAATATACCCGCCGTTTGCAACTACGAAAGGATCAGGGCGTCATCTCGGCCGAGGAACTCGACCAGTCCCGCGCCCAACACGACGCCGACCAGGCCCAGGTGGCAGCACAAATCGCCGCGCTGGACAAGGCGCGCTGGTCGTTCGACCAAAAACAACAGTTTGCGCCGACGAATGCGCTGGTTCAGGACACCTTGTATCGCGTCGGTGAATGGGTTGCGGCGGGCAATCCGGTTATCGAACTGTTGCCGCCGGGCAATATCAAAGTGCGCTTTTTCGTGCCGCAGGCGGCGCTGCCGCGAATCAAGCCCGGCCAAACGGTCAGCGTGACCTTCGACGGCGGTCAGCATTCTTATTCGGCCACGGTCAATTACATTTCCACACAGGCCGAGTTCACGCCGCCTGTGATTTACAGCCAGGAAAACCGAGCAAAATTGGTTTTTATGATCGAGGCGAAATTTTCTCCGGCGGATGCAGCCGACCTCCGTCCCGGCCAGCCGGTGGATGTGCAGGTGAATCCGTGAAGCCATGAGCACGAACGATTTCGTGATTGACGTGCAGGGCATCACGAAGCGGTTCGGCCACCGCACGGTCGTGAACAACATTCCCATGCAGGTGCGGCGCGGGGAGATTTACGGCTTTCTCGGCCCGAACGGCAGCGGCAAAACGACGTTCCTACGAATGCTTTGCGGTTTGCTCCGGCCCGACGGCGGCAGTGGACGCTGTCTAGGCTTCGACATTCGCAGTGAATCTGGCGAGATCAAGAAAAACATCGGCTACATGACCCAGCGGTTCAGCTTCTACGAAGACCTGACCATCGAGGAAAATCTGGATTTCATCGCGCGCATTTACGGCGTGCCGGAACGCAAGGCAGCCGTGGAAAAAAGTCTCGAACAACTCGGCATGACCGCGCGACGCCGCCAGCTTGCCGGCACACTGTCCGGCGGCTGGAAACAGCGGCTGGCGTTGTCCGCCTGCCTGATTCACGAGCCGCAATTGCTCCTGCTCGACGAGCCGACGGCGGGCGTGGACCCGAAGGCACGCCGCGATTTTTGGGAGGAAATTCACCAGCTTGCCGCCGGCGGATTGACCGTGCTCATCACGACGCATTACATGGACGAAGCCGAGCGTTGCCATCGGCTGGCCTACATCGCCTACGGCAATCTGCTCGCTCGCGGCAGCGTCGCGGAAGTCGTGAAAGGCGCCGGGCTGACCACCTGGGAGGTCGCGGGACCGGATTTGCCGGAACTGGCGGAAAAAATCCGCGGCAAACCCGGCGTGGAACAGGTGGTTGCGTTTGGCACAACGTTGCACGTGAGTGGACGCGACGCGGCACGACTGCGTGAAAGCGCCAGTCCCTGGATGACGGGGGCGTATCATTGGCGGCAGGTCGAATCCAGGTTGGAGGACGTGTTCATCAGCCTGATGGAAACGGCAAAGGACAATTTCTCGTGAATCTTCCAAACCATCGTAGCAGCCGACGTGAGTCGGCTCCATCTGATCTTCGCGGGAAAAGTCAGAGCCAACTTACGTTGGCTGCTACAAGAAAATTGGGGACGCTTTCGTGAAACTGCGCGAATTCAACTGGCGGCGGTTCTGGGCGGTTGTCGCCAAGGAATTCATCCAGATGCGCCGCGACCGGCTGACATTCGGCATGATGGTCGGCATTCCGATGATCCAGCTCATTCTTTTCGGCTACGCCATCAACTCCGACCCCAAGCATCTGCCCACGGCGGTTTATTCGGCGGACAACAGTGTTTTTTCGCGCACGATTGTCTGGGGTTTGCACAACAGCAGCTATTTCGACATCACCCGCGAGGCGAAGAACGAGGCGGAAATTCAAAGGCTGCTCGCGCAAGGCACGGTTCAATTCGCGGTGCATATCCCGGTGGATTTTTCGCGCAAACTGCTGCGCGGCGAACGCCCGGATTTGTTGCTGGAGGCCGATGCGACCGATCCATCGGCGGTGGGTTACGCCATCGCCGCGATCAATCTGCTGACAACAACGGTGCTGGATCGCGACCTCACCGGGCCGCTGGCGAAATTGCGGGGAACGCCGCCGCCGGTCAATCTGGTGGTGCATCAGCATTACAATCCGGAAAACATCACGCAGTATAACATTGTGCCCGGACTCATGGGCGTGATGCTGACGATGACCATGATCATCATCACCGCGCTGGCCATCACGCGCGAGCGCGAGCGCGGCACGATGGAAAACCTGCTCTCGACCCCGGCGCGCCCCGGCGAGGTGATGATTGGCAAAATCGTGCCTTACATCACGGTGGGTTACATCCAGGTCTTCCTGATTTTGCTCGCGTCAAAGTTTCTGTTCAATGTGCCGATTGTGGGCAGTGTGCCGTTGCTTCTGGTGCTGACATTTTTCTTCATCGTGGCGAATCTTGCGGTCGGCATCACGTTTTCAACCATCGCCAAAAACCAGCTTCAGGCGGTGCAAATGGCGTTCTTCTTTTTTCTGCCGTCTTTGCTGTTGTCCGGCTACATGTTTCCGTTTCGCGGAATGCCGGGTTGGGCGCAGGACATCGGCGAAGTTCTGCCGCTGACGCATTTTCTGCGCGTCGTACGCGGGATTCTGCTGAAAGGAAATGGCTTCACCGAAATCGCGCCCGACCTTTGGCCGATTGCGCTGTTTCTGGTCGTAATGCTGGCCATCGGCATCAAACGATACCGGCAAACGTTGGATTGAGGGTTTTGGGTGGCATAATTCATTGTCATTCAAGTGGTTGCCGCCTATACTTGCAAATTGGGCCCACTTCGGTTCTCCTTATCTAAATGTGGCGATTTAGTTGCTTGGTTTTAACAATCGGATTGGTGCTGGCTGGCAAAGTTTTGATCGGTGCGGAATCAGCCCAGGTCAATTTGGATTATGTGGCGCAGCGCGCTCTCGAACGGGCGCGCCAGCCTTTCCACTCGCCGCGCGCCGATATGCCGAAGGTGTTGCGGCAGGAAAATCTCAACTATGACAAGTATCGCGAGATTGAATTCCGGCACGACAAGGCCTTGTGGGCGGTGGATGGCCTGCCGTTTCGCGTGGAATTTTTCCATCCGGGCTACCTCTACCAGGAACCGGTTCACGTCTATGAATTCACGGCGACACATGTGCAGCCCATCCGGTTCGTGCAGGACTTTTTCAATTACCGCGCGTTGCACATTCAAAACGAGATCCCCGCGGATACGGGTTACGCCGGGTTCCGCCTGTTGAATCAACTGAACGATTCGAACAAGTGGGATGAAATTGGCGCGTTTCTCGGCGCGAGCTATTTCCGGCTGCTCGGCAAAGGACAGCGTTACGGGCAGTCCGCGCGCGGGTTGGCCTTGGACTGCGGGGAACCGGACCGTCCGGAGGAATTTCCCATTTTTACCGACTGGTGGCTGGGCAAACCACAGAAAGACGCCCGGGGATTGACCTTGTACGCCATCCTTGACAGTGTCAGTTGCGTCGGCGCGTATCAAATGATCATCCGTCCCGGCGAAACCACTGCGGTGGAGGTGGAGGCGGTGCTGTATTTCCGCGAGACAAACATGGTTCAGACCGTGGATGCGAACCGGCTGCCCATCAGAACCGTCGGCTTGGCGCCCCTGACGAGCATGTTTTGGTTCGGCAAAAATTCCGAGCGCAAATTCGATGATTACCGGCCCGAAGTTCATGACACCGACGGCCTGCTTGCCCGCCTGGATGGCGGCGATTTGCTCTGGCGTCCGCTCGACAATCCCGCCGTCATGCGCCACCAGGTTTTTTCCGCGCCGAACATCCGCGGCTTCGGCCTGTTCCAGCGCGAGCGCAACTTTGCGGCATATCAGGACATCTTCAACTTCTATCAACTGGTGCCCACCGTGTGGGTCGAACCACATGGGAATTGGGGTGACGGCGACCTGCATCTCGTGCAACTGAGCGCGAACTACGAGGGTTTTGACAACATCGTCGCGTTTTGGGACCCGAAAGACAAACCCGCACCGTTGAAACCATTTCGCTTTGGATACACACTTTCCTGGATGCGCGAAACGGACATGAAACTGTCCGCCAACAAGGTGGTGTCCACACGCATTGGCTTGGGCCCGAACTGCACGAATTGCCGGCAAATCGTGATTGATTTTGCCGGGCCCGCGCTCGACGCCATTCCTGAAGGCGATCCGCCGCAGGCCATCGCCAGTTGCAGCACCAACGCGGTGATTCAAGACAATCAAGTCTTTCATGTTCCCGAATTGAACGCCTGGCGCGTCATCTTGAAAATGCAGCCCAACTCCGGCAACACCAACCCGGTGGACCTGCGCTGCAAGTTGCAAAGGGGAACCAACATTTTGAGTGAAACCTGGACCTACCAATGGAGTCCACCATGACCGGTATCAGCGCGCTGACCGATACCCACGGCCATCTGGCAGGCCGCCGGCTCGAAGAATGGAACGCGGCGTATGAGAAGGTGGAGAATTATTTCCACGCTTTGCGCGTCCGCAACAAAGCCCTGCTCGGCCGGCTGGTGCTCCGCGTGCTCGAACGCGCCGCGCAACGCGCGCCCGTCGAGCCGGAACGCTCCGCCACCCAGCTCGCCGCCGAGGAAATGGATCGCATTGTGATTGAGTGGTTTGCCGAGGTGTTGCAGGGACCGCCGACCAATGCCGACCAGATGCTCTCCACGCGCGGGCGGCTTGCGCTGCTGCTCGCCGACATGCCGGGCCGATGGCAGGAACAATTTTTGCGGCCCGGCCCGTGGCCGGAGGAATTCATCAGCGCCATGCGCGAAACCTATCTGCGCGCCGGGCCGGATTTTCAGCTCTCAAAAATGACGCCGCGCCCCTTCGATCTGGGCCCGATTACAACCCTGACGAATCTAGGCAAGCTGCCCTACCCCAAAATGGTTCTGGCTTGGACGCTGTTTGCCTTGCTGCTGGTGGCCATTTTCATCCTCACGCATTGAGCCATGTCCGGCGATCCTTCATCCGCCCCGGCCACCGGCCCGCACCCCCCCCTGCGGGTGATGGCCGCGCCGCAACTCGAGCGCCACGGATGGCGGCTGTTCATATTTTATTCCTGCGCGTTCCTGCTGACGGGCCTGGTTTCCATGCTCTTTGCCGATTTGTTGTGGCGGAAGGGCTGGTCCGCGTCGCGCACCGTGCTGCTGGTTTTGTTTGTGATTCTTTTTTTGTTCATCGCCATCGGTTGCATGCACGGGCTGTATGGCTTTGTGCTGCGGATGTTCGGCGACAACCGCCGCCTCACGCGGCTGAAGGAATATCGCGGCCAAAGCATCGCCGGCATCAGCACGGCAATCGTCTTTCCGGTTTACAACGAAGACGTCGTGCGTGTCTGCGAAGGCCTGCGGGCGACGTATGAATCCCTGGAAAAAACCGGCCAGTTGGAACGCTTCGATTTTTTCATCCTGAGCGACTCCACCAATCCCGACAAATGGATCGAGGAAGAACGGCATTGGTATAACCTGGTTCGCGAACTGGACGCGTTGGGCCGCATTTACTACCGCCGCCGGTTGAACAACGAAAGCCGCAAGAGTGGGAATATCCGCGACTTTCTCAGCACTTGGGGCCGCCGCTACCGCTATTTCATGGTGTGCGACGCGGACAGCGTCATGCGCGGCGATACGCTCGTGGACCTGGTGAAATTGATGGAAGTGCATCCGGACGTTGGATTGATTCAAACCGTGCCGGCGGTGGTCAACGCCGAAACATTGTTCGGACGCATCCAGCAATTTGCCAACCGCCTTTACGCGCCGCTGTTCATTGCCGGATTGAATTACTGGGCGCTCGATCTGGGGAATTATTGGGGGCACAATGCCATCATCCGTACCGAGCCGTTCATGCAATTTTGCGATTTGCCGCAACTGCCGGGGCGCAAGCCGTTCGGGGGCCAGATTCTCAGCCATGATTTTGTCGAGGCGGCGCTGATGTTGCGCGAAAACTGGGAGGTTTGGTTTGCCTACGACCTCGAAGGCAGCTATGAGGAAACGCCGCAGGCCATGATTGAAAACGCCCAGCGCGAACGCCGCTGGTGCCAGGGCAATTTGCAACACGGCCTCGTGCTCTTTGCCAAAGGACTGCGCGGGGTGAGCCGGCTGCATCTGATACTGGGTATTTGCGGCTATCTCGCCGGGCCTTTATGGCTGGCATTTCTGCTCACTTTTAATTGGATCTGCTGGTTCCACAAACACACCGGGCTTTCGGACATCACCGTGCGGGCGTTCACGCGATACCTGAGCAACTATAGCGGCACTGCTCACGCCCTGCTCATTTTCATCATCTGCATGGCCGTCATCATACTGCCCAAGGCGCTGGCGCTCATTGACCTCTCGTATGATACGGAACGACGGCGGGCGTTCGGTGGTCTGACGCGGGCAACCATCGGCGTCTTTTGCGAAACAATTTTTTCCACATTGCACGCGCCGCTGCTGATGCTGTGGCACACGCGGTTTGTCGTCACCAACCTGCTGGGCGTCAGTGTCGGTTGGTGGCCGCAACAACGCGCCGCCGGGGGCACGACGTGGACCTATGCCATCCGGCGGCATTGGGGGCACACGCTGATCGGGCTGGTTTGGGGCGCCTTCATGTGGTGGCTTGGATTGTCGTTGTTCTGGTGGTTTACGCCCGTGCTGGCGGGAATGATTTTGTCCATTCCCTTGAGCGTCTTCACCAGCCGGCGCAGCCTCGGCGCACGGGCGCGAAAGCTGGGATTATTTCTCACGCCGGAGGAAATCGCGCCGCCACCGGAACTGGTCACGCTCCGGGCGAACATGAAAGTCCATGAAATCACCGAAGACACTTCCCCGCGCCGTCCGCACGCGGGGCTGGCGGAGGCGGTGCTCGATCCTTACGTCAACGCCGTTCACGTTTCGCTGCTGCGCGAGAAACAACTCAATCCGGTTTATGCCGAGCAATTGGCTGCGCTGGGGGTCGGCAGCCCGAAAGTCCGCGCGCTGGGCGAAAAATTGCTGGCCGCCGGGCCGGACAAATTGACGCCCGCCGAACGGCTTTTAATCATGGCCGACGCGCACACCTTGGTCTGGTTGTATCACGAAGCCTGGCTGCGTGCGGGCGAATCGCTCGCGCCCTGGTGGCGGGCTTCCATTCGTGAATACAGCCGGCTGGATGAGTCGTGACTGTGAACCTGGTTTGCTCGCCAGTGGTTTATCCTGACTGGGGCTGTAAATTAACGTCATAGTTGGTTTACACCGTGCCGCTGCTCCCGTGAAGGGGCAGCGACATTGGCTCGAGTTCGGTGAAAAACAAGGTTTTGCCGCTGATTATTCCATCAACTCTCAACATTTCAGCCATTCCTCCAGTTTGTAGTCGCAGGTGCGGGATATGGGATTCAATGATTCCCGATAAAATCCGCACCTTTTGGTTCCAGCGCCAATTTCAACTCGTTGGTCATGCCCGGTGAAAATACTGCGCGAACGTGCCGGTCACGCCACCCGTTAGGCTCCTGTAGCGGCACCTGAAATTGCGGATGATCAACCTCCATTCCATGGGTCTCCGCTGGGAGGTTCCGAATAACGAGCTTTCCGTTTTTATCCGTCTTGCCTGAAAAAACGGGGTCGGGCAGATGCGGTATCTCCCGATAAGGTTCTTCGCTGGAATTTTTCAACCAGCCAAACATTCCCCACATGCGAAACGCGGACGGATACATTCCCACCCAGACGCCCTCAATCGGCCTGCCCGATTGGGTTGAGGCGGTGACTTCCAAGGTCGCGGTGGGTTCGGTTGCTACCTCGATTTTGGTGACGGGCTGCATCAGCGGGAAAGCCTGCGGGATGGCCATGACGGCGCCTTTCGCCAAAGCGCCATGCACTCGATTCTGGAGTTGACCGATGGTTTTGGACGCAAAACCGTCGCCAAGGACGACGATGTCCGCCTCGCCAGGAGGAATGGACTCAAAAACAAAAGTCCCATCTTCGTTGATTGGGCGATAACTGTGCCAAAAATGACGGCCACCGTATTTTTTATCGGCATCATAATAATCCTCAATCACGTTAAGCACGGGATATTCCTTGGGCCGGACATCAATCATGATCCGGCCATTTTTCACCGGTCGTGGTACGTTGTCGTCAATCCGTCCTTCCAGCCGAATGCCAGGCTTCATTTCCAATGCGAAATGACAGGGCTTCCCTTTTTCGGCCGTGAAAGCCAGGGTGTCACTATAGACAATCTCACCTGATGGCAGCCGTCCCATGAGTTGCAGCAGATGTCCGCCGGGGGAAAGTTTGGGAAAGACGAAGACGCCGTTTCCCTCCTTCTGCCATTCTTCCAGACGCACTCCTTCGGTAAGATTCGGAACCAGTTCAGTCACGGGCTGATGATCACCGCCGAAATAACCCGAGACCTCCAGATGAATGCCGCGGGTCAATTGAATCGGTTGCTCCGGGCTGTCCACCGAATAACTCTGTATGAATACAGACGCAAATTCCGGATGGGACACCCCGAAGATGAGTTCTCCCGTGAACTCCTTTTCCTCCGGGATACCTTCAACGGGATATTTCACATAAGCTTTGCCCGCACTATCAGTATTGGCCTTTTCCGGCGGGCCAAACAATTTTTTATTCCAGCCATAGGCATCAGCCCCATGAATTCCTTTAACCCGGAAACCCGTGGGCAAAATCGTTGCCCCTTCGATCGGTTTGCCGTCTTCGTCCTGAACCACGACCAGCACTTTCTTGAATTCAACTGTCGTCGGAATTTTTGAATTGGCTGAAGTGGATTTTGAAAATTCACAACCAGCGGTCATTAGGAAAAGCAGTCCTACTAACCCAAATCCCGCCACCGAATATCTCCAATTCCAAGCGCCCATCCCCTTTTGGCCAAGATGATTCAACCGTCGTGCGATTTGCGAACTACCATTCAGCGTCAGTTTCGTCTCCACGGCGGGCAACGCCAGCACCCGCAGCGCGAGCCGGGCCAACATCCGGGCATAGGAATCTTGATCCGCCAATTGCCCTGATGCGACGCGGTCGGCCTCCTGTTCACAAGCGAGGTTGTGGGCGGCAGGAACCTGCCACACGAGCGGATGAAACCAACAGACGGCCTTCGTCCACCGCCAAGCCACGCACCAGGCCAGGTCGTGCCGGCGCAAGTGCGCCATTTCATGGCTCAAGAGCGCAGATACTTCGCCCGGCGAAAGATGTTGCGCCAGCGTTCGCGGCAGGATGATGGCCGATTTCAACAGGCCGCAAACGAATGGAGAAGTGACCGCATCTGAAATTTGAACATCCACCTCCCGCCGGACATTGAGGCGGTTCTGAATTTGTCTTGCCAGTTGCTGAAGGGCTGGAGCCGGGTGGCAGGTTTTTCGCAAATGGGAAAGCTGAAGCTGTAGCCGGACAAGCCGGATGGCTCCACCGACGCAGCCCACTGCCCAGATCATGATGAGAATGCCTTCCCATGAGACTGACTTTGATAGGGTTGGAGGTTTGAGAGAATTTATGCTGCTGGATGCCGGGCCGGTCGCAACCGGTGTGCGAACTGGCCGCGCCACTAATGATGCGGGCGGGATTGGATTGATGGCGGTGGCCGGCGAAAGTGAGCCGGCAAACTCGGTTGTGGAAGCAGCATCACTGGCAACTGGAATCTTGAGCCCGGGGACCTGGAAAAAATGCAGCAGCGGCAAGGCGAGGCCGAAGCATAGAATGCCGCGCCAGAGAATCAACCGCCAGCGGGCATGACGGCGACGCAACACCCAATGGGCCATCCAACCCAGTGCAAGCAGGCAGGTCCATTTGAACAGGATTGCAAATCCCGGTGAGGCAAACAGCAGAGGTAGATTCATTTTGATTTCCTTTTTGCTTTTTTGGATGACAACCCGTCGGCGGTTTGGCGGATCAGTTTGAGGTCCGCCGGTTTGATGTCGGATGTTTCCATCAATTGAACAACCAATTCCTGATGGGAGCCGCCGGCAAAGACCCGCGCCAATGTTTGGATCATGGTCTGAAGCAATGTGGCTTTGGGAACCCGGGCTGCATAAAAAAACGCCTTCCCCTGCCGCCGTCGGGTGATGTGCCGCTTCCCGACCAGATTGACCAGAACTGAGCGCAAGGTGGCGTTTTCAATCGGCCACGAGAAATGCGCTTGAATCTCCGCCGGCTTCAATTCACCCCGTTCCCAAAGGATGCGAAGCGCCTCCAGTTCGTTTTGACTCAGGGAAGTCATGGATATGTGTGAAATATTCACACATTGCGCCCCGGCTGTCAAGCGCAAAGTGTGATGCTGTCACACATTGATATGGTATTTTTACATTTCACGCCGATGCCAGGGCCTGACCAAATAATATGACTGGAAATAGTTTTGTCGCCGTGGGTCCAAGCCGATGAAGAATGCTCGAAATGATTCGCCAGAATGTATCCAGCCGGCGCCGGTAACTTGTCCAACTCCTCGTCGTTGATGTCCCGTCGGCGGGTGGATTGTCCTTCGCAATGCTGCTGGCCGGCGGGGCGTCAACCTCCGCCCTGAAGCTTCGGCCCGACAGGCCAGCGCTCCCAGAAGGGGGAAATCGGCTGCGGCTACAGCAATTCCAGCGCGCGTTGCAACTCCGCGTCGGTGTTGTAAAAATGCGGCGAGAAACGGATGTAGTTTTGCCCTTTGCGGTCCGTGCGCAATGACGCCACGACACCGGCGTCCGTCAATTTTTTGTGCAACGCCGTGAGGTCTTTGCCCGCCTTCGCGGCTGAAGCCGCTTCGTCGCGGCTGGGGCCGGATTGGTGAAAGGAAATGATGCTGCCCGCGTTTTCGGTTCTCGCATCCGCATTCAAAACCGTAAAACCTTTCGCCTGCAAAGCTGGAACGAGGCACGCGCGTTTGCGCAGCAGTTCGGCCGCAATATTTTCGACGCCAATTTCCACCACGAATTCCAGGGCGGCGATCAAACCGACCAAGCCGAGCAGATTGTGCGTGCCGGCTTCGTATTTCGCCGCACCGTTGCGAAAAATAATTTGTTCCTGCGCGACGAAATTCGGGCAACGCACGTTGTGCCAGCCGTAAACCGGTGGGTTCAGTTTTTCCTGCAACTCGCGCCGGACATAAAGCAGGCCCGCGCCACAGGGGCCGAGCAGCCATTTGTGCGCGTCGGCGGCGAGAAAATCCACGTGCCCGACCGTCGTCGGAAACGCGCCGAGCGTTTGAATCGCATCGAGACAAAACAGGATTCCGCGGCCGCGCAAAAATTTCCCGATGGTCTGATAATCAATGCGATAGCCGCTGACGAAGTGGCAGGACGCGAGCGCGACGAGCCGGGTGTTTTCATCCACCTGCCCCATCACGTCCTGCGGGCGGATGATGCCGAGGCCACGGGTGTTCAACAGACGCACTTCGACGCCGCGTTCGGCCAGTGCCATCCACGGATAAACGTTCGACGGGTAATCGTCGTGATAAATGAGGATGTTGTCGCCCTTGCGAAAACTCAGCCCGGCGGCGACAAAGCTCAACGCGAGTGAAGTCGGCCCGATGAGCGCGACTTCCTCCGGCTGGCAGTTCAACAATCGCGCCCCGAGCTGGCGCGCATCTTTCAAGCGATGCACGACGAAGGCTTCCTGGTCTCCCCGCGTGCCGCGTTTGGCGCATTCGGAAACGGCTTCGGCGACGCGACGCGGCAACGGGCAGACGCCGGCGTGCGCGAGGAAAATTTTGTCGTGGGCGACGGGGAACTCACGCTGGCGAAGTTCCTCGTTTGCGAGCAATTCGGTCAAGGTCATGGGGCGAAAGTAATGGGCAAAGGCCGGCGCACAAAGTGGAATTAAAATCCTTTCAGAATATTGGAAAGGTCACCGTGTGGACCGTAGATGCCGACCCAGAACTGGACGATTTTGTAAGCGATCAGCAACGCGACCAGCATGTAAACGAGCCGCGGCATCCAGGTCGCGAAGGCATTCAGCTTGCGCGCGCCGTCCTCGTTGTACATCCGGCTGATTTGGCGGAGCGAATCATCCAGTTTGCCGCTGACCTCGCCGCTGGCGTAAAGGTTGGCGAAGGTTCCCGGGAAGAGCGGGCAGAGTCTGACCGCTTCGGAGGGCATTTGACCGGCAACCATGCGTGATTTCCAGGCGGCAACCGCCCGGCGCAGGGCGGGTGAACCGCTGGCGGCGGCGGCCAGGTCCCAGGCTTCAAAGATATTGACCCCGGCGCTGATGAGCGCTTCAAGAGCCGCAGCGAGCCGGGACAGGGCGAGGTAATGGCGGGCCTTGCCCAGGATGGGGACCAGGCGCAAAAAGGTTTCGACCCAGCCACGCCAGTTTTCACCGTGTTTGCTTTGCGTGGCGTAAATCATCAGGGCAACGGCGCCATAAAGCGGTGCGAGGATGAGGGCGGCCTTGGCGAACAGGAGGGGCAAACTGGCGTTGAACTGCGACGCGGCGAACGGAAGCACAATTAAAAAAATGAAGGCGGCCATGTGAACCAGCCCAACGGGATAAATGAGCTGGGAAATCACCTGCCGGATGACCCGGGCGCGGTCGTTGTAGTAATCGGCAAGCATGCGGAAACAGGCGTCAAGCCGTCCGCTCTGTTCGCCGGCCCCAATCAACGCCAGGTCGAACGCGGGCAGCCAGTCGAGACGCTGCAATGATTCGGCCAGCGTCGCGCCTTTGGCGATTTCATTGAGCAGGCGTTGCAACGGCTTGCGGTAGGCCGGGGCGGGCGGGTGGCGTTCGATTTGCTCCAGCGCGCGAATGATGGGAACTCCGGCGGACATGAGTTGGCCGAATTGATGATACAACTCGGCCCGCTGCACAAATTGTCGGGGCGAGAGGATGAGCGGCATAATCCCGCCTCGCGGGACCGGCAGTGGTCAGGCCGCGATGCGGTCCAGACTGGCCTTGAAATCGCGCCGGCTCTTGGCGCCAACCATTTGCTCGGCGATTTCGCCCTTGTTAAAAAGCAGCAGCGTGGGAATGGCGCGGATGCCGTACTCGGCGGCGAGCGGCTGATGTTCGTCTATGTTCACTTTGCCGATTTTCACCTTGCCATCGTATTCATCGGCCAGTTCGTCGAGAAGCGGCGCGATCATCTTGCACGGGCCGCACCACTCGGCCCAGAAATCAACGAGCACAGGCACCGGCGATTGCAGAACCTGCTGCGCAAAATTCTCCTGCGTGAGCGTGACGATTAAGGGAGAAGCCATACGTCAAATGAAATGGTTGCGGGCACGAGAAACAATGCGGTCAAAACCGGTTTCAGCCGATGGCATTTTTGAGAATCAGGAACATCCAAACCACCGTGCCGGCGGCAAACAATGCCGCCACAACCGCGGCGATGACCAGAATATTGTCAAGCGCGCCAATCGCGGGAGCGGCGGCAGGCGCCGCTCTTTGAACCGCCGGAGCGGAACGCGTTTGAGCCACAGGTGCGGCAGCGGCGGCAGCAGCGGTTCGTGGCGCGGCAGCAGCAGGTGCGGGTGGACCTTTTGCCGCGGTGGTTGACAATGGCACCGCGCTGGGAGCGCCAGTGGGACCGCCGGGCGGCAGCGTCGGCAGTTTGATGGTCGGCGCCGTGGATGGTTTCGGCGGCAAATTAATTCGTACAGTCTCTTTTTTGGGCTGCACCTTGCCGGTTTCTTTTTTTACCGGTGGCACAGCGCCCGCGGGTGCGCCTGGTATGTTCGAAGGAATGTCAGCCATAGTATTTAGTGGTTCAAGATAAACGGCGGACGGCGGCTGTCAAATGTAATTCTGGGAAAACAGGAAGGAGAGCGGCCGGCATACAACCCGCCATCAAGTCTTTTCCTCAATCAATTCACGCCGTGCGCCGCCGAGCAATTGTTCGACGAAACCGGTCGAATAAACGCCACGCCGGAAATTCGGATCCTGCATGATGGCTTGCTGGAAGGACACCGTGGTTTTAATGCCGGTAATCATATATTCGGCGAGTGCGCGGTTCATGCGATCCATCGCCTCACGCCGGTCTTTGCCCGTGGTGACAAGCTTGCCAATCATGGAGTCATACATTGACGGGATCGTGTAACCCGCGTAAGCATGTGTGTCCATGCGCACGCCGCGGCCGCCGGGTTGAAAATACATCTCAATCCGTCCCGGGCTGGGACGGAACTCATCAAACGGGTCTTCGGCATTGATGCGACATTCGATGGCGTGCCCTTTGATTTGAATGTCGCTTTGCGAATGTTGCAGCGGCTCGCCCATCGCCAGCAGGATTTGATAGCGCACGAGGTCAATGCCGGTGACTTCCTCCGTGACCGGGTGCTCGACTTGAATCCGCTTGTTGACTTCGAGGAAATAAAAATTGCCGTGATTGTCCACGATGAATTCGACGGTGCCGGCGTTGGTATAGTGCGCGGCCTCAGCGATTTTCACGGCGGCCTTGCCGATTTTGTCACGCAATTTGCGGAATTTATACTCGAGCAATGGCGACGGCGCTTCTTCAATAAGTTTTTGGTTGCGGCGCTGAACGGAACAATCGCGTTCGCCCAGATGAATAATGCGGCCCTTTTGGTCACCGAGAATCTGAATTTCGATATGATGCGGATTCTCGATGTATTTCTCAATATAGACCCCGGAATTGCCAAACGCCTTTTCCGCTTCGTTTCGCGCCGTATGATAACCTTTCACGAGCGAAATGTCATTATGCGCCACACGCATCCCGCGTCCGCCGCCGCCGGCAATGGCTTTGATCATCACCGGATAACCGAGGTGTTTGGCGATGGCCAAGGCGTCCGGTTCTTTTTCAACGACGCCGTCCGACCCTGGGGGGATGGCCACGCCGGCTTTCTTGGCCAGCGCCCGGCTGACCGCTTTATCCGCCAGCGCCTGCATCGCGCGCGGGCTGGGGCCGATGAAACGAATGTTGCAGCTCTCGCAAACCTCGGCGAAATGTGCGTTTTCTGAAAGAAAACCGTAGCCCGGGTGAATCGCGTCCACGTCCGTGACTTCCGCCGCGCTGATGATGCGGTCAATGCGCAGATAACTGTCCGCTGCCGGAGCCTTGCCGATGCAAATGGCCTCGTCAGCCAGTTGAACGTGCATTGAATTGGCATCTGCCTCCGAATAAACAGCAACGGTGCGGACGTTCAACTCTTTGCAAGCGCGGATGATCCGAACGGCTATCTCGCCGCGATTGGCGACCAGAATTTTTTCAAACATGAGCTTTCAGTGAAAGCAAACAGGATTAACGAATGTTTCCGTCACCGAAGTCAGGCTGGCCGCACTTTGAACAACGGCTGGCCGAATTCGACCGGTTTGGCGTTTTCCACCAGAACCTGCGTGATGACGCCTTTGACTTCAGCTTTGATCTCATTCATCACTTTCATCGCTTCGATGATGCATACAACGGATTCAGGGTTAATTTCAGTGCCAATTTCAACGTAGCTCGCGGCCTCAGGGGATGGCGCGCGGTAAAAAGTGCCGATCATCGGTGATTTGACCTCAACTTCGCCGGTGGGTGGAACTGGCGCCGCTGCTGCCGGTGGTGATGCAACAGCAACCGCCGGCAAAACTGGAACTGCACCAGCAGTCATCATTGGTTCATCATACTGAACAATGGGTGCGCCGCCATTCGAGCCGCGCTTCAGCCTGATTTTTGAATCCTGACGCTCGAGTTCAAACTCCGTTATGGAGTTTTTTTTCATCAGGTCAATTATGGCTTTAATATCTTTTATATCCACGGCACGTTGTCGTTAAAGTAAACTCGGATTGCAGTATTTTAAATCAAAACAACCAAAAAAAACAGTCAAAATTAGACTCTGCTAGAATCATTATTAACTTGGATTAAATTCTAATCATTTGAACGATAATCGTCAAGCCGTAAAATAAAAAAGTTTAAACCAAATAAAAAACGATAAAATTGCCAACAAAACACAGTTTAAGGCCGCTTTCTGTCAACGTTAACGTCAACGGATGCTTCCAAAGCTAAAATATAAGATTTATGGCCAAAGCCGGTGATTTGGCCGCAGCAAACCGGCGCAATCAGCGATTTGTGCCTGAATTTTTCTCTCGCATGGACGTTTGAGAGATGAATCTCAATGGTCGGAATTGCTACCGCCGCAATCGCATCCCTGAGCGCAATGCTGGTGTGGGTGTAAGCAGCGGCATTGATAACAATCACATCAAATTTCCCCTTTGCCTGTTGAATCCAGTCAACCAACTCGCCTTCCAGATTGGATTGCCGGAACTCAACACCCACCTTCAACTGAGCCGCACGTTCACGCACTTTTGCCTCGATGTCAGCCAAAGTCACGCGGCCATAGACTTCAGGCTCGCGCTGTCCCAACAAATTCAGATTCGGCCCGTTGAGAAAGAGAATTTTCATGTGCGGTCGGCAGAATAACCGGTCATCGGATGCTTGTCGATTTGATTTCCGGTCACAGCGAGCAAAAAGCCAAATAAGGTGAAGGCTGTCCAGGCCAGTGCCGGAACGTAGAGGCCAAACTCACCAAACCCCTGGATAAACCAGGCAAATACTCCCAGAAAAATGGCGAAGCTTACCAAGTCGGCAGACCGCCAGACGCACCGCCCGATCGTCAACAGTGAAAACACAATCCAGGCTCCATAAAGCGTTCCGCCGATAATGCCCGAATCCGAAAATTGTTCGAGGTAGTCATTATGCGCCAGGCGGGCCATTTCGGCGTTGGGCGACTTGAGCTGTGCGTAAGGCCGTTGAAAAGTGCCCGGGCCTGTTCCCAGCAGCGGATGCTTGAATGTGGTTTCCACCGCCGCGCGCCAGTAATCAAACCGCGCGCCGACACTGGTTGCGCCGGCGGCAAAGTAACTGTGAAATCGAACCGTAAAAATTCCCAGTCCGATTAGCAAAATGCCCGTCAAGGTCGCCAGTTTCAATCGCATCGGCCACTGCAAACGAAATAAACATGCGTCTCCGAGCGCCAGCGCAATCAGCCAGCCCAGCTTCGAGCCGGTCCAAAAAAACGCTGAACCGCCAAGAAAAACGGTCAGCGCGATGACCCCTGTGCGAATGGGTGGTCGCAGTCGTTTTGTACTGTTAAACGCCAGGACGAGCGATACTGGCAGTAACAGCAGAATCAAGCCCGCCAGGGCGTTGGGATAAACCAACGTGCCCATGACTCGCCCATTGGCAAACTTGGCAAGGATGGCCGGATTAGGCACATCCACGCCATTGGTGTTGATGACCGCCTTATCACGCTTCATTTCCAGCAGGACGACCGGCGGAATGTTGGTCCAGCCTGTGCGTTCGCCTTCCAGCAACAACTGGCGGCTCGCCGGAAACTCAAAAAGCCGCTGGTCGATTCCCCGAACGAGGCAAAAGGCAAACGCCGCCAGTACTCCGATGAGCAGCCACTGCCATGCGCGCTCGCGTCCCAAAACCAATGCGCCGATGAAATAGCAGGCGAGACATCCGGCAAACTGGCAAAGCGTGGTCGCGGCGAGATTCCGATACTCCGTTTGCGTGGCTGAAAGAAGCTGCCAGCCGAACCACAGCAACGGCAGCAACCAGAGCCAGCGCGTTCCCGGCCAGCGTGGTTTGCTTGTGAATGCAAGCGCCGCGCCCATCAGCGCCAGCGGCAACAGAATCCAGCTGCCCCAACGCGGGGGCCACGCGTCCGCCCAAAATTCGGAAGGCGAAACCGGCGGCGTGATTTTTTGGTCGAGGATGGCCGGATTTCCAAACTTCAAAATCGCCAGACCGAGAAACAATCCGAATACGAGCGCGTAAAACCCGGTTCCGGGGATTTTTTGTTCAGACTTCATTGCGAGATTTCGTTCGCAACCGTTAAAAATGAAGTTTGAGCAGGCTTGCTTCCAGCGCCAGCGCCTCCTGTACGTTGGTGTGCAACAACCGCTGGGTTTGTTCCAAGGTGTGCAAATTTTCCAAAGCCTGCCGTGGCGTAATGCGCCGGGCGACGGCTTCCGCACCGGAACTTTCAGGAAATTTCAGCAGGCTTACGCCGGCGGCGAGCGTGCGCAGCCACACGTCGCGCAACCACCATTGCACGAGCAAAAGCGCCTCCGCCCGCTGGCGGCGATATTCCGCTTCGATGGCTGCAGCCAGTTCGTCCTCCCACTTTTCGCGCAGGTCTTTTTCGATTTCATCGTGCTGTTGCAACGGCGAGCGCGCGGTCAGGGTCTCATCCACGCGCACCCGGATTTCGCCGAGCCTTTGCAGCAACGCGTCGAGCAACCGGTAGCGGCCCAGCAGGCTTTTTTGCTCATTAACCGCCAGCGTGTCAAAATGCGCGAGCCATTCCATTTGCGCCGGATCAAACGGCCGGGTGCCTTCGCCGAAAAAATTCAGGCGCAGACAGCGCGACAAAATCGTTTCCAAAATCCGTTGCGGCTCGGTCGAAAGCAAAATCAGCACCGACTTGCCGGGCGGTTCTTCCAGCGTTTTCAAGAAGGCATTTGCGGCCTGGGCATTCAGCCGGTCCGCCCCAGCGATGATTGCCACCTTGTATTCGGCTTCGGTGGGTTTGAGCTGGATTTCGCGCATCAACTCGCGTGTTTGCTCGACGGTGACGATGCGCGATTTGGACTCCGGCCGCGCCCAATGCACGTCGGCATGGGCATCGTGGTCAATTTTCCGGCAGCTCAAACAGGCGTCGCAGCAATCGGACGCCACTCCGGCGGTTTTGACAGGTTTCTGGCAGTTCAACGTTTTGGCGAGCGTGCGGGCGAGCGATTCCAACTCTTCGAGCTTATCCCCGGCGAACAGGTAGGCGTGGCCGAGCCGCCCGCGGGCGAGCGAACGCTGGAGCAATTCGACGCCTTGCGTTTGTTTAACAAAATGCTTGAAGGCCATGCTGTGACTGCGACGATAAATTGGCCGCCCCGTTTTGGCTACGATAAAGTGGCCAAAGCGGCCAATGGATGGGGTTGGTCATTTTTTCAAAGACCCAAAGAAAATTGCAGGATGGTGCCGACGGAGGGGGTCGAACCCACACACTCTCACGAGTACCAGATTTTGAGTCTGGCGCGTCTGCCAGTTCCGCCACGTCGGCAACAGTGTGCCAATATATTTTGTCGGGTGGCGAAGTAAACAAGTTTCCACATGTTCGGCCGGCAAAGGGCGAGCGTAGCCGTTTGCCCGGCGGTTTCAGACCGCCACTGCGAAACACTCACTGCCTTTGCCAACAAAAACAAAAAGGGACGGCGCGAAACCGTCCCGATATCAATCATACAACCATGTCACCCCACAGATTATGGTTTCGGTGGAGCAACGGGTGCATTCGTGCTGCCGGCTTTTTCGTTACCCGGAGGCGGGGCGTCAGGACGAAACCGGCGTGGTCCCGGTCCCATGGGAGATGTTTTTTGCCACTTATCAAATTGCTCCGGCGTAAGGACGGCTTTCATCTGCTGGACCGTTTCTTCCACGACAATTTTGCGTTTGGCCTGCCGGTCTTCCTGCGACAGGCTGGTGTCTTTGCTTAAAGCGAGCATTTTCTGCCTACGCGATGCCTCGATGGCTTGTACCTTCGGTTTCTGGTCGGCAGTCAGGTTGAGTTGTTCCGCCATGCGCTCAAAACCGCCGCCAGGTGGCCGGCCAGCCGGGGGAACACCGGTGGGTGGCGTGGAAGGCGGCTGGTTGGTGTCAGCCGCGCGCAAGGCCGGACTCCACACGAGCAAACAGCCCACGGCCAATGCCGCGATTAACATTGTTTTATTTGCTTTCATAATTCTTTGTCGTGATGTGTTTATAAATGTTGCCGCGCCATGAGGACGCGGTTCACTATCTGTCAGACGCGCATCCTAACAAGAAGTTACAATCCGCGCAACACTTTCGTCGCTGCGCTGACCGTCTTTTCAACATCCGTTTTACTGTGCGCCGTGGAAATAAAACCCGCCTCGAATTGCGATGGGGCGAGGTAAACACCCTCGGCCAGCATCCTGTGGAAATACTTTTTGAACCGCTCGCGGTCACTCTTCATCGCGTCGGCGAGACTCCAGACCGGCTGGCCGGTGAAATAGGCACAGAACATTGAGCCGCAGCGATTGAACGTCACGGGCACCTTCGCCGACTTTGCGGCATCCTTCATCCCGGCTTCGAGCTGCCCGCCCAGTTCTTCAAGCCGTTGGTAGGGCGGGCTGGGGACAGCCCGCCGCGGCGCGGTGGGGACACCGTACCCTGCCGATAACTCCTCCAGCGCTGCAATGCCTGCCGCCATCGCCAGCGGATTGCCGCTCAATGTGCCGGCCTGGTAAACCGGCCCCAGCGGTGCGAGCAAATCCATGATTTCCGCCCGTCCCCCGAACGCGCCGACGGGCAGCCCGCCGCCGATGATTTTGCCGAGGCAGGTCAAATCCGGTTTGATGCCGAACCGTTCCTGCGCACCGCCGGGCGCGAGCCGGAAGCCGGTCATCACCTCGTCAAAAATCAGCAGCGCACCGCTCGCCTTGGTCACTTCGCTTAAAAATTCCAGGTAGCCCGGCTTCGGCAGATACAATCCCGCATTGCCCGGCACCGGCTCGACGATGATGCCGGCGATTTCATTTTTGTTCGCGGCGAACGCGGTGTTGACCGCGGCGGTGTCGTTGAATGGTAGAACGATGGTATGCTGGGTGAACGCGGCGGGCACCCCGGCGCTGTCCGGATGACCAAACGTGAGCGCGCCGGAACCGGCCTTGACGAGCAATGAATCCGCGTGGCCGTGATAGCACCCGTCGAACTTGATGATTTTATCGCGCTTCACAAATCCGCGCGCCAGCCGAATCGCGCTCATGCAGGCTTCCGTTCCCGAATTGCACAGGCGCACCTTTTGCACGCCGGGCACCAATTCGCAGATGAGTTTCGCCATCGTGACTTCAAACGGGTTCGGAATGCCGAAGCTGGTGCCGTGGTCGGCGGCGGCCTTGATGGCGGCGATGATTTTGGGATGCGCATGGCCGAGGATGGCCGGGCCCCAGGTGCAGACATAATCAATCAGTTTGTTGCCGTCCACGTCCCAAACGTGCGCGCCTTTGGCGCGGTTGACGAAAAACGGCTGGCCGCCGACGGCGCGGAATGCGCGCACGGGCGAGTTCACGCCGCCGGGAATATATTTCAACGCCTTGGCAAAAAACTGGTCCGATTTGACCCGATTCATGGCCGGAAATTAACAGCAAAAACGCAAAGACACAAAGAAGAACGGAATCAACTGATTAATCTCACTTGATTCCACGATTCCGGGATTGCACTGGCAACACTGCCGCCAATAAGCTTGGAAACCATGAACGCAAAATGCCAGACCCGCCGTGATTTCATCAAAACCACCGCCATCGCCGCTGCGGCCGTGCCCTTTGCCGGAGCTTTAACTCCGCGAGCCTTCGCCGCCGGGCCGGATAAAAAACTCGGCGTGGCCCTGGTCGGCCTCGGCAACCTCAGCACCAACCAGATCGCGCCCGCCTTGCAGAAGACGAAATATTGCCGCCTCGCCGGCATCGTCACCGGCACGCCCGCCAAGGCCGAAAAGTGGAAGGCGCAATACAACATCCCCGACCGGAGCATTTATAACTACGACACAATGGAGAAAATGGCCGACAATCCGGACGTTGACATCGTTTACGTCGTCACGCCCAATGCGCTTCACGCCGAGTACACCATCAAGGCGGCCAACGCCGGCAAACACGTGCTGTGCGAAAAGCCGATGGAAGTGTCGCCGGAAAAATGCCAGCAGATGATTGACGCCTGCAAAAAGGCCGGCCGCCAGCTCGCCATCGGCTATCGCTGCCGGTTCGACCCGCACAACCTCGAGTGCATCCGGCTGGCGCGGGAAAAAACTTTTGGCGAACTGCGGATCATCGATGCCTGTTTCGACATCCACCTCGACCAGTCTCCCGACGCGTGGCGGTTTCACAAAGCCCTGTCCGGCGGCGGCAGCCTCATGGACGTGGGCATTTACGCGTTGCAAGCCACCCGGTTCATCACCGGCGAGGAACCCATCCTCGTTTCCGGGATCGAAACCAAGACTGACCCGGTGAAATTCAAAGAAGTGGATGAAACGGTCGTCTGGTTGGCCAAATTTCCGAGCGGAGTGGTCGCCTATTGCAGCACGAGTTACAATTCCAAGCCCTTCGGCCGTTACACCGCCAAGGCGGACAAGGGCTGGTTCGAATTGTATCCGGCCTTTAACTACAGCGGCAACCGCGGTCGACGCAGTGATGGCCAGGAAATCCGGTATCCCGAGGTGGACGCGCTTGGGCAATATTACCAGTTTGCCGCCGAGATGGACAACTTTGCGCAATGCATCATCAACAACGAGCCTACCAAAGTGCCCGGCGAGGAAGGTCTGCGCGACATTAAAATCATGATGGCCATCTACGAATCCGTCCGCACCGGCAAAACGGTGAGTTTGGTCTAGCCGGTTATTTTTGAAGAAATGTCTCCGACAACGAGCCTTTTTCGGTGCGGATGACGGTGCCGGGGCTGATGTTGTGCCGCGTGAACCAGCCGTCCTTGGTTTCCAAAACGTATTGGATGTTGTCCGTCGCAGCGACGACGGCATTGGTGTCGTTCTTTTCGAGGTGATGGATTTCGGCGATGACGCCGTCGGGGCTGATGTAGGCGGCGGCGATCGATTCCGGACAGTTTTTCATCCAGAACCTGGCCTGAAACGGCCCGGGAAAAACAAACAACATCGCGTCGGTTTCAAGTATGTTCGTGCGGAACATCATGCCGGTCATTCGTTGCTGGTCGTTGAGCGCCAGCTCGGCGTCCAATTGTTCCGCGCCCAGATAGATTTTCATCGTCTGCAACTTCGGTTGGGCCTGTTTGGGCAGCAGATCGTCAATGGACGGCGCCGGTGCCACGGCGGCGGGTTTTTCGCAACCCGCCCACAACGTCGCCGCCAGCAGGAGCACGATGAATCTTCCCGGTTTCACGCCATCAGTTTGCGAAAAGCCGGCGCCTTTTTCAATCAAACGTTGCAGCCGGTAAAAGCTGCTGGTTTGCCGGACAACTGCGCTTGCGCGGGCCACAAACCGCCGCTAATGTCTTTCTGGCTGCGCCCGTAGCTCAGTTGGATAGAGCATCTGCCTTCTAAATAAAAAACGCGCTTTTTGCTATCGTTGATTCGGATTATCAATCGTAAAATCTGCAATGTTCATAATGGTTTTATGAGGTTTCAGCTTTTGCAGTCATTTACAAGCATTTGCCTAAAAAGCAGCCTTCAGTATAGAAAAAAGTATAGAAACGCTCTGTGGAATTTGAGGTGAGTGGCGCTCCCGCCCGGAATCGAACCGGGATACGCGGATTAGAAATCCGCTGCTCTATCCATTTGAGCTACGGGAGCACAAATTTTGAATAGAATACTCGCTCCCGATTTTTTGCCAAGACTGTATTGCAGCAAAGTGAAATGGTGGCGACAGACAATACGCCGGCCACCTCGGCGCTCAGAAGGGGACGGCGGGCAACTGGGGGATCGCTGGCAACCCGTCATCCAAGCGTGTCTGCTGCGCTTCTTCAAATGCCAACGACAAAACGATTGTAGGCGGATGCTGTACCGAATCAAAGCCCGGTTTCATTTTCACTGGTCAGAACGCCCGCAACAGCCGCATCGGTTTGCTGCACTTGAGGCAACTCACATTCATCAATTCTGCCAATAATAAAGTATGCCACTGTCTCCGCCGCCCGCGATTAAATGTTGCCGCTGGCATGGACGAGGCAAGCGTGCTAACGTGTCGCCGTTCCAATGAAAATCGGAGTCCAATCACTCACGAAAAACGGCCAAATCAGCGGGCAGGTTCAAACTCCTGTGGACTTGGTATGGGTTCAGTGCAAGGAATACAGGTGTCTGGCCTATTTGGACGCGACCGGCAAATGGATAAACTTCTATACCGGGAATAAATTGACGGATTTCGTCAAAATAATCGGATGATAGTCAGTTGAGGGCTTATCCAGGTCTTCCATATTAGACCCGCCGTGACCAACGCGCGGTTTGCTTCGGTGCGCGGGCTGCTGGTCAGCCCTGTCTCCCACTCGACCATGCCCGCTCCCCTTCGCAAACCGCGCGCTCGTCACGAGCGGCATCCGCACAATGCCGAATGATCGGCGTGCTTCCGCCTGCGGCGATGGTCGTTTCGCTCCGGCTCCGTTCCGGCCGTCTCTGCGCCTGCACTTCACTTTCCCATTCGCCGAACCGCAGGCCGAAGCAACCAGAGGCAAAAGGTCGCCAGGTTTTACCATCTGTGCATATTTGAAATAATTTTGGGAGATTGAAAATATGACCGAGATTTGTCATGCTAGTGTGTGCATCGGAAATAATGCGCGAATTTTATGATCTCAAACGAACGACCATCGCCTTTCGCTCGCCGGCCTTACGGCCAGTCGGCCAAACCACCGGTTCAAGAGGACACGCTGAAAAGCGAAGAAATTCAAATTGAGCGCAAGGCGTTTGTCTTCACGCTCAAAGAAAATCCGCGCGGTCGGTTCTTGCGCATCACTGAAGACGCCGGCGGACGTCGCGATACCATCATCATTCCTGCTCCTGGTTTGAAAGATTTCAAAAGGTTGCTGGAAGAAATGGTGAAGGCGTCGGATGAATTGCCGCCAAAGAATGATTCGCCGGTAACGATGTGAGGAATGACAATTCCAACTTGTGCATTGCAGTTTCAATTCGCTAAATCCATTTGAGCTATGGAGACAGTTTTACACTGCTTGCAGCGGTAACAATTCAGTAAAGCTTTTCAAGCATCTGGCGTGAGAACTTTTTGCTGGCCTTCGGTTATTTCAATTTCGTTAACGACGCCTTCGCTTTTTGTGACGTTTTCATATTTTTCTGGACGCACTCTGATCCGTTCCACGGCGAGCCGTTCCAACGCATCGCACAACGGTTCTAAACCTTTTCCTTTGACCATGACGATTCGGTCTTGGAACTGGATTTGCACAACGTCCTTGCCGTTTTGCCGGATAAATTTTGCGTGCTGAAAATAGCCGTAGGGAAACAAGTGAACCTCATTAACGGTTTCCACCCGCAAACATTGCGGACTTGTGGCCGTGCGCCAGCACGTCAGATTCTTGGTCCGTGCGTCCGTTGCGGCGTCATTCGAGGGGTTTGCTTGTGTTTCCATAAATCAATGTTCTCAATCTTTCGTTGAATCGTTTCCGAACGGCGGCTTTGAATCAGTCCGGCAATGTATTTGCGAACCGGCGGCGGCACACGCTGCGCTTGCGCCGATTCCTGCTTCGCAAACTCAATCGCCAGTTCGCGGTCGCCCAAGCGACCAACATTCTCGCGCAACTGCGCTTTGTCCTGGGTGAAGATTTTGACCGACCGCGTTCCCCGCGAAATCGTGACCAGCCATTGCTGATTATTCGTTGCCGCCTTCACCGACGAATCGGAAAACAAAACGTGTTCGACGGTTTTGCCTTGCGAGCCGTAGGACGTAATCGCGTAACCGCGCACAAACTCACGATAGTTTTCCGGCAGGATTCGCCCGTCCTTCAGTTCGATACGCCCGTTTGAATTGACGGCTTTGACCGTCACCAATTCGCCGTTAATCAATTCTTTGCCGTCAAGCGACGGCGCATTGGCCTTGAGTTGCAATTGATCGCCTTTGGCGAGCATCATTTCGACCGGCTGGCAAACGGTGAGCCGGCTTAACAACTTGAAAGGAACTTTCTGAACTCTGTTTTCCGCCTTGACCAGCAAATGCGTTGGCGTTGCTTTCAGCAACGTGCCGATTTCGCCTTTGGCAAAATCTTTTGTCTCGCGGTTGAACACAATCACCGCGTTGGCCGGATAAAACCGCTTGTCGCGCTTTTGGGCATCCGTCAAATCCAGCCGCTCATGCGCCGTCACCGTCGCATCGGCTTTGTCAATCAGCCCTACCCTTCTTAATCCAATCCGAATCCGCTCATTGATTTCGTGAATCTCGCCCCAAGTCTGTGAAACAATCACGGTGGATTTTTTCTTTTCCACCAACGTCAAATAATCCGCGACCAACCGCTCGCGTTGCTCGTCAATTGTGCGACATTCGACAATTGCGCCGAGCCGGTCCAAACGGTCGAATGATTCGGCATATTGGCCGGACTGCGCCTTGTGAACCGCCGCGCGGTATTGCTTGATGCGCTTCCGTTCGGACTTCGTTTCGCCCGCCTTTGGGTTTTGCCGCCGAATCTTGGTCAACCGCGCTGCTTCCAGACCGGCATACCGCTCAATCGCGCGCAGTGCATCCGAGGCTTCGACCGCCCCGTGCTGGCGCGTGTCGCCGGAAAGAATGACACGGCCATCATTCGCTTTCACGAAGCTCAAAAGGTCGTGCATCTGCTTTCCGCCGATTTGTCCGGCTTCATCCACAATCACCACCGCACCAGGCATCATCTGCCGCTTTGTCAGAAATTCAGAAACGGTTTGGGTATCGGCAAAACTCTTTTTCAAATCAAGGGCTTGCTGGCGCTGCGGTGCGATGACGTAGGAAGCGTGGCCGGCTGACTTCAAGCCATTGCCAATTTCCCGCAGTGTGTGGCTTTTCCCCGTCCCCGCGCCGCCACAGAACAACGTCACGAAATCGCGTGATGCCAGAATCATTTCAGCGGCGGCGCGCTGATCCGGCATCAGTTCGGCGGCAATCTTGTGACGCTGATTGAACTCCGCAAATTTTCCACGGCCATCGCGAGCCAAGCAGACGATTTCCCATTCGCGGCTTAAAATCTCTCGCGTCGTGATTTTTGACGGCGCGTGTTCGTTATGGATGTAATCACGTTCCCGCCCTGCCGCTTTGATGTCTTGAGTCGTCAATTCCGACCCGCGCCCATGCTCCAAAGCTGCGCTCCAGATTTCGTGTTCGCGAACGACCGAATGGCGGTCGAACAAATGTTCTTCCGCCCATTGGACTGCGGCTTGCGCAGTAAGCGACGGCGATTGAATCGCCGCCTTTGATTGATGAGCCAGCTTCTGCAAGGACTGCCGTTCTGTTTTGGTAAGCTGGCTGTCCCACAAGCGTTGAAGTTCGGGCAGCGCGATTCCCTCAATTTTCCGGCTGCGTTCCGCTTGCGCGATTTGCGAGCGCAGTTCCTTCAGATTGCCCTTCGCCAGTTCCGGTTTTTCTTTCAGCAGCTTCTCGATGCTGGCATCAATTTCGTTATGACGTTTGGAGAAGCGTGACCACAGTTCAGGAGAGACGCCCTTGATTTCAAAATCGCCGCGCGGTTTATTTTCAATCTCATAGCCGAATTGCCGCAGGTCGCGGGCGAGTTCGTGGTAATAAACATTCTCCGCGTATTTCCGCGCTTGCAGCATTTCGTAATTTGAAAGTGCTTTCCAACGCTGCTCGGTAGCATCAAACGTGGCATTAAACATGACGCAATGCGTGTGCAGGTGCGGGTCAAGCGCGCGGGAAGTGTCATGGCGGAACGTCGCGCAGACGACGTTCCCAGTAAGCCGTTCCGACATATTCAGCCCTTGACGGATTCGTGTTCCGGCAAAGTGCTGTAATTCATTGACGGCAATCCGCACCGCGCGACTGTGTGATTCCAAAAGCCGCTTGTCATCGGCAATCAATGCTTGAATCGAAACCGATTTTGGCGGTGAAAAAGTGAAGTCGTAGAAAATCCGGCGATTGGCAACCTCTGCCATTTTGTCGGTGTCCCACCGGGTGGTTTTCATCCTTTGCGTCAGTAATTCGCCGGTCTGTGGATTTTGATTGTGGCAGAGTTTGAGAAATTGATCCTCGTTCACCTTGCCTGTGAGTCCAAGCGTTTCAGCACCGATACCCACCCATTCGCCAGACACGACATTCTCCTGACTGTAATAATCGCCGAGTTGCAGATGCTCTTTGAAGTATTTTTCCGCATTGTTCAGGTTGCATTGTGTTTTGGTGGACAGCACGTCCACTTTTTAGCTCATCCCAGCCATTAAAGTTGTTATGAAATCATAACAACCTGATTGCCAGAAATCGGTTTAGATGGAGGCATGAGAGCAATGCTAAACCGCCTTTTTTCACCGCACGCCTTACTCCTAACATTCGTTAGTGGTTTTGCGTCCGAAAATTATTTGAAAGCTGGCGGATATTCGTCCGAATTCCGTCCGATATCTGTCCGAATATTATCCGATTTTTATCCGAAATATTATGGACGATAACAGTTCATCCGACGACATTCAGACTCGTTTCAAGGAGCTTGCCAGCGGCTACCCGACCAAACTACCGCGCAAACTCGCATTGCTGCTTCCGTTCAAAACCCAGATTGAAGGACTGTTGGCAAGGCGGGCGTCCTACGACGACATCCGTTTGCTTTTGGAGGATGTAAAAGTCGTTGTCTCCAAAGACACCGTGCATCGCTTTTGCCGGCAAGTGATCGGCCAAAAACCTGTCCGCCAGAGCATCGCGGGCGCAAAGGAAATATCACCATTCAAAATTTCGCCGGTTCAACCATCGCCTGAAACCATCCAAACAACTTTGCGGGAACAGCGGGAGCGTTTTCCCGGTCCGTGGTTGCGGCGAAAACGAGGCCCGCGCATCGCGGATTCAAAAAACCTATAACTAAAAAATATGCAAAAACAATTCAATGCCGTCATCAACGGCAAGGGCGGCGTCGGCAAAAGTTTCTTTGCCGTCAATTTTGTCCAGTTCCTCAAAGACAACGACATCGGCCACATTGCCGTTGACACCGACAATGAAAATTCGACCCTGAAGCGTTTTCATCCTGAAGCCCTGTTTCTGGACATCGAAGACCCGACTGAAATTGATTCGGTTTTTGCCACGCTCGGCAAAACAGATTTGGTTGTTATGGACTGTCGCGCGGCCTCGACCGACATCTTTCTCGATTATTTCGACGAGGTGCGAATCTTCGATTTGTTCAAACAGCTTGACGCATCGTTGAATCTCATCATGCCGGTGAACCACGAAACCGACAGCTTGGAGCAGATTCGCAACATCACCGACCGGCTCAACCACAATGCCCGATACCTGGTTGTCAAAAATGAGGCGTTGTCGGAACGGTTCGCCAACTACGAGCGCAGCGCCACACGGACACGACTGATGGAGGAACTGGACGCCAAAGAAATCATCATGCCGAAACTTTACGATTGGATCGTGGCCGATTTGAACCGGCATGACCTGACCGTTTCCGCTGGCATCAATAATCCCGCCTTCGATTTCTTCAACCGGCAACGACTGCTAAACTGGCAGCACCTGTTTTATGACCAACTGGAATCTGTGCGTGGGATGTTGCTGCCGCCGCCGCCGAAAATTCAAAAGCCGAAAAGGGAAACGAAATCCGGCGACTCACTTCTGTGAACGAAGAAAAGAACAATTTTGACGAAGCGGTTTCCGAATGGCGGCGCAAGAACGGGATTCGGGACGACGACTCCGTTTTGCAAATGCTGGAATTGTTGAAAATATTTTTCCAGAACGTCAAAATCGAAATCCCGCCCGATACGGATTCAATCCAGTTGGTAACCGTTCGTGTCTCACTGCAAATGCTGATCCAAATAACCAAGGAATTTTCAAAGGAGGCGCGGGAATTAAAACAGGAAATTCGGAGCGTCCCGAAAATCACACAACAGCTTTCCACCGGTCGCGCCGTGGCCTTTTTGTGCGTGGCAATCGCTTCGCTCTTGGCTGGAATCCTGATTGGAAAATTTTTACTCTGATTATGCGTTGGTTAAATTATGTCACGACCGGCTTATCTTTGCTCATGGCGACCGGCGCACTTTTTTTCCTGCCCGTGCCGGCCTCGTGGATTGTGGCGGCGATCTTCGCCGCCATCGCCGCCTACGCAGCCACAGCGAAGGGTAAAACAGCAAAGAGCAAATTCATTGTCCGGCTGAAGGGCTTTGCGTGGACGCGTGACGATTTTTGCCGTGGCTGGCTCATTACTGGCGACACCGGCTCTGGCAAAACCCGTTCCGGCATCAATCAACTGCTCTTTCAGGTTTTTCAAAACGATCCGAATTGGGGCGGTCTCTGCATTGATGACAAAGGCGTGTATTGGGAAACGCTTGTGGAGATGGCGGCGAAGTTCAATCGCCAGAACGATTTGATTTTGTTGCAGGTCAGGCCGGACAATCCGCCGGATGGCTGGAAACCGGCGCACACCTTCAATCTGATTTCCGACCCAACCATCCCGCCTTCGACCTACGCAAAATTCGTCGTGGACACGGTGACGAGCTTGGGACAGCGCGCCGAGCAATCCTTTTTCAAAAGCCAGGGACAAACGCATATCGGTCTGGCTCTGGAACTGTTGACGCGATTGGGGATGGAAGCAACTTTGCAAAATATTCGCAATTTTCTTCTTGATGACACGACGATGGATCAAGTGCTTGGAGAAATGAAGACGGATTATCCCACCGACCGCGACAAAGCCCTCATCAAACATTTTTCCGAACGCTATCGGGGTCAGCCCGCCGAGCAGATGGGCGGCGTGAAGGAAACCATCGCCAATTATCTCCAATTCTTTTTGACGCCTGATGTCGTCGAGGTGTTTTGCGACTACAAGAACAGTTTCGACTTCAAGGAAATTGATCGTGGGAAAATTATCTGCGTGGCGATGCCGCAGAAATATCAAATGGAGCGGCGCTACATAAACACCTTTCTTAAAATGCTGTTTTACACCCACGTTTTGCGCCGTTTTGACCGGCCAAAGGAAGAACGCGCCACCGACAATTTGCTCATTCTGTGGGCGGATGAAGCGCAACGCTTTGTTACGGCCAGCGAGGACGGAATGAGCGATTACAACTGCATTGACGTTATGCGTGAAGCGAAGGCGACCTTGGTTGCCGCCGCGCAGTCGTCAACTTCATTCATCCCGCCGCTGGGAGAGGAAAAGGCGCAGGTGCTGACGCTGAACCTTCGCAATCGGATGATTTTCAAAGGGGCAGACGAGGCGGGCGCGGTTGAAAGCGCGGATTTTCTTGGACAACGAAAAGTTCGCCAAAGGACGTATGGTTATTCCGGCGGAATGGCCACGCGCTCATACACATATGTTGAAGAACACAAAATCAAACCCTACGAACTTCGTCATTTGAGAAAACATCAATGCGTTCTCGTTCATTGTGAAAAAGGTTTTCATAAAACCATTTTGCCGCCGTTGGATGCTGATGGCAAAATTCCGAAATGGTTTCCGTGGTGGAAACGTTTTTAAGATTTTTCACGGCCTCATCTTTTACATACCCTTTCAGCCACGCCCCCCGTTATCGCGCTCAACTTGCGTTTCGTATCAGCATTGGCAACGTAGCGAGTCGCATTTCCTCATCTTTTTCGTTCTTGGGCTTTTTCGGCTTCTACTATCAATTGCGACAGCGAACATCCCAAGCTCTTGGCTATCGCCTGCGCCGTGTCCAAATTGGGACTTCGTTTTCCCCGCTCCAGAAGCCCAACGTAGGTTTGATGGAGTCCTGACTTCGCGGCCAGCGCCGACCGGCTCACCCCCTTTGCTTCCCGATGATTTTCCACGACCTTGGCAAAGGTGTCCGATAATTCCAAAGGAATACGTTGCATTCTGTAGAAAATGCCGCGTCTCGCCGGAAACGCTGATAAGACATTTGTCTTGACACTTTCCAGAAAACAGGAATTCTAGGGATAAAAAACCGGATGATATGAAAAAGGCCCCGTTTTTTGTGTGCTCTGCAAGCAAGTGACAAAAGCATTTGCTTGATTTTTATATCCATTCACTGGTGAAAGCCGCCACTTATGTCAATCAAAGCAAGAATTTTGATCGTCGAAGACGAGACGCCAGTGGCGATGATGATGGTACATGTGCTGTCGCGTGCCGGTTGCGACGTGCTGGTTGCCCCCACCGGAGAAAAGGGAATGGAATTGGCACAAGAGAACGAATTCGACCTCATCATGTTGGACGTGGATTTGCCAGACACCAACGGGTTTGAGATTTGCAGCGAACTCAAGCAAAGGCATTTCTCGCGTCAAACGCCAGTGGTGTTTGTTTCGGGTCGCCGTTGTGAACAGGATGTGCAGCGCGGCCTCGAACTTGGCGCGGTGGATTACATCATGAAGCCTTTCGATCCATCCGATTTTGTTGAACGAATTACTCGAAAGGCATTAACCGCTTATACGAACAGCGCAACGCCAATTGAATCCTGAATACCGTAGTGGCCAAAATGTTTATTTCCCCGGCCTCAATTTTTTGCAGGTTGCGCGTGGCAATTTCAGCGCGTTCGGCCAATTCGTCTTGCGTCAGTTTCTTGCGGACGCGCTCCCGCCGCACATTCGCGCCGAAGACCTTGATTCGCTTCCATTCTTTCTTGGAAATGGCCACGACATATTACATCGCTTTTGCAGCGGAAATATGAACGATACATATATCGTGAAAAGATTTCAGATTTTGCTTGCCAAGGCCGGCGGGGAGCGGTGCAATCGCCGTATCTTGGCATCAAACGGCAAATTGACTTGTAAAGTGATTGGCCATTTGGAAAATAAATACGCGCCAAAGAAAGCATAAGCAACCCGATTGCTTGACATGAAATTTCTTCAGCAGAAATTTTCCGGCTCACCGGGAGCGGCCTTTGGGCGACGGCAGCAATGCCGTCGGTTCCACCTTGAGCGCCTTCGCCAGGATCATCAATTCCGCATCCGTGACGCAACGAAGCTGGGCTTCGATTTTCGAGAGGGTGCCCCGGCTCAATTCCAGTCCAAGCACCGAGCAGCGGGCCGCAAACAACTCCTGTGTCAGCCCCTGCTGGTAACGCAGTTTCCTGATCTGCGGCCCGACGATGTTTTGCGGATGTTTAGTCATGCTCCAGAAATGGAGCTTGACATTAAAACGGGAGGAGCGTCTGATTGCTCCGTTTTTGGAGCCACATGTCAAACTGGCGCGGGGCAATGAAAGCAACTGGGCAAATTAAAACTGCGGGAGAGATGATCTTTGAAAGATTAACCGATATTCACCGTATTGTCCGTATTAAAGTCGCTACCAGCGCGCTATTTGTGTGCCTCGGAAACAAACAACACTGAAAGAAACCACATGAAAACAAACCATTGGACGAAAACAATCGGCGTATTGTTGCTCTCTCTTGGACTGTTCAAACCGGCCAGCGGTTTTGCTCAAACGTTATCAATCCAGTCCGGTTCCACCATTGGCGCGGCGCAGCCAGATTCCATTGTCCAGATTGCAGCGGAGTCACAAGGGCTGGCGCAGATCGCACCGGCGGATTTGCCCATTATTGGCGGAACTTTTTGGTGGGTGATGCCGGGCGGAAACGCTGTTCCAACGCCATGCCTGCCGCTGGATTTGAGCGGGGCCATCTACCAGATTGCCGAGAATCAATTCCTCGTGGACGAAACCGGCGGCCAGGTGGTGGTAAACACGCCCCGGTTCGGATTGCAAGCGCAGGCCACGAGCAGCACCGTGGCTTCTGCGGTTACTTTGCAGGTGGATGCGTTGGTAAACCTGATCACGCAGATTCAGACAACGGCGGCGAACACCAGCAGCGGGATGCAAGCGATGGATGTTTCCGATCCGCCGAGTCCCGGCGATGGCAGTGATACAAACAGCGATGGCGGTTACTATTCCAGTGGTTTTCAGGCCCAGGTATTCACCACGAACGAATTGTGGCTGCAAATCGTTGGCACGACCAATGCCATCACCACCAACGGCACGGCCTATTTGGTGATCAATACGCCTTGGAATGTGACCAATGGCGTTTACGACTTGTTTGCCACCACCAACCTTGCGCCGAGCGCATGGCAATGGGTTTTGCGCTGCGCGCCGGGACAGACCAATCTCACCGTAACCGGCCTTGCCGGCCCGAACGATTTTTTCATCCTCGGTTTGACAAACGACACAACCGGCTGCGGAATGACCGACGCCTTCAAATTATTGGTAGCCCATGCAAATCCAAATCTGTATTCAACCGATGGCACCGGCATGAGTGACGGCTGGGAGTGGCAATACTTCGGGCGAATTGGAGGGATTGACCCCAATGCTGATCCTGCGGGCGACGGTTTGAGTAATTACCAGAAATTTATGGCAGGACTCAATCCCAATATCGCTGACAATTACAACACCCCGCTGACCGAACCCAAACCCGTTTCCAACCTGCCTTGACTTCACGCCGTTTAGAAAACCATCCTATGAAAACTATGTCTGGTATTTTTTCCCCGCTGGAATGCCCGGTTTCACCCGTCCGCCAACTTTGCCAATGGCTGGCAGTTGCGATGCTGGCCTTGCTGACTGGCAACGCCATTGCGCAGAATCAGCCGGCCATGATGCCGGATCAGCCCGCGCCAGTTGGCGGGAAAATTGTGTCCTGGCCGACGCCGTTGCCGGCATATTTCACCAACGCCCCGGATGTGACCAGACTGATCGGCGACCGGGAACAAATGGAACAATATGTCGCCGTCAATCCCACCTCTGCTTATACACCGTGGCTGCGCAATTCGCTGGCGACCGGCTACCGCCATTCCGGGCGGATTACCCTGGCATTGAACCATTGGGCGGAAGTCTGGCAGCAACTTAAAGACGCGACCGATCCGGCAGCCCGCAGCGAGGCCAATCACGCGCTGGCGGGCCAACTGGAACTGCTGACCAGCCTTGGCCGTGTCGAAACGTTGCATGACTTGTTGAAAGCCGCCGAGAGGCGAACCATTTCCGATCCCGCAGACCGTGAGCGCATTGAGAAGGCGCGCGAAGGGTATGTAATGATGCTTCGCAATCCCGGCTTGAATTACCGTTGCGGCACATTGGCTTTGGCTGAAATAGCGCGCTTGCAAGGCAAGCCGGCAACCACCATCAATGCTTTGATTGAAGAACCATCGCCCAGCCAAGGAGTTTCATTATCCCGGCTGGTTCAATTAAGCCGGCAATATGACTTGGGGTTGGTGGCGGTGAAACGCACTGACAATACGCCTCTACCCGTGCCGTGCGTCGTTCATTGGGCGCAAAACCATTATGGCGCTTTGCTGGAATATCGCGCGGACTTGGGTTGTTATCGCGCGATTTTTGGCGAACCCAATTGGATTTCAGCCCCGGATGTGGACGCCGAAGCCAGCGGCTATTTTCTCATACCGGCAAATCAGCGTCCGGCATCATGGCCGCTGGTTTCCGATGGGGAATGCGCTCAGGTTCTTGGGCGAAGCTACATTTACACCATTCCCGACAGCAAGGACAAAGGTTGCAAAGTGGACCCGACCAATCCCAAACAGAAATGCCCAATCTGCCCCGGAATGCCGGTCTGGTGGGTGACGGAACCCTATGTCAACGTGTTTCTGGCGGATGAACCCGTCAGTTACACCACGTCACGCGGCGAGGATTTTTCATTTAGAATCACCGTCAAACAGCGGGATTCGGTCGGAAACTTTTTCGCCTATCCACGACCCGGCCTTTTGCACAACTGGTATTCGCGGATTTACATCCAGGGAATGCCGCTAACGGTCCCTCAATACACAACCAATTCGGGAGTGATAACAACGAACTACGTGTCCGTGGCTGATGCCAATGCTTTTACAAGCTGGACGGCCACGGCTGATCTCGGCACGGGCGGACAAGTGACCTATTATTCAAACACGAATGGGAATTCGTCCTACGATGAGGAGACCAAGACCACATTACAACCGGCCTACGGCGTATTAAGCGACGGAACACAGTATCCGATTCCTGGTTACCCAATCGGCGGGACCGGAGTGTCTCCCGATTGGACCAATCTCCCGGCCGCCGGGACTTCCAGTGAATACGGCTATGGTTATTGGAACGATGCTGCCAGCGGATTCCGCATTTTCCATCCTGACGGCAGCGTGGATCGTTATGGCATCATTTACTGGAGGGCAAATACCACATCAGGATACTACGAGGAAGAAGCCGTGTTGACCCAGCGGACTGACCCCATCGGAAACGATGTCAATCTCATCTATGAATTTTACACCAATAAGAGCAGCGTCACTTGTTTGCGCCTTAAACAGGTGGTTGATTATGATAACAACACCAACACGTTTGTTTATTTTCCAACCAATCCGGGCGTGGTGCAGCAGATAACCAGCCCTTACAATCAGACCGCGACCTTTGCCTATAATTTTGCCTATGATAGTTCGGGAAACTTCTCTGGCAACTTGACCAATATCACGGACGCGGTCACCAACAGCAGCGGGTTGATTTGGAATACCAACGGATGGGTCAGTGCTTTGAACACGCCGTATGGAACCACCAGTTTTAATTATTACGACCAGGACCTTCCCGGCACGAATGATTCGACGCTGAATGGAGACTCTTACACGGTGAACCGGGCCGTGACGGTCGTTGACCCCAACGGAGGAACGAACATCTACGCTTACAGCTTTAATTCATCCGCCGTGGTGCCGTATGAACAATTTCCCAGCGGTGTCATCCCCCAATCAACCCCGTTGGGCACTTTGGATATAGGAACAAACATACTTAACCACAGTTATGCCGCCGTTTCCTGGCGCAATAGTTTTCACTGGGACACCCGGCAATCGGCTTCGCTTTCCACCACGGCCATCAATTCGATGACGGCCACGGATTACTCAAAAGCCCGGATGCAGCATTGGCTCGGCGATTCCAACGATGTCTTTCAGACATCCCTTCTTTCGGTGGAACAGAAACCTTCACCGGATGGAACCACGCCGGGACAACTGACCTTTTATGATTACTACGGCAAAACCCTGAGTTACCTTCAAGGCACGAATTCGCAAATCGCCGTGGTTGCCCGCCGCCAGCCGTCAGGCCAGACTGAATACGATTGGAAACAATACAACTCATCAGGCTATGTCACAAAAGACATTTCAACATACGCTTTGGCGAATGGCACAATTCAGACTCGAACCAATACCTTCATTTACGCCACAAATACAATTTCCTACTCCCTATATCAGAACCTGACCGGCTACCCGTATATTAGCCCACTTCCATTTTATCTTAACAATGGTAGTTATACCTGGAGTTACGATGCAAGTGATGGATTTTACGACATAGCAACGCCAGTTAGTCCGCTCTTTGATGTCACCTTGTCCACTACTTGCGGGGCTTGGTCGAGTGGATACGCCAGCACGTCGTCCGTATCTCCGGCTAACTTGCTCATCGCTTCGATTGACGCCTCCGGTGTCACCAACAGTTACGGAGGATACGCGCAAGTCACCAAAACAATTCCGGGTTACACCTATACGGCATGGTATAATCCCACCGAACCATATTGGAACGGCTCCCTGACAGAGACTTACACTTGGCAGCAATCCATCATCAAAACCTACACCGTTCCATTGCCAACGAAAATCACAAATGCAGTTGGCTATGTGACCAGCCTTACTTATGATGGCACCAATCGAGTTACCAGCGTTCATTCACCCGCCGGGCTGACCACGACCAACACTTATAATTCAACCGGCTTCCTGGCCAAAACCATAGACGTTGAAATCGGGCGCACCAATTCGCTCACTTATACCAATGGGCTGGTTTATACTTGGCAAAACGAACGCGGTTTGACCATCACCAACACTTGGGACAAGTTGCAACGCTTAACTTCCCAAGCCGATCAGGAAGGCTACATTGCCAATGTCTATACCCGGCTCGACAAGACGGCCACGCGCGACAAGCTTGGGAATTGGACTTACCTTGGTTATG
>CAVUVT010000003.1:0-154253 GCA_963744965.1 uncultured Verrucomicrobiae bacterium
TCTGGTGTCCTTTGACACCCTCGCACCTCTTAAACCATTGCTGCAATAACAGTTAGGAATGGAGGCGGGAGTCGGAATCGACCTTTCAGCTCCGTCACCTTCCCGGTGGCCGTCCAGCGCCCGTATCGGGCCCCCAAAAATCGCAAAAATTCTGCTTTTCATTCCAACCGAATCGGATAAAAAAGCCGATGCCATGGACAACGAACGCCTATGGCAGCATCGGCAAACAGTTTTTGAAATGGAGGACAGCATGAATGACACGATTCCCTTCAAACTCAACGACAAAACCGTCCGGCTGAAGGTGGACGGCGACCGCCCGCTCCTGTGGGTGTTGCGGACGGACCTGGGACTGACCGGGACCAAATACGGCTGCGGCGAAGGTCATTGCGGCTCCTGCACCGTCCTGGTCAACCAACGGGCGACCCGCTCCTGCCTGTTGAAGGTCAAAGATGTCAAGGACAAGGAGGTAGTCACCATCGAGGGCCTGGCCAGGAACGGGAAATTGCATCCGTTGCAAAAGGCGTTCATGGAGCACGACGGCATGCAATGCGGCTTTTGCACGCCGGGCATGATCCTCGCCGGCGTCAGCCTGCTGAAATTCAATCCGCAACCGACCGAGATGCAGATCAACCAGGGCATGGAGCAGAATTTCTGCCGCTGCGGCGCCCAGATGCGCATCGTCCAAGCCATCCAGCAGGCCGCCGCCGAAATGAAAGGATCCCGATGAACACGAACGATTATCTGGCCGCCAATTTCAGGGACATTCACAGCTATGAGGATTTTTTCACCCAAAGCCGGCGGGAATTTTTTAAACGGACAGGCGGCGGCATTCTTGTTTTCATCGCCCTGAACGACCTCCTGTTTGGCCAGGAAGAGGCGGCGCGGCCCCGCGGCGGCCGGCCCGGATTGCCTTCGGATTTCAACGCCTTCCTGCGCATCGGCGAAGACGGACGCGTCACCTGTTTGACCGGCAAAATCGAGATGGGCCAGGGCCCCATTACCTCGCTGCCCCAGATGCTGGCCGAGGAATTGGAAACACCACTCGACACCGTGGACATCATCATGGGCGACACGGATTTGTGCCCGTGGGACATGGGCACGTTCGGTTCGATGACAACCCGCATCTTTGGTCCGGCGCTCCTGGCGGCGGCCGCCGAGGCAAAAGTGGTCCTTTTGGAACTGGCGGCGGATTCGCTCAAGGTTCCGCAAACGCAACTGGTCGCGAAGGACGGCGCCGTCTTTGACCAGCAAAACCCCAAAAGCCGGATGACCTACGGGCAACTGGCGAAGGGACAGAAAATCGAACGGCATCTGCAGGCCAAGCCGGCCTTGAAAGACCCCGCCCAGTACAAAATCGCGGGCAAACCGCTTACCCGCCGGGACGGGGAAGCCAAGGTGACAGGCAAGGCCCAGTACGCGGCTGACATTCGCGTGCCGGGCATGCTTTATGCCAAAATCCTGCGGCCGCCCGCACACGGCGCCAAAATGAAGACCGTGGACATCGCAGCCGCCAAAAAAATTGCCGGGGTGCAGGTCGTTCAAGAGGGCGATCTGGTGGCCGTGTTGCATGAATTCCCCGATGTGGCGGAAACCGCCTTGGGAAAAATCAAGGCCGACTTCGATGTGCCGGAGGCGACCTTTGACGACAAGACCATTTTTGACCACCTGCTCAACGTCGCGCCCGAGCCGAATGTTGTGAAACAAGGTGGCGACCTGGACGTGGGCAAGGCCGGCGCCGCCAAAAAATTCGAGGCCACCTATCTCAACAGTTACGTCGCCCATTCGCCGATGGAACCCCACGCCGCCCTGGCGCAAATCGAGGGCGACAAGGCCACCGTCTGGGCTTCGACGCAAAATCCCTTTGGCGCCCGCGACCAGATTTCCCATGCAATCGGGTTTCCCGCGGAAAAGGTCCGGGTCATCACCCCGTTTGTCGGCGGTGGGTTCGGCGGGAAGACCAACAATGCCGAGGCTGTGGAGGCCGCGCGCCTGGCCAAGGCCGTCGGCAAGCCGGTGCAGGTCATGTGGACGCGCGAGGAGGAATTTTTCTACGACACCTTCCGTCCGGCGGCGGTTGTCAAAATCAATTCCGGCGTGGATGCCGCCGGCAAAATGGCGTTCTGGGATTACGCTGTCTATTTCGCCGGCGAACGTGGCGCGCAACAATTCTACACCGTGCCGGACCATCGCACCGCATCGGCCGGGTCTGGTTTTGGCGGACCGGCGGGGGCCCATCCGTTTGCCACCGGCGCCTGGCGCGCGCCCGGCAACAACACCAACACCTTCGCCCGCGAATCGCAGGTGGACATCATGGCGGCCGGCGCGGGAATTGACCCGGTGGAATTCCGGCTGAACAACTTGGATGACGCCCGGATGATTCGGGTGCTCAAAACCACCGCCGAGAAATTCGGCTGGACGCCGGCGAAGGCCCCCAGCAAACGCGGTTACGGCGTGGCGTGCGGCATTGATGCCGGAACCTACGTGGCCGCCATCGCCGAAGTTGCCGTGGATGCGGCCAAAGGGAACGTGCAGGTCAAGCGCGTCGTTTGCGCCCAGGACATGGGGGTGGTCATCAATCCCGAAGGCGCGAAGATCCAGATGGAAGGCTGCATCACGATGGGCTTGGGTTACGTGTTCACCGAAGAAGTCCATTTCAAGGGCGGCCAGGTGCTGGACACGAACTACGACACCTACGAAATCCCGCGGTTCTCCTGGGTGCCGAAAATCGAAACCGTGCTTGTCGAAAACAACGAAACCGCGCCGCAGGGCGGTGGCGAACCGGCCATCATCCTGATGGGTGCGCTGATTGCCAATGCCATCCACGACGCCACGGGCACCCGGCTATTCCAGTTGCCCATGACGCCGGACCGGGTCAAGGCCGCGCTACAGAAGGTTTAAGTTTTCCGCTCCATTCCCGCAGCCAGGTTTCGTCACTCCGCAGAACTGAGTGGTGCGACCATAGCAGCGTTGAATTCTCCGTTTAATGAGTTGCGAACCCAACGTCGCTCTCGTCGCAGACGGGCTGGCGCAACACCGAACGGCTTATTGACGCGGTGACACCAGCGTCAATGGCTGAGCATTCTTCCACGAGACGATAATGCACCTTCAGCTAACCAGTTGATCGCGTTTTCATCAGGATTAGCCGGATCTACCCAAACTAAGTTGTGTAGTTCCGGAGCTTTCGGAAGCGCATTAGCAAGGCGATGACGGATTGCGTTATCGTGAGACGCTATTGGGCTTGCCGTGGCAACGGCAGCATAGACCAAATGCATATCCTTGGTAATTTTCTCTGGTAATAAGTTTGGATCATTCGAGGCCAAAATTCGTGCTTCCAGTCCAGCCACAGGTAACGCTTCGTGATCATTGAGTTTTTTACGCGCGCACATCTGGACGCGCCATTTTCTGGAAAAGCGACTTGCGTGTTTTTTCCATTCCGCCGCGATTTCAGGAGTCCAGACAGCATGATGACAAATTTCCAAGACCGCTTGGAGAAACTCACGACACATTCTTGCGGTTCCTGTTGCATCAGGAGAGTTGCCTGCCGCTCTGGCCACATCCGCATCGATTACTATTTGTCGGGAAGGGACTTTGCTCATGTTCCGGAATTTCCCTTGTCCAATGCATTCAAATAGCGGTTCTCTAAATCCAATTCTACCTTTCCAAAGTCTACAGGCCATTCACCAAACGATCCGCTGGAATCAATGTCAGCGCTGGTTACAATCGTTGCTCCGTCTTTAGCATCTCTGGTAAACCAATGCAGCTTGATTTGGTCCGGGCTTAACTCGCGCCCCTCAACCACTAAAGACTGCAAAGCAAGAAGGAGCAATGCACTATGCGTTTCAACCACAACATGAATTTTTCGCTGAATCGCCTTTGCTAGTACAATTGCAAGAGCAACTTGTGCCCGAGGATGCAAGTGAATCTCTGGCTGTTCCAAATAAACTGTTTGTCCAGCTTTAGCCGCATGTAAAGCCACCACGACAGGCAAGGTTTGCGATAAACCAAACCCAACATCTGCTATGCTTACCAAATCCCAAGCTCCACCAACCATAGCTTTTGTCATACGTCCAACCATTAACTCCACCTGAGTATCACTAATCCGCTTCGCGGCGACTTTCCAAGTTAAACCGAGAGCAGCTAGATCCTCGTTGAGTTGATCGAGTTTGCCCCGATTATCTTCTTCCTGCCAATGAGCCACAATAGCTGCTGTATAGTTTTCGAAAGTACCAGGGTAAAGTTCACCCACCGCAGTCATCGGATAAGTTCTGGACGGATTGCCTCGGAGACCAGGCAAATGAATGAGTTCCTTCAAAAATGTTTCCAAAGCAAAACTCGCTGGATGTGGAAATGCCGGTAACTCGAAACCATGCTCGTCTCGCTTTGTTCTTGCGCCGAAAGCTAAGAGGAAACGACGTTGAGTGACGAAATACTCAGTGTCAACACCGTCGCCAAACGGAAAAATAGCCTTTTTGTCAGGAAATTGAGCAAGAATCTCCTCGCTTGTCATTCCAGGTCGTAAGGTTACTGCTAGTTGCTTCCCAAGTTCTGTTGCAGCGATTTCAACCGATTTCGTTGGGTGGCGACGAAATGACATTTTTATTCGTTGTTGCTGACTTAATTCAACCTCAATTTCAAGTTGTTCTGCTTTTTTATGCCTGCCAAGCCGTGAAAACATCTGGTCTGCGGATGAGAACTTCACATTAGGTCCATCCAATAGCAACGTTCCGGGATAATAACTCACTTCCAAACTCTGCTTTAGCAGCAGCACCGCTTGCATGAGACTGGATTTCCCAGAACTGTTTGCGCCGGCAAGTAACGTTAATTCTCTAAATTCCACTGACTGTGGGCGAATAAAGGATTTGAAACCGGCCAGGCCAATTCGAGTGACCGCCTTATTGTTTGGCAGCTTTGGAGAACGAGGCATATGTTTTTCTTAATCGGATATGCGCTTCTTATACGCGGTCAAAACGTTGATTGAAAGCCAATTTTCACGACTCCATTTAGACGAGATGAACGCCGTTAATTCGATTGCGCGATGGTAGCCAGCGGCGACCGGAAATCCACTGGCAGCAACTTCGGTTGAACATTGCTTTGTGAATTTTTCCCCCATTCCTTTTCCCAATCATCCAGCGACAGCACGGCGGACGTATTTCGCCCGGTTTGTCAACCCGTTCCGGGCAAAGGCGATGTCCTGAAAACCGCCCTGGCAAATTGATACGGTGTGGCGGATATATGAAATTTTCGCTATCATGGCGGACCTTTTCCAGTATCATGCCTCCAATCGGTTTATGGCCGGTGTCATTCAATTTGTCCTGAACGGCCGGGTCGTCCGGATTGACCATTGCTCTCCGAACACGACGCTGCTGGATTTCCTGCGCGGCACCGGCGCGACGGGGACGAAGGAGGGTTGCGCCGAAGGCGACTGCGGCGCCTGCTCGGTGGTCATGGTTGACCGTGGCGCAGACGGACGGCCTTGTTATCGCGCCTTCAACAGTTGCCTCGTGCCGCTTTGCCTGATGGCGGGACGCGAAATCATCAGCGTCGCAGGCGTCGCCAACTCCGAACTCCAAAACCTCCATCCCGTGCAGCAGAAAATGGTCGAGGGCCACGGGTCCCAGTGCGGCTACTGCACTCCGGGATTTGTCATGTCGCTCTTTGAGGGTTATTACCGCGGCGATATCCATCAGCACGATGAACTGGACGATCAACTCAGCGGCAACCTGTGCCGCTGCACCGGCTACCGCCCGATTCGCGACGCGGCCATCGAGGCGTTCGCCGAACGCGGAACGAGGCAGGACGCGGATGAGTTCGCCGAGCGGCTGAAAAGGAACGGCGCCGGGCTGGAAGGCGTCGGGTACGAGTTCGGGAACGAAAAATTTTTCCGGCCCACCTCGCTGGCCCGGCTTTGGCAGTTGCTCCAACAGTTTCCTGACGGACGGCTTATTGCCGGGGCGACGGAACTCGGCCTCGAAATCACCAAGCGTTACCAGAAATTCCCGACGCTTATTTCCGTTGAAGCCGTTCCAGAGCTGAATGGCATCAAATCCACCGCAACCGAATGGCACATCGGCGCCGCGGTGACGCTGACACAGATTGAAGAAAAAATGGCCGGGGAATTTTCCGCGCTCGGCGACATGCTGCGCGTGTTCGGTTCGCGGCAAATTCGCAATCGCGCCACGATGGGCGGCAACCTCGTCACCGCCTCGCCCATCGGCGACAGCGCGCCTGTGCTGTTGGCACTGGATGCAAAGGTGATACTGGCGTCACTCGCGGGCGAACGTACTGTGCCGATTGACCAGTTCTTCGTCGCCTACCGCAAGACCGCGCTCCAGCCGGGCGAGATTTTGAAAGCCATCATCGTGCCGCGCGGCATTTCCAAGCCCGGGCTTGCGCGCAAATGCTCGTGGTTCAAGGTTTCCAAACGGCGCGAGATGGATATCAGCACGGTGGCCGCCTGCTTCACGGTGGATTGGGACAAGCAGAACGTCGTGCGCCACTCGCGCCTGGCCTACGGTGGCGTGGCGGCAATGCCCTTGCGCGCGAAGAAAACCGAGTCGAAGCTGCTCGGAAAAGTCTGGAGCGCAGAAACCCTTGCCAGCGTGCTGCCGGTTTTGCGGACGGAGTTCGCCCCCATTTCTGATGTTCGCGGCTCGGCGGAGTATCGAAGTGGATTGATCACCGATTTGCTGCGGAAGTTTTTCCACGAGTCAGTTTCATTAACACCGGGCTTCAGCCCGCTGACCAGCGAACGAAGCGCCGAAACCATTTCAACGGTTTCCAGTGCGCGGAAAGCCGTTGAAACGGCTGGATCGCAGTTATTGCTGGCGGCCACCCGGCTCAAGCCGGGTGTTAATGTAATTGGAAAAACTGTTCCCCACGAAAGCGGCCACAAACACGTCACCGGCGAGGCGGTTTACACGGACGATTTCGCCGCGCGAAAAGACATGCTGGAAGTCTGGTTGGTTTGTGCGCCGCACGCACGGGCGAAGATTCTCCGGCGTGACGCGTCGGCCGCGAAAACCATGCTCGGAATCACCGCGGTTTTGCTGGCCGAAGACGTGCCCGGGCTGAATGATGTCGGCGCGGTGCGGCACGACGAAATCCTGCTCGCGGATAAGGAGGTTTTCTATCACGGCCAAATCATCGCGCTGGTCGTCGGCGAAACGCAGGAAGCCTGCCGCAACGCCGCGGCGAAGGTGGTGGTTGAATACGAACCGCTGCCGCCAATTCTGACCATCGAGGACGCCATCGCCCGGAACAGTTTTCACACCGAACCGAATTTCATCCGGCGCGGTGACGTTCAAACCGCGTTGAAAAACTCGCCCCAAATTCTGGAAGGCGAATTTCTCACCGCCGGGCAGGAGCATTTTTATCTCGAAATGCAGGCAGCGTGCGCGGAGCCGGGCGAGGACGGCTCGATGTTCGTCATGTCCTCGACGCAGCATCCGTCCGAAGTGCAGCACATCGTCGCGCGCCTGCTCGGCCTGCTGGACAACCACGTCGTGGTGCAAAGTCCGCGTCTGGGCGGCGGTTTCGGCGGCAAGGAAACGCAGGCGGCGACCTTTGCGGCGCTCGCGGCGTTGGCGGCGGCCAGAACCAGACGTCCCGTGCGCGTGCGTGTGAACCGTGACCTCGACATGATGCTGACCGGCAAACGCCACCCGTTTCTGGCGCGATTCAAGGTCGGCTACAATTCCGCCGGCGATTTGCTGGCGGCGAAAATCGAGATCGTTTCCAACGGCGGCTGGTCGCTCGATCTGTCCATGCCGGTGACGGACCGCGCGTTGTTTCATCTGGACAATGCGTATTTCATTCCGTCGGTTGAGTTCAGCGGGCAGGTGGCGAAAACCAACCTCGCGTCGAACACGGCGTTTCGCGGGTTCGGCGGGCCGCAAGGCATGCTGGTCATCGAGGAAATTATTGACCGCATTGCCCGGCGGCTGGGTCTGCCGCCGGAAACGGTTCGCGAGCGGAATCTTTATCGCGGCAAGGGCGAGACGAACACAACGCCTTACGGGCAGGAAATCGAAGACAACCGCCTCCCGACGATCTGGCATGAACTGAAGCAGTCGGCGCAGCTGGATCAACGCCGCGGCGTCATAGCGAAGTGGAATGCCGCGCATCCGCATCGCAAACGCGGCCTGGCGATGACGCCAGTGAAGTTCGGCATTTCCTTCACGCTCACGCACCTCAACCAAGCCGGCGCGCTGGTTTTGATTTATCAGGACGGCACTGTGCAGGTGAATCATGGCGCGACGGAAATGGGCCAGGGCGTCCACACGAACATCTCCCTGATCGCGGCGAAGGAATTGGGCATCTCGCTGGACAAGGTTCGCGTGATGCCGACCAGCACGGACAAGGTGCCGAACACGTCCGCCACGGCGGCTTCCTGCGGCACCGATTTGAACGGCATGGCGGTGAAAAATGCTTGCGAGATTTTATGCGCGCGGCTGGCGCCCGTTGCGCTCAACCTGGTAGCAGCTGAGGTAACGAAGCTCAAACTGAAATCCGAAATTCATCGGAGCCTCCTCATGTCGGCTGCCACGGAAGATTTGGTTTTTGCCAACGGGTCCGTTTTCCATCATGAGCATCCCGAAACAAAAATTCCGTTCACGGATGTCGTGAAAGCCGCATATCTCTCTCGAGTGAGTTTGTCGGCCACGGGCTATTATGCCACGCCGGGCATTCATTGGGATCGCGCGGCGGGCCGGGGCAAACCCTTTCACTATTTCGCCAACGGCGCCGCGGTGACGGAAGTGGAAGTGGACGGGTTTACCGGGATGCACCGCGTGTTGCGCGTGGACATTTTGCACGACGCGGGCGACCCGGTGAACGAAGGCGTCAACCGTGGCCAGATCGAAGGCGGCTTCGTGCAGGGCATGGGCTGGCTCACCACCGAAGAACTCAAATGGGACGATCAGGGCCGGCTGCTCACGCACTCGCCGGACACTTACAAAATCCCGTCCGTCGGCGACACGCCGCAGATTTTCAACGTGAGGCTGCTCCGGAACGCGACACAAAAGAATGTGATTCACGGCAGCAAAGCCGTCGGGGAACCGCCGTTGATGCTGGCGATTTCCGTGCGCGAGGCGATCCGGGACGCGGTGGCGGCGTTTGGTTCCGGCGACGGTGAAATCGCGTTCGCCACACCGGCGACCTGTGAGGCGATCTGGTTTGCGATTCAGAAACGCAAAGCCGCGCCGGCTTGCAGGGCAGCGGTGGCGGAACCTGCCGCCGTTGCGAAATAACCATGTTGGATCGCCTCTTTCATCTTTCCGAAAACCGGACCACCGCGCGTACCGAAGTGTTGGCCGGCGTGACGACCTTCCTGACGATGGCTTACATCATCGTCGTCCAACCGGCGGTGTTGTCGGGAAAAATGTCCAGCATCGAAACCGGGATGGATTTTGGCGCGGTGACCACGGCGACGTGTCTCGCCGCCGCGCTGGCCACGGCGCTCATGGCATTGCTGGCGCGTTATCCCATCGCCCAGGCGCCGGGCATGGGCGAAAATTTCTTCTTTGTGTTTTCGGCCATCCCCGCCGCCGCCGCTGCCGGTTTCACCAACAGTTGGCAGGTCGCGCTCGGAGCCGTTTTTGTATCGGGGATTTTATTTTTGATTCTGTCGCTCGCCGGTCTGCGCGAAATGATCTTCAACGCCGTCAGCCCCAGCCTGAAATGCGCGATTGCGGCGGGCATCGGCCTGTTCATCGCGTTCATCGGGCTGCAAAACGCCGGAGTCATCGTCAAAGACCCCGGCTCGGCGGTGAAGTTGAACGCGCACTTCGCCTCGCCCGACCTGATGGTGTTTTTCGCCGGCCTGCTGACTACGGCGGTGCTGCACGCCCGCAAAATCCGCGGCTCGATTCTGTGGGGCATCGTCGCGGCCACGGCACTGGCGGTCGTGTTGAAACTGGCTCTGTCGCCCTCCGGCTCACCGCTTACCGCCAATTCGATGCTGGTGAAACAATTTGTTTTCGCCCAAGGCATCGTCGCTGCGCCGCCGTCGCTCGCGCCGACGTTTTTCCAGATGGACATCATTCACGCGCTGTCGCCGAAAATGCTGCCGTTCGTCTTTGTGTTTCTGTTCATGCTCGTGTTTGACGCCATCGGCACGCTGATTGGCGTTTGCGAACAGGCCGGGTTCATGCGCGACAACAAACTGCCGCGCGCAAAGCAGGCGATGGTGTCCGACGCCGTCGGCACGGTGACGGGCGCGGCGTTGGGCACCAGCACGGTGACGAGCTTCGTCGAAAGCGCGGCGGGCGTGGAGCAAGGCGGACGCACGGGGCTGACCGGCCTGGTCGTGGCCGCGCTGTTTTTGCTGGCGCTGTTTTTCAGTCCGCTGATTGCCATGATCGGCAGCTACCCGCCGCTCACCGCGCCCGCGCTCGTCATCGTCGGCGCGATGATGGCGCAAAATGCCGCCCGGATTGACTGGAAAGATTACACGGAATCCGTGCCGGCGTTCCTGGTGATGATTGGCATTCCGCTGTCGTATTCGATTGCCGACGGCCTCGCGCTGGGTTTCATCAGCTACCCGATCATCAAACTTTTCACCGGCCGCGGGCGCGAAGCGGGCTGGCTGACTTACCTTCTCGCCATCGTGCTCGTGTTGTATTTCATTTTCGTGCGGAGTAAAATGGGTTGAAGCTGCAAAAAACACATGCGGAACATCCAACAAAAACTCGGCATCGCCCGTGGCGAACAACCGGCGGAGCTGCTCTTCAAAAACGCCCGGCTCGTAAATGTCTTGAGCGGCGAGATTCATCCCGCAAACGTGGCGGTGGATGACGGACGGGTCATCGGCATCGGTGATTACCGGGCACGGCGGGTGATTGACCTGCGCGGCTCGTATCTGGCGCCGAGTTTGATTGACGGGCATTTTCACGTCGAAAGCTCGATGCTGACCGCGCCGGAATTCGCGCGGGCGGTCGTGCCGCACGGCACGGGCGCCGCGGTGATTGACCCGCACGAATACGCCAACGTCCTCGGGCTCGACGGCATCCGCTACGTTTTGGAGTCGTCCAAAAAACTGCCGCTGGATTTTTTCATCATGCTGCCGTCGTGCGTTCCGGCGACGCCGTTGGAAACGGCGGGCGCGCGGATCACGGCGGATGATTTGCGATTGATGATCGGCGACGACCGCATTGCGGGAGTAGGCGAGATGATGAATTTCCCTGGCGTTTTTCTCGGAACCAAAAGCGAGCTGGCCAAGATTGACGCGGGCAAGGGCAAATGCGTGGACGGGCACGCGCCCGGCCTGCGCGGAAAAAATCTCAACGCCTACGTCCTGGCCGGTGTGCGCTCGGACCACGAATCCGTCGAGGTCGGGGAGGCGCGCGACAAGCTTCGGCTAGGCATGCACATTCTGTTGCGCGAAGGCAGCACGGAGCGAAATCTGGCGCACCTGCTGCCGCTCATCAATTCGCACAACGCGCAAAACTGCTCCTTTGCCACCGACGACAAGCTGGCCGGCGACCTGGTGGACGAAGGTCACATTGACCATTGCGTGCGCAAGGCCATCCGGCTGGGACTGCCGCCCATCAGCGCGCTGCAAATCGCCACCATCAACCCCGCGCGGCATTACCGTCTGCAAAACCTCGGCGCCATCGCGCCGCGCTTCTGGGCGGACTTCATTGTGTTCGACGACCTGAAAAGGTTTTCCGTCCGCCAGGTTTACAAAAAAGGCGTGCTGGTTGCGGAAGACGGACGGTATCTGGGCCGGACGCCGGCCAGAATCGGCCTGCCCCGCAGCACCATGAATTTGAGCTATCAACCGGGCGACTTCCGCGTCCCGGTGGCGGCGACGCCCTCGTCGCCGATCGCGACGCGGCGTCGCGGCCACAAAAGCGACGGGGGCGTCGCCGCCACGAAAATCAAGGTCATCGAAATCGTCCCGCAGCAGATTGTCACCAAGACCGCCATCGTCACGCCGAAAGTTGAAGGCGGTGAGGTTGTTGCCGATACGAGGCGCGACATTCTCAAGCTCGTCGTGGTGGAACGGCACCGCGCCACGGGCAACGTCGGCGTCGGCTTCGTGCGCGGTTTCAAGCTCAAGCGCGGTGCAATTGGCTCAACCGTCGCGCACGACGCGCACAACGTCGTCGTCGCCGGCACAAACGACGCGGATATGCTGTGCGCCCTCCAGCGACTGGAGCGGATGCAGGGCGGGCAGGTCGCCGTGGCCGACGGCAAAGTCAAAGCGGCGCTGCCTTTGCCCATCGCAGGATTGGTATCCGACCGGCCGCTCAAGGAAGTGATGAAGCGCATTGACGACTTGAACGTCGCGGCCCGCGCGATGGGCTGCGAGTTGGCGGCGCCCTTCATGACACTCTCGTTCCTGAGTCTTTCGCCCATTCCGGAGTTGAAGCTCACCGATCAAGGACTCATCGACGCCGTCAAAATGCAGCGCACGGAGCTTTGGGTTAAGGGTTGATCGTTCGGAGTTCCGCCTTTAGGCGGCTGTTCGCAACGCATTGCCGGAACCGCCTGAAGGCGGAACTCCAAACATGAACAACATCGCGTTGCTCCCGCTCACCCGCGCGAGCGGACCTGTCGGTTGAACTCTTCGATCAACTGGTCGAAATACGCGACTTCATCCTCAAACAACGCCCGCCAGTATTCCGGATTCCATTGTTCCGTCAACTCGGCTGAAGTTTTCCCCTGCTGCTCGACCCAGGTATAATACTTGAGATTGTGAATCGCTTTGCGCTCCGGATGGGTCAGTTCCTTGAAGTGATCCACGCTTTGGTGCGCGAGCGGCCCGGCGAAGTCAGCGATGGCGTCCTGCGCACGGTATGCGCCGCGCTCGTGCTTCAATTCCTCGACGCGCGAGCCGTAGAGCTCGGTCGAGTCGGTGAACACGGTGAAAATCACGTCACGCTCGGTCAGTTCAAAATGCTTCGCGGTCTTGATGGCGGCGAGGAGATTACAGATGCTGGAAATGCCCAGCAGCGGCAACGATTCCAACTCTTTCGCCTTCAGCCCGAGCGAGGCGAGATGCTTCCGGCCGTCGGGTTCGTTGAACAACCGCAGAATTCTCATGCAATCCTCGTCGTCAATTGCGGCAATCGCATCGGTGTTGCGGACGTTGTGAACCCATGGGATGTGCTTGTCGCCGATGCCTTCGATGCGATGGTCGCCAAAGCCGTTCATCAGGAGCGTCGGGCATTGCAGAGCCTCGGTCGCGACGATCTTCAGGGCGGGATGCTGCTTCTTCAAGTAATCGCCCGCCGCAATGGTGCCGGCGGAACCCGTCGCGGAAATGTAAGCCGCTGCGCGCAATGGAGCGCGGCGTTCACGCCGCTTCAGTTCGGAGGTTGATGCGGCCTGAAGACCGCGCTCCAAGCCGTCCAGTCCTTGAAAGACTTCATCGATGGCCGGTCCGGTCACGTTGTAGTGGAAGATCGGGTTGCCAAATTCTTCAAACTGGTTGAAGATGACGTTCAGCGGATCCTTTTTCAGCTCCCAACATTTGTCGTAAATCTCCTTCACGTTCGATTCGCAGCCGGGTGTGGCGATGATTTCCGCGCCGATTTTCTTCAGCCACTCGAAACGTTCCCGCGACATGCCCTGCGGCAGGATTGCGATGGCGGTGCAATCCAGCACCGCGCAATCGAACGCGCCGCCACGGCAAAAATTTCCCGTGGACGGCCACGCCGCCTTGTGCTTTTCGGGATCAAACTCGCCGCTGACGAGTCTCGGCACAAGGCAACCAAATGCCGCGCCAACCTTGTGCGCGCCGGTGGGGAAATATTTGCCAACCAGCCCGATCACGCGCGCCTTCACGCCGGTGATCGCGGGTGGAATTTCCAGATAGTTCACACCGCCGTACAGGCCGGTCTTCACGTCGTTCTTCCAGGTGATGCGAAAAAGGTTTGCCGGGTTCACGTCCCACAGCCCGACGCCTTTGAGTTTCCGCTTGATGGCTGGCGGGATGAGTTCCGGATTCCGCAACTGCGCAAACGTCGGCAGCAGAATGCCGCGCTCGCGACAGCGCGCTGCAGTTCGCTTGATGACTTCCGGTTGCAGGCGTTTGATGATTTTGGACATGGCTCGCAAATCTTACGAGGAAACGCTGCAAAAGTGAATGCAAGAAATGCACCGCGAGTTCATGAAAAAGGGAAATGAGATTTACGCGAAGGCGTGAAGCTGCTGCAAAAAGTAGCGTCATGTCGCTCGCCGCCGCTAATTTGGTCAAATGGTTTCAGGAACGTCCATTCTGGATTCAGGAAGCTGCTCGGCGTCTGCTCACGAAAGAGAATTTAGCAGAGGCGGATTTGAAGGAATTGACGGCTGTTTGCCAGCAGCAGGCCGCAGATCCCAAGACGGCGCAGAAACCCGCCGCACTTCCAGAATCCGCTTTCGCTCAAAAGGCTGCTGGTGTCTCCTTGCGGCTCAATGGCATTTCGGAAGTCAAAGGCATTGAGGCATTGAATCCTCGTTCGCCTCTGAACTTCAACCATGAACCGCTCACCATCGTTTATGGCGGCACTGGTGTCGGCAAGTCCGGCTACATACGCATTCTAAACAATGTCTGCGGGAGCAAGAATCGGCGGAAATTATTGGGTAATGTGTTTAAAGGGGACGCGGCCCAAAGCTGCAAAATCAGCTACGCTTTGAACGGCACGGCCCAAGAAATTACGTGGCAACCGTCCGATGGATTGCAGGCCGAGCTTGCGGCGATTGAAATCTACGACAGCGAATGCGGTCAAACGCAAGGCGGCATCGGAAGATGCGAAGAAAGTGTTTGATGAGGCACCGCTTGACCGTGTTGGTTTGGAAAGTTGGAAGCTGCTGTGGGAGCAGGCGCGAGCGTATTCGGAACAGGTACCACAACGCTCTCTACAAAAAAGGCGGAATATGACCTCCTCGCCAAGGGCATTTGTAGTGACGTGCGCATTCTTGTGGAGCGAATGGTTGAAGACACGCTTTTGAATCAGGTCGTTCGCCGGTTCAGGCGTGCCGTGCATACACAGAATAAAATCGGGGGCTTGGCCAAGATTAGGCCCGAGGATTGCCAGATGATTGATGAACTGATGACAAAATATTTGCGCTACGAACATTCCCAGCCGAACGAAGCGCCCGTTCCACTGCCCGAACCAGATGACATCGCCGCTGACTCGACGCGGCTTCAAGTTTGGCTGAAGGAGTTTTCCGAACGGAAGATTCCACAACCGTCGCCTGCCAAATCCTAAACATCATCAACAAGACGCGGAGCACTCCCGCTTCCCAGTTCTTGAAGTGCGCGTGGTTCGCGGTCAACCATTTTGAATTGAGTCGGCCTGAATTTTTTGTTTCGCTGTGGCCCAACGCAGCCGAATGAAACCGAAAACCAATTCCGAGATCGTCCTTTACCAGGCGGCGGACGGGAAAACCCGTTTGGAAGTCCAGTTCCAGGGCGAAACGGCGTGGCTGTCGCTCAACCAGATGGCGGAACTTTTCCAGCGGGACAAGTCGGTCATTTCCAAGCATATCAAGAACGCTTTCGACGAAGGCGAACTACGCCCGGAGTCAACTGTTGCAAAATTTGCAACAGTTCAAACCGAGGGCAGCCGGACCGTCAGCCGGGAGATCGAGTTCTACAACCTCGACGTGATCATTTCGGTGGGCTACCGGGTCAAGTCGCATCGCGGCACGCAGTTCCGCATTTGGGCGACGCAGCGGTTGCGGGAATACATCGTCAAGGGTTTCACGCTGGATGACGAGCGGCTCAAGCGCGGCGGGGGCGGAAATTATTTCGAGGAGTTGCTGGCGCGCATCCGGGACATCCGGTCGTCGGAAAAAGTTTTCTGGCGCAAGGTGCTGGATATTTACGCGACGAGCATTGATTACGATCCGGGCGTAGAGGCGTCGCAACTTTTCTTCGCGACGGTGCAGAACAAGATGCACTGGGCGGCGCACGGTCAGACGGCGGCGGAGGTGGTTCACGCGCGGGCGGACGCGGCGAGGCCGAACGCGGGCATGACGAACTGGCTGGGCGCAAAACCGAGCAAGTCGGAAGCGGTCGTCGCGAAAAATTATCTGACGCCGGAGGAATTGGAGGCGCTGAACCGGATCGTGACGGCCTACCTGGAATTTGCGGAGCTTCAGGCGCTCAATCGCAAGCCCATGTATATGCGCGACTGGATTGCCAAGCTGGATGATTTCCTGAAGATGAGCGGGCGGGAAATCCTCACGCACGCGGGACAGATTTCCCACGAACAGGCATTGAAGAAAGCGGAGTTGGAGTTCGAGCGATTTCGCTCTCTCCACGCGAATGAGCCGTCGCAGGTGGAGAAAGATTTTGAGGAGGCCATCAAGAAGCTGCCCGCGCCGAAACCGGCGAAGCCCGCCAGAAAAAGAAATGACTCAACAGGTTTGCGTTGAAACAAATCAGCGTTTATCCGCGTTTATCAGCGGTCGAAATTCTTTGCGAGTTTTGCGTTTCTTTGCGGCAATTCATACTAGCTTGCGATCAATAGGCTACTAAAGTAAGGTGGGGCCATTATGCGCCCCCGAACTGAAATTCCCGCCGCGCAGGTTGACGCGATCCATCGCGCGATGCTGGCGGCTTCCGGCAAATCGGCCTTTCAACGGCTCCAATGCCTGTGGTTGCGGGCCAGCCAAGACCTGTCCACCGAAGCCATTGCGCAGACGGTGGGCTTGAGCGTCAGCCATGTGCGGCGCGTCTGGTCGGAATATCTGCGCGGAGGACTGGCCGCCGGTCAGGGCCGTCCCAAAGGCGGACGCCGGCATCAAAACCTGACCCTGGCCCAAGAACGGGCCGTGCTGGTTCCTTGGCAACAGCGAGCCCGGCGGGGGAGCCTGGTCACGGCCCGCGGCATCAAGGCGGATTATGAGAAACGGTTGGGGCGGGCGGTGCCCGATTCGACGGTGTGTCGCCTGCTGGCGCGGCACCAGTGGCGGCGCGTCACTCCCCGCCCCAAGCATCCCAAGGACAACCCGGCGGCCCGAGCCGCTTTTAAAAAAACTTCAGGCCAAAGTGGACGCGGTGGCGGCTGGGCACCCGCAGCAACCGTTGCGGCTGCTGTTTGAGGATGAAGCCCGGTTTGGCCGGATGAGCGATCCGATTCGGTGCTGGGCGCCGGCGGGCTGTCGGCCGCAAGTGTCCACCCACCGGGTGCGCCAATACACGCATGTCTTTGGCAGCGTCTGTCCGCACGACGGGGAGTTCATCAGCCTGATCCTGCCGCACGCCGACACGGCGGCCATGTCGTTGTATTTGGCGGAAGTCTCCCGGAGGCATCCCGACGAACATATTTTGATGTTCTTGGACCGGGCGGGCTGGCATCAGGCCAAGGCTCTGGTCGTGCCCGACAACCTGACCCTGGACTGGCTGCCGGCGTACAGTCCGCAATGCAACCCCGAGGAACTGGTCTGGCGCGAAGTGCGCCGGCAGCCCTTTGGCAATCACGATTATGATTCCATGGACGCGGTCGAAAACGCTTTGGAACACCGCCTCGGCCAACTGGAATCCTCACCCGCCTTAATCCAATCCCTCACCGGTTTTGATTGGATTGTTAATGTTAGATTGAACACAAAATAGTATCAATCCGTTGCCAGCTTCTTCAGCAACGCCGGATAATTCTTCACCCGCGCCATCAAAATCATTGCCGCGATGACAAATGGCTTGAAGCTCGCCTCGCGATACGTCGCGATGCGGTATTTTTCAAACACGGCCGCCGAGACCTCGCCCTGCGCGCAACTGACACCCGAGATGTCCGCGGGCAGACAGTGCAGGTAGAGCGCTTTGCCGCCTTGGGTGAGTTTCATTTTCTTCTCGTCGCATTCCCAGTTCTTGAAACGCGCGTTGTTGGCTAGGCATTCCCTTTCCAGCGCCTTGAGCGCGTCGCGGTCGCCCGCGTGCAGCAACGGCGTGCGCTTTTGCATCACCGCGTAAGGCGCCCATGATTTCGGATAAACCACGTCGGCGCCGCGAAACGCGTCCTCCATGCTCGACACCACTTCAAACTTGCCGCCGCACTTCGCGCTGTTCTTCTTCGCCAGTTCCACTACGTCGGGAATCAAGCCGTAACCTTCCGGGTGTGCCAGTGTCACGTCCATGCCGAACCGGGTCATCAAACCGATGATGCCCTGCGGGACGGACAGCGGTTTGCCGTAACTCGGCGAATACGCCCAGCTCATCGCGATTTTTTTTCCGCGCAGATTTTCCAGTGAACCGAAATGACGCTTGAGATGAACCAAATCCGCCAGACTTTGCGTTGGATGGTCAATGTCGCATTGCAGGTTGATCACGTTGGGCCGCTGATGCAGCACGCCTTTCTCGAATCCCTCCTGCACCGCGGCGGAAAACTCGCGCATGTAACGGTTGCCCTCGCCGAGATACATGTCGTCGCGGATGCCGATGACCTCGGCCATGAAGGAAATCATGTTCGCCGTCTCGCGCACCGTCTCGCCATGCGCAATCTGGGATTTCTCCTCGTCAAGGTCCGCCAGACCCAGACCCAGAGCATTCGCCGCCGAGGCGAAACTGAAACGCGTCCGTGTTGAGTTGTCGCGGAAGATGGAAATTGCCAGCCCGGTCTCGAAGGTGCGGAACGACTTGCCGGCCCGGTGCATTTCGGAAAACAGCTCGGCCAGCGCGACCACGGCGCGGAGTTCATTCTCAGACTTTTCCCACGTCAGCAGGAAATCCTTGCCGTAGCTGTTGAATTTGAGCTTTTGCAGCTCATCCCGTTGTTTCTTAATCGTCTTCATTTGTAAAAGAGTTTCGTTGAAACCGGCAACACTGCAGAGCAACCAAATGCTTCTCATTAACACCCGGCTTCAGCCGGGTGGTGAAAGCGCCAAGATGAACGAGCCGTTTCAACGGCTTGTCAGCGCGGACAAAACCGTTGAAACGGTTTTTACCTGCGTTGCTCACTGCCACCGGGCTGAAGCCCGGTGGCAATGAAATGCCGTTACTCATTTGTGAATTCATGGTTTGTGCTCGTAGTGGGGTGCCGCCTTCTCCACGGCGTCAATGATCTGTTGGTAGCCGGTGCAGCGGCACAGGTTCTGGTAAATTGCGCGGCGGATTTGCTCGTGCGTCGGGTGCGGGTTCTTCAACAGGAATGCATGCGCGGTCAGCACCATGCCGGGGGTGCAGAAACCGCATTGGATCGCGCCGCAATCCACGAACGCCTGCTGCAGCGGATGCAGCGTGCCGTCGGGCGCGGCCAAGCCTTCGATGGTCAGAATGTGCTGGCCGGCGAAATCCTTTACGCGCTTGATGCAAATCTTCAGCGGCTCGTCATCAACCAAAATCGTGCAGGCGCCGCACGCCCCGACGTCGCAGGCATTTTTCGCACCGGTCAGGTCGAGGTCTTCGCGCAAAAACTCGACGATGCGCTTCTCCATCGCGCCCGCCGGGACTTCGATTTCCCCGCCATTGACGAAGAGTTTCATTTGCATCCCTCCCCGCAAGTCGTGGGTTCAGGCAACGCGCCCAGATGTATCGGCAACGAAAAATGCCGCCGGCCCGTCGCGTGGAAGATCGCGTTGGCAATTGCCGGCGCGAGAATTTCATTCGCCGGTTCGCCGATGCTTTTCGCACCGCTCGGCGAAACCGGGTCGGGATTCTCGATGATGATGGCCTTCATCTCCGGCAGATCCATCGAGCGCGGGATGCGATAAGTATTGAGGTTGAGCGTGGTCATCTTGCCATCAGACGCCTTCACTTCCTCGTGCAGCCCGTAGCCCGTGCTCATTGCCATGCCGCCGTAAATCTGCCCGCGCACCATCTCCGGATTCACCGCGCGCCCCACGTCGTGCGCAGCGACGGCGTTGAGCAGCTTCACCTTGCCGGACTTTTTGTTCACGGTCAGCTCGACCGCCTGGCAGCCATAAACCCACGTAAAATAGGCATCGCCCTGACCGGTGCGCTCGTCCCAGGTCACGCGCGGCGCCCTGAACACGCCGAATGCAAATGGAAACCGCTGCATCAACCACATTTCCCGCATGGCCTCGGCGAACGCAATGCGGTCGCCGTCCGTTTTGCCGCAAATGAAATTGTCTTTGAACCGCACTTCGTCGGGTGTGCAATGCAATTTCCCACAAAACGCCTCGGCGATTTTCTGCTTCAACTCGCGCGCCGCGAGCGTGACCGCGCCGCCACCCATGATCGTGCCGCGCGACGCAACCGTCGTGCCGCTGTCGGGAATATTCGAGGTCGAAGAACGCCGGTAGCGGATCCGGTTCAGGTCCACGCCCAGCTCCTCTGCGAGCAACAGCGACATCGCCGACTCCGCGCCTTGCCCGTTTTCGTGAACACCGACTTCCAGCAGAATTGAGCCGTCGGCTTGCGCGTTGATGATGGCCGCGCAGAAATCCACGCCCTCCGCGCCGAGACTCACGCCGCGATAGCTCATTGCCAGGCCGATGCCGTAAAGTTCGTCACCATCAGATTTGCCGTGCGTGCATCGCGCGAGTTTCTTTTCGTAATCCATTTCGCGCAGCACGGTGTCGAGCGCCTGTTCCATCGCGACCTTGTGGCCGTCGAGCTTTTGCCCGGTGATCGTCACGCTGCCCTGGCGCACCAGGTTGCGGCGGCGGAACTCGATTCCCGAAATGCCGGCCTTCTGCGCCGCCATTTCCACGACACTCTCGATGACGAAATTCATTTGCGGCGAACCAAACCCGCGCATCGCGCCGGCGACGACGTTGTTCGTGTAAACGCCGAACGTGTCGCAGTGGACGTTCTCGACGACATAAGGCCCGCAGCATTGCACGGTCGAGCGCCACGTGACCCACGGCGTGACCGAGCAATACGCGCCGCCGTCGGCGATGATTTTGCATTGTACTGCCGTGATGCGGCCCGTCTTTGTCACGCCCATCTTGTAGTACACGCGATACGGGTGGCGCTTGTAACTCTCGCGCATGGACCAATCGCGGCGATAAACCATTTTCACCGGACGATTCAACAGCTTCGCCGCGAGCGCCGTCCGCGCACAGACAATGGCGGCCGTGTCGTCCTTCCCGCCGAAGCCGCCGCCCATGGGCGTGCCGATGATTTCAACCTCCGAAAGCGCCACGCCCAGGCACGCCGCTACAAATCGGCGCGTGCTGAACGGATGCTGCATGCTGCCGTAAACTTCGATGACGCCATCGGTGGAACGCGGCACGCAGACCGCCGCCTCGGTTTCCATGTAGGCGTGCTCGGCGGTCTGCGTCTGGAACTTTTCTTCGATGACGAAATCGGCCTGGCGGAAGCCCGCCTCGACATTGCCGCGCCGGACGACATGCGTGTTGACGATGTTTGTGCCGTGGTTTTCATGGACGAGCGGCGCGCCCGGCAGCATTGCCGCCTCCGGATCGAGCACTGCGGGCAATGGTTCAGCATTTACCTTTACCAATTGGGCCGCGCGAATCGCCATCTCCCGGGATTCGGCGATGACCACTGCCACAACATCGCCATGGTAGCGAATCTTGTCGTCGGCAAAGATGCAAAAGTCGCGGATGATCTGGCCAAAGCGGTTAACGCCGGGCACATCTTTCGCCGTCAGCACGCGGACGACGCCGGGAACTTTTTCCGCGGCGCGGGTGTCGATCGCATTGATGCGCGCATGAACGAAATCCGAATACGCCGGGGCGGCATGAAGCACGTTGGCGAACTTCAGGTCGTCGGTGAACTTCGCCTTGCCTGTTACCTTGGCATCGGCGTCATTGCGCCAGCATTTGGTTTCCGCCGGCGGCATCAGCGCGCTCCTTTCCTTATTCCGGCCTTGAGTGCGGATTCGACGGCTGCGAGCGTTAGCTCAACGGCTTTCGGCAATTCAATCCCGCGCATGGCAGCTTCAACATCCTTCAAGCCGTGACCGGTGATGAGCAGGACGATTTGCTCTTTGCGCCCCAGTAGTTTTGATCCGCGCAATTTTTTCAATGCCGCAACCGTGGCGGAACTCGCTGGTTCGGCGAACACACCGGTCCGGGCAGCGAGTGTTCGCTGGCCATCGAGAATTTCCTCGTCGTTGACCGTGACGGAAAATCCGCCACTTTGAAGAATTGCTTTGCGCGCCATGTGTGCGTTCGACGGTATCGAGACGGAAATGGAATCGGCAATCGTATCCGGGTGTGCGGCGTTTTCGTAAATGCCGGATTCAACATAGTGGTGGATGGCGTTCGATTTCTTGGCCTGCACGCACACGAGCCGCGGCAACCGCGAAATCAAACCCGCTGCCTGCAAATCGCAAAACGCCTTGTGGACGCCGCTGATGATCACGCCGTCACCGACGGGAACAAGAATCGCGCCCGGCACGCGCCAGTTGTTCTGCCGCCAGATTTCCAGACCGACGGTTTTCTTGCCTTCGATGGTGAGCGGATGATGGGCGGTGTTACGATTCAACCCGCCGCGCTTGGCCGTGTATTGGAGCGAGAGGCGAAAAGCGTCGTCATAAGAGCCGCGCACAAGGACGACCGTAGCACCATAGAGAATCATTTGCACGAGCTTGGCCTTCGGTGCGTTTTGCGGCACAAAAATCAACGCCCGTTTGCCGGCAGCGGCGCAAACCGCGGCGAGCGCGCTGGCCGCGTTACCGGTGGAAGCGGTGACGATGGTGTGCTCCTTCAGCCGATTCGCTTCGGCCACGACGAGGAACGAAGCGCGATCCTTTAACGACGCGCTGGGATTTAGTCCGTCGTTCTTGATCCACACATCGTCGAAACCGAATTGCCTGCCGAGCGCAGCCGTTTGGAAGAACGGCGTGTTGCCGACCGGAAATGGCGGGAAAAAATTTGCCTCGACGGCCGAGAACAGATTCCAGTCGGGGTTCGCTTTGCTGAATTTCTTCCGAATTGCGGCGTAGTCGAACTGCGCAGACAGCACGCCAACCAGCGGGATCCCCGGGCGATATTGCTTCGCGCAGGCTGGGCAGAGGTATCGCACCTCATCCCTCCGGTAAGTATTCCCGCACGTGCTGCACTGGTAAACGAAGTCGGTCATTTAGACTTTTCCATTCAGCTTCGCGACGAGTGCCGCATAAAACGCAACCGCGCCGCTCAGGTGTTCGACGGGACAGGCTTCGTTCGCCGCGTGGGCGTAAACTTCGTTGCCCGGGCCGAGCCCGAGGCACGGAATTCCTTTCATGCCGGAAATCGCCACGCCGTTCGTGCTGAACGTCCATTTGTCCACAAACGGCTTTTTGCCGAGCACACCAGCGTAAGCGGCGACGGCGTTCTTGAAATACGGAGATTTTTCATCGAGCGCCCAGGTCGGGTAGTATTTCTCGGTCGGATACACCTTGCCCGTGTAAGCTGCTTCTTCGTATTTGAGCACGTAAACCTTCGCATCCGGATAACCAGCGCGCTTCGCCGCGTTCCGGACTTCCGCAATGGCGCTCGCCTTCGTCTCGCCATACGTGAGCCGGCGGTCGAAGTGAATGCCCGCTCCGTCGGCGACTGCGCACTGCGATGGGGACGAGGATTTCACCTCCGAAATCGTGACCGTGCCCTTGCCGAGGAACGGATCGCGCTTGAGCCGTTCGTTGAGCTTTTCGATTTCAAGCGCGATGCGGGCGATCTTATAAATCGCGTTGTCGCCGCGCTCCGGGGCAGACCCGTGACAGCTCCGGCCTTTCACCTCGACGCGGATTTCCATGCGACCGCGATGGCCGCGGTAGATGTTCAGGTTGGTCGGCTCGGTGATGACGACGAGTTCGGGCTTGAGCTTTTCGACGTTCAACAGGTATTGCCAGCAAAGGCCGTCGCAATCCTCCTCCATGACCGTGCCGGTGAAGTAGATCGTGAATTGATCGTTCAGGCCGAGTTCCTTGATGATCCGGCCCGCGTGAATCATGGTGGCCACGCCGCCTTTCTGATCCACCGCGCCGCGACCCCAGATCTTCCCGGCTTTCACGAACGGCTTGAACGGATCGAAATTCCATTGCGACAGGTCGCCGGGATAAACAATGTCCACGTGGCCGTCGAAGGCGATCACCCTTTTGCCCTTGCCGATGCGGCCGACGATGTTGCCTAGACCGTCAATACGGATGCCGTCGAAGCCGATCTGCTGCATTTCTTTTTTGATGACGGCGATGACATTCTTTTCCTTGGAGGAAAAGGATTGGGTGCGAACCAGATCGCACAGAAACCGGGCGGTGTCTTTTTCCATCACCTTGGCGCGTTTCCGGATCAGTTCGTAGGTGATTGCAGTGGTGGTTTGCTTTTTGGTTTGCATGTTCGTTCTTTGTTCTTTAGAAATCTTCTTATTGACACCGCGTTTTAACGCGGTGAAAAGCACCCACCCCAACCGAGAAACCGTTTAAACAGTTTTTCCCGGCGCTCACGCTTTCCACCCGGCTGAAGCCGGGTGTTAATGAAATGCGGTTCGCATGGGCATCTGTCTTCACATTCGATTCCACAATTTTTTGGCCAGCTCGCGGGCGCGGGCGTTGACGCGCGCTTCGTCGAGGTTCAGCGCGAGCTTCCGGTTCTCCATCAGCACGCGACCGCCGACGATGGTTGTATCCGCTTCCGTCTGGGAAATGCCGAATACAAGATGGCCGAACACGTTTCCCTGCTCAAGCGGCGTCGGCGGGTCGTAATCAAAAATCGCGATGTCTCCGGCCGCGCCTTTGCAAATCTCGCCGAAGCGCAGACCGAAGATGCGTCCGGCAATCCTGGGATTGTTCGCGAGCAGCGCGCTCGTCACTTCGTTAAATCCAACCGACGGATTCTCCGCCCGCAAATGCTGGCCCCACAGCGCGACGCGCAGTTCCTCAAGCATATTTGTGGTCATCGCATCCGTGCCGAGGCCGGCCAACACGCCGCGTTTCGCCATTTCAACGATGTTCGCCACACCGACGGCGTTGTTCAGGTTCGATTGCGGATTGTGAACGACCGCGGTCCTCGTCTCCGCCAGCAAATCCATTTCGCGCCGGTTGACGTGGATGCAATGCGCAGCGATGGAGCGCGGGCCCAGGATTCCGAACTGCTTCAGCCGTTCGACCACGCGTTTGCCGCAGTGGCGCAGCGCCCAATTCTGATCGCTCTGCGCCTCGGCGACGTGGATGTGAAACCCGGTGTGCAGTTCCTGGCCGAGGGCGGCGGCCTTTTCCATCGTGGCGTCGGAGAGCGTGAACGAGGCGTGCAAGCCGAAGATCGCTTTGACGTGCGAGTCGTTCTGCTGCCGGCACCGCTGGATGAACCACGCGTTCTCTGCCAAACCTTCCCTGGCGATCCGTGTGCCGTCCCGGTCAGAAAGCTCGTAGCAGAGACAGGCGCGCAGGCCGGTTTCACGCACCGCCCGCTCGATCGCGCCCAGCGAGCCGGCCACCGCGCGCGGGCTGGCATGATGATCAATGAGCGTTGTTGTGCCGTGGCGGATCGAGCCGAGCAACGCGATCAGCGCGCTGTAGTAGCAATCCTCGGTGGTAAGCGCGGAATCCAGCCGCCACCAGAGGTTCTTAAGCACTTCATTGAAATTCTTCGACGGTTTCGCCTTGGTCAACCCACGCGCGAAGCTGCTGTATAAATGAGTATGGGCGTTGATAAAGCCCGGCAGAACCACTTTGCCCGTCGCATCAATACGTTTGCCACGGAAGTTTCTGATCGCCTGCTTCGGCGCGACTTTCGCCACCAGGCCGTTCTCGATCAACACCGAATGACCGGGCAAGACCCGGGAGGTTTTTCCCAAGGTCAGCACCGTTCCGTTTTCGATGAGCAGGGAGTCGGGCATGAATTCAGCCTTCGTTCAGCGCGGCCAGTTCCCGCGACGTGCGGTCGCGCATCGAAATGGCGCCGGCAAAACATTTCTGCGCGCACAGTGTGCAGCCGACGCAGTGACCGGGGTCAAATGTCGGAACACCGCGACTGTCAAGTACGATGGCTTGATACGGACAGCGTGTGCAGTTGCCGCAATGCTGGCAGAGCGCGGCGACAACTTGCGGCAGTTGCTTCGTCGGCGACAGCGCGTCAAAGTCGGTGATCGGGTTCGGCAGCGCCGAGCCGATGAGTTCCTTCACCGAGCGGAAACCGCGCTCCTCCAACAAATAACTGAGCCCGGAGTGAAGTTCGTCCACGCAGCCGAGGCCATGCTTCATCACGGCGGTGCAGAACTGGACGGTCCGGGCGCCGAGCGCCAGGAAGTTTGCGGCGTCCCGGTAGGTCATCGCGCCGCCGTTGCCGGAGACGGCGATGCCGGTGCTGGAAACCTTGGCGAGAGTAAGATTGCTGATCGGCAAAACACCCTCGCCGGACATGCCAATAACCACGCCTTCTTCCCAGCGACGGTTTGCCGCCTTCCGAAAAGCAAGCGAAGGAAAACTGTTGGCGAGCGTGACGCCGGCTTTCTTGCCCGGGTAACGCGCGAAGACCCCTTGAATCGCTTTTATGATCGGCTGAATCGCAGTGACGGCGGCAGTGAGTTTGAACAGCTTCGGGTTGTCGTCGTCGCTCGCTTCCATCACCCAATCAACGATCTTTGCGGTCAACACGGCGTTTTGCGAAACGACATCGCCGTGCGTGCCGTCACCGCCTTGCGGGCAGGACAGGCTGTATTCAACGCCCATCGCCCCGGCGTTTTGCAGCTTGCGGGTGTTGGATTGCCAGACCGCCTTGTCCGCTTGGTCGTTGCCGGTGACCGGACCGCCGGTCGAGGCGAGCGTCAGGCGATCAGGGAATTTCTTGACGAGCTTTTCGACTTCGCGGCAGACGCGGTTGAGCGGATGGCCGGAAACATTGTCGCAATTGCCGTAAGTCGAGCGGGTGAGCGCAAACATGTAGCCGGCGGGAATGTGAATCGGCACGTTATCGAATGCGGTCTTCATCACGCCGCCGGACCAGCCGCGCTCGTAGGCCTTGCGCATCTGGTCGTAGCCGTCCGAGTGCGGCGCGGCGGAGAGAAGGAACGGCGAGAGAATCCGGCGGCCAAAGAAATCGGCGTCGAGCGACACCGGACGCAACGGCACACCAGCCAGGATGACGCGGCTCTTCGCGCGGTTCTTAAACCTGGGTTGCGCCTTGCCGCGGATGTACGCAGCAGCCTCAGCGGCGGCGTTCTTGCCGCTGGCAACGGACTCCACCACGGTTCCCGCGCCGAGCACCATGTCGCCGGCGTAAAAAATCCCTTTGGCTCTCGTGACCGGCAGTTTGGGACGGCTGCCGATGGCGGAAACCACCAGGTCGAACTCGCGGAAGACCGGAGATTCCTTCTGGCTGACGACGAAATTCTCCGGTCGCGAAGGCCGTCCGGCGGGCAGCATCAGGCGCGCAAGGCGAAGGCCGGTGACGCGCTTGCCCTGATGAACGACAGCCAGCGGCTTGGAGCAACTGGTAATCTCGACGCCGTGTTCGAGCAACATGTCGCGCTCGTATTGTGTGAGCGGCAGGTCTTGCTGTCGGCGGCGATACACCAATTCGACTGAGGCAGCACCGAGACGTTTGGCCGTGGTCGCGCAATCCGCTGCCACCGCGCCGCCGCCGAGCACGGCGACCTTTTTGCCCTTGAGTTTGAGTTTTTTTTGGTTTTCCAGAAACGCCTGCCACGACAGCGCGAGTTCCTCGCCGGGAATTCTTAGTTCGATTGGTCCGGCCAGGCCCGCGCACACGATGACGGCATCAAAACTGGTAGCGGCAGGCGTCCCGCCTGCCGTAGAGGGCGGCATCTTGCCGCCCGGTCGGACGCACAACAATTTAACGCGCTTCGTATTTGCGCCGCCATTTCCACCGGGCTGGAAGCCCGGCTCTACGGCAGGCAGGATGCCTGCCGCTACGGTTGCAACGACGCCGTGCTTGAATTCAACGTCGCCGAGGCTTTTGAGAAACTCGATGTCCGCGCGAACCGCCTGCTGGTTCAGCCGGAAGTCCGGAATCAGATTCATGGCCCCGCCGGGCCGCTTTTGCTGTTCGTAAATCGTAACCTTGTAGCCGTCTTGCAAGAGCACGCTCGCCGCGCCCAAGCCCGCCGGTCCGGCGCCGATGATGGCGACCGTTTTGCCATTCGATTCAGCGCGCTGAAATTTTGCCACCCCGGCTTCATTGGCCTTCTTGATGACGGTTGCTTGAACAGCGGGAATCTCGATCGGCCGGTCGAACGTCCGCCGCGAGCACGCCTTCATGCAGAAGTAATCCGGGCAGACCACGCCGCAAACCCAGCCGAGCGGATTGGCGCCCATGATCATCGCGGCCGAACGCCGCAAGTCTGATTTCTCCCCAACCCGCGCCGCCATGATGAAATCCGCCGGCGAACAGTGGGCGGGGCAGGCTTCCTGACAGGGCTTTTCCTCGCAGTAAATACACCGGTCCAGTTCCGCCCGGAATTGGGCGTCGGTGAGTGAGCCGTCAGCGCTTTTCATGACCTGCCAGCTTGATTGGTTCAATCAGCATGCTCCCGAAACAACGCCTTCCCCACACGGTTATTGGCGAGTGTTTAGCATTTTTTGATGAGCGTAGCTTCTCGGTTGACATCTGGCAACGCACAATGGCTAGTAAAGGCATGTCGGTGAGCTTCCGAGACATCCAGGAGGCGGTCGGGCGGGTCGCCAGGCACGTGGTGCAATCACCGTGTCCGCTTTCGATCCCGTTGTCCGAGGCAACCGGCATGAAGATCTTCTGCAAGCTTGAATATCTCCAGCGCACGGGCAGCTTCAAGGAACGCGGCGCGCGCAATGCGCTCGCGCTGCTCTCCCCGGAACAGAAAAAGCGCGGCGTCATCGCGGCGTCGGCGGGCAATCACGCGCTCGGACTGGCGTGCCACGCACAGTTGATGGGAATTCCGGCGACGGTGGTCATGCCCAAATTTGCGCCGCTGATGAAAGTGGCCAATTGCCGCCGGCTGGGAGCGAATGTGGTCTTGCACGGGATGGATCTTGGCGAAGCGACAATTCGCGCCGATGAAATCGCGGCGGAAAAAAACCTCAGCTACATCAACGGCTTCGACGATCCGGCGATCATTGCCGGGCAGGGGACTCTCGGGTTGGAAATCGCGGGCCAGGTCCCCAACGTCGAGGCGGTGATTGTTCCCATCGGCGGTGCGGGATTGATTGCCGGGGTTGCGCTGGCGTTGAAGACCTTGAAGCCCGGCGTGAAAATCATCGGGGTCGAACCTGAGCGCGCGGCGGGTTTCACCGCGGCGATGCAAGCCGGCAAGCCGGTGCGGGTTGAAATGAAGCCGACGCTCGCGGATGGATTGAGCGTGCCGCAGGTTGGCGGCAACGCTTTTGCGATTGCGCGGGGTTTGGTGGACAAAACCGTCCTGGTCGGCGAACACGACATCGCGCTGGCAATTTTGCGTCTGGTGGAATTGGAAAAGGCCGTGGTTGAAGGCGCGGGCGCCGCGCCGCTCGCCGCCTGTCTGGCCGGACTGGTTCCCGAACTGAAAGGGAAAAACGTCGTGCTGCCGTTGTGCGGCGGGAACATTGACACGCCCATCCTCGGCCGGATTCTGGAACGGGGCCTGGCCTCCGACGGGCGGCTTTGGCGCTTCACGGCAACCATCAGCGATCGTCCGGGCGGGCTGGCGCGGTTTGCGGGCCTGATTGCCGAAACGGGCGCCAGCATAATCGAAATCGCCCACGACCGCGCCTTCTCCAGCGATGATATTACCACGGTCAGCGTGCATTGCGTCGTTGAAACCCGGGACGCCGCCCACATTGCCATCATCCGCAAGCGCCTCGACCAGGAAGGGTTTCGGGTGTCGGCGCAATGAACGTTGCGAACACCCGGTTGCGTTGGATAAGTTAAATCCCGGGCACCGTGAAAACACTCGTCATCGCCATCGGCGGCAACTCGCTCATCACGAACGCGCAACACATGAGCGTGCCCGACCAGTATGCCGCCGTGGTCAAAACCGTGGATCACATCACCGACCTGCTGGAACGCCGCCACCGCATTGTGATTACTCACGGGAACGGGCCGCAGGTTGGTTTCATTCTGCTCCGCAGCGAACACTCGCGCGGCATCCTGCACCAGGTGCCCCTCGATTCCATTGTTGCCGATACCCAGGGCGCGCTCGGCTACCAGATTCAGCAGGCGCTGGAGAACGAGTTCCGCCGCCGTCACCTGAAGAAATCGGTGGCGACCGTGGTGACCCAGACGCTCGTGAACCGCGACGATGCCGCCTTTGCCAGCCCGGCCAAACCCATCGGTGAATTTTACACGCGCGAACAGGCGGAGGAGCGGATGCGGGTTGAGAGATGGACGATGATAGAGGACGCCGGGCGCGGCTGGCGGCGGGTGGTCGCCTCGCCAATCCCCGTGCGCATCATCGAATCCGAGGTCGTCAGACACCTGGTCAAGGAGGGCTATGTCGTCATCGCGGCGGGCGGTGGCGGTATTCCTGTGGTGGCAGACGAAAATGGCATCCTTCGCGGAGTTGCGGCCGTGATTGACAAAGACCTTGCTGCCGCCGTTCTGGCCAGGGAAATCGGCGCCGACATGCTCGTGATTTCCACCGCCATCGAGAAGGTCTGCCTGAACTTCGGCACACCCGGGCAACGGGCGCTCGACTCGATGACCGTGGCCGAAGCCAGGCGGTACATCGCCGAAGGCCATTTCAAACCGGGTTCGATGCTCCCCAAAATCGAAGCGTGCGTCCAATTCGTCGCGAACAGCGGTCGTGAAGCCCTGATTACCTGCCCCGAAGCACTCCCGGCCGCATTGGATGGCCACACCGGCACCCGTCTGGTCCCTTGACCAGGCGGTTATACCAATGCTCAGATTGGTAGGGCGCGTCACTCCGTGCGCGCCGCAATCGTTATGCGGACGAACGGCGGGCAGGGGACTGCCCGCCCTACCGAGGTTTGTTCCGGCGGCGCATTCCGACCAAGTTCATGCTTCGTTGCCATTTGCGCGGAATTGTCTAAATTTGCCGGCGAGCTAAACTTTATGGCGCGCTTCTATGAGCAACTCGTCGCGGCATTGGCGGAGAACCGGCCGTTTACGCTGACGCTGATTTCCGGCGTCAAGGGTTCCAGTCCGCAGCGCGCCGGGGCCAAGGCGCTGTTTTTTTTGGACGGGAAAATCGTCGGCACGCTGGGGGGCGGCTGTCTCGAAGCCGAGGTTCATGCCCGCGCCAAAAAAGCGCTGCAGACGGGCCAGCCGACAACGTTTGAAATGGTTCTCGACCACGATTTCGGCTGGGACGACGGCTTGATTTGCGGCGGGAGTGTGACGGGGCTGATCCTGCCGCACGCCCCGCAAGTGGCGGAACTCTGGCGCCAACTGGCCGCCGTCACCGGACCCATCCGCTGGGGTGTCAAAAAGGATTTTTCCATCACACGCGTAGAGGACAAAGACACCGGCGACTGGTTTTATCAGGAAACGGTCACTTCACCGTTTGCCTTGTGGATTGCCGGTTCCGGCCACGTGGCCCAGGCCGTCGCACCGCTGGCGTTGCAACTGGATTTTGCCGTGACCATTTTCGACGATCGACCGGAACTGGCCAACCACCAGTTTTTTCCGCCCGACGTGCGGCTTCAGGTTGGCCCCTGGCATGAGCTTTTGAAAGTGCCGCTTCCGAAAACGCCGGCCTTCGGACTCATCGTCACACGCGGTCACCAACATGATGCATTGGTGCTGTCGGAGTGGATTAATCTTCCGTTTGTTTTTCTCGGCATGATTGGCAGCCGCCGCAAGGCGCGGATCATGCGGGAGGAGTTCTTGCGCCAAAACATCGGCCGCGCCGAACAGTTCGACCGGCTCGCCTGTCCGGTGGGCCTGGAAATCCAAGCCGTGGGCACGCACGAAATCGCCGTGAGCGTGATGGCCCAGTTCATTCAAAAGCGCGCGGAATATGTTAAACGTGACACGTGACGAGTGACACGTGACAGGATTTCATGCCACGTGTCACCTGTCACATGTCACCGATAAAAGATCAAACGACGCTGGGCGTGGTCATCCTTGGCGCGGGGGCGTCGTCGCGGATGGGCCGGCCCAAGCTGCTGTTGCCCTGGCGCGATACCACGGTTATCGGCCATCTGCTCAAACAATGGCGCGAACTCGGCGCGGCGCAAATTGGCATCGTTCTGCGTCCGCAGGACGCGGCGCTGGCCGCCGAATTGGAACGGCTGGGTTTTCCTCGCGCGGACAGCATTGAAAACCCGCAGCCGGAGCGCGGCATGTTCAGCTCGATTCTCTGTGCGGCTGGCTGGCCCGGCTGGAAGGATGAAATCGCCACCTGGGCCATCGTGCTGGGCGACCAGCCGCATTTGCGTCCGGAAACGCTGCGGCAACTGCTGGAATTTCATTTCGCGAACGCCGACGCGGTCTGCCAGCTCGAATTTGACGGGCACGCGCGGCATCCGGTTTTGCTGCCGCGACGGGCATTTAAAGAACTGAAAGCGTCCCAGGCCGGAACGTTGAAGGATTTTTTGAAACAAACTTCCGTCCGCTGCCTCCGCTGTTCCGTGGATGACCCCGGTCTGGCGCTGGATCTGGATACGCCGGAAGATTACCAACGGGCACAAGGTTCCACGAAAGCCGCATGACAACCTGACGTAGCGGCGGCTCGGCAGAGCGCCGCAAACTGTAACAACAATTCAAATGGCGGCTTTCTCCCGAAAGCCGCTACGCCGAAGGCTGCGGGTGGCCGTCTGTAAAGACCTTGCCTGCCAATTGAGATTAATTAACCTCTCGCCATGCCTGAATTGAGCCGGTTCTACGGAATCATCATCCGTATGTTTTATGGCGATCATGCGCCGCCGCATTTTCATGCCGTCTATCAAGGCGATCAAATCAAGGTCAACATCAACACGCTGGAAGTCATTGAAGGTGACATGAGCCAGCGCGCCCGGGCGCTGGTCCTCGAATGGGCGGCGTTGCATCGCGCCGAACTGCGGCAGGCCTGGGACCTGGCCAGCCGGAATCAGGAACCTTCCAAAATTGAGCCATTGGAGTAGAATAAAGACATGATTCGGATCATTTCCGCCGAGCCGCTGGCGAACTGCCGGTTGAAAGTCACTTTCAACGACGGCGTCAGCGGGGTTTTTTCCGTTGAACCCGAACGGCGCGGTGGCGTGTTTCTGAAATTGCTCGATGCAAAAATTTTCAACGCGGTCACCGTCAATCCCGATTTTGGCTGCGTGGAATGGCCGGGCGGCGTTGACCTTTGCCCGGACACGATGCATCAGGCCGTGACCGGTTTGGCATCCGAAGCGGAAACCCATGCGCCGATGGCTTTGCGCGAGGAAAAGAAAAAAACGTAGGTGCCGGCGTAGCGGCGCGTCGGCAAAGCGCCGCAAACTTCCGTAGGAATTTCAAATGGCGGTTTTCTGCCGAAAGCCGCTACGCCGAAACGGACTGGTCGCGCTCTCCGCAATTCGTAATTCGCAATTCGAAATTGTCAGGGCTTCTTTTCCGGTTTTCATTTTGGGAGGGACGATTTTGGAGTGCGCCGGCAGAGCGAAGCGGCGACGGCGCTTTCGAGCGGACGGGAAATAAACTTGATGCGAAAGATTTCCGCGCGTGTAAAAGCGGTGTCGCGCTGCGCTTGCCACCGCAGTCCAAGACCTGACGGACGTAGCGGCGCAGAGCGCCGCAAATAAAAACGAAAAATAAATGCGGCTCTCTGCCGAGGAGCCGCTACAAAAAATATTGCCGCTTTCTCCCGAAAGCAGCTACGTTTCCCGCATGAAACCCCCGCCGCTCACCGGGCAGCCGGAGCTACACCACCTTCCCCGCCTCGCGCCGGAGTTTTATCGCGGCTTCGCCGTGGTGCAATGGACCCTCACCCTGGAACGCCGCGCCACCGGCTGGCTGGACGACCCGTTTCACCGGCACTTCCGCGAACTGCTGCTCCACGCCGCCGCGCGCGAAGGCCTGTTCTGTCCCGTCTATGTCCTCATGCCCGACCATCTGCACCTGCTCTGGATGGGACTGCGGGCGGACAGCGACCAGCGCAACGCCATGAAATTCCTGCGCAAGCATCTGGCCGTGGAACTGGCGCGGCGCTCGCCCACTGTTCCCGTAGCGGCTCTCGGCAGAGAGCCGCAAACTTCTTCCTTCCTTCTGCAAAAACAGTCGCACGACAGCGTGCTGCGGGAAAAAGACCGGATGCGCGGCGCGTTTGAAAAATCCTGCTTCTACCTCCTCGACAATCCGTGCCGGAAGAAACTGGCGGCGCATCCGCGCGACTGGCCGTGGTTGGGCGCGGTCGTGCCGGGCTATCCCTTTCTGCATCCGCACGATGAAGATTTCTGGGAACAGTTCTGGAAAATTTTCATGGAGAAACGGGAGGAAATGCCGGCGTAGCGGCGGTCAGCGTAGCGGCTTTCGGCAGAAAGCCGCATTATTTCATTTCTTTTTCAGATGGCGGCGGTCTGCCGACCGCCGCTACGGATTGCTTTCCGCCCGGTGCATGGTAGGTTGGGCGCGTGAAAACGAGGCTGAATCAGCAGCGCTGGCACCGTCCCGGGGTCATTATTTCCAGCTTGATTGGCATCGCGTTGACCGCGTCCGGTCAACAATGGAACACGCTCACGCCGTTGCCGGATACTTATTGGGGTCAATCACTGGTTTATGCTTCCAATTATCTCTATCAAGCGGGCGGCGAAAGCGGTAGTAACGGAGTTACGGATGGCGTAAATGTCTTTTCCGCCCAAGTTCACAGTGATGGCACTATTGGAAGTTGGAACGCCACAACGCCACTACCAATTGCAGTTGATGATCATGCAGGAGTAGTGGCCAATGGTTTTATTTATGTGCTAGGCGGCATAAACTATCCGACGAACTATTATGAAACATATAATTACGTAATTTCTAGCAACGTCTATTACGCGAAAATCAATTCAGATGCGTCTCTCGGTTCCTGGCAAACTGCAAACCCTCTGCCGGATGCCCTTGTTTACCTGACTGCTTCTGTCTGGAATAATCGAATCTATGTGGTCGGCGGATTTGATGGAAACGATTTCACCAATGCTGTGTATTCAGCGACGATTCAAAGTGACGGCAGTCTCTCGGCTTGGACTGCGCAAACACCATTACCAGTCGCGAATTATGCCCAGGCAGAGGCAGCTAATGGTTTTCTTTATGTGTTGGGAGGCGTGATTGATGGTGGCACTGAAGTTGTAAATACAGTTTATTACTCCAAGATCAACGCGGACGGCAGCTTGGAGGGCTGGAATCAAACCACTCCGTTACCACAACCTGAAAGCAACTTCGGTGCAATAGTAGTAAACGGTTTGGTCTTCTCGATAGCTGGCTACAATGGAAGTGAGCCGACCAGCAGTTTTTATTTTGCTGCGGTGAATGGTGATGGTTCTCTCGGTTTTTGGTCTTCCGGGACTTCCTTGCCAGTTCCTTTATTTGAACAAGCAGTCGCATCCTCAAGTTCTTATATTTTTGTTACTGGAGGGACAGATTTTGAGGCGAACCAAAGCGCGGTTTATTCCATGGCGTTGCCCGCGCCGCCCGTGGTGCCGACGTTGGTGGCGGGTAGTTTCACCAACGGGAATTTCCAGGTTCAACTGGCGTCCAGCACCAACACCGGCTTCGGCCTGCTGGCCTCCCCGGATTTGATCAACTGGACGAACCTCGGCTGGGGTTTCACCGGCACCAACGGCACGCTGCTCCTCGTGGACACCAACGCCACCCATTTCCCCCGCCGCTTCTACCGCGCCTACTGGCCCCTGCCATAACGTAGCGGCTTTCGGCAGAAAGCCGCCATTCAAAAGCAATAAATGCGGCAGTCTGCCGACGTGCCGCTACGACGCCGGCACACGGACGATGGTTATTTGATTTCCAATTATCATGTTGTCAAGGATGCGACGAAGGTTCGTTTGCTCACGGGCGCGGGTTTGATTGACGCCAAGGTGGTTCAGGTGGATGAGGCCAATGATCTGGCTTTGCTCAAAGCGGACGGGAAATTTTCTCCATTGCCCATTTCATCCAGCCGGTCGGCGCAATTGGGCGGCACGGTGGCGACGGTCGGTTTTCCCGACATCGGGTTGCAGGGGTTCGCGCCCAAGCTGGCCAAGGGTGAAATCGCGTCGCTGTCCGGCGCGGGGGATGACCCGCGGTATTTTCAAATCAGCGCGCCGGTGCAGCCGGGCAATTCGGGCGGGGCGCTGGTGGATGAGCGGGGCAACGTGATCGGCATCGTGTCGGCCAAACTGGATGCGGGGGCGGCGCTGGCGGCGAGCGGGGCGTTGCCGGAGAATGTGAATTACGCGGTCAAGAGCAGCCTGCTCTTGAGCTTTCTCGAATCGGTGCCTGATGTGGAGGGCAAGCTCAAAGCGCCGGTCACGGCTGACCGGAAGTTTGAGAACGTGGTGAGGTCGGCGCAGGATGCGGCAGTGCTGGTCCTCGTTTATTGAAGTTTGGAGTTCCGGCTTTAGCCGGGCTTGGCCGCCTGAAGGCGGGACTCCAAACAGGCGGTGGTGCTGGTGCTGGTTTATTGAATAAGGAAACCAGGAATGCAGGAGAGAAGCCGGTTCGTGGTTTCATGGATTCCTGATTAAATCCAAAACGGCGCGCACGGAGTGACGCGCCCCACCTTTTCGCGCCAATTCGCGTAATTCGCGTCAAAGTGTTTTCGTGTATTTCGTGTATTTCGTGGTCAGCAAACTCCGTTTCCTTACCCGCCAATGGCCGTCATCGGGCGGCAGGGCTGGTATTGATTGCGGAACTGGTGTTCGAACGGTTTCACCCGCAGGGCGGTTTCCAGCAATTCCCGCAACGCATCGTCGCTGGCGCCGCTCCGCAACGCTGCGCGCAGGTCCACTTCAACATGGTTGCCCAGACAGGGGCGCACCTTGCCGTCGGCGGTCAGCCGCATCTTGTTGCATTGGTCGCAGAAATGCTCGTTCGTCAGCGCGCCGACGAAGCCCACCATCGCGCCGGTTTGTTTCAGCCGAAAATACTTCGCCGGCCCGTGGCCGAGGCGGCACTCCGGCTGCGGTATCAATTCATCGTGCCGGGACAGGAATTGCATCGCTTCGCCGCAGGGCAGGAAATTTTTCTCCGTCAAAACCTCCGTCGTCGTCAGCGGCATCAATTCGATGAGCCGCAACGGCAGGCCGTGTTCGGCCGCGAACAGTACCAGCGGCCAGATTTCCGCCTCGTTCACGCCGCGCATGAGCACGCAGTTCAATTTCACGCGTTCAAAGCCCGCGTCCACCGCCGCGCGGATGCCGGCCAGCACGCGCGCCACGTCGCCGCCGGTGATGCGGTGGTAAATCGCCGGGTCCAGCGCGTCCAGGCTCACGTTTACCGTGCGCAAGCCGGCTTCGCGCAAGGTTTTCGCGAGCGCGGCCAGCTTCATGCCATTGCTGGAAAGCCCGATGCATTCCACGCCGGGAATCGCCGTCATGGCGCGCACGATTTCCGGCACGTCGCCGCGCACGAGCGGTTCGCCGCCGGTCAGCCGGAATTTGCGGAAGCCCAGCCCCGCGGCCACGCGCACGACGCGGACAATTTCCTCCGCCGTCAAATGGTCGGGCTTGCCTTCCCAGCCCTTGTAACCTTCCGGCATGCAGTAGAGACAACGCTCGTTGCACCGGTCGGTGACTGAGATGCGCAGGTAATCAATTTTTCGTCCAAAATTGTCCATATCGGCTATCAGTCATTGGCTTTCGGCGATTGCGCCGCCGGCGCATGCGGATCTTCGCCGCGCAAATGCGCCAGTCCTTCGCGGATGGCCGGCGCGAGAATCTCCAGGCATTCGCGCACTGCCGACGGCCGGCCCGGTAAATTCACGATCAAACACGCACCGCGCGTTCCGGCCACGGCGCGCGACAAAATGGCCGTCTTCACCCGCGTCAGCGATTGCATCCGCATCGCCTCGCCGAAACCCGGCAACTCCTTTTCCAGCACGGCGCTCGTCGCCTCCGGCGTCACATCGCGCGCGGAAATTCCCGTGCCTCCCGTCGTCACCACCATATCGCATTTTTGCGCGTCGGCAAACTTTCTCAATGCCGCTGAAATCGCCTCCGCCTCATCCGGCACGATGAGCGATTCAAACTTCACATCGCCGCCAAGAAATTCGCGGAGGACGTTCTCGATTTCCGGCCCGCTGCGGTCGGCGTAAACGCCTGCCGAGGCGCGGTCGCTGACGGTGAGGCGGCCGATTTTCATGATTGCACCTGGGAGCGCTGGCGTCTCGCCGGCGAGTGTTTGGATTTGCAGCGTTGCAAAACGCCGGCGAGACGCCGGCGCTCCCAGGATAAGCCATTCATCGTTTAACCTTTTCCACCACCCGGACACCTTCAATCCGCATGGTTTTGTCCACCGCTTTGCACATGTCGTAAAGCGTGAGCGCGGCCACGCTCACGCCTGTCAGCGCCTCCATCTCTACGCCGGTCTGCGCGCAGGTTTCTGCGGTGCAGATGATCTCAATTGCCGCCCGGCCCACACGAAATTTTACCTCGACATGGTTCAAGCCCAGCGGATGGCACAACGGAATCAACTCCGCTGTGCGTTTGGCGGCCTGGATGCCGGCGATTTGCGCCACGGCCAGCACGTCGCCCTTCGGCAGGGCGCGCTTTTTCAACGCCCGGATGGTCGCCGGCTGGCAGACCAGTCTGCCTTCCGCCAGCGCGCGCCGCCGCTGCACAGGCTTGTGGCCGACGTTGACCATGCTTGCGCCACCGGTTGCATCCAAATGTGAAAATGTCTTTTTCATCGTCGTTTGAGGTAGGGGCGGCGCGCTGTGCCGCCCGGACGCCGCAGCGCGGCGTCCCTACCATTCGCTATCCGCTTTCCAGCATAGCCGCCACCGGTAAAAAATCCACCTTTGTCCCGACATCCAGGCTGGCGGAATTTGCCGGCACGCGGACCAGAGCATTCGCCGCCGCCAGGCAGGTGATGTCGCCGGAACTCGCCCAGGCCAGCGGATGCAACCGCGGCGTGGCGTCATCCCATTCCCATTGGGCCGGCCAGAGTGTTTCGCGGGGGCAGGGTGCGTCGTCGAGTTTTTCGGCGAGCCGCCCGCGTAAAAATTCCGGCGGTTCGCCGCCGGTCAAACCCGCCAGCGCCGTGGCGACGGCAAAATGGAAACAGACGAAATGCGAGAGCGGATTGCCCGGCAGCCCGAAGGCCACGCGCGGGCCGTTCACGCCAAAGATCAGTGGTCGTCCGGGGCGCAGGTTGATCTGGCTGAAAACGATTTTAAAACCGAGCTGCTCCAACAAGGCGCGGGTGAAGTCTGTTTCGCCCACGCTTGCCCCGCCGGAAATCAGCAGCACGTCCACATTGCGGAGTGCGGAGTGCGAAGTGCGGAGTTGGGATTTTGCCGCCTCAAAATTTTCCGGCAGATGGCCTTGCTCCATGTCGCACGGAAAATTTTGGAGCAGGCTGCGGATCAGAATCGAATTGCTGTCGCGAATCTGACCCGGCTGCGGCATCTGGTTCGGCGGCACAATTTCATCGCCGGTCGTAAAATGAAGGATGCGCAATTGAGGGCTGACGGAAGGATTGGCGTTTCCCACCGTGGCCAGGATGGCCAGCGCGCCGGCATTCAACTTTGTGCCCGCCGACATCAGCAACTGGCCCTGTCGCATCTCCTCGCCGCGCAACCGGACGTTCGTAGAACTCTCCCGGCGCAGGACATTGAGTTTGTCGCCGTCGCGCTCAACGTGTTCCTGCATCAATACCCGCAGGCCGCCGGAGGGCAGCGCCGCGCCGGTCGCCACACGCACGGCTTCGCCGGGCTTGAGCTGGCGCGGCTTCCAATCGGCGGCATGAATCGTATCCACAACGGAAAAAGTTTTCGACGCATCATCGGCCCGGATCGCGTAGCCATCGCGCGTCGAGCGGTCCACCGGCGGCAAATCTTCCGGCGCACAAATCGTTTCGTGCAGGACGCGCCCCAGCGCCTCCGTCAACGGTGCGCGGACGGCGGGCAACGGCCGGCTGCGGGAACGGATTTCAGCCCGCGCTTCTTCGAGCGACAGAACTTTTTGTGGCTGCCGATGTGAATCGGCGGATTGACCGGAACCGGAAGTCCGCAAATTTACATTTGCGGCTACAAACGGTATCGCCCGCCGTTTCCAAATCGGCACGTCCTGCTTGAGCCGGTCCATGAATTCGGCGAGCAACGCGATGGCCTCTCCGCGATGCGGCGACGCAACCCCGACGTAAATGGCGGTTTCACCGACGGGAATGACGCCGACGCGATGAATCACCTTCGCCGCGCGGCATGGATGCCGCGTGGAAATTTCCTGAAGCAGCCGCCGGATTTCGCGCCCGGCCATTTCGGGATAGGCTTCGTATTCGAGGGCGCGGATGGTCTGGCCGTCTTCCTCATCCCGAACCACGCCACGAAATTCAAGCCACGCGCCGGCCGCGCCAGGCTGCCCCGGCGGTAAAATCTTTTCCGCGATGGGCCGGTCGGTAAATTGGATTTCAATTTCCATGCGCAAAAGCTTTCAGCCGCCGGAAACCGGCGGAATGAGTGCAACCTCGTCTTTGTCGGCAAAAATGGCATCGGGGGCGGCATATTCCCAATTCCGCGCCAGCCGGACATTGGTGCGATGCGCCGCCAGCGCGGGAAAACGCTGCAACAGTTCGGCCCAAAGCTGTGCGGTGTTCAGCGGCGACGCGCCCGCGAGTTCCACAGCGTTGCAGCCGGTGGCATCCTTGAGTTGGGCGAAAAAGAAGACGCGCATGAATATGGGATTTCAGGTGGCAGCTTCAATCAACAATTTTCCGCCGGCAAAAATCAACACGCTCGCCAGCACGCGGCTGAAGGTGACGCTGCTCCAGCGCCGCGCGCCGAAATGCGTGCCGAGCAGCGCGCCGATGACGGCCGGCAGCGTGAGCCAGAGCAACGGCCCGGCGTGCGTGATTTTTTCCCAGCCCGTGCCGGCGAGTCCGGCGATGGAGTTGAGCACGATGAAGCCCGCCGCGATGCCGCCGGTGGTTTTCGGTTTCACCCAGCGGAACAGATACAGCAGCGGACTTAAAAAAACGCCGCCGCCAATGCCGGTCAGTCCCGCCAGGAACCCCAGCCCGGCGCCGATGAGCAGTGCCAGCGGCAGGAAAAACTCATGCAGCACCACGTCGTCGGTCTGCCAGCGCGAACGCAGGAGCAGGACAACTCCCGCCGCCGTCAGCACCGCGCCGAGGACGATTTTATAGACCTGCGGGCTGATGTGGACCCGGCTGCCCAGCCACGCGCACGGCACCGAGACGACCGCGAATGACAGCAGCACACGCCAGTCGAAATGTCCCGCCCAGCCAAACCGCCACCACGCGATGCCGGCAACCAGAACATTGGCAATCAACACCGCCACGCGCGCGGACAGGGGTGCAACTCCGACCAGCGCCAGCGCGGCGAGATAACCGGTCGCGCCGCCGTGGCCGACCGACGAATAAAAAAACGCCACCGCAAAGACTGCGGCGAGCAAGATTATCCAATTAAATGTCGTTAGGTCGTGCATGACGATTTTGAATTATTGGTTTTTCACTGTGCAAGTTCAACGGGAAAGCCGGTAGAAGCGTTGGGGTTGGTTCGTAACGGTGGGGTCGTCAAACTGAATCATTCCTGTGCTGTCGGCTGTCGTCGTTCCAATTGTCTGCCAGTTGGTCGTTGTTAAACCAGAATTGGCCTGCACCTGGTATTGCAAGTTCATTTCGCCGATGCCGGTCAAATGGAAGAGGCCATTTGTAAAATAACCGGAAAGAATTTCAAGCCGGGCCGCGTTGAGAGTGGCGGTGACATGAATCAGCGGCTCGTTGCCGCGTCCGTAGCTGTAAGAGTTAAACAGGTATCCAACTTGGTCGTCGTCGGCGTAGAAAAGAAACGTCACGTCGCCGCCGCCCGACACATCAGCCACGAGGTTTGTGTCGAGCGGCAACGTGTAAGTAACCGGCACGTTGTTGCCTGGCGGCGAATAAGTGTTCGTGCAGAGGATTTCGTGCGCGCCGGACAGCAAGGCGGGAAGTGAATCGTAGGTGACTCCATCCGTTGTGGGCAGGTTCGGCGTTCCGGTTCCCTCCACCCAACCATCATTTGACAACCATTCGATGACAAAATTACCACCGCTGATCACGGGAAAGATTGCATTATTCGGCTGCACATTGCTCGTACCGTAGTTGCTGGTCAATTCGAGCGAAATGTTGGTGATTGTCCAGTTGCCCGCGCCATAGTTCGTGTTGAACAGGGCAACCGCATTCGAGAGGTTGAATTCGATGACGCTCTGAAATTCCCCTTTCACCGACGCGGCCGGAGCGACGACCAGTGTGCCCGCTCCTCCAAAGTTCAACCCCGTCAAGTCGGCTCCTTCCGGGTTGTTTGGTGAACCGGTGGCAAGAAACGCGTCGGCATAATCCGTGCCGGTATAAACAACCTGCGCCTTTGAGATCGAACCAAGGCATAGCAGCGTGATTGCAAAAACGATTGCCCGGCGTCGGCTCATTTTTTTCTTCCCTGTCTGCGTGAAAACAGAAACCCGCCGAGCGATACAGCCAGCAATGCGGCCGTGGCCGGCTCAGGAACGGGCGCTGCCGTGACGGTCAGTTCGGGATGATTGGATGCATACTCCCTGGAATTGAACAGGTAACTGACCTGGTTGTCTGCCGCGTAAAAATAAAGTGAGACGGCTCCTCCGACAGCGGCGTCGGACACGAGGTTGGCGTCGAGTAACAGTGAATAATTGGCGTAAACGTTGTTGCCCGGCGGGGTGTAAACATAAGTGCCCAGCGAGTCATAACCCGACGTGAGCAAACCGGGGATCGAATTGAAACACACAGCTCCGTTGGCCGCGCCGCTCCCGCCGCCCGTGCCTTCCACCCAACTGTCATTGGCCAGCCAATCGATGCCAAAGCTGCCAGCATTGATGGTGTTGAAGATGGCGTTGTTGGGTTGCGCGCCTTGGGTGCCGAAGTTGCTGGCCAGCGATAACATCAAACCGGTGATGGTCCAATTTCCCGCGCCGTAGGTCGTGTTGAACTGGCTGACCGCGCTGGCGGTGTTGAACATGATCACACTGTCGAATTCGCCTTTCGGTGAAGATGCCGGAGCAATGGCGAGAGTGCCGGCACCGCCGAAATTCAGGGTGGGTGAAGCGCCCGAGAGGAACGCGTCGGCGGTGGTGGTATTGATGGTGAAGGACGTGTCCGCCTTGCCGGCGAAGGGGAAGGCGAGAATTATGCCGCAGGTTGCCGCGATCAATGAACTGTGTTTCATGGTGTCTGATTATGTTGTTGGTTTTAGGGTTTCATTCGTGAGAGGTTGCTACCGGAAAAAAGAGCGGCCCCGGTCCATTGGTTTGGCGGCCAAACTCGAGCAGAAAATTCTGCACCTTGTCGGAAAGCAGAAAGTCGGACAAGGCGCGTGCTCCGACGTAATTGGCCTGCGGGAACTTTTGGGGATTGGTTTCCATGACGATGAAGGGACGCCGCATGAGCGGGTCACCTTTGACCAGAATTTCCATCCCCTCCGCAGGCATCTTGCCCGTCTGTGCCGGAATGTAACCGACCACCACGTAGGCGTTGTTGGTGCGCGCAAATTGCAGGATGGTCCACTTGGAAATCGTGTCGTCCTTGAGAACCCAATCGCCTTTGGGTTCGGTGTCCGCGAGCCGCCACAAGGTATGCACCAGTTCGCGGCTGCCGATGCCTTGAAAATCCACGAAGCGCGCCTTGGCCTCGGCGATTTTGCGAAGCGCGGCAGCGCCGTTGGTCATGCCCCGGATATGTGCCGGGTCGTCCGGCGGGCCGACAATGCACAATTCGTTGCGTGTCCACGGTCGCATATTGACGCCAAATCCGTCGGCTGCGAGATCGGTGGTGATGTCGCCCGAGTGCATCGTGAGCAAATCCACTTTTCCCGCGCGCATGGCGGCATCCAGGATGGGACGCGGGCCGGTCGCCACGACTTCAACCCGATAACCGGTTTGCACCTCAAACATTCTGGCAATCTCCGGCCACAAACCGGTCATGGTCATGCCGCCGATAACCGCACAGCGAACGACATGATTATCAGCCGCTGGTTCAACCTTGCGGCTGCATGAAGCCGCGAGCTGCAATGAAAACAAAGCGCAGCAAATCAGGTTTTTATTTTTCACAGGCGGTTTCTCTTTTCATCAATAATTGTGGGCCGAGGCATCGCTGGCCGTGCCGGTAAGCCAGCGCACATCAGCCAGTCCGGGATCACCGACACCGCAGCCCACATACGAACCGGCGAAGGATTGCACCTGACCGGCAAGGAACAGCAAATTGATCCGGGCGGCATGGCGCGCGACGATGCTGTAAGGCTGAACGGACGGATACGTTGAAGCATAAGGGCCGGGAGCGTCAGCCATCGCAACGACGCACGCTGGCAGAACCACATCACTGAACTTTGTGGCCAGCGGCAGGTTCCACGGCGAAAGATTCATGTTCATTCCATAGGGCAAAAAATAAGTTCCACCCGGATCATCGGCGGTCGGGCAAATGAAAACGGATTGGGTGTGGGCGGCAGGTTTCACATTGTTCGTGACCATTGCTTGAAAAGCAAGGAGGCCAAAATAAACGGGCAATGCGTTGAACCAATCATCGGGCCGGTTAATCTGTGCAAGCACCTGCACCCCTTGACCGCGCCTCGGCAGATAATCATTGTTGTCGTCAGCATACATCCCGTAAGCCAGTCCCCACTGACGCAGGTTGCCAACACATTGGGTGGAACACGTCTTTTCCCTGGCTTTCGCCAACGCCGGCAAAAGCATTGCGGCAAGAATGGCGATGCTGGTGATGACCACCAGCAGTTCGATGAGCGTGAACGCGCGCCGGCGGGCAACTGATTTTGTGACCAACTTGGTTTTCACCCGGCGCGAATTCCACCAGATGCGTTATATTTTGTCAAATATAACGCTGATTTGAAATTGCCCGATCCGGAGCCGGGGCGAATCCTTTCCCTGGTTTGTCAAATCCGCAGCAGCCGGCGCAGTAGTTTCCCGGAGGCAGCGGTCGCGCGCAAGCTTGCCTGTTCCATCTGCCGATAGAGGGCCACGACCTGGCCGCCGGTTTCTGTCAGTTTCGCGCCGCCGCCGCCTTCGCCACCACGCGCGACGAGAACGAGCGGTTGCTTGAAGCACCGGTTCATCGTCTGGACGAGCGACCACGCGCGCATATAAGACATGTCCATCCGCCGGGCCGCCTGGTTGATGGAGCCGGTCCGCCCGATTAGCCCGAGTAGTTCCACCTTGCCCGGGCCGAGCGCGATATCGCTACCGCGAAGAATGCGGATGCGGGGCAGCACCGAACGGGCGCGGATTGATTTTGTTTTCTTCCTCATGGACAACGCTGCCAAATGGCTGGAGTGATTGTTGCGCTGCCTTTCACGCTCGGCAAGTGCTGTCTTTAAATGAGAAAAGGGTTTTGGTTTCATACCCTCCTCCAAAGTCAATTAGCCAAGCTTTTGGGCGTTGACCGGATCTCAGTCCAAAACTGGGAACGCGGGATTTATACCATTTTCACCTTGGAACTGCACCATTGGGTAGGGCGGGCAGTCCTCTGCCCGCCGCACTGAACGGCGCGCACGGAGTGCATGCCCTACCTATGAACAATGATGCAATTTCAAACCGTAACTGGTATTATGAGCCAAGCTCCCGGGTTGTTGAAACGGTGATCGAGTTCCTCGGCTATGATCCGCGAATCCAGCCGAAACAGGTCATTCGCCGATGATTTTCACCAGCGCGCGCTTGCGGCGGCGGCCGTCAAATTCACCGTAAAAAATCTGCTCCCACGGGCCGAAATCGAGCTTGCCTTTGGTGATGGCAACGACGACCTCACGGCCCATGATTTGCCGCTTCATGTGCGCATCCGCATTATCCTCACCGGTGCGGTTGTGCTGGTATTGCGATGTCGGCTCGTGCGGCGCGAGCTTTTCCAGCCACACATCGTAGTCGTGCAGCAACCCGTCCTCGGCGTCGTTGATATAGACGCTGGCGGTGATGTGCATGGCATTGACGAGGCAAAGGCCTTCCTGCACTCCGCTCTTGCGGACCAATTGTTCGACCGTGCCGGTGATGTTGACAAATCCGCGGCGATTCGGAACTTCAAACCAGAGATGCTCAGTCAAAGATTTCATAAAATTGGTATGTCAGAATTTTGCTAATTCAGCAAGAAGCGGCTTTGGCCTCGCGGATGACCGATAGATTGAACACCCGTACGGCCAACGCCAGTGCGAGTGAAAGGATTTTGTGTGTGACCGTTTTTAGTGGAAGAATTATTTTGAATGGGTTTGCTGTGGTTTTCATAAGTTTGCTGGTTTGAACGAATTTTCTGTCCTAAAGGTAAAGCGCCTTTTCTTCCGGGATTGCGCCAAGTGAAGCCGAGCTTTCTTCCGTGGCATCTCACGAAGTTGGCTCCTTTCGCGGCGGTCCCGACCGGTCAGGCTTGCGAGCGAGTGAGATCGCCTTTGGCGGCGGCACGTTCCCGGGAGCGACAAAGGTGGCCCAGGTCTTGCCGGATTCGGGGTTATACCCGGCAGTCCGGCCGGGAATCGGCGGAACACGGATCAGGTGATGGCAATTGGGGCATTGAATCTCCAAGCCCGATGCCTGCTCATCACATTGCAGGTGTTGTTCGCAGTGCGGACAGGAGAATTTGAGTTCGTTCATAGGTTTCCTGTGGTTGGCATTGTTTTGCTGCTATTGACTTGGAGCGGGCGCCGATTTCTCCGCTGCGTTGATTTCCGCCCACGATGGCGCCCGCCAAATATGCACGATGCCCGACGCGCTCATCGTGCCAATCGCATTGCCGTCGGCTGAAGACGCCGTGGGCCTGAACGCTGATCCTTGGCCATCCAATGTGAGCACCTCCTGCCAGCTTTCTGTGTCCCAGAGTTTAAGCGCTTCCTTGCCGCCGCCGGTCGCCAAGCGTTTGCCGTCGCCCGAAAAGGCGACTGACTCAACGCCAAGAAGATAACCGCGCAGCGTGGCTACCTCCCGCCACGCGGCCGTCTCCCACACCCGCGCGTAGCCCATGCCACTGGCGACTGCAAAGAGCTTTCCATCGGAAGAGAACGCACCATCATAAACCTCCTGCGCATCGAGGTTCGTCTTTGCACTACCGCCAGCGAACAGGTCTTCGAGCAGGGAATCAGCACCGCAAGGGGCCACCAACCACAGCCGTTGATCCGGGGAAAAAGCGATTGCCCAGTACTCTGCCGGCGGCAAACGCCACGAGCGACTCTCCCGGCCTGAATCAAGGTCCCATTCCCGAAACAAGTTGTCGTCACTCGAGCCCGCCAGCAGCTTGTTGTCGTCGGCGGAAAAACTCTGTGCCCACATCATACCAGTCGGACTGGGGAACTCGCGTCTCAGTCGTCGCCGCGATAGGTCCCACACCTGCAACACATTATTAGTGGTGGTGACGGCCAGCAACCGTCCGTCGCGCGAGAAGAGATCGTACCCAAGGTAACGATTCGTTCCGATTTCGAATAACGTTTCAGCCTGCTGAAAATCACGGCCTCCCCAACGCCTCACGCGACCTTGCAGGTCCAATGTTACCACCGATTGGCCGTCGGGAGTAAAGCGCCAGGCAGTCATCAGCTCCGGTAAAATGATTCGTGACTCGTGCGAGTGGCTGACCGATGTATCCCAAAAACAAATTGTCCCATCTTTGCACCCACTGGCCAGCGTGGTGTGGTCCGGCAACAAGGCCAGTCGCCACACTTCGAGACGATGACCACGTAGCACGTCCAGGCACTTTTGACTCGCAACGTCCCAAATCTGAATCGTCTGATCGGCGCTGCTCGAAGCCAGTTTTTTGCCATCCGGCCAGAACACCAGGGAACTTACCCAGGATCCGTGGCCTTCCAGCCGCCCGATTTCCCTGCCACTGGCCACATCCCAGAGACGGATGTCCGATTCGCCGAATCCGGCAGCCGAAGCCAGGGTCTTCCCGTCGGGTGAAAACGCCAGGGCAGTGACGTACTCTTTGGATGCGGTTGCCGTCCAAAGCTCCTTGCCGTTGCGCAGGTCAATGACGCAAAGCCTCCTCCCTCTCTGTGACGCAAAGCCTCCTTTCCCGCTCTGCAGCGCGTAAGCCGCGAGACTCAAGTCTGGTGTCGCGGCAAAACTGGTTCCTGCAGTCATGTCTAGTTGTTCCGAAGTATAACTGGCCACCTTGGTTCCTTCTGGTATACGCCAGAGAGTAATTTGGCCTTCCGTGCCGAAGGAAGAGGTGGAGGTCACCAGCGTCCGCCCATCTTTGGAGAACGCCAACCCCATGCACTCATTATTCAACGGGAATTCGCCAATCATCTGTCGCGTTGCGGCGTTCCAGAGCCTTAAGATATATCGCGCCTCCCCTGAGGCGGAAAAACCTGAACTGGTGAATGCCAGCAGCGGTTCAGTGGGTGAAAAGACAGCGTAGACGATGTCACCTTCCGCCAGTTGAAACACCTGCTGTCGCATGCGAAGGTCCCACACCGATAGCCCGCCCCGGGCCCGTCCAATCGCCAGCCATTGACCGTCTTGAGAAACCGCCAGCGACTCGATCTCGCTCGATTCCTGGCAAAGGGTGAACAAGGCATCGCTGCGGCATTGTTGCCAGAGGTAACGCCATTCCCACCCGCGCAAGTCTCTTTGGCCGGGCTGCGGACGCTGCCGGTCAAGCAGGGCTTGCGCGCGACCCAGGTTATTTCCATCCAGCGCCTGCTTGGCAACGTTCATATCCGAAGCATACGCGCGCTGACGGGCGGCAAGTTCTTCGGCTTGTGCTTGCTGGCGCAGTTTAGCTTCGTTGGCTTGCGCCTCGACGGCTTGCGCTTGCGCCGCCAGAGCTTCCCGTTTGGCGTGAGTGGCCCGGACCGCCTGCCAGGTGCTCACGATAACGCCAAGGACCAATACGCCGCTCACCACCGCCGCCGCGGCGAAGGCGAGCTTGTTCCGCTGGACGAGTTTCTGGAACCGGTAGGCCGAACTCGGCGGGCGGGCGATGATGGTTTCGTTTTTCAGATGCCGTTCGAGGTCCAGGGCCAGGCCGTTGGCCGTTTCGTAACGGCGGGTGCGGTCTTTCTCCAGGGCCTTCATCGTGATCCAGTCCAGGTCGCCCCGGATGAGATGAATGAGCCGGGGCGGTTCGGCGCCGTGCCGTTGGGCAACCGCAGTCAAATCAACGTCGAGCATGGTGCTCAACCGCGTCGAGGGACGTGGCGGCTCCTGCTCGCGAATCGTGCGCCGCATGGCGTCGAGGCCCGATTGGAGGAGTTCCTGGGGATCAAAAGGCGTTTTGCCCGTGAGCAATTCGTAAAGCAGCACGCCCAGGCTGTAAATGTCGCTGCGCGTGTCAATGTCCAGCCCGCTCATTTCCGCCTGTTCGGGGCTCATGTAGGCCGGCGTGCCAATGAACTGATGCAGTTCCGTATAAACCGTCAGGTCGGTCAGGCGGCCTTCCGTCGCCTTGGCGATGCCGAAGTCAATCACCTTGGGCACGGGAACACCGTCGTGGAGGGTGACCAGAATGTTCGACGGCTTGATGTCGCGATGAATGATGCCCTTCTGATGGGCATGTTGGACCGCGTGGCAGACTTGCATGAACAGGTCGAGCCGTTCGGGTGTGGAAAGTTTGTTCTGGTCGCAATAGTCGGTAATCCGGATGCCGCGAACCAGTTCCATGACGAAGTAGGGCCGGCCCGTTTCGGTGGTGCCGGCGTCCAGGACCTTGGCGATGTTGGGATGATCCATCATGGCCAGCGCCTGCCGCTCGGCTTCAAACCGGGCGATGACCGCTTTGGTGTCCATGCCCAGCCTGATGACTTTGAGGGCAACGCGGCGGCGGATGGGCTGTTCCTGTTCGGCGACGTAAACAACGCCGCAGCCGCCTTCGCCGATTTTCTCGCGCAGTTTGTAACGTCCAATGCGGTCGCCGGGCTTTTCGGTCAGCGGCGTGGAAAGGACGACGGTGCCGCCAGGACCGTTCGGAGTCCCGGCTTTAGCCGGTTCCGTCTCCGTGCCGCCTAAAGGCGGAACTCCAAGCGCGGTGACGGGTGGCTGTTCGAGGAAGGCGCCCGCCTTTTCGTGTGCTTTGAGGAGGGCTTCAACGTGTTGGCGCAGTTGGACATCGTTGCCACAAGCTTGGGCGAGGTAGGTGGCGCGTTCGGCCGCATCCGACTTCTCCAAGGCATCGGCGAAGATCTCTTTAACCAGTTTGTCGCGGTCTGTATTCATGAGCTGACGCTTCTCAATCGAGGCCAGTCGGAGTCATCGCAATTTTCAAGACCCCGGCCAGCTCCGGCTTTTTCCCTTCAAACAGTAATGCGCCATTTCGAGCCGGTTTGCGCCACGAGTTGACTGAAATAATTCAGGCGCCGGATTTCTCGTCGCCCGCGATTTGCTGAAAGAGCCAGGCCCGGGCATAGGCCCACGTGCGGTCCGCGGTGCGCCGCGAGATGCCCAGCAAGTCAGCCGCCTGTTGTTGCGTCAGACCGGCAAAGAAGCGCAGTTGGACAAGTTCCGCCGCCTGAGGATCGCGCCGCGCGAGTTCGGTCAGGGCTTCATCCAGCGCCAAGAGGTCGTTTGAAGGCAGCGGTTCGGTCAATTGAATCTGCTCGACGTCAATACGCTCCCATCCGCCGCCGCGTTTCTGCCGCTGCTTACGCCGGGCATTCTCAATCAGGATACGCCGCATTGCCTCCGCCGCCGCCGCGAAAAAGTGCTTCTGCCCTTCCCACTTCCGGCTTTCCGCGCCCACGAGCCGCAGCCAGGCCTCGTGGACCAGCGAAGTGGCCTGGAGGGTTTGGCCGGGGCGTTCCTGTGAAAGTTTATGCGCGGCCAGGCGGCGCAATTCCTCATAAACCAGCGGCAACAGTTCCGCGCTCGATTGCGCTTCGCCGCGCTCGATTGCCTGCAACATGCGGGTCACGTCAACCATACATCCGCCATCCTCATCGTCAAACCGCCCCCGCCACCAAATCGCCGACTTCGCGCGTGCCGTGTCCCATTTTGCCGGCGGCGAGCGACTTGATTTTGGTGTTGATGATCTTCACAACGGCGTTCTCGATGGCCGCCCCCGCCTTTGCCTCACCCAGGAAGTCGAGCATCATGCCGGCGGCGTTGATGGCCGCAAGCGGGTTGATGACATTCAGGCCGGTGTATTTCGGCGCGCTGCCGCCCATCGGCTCGAACATGCTCGTGCCTTCGGGATTGATGTTGCCGCCGGCGGCGATGCCCAGACCGCCCTGAATCATCGCTGCCAAGTCGGTGATGATATCGCCGAACAGGTTGTCGGTGACGATCACGTCAAACCATTCGGGATTTTTTACGAACCACATGACCGTGGCATCCACGTGGGCGTAATCGCGTTTCACCGCTGGATACTTCTTCGCGCCGAGTTCATGAAACGCGCGCTCCCACAAATCGAACGCGTACGTGAGCACGTTGGTCTTGCCGCAGAGGGTGAGTTGCGCGGTTTTGCCTGCTTTGATGTCCTCCGGCTTGAGCCCCTTCCAAGGCTTGCCACCCCGACGCTTCTGCGCCAGCTCAAAGGCGAATTTCAGGCAACGGTCCACGCCGCGGCGCGTGTTCACCGATTCCTGGATCGCGACCTCATGCGGTGTGCCCTTGAACACAAAACCGCCCGAGCCGGTGTAAAGTCCCTCGTTGTTTTCGCGCACGACGACAAAGTCAACGTGCTCCGGCCCCTTGTCCTTCAGCGGGCAATCGGCGGCGCGATAAAGTTTCACCGGACGCAAATTGATGTATTGCTCCAACTCGAAACGGAGGCGCAGCAGGATGCCTTTTTCGAGGATGCCGGGCTTGACCTGCGGATGGCCGACGGCGCCGAGGAAAATCGCCTTGAACTTGCGCAGTTCGTCCACCGCGTTGTCGGGCAGCACCTCGCCCGTCTTCAGATAACGTTCACCGCCGAAATCGAAATGGTGCCAGTTGATTTTGAAACCGAATTTTTGGGCCGCGGCCTCGGACACCTTGAGGGCTTCGCGGGCGACTTCCGGCCCCGTGCCGTCGCCGCCAATGACCGCAATGTCGTGACTTTTCATGAATTTTGTCTTCACCCCAAAAGTTTTCGGGGCGGAAAGTGCAAGCCTAATGTTTTCGAGCCAAGTCGCAACGGAAATGTGCGCAACGGTTTAACGACGTTAACGGTTCAGACGTTGACGGAATGGGGCCAAATTCTTGCGCCATAAGGTCAGGGGCGTGCTTTTGACCGTCTGACCGTATGGATTTCCCCAAACCCGCCAAAGCCCCAAAGCCAGACCTTCTTTCCCCCCATTTCCTTCAGTTCCTCGCCGTTGTTCTGGTTTTTGTTCTGGTTTGGACGGTGTGACCCAACACCTGACGACATGACGAAGCCGATTCCAAAAGCGGATTACCCCGAATTTGTTGTGGTAAAGTCAGAGGTGGCGTTTCAGAAATGCGCGGCCAGAGCCGCTTTTCAGATAACGCTCAAAGGCCAGAGCCCGTTCTTTGCTCTTGAAAGCCGTCGCAGATCGGATTTGCCAAGGAATGAATACTAATTAGGACTTTGGCTGAAGACCGCACAAGAAAGGCGCGAATTGCCCTATCAACGCTGCGCTTGACCGGTTTGAAGTTTTATTCAAGAAGCTTAATGCATTGTTGTCATGAACCGTCTTTTTCGGCGACAATCTCAAGCGATTGCGAGATAATAAGATTTTTCCCGACGCTAGCGTTGACTTCGCTTAAACGAGCATGTCAACTACTTCGCACCACGAATGGATGGTTCTTGAGCCAGTTTTTTGCGGACTAATTCAAGCGGGCCACCGGACTGAATGAAGGTTGCCTTGAAACCGAGAACGTCACAAAGAAAATCTTCATCCAGCTTTTGACGGACAGAATCATTGTCTATTTCGTGGAATGGGAGCAAATCGAGATTGCACACGTTGCCAAAGATTTTGACTGCTGCGTTAATACCAACCTGCGTTCAAAATGCTACAAATGCGCAAGGCGAACCATGGCTTGATTTGGAGTGCGCAGACAGGTCTGCGCCTTGGAACGACGCGACATGTCGCGTCGAAGAGAGCGGCGTCAAGCCGCCGCAGTCCAAAGTTCGTTGCATTTTGAATGCAAATCAGTATAAGTTGCTTTCTGGTGAGTGTTGTTACGTCAAGAATTGGCAGATTGTCCAATGCGTTAACTCCTATACTTCCTCGTCCCGATTGTTGTTTGTTTGCGTGCCACCAATGCAAAAGTAATCCAAGCGAGGTGTTTGACCAAAGCACGAGAGCTTTTTCTTGTTCGGGTGTCTTTAGCCCAATCGAAATCCATGCTCGCCCACCGATTGTGCGAGTCGGGGTAAATTGCATACTTGTGGATTGGCTGTTAAAACGAAAATCACGATTGAAATGACAGTGTGAAGCAGTTGCCCAAACATCGGACACTTTCTGGTCAATGACAGTTTGAATTGCTGGGTTTGAATTTTTTCGCGGAAGTCCCTCACTATCTGCTCCGAAAGAAATGTTTCTCTGGATTTCGGTTTCGTGAGCCCAAAGAACCGGATATGTCGGCACTTGTTTTGATGCCAGCGGTGAAATATCAAAAGGACCTCTGATGCTATTGTTGGCATTTAACCCATTTATGTCAGCGTGGTAAGGACCAACTTTTGCCTTGATTCCCCCAACCGTGCTAATAGGAATTTGACTGGCTTCGGATTTCTTCATGGTCGGCAACCATACGCGCTTTTCTTTCGACAGTTGATAAGCTGCTTGGGCCAAAGAAAGGTCTGCAATGCGTGATAAGTTCCAAACGCCAGAATTTGGCAACGGAGCATCCATGACTTGGCCAATCACTTCATTACCGAAATGGAGAGGCGTTCCGCCGACGGGGCCATCCTCAATTCGATGAATGTTACGTGTTCGTCTCAACTGATGAATCTGTCTTGCTATGCTCGCCCCAAGCATTGGATAGGCAGGACGCTCTTTGAGAATCACAAAGGTTGCGCGAGGTTTGCTTTGATATTTCTTTCTACCCACAACTAGGCATTCACCCATGTCCGTATCAGCGGAGAAGGAAAGCTCAGCATCATTTGCACCGGCGATGGAAACCAAAACAAGGTCGCTAAATTGCTTTGCCAATAGCAGCCGCGACTCTTCCCAAGCATCACCGGACATCAGGCTCAACGGCATAACAAGGGCCAGCACACCATCCAGTTTTAATTTGCGTTGTGCCAGCACTAGAAAGATTGAAGCTTCCCCTGCATTCCCGTGTGCACTTGTGTTTTTTGTCAATTGCTTGATTTTGTCTCCCATCAACTTCTGCTCCTGCGGGCTAGCACTAAAAGCCGCAAACATCGGATTGTGAACGCCAACCTTTTCTCCTTCATGGCCTGTTGCACGAGTGAAAGGCGGATTCATCGTTACGACATCAAATGCGGCGTGGGGAAGTGATGACCAAGTTCGCGTTTCCGCTTCACCCATTCCTTCGACGGTCTTGGCAGCAACCGCAATAATGTCGAGTTCTCCCTGTTCAATTAACAAGTCGAGAGAACCCAGCGCAATGCTTCCATTGGGTTGCTTGCCATACGCGACTGTTAAAATGGAACTTTTCTTATATTTGACAGTCGGATGGGCACCGGAAAGCATGGAGGCAGTCAAATGCGCTGCCGCAGGTAAAACGTCGCAACCAACAAGGGCATTAGCCATCATTTCGGGATGGATGCTTTCGGAGTTGCCACCCGCCATCTCATGCAACTGACCAACGCGCTGATATGCTGTCGAGATGAGCGTTCCCGTCCCGCAGGCAAAATCAGCAATTTTAAGTTCAGTAACATCTTTTGCCTTTGCCCACGAGCCGTTAGCGGGAGTTTTGTCGGGGATGATTGCCAAACCGATTAGCAGTGCTGCGGATGCAGGCGTAGTGTTAATAGGCAGCGAGAAATTTGCGGTCAGCGATGAGGCGTTGAAAAACTGCTCCGGTTAAATCATGTGAACGCATTAACCGGTTTTCCAGAAGCTTTTCGGCAGTTGAAGCTAAAGATTCAATCAATGTTTTGGAGTGGCTTGCTGGAACGACTTCAAGAATGCGGCGCGCAATATCGAAAATCGGCCAGTAATTGACTTTCAAAATCTTTCGCCATTCAGCTATCACCGCAGACTTGGTGAAATTTCCAGCAACGCTGCGGAGTTCTTCAATCGAAACGACGCTTTTCAAATCTCCCGGCCCGCCAGCCAAACTTTCCTGAAATATGAAAGCGTTTGCCAGAATCGTGGCTGCCATTCGCAAAGTCTGTTCGTGATTCTCCTGTTTCAGTGTGTCGCAAATATGTTGGACAGCGCCGGGATGAGTTTTGCCCAACTCGACCAAAAGACCTGCTGCTTCAGTCACGCCAGCGACAAGTTGGTCGGCTGCTTTTTCAATTACATCAGGAGGAATGGAAGCTGATTGTGTGAATATGGAAAGGTCTGAAATGCTTCCTTCAATCCAGCCAGATTGCGGCCAGCGACTGAACTTTGTCGGTTCGCTGCCAGTGTAAATTGCGATTTCGAGGTCGGTAGCATTGTCGAGTTCAGTTTTGAGTGCATTGCCATTTTTTGAAGCCAATCTGGTGGGAAGGCGGACCGCGATAGACGATAAAATGTGTCGGCCCGTAGTGCGGAGTTGTTCGCCAAGGCGTGACGTTGCATCGGCTTCAACTGTAATTGCAGGCAGGATTTCCGTTTCGATTGCAACTGGCGAAACATTCTCCTCAACCACCAGAATGTCAGGACGGCGGCTGTTTCCTTTGAGCATTCCGGTGTTTTCGGAGCTGACAACATCCGATTCTTTCCATACGTGGCGCGTCTCTTTGAGAAGCCCGGCTATAGCATCATTTATGGTGTGTTCCGTCGTTGCCATGTCAGGTCAGAGGATGCAATCTTCTCAGCATTTGTCGAGTAAGGATGTACCCGTTTTGCCGGAGCCACGATTCAAAATTGAAGCCGTGCTAAATCCATTATCCGTTTTACGAATTCACTGACCGCTTTCGTAATCTGATACGCAATCGCCATCCCCAAAGTCATTCCGGCAGCACAAAATGACAATTCACGGCTGGCGCGATTGTGCATCGGAACCACCCGAACCGTTTAACGATTTTGCCCGTCCAACACGGTTGAACCGTCCATCGTAAGGAGGTCTGGCCCTTGCGCCAAAACCGTCTTGGGCGCATTTCCCCCGCCAACTCCGTAATGGAACCCCACAACCCCAGAAAACCCCAAGCCAGACCGTCTTTCCCCCATTTCCATTAGGTCCTCGCCGTTGTTCTGGTTTTTGTTCTGGTTTGGACGGTGGTTTGACCCAAATTCCGACGACGTGACCCAAGCCGATTGAAAAAGCGGATTATCCATACCCCATTGATTTGGTTGAGTGTTTTGAAGGCTCAACCCGAATCCCCAAATGGTACGCGAGGCGGGGGTCGAACCCACAACCTTCGGCTCCGGAGGCCGACGACGGTTTAACCAATCCGCACTAAGCGTATTCTGGCCAATAGCATCCCCGGTGTAAATCCTGATATTCGCCATTTGTTCTGGTTCCTGTTCTGGTTCGAGGGTGAGTTCATTCCAAAAAGTATTCGACGGTTCACGCCGGAGAATTCGCGGGTTGTGGCAGCGGAATGGCTCATTCTATGTTCAGGCGATGGTGGTTGACCCTGAAACCGGAATCAAAAAGAACAACCGCATCCGGTTGACCGGCGCAACCAGCCGAAACGATGCCATCAAGGCCATGTATGACGTGCTGAAAGGAATCAAGGATGGAGAAATCGCCAGCACGAAATCGGCACCGGATTTCAAAACGTTCAGAGAGCATTACCGGAAGGTGTCAGGCAGGTCTCGCGTGTCGGCGATTCGTGAGGACAATTGCCTGAAACATTGGGAAAAGTTTTTGGGGGCTGACATGAAAATCAGCAAAATCACGTCACGCCAAATCCTCTCGTATCGGGGAAAACTGCTTGAACGTGGATTGTCGCCGACAACGGCTAATCATCATGTAAAAGCCCTTCGTGCAGTGTTGAAGCTGGCGAAAACGGAAAAATACATTTCCAAATTGCCGATGGAGGGCATCACGCCGTTGAAGGTCAAATCCGTGGAACGGAAATTATTTTCCACCGAGGACATTCTGAAAATCGGAACCGAGGCGTTGAGGAGCCATCCCATCACCGGAGAACAATTCGCGGATTTTCTGCTACTGTGCATGTTTACAGGTGGACGCAAATCGGAAGTGGCGAATCTGAAATGGGGGAATGTTGACTGGCAAAACCGGCAACTTGCGTTTCAAGGCGACACCACCAAGAATTTTGAAAGTCGGCGGGTGGACTTCAATGCCAATTTGGAAAATCACCTGCTGTGCATGAAGGCCAAGGCGTATCGGGGGGTGCCTCATTTGTTTCCGTCATACAGATTGGGCAGACCGCATCGGACACGCACTGCCGTTCAGTCGTTTCAGAAAATGGTCGAAGGTGTTCGCCGGGTCATGGGGATGCCGGATTTCACACTGCACTTGTGCAGGCACTACTTCATTTCAACGTGTGTGATGAACGGGCTTGATTATTTGACAATTGCGAAATGGGTTGGCCATCGAGATGGCGGCATTTTGATTGGCAAAACCTACGGGCATTTGAACCGCGAGCACATGCAGAAAATGGCAAGCAAACTCACGTTTTAGCCGTCAAAACTTTTTTGCGCCCACTCGTTGCCAAAATTGCGGGCATCCTGTCCAGTCCAGTCAGATGCCGAATGAATCGGCACAAAACAACAAAACTCAAAATATGAAGACTGACACGAAATCGAAAAACGGAACCATGAACGCACAGACGGCACTCGCAGAATTGGATGCGAAAATCGCTGAACTCCAAAGTCAACGGATTGGACTGGCTCAACCGCTGATTGAAAAACATTCGCAGATGCGGGCTGAACTGACGCAACTCGAAACGCAAATCTGCGGCCTCAATCCGACTTGGCGGCCTACTCCGTTGAAGCCGCGAGCCGAGGAACGGATTCGTGAAATCATCGCCGGGAATGGAGGGCTGATGACCGAGGCCGAAATCCTTACGGCGGTTGGCAACACCTTGACGAAATACAAGGTAAAGCAAACTTTGAAAAAGCGGTTTGTCGTGAATGATGGGAAATGGGCGGTGAAATCGTAACGGCCAATCCTGTGTCCCGTCGTTCACCCCGGCGGGACACATCCCGACCATGAAAACTTTCACCGCAACGCTGACGTTTGTTCAAACCAGCCGTGGCGAAGTTTTGATTAAGGCACGTTCACTAAAAGATGCCAGACGCAAGGCCGATGAAATTACCGCGTATGACGTGGACGACTGGAATCCCAAGAACGGGGAGATGTCCGTTGAAAGTGTCGCCGAACTGAAACCGCGAAAGAAAACCCGTCAGAGACGCCAGCCGTAACAGAACCAACCCGGATTCAACTCTGGTTTTTTTTGTGCGGTCATATTCGCTCTTCAGCATTTTTCTTACATCGGTCACAGGTTGTATAGAATGGGTCAACCTCACCCCAAGGGGCGAACCGAATTATTCTCTTACCACAACCACCCTCACAGAGCGGGGCTGTTGCGTAACGAACAGAAACGTATTTCTTGGTAAGACGACGTAATTTCTCCGGCCATATTTCCATCCGAAAAAGAAAACTATCTCTGTGTTTCATTTCTTCGAGGAATCGTATCTGTCCCGACAACTTGGTTCCACCGGGATATTTTCCCTTGAACAATCGTCGCCAGTATTCCCTTTCCAACATGTGTTCGCCCCATTCAAACCTTGTCTTAATTTTACCACCTCGACCACCCAGCAACCACGGGTCAGGGATTTTTGACAGATAATAGTCAATCCAACCGTCAATATCGGAGAGGTCAAATGTTTCAGGTCCGTTATTCATTGACGCAAATCTCCTGATTTGGGAACGGGTTGATGTCTCTCAATAGTTTCTGGATCTTCTGTTCCCTCGTCCTGTCAGGTGGGTTGACTGGTTCCATCGTCACAACTTCAATCGGGCCTTCCGTTTCGGTTTCCAATTTCTCGTAATACTCGTTGTATATGTCCACGAGGGGTTTCAGGAGTTTAATCATTTCACCATTGATGTTTTCCTCGGTGAACAATCTTCGTAATGACTGTTCTAGCTTCACAGCTTTGTCAAACGGCGTCGGTTCTTTGGTCGTTATGGTTGTCGTCTTGGATTCACCCGGTTCTTTATCAGGTGTTGGTTCTTCATCAACCTTATTCGGTTGACAGATTCCACAACGGATATACCCCTGTCTTAACGTCGGACAACCGTTCAAAACCGAAATGTGTTTCGGGTCCGCCAATCTCATATAATTTTCGGCGGTTTTTGGTGAAAAGACAAAGTTGGTTTTCAACCAGTTTGTCCATTCACCATGAACCACCAAAGATTTCGCTTCAGTCAGGTATTTACCGGTAGCGATAGCGGATTCAATGGACTTGCGACCCTGTTCTTTACACAACTCGTCACAGGTTTTGGTTGTCTCGTGGGACTCTCGGATTAACTGTATCAGTTCATCCAATGTTTTCTTTTGTTGTATTGTGCCCATAGGCCAATTCCTTCTATTATCTAGTTACTGATATAGACATGAAACAATCTATGTTCCCAATCACATATCATGTTGATTTCCCAAGACTCTCCACTTTCTTTTGATTTATAGAACCACTTTTTGTTTTCAATACATCTACCAAGTTTTGAGTTGAATAAGGTTTCGATTGAGTCGTGAATATCTTTGAGTAATACCACACTAATCATGTTTTTGTAGTTATCACTCTCGTTAGGATGTTCAAAAATTACCTTGTATTCTTCTAGTAAGCTGGGATTTCCCATATGGTTTAATGCCCACGAACGGCGTGGGTGGTTTTCGTGATTTTCTGCCTTCTTCATAAGTTTGCAAGTCATTTTTCCAGTCTGACCTTGGTTTTTGTCCGGCGCGGAAGGTGTTTTGACGCCATTGTTGGCTCAAATGCCATTTTTCTTCTGGAGGTGAAGACACCGCCTCCGTTGTTGCCGTGGTTTTCATGTGATTCCTTCCACTTTTCCTCATCCGGTTGCTGCAGCTGGTGATCTCAGCCGTCCAATCCGTTCCAAAATCGTCTGGAACAACTCTCTCGGCACCGCCACTTCCGCCATCTGGAAGATGATCTTCCGGGAATGGCGAACCACCTTCGCCCCGATCTTGATCAGTTTCTCCCGCAACGTCGTCAACGTCCAGTGACGCACCGCTTGGGGCAGCACCGCCTGACGCAGGAAGTTGCCCAAATTGTAGGCCAGCACGAACAGGTGCAGCCGCACCTGATTGTCCACAAAGTCGTGACAAGATAGCCTCGTCCATTTGACGGCGTTCTTGCCTTCCTTGATCCACTGCTCCGCCGTGCCCCGTTGATTATAGAACCGCACCACCCGTTTGGCTGGTCGGGTTAGATTGGTCACGATAAATCCGACCCGAGGAAAAAGTTCGCCATTGTGCCACTCCACCTTTGCCACCACGCGCCGGGCCTGATTCCAACTCTTGGCCTGATACAAAAAACCGGCATACCAGACCACCGGCGCGTTCGAGGGACGCCCCACCGGTCGGATCAGCAGTGGTTCGATGTCCCGCTGCAACGCATCATTGGCCGGCAGACGGATGGCATACTCGAATCCCTCGGCTTCCAAATATTCATAGACTCCGGGTTGGCAAAGGCGGCATCCGCCCGAAATTTGCGTGGAATATTTTTACCCTGATACCGCGCCACCACCGGTTCCAGCACCGCCCGCCAATCCTTGGCGCTATGCACGTTGCCATCTCGCAGCAGGGACTGCTCCACATCGCCAAACTGATTGAAGCAAAACAGCGGATGGTAGCAGGTGCAGCCGAAATGGCCGTTGAACGCGGTTCCTTCCTGCTCGCCATAGGTCTCGCTCACGGAACTATCCATGTCCAAAATGAGTTCCCGCATCGGCTGGCGTTCCCGTAGCCGGTCAATCCATTTTCCTGATAGCTTCGTCAACGCCTTCAAGTTGCCCGGTTGGGTCAATACCTCGGTCTCGAACCGTCCCATCTGGCTGGTGGACGCTGCAGTGTGTTCCGTGGCTCGCCCACCAACAATCTGCCGCATGGTAGGATCAACGGAGAGCCGTTCGGCATCATTGGTGTCTTCGTAACCTGCCAACCGGCTGAAGATGGACTGCCGCATCTGCGCTACCATCGAGTGTTGCGTGTTCTTACCCGTCCGACCATCACTCAACAGATTTTCACCCAGATCGGTTAGACCCAGTGCCGCATCCAGTTCCCGATAGGCCAGCAACCCGGCATCAGACGTGATCTTGGAACCGTGAAACTCCAGCTTCAACCGACTATCAAAAGCCATCCGCAGACCCGGTTTTATGCCTGCACCCGTTGGATTCTCGGTTTTTCGTTGGTTGGACATAGATGAAAGCCTTTGTTTATGCGGCTTTATTGTATGCCACTAACTCCTGCTTGTGAAGTTTATTTGGGAAATATGGGGTAAGGGTGGTAATGTAATCATCCCACTTTGAACACCTCTACGAAAGTCGTTAAAAGATGTTTTTGAGTTTTTTGGATTTTGTATAATCCACTGTTTATAGTCCGATTTCGTCACCGTTGATGTTGATGTGTATTTTTTCATGCTTACCATTTTACCAGAGACTGCGTGTTTTGTCTGGAACAATCGTAGTCGTCATTCGCGATTTTTTTTCGCCGCGTCATTACTCAACGCAATTGGGGTATTATTTCTAACAAGTGACTTTTTTGGGGTGACATCCTTTAAGTAATACGTTATCGGGCAAAAATATTTGTTGGCTCACGTAGCTGCTTTGCCAGCGTTCTAATAAGTCCAAAGCAAAACGGCCAAAAACGAAACGTGTTTCGCTTTTGCCCTTCGCCCAACGAAGCGGCAATGGGCTCGTCCAAATCCGGTGGCGGCCATGGCCCCAGCTTTCCTTCCGTCAGCCATTTGGTGTAACAGATTCCGGCAATTACAGTTCGCTTCCGGCGTGGCGATTCCTTGTCGGGTTCAGGGACGGTCATAGACGCTGAAAGGATATTGGTGCCCGTTGGTTGGGCAATCCTGTATCCGTTGGGCGTCGTTTGATGTCCGTTGCCGGGGTCGTTCTGGCTGAATTGCCTTTGGCCTTTTCTCTGAAGTTGTCACTGGGGCTTTTCCCAAAACCTGAAATGGTAGGGTTTGAATTATTTACCGGCGCAGTTTAGTTGCACCTGTCTGCAAGTCTGGTTTTATACTCGCAGCCGATGGATATAAAGCTTTTGTCTTTGCTTCTCATGGTTGCTTGAATTTCTTTGACCCAATCAATTTCAGTGCCCGGCGTTTCGGCTCTACTGGAATCTAATCTACTGGTATGTAATTCACTGGAATCTAAATTACTGGAATGTAGATCACTGGAATGTATGGTGTCGGATTCCGACACATTCGTATCAGATTCCGACCTGTCGAGGCCGTTTTCTGACCCGTCCATGTCAGATTCCGAACCGTTGAAATCGGAATCCGACCCGTCATTGACGTAGTAAAGCTCTTCCATACGCTGACGGTTCAACTTGTAAAACGATTTCCCTTTCCGATTCAGCACGCCTTCGGCAACAAGCTCTTTCAAGCATTCGTTCACAACGGTTCTTCCGATGTTGGTCTGGTTGGAAATGTCTCTCCGGTTGAAAGTGTATTTTTTTAGACCACCCCTCAAATTCAGATACGCAATGATGAGCGCCTTGGAATGTGGAATCTGGAACATTTTCAGTGAAATCATCCCGCAAGGAAGATGTTCACCGTTTGGTTTGGTTGTCGTTTTCATAAACTGATTTTCCCTTCAAATTGGTGATGGTGTAACAGGCGCTTCCAGTTGGTCGTGAAGTGAGGGAAAATCAGTCGGAACACATCCTGTTACACCATCAAATTGTTTTATCGGATTCTGATTCTCCCTTACCCCATACATACCGGGGACTCCCACGAGGACGTAATTTTAATTTAGGGAACCACTATTTATATCCGGTGACGCTTGAACCGGCACCGGAAAGGAAAATCAGAAATATGAATCAGATTACAGAACCCCAAAACCCAAGTGGCTCCGTGGACACACTGGCCCAAACCCTTGTGGACACACTTCGCAAATCGGGTTGCAGCGCGTGGCTGGGATTTCCACCACCGGAAGAAATGGAGCGGTTGAGGGCTGAAAAGGCAGAACGTGACTTTCAGATCACAAAAAGGCGGCTGGAAAACCAAGACCGAAAAAGGGCGGCGTTGAAAGAGAGAGCACGCATGGCCATCCAGCGAAGCAGAGACGAGCAGGTTTGACCATACCCAGCCAACCCCTCCCCCACCGGCCATACGGGCAATGCCCTTCTGGTCATGGGGCTAAAAACGAGGGCCACCCCCAAGTATCATTGCGCTTATCGGGATGTCAGGAATTTCTTGGGAAAATACGCAAGTATTTACATGCGCCCATTTGCGTCTGGCAGTTTGGTTCAGACTGAGGGGGTTTCACCATCCCCGCGTCCAAATCCACCGTGGCGACCAAATGGCGGATGCTGTGGGGTCATCCTGTGCGTTGTTTTGAGAATTGATGGAAGTGCGGCTGGTCAAAAATCAGCAGCAGGTCTGGAACAACTTCCATACCAAGTTCCAGTCACCCACGAAAAAAGTGCGCCGGTTCCACTGGTTTTTACGCCACTGAATTAAAATACAGAAATGTAAACTTTTGCTTTGCCGGGCATTCGGGGACGGACAATCCAGTTGTCCATGAATACAACAAAGAAATTCGTCATCTATCGCAGGGTGTCAACCTCACGCCAATTCAACAGCGGTTTAGGACTGGCAGCACAATCTGAATCAGTCCGCCGTTATCTATCCACGCAGCCGGATGCAGTCGTCTTGGGCGATTTCGTGGAAGCGGAAACCGGAAAGAACGATGACCGCCCAATTCTCCGTCAGGCCGTTGACCTGTGCCGGAAGGAATCCGCAACATTGCTCGTGTCTAAAATTGACCGGCTCAGTCGTTCACTCCGCCTGATTATGATGCTGGAACAATACAAAGTTCCGTTCATCGCGGCAGACAATCCCGAAATGAATGAATTGGTTTGCCACATTCTGGTTGCCCTCGCCCAATCTGAACGCAAAACAATCGCCACCCGTGTTCGGGAGGCTCTTCGTCAAGCCAAACTCCGCGGCATCAAACTTGGCGGGCCGAATATCGCAGAGGCCCGCTTGTTGGCGAATTCAACCCGAATCAAAAAGGCCAAGGAACAAAACGACAAACTCCGCATGGTAGTTCAAGAGACGATGGAAAAAACCGGATTGACCAAACTTTCCGACATCGCCCAAGCCCTAAACCTTCGCGGCATCAAAACCAATCGGGGGAGTCAGTTCACGCCGACCCAAATTCACCGCCTCTTGAAAGCCGCTTAACTTTTTACTGATCCCGGCGACGCCAGGCGTCGCCGGGCATCAAACCACAACACACCATGAACGACCAATATCTACGGGATGGAACAGGCCGCATCATCGGCAAATTTGACGGCAACATTTTGCGTGATGGCACGGGCAAAATCGTTGCGAGGTATGATCAATGGGATGACCGCACACGCGACAGAAATGGCCGTATCGAGGGCAACGGAGATTTGCGATTGTTTCAGCTTGGGAAAAACCAGCCTGACAAATGAAAAAAACCACCGGTTTTTATGGCCGGTTGAGTTTTGCTGGCTGAATAATCAGTTTGCTAACGCCGTCAGATTATTTTTGTGAGAGCGTAATTTCATAGGAGTCCATATCAAACAGGCTGATTTTGTTTATGGCGTGCCCGGTGGTCAGTGATATTCCACCAACGGTAATCATCCATTGTGGCTCACTGTCACTGAATTGCCCCTCAGCCTTCAAACTGTATTCGCCATTTGCTGGCCCTTTGTAAAGTTTGACATCAGCGGTTGCGGTTGTCGGACTCCCCCACCCGTTTTGCTCATCGTGTAATCGCAGGGTGCATTTGCATTTCAACGCACCGGCGTCATCTTGGGAAAAAGTGACTGTCCAAATGCCGGTCATCATCGCCCCCATGATTTGCCGGGGATGGGCGTCTCCCTCATACGTTCCGAGCAATTTGACCAATTCGGCAGTTTGAATCTGGTTCAATGTGACGCTGCCATCGGAATTGCCACAGCCGCAAAACAAGGCCGAAGCCAAGATGAAAATTGTGACGATGCCCAGCCCATAATGGAATCTTAGCAATGGCATAATATCCACCTCCAAAAGAAAGCTGCTATTTTCGGTCCAAAGCACGGCCATTGCTCGCGACCAGTCTGCCATTTTTGTATGAAAACAACAGGCTTTGTCCTCCGTCTTGATAGTCAATAACGACAGTATTTCCGGTGATGTGCCACTTGCCGCTTGAACTGCTGCCGCCAGCGAAATCGCCGGCTGAAGAAGTAAACGACCCATTTGAATAGAGGTTTATATCCATGGCGGTAAGCCCTTCATCTTTTCCAACCCAGTGGCCGGCAACATCGGACACAGTCAGTTTTTGTGACGTGCTGGACGATGAGCGTGAGCCCGAACCACCATCCTCTTTTTTGCACCCAGACGTGAATGCGGCAAGTGCTGCCGCGATTGTGAGAATTACGAATAATGTTTTTGTTGTTTTCATAATAGATATTTGCATTTTGCCGGGAAGCCAACATGTCCCTATCCGTCCCGGTAAGCCCCGGATGACGGATTTCGTTGCCGAACTTCCACAAGCGCCTTTGTATCACCGGAACAGCAAGAAGCAAGCCAAAACTGGTCGTTAACGACATGGTTGCTTTTCATGGTTTTTGCTCTTTTGCCGGGGATGCTGACCAATCAAAAACACCGCCGCCTCTTGGGTGAGGCCGTTAGGACCACACGCAAAGAGGCGGGGTTCAGTCAGGAGAAATTGGCCGAAAAGGCTGGCCTCTCCACTGTGTTTATCAGCCGAATTGAGCGGGGGGTTGAATCACCGACGGTGGACAATCTGGTGAAAATCGCCAAGGCTCTTGGCGTTCGGGTGTGGGACTTGGTTGGCGGATTTTAATGGTGAGGACTCGTTACGACAATGTGGTCCTGCTCCTTGTCAATTGTTTACAGCGATTGTTCGGAGCGAAAACTCCTCCGAACCGATTCGTCGAGTTTCATAATCAGCCCAAGGTGTGGCGATTTGCGCTCAAGCCAACGTCGCGCAAGAGGTTCTCCCACTTGATTAACCGTGTCACTGGCAAATTCGCCGACCGCACCGACCCCTAATGTTACAAGAAGACCGAGTAGCGGATTCAGAGGCAGAGCAGTGGCCCCGATACCAGAAGCAATAACAAAACGCATTGACCGCAGATATAGCTTCTGTTTTCGCTTCGCCTTTTCCACGATTTTCCTCAAGTCATCCGCCGTTTCAACAACCTGTTCCTCCCGGCCACTCCTCAAGGCTGTGTCCAGCGCCAAGAGCGTATTTCGTGCAAGCTCGAAGTCAGAATGAATTGCAATCGTATCTTTTAGGGTGATGTTGCCGGACACGTTTTCAGTCCGAATAAGCTCAAAAGTCTTAATGAGAATGCGACCGAGTTCGGATGGAAATCTCACCGTAGCTCCTGTAACGGGTAAAAGCGAACTTCCATCCTTGGCAACAGAATGTATGCCGAGGAGCGAGTAATGGTAAGGACTAATCAAGAAAAGCCTGCATAGCTCTAGCCAATTCATCGCCCCTTGAGGACTCGAACGGAACATCACTTCAAATTGCGTGGCTTGGTCGGCATAACCGAGGGCGTGGAGTTGGAGGAATGCCATTTCCGCTGTTTTGAAGGCTCGCCCTTTATGTCCGCCGAAACCGTCAATGGAAGTCGTTGTGCCGTAGCCGGAAACCGTCCGTGCAAATCTTGCCTGTAATTCATGTACATCATCACCTAACAGTTTGCTGAAAAACTCGCAGAAAGTTTGAATGGCGGCGAAGGGGATAGGTCAGAGAATCATGCGTGGAAAACCTCAAGCACAACCGGAATTTCTGACGACGATCAACCTGAACCAGCGGGTGCCTGCGGACCATCCGTTGCGCGGGATCAAGACACGAGTGGACCAGGTGTTGGCGAAACTTTCGCCGTTGTTTGATGAGTTGTATGCCGGTGAGGGACGGCCTTCGATTCCGCCGGAGCAACTGTTCAAGAGCCGGATTCTGATGGCGCTCTATTCGGTGCGCAGTGAGCGGCTGTATTGCGAGCAACTGGCCTACAATCTTCTGTGGCTTTGGTTTCTGGACCGGGAACTGGACGAAGGGAGTTTCGATCCGACGGTGTTCACCCATAATTATGACCGGTTGCTTTCGGTGGAGGCTGCGAAGCTGTTTTTCGTGGAGGTCTATGATTTGTCGCGGACCGAAGGCTGGACCAGTGACCAGCACTTTACGGCCGACGGCACGCTCATCGAAGCGTGGGCCAGTCTGAAGAGCTTTGTGCGCAAGGATGGCCAAGACGGGGCCAAAGTGGCCTCGGCCAAAGATGACGACCCTGGCAATCCGACGATCAACTTCCACGGGGAGCAGCGGCGTAATGCGACGCATCAAAGCACGACCGATCCGGAAAGCGTGCTGTATCGGAAAGCCAACGGACAGGCCAGCAAACTGTGTTTTGGGACGCAGGTGTTGATGGAAAACCGGCATGGACTGTGCGCAGCCATCACGGTGCATAATCCCATTGCCCAGGACGAGCCGACCGTAGCCCTGGCGCAGGTGGATGAACATCGGGAATTGCACGAAGCCAGGATCACGACCCTCGGGGCGGACAAAGCGTATCACCAAAAGAAATTTGTGGCCGGGTGCCGCCAGCGGGAAATCTCGCCGCATACGGCGTGCAAGGAAGGAATTGAAGTTTCGGGACTGGATGGACGCACGACCAGTTGCACCGGTTACCGTACCAGCCAACGTTTGCGCAAGCGGGTCGAAGAAATCTTTGGCTGGATGAAAATGGTAGGTGGATTGAGGCGCAGCCGCTATCGCGGAGTGGAGCGGACGCAGGCTTGGGCTTATTTCGTGGCCGGGACATACAATTTGCTGCGGATAGCCAATCTGGGAATGAGTTTGCAGGCCGGATGAAGGACGCGGTTGGTCAGTGGACTGTTCAGATCGGACGAAAGAGCCGCTCAAAGCAGTCAACCGGGACCGCCGCCGAACAAAGATTCGCGCTCCGCAGCGACCTGAAATAGAATTAACCATGATCGAAATACAGTTCAGGCAAAAATCGCTGGGTTTTTCAGCAAACTGCTAAGAGCCGGTTGTCGAAAGCAATATCCCGTGCCGTTGATGGAAACTCCTCTCCGAAAAAAGGATTAAGAAACTTAGGAACTGTCGTTGCTGTTCTCGGAAAGAGCATACGAACCAGAAGATGCCCTTTCTCGTGGAGTTGCAGTAGTTGACGGACTGATAAACCGTACCATTGTTGAAAAGCATCTTCATCACGAAAATAAGGAACGATTCCGACAATGACCTTTGAGAAGAAAGGCACCATTGCCCATATCGGCACATGCGGTTCAATAGAAGTTGTGTAGGCCCCTTGCAAAGGCCATTCGGGATAAATTTTCCGAATGGAAGATGGAGACAGGTTCCCAATGCTGTCCACGACCTGCTTGGCTCGTGCATTTTCGCGTTCCTTCCAGCGTGCTAATTGCGCGGCGTTCATGGAATACGGTGGTTATGAAATCAAACTTGTGAATTTTCATCAAGAATTTTGCCGCCAACGAATTTCCACCCGTTTAAATTGGCATCGTCGGTATGGATGGAATTCGCTCGCCCCTGAAAACATTGTCATCTTCAATGGGCGGTGAACGTGATGAGCCGCACCCCATACATTTCAAAAACGAAGTTCCTTCAAGGGCTGCAATGTCCAAAGCTGATTTGGAGTGCATACAACGCCAAACACCTTTTCCCCGAAGTTGACGATGCCCTTCAAGCCGTGTTTGACCAAGGGCACGAGGTCGGAGCGTTTGCCAAGAAAATGTTCCCCGATGGTGTTGAAGTGGAAGTTGACCCCACCGATTTTGAGGGCGCAATTCAGTTGACCCAAAAACATCTTTCGTCACGGCGTCCAATTTTTGAGGCCGCGCTTTCTGCGAACGGCGGATACACCCGTGCCGACATCCTGAATCCGGTTGGCAAAAACGAATGGGATTTAATTGAAGTCAAATCCACCACCGGATTGAAGGACGTTCACATTCCTGATTTGGCATTTCAAGCATGGGTGTTCACTGAGGCTGGCATCAAAATTCGCCGGTGTTTCCTCTGCCACATCAATAACGAGTTTGTCCGGCACGGTGAAATTGACCCGAAGCAATTCTTTACGCTGCGTGATGTGACGGCGGAAGTCGGCCAGATGTCCGGTGAGATTGAAGAAAAGGTCAGCCAAATGGGGAAAACGATTCGTTCAGCCAAATGTCCTGAAATCCAAATTGGCAAACAGTGTGACGCCCCATACACCTGTCCGCTGCACGAAAATTGCTGGTCATTCCTGCCACCCCAAAATGTTCTGGAACTTTATTTTGATACGAAGGGGCGTGGCTGGGATTTGCTGAAACGCGGGGTGCTGCGTATCGCTGACATTCCTGAAAATTATTCACTGTCGGAAAAACAGGAGATTCAATGTGCGGTGGCGATTTCCGGCAAACCACACGTCAAGCAAAAGCAGATTGAGACTTTCTTGAACAATCTGGAATATCCTTTGCATTTTTTGGACTTTGAAACTTTCAGCCCGGCGATTCCATTGTTTGACGGGACACGGCCATACGAACAAATCCCGTTCCAATTTTCCATGCATATCGTCCACAAGGCCGGAGCCAAGCCGGAGCATCGCAAATTTCTTGCTGAGGGCCGGAACGACCCCCGTTCTGAATTCATGCGTCAATTAAAGTCGGCGGTTGAACCAGACGGCTCCATTGTGGTTTTCAATGCACCATTTGAAAAAGCGCGGATGAAAGAATGTGCGGAAGTTTTGCCTCAATACAAATCATGGGTGGCGGCGGTGAATGGCCGGATTGTGGATTTGCTGATTCCGTTTCGCGGATTCAACTTTTATCATCCCGACCAGTGCGGCAGTGCTTCGATGAAATCAGTTTTACCGGCACTGACAGGAAAGGGGTATGAGCATTTGGAAATTCAGGAGGGCGAGACAGCGAGCCGTGAATTTTTGCGGGTCACGTTTGGTGATGTCAGCGAATCGGAGCGGAAGCGGGTGCGGCGTGCCCTTGAAAAGTATTGCGGTCAGGACACCGAGGGCATGGTTTGGATTTTGGATGCGTTGAGGGGCGTTTAACCAGTTACGAGGGACGCCAGCGAGAAAAATCATCGGTTACGGTGCGAATCAACTGTTGCGTCTCTTGAAATAAACCCCGCCTCTCACGTTTTACTTTTTGAATTCATTACGAAGTTGCTGTATTGAGTCCTCTGCCGCTTTGAGATGTTGCTCCCGAAACGTTTCTTCATTTCTCATTGCACCTTGGATGCTTTTTGTCAGCTCTTCGTATTTTTGCGAGTTTGCTGCACTGCCAAATGAAATTGTTCCACCCTTGAATTGGTAATCATCGTAAGAACCAACCATAAACTGGAGGAAATTTAGTTCTGCTTGGTCTGTTTTCAGTAAGAGACCAAATAACAATTCAGCTTGCGCCGAATTGCTTTGAATCGAAGTTTCAGTCCCCTGAAGAATTTGATTTTTTACCTTTTCAGAAATGTTAACCGGTGTGAATTTTTCTTTTGTCGCTTCAAGCATGGGCAGCCAACCATCTTTGTATTTCTTAATTATCTTTTGGTGCTCTATTCTTTTGGGAATTTCGACTTTGAGGCTGGACTTGTTGGTTAATAATGATGTGTCAAAAACATCCTGCTCTTGTAGCGCAGAAATTTCCTCATTCATGTTACCAACATATTGCGTAATTTCTTTTGAGAGATTATTAGCCCAAAGCAATACCGCGTCGTTTTCTGCATCGCCGGTCGGCTTAATATTATTCGAGAAATTGCCTGTAGCACCTTGCTGAACAGACTTGAGTTCATTACTAAATATCCCCTGAAAATTTTCAACCATTTTCGCATTTGATTCCTGTGTTTGCTGTTCGGACTGCTGTTTTCCTATATGAAAATAACATGCAAAAATTGCCGTCATAACTGCACAAACAACTGAGAAAGTCAGGAGTCTGTAACCTTTACGCTTAACACTCCACGCCAGTAAGCCGGCACAAATAAGAGCGCGTGTAAAAACTCCGGCCAATTTTTCAGTCACGTCACCTTGTTTGTCTGGGCTTAATTGATTCCAAGGAATAGCGGCAAGACCGATAAACAAAACAAGACCACAAACCAACAAAAGTACGGCGCTAATCCAATTAAGAGTTTTTAGAGGAATTTCTTTTTTTACTGTCGTTGGAGTTGTGGCTTTCCTCTCATCTGCGGTTGGTAGTGGCAACTCCGCGTTTTCACAAGTGCTGGATTTTGCTTTTCTTCCGGCGTCACTCGAATCCTTCCATAGCATGTCCATTATTTCAGGTGGAATTGGATTTTGTGGTTTTTTGCGCTCAAGAAATTCATATTCCCATTGCTCGCGTGACGGATTTAGGTTGAGCGATTCTACCAAGTCTCGAAAAACACTCTCCCCCAATTTGGCGTCATCCAGCCGCAATTGCTTTTGTTCTGTTTGCGGTTCATGGGTTGGAAAGTTCTCGCTTTTGGGATGTGTCAACGCTTCAGTTGCTTTGGCTTCTTGCGGCTGAGATGGAGGTGGGGATGCTTGTTGCTCAAGCCATTCGCCGCAGAAACGGCACTTGACTGCTTCTTTGCGTATCTGCTCTTTGCAGAACGGACACAACTTGAACGAAGCATTGTCCATGTGTTCGATTTTATCAAACGCTCATTGTATTGTCTCCACTTTTTAGAAAATTGAGCACCCTAATTTTCGCATTTGCCAAAGGGTATCCGCCTAAACTGATTTAAAAAAACAGAACCGCTTACAGGTCGAATAAGGGGATTTGGATTTATTTTTAGTTGCTGAAACTGGGTGAACGGCGTCCAATGTTTTTCTATATGCCCTTCAAAAATAGAAATCTTGCACGGAGAGTTGCAACCAAACCTTGCATGTGGTGCGGCTGGAAGTCCGCACGACGCCACGCCTGCCATATTATTGACGAGGCCCCGGAAAGGAGTGGAACGCCATTTCTCTCTGTCCAAACTGCCACGAAGTTTTTGAAGCAATCATCCGCCCGATGCTTTACAAAGCGTTGACCGAGCATGGAGCAACGGGTCTGCCCGTCTCATGGAGCAAGGACAACAAGATTTCAAAAGTGACAGACAAACAGTTTGCCGCGTCTTGACCGCTAGCTGCGCTGGGTTCAACATGCGCCATTAACAACCTTTTTCTGGAAAATGCCAAAAAAGAGCAGTCCAAGTTTGATATTGCGTTTCACTGGCAGAGGCGGGAAAAACCGACTCATTGAAGCTCTGCGAGAACAGCAGCTTGTAGGCGGGAGTGCGCAAATTGCCCGTCAATTGGCAAAGTATGCAGAATGTAAGAATTTGCGCTCCAATCGGAATGTTACGAAGGAGGGAAATTCAGATAATGACATTTATTTTATTTTAAGCGGTTCAGTTTCAATAAGTGTTAAAGGTCGTGAAATTGCCAAGCGCACAGCAGGCGAACACATCGGCGAAATGGCATTGATTGATAAAACAGCAGTGCGGAGTGCAACAGTTTCCACTTTAGAACCGACTGTAATGGCAAAATTAGCTGAATCAAAATTTGCCCAAATCGCAAACAAGAATCCTGAAATGTGGCGGAAAATAGCTGTAACCCTTGCAAGGAGACTAAAAGAGCGTAACAAATTTCACATTCCACCACGGTCTGAACCCGTGATTTTTATTGGCTCTTCAAGTGAAGGGTTGGAAATTGCAGAAAAGATTAACAAATATTTATCTCGATTCCCATTTGTGCCGAAGCTCTGGTCAACAGAAATATTTGAATGTTCCCAAACAACGATTGAAGGTTTGATGGATGAAACGAAACAAACGGATTTTGCGATTCTGATTTTAACGTCAGATGATGTTGTAAGGAGTCGTGGTTCGATGAAGCCTTCTCCGCGTGACAATGTTATTTTCGAGTTGGGATTATTTATGGGCGCACTTTCGAGGATGCGCACATTTATTGTTGCCCCCGAAAATACAAAACTCAAGATTCCCACCGACCTTTTGGGTGTCACTTGTTTATTGTTCCCGCAACGTCGCGGAAAAACACTTTCGCATAACCTAAAACCAACATTGCAAAAGCTGCGTAGGCTAATATCCGAACGAGGCCCAATCTAACTGGAGGCAAAAATGACACTGAACGAAATTGTAGGCGAAGTCGAATCAATCTTTGGTAACAAGTGGCAAACCAGAGATGGTCGTAAAGTTCCTGAAGCAGACGAAGTGCAATTCGGCAACGATGCAGTCAAGATTACAGGCACGGTTTTGTATGCTGATATGGTTGATTCAACTGGGCTGGTTAATAATTTCCAATCGTGGTTTGCCGCTGAGATTTACAAGGCATATTTATATGGCACATCACGCATCATTCGTAAAAATGACGGAGAAATCACCGCTTTCGATGGAGACAGAGTGATGGCTGTTTTTTTCGGGGAGTATAAAAATACAAAAGCCGCAAAGACGGCATTAAACATCAATGCTTTCGTCAAAGAACTCAATGCGGCAATCAAAAGGGCATATCCAACAACTGCATATATTTTCCGTCAAAGTGTCGGTATTGATACGAGCGAATTATTTGTGGCGAAAACGGGTATCCGTAATTCAAACGACTTGGTTTGGGTCGGACGGGCGGCAAATTATGCTGCTAAATTGTGCGAAATGGGCGATGTCACGTTTCCCTCGTATATGACCGAAGATGTGTATTCCAAAGCTAATGACGAAGCCAAATTCAGTACCAAGCAACCGCGTCAATCTATGTGGGAAAAACGTATTTGGACTGAAAAAGGTATTGTGGTTTATCGTTCAAATTGGACTTGGGGGTTCTAAAAAACGTTTAAAGCCTATGGGTTGCACGAACACGAAAAACCCTGCCGAAACGAATTCGCTCGCACGACTCGTCGCTGAATTTCTTGAGCAAGAAGGATGTTGTCCCCGTGATGAAACGGAAGCCTTTCAGGGTTTGCGGATTGAAGACGCCGTCAGGAAGGCAGCACAAGCCAGAAATGAAAAAGGAGAACTCCATTCACACCAACGATATTTGCGTCAAGAAACAGCAGACAAAGCCGAATCAATCCTTTTGAATTGCTTGGCCGAAATTGCATCGTGCAAAGATTTTGATACTCTTCACGAACTCGTAAAATCCAAACTCCAAATCAACGGAGCGAACGAGATGTATTGGTATGACACGGTTTTCAGGATTGGCATCAGCATGGGTGTTTATCCCCAAAATGTGTATCTGCATCGGGGAACGAGAGATGGCGCAAAGGCACTTGGCATCTACAAGGGCAAAGACGTTTTGGAAATGTCTGAATTGCCAGTGGAATTGCGAAAAATGAAGCCTTACCAAGTTGAAGATTTTCTGTGCATCAAAAAGGACGTGCTACACAAGTTCAAGCGGTAATGATTCGGATTCTGGCACGATAACGGTTCAAACCGCTTTCGTAATCTGCCACGTCATCCCCGTCCCCAAATCGAAACCGCCAGCCAATTCGGTCAAAAAACAACGATGGCTGGACGGCCCGTCCAAGACGGTCCAGCCGTTGACGTGAATAGGGCCAGTTCTTGCCCCAAACGGTCAGGGGCGTGTTCGGGACCGCCAAACCGTATGGATTTACCCAAAACGCCGAAACCCCAAGCCAGACCGTCTTTCCCCCATTTCCATCAGCTTGCCCGCCGTGTTCTGGTTACAGCTATTGCGACTGAAGGATGTAAAACTGTTGCCCGATGCTGTAATTGACCGCATTGGTAAGCGTCACGTAAAAATTATTGGTGCCGCGGCTATTGATAGCGTTCGTCCAAACCGGCGTCCACAGGCTCAAAGGCTGTGCAATATTCGTGCTGGCCAGCAGATAAAAATTCCCGCGGAACCCGCACGTGGCCGTGAACTGCAGATTCGTGTTGGCGGAAACAGTCTGCGCCAAAACTGGTCGCGGCGGAGGGAAAATTTGTTCCGGCGTGGCCGTTGCGAAATCAGCAACAAAGCCATCGCCAAGCTGGCCAAACTCATTGTCACCCATCGCCCACAGGCTGCCGTTGGATTTGAGAAACAGACTGTGAATGCTTCCTGCAGCAATGGCTACGACGCCGCTGGTAACGATTTCCTCGGGCTGGTTGGTATTGTTGAATGTGCCATCACCAAGCTGGCCCCAACCATTCATACCCATCGCCCATAGACTGCCGTCGGATTTAATAAATAGGCTATGGTCTCCTCCAGCCGCAATGGCCGTAACGCCGCTGGAAACAATTTCTTCAGGTTTGTTAACGCCATAGGGAAAGGTTGTGGAATAGGTGCCGTCGCCAAGTTGACCATAAAAATTTCTGCCCATCGCCCACAAGCTGCCGTCAGATTTGAGAAACAGGCTGTGATTAATTCCCGCCGCAATCGCCGTAACTCCATTGGCAACGATTTCTTCAGGCTGGTTGGTTTCATAATACCCCGAATCGGTTATGCCGTCGCCGAGTTGGCCATTCTCATTGTATCCCATCGCCCATAAGCTTCCGTCGGATTTGAGAAACAGGCTGTGCTGTCCTCCCGCCGCAATGGCTACGACGCCGCTGGCAACGATTTCCTCGGGCTGATTGGTATTGTTGAATGTGCCATCGCCAAGCTCGCCAGTATAATTCTCTCCCATCACCCACAGGCTACCATCGGATTTGAGAAACATGCTTTGATTTCCTCCCGCCGCAATCGCCGTAACTCCGTTGGCAACGATTTCTTCAGCCTGACTGGCGTTATTGAAAGTGCCATCACCAAGCTGGCCAGCGCTATTCGCCCCCATAGCCCATAGGCTGCCATCGGATTTTAGAAACAAACTGTGCAATCCTCCTGCTGCAGTGGCAGTGACGCCACCGGCAACGATTTCTTCAGGCTGGTGGGCGTTGTTTAAAGTGCTGTCGCCTAACTGTCCATAGTCATTACTTCCTATCACCCACAGGCTACCGTCGGATTTGAGAAACAAGCTGTGATAAGCCCAGCACCCTTGAGCGATGTTCGTCACCGTAATCGCCGCTTGAATCGCGACAGCCTGCAAGAGCAACAGAACCAAGGCGGATTTAAGGATGGATTGCCTCTTCATAAATTCTTGCCATTGAAATGAGACTTATCTTTAGCAAAACTGCCCGATGAAAGCAAACGGGTTTCGTAATCCGGTACGGCACCTGTCCCCGCAATCAAATGGATTGCCAGTAGGCTAATTCAGAAAATGAGGCCGGGCACGTTTTTGACCGTCTGACTGTGTGGATTTACCCCAACTACCAAAAGGCCAATGCCAGACCATCAAAATCCCCATTTCCTTCAGTTCCCCGCCGTTGTTCTGGTTTCTGTTCTGGTTTGAACGGTGTTTTGAACCAATTCCTGACGACGTGACCCAAGCCGCTTGAAAAGCAGACTACCTCAACGGCATTGAGATTTTTTACGGAAAAAAGGCTGGTACGCGAGGAGAGGGTCGAACTCTCAACCTTCGGCTCCGGAGGCCGACGCTCTATCCAATTGAGCTACTCGCGCAGGGCAAACCTACAATACGCATCCACGCGCCTTTGCTCAAATGGAATCTGCAAATTGCTGCGTGCCCTCCACCCCTATCCTTGAGTGACGTCGTGGGACGGGTTGGATTTTTTAATTGGTGCCGCCGCCGGCAAACCAGGCGCCCGCCAGGAAAAAACGCACAGCGGCTGCTTCATTTCCGAACACTGTCAGGCACATTGATGTAGGCAATGCTCTCAACGAAGCCGGAAAAGGCAGCTGGGTGACAGTGCGGTTGATACCCCGGCTTTTCGCATCTTCCCGCCGCATTTGGCATGGGATGTGCGCATTTGGCATCAAATGGCACACCAAAAACAAGAAGCCGATGTGATAGGGCGGATCGCTCAACTGGCAGGCTTGGTTGTGCTCATCAGTCTTTTTTTCCCTGTTGTTCGCAGAACACTCGCTGAATTTGGCTTCATTGCGGCGTGTTTTTCAATTCTGGTCGTTTTGGGTCTGGTTGGCTTCGGCATCTATCGGTTGGCAACCCGGGACGGCAGGATGAAGGCAATGACTGGAAATCCATTCGCGCTTCCAACCGCTGCCCCGGATCGAACCGGCGACGATGGCGAATCAGAGGCCATCCCGGACTTTCTGTACCCGATGCTGCGGCGCCGATACCCCTGGCGGCATTGAATTACAGGGATCTGCTCTGCCTGACTTTTTATTTGGCATAAAACGATCCGGCGATTTCGGGCATCCTCGTGATTTCGTGGTTCAAAATTCTCCGGCTTGTCTTGGCGTAGCGCAACGAAAAGGGATGAAAGCGCGGCAAATACCGGATTCAGGCAGTGGCGTCGGAGAAACGGCCCGTTTTTTTAAGGGGAGCCGTAGTGAGTTGGCCACCGCCCGAACCCAGTTGTCATTTCCAGCAAGTCCAATGCCGCACACCGTGGCCAAATCATATTTACAAAATAAAAATGTCTGGGTGGTGCATCCGCCATTCAATGGGCGGGACTGAAACCGGACCTTCAAAAACGGAAGTGAAAGTTTGGTTGCGCGGGGATCAGCGCCAATGTCCCGCCGCCCGGCACCAACCATGCGGCCCCCGATACCAGTAGCTGCGAACCCAAACGGCGCGAGGATAGGGCGGGTAACCCCAGTGCCCGGCCACCCAGATCCATCCGCCATTCCACGCCCATTCGCCGCCGATCCAAACGTAGCCCGGTCCGGGCGCGACAACGACCGTTTCCGCCGGTGGTGGCGGCGGCGGCTGGGCGACATACACCGTGCTCGCCTGCGGCGCGGCCCCGGCAGTTCCCGGCGTGTTAATCATGAAGTCAATGACCGGATTGCTGACGCCGGCGTTGCGCAAATCAATGATGTCCGCCGCATTGAGATGATAGACGGTACGCGAATTGCGTATCTGGCTGATGATGACATTGTCACTCACACCCGCCGCGGCCAACGCCTTGACATCCGCCACGCTCAACGGCTGGCCCTGGTCCACCCGTGCATACGTTTGCGGCGCCTGTTGGCGCAGCCGTTCCTGCTGTTGCCGGTCCATTGAATTGCCGATCAGTCCGCCGGCCACCGCACCGACGGCAGCGCCAATCAAGGCATCCTCGCCGCCGTGCCGGTTGCCGCCAATCGCCGCGCCAGTAACGGCGCCGGCGCCGCCGCCAATCAAGGCGCCACTGCCGGTGTAATTGGGTTCGCCATTGGGATATTCACAGCCGGTGAACACGATCGCCGAAGCTGCCAAAGCCATGGTCAAAACATGTTGTTTCATAATTCAAAATCCATTTCGTCAGACAATAAGCGGCATTTCCTCATTCAAAGAATCACCCTGCCGTGGCCGGTTGCCAACACTGTTTCCGCGGCCATTTCTGTTTTCTAAGACGGTGGGCGGGACAAATAAGTTTCAGCCCCCGGCAAAATAAAAACGCCGGTTGGAAAGTTCCAAACCGGCGCTGAAACAGACTCAAATTGAAATCAGAAGCCGACGGACGGGCGGCCGCCTTGCTTGGTGATTTCCTTTTCCCCTTCCCAGACGGCCAGGCCGGTTTTGGCATCGGTGAGCGAGAGTTGGAAACTAAAGGTGGATTGGCTGGTATTGCCGTCCTTCGCGATGGTTTGAATAATCTTGCCCGAAAGGGTGAAGTCCGGCGTGCGGGTGGCCTTTTGGTCGGACTTGAATTCGGCTTCCTGCTGGAGGCCCTTGGCCATCGGATCTTCCGCGGTGCCACCCAAGCCCATGGTCGTCGTGGTCTGGGCCTTGCCACTGTTCAACAGGGCGACGCGGATTTTCTTGGTGAGCAGGTCGGTGTCAATCTGCTGGCCGGTGTTGTTCACGATACGGCTGATGGCGAGCACAGCCGGTGGATTGGACACCTTGTCGAGCACGCCGGAGGCCAGCAGGTCGCTGGTCGCGTCGTTGGCGGCCTGGATGAAATCCTGGATGTTGATGGAATTGACGGTGACGAGGCTTTCGTGCCCGCCAGTTTGAATGTAATGCGCCGGGGTGGCGCAACCGCCGCCGACCAACGGGAGGGCCGCAGCCAGGAGGGACAAAAGAACGGTTTTATTCATGGGATTTTTTAGTTGAGGGTGATCAGTTTTCGATGAACTTGACACGAAAATCTTTGCACGCCGATGTGGGCGCCACGGCGGAGATAAACTTGCTTTCCCCGCCTTCAATCTGGTCGGGGACCGTCGGTGAGACGATGTTGTTGATCTGCATGCCATTGGCGTCGAACCATTCGAACTGGTAACTGAACCGCTGGAGCGAGTGTTTGCGATTAAGCAGCTCGATCTGGATTTTTAGAAACCCGCCCGGGGTCATGGTTTGATTGACGCCGACGAAGGAAACCTTCCTGGCGAGGCTGCTGTCGGTGATGACGCGCGAGTCGGAAATCATCTGGGGCTGGCCTTCCTTCTGGGCATTTTCGATGGAGTTCACCGAGTTGTGGCAACCGGTCACGGCCAGCAGGGCGGCTCCGGCAAGCGGGAGAAAAATTCGCGTTTTCATTTCAATTTAAATTGTGTCACCAGCAACGGGCTGGTGGCGGTGATGGACCTGACGTAAACGATATTAATCGTGCCGTCCTCGATTGTCACCGGGATTCTTTGACCGCTGCCGGGCGCGTCCAGTTCAATCTTGCGGTCGGGCGGCGTGGGAAAACGGCAGACTTGAAATTCCTTCGGCAGGGTGGTCCAGGTGCGTTCATCGGCGATGTTCACAGCAGCCTGATAAATCGCTGTGCCGACCATGGTGAATAGTTGGATGAAAGCGTTCTGTTGCGAGGCCGCCTGGTTGGCGGCGTAGGCCGCCGCAGCCTTGGCGATGGTGGACGCGATGGTCTTGGTGATGACGATCGGCATTTCGTTTTTGAAATCGAGGCCGATGACGCTGTCCATGCTGGCAATCGGGCTGGTCGTCGCAGTCGTGCCGCTGGCGGTCACGGTTTTGTCATTGGTGGCGGTCGTATAGTTGGTTGTTGTGATCGCGTTGCCGGTGGTCACGGTTGCGTCATTGGTTGTCGCCACGGTGCTGCTGGCAGCCATCGGCGGTGTGTTGGTGGCGGAGGTGTTCCTGGCGGGTGAATTGTCCGCGGTTGTGGTCGTGCTGCTGTTGGTGGCAGCCACGGTTGTGTCATTGTTTGTTGCAGTCGTGCTGCTGGTGGCCACCGGGGGGTCACTGGCCACCGGGGTTGCTACGGCGGCAGTTATCGTTGTCGCGGCGGCGGCGACGGTATCTAGTGCCGGGACGATGATGCTGTTGGCCGTCACGGTCAGGCTGGGAAGATAATCGCCCTGTGGTTTAAGCGTTGGGAATGCCGCGCCAACGTAGGGAACCCTTGGCAGAAGGACGGGAATGTCTATGCGGATCTGGTCACGGACTGGCGCGCAGCCGGTTTCGAATATTACATAGGTTGTCGGGGTCAGCGGTTTGCCCTGCATTACACCGTCCACCGCCGCCAGGTCCTGTTTGACGTAATTGTTGTCCGGAGCAAATCCCACGACGCGTTCGAGTGATTTGTGGGCGCGCTCCAGGTCCGAGGCATCGGCGGCATTGGCCATAAAGAACAGGCCGTCGAGATAGACGGTGAACGGGTTGACGTAATTGGCATAGGGTTTGAGATTGCCGAGGCCGGCGTAAACACCCTGAATTTGCGCTTGGAACTTGGGGTCTTGCTGCGCCTTGTCCACCGCGGCTGAATTGTTGGTAGTGGTGACGCCGGCATTGGCAGTAGCGTCGGCGTTGGCGGAAGATTTCGTCCTTTTCTTGAATTGTGATCCGGAAGCCGTGGTGGTGGTATTGGTATTAGTGGCGGTGGTTTGGGACTGGGCGGCTTCAATCCTTTTTTTATTGATCTCAACGGCGTCCTGCTGGCGCTGATAGGCGCGGATGAGTTCCACGCGCGCCTTGTCGGGTTCGCCCAGTTGAAGATAATTCAGCGCCTCATAAGTGTTCAGCATGATGCCGTCATAGGCGCGGCCTTCGTAATCCAGATTGGCTTGATTGGACATCATCGCGCCGGCTTCCTGGCCGACCCGGACCTTGGCCTTCTGCGCATACTGATCAATTTTATCCTGCGCCTGGTCAAACGCCTTGTTGCTCTCCTCGTATTTGCCCGCTCCGCGCAGAACCGCGCCCTGTTCCAGACGCCAGATGATGGCGTCCTTGTTGTTGGCATTTTTATCGGCCATCTTGGTGGCTTCGACGACGGCATTGGTCATATTCCCTTGATGCCAATACTGAATGACGTGATTTTGCTGCTTGTAAGTCTGGCAGCCGGTTGCCAGCAGGCCAACGACCGCCGCGAACAGCAGCGGTTGGATGCTCGGTTTACGATCAATGCGCATGAGTGGTTTCACTTTGATTCCTTCCCTTGGGATTTACTCCGATTTTGCGTGACTTACTGCGGTTTTCGCAGAATCGCGCCCTTGTCAATGCCGGTGTCGTCCAGAATTTCCGCCGTCGAGGTTTTGGGGTTGACCTGGGTGATTTTCACCCTGCCCACCTTCACCTCTTCGCGGCCCAGTGATTCCTTCGTGTCCGGGTCTGTCAATTCCTCGCCCAGCGCATACACATTGAACGTGTCGCCCACGGCCACGCCGCCGCCTTCACCGCGGTTGATGGTGACTTCCTTGTCGCGCTTGAGCAGCACCTTCGCGGGGAAGATGACATCCGCGACGCGGTTGGCGATTTTTTCGGCCAAATCACGCGCCATCGCAACCATCATATCGTCGCTCAAATCGCCGTCCCCGACCGAGTAGCTGCTGTTTTGCTGGATGCTCTTGAAGGCGTCGTTTCCGGTTTGAAGATTCACCGATTCCAGCAGCTTGCCGGTGCTCGAATCGTAAATTTTGCCCACGACCGACATGCGCAAAACGCGCTTGGTGGCGCTCCGGCCCGTGCCTTCGAACGTGGCCGTCTCAACGTAATCCTGAAAATCGTCCACCGTCGTCACCAGCAAATACTTCGCACCGGTGAGTTTGCCGGCTTGCGCGGCGGTCTTGGCATCCACATTGCCGGACGCGCCGAGATCCTGTTCCTTGATGATGTCGCTCAAATCGCTTCGCCCCACGACGTCGAATTTGCGCGTCGCGTTGATGCGGTCAATGAGCTGGCTGTCCAGCGATTCGATGATACGTCCCATCTCGATTTTTTTGCCCGGTTTGACCGAAGCGGTCAGTGACGGCGTGGGTTTGATGGACGACACGGCCAGCGTGGCCTTGCCTTCCTGTGCGGACGCCAGCGCAGGCAGCAGCGTGGCGCTCAAGAGACCGAAACAAAGGTTGCGGAAAAAGAAGTTTTTCATGGCAATGGTTTGATTTTATTAATTAGAGGCCCTTGTAAATCCTGACGTTTTCCTTCGTGTCCACCCGGTAATGGCTCTCGCTGAAAAACTTTGCGATGCCTTCGATCCGTTTGACCTCGGCGTCGGTCAGTTTGCGGTCGTCTTGCAGCAATTGCAGGAAAGCCATGTTGTCCTTCCAGCGATTGTACCCATCGTCGCTCATTTGCAACGCCACACGCAACTTCTGGCCGGCGTAGATATTGACGGTCCGCTCCCAATCCTTGAAGCCCTCGCGGGAGAGCCGCAGCTTGTGCAGACCGGGAAACGCCTGGAACGTGCCGGGCGCCGAACCAATCGCGATGCCATCCAGTTCCACGGTCACCTCCAGCGGCTGCACTTCGATGGGGGCGTTGGTCTTCACCACGCGCTTGTCCGCCGTCACCTGCACGTCCGGCACCGTGATCGGTTGATCCTTGAGGTCGGTCATGGAGCAGACGATGGAGAAATTGACCTGTTTGTCCTTGGCGACCTCGGTGGGCAGCGATCCAGCAGCACGGACGAGCAAGTCGGCCAACTGGCTGGCGGCATCATCCAACAAGTCGTTGACCACCTCGCTGCTGTCCACCTGTAGATCGCCGGTCTGGCGGATGGTTTTGGAAGCCGTCACCATGTTGCCCTTGAGGGCGCCGCCAGCGCCGGCCTCGACGATTTTGCAGCTCACGCGCAGTGTGTGCGTGACGTTGATGGTGCTGATGCCGTTGCCGTTGTAGGTTTTTTTCTCCGTGCCATAGGTCGCGAGGGACGGAATCAGAATGAAATCAGCCCCGAGGTTTTGCGCCAGCCGGAGCGCGGAGGTGCTGTCACTCAGCGCCTGGTCCAGTTTGGTCGTGTCGGGCGTGATGTCAAACTTCGCCGAATCCGACTGGGCCAATTCCACGGACGCAGAGCCGTGGCTGAACTCGCTGCCGGCATTGGTTTGCCCGCCGGTGTACTTCGATGAGTCCGTTTGCGCCGCTTCAATGGAGCTGACATTGATGCCTTGAGGAATTACATCTGTGCCGAGGGTGCTTTCCGTCTTGCCGTGCAGCGCGGTGGTCTGGGTCAGTTCATCATGCGCTGAACCGGCAGCCGTGGTGTGAGAGTGGGACGCAACGGCGGCATTGGCTTTTACGGCGCTTTGCGAAGACACGGCAACGCCCACCGACGGATAGGTTTTCAGGGCGTTGAGGGTCACATCCCGGCTGATGATCGAATACCCCTTGCCCGCGATGCGGCTGCTCAACAAATCTTCGAACACGGCAACTTTGTCGTTGAGCTGCGCACCAGCGCGGTTTTCAACGATGATGGCAACCTTGCGCAACGGCGCGGCAGTCGTGGCATCGGCGGCAAACAATGATCCGGCGGTCAGCAAACCGGCGGCCAGCAGAAAGGAGGTGAACATTCGCATAACTTTTTCGCGGTTGGGAAAATTATGTTATTGAGGTGCGCTGTTTGTTGATAATGGTGGTGGCGCCGGGGCGGGCGGTGGTGCCGTTGGTGTTGATGCAACCGGCGGCGGCTTGGGATTTCCCGTGGGTGCCGGCATCTTCACCGGGCGGCCGTATTGATCCACCAAAATATCGTAAGGCACCTGGATCGTCCGGCCATCGGACGTGGTTTCCGTGCGCCAGTAGCGGACCATGTGATAGTTGGGGTTAAACGGTGCCGCCATGCCTCGCGCCGTGCCTTCCACCGCGCCAACGCCGAAACCCGCGACGTTGCCCGCCACCACGCCAACGCCCGTGCCGACGGCATTTCCGGCCACGGGGCCAGGCTGATAAGGGCTGGTATGGCAGCCGGTGAGCAACAGGCCACACGATAACAGAGCAAGACCGGTCAGAATGAAAAAATAAGATTTCATAGCCATTTTGGTTTTGGAACGACTTTGTCTTGCCAGCAAACCTAATGCCACAAAACAGAGCGTCAAGAGCGATTTTTGAGGTGGTGAGCGCCAAAGTAAAGTGTTAACCAATGGCCGTTCATGATGGCCAAACGAGTCATTCCCTGCCTTGATGTGCATGACGGCCAGGTCACGCGCGGCGTCCGGTTCGGCAAGGCCGAGGCGGGCGAATTGCGCAACGTCGGCGACCCGGTGGCGCTCGCGCTCCGCTACAACGAACAGGGCGCGGACGAAATGGTGTTTTTCGACATCACAGCCACCGCGCATGGCCGTGCGACGATGGTGGACGTCATCCAGCGCGCCGCCGACCAATGCTTTATGCCGCTCACCGTCGGCGGCGGCCTCAAATCCGTGGACGACATGTTCACGATGCTACGAGCCGGGGCGGACAAAATCAGCATCAACTCCTCGGCGCTGGCCAATCCCGACCTGATTCGCGCGGGCGCGGAAAAATTCGGCAGCCAGTGCATCGTGGTGAGCATTGATTGCCGGAAGGTGGCGCCGGACAAATGGGGGGTTTTTTCGCACGGCGCCCGCAAACCGACTGGCTTGGATGCCGTCGAATGGGCCAAACGCGCCGTGTCGCTCGGCGCGGGCGAGATTGTTTTGAACTCCATTGACGCCGACGGCACGAAGGCCGGTTTTGACCTGGTCATCACCCGTCGCATCAGCGAATCGGTGGGCGTGCCGGTGGTGGCCAGCGGCGGCGCGGGCAGTCTGGAGCACATGGCCGAGGTGCTGCTGGAGGGCCGGGCCGACGCCGTCCTCGCCGCGAGCATTTTCCATTTCGGCACCTATACGGTTGGCGATGTGAAGAAATTTTTGGCGAAGAAAAATATTCCGGTGAGGTTGTAGCAGCCGACGTGAGTCGGCTCATCATGTTTAGTCGCATATGAAACGCAAACCGAGACAAGCTCGGACCTATGGAAACCGAACTGCCGATTGAACGCTGCACGAAGTGTCTGCAAGACAGAATTACCAAGAGCGTGATCGTATCGGATTGTTTACCGGTGCGGGCGTTTGGAAACCATTTGGCTGCTCGCGTGAAAGTGGCGACTATAGGGCTAAATCCGGCGCTGAATGAGTTTCGTCCCCGAAGAGGACAATGGAAATCTAAGGAATTACGACTGCCAATTGTTGCTGATTACGACAAACGGGATCGCGTCGGCTTGAATGAAGACAATGTGGAGAATGCTCGGGCGCGACGAGAGAATTATTTCTGCGATCCAAGACGGAAGCCAAATCCGTTTTTCGGGCCGTTGAACGATTTACTTCACGATGTCAACGTTACGTGGTCTTACGAGGCAGGCAGCGCGGTGCATTGCGATTTGGTTGCCTGCGCAACAACCGTCGCTTGGGGCTATCTCAACGCACGAATTGCTTGCAAGCTGGCGGAGAACTGTCGGAAACACTTTTTGAACACGCTTTCGAAGCTTCCTTCAAACACGCGTTTATTTCTCAACGGAGCATTTGTCTTCGGCGAATTGTGTCGGCAGGGACTTTACATGAAGCTTGAAAGAGGTCCTGAATCAATTTGCGCCGAGCCGTTGTTGATAGGTTGGCGCGGCAAAATTGTTCTTCGGTCTGGAAAGCAGCGGTTGTTTTGTGCTTGGAACGTGCCTGTGTCTTATGTGAAACCACAGCAGCGAAAGCGTTTGGTGTCCTGGTTGCAACGTCACTGCTACTAGTTCTCAGAATATGCCGCCCCGACGGGGCTGGAGATTTTATTGGTTCTGGTTTCTACAAAGATTTCGCTCCTGACGGAGCTGTGTTGCAAACGTGCCTCAATTTACTGCATTCCCGTTTGACTCTGTTTGCGGGTGAATTCATTTTTAACGGCGTGAAGCCGGAAACCAAAAAACATCCGACCAATAAATATGTTGGCCTGCCGAAAGCGCGCGATTCGCGCTCGGACAATTTGGTTGATGCCCTGCGCGGCATTCAGCGCGGTTTGGATGAAATGAAAGCTGGCACCGGCAAACCATTCCGTGTTGCGCTCGATGAAATCCGCGCCAAACACAAAATTCCTTTTCCCAAATTATGAATGACCTGACTCAATCCCGCTGGCTGCCGATTGTGCTGCTGACCTGCTCGAACGTTTTCATGACGGTCGCGTGGTACGGCCACTTGAAATTCAAAAGCAAGCCGCTGCTGCTGGTCATCCTGGCCAGTTGGGGCATCGCTTTCTTCGAATACCTGCTGCAGGTGCCGGCCAATCGCTGGGGCAACTCGGTCTATTCCGCTTCGCAACTCAAAATCATCCAGGAAGTCATCACCCTGTCGGTGTTTGTCGTGTTCGCCACCTGTTATCTGGGTGAAAAAGTCCGCTGGAATTACGTCGCGGCGTTCGTGTGCATCCTGGCGGCGGTGGCCTTTGCGTTTCTGCCGAAAAACTAACCCCAAAGACACGAAGGCATGGAGAAAACCATTATTTCTGCCTTGTGACTTTGTGACTGGTAGTTGAAAACTCTCTTGGCAGCCGGAAAGCGTTCTGTTTAATTGACCGCGCCTGATGAGAAGATTGCCCGCCATTGTTCTGCTTGCTTCTTTATTCGCGTTTTTTTCGTCCGCTGCCTGGGCGCAGGAGGAGCCGCCGGTGGAGGTCCGGGGGCTCAACCAAATCATTCCCGGCGCGAAAATCGGGGTTGTTTACATGCAGGGAGACACCATCATTGGCACCAACGGCATCTTCGTCAAACGCGGCGACACGACCCTGAGCGCCGACAGTGTGTCCGTGAATCAGCAGTCGGGCGAGGTGGTGGCCGACGGCAACGTGCGCATCGAGGAAGGCGATCAAATCTGGACCGGTGAACACATCCGCTACAATTTCAAAACGCACCAGATGCAGAGCGAACAATTTCGCATGGGCAAACCGCCGGTGTTCGCGCAGGGCGAACAATTGCAGGGCGACATCACCAATAAAATCTACCACGCGCGCCACGCCTTCGTCACGACCGACGATGTGAGCGACCCGGAATTTTACGTCCGTTCCACTCACATAAAAATTGTTCCCGGAAAATACATCGAGATGTGGAACGCCGTGTTTTATGTGAACGGCGTGCCGGCGTTTTACTTTCCGTATTACCGGCGCGAACTGGGGCCGCGCGCGAACAATTTGAATTTTCTCCCCGGCTACCGCACCGCCTACGGGGCGTTTTTGCTCAACACCTACACGTGGTATGCCAACGATGCGGTGGATGGAAAATTTCATCTGGACTACCGTGAGGAGCGGGGCGTGGGCGTGGGGCCGGACCTGAATCTGCACCTCGGTCAATGGGGCGAGGCGGCGTTCACGTATTATTACCTGAATGACCAGAATCCAAACACCAGCACGAACGGCACGCCGTGGACCAATGGCATTCCCGAAAACCGCCAGCGCTTTTACTTCGGCTACCAGGCGACCCCGGCCACCAATCTGAACTTGAAGGCGCTCGTGAATTACCAGAGCGACCCGCTCGTGGAGCACGATTTTTTTGAGGGCGACTATCGCAACAATCCGCAGCCCAACACGTTCACCGAGGTCAACAAGTATTGGAACAACTGGAGTCTCGACGCCGAAACCACGCCGCAGTTGAATGATTTCTTCGACCAGGTCGAACGCCTGCCCGACGTGAGGCTTACCGGCTATCGCCAGCAGGTTTTAAATACCCCGCTTTATTACGAGAGCCAAAGTTCGGCGGGCTATTACAAAATGTTTTTTGCGGACACGAACGGAGGCCCCACGCCGCCGCTGGGTTATTCCGCCTCCCGGGCCGACAGCTTTCAACAACTCCTCCTGCCCTGCACGTTTTTTGGCTGGCTGAACATCACCCCGCGCGCTGGCGGGCGCTTCACCTATTACAGCACCGAGACGGGGCCGACTGGCACGAACGGTGAAGCTTATCGCCGGGTGTTCAATACGAGCGTCGAAACCTCGTTCAAAGCTTCGCAGCTTTGGGCGGGCGCGACGAATTCACTTCTGGCCGTTGACGGCCTGCGCCACATCTTCGAGCCGTCGGTGACCTACGCCTACGTGCCCAATCCCAGCACGCCGCCGGCGCAACTGCCGCAATTCGATTCCGCCCTGCCCAGCCTGCAGTTGCTGCCGGTTCAATTTCCCGAATACAACAACATTGATTCCATTGACAGTGAGAACGTCATTCGTTTCGGCCTGCGCAACACGCTCCAAACCAGGCGCGACGGACAGCTCGACAATCTGGTTGATTGGAACGTGATGTTGGATTGGCGGCTCACCCCGGGCCAGAATCCGAACAACCTCGACGAACCGTTCAGCCCGCAGGAGAATTTCAGCGATCTGTACTCCGACCTCGCGTTCAAGCCGCGCTCGTGGATCGTGTTGGATTCGCAGTCGCGCTACGCCATGGACGGCGGCCATTTGAATCTGGAGTTTGATCAACTCACTTTCACGCCGAATGAACGCTGGAGCTGGGGCCTCGGCTACTGGTATTTGCGCAACGGATTTGATGGATTTACGCAAGCCAACAATTACATCACCAGCACGTTTTTTTACCGGCTCAATGACAACTGGGGCTTACGCCTGCGCCACGATTACAACGCCGCGGACGGCCAGTTGCAGGAACAAAATTACACGATCTATCGCGACCTGCGGAGCTGGACCTGCGCGCTGACTTTCCGGGTGATTGATAACACCACCGGCCCGACGGATTACACGGTGGCCTTCACCTTCTCACTCAAGGCCGCGCCGAAAACCCGCCTCGGCGACGACACCGCCCAGCCCTATCACCTTGTTGGGGAATAAAATTTAAAACAGCGGGATGCCGCGAAAGAATTCGTGAATAACCCGCACAACAAACAGCGTTGTCACAACGACCCCATAAATCCATTATGAAAAAATATATCTCAGTTATCCTGCTGACTCTTGTAATGAACTGTTGTTCGCCGATTACCGCATCGGCTACGGAAACCAACGTTACATACTTGAAGATATTACAGGCATCGAACAATGTTCAAAGTGTTGTCAGTGCATTGCCAGATGTTGAAAAGCTCTGGCCTCAAGACCCTGATATTTATTTGAAAACTGTGAACCAAGCGGCTCATGTTTTGGGCGGCGCACAGAATAATCCTGACGCGAAACAAGCGCTCCAGAGTTTATTTGAAAGCATGATGCAAAAGCCTTGCCCTACAAATGAATGGCAAACCAGGTCTTGGACAGAAACAAAATGTAATACGATTCTTTTTTGTTTGAACTTCGACAAAATTAGAAATGATAAATCGCGATGGCTTGATATTGCAAAATTTACAGGCGAAGTCCGTTCCCGAATAATCCCCAACTACACCAACAAAGGCATGACAATTTCCGTTATAGCCAACACCCCAGCCGAAAAATTGCAGTTACAAAAAGAAGAAGAAGAAAATGGGAAAAATATAGCTGTGGATGCGTTACAAGCTACGCTTCGTCAAACAGATCAAACGCTCGTCTTTTTTTTGCAAGATTGTTTCACTCGTTTTCCGTCTAGTAATCCAACCAATGCAGATTTCATTAAACAAATTTCTGAAGCCGCTCATTTAACTGCCGCAGAGATAAAGAACTGAAAGTTGGCCTTGCCTCAATTTGGCGGACCACTACTCACGCCGCGTTGAACGCCGGCAGCGACAGGCTGAAACGCGAGCCTTTGCCGGGGTCGCTGTACGCGTGAATCACGCCGCGATGTTCCAGCACGATGCGCTGGCTGATGGCCAGCCCCAGTCCCGTGCCGTTTTTTTTGGTCGTGAAAAACGGCTCGAACAAGTGTTCCAGATTTTCCGGCGCGATGCCCACGCCGGTGTCTTGAATGTTGACCCGCAGTTGCCGCTCGCTGCGTTCGCCCTTCACCGTTTCCGTCTTGACGGTCAACACCCCGTTCGTGCCCATCGCTTCGAGCGCGTTGAGCAGAAGATTCATGAACACCTGCTGCAATTGCGCGTCGTCGCCGCGGACGGTGTCCGGCTCGGCCTGGTAATGACGCTGCAGCGAAATCAATTTTCCGTTGACCTGATGCTGCACCAGGCGCAGCGAATGATCGAGCACGTCGTGGACGCGCACGGTCGTGAACGCCGCGCGGTTCGGCGCGGCAAACCGCAGCATCTGTGTCACAATCGCGTTGATGCGTTCCAGTTCGCGCCCGACGACCTCGGTGAGTTCCATGTCCTGGCCTTTCTGCGCCAGCAGGTCAACGAACGTCTTGATGGCGACCATGCCGTTTTTGATCTCGTGCGCCATGCTCGCCGAAAGCGTGCCGAGGCTGGCCAGCCGGTCGAGCCGCCGGAGGTTCTGCTCAAAAACCGGCGTGGAAGTCAGGCTGTTCAAAACGACGACAATTTCCGCCGGCTCGCGCGTTTTCACGGGCAAAATGCTCGCGCGCAATGCCGTGGCCTGGCCCAAAGGAATTTCGCGGTTCAAAATCGCCTTGCCGCTCCGGGCGGTTTCCTGAATCAGCCTGGCCAGCGGCGCGGGCAACGAACTCAATGGCGCGTTCAGCAACTTCGCCGCATCCCGGCGCAGATGTTCGGCGGCTTCGGCGGTGCAGGCGACGATGCGTTTGCGCGCGCCCACCACGATCACGCCGCAGGCGAAACATTCCTGAAGCAGACTCAGGGGGTTTCCGCCCGAAAGTCCACCATACCCCTTGCTGCCCAGTTTGTCCGATGACATGGAAATTTATCGGCCGTTCGGCTGCTAAAATCTTAAGCCGCCATTGATTGGAAAAACGTTTCCAATGAGACTCGACAAATCGTAAGCCAGCTTTTGGTATTGTGTCAGCAAAAATCAGCGTGCCAGGACCAGGCGCAACCTTGCCGCCGCCGGGAGGCTTTGGGGAGATGGAACGCCGGTCCCTGCCGCGCCGAAGCTTCCGAGCGAAGGCTGGTCCGCCCCGGCGAACTTCAGGGGAAATAAACTTCGTGCCCGACGAAACTGATTCACTTTGCAACTGGCATTTGAGCGGCAAATGGTTAAGCTGTTTTCGCCGATGAAGCAAACTTTCGACCGCATTGAATCCGTCGTCGCCGACGTCCGCAAAGGCAAAATGGTCATCGTCGTGGATGATGCCGACCGCGAAAACGAAGGTGATTTGATCATGGCCGGGCAATTCGTCACGCCCGCCGCCGTGAATTTCATGGCCCGATTCGGCCGCGGGCTGATTTGCGTGCCGGCGGCCGCCGGGCGGCTGCATCAACTGGGCATTGACCGCATGGTGCAGCAGAACCGCGAGAGCTTTCGCACCGATTTTCAGGTGAGCGTGGACGCCGCGCGCGGCATCACCACCGGCATCAGCGCCGCGGACCGGGCGCGCACCATCAAAATCCTGGCCGAACCGGCGGCGGTGCCGGAAGACCTTGTGCAGCCGGGCCACGTGTTTCCGTTGCGCGCGCGTCCGGGCGGTGTCCTCCAGCGCGCCGGCCACACCGAGGCGGCGGTGGACCTGGCCACGCTCGCCGAATGCCGGCCCGTCGGCATCCTCTGCGAAATCATGAACGACGACGGCACGATGGCGCGCCTGCCGGAGTTGTTGAAGTTCGCCAAAAAACACCACCTGAAAATCTGCACCATCGCCGACCTGATTGAATACCGGCGCACGCGGGAGAAACTGGTCGAGCGCGTCGAGACCGTCAAAATGCCGACCGACTACGGCGATTTCGACCTCCATTTGTATCGCTCCAAGCTGGACGACCAGCATCACCTCGCGCTGGTGCATGGCGACGTGGCCGGGCGGGGAAAAGTTCTCGTGCGCGTCCACAGCGAATGCCTGACCGGCGACGTGTTCGGCTCGCGCCGCTGCGATTGCGGTTCGCAACTGCATCAGGCCATGCGGCAGGTCGCCGCGGCCGGCCGCGGCGTGATTGTTTATATGCGGCAGGAAGGCCGCGGCATCGGCCTGGCGCCGAAAATCAAGGCCTACAAATTGCAGGAGCAAGGCTACGATACCGTCGAAGCAAACAAAAAGCTCGGCTACGAAATGGACCTGCGCGAATACGGCCTCGGCGCGCAAATCCTCGTTGACCTCGGCCTAAAAACCATCCGGTTGCTGACGAACAATCCCAAAAAACTCGTCGGGCTGGAAGGGTACGGACTGAAAATTGTCGAGCAGGTGCCGATTCGCGTGAAACCCAATCCGCACAACGAGCGGTATTTGAAAGTGAAACGCGAGAAGATGGGGCATTTGCTTTAGTCTTTGATGCAATGAAGTACATTGACACTTCAAAATTAGCTCCTGAAACCCATCAACACCAAAACGACTCGCGCCAGCGGCGGCACATTCACCCTTGTCACCGTCCGCTCTCATTAACACCCTGCTTTAGCGGGGTGTTCAAAAGGCAGGGTGGACAAAAACCGTTTCAACGGTTTTGCGGGCGCAGAAAAACCGCTGAAGCGGTTGAATTTCCTTCCGCGACCTCCCACCCGGCTGAAGCCGGGTGTTAATGAGAAACCAACTTCCTCACCGCGCCATTTTGGGAGGGACGGCGTATCGCCGTCCCTGAATAATGTGGGTCGCCGGCACGGCGACCCTCCCGGCTTGTTTTTTTGTTCTCCGCACCACGTTTCTGCCACAGCGCCGCAGGCGCGGAATCTTTGTAGTTTCAAACCCGACACAAACCCACGCTCCAAAAGCGGCGGAGGGCCGCCGCACTCCAGGACGCTGTGCGCGACACGGTGATTTTTAAAACACGCGAAGCGTCCTGGGGTGCGCCAGCCCCCTGGCGCTGTGTCGGGAGGCGAAATGTCCGCGAGATTTCCGCATGAACTTTTGCGCGCCAATGACAATAATAAGCTGCTTTATTTTTCACTTTGGCGTTGCCCCAGCCGGTGCTCCTTGGCCACAACCAGGGTAAATAAAAAAGCAAATAAAGTGGATTGCATTTGCTGGAGCGGATTAACATTATGGCGATTAACGAACGAAAGTAGAACTTTTATGCGCTCATCACTCACCAACAAACGACTGGTTGTTCTGGCCGGCGCATCGGCGCTGGCCGGCTTGTGCCTCAGCGCGGTTCTGGCGCACGCCGAACCGGAAAAGAAAACGGACCAGAAGCCGGCGCCGAAGAAACTCACCGGCGCCGAGTTGTACGCCATCAATTGCAACCGCTGCCACCCGGAACGCTATGCCACCGAGTTCACGTCGGCCCAATGGAAGACCATCATGATCCACATGCGGGTGCGGGCCAATCTCCCGGCGGCGCAGGCGAAGGAAATCCTGAAATTTCTCAAGGAAGATGCTGGAAACTAAATCGGCCCCTAAAAATTTTCATCCATGAAAACATCTTCCTTTATTTCAGGCGTGGCGGCAGCGGCCTGCGCGTTGGGCGTGGCCCTGGCTCCGCGCGCGGCGGCGACGATCAGCGATGAAGATTTTAATGCGTTGAGAAGCATGGTCACCAACCAGGACCAGCGGATTGGCCAGTTGGAAAAACTGCACGAACAGGACCAGCAAACGCACCAACAGGACCAGCAGACCATCCAGCAGTTGGAGCAGCGGCTGGGCGAGACGCAAACGCTGGCCACCAATGCCGTGAGCTTGGCGACCAATGCCGTTGAGAAGGCTGACGCGGTAGCCTTGGCGCAGGCGACACCGCTCCGCAACGCGCTGCACAATTTCACGATGGTGGGTGACGCCGAGGTGCAGTTCGGACAGGCCAAAGGACAGAGCGGCGCTTTTTCACTGGCTGACTTTGCACCGATTTTCCTGTTCCGCGCGAACGACAACATTTTGTTCGAGGCCGGTTTTGATGTGACGTTGCAAAACGGTTCGGCCAGCGGAACAAATGTCGTTACCAGTGCGCCTTACACCCATGATGCCAGCAGCAGCACCACGGTCAGCCTGAGTTTTGCCCAGTTGGATTACCTGCTCAACGATTACGTGACGGTCGTGGCCGGGTATATGATTATGCCGTTGGGCACCTATCAAGAACGCGGGGCAGGCTGGCTCAACAAGATACCGGATGACCCGTTGGCGATTGATTTCCTGCCGGCCAGCGGTGCGGGCGTTCAGTTGCGGGGCGCCGTGCCGGTCGGAGAGTCGGGACAAATGCTCACTTATTCTGTTTACGGCGTCAACGGACCCAGTTCCGTGGATGGCAGCGCCAACTCCTTTACGCTGGATAGCGGTGGCAATCGCATGCCCAATCTTGACCTGAGCGGCAACGTCGGAGTCACCAGCGGTGGCAACAACGCCAATCTCAACAACAACCCCAGCGGCGGCGGACGCATCGGCTGGTTTTACCCGTGGCAAGCGCATTATGATCTTGAATTGAATGTTTCGGGCCAGACGGGCACTTGGGCCGGAAATTATCTGTGGTCGGCGCTCGTGGTGGATGCCGCCGTTCACATCAGCCCCTATGTTGAAGTGAAGGGCGAGTATATCAATACCTGGCAGCAAACGGCTGACGCCGGAAATATCCAACCGACAGGCTGGTGGGTTCAGGCGGGTTATAAACTCGCCGGTCTGGATCTGGATGCGCCCGTCGTGAACGACCTCGAACTGGTCGGGCGCTATGACACGGCGAATGACGCGATGGGTTCGACCACCGACCGCACGACAGCCGGTTTTGTCTATTACCTCACGAACACGTTGCTATTGGAAGGTGATTACGAATGGCTGTCCAACCGCGGTCTCAATGCCAATGGGCTGCCCTCCAGCCTGTTTATAGTCCAACTCTCGTACGGATTTTAAATGAAAGGAACTCCAATTATGACCACAAAATTCACCACGATGCTCCTCGGTGTAGCCGTGCTTACCTTGACGGCGGGCCTGGCGCGCGCGGAGGATCAACTTGACGCTGAAACCAAGGCGCGAGTCGATCGGTTCGAAAAAGGCCCGGCCACCATTGATGTCTCCAAATACCCGGACGGCATCAAGGACAACTACGAAGTGTTCAGCACGAAATGCACGCAGTGCCACAAACTGAGCCGCCCGATCAACTCCGACTACGCCACGCCCGAGGAGTGGTCGCGCTACATCAAACGGATGATGCACAAGCCCGGTTCGGGCATCAGCAACGCCGACGGCAAGAAAATCTACGAGTTTTTGGTCTATGACTCCAGCGTTCGCAAGAAGGCGATGCTCGACGAGAAACTCGCGAAAGCCACGCCTCAGGAAAAGACTGACGCCGAAGCCAAGATCAAGGAAGTCCGCGACAAGTACGATTCAAAGTAGTCCGCTGACCGAACTGGAATGTCCACGATCTATCCAGTTGAACTGCCGGATGTGAATTATTTCACCCGGCAGGTCCTTTGCCGCGAAGGTTGCCCGGTGCGGACGGATTCCGGCGGCTACGTGCAGGCCATTGCTGAGGGACGCTGGGAAGACGCTTACCTCATCGCCCGCAAGCCCAATCCTTTCGCCTCCATCTGCGGCCGCGTCTGCGCCGCGCCGTGCGAAGCGAAATGCCGGCGCGGGGCGCTCGACGCCTCCGTGTCAATTCGCGCGTTGAAACGGTTTGTTTGTGAAAAGTTCGGTGTCGAATCGGACCACTTCGACCTCGGCCGCGTCTATCCTGAACTGCGGGACCCGCGCCGCGAGCGCATCGGCGGTGGGCGCAAAGTCGCCATCGTTGGGGCTGGTCCGGCGGGCCTGTCCTGCGCGCACGAACTGGCGTTGATGGGATTTGCGCCGACGGTTTTCGAAGCCCACAATCTGGCGGGCGGCATGCTGGTGCTCGGCGTGCCCGAATACCGGCTGCCGCGCGAAATCATCCGGGCGGAAATCGCGGCGATAGAATCGCTCGGCGTGGAGATTCGCCTGAACACCAGGCTCGGTAAGGACTTCGCTTTTGCTGATCTCAAGCAACAAGGCTTTGAAGCCGTGTTCCTCGGCATCGGCGCGCACAAAAGCCGCGAGCTGTCCATCGAGGGCGTGCAACTCGACGGCGTGCTGCGTGCGATTGATTTCCTGCTGAACGTCAATCTCGGTTATCGGGTGACCCTCGGCCGCAAAGTCGTCGTCATCGGCGGCGGCAACGTCGCTTTCGACGTGGCGCGCTCGGTCGTCCGCCAGACGGAGAAGTTTGCGGGGATGAGCGAGGCGGAATTGCGTGAGGCGCTGCATCAGGCGGCATCCGCGCTGGAACAATTGACCGCGCGCGAGCCGGAAGCGCCCGACGAGGTGCGCCTCGCCCTGGACGTGGCGCGGGAAGCCATCCGCAAGGGCGTGCCCGAAGTCCACATGTATTGCCTGGAGAGTCTCGACGAGATCCCCGCCGCGCGCGAGGAGATCGAGGAGGCGGAAAAGGAAGGCATTCGCCTCCACACGCGCTTCGGTCCCAAACGCATCGTCGGTGGCGATGGGAAAGTCTCAGGCATCGAACTCATCAAGGCCGGCCGGGTCTTCGACGAGAACCGCCGGTTTAATCCGCAGTTCATCGAAGGCAGCGAAGAGACCGTGGATTGCGACACCGTCGTTCTCGCTATCGGCCAGTCGGCGGACCTTTCCTGGATTCGTCCCGAGGACAATTTGAAGGTGACTCCGCGCGGAGCGTTGCAGACCGATCCAGTGACGATGGCCACGTCGCGTCCCGATGTATTCGCGGGCGGCGACGTGGCGTTCGGGCCGCGAATCATCATCACCGCGGTCGCCGAAGGCAAGAAGGCGGCGAATTCCATCGCCAAATTCCTCACGGGCCGCGTGCCCGCCGAGCCGCGCCAGGCGCGCGTGACGATTTACAACACCCTCCAGTATCGGATGAAGCCCGATTACGAGAAATTCATCCGCCGGCTGCCGCCGACGCTGCCGCTGGACCGGCGCGTCGGGATCGCCGAAGTGGAAAAAAATTATCTGGAACCCGACGCGCGGCGGCAGGCGGATCGCTGCCTGAAGTGTCACGTCGGTCCGGTGTTCAACGGCGACGAGTGCATTCTCTGCGGCGGTTGCGCCGATGTCTGCCCGGAATACTGCCTGCGGCTGGTGGATGCCGCCAACCTGCGCGGCGACGAAAAACTGCAGGGCGCGTTCCTTGCGCGTTACGGGCGCGTTCCCGAACGCGGCGAGCAGGGCGCGATCATCAAGGACGAAACCCGCTGCATCCGCTGCGGCCTGTGCGCCGCGCGCTGTCCCACCGGCGCGATCACCATGGAACGCGTGGAACTGATGCCCGCCTGATATGAATCACCCCATCCCGGAAAACAAAAACGAAGTTTCACGGCGCAGTTTCTTTCAACTCACGCTGGGCTGGCTCGCCAGCACCTTCGCGGTGGTGGCGGCATCAGCCGGAGCTGTGCGTTTTCTCGTGCCCAACGTGTTGTATGAGCCGAGCCTGCGTTTCAAGGCCGGCAAGCCCGACGATTATCCCGACGGTTCCGTGACGTTTTTGGAAGCCGAGCGGGTCTTCCTCGTGCGCCAGGGCAACACGTTTCGCTGTCTCTCGGCAATCTGCACGCACCTCGGCTGCACGGTCAACCGCGCCGACCACGGCTACCATTGCCCATGCCACGGCAGCGTGTTCAACGACCAAGGCAATGTCGTCAGCGGCCCGGCCCCGCGCGGGCTGGAGTGGTTTCAGATAACGCTGAGCAAGGACAGCCGGCTGTTGGTGGATAAAAACCAGCGCGTGGCCGCGGACAAATACCTGGTTCTATGAAGCGCCGCGTCACTTCGATATGTAGCCGCCGTTGTGAAACGGCGGAGAGCCGCAACGGTCGAACGGTCCGCCAATTTACATTGGCGGCTACAAGGAATTCCTTGTGAACGCGCCCTGGCCCAAACGATTCTGGCAGTGGTTCACGCGCACGCGCGTCGGCCGCTCGATCTTTCGGATTGGCCTGCCGGAGAGCAATCTGGAGCGGTCGCAGGTGATGGTTTCCAGCTTTCTGCTGCACGTGCAGCCGGCGAAGGTCAACCGCCATTCGCTGCGCGCCTCCTATTCGCTCGGGCTGGGCCTGATTTCGCTTTACCTGTTCCTGATCCTGATTGTCACCGGCGTGTTGCTCATGTTTTATTACGTGCCGAGTACCGAGAAGGCGTACGACATCATGAAGGACTTGCAGTATGTCGTCTCCGCCGGCCTGGTCATCCGCAACATGCACCGCTGGGCGGCGCATCTGATGGTGCTGTTCGTGCTGTTGCACATGTGCCGCGTGTTTTACACCGGCGCCTACAAACGCCCGCGCGAGTTCAACTGGGTGATCGGCGTCGGACTGTTTCTGCTGACCCTCGGGTTGAGCTTCACCGGCTATCTGCTGCCCTGGGACCAGCTCGCGTTCTGGGCGATCACCGTCGGCACGAACATCGCCGGCTACGCGCCGGTCATCGGACTCAAGTTGAAATATCTGATGCTCGGCGGAAACGTGGTCGGACAGGAGGCGCTGACGCGGTTTTATGCGTTGCATGTGATCGTGCTGCCGACGGCGGCGCTTCTCATGTTGGCCATCCATCTCTGGCGCGTGCGCAAGGACGGCGGGTTGTCACGTCCCGACGAGCCGGGTGATATCGTCCAACAAATGGACCTCAAGCAATTGCCGCCGAACAAGAGTTACGGCCTGATGGAACTCGCGCGCGGCACGACGCCGCAGGTCGGCCAGAACCCGGAGGACGAGGTATTTTCCTGGCCGCACCTGGTTTTCCGCGAGGTGCTGCTGTTCCTGCTGGTGACGGCGGTGGTGCTGTTCCTGGCGATTTTCTGGAACGCGCCGCTGGAGGAACTCGCCAACGCGATTCATCCGCCGAATCCCGCAAAGGCGCCGTGGTATTTCCTCGGCCTGCAGGAACTGGTCAGCTACTCGGCGTTCTGGGGCGGCGTGGTGGTGCCCGGTCTGCTGGTGACGGCACTGATGCTGTTGCCCTACATGGATCGCCAGCGCAAAGGCGTCGGCCGCTGGTTTGCCCGCGAACGCACGGTCGCCAACACGATTTTCACCGTTTGTCTGTTGACAGCCATCGTGCTGACGATCATCGGCACCCTGTTCCGCGGCCCGAACTGGGGCTGGGTGGTGCCATGGGAGCAACCACCGGCCATCACGGAGGGCCACTGACATGAACGACCTCTCCGTCCGCAAATTCTACGCCTGGTTCACCGTGCTCGGCCTGCTGGTCGGCGTTCTCGTCGTCATCGGTTATTACCGGGATGAGTACCGCGAGTGGAAGAATTATCAGCACAAATTCATCGCGGAGGAAATCCGCCGCGCCTCGACGCCGCAACAACTGGCACTGGCCAAACAAATCCCGGTACAAATCCGTCAGATTCTCCTGCCCGACCTCAACCGTGTGGATCGCTGCACCACGTGCCATCTCGCGGTGGAAGACCCGAGCTATGGCGGTTATCCGCAACCGCTCGCCTATCATCCGTTGCACGAACAGCACCCGTTCGAGCGGTTCGGCTGCACCATTTGCCATCGCGGGCAGGGCCGGGCCACGACCGCCGACGACGCGCACGGCAACGTGCCGCACTGGGACCAGCCGATGCTGCCGCTGCAATACATCCAGGCCTCCTGCGGCCAATGCCACGAGGCCGCCGATAATCCCGCCGCGCCTGAACTGGCCCGCGGCCAGCAGGTGTTCGAAGACAGCGGTTGCCGCGGTTGCCACAAACTCAATGGCGTCGGCGGCGTGGTTGGACCGGAACTCGACAAGGTCGGCGCCCGCCGTTCGCCGGATTGGCTGAAAAAACATTTCCTCGCGCCCGCATCGGTCACGCCCGGCTCCGCAATGCCGCCACAAAAATTTTCCGAAACGAATCTCGAGGCGATCGTCCTTTTCATGCTCAGCCAGACCGGCGAGCCGGCGCCCGGCTATTACGCCTCCATGAAAGTCATCCCCAGCGCCAGTGAGGGACAGCGATTGTTCGAGCAGAAAAGCTGCATCGGTTGCCACACCATCGGCGGCCAGGGCGGCAAGATCGGTCCGGCGCTGGACGACGTCGGCCTGCGGCGCCCGGTCGAGTGGATGATGCAGCACTTCCGCGACCCACAGGCGGTCACTCCCGGCACGGTCATGCCGCGGTTTGACTTTACCGAGACCGAAGCCCGCGCGCTGACAGATTTCCTGATGCACTTGCGCGATCAGAAAATAGCGTTGAGCTTGCCATCGCTGATGAGCCCGGTTGAGCGGGGGCGGGAAGTCTTCCGCAAATACGGTTGCGCCGGCTGTCATGGCACCGGCGGCAAAGGCGGCGTGCCCAATCCCAATGCCAAGACCGCCGAGCAGGTGCCCGGCTTGATCTATGTAGCCGATGGCTACACCAAGGACGAATTGAAAAAGCGCATCCTCAAGGGCCAGCGCGAAATCACGGCGCTCGACCCGAAACGTCCGCCGCCCCCGCTTTTCATGGCTGCCTGGGCCGGCATCATCAAGGATTCCGAGTTGGACGACCTGGTCGCTTATCTCTTCAGCTTGAAACCCAAGGAAGAAAATCCGGGTTTTTAACCACCGGCGGTCGGTTCTCAGCGGTCGTATTGCCCAAATGAAGATTTCTCCACTCTTGCGCCGTGCGCCTTTCAATTTTGAACAGCGGCGAAAAATTCTCATTAGCACCGGGCTTCAGCCCGGTGATGATGGTCGAAAAACGCCGGAAAGCCGTTTTAACGGCTTTTTGGTGCAGGAAAACCCGTTGAAACGGGTTTTATTCTCGTGACAACTGATTTCACCCGGCTGAAGCCGGGTGCTAAATGAGAGTCGCCCCTCGTCACCGCCACGTTGAAAATCGGCTCGCGCCAACAACGGCTCCTTTGCCATAATCCCACGGTTGGTTGACCCATGAGTGACGAATTAAAATCCAGCGAGTCACAAGCGCCCGAAGCCGAACCGGCAGTATCGCGCTCGACGATGCCGATCTGGATCATCGTGCTGACGCTTCTGCTGTTGTTTTTGGGCGCGGTGTATTTCGATCATCACAGCGGCTGGTTCGACAAGCAGGTTTACGCGCCTTACACGTCTGCCGACGAACTGGCCTCATACCAGCCCAAATCCGGCGAAGCCTCGACGCTGGCGCGTGGCAAGACGGTCTATGGAACTTATTGCGGCCTCTGCCACGGTAGCGACGGTCTGGGAAAACCCGGCCAGGCGCCGCCGCTGGCCGGCTCCGAATGGGTTGTCAAGGACATCACGTCGCTGGCACACATTCCGCTGACCGGACTCAACGGTTTGATTCAGGTCAAAGGCCGCGATTGGAACCTGTCCATGGCAGCGATGGGCGCGTCGCTGTCGGACGCCGATCTTGCCGCCGTGCTGACCTACATCCGCGGGTCGTGGGGAAACAACAGCGGTGCGGTTTCCGCCGACCAGATAAAAGCCGCGCGGGCGGCCATTAAGGGCAATCCGCCGTCGGCGGCCAGCACGTCAAAGTGACGCGGTCGGCGCGGGTTTTCAGGAAGGCAAAAATCTTTGTGTTCACTCGCGCCCGTTCGTGGTTTAATTCCCCGCAATGCTCCGCAAGCTACAGCCCAAAAAAAATCAGTCCCGCGGCGGCTCGTTCGCCATTGTCGCGTCGCGCTACAACGCGCGTTATGTGGACGCGATGTTGCGGGCCGCCAAGGCCGAGTTGTGGCGCGCCGATGTTTCAAGAATCCAGATCGTCCGCGTGCCGGGCGCGTATGAAATCCCCGTCGTGGCCAAACGGCTGGCGCGGACCACACCCGATTTGTCCGCCATCATCTGTCTGGGGGTGATCTTGCGCGGTCAGACGGTTCACGCCGCGCACATCGGCGAAGCCGTGAATCACGCGTTGATGCAAATCCAGCTCGCGCACGAAATTCCCGTCATTCACGAAGTGCTGCTTTTGGAAAACGAAGCCCAAGCCGGTGCCCGCTGCCTCGACCCGAGGCACAATCGCGGCGCGGAAGCGGCGCAGACCGCGCTGGCCATGGCGCGCGTTTTGAAAAATTTGCAGAGCTAAAACACCGCAATCAAACGCCGGGCGATGCCATATTTGCTGATCTTGATGATAGTGGCCTGCGCGATTTTCTTTCATCGCGCGGCCGAGTTCGAGAATGAATCCAGTCTGGTGTGGACTGGTTTGTCGGTGGTGATTTCCGTGATGACTTTATTCGCATTTCGTTGGGGCTGGCTGGGTTGCCTGCTCGGCCAGGCCGGGCTCTTCCTCGGCATCGCAATTTTTCGGACGCTGCGCAGCAAATCCTGAAAAAGTTTTGCAAATGACTTGCGGGACCTGTTCATAGGCATTATAATTCTTTATGTAAGTTTTTATTATGAGATTAAATCATGCTGTAAATTGTACCGTTGCGCTGCTCGCCATCGGGCTTTGCGGCGCCGGGCCAATCGCCCCGGCGGCGGACATCACCGGCGTCATCACGCTCACCGGCGCGCCGCCGGCGGAAAAGGAAATCACGCCGCTCATGGAAAACCCGGATTGCGCCAGAATGCACACCGCCACGCCCACGACGCATTTTTATGTGGTCGGCGCAAAGGGCGAACTGGCCGATGTGGTTGTTTCATTGAAGGGCATCACCGGCAAATCCACTGGTGCCAGCCAGCCGCCCGCCGTGCTCGACCAGAAGGGTTGCCTCTACACGCCCCAAATTCTGGCGATTCAAACGGGCCAGAGGCTCATCGTTAGAAATTCCGATTCCTGCATTCACAATGTCCACGCGACGCCGACCGTGCCGGGCAATCCCGAATCCAACCAGGTGCAGATGCCCGGCGGCGCGGATTTGACCTACACGTACCCGCAGCCGGAAATGTTTCTGCGTTTCAAATGCGATGTGCATCCGTGGATGTTCGCGTGGGTGAGCGTGTTTGACAGCCCTTACTTTTGCGTCAGCGGTTCGGACGGCAAATTCGTCATCAAGAACGTGCCGCCCGGCAAATACACCGTGGAAGCCGCGCACCGCAAGCTCGGCGCCCAAACCCAGGACGTGGAAGTGAAGGATGGCGATGTGAACGCGAATTTTACTTTCACCGTCAAATAATTTTGCAATCCGGGCGCAATTCCGGCACAACGTGTCTCAGGAGATCAAATATCTATGAAGGCAAATGCTGTATCCAAATCGAATCCCTGGCTGTACTGGTTTGCCGGGCTGACGGCGCTGGCGACGCTGGCGTTGATTGGCATTGGCGGTCTGGTGACCAGCCATGAAGCCGGCATGTCGGTGCCCGACTGGCCGACGACCTACGGCTACAACATGTTTCTGTTCCCGATCAACAAATGGCTGGGCGGGATTTTTTACGAACACTCCCATCGGCTGCTCGCTTCGCTGGTCGGCCTGATGACGACGATTCTCGCCGTCTGGCTCTGGCTCAAGGACCGGCGGCCGTGGATGCACTGGCTCGGCGTGGCCGCGTTTCTTCTCGTCGTGGCGCAGGGCGTGCTCGGCGGATTGCGCGTGACTCTGCACATGGATTCGCTGGGCATTTATCACGCGACAACAGCTCAACTTTTTTTCGTTTTGACCTGCGCGCTCGCGCTGTTCACCAGCCGGTTTTGGCTGAATTTGCAGACCGGTAGGGCGGGCTCTCCGCAGCCCGCCGACGGCGCGATGGAGACATCGCGCCCTACCGACAAAAGTTTGCGAACCCTCGTCCTGTTCACAACCATTTTGATTTTCGTCCAGTTGATCATCGCCGCGGCCATGCGGCATCAGCACGCCGGGCTGGCAATATCCGATTTTCCGCTCGCCTACGGCAGGCTCTGGCCGGACACGAGCGCAGACGCCGTCGCGCGCTACAACGCGCAGCGGGTTTCCGTCAACGCCGAGAATCCCATCACCGCCTTCCAGATCGAACTGCAAATGGCGCATCGCATCGTCGCGCTGGCCATTTTGATTTTGACGGCCATTGTCGCATGGCGGGCTCGGAGTTCCGGCTTTAGCCGGTCAAATCCGCCTGAAGGCGGAACTCCAAACGCTTTACGCCAGCTTGCATACGTCTGGTTCGCGCTGATTGTTTTTCAGGTCGGGCTGGGCGCGGCGACCATTTGGACGAACAAGGCCGCCGACGTGGCGACGGCGCACGTGCTGGTCGGGGCGCTGGCGCTGGCGGTTGGTGCGTTGTGGTGTGCGATTGCGTACCGCGAGACTGTGGCGGCGGTCTGTGACCGCCGCACTGAACAGCGACGCTCACAGAGCGCCGCTCCAATTGGCGCGCAGCCGGCCCTGACCGGCAATAAGTGAGATGAGGGCTTCAGCGGAAATTTTAAGCGCCACTCCGGCACGTTCAGCCGGGGCAATCGTGGCCGACCTGGTCAAGGCGCGGCTGACCACACTCGTGCTGCTGACCACGTTCGTCGGATTTTTCATGGGCGAACGCGGCCCGCTGGATTTCGCGCTGATGTTTCACGCGCTGGCGGGCACGGCGCTGGTCGCGGCGGGCGCGGCAGCGTTGAATCAATTGCTCGAACGCGAATACGACGCCAAAATGCGCCGCACCCAAAACCGGCCGCTGCCGGCCGGCCACTTGGAACCAACGACGGTGATGATTTTCGGCAGCGTGTGCGCGACGGCGGGTTTGCTTTACCTCGCGCTGGTGGTGAACCTGCTCACGAGCGTCATCGGCGCGGTCACGCTCATCAGTTATTTGTTCATTTACACCCCGCTCAAACGTGTAACCTGGCTGAATACGGTCGTGGGCGCGGTGCCGGGCGCGTTGCCGCCGGTGATGGGCTGGACGGCCGCGCGCGGAGAACTGAGCGGCGAAGGCTGGGCGCTGTTTGCGATCCTGGCATTCTGGCAAATGCCGCATTTCTTTTCAATTGCGTGGATTTACCGCGATGACTACGCGAAGGCTGGTTTCAAAATGCTGCCGGTGATTGACCCGGATGGCTGCCGCACGGGACAACAGGCCGTGAGCCACGCGCTGGCGTTGCTGTTCGTGAGCCTGTGCCCGTTCTTTTTCAAAATGGCCGGAGAATTTTATCTCGCCGGCGCGCTGATTTTGGGCGCGGGTTATTTGTGGTTCGCCTTCCAGTTTTTGCGGCAACTCCGCTTTGCGCGGGCGGAATTGACCCTGGTGCGCGCGCGGCAATTGTTTCTGGCGTCCATCATTTATCTTCCGCTGCTGCTGGCGGTGATGGTTTTGGACAAGATGAAGTAAAAATGACCAACCCTTTATTTACTCTCATTAACACCCGGCTGAAGCCGGGTGGCCAAGGCATTCTGGGCGACGAGCCGTTTCAACGGCTTGCGGGTGCGGCGAGAACTGTTGAAACGGTTTTGTCATTCCTCGTCAGCCATCACCGGGCTGAAGCCCGGTGTTAATGAAATCGTGAAACAGGACATGAAAGCAACCGTTCATAAACTTTCATCGGACCACGGGCACGAAATGGCGCACGGCCTTGACGACCATGCGCATCACGATCCGGGTTTCTGGCGCACCTATGTTTTTTCGCCCGACCACAAGGTCATCGGCATCCAATACGGCCTGACTTCGCTGTGTTTCATGCTTTTCGGTTTCTTTCTGATGCTGTTGATGCGGTGGCAGATTTCCAAGCCCGGCGTGCCGATTCCGGTCTTCGGCCCGCTGCTGGAAAAAGTGCTCGGTTCGGCGGCGCCCCACGGCGCGCTGTCGCCGGACCTCTACAACTCTTTCGGGGCGATGCACGGGACGATCATGGTGTTTCTGGCGGTCGTGCCGCTGGCCTTCGTGGCGTTTTCCAATTTCGTCATTCCGTTGCAAATCGGCGCGCCGGACATGGCCTTCCCGCGCCTCAACATGGCCAGTTACCAGGCGTTTGTCATCGGCGGCGTCATCATGCTCACCAGCTTCTTCATTCCGGGCGGCGCGGCCCAGGCGGGCTGGACCTCCTATTCGCCGCTGGCCACGATGATCCCCACCGACGGGCAGATTTTCTGGCTGGTGGGCATGGTTTTCATCATCACGTCGGGACTGTTGAGCGCCGTGAATTTCATTGCCACCGTCATTCAATTGCGCGCCCCGGGCATGACGTGGATGCGCCTCCCGTTTTTTGTCTGGGCGCAGTTTGTGACGAGCTTCCTGATTTTGCTGGCCTTTCCGCCGCTGGAAGCCGCCGCCGTCATGCAATTGATGGACAAGGTGGCGCACACGAGTTTCTTTCTACCGACGGGGCTGGCGGTGGGCGGACAACTGGCCAACGTCAGTGGCGGCGGCAGCCCGTTGCTCTGGCAGCATTTGTTCTGGTTCCTCGGCCATCCGGAAGTCTATGTGTTGATCCTGCCGGCCATGGGCATCGCTTGCGAAATCATCGCCAACAACACGCGCAAGCCGATCTGGGGCTACAAATCCCTGGTGTATTCGGCGCTCGCCATCGGCTTTTTGTCGTTCCTGGTGTGGGCGCACCACATGTATCTGACCGGCATGGGCACGAAGGTGGCGGTGTTCTTCCAGACCACCACGATGATCATCTCGATTCCATCAGTGATCATTCTGACCTGCTTTCTCATTTCGTTGTGGGGCAGCTCGATCCGGTTCAACACGCCGATGCTCTTCGCGCTGGCGTTCCTGCCGATGTTCGGCCTCGGTGGTTTGACCGGCCTGCCGCTGGGCTTCAACATCAGCGATGTTCACCTGCACGACACGTATTACATCATCGCCCACTTCCATTATGTCGTCGCACCGGGAACGATTTTCGCGCTGTTCGCGGGCATTTATTATTGGTTCCCGAAAATGACGGGGCGGATGATGAACGAATTCTGGGGTCGCGTGCATTTCTGGGGCTCGCTGATTTTCATGAACGTCATTTTCATGCCGATGTTCGCGCAGGGCATGGCGGGCATGTTGCGGCGCATGGCGGACGGCGGCGCGAATTATTCGGCGGCGGTCAACCGCCAGGCCGGCGCGGACGTCATCGGCGGTTTGAGCAACAACATCATGGAACTGCACACGTGGATTCTTTGGGGCGCGTGCGTTTTGGGGCTGGTGCAGATTCCGTTCATCATCAATTTTTTCTGGAGCATCAAGCATGGCAAAAAGGTGGACAGCGACAATCCGTGGAACGCCACCACGCTGGATTGGCAGACAGCCACGCCGCCGCCGCACACCAATTTCCCCGAGGCGCCCCGCGTTTATCGCGGCCCCTACGAATACAGCGTCCCCGGCCACGACACGGATTTCACGCCGCAGAACGAACCGCCCAAATAAGCCGCCATGGACTTCCCCTACATCGTCGAGCCCCGCCGCGACACCGGCTTGTATAACGCCAAGCTCGGCATCTGGCTGTTCCTCGCGTCCGAGGTGATGCTCTTCGGCGCGCTGTTTTCCGCCTACGTTTTGCTGCGGGTCGGCGCGGAACCCGGCATGTGGCCGCACGGCTGGCTCAACGTCTATATCGGCACGGCCAACACCATCGTCCTCATCACCTCCAGCATCACCACGGTCATGGCCTGGGTGTCGTGCAAGCTGCGGCAATACGGACGGTTTAAGTTTTTCCACGCCTGCACCATCCTGCTGGCGATGACATTCGTGTGCATCAAGTCGTATGAATATCACGACAAGTTCACGCACTACGAAATCACCCTGGCCAGCGGCAAATTCGCCGACGGCCATCTGATCGAGCGCTCAAAGGATTTTGACCTCGCCAGGCAGACCGGCAGTGTGACCATTCACGGCCATAAGGTGGATCAAGAAGTGGAGTTGATGGACATGCAGCGGCCGGAAGCCAGACACATTCGGCTTGAGGAAATCACCATCCCCGCCACGGAAATCAAAAAAATGGAACGCTACGGCCCGTGGCATCACACCTATCTGGCCATCTACTTCACGCTGACGGCGTTACACGCCTTTCATGTGATTTGCGGCGCGGTGGTGATTGGTTTTCTTTGGGGGCCGGGAAGCCGGATGTGGAAAACCGACCCGGAACGTTTCACCAATCGCATCGAGGTTTCCGGCCTTTTCTGGCATTTTGTGGATTTGGTCTGGATTTTTCTGTTTCCTGTCTTATATTTGCTTTGATAATGAATAACAGTATGACAATGAATGACGGTCAGGTTCCTGAACCGGCGCATTCCGTGCGCGGCTACATCTTTGTTTTCATCGCCCTGCTGGCGGGGACGATTCTGACGGTGTGGGCGTCGTTCATCCAATTTGGCAGCCGGGAAATCAACATCGCGGTGGCGCTGACGATTGCCTGCGTGAAGGCCTTCCTGGTGGCGGGCTACTTCATGCATCTCATTTCCGAGCGGAAAATGATTTACCTGGTCCTGGGCTTCACCGCGTTGTTTTTTGCGGGCCTGATGGGTCTGACCATCTGGTCCACGTCGCCGGAAGGCATGGTCCATTTTCAACATGTCCCTTAAAACGTTCCATATCGTTTTCATCACCCTCTCCAGCGCGCTGGCGCTGGGCTGCGGCGTGTGGCTGCTGATCAGCGGCCTTTCCGCCGGCGGGATGAAAAAGGACGTGTTCTTCGGCATCAGTTCGCTGCTGGGAGCGGCCGCGCTGATTTTTTATGGCCGGTATTTTCTGAAAAAACTCAAAAACGTGAGTTATCTATGAAATTGTTTCGCAAATTTTTGAAAACAATTCCCGCGGTCGTCGCTGGCGCAATCGCCATGGCGCCGTCGTCGTTGCTGGCCTGCGCGGCTTGTACCGGCAGAACCGATTCACCGCTGGCGGTGGGCATGAACTGGGGCATCGTCACCCTGCTGGGCTTCGTTCTTACCGTGTTGAGTTGTTTCGTCATTTTCTTCGTTCACGTCGCGCGCCGGACCCCGCCGGACGATGGTGAGGCGAATCCTCCCGGGCCGACCGGGTGATTCTTATGAAACAATGGTTTGGTGAAAAAATTCTGGGTTTGCCCCCGCTGGCCTCGACCAACGGCCAGGGCGTTGATGACCTCATCATTTACGTTCACTGGCTGATGATTGCGCTGTTTCTCGGCTGGATCATTTATTTCTTCTACGTGCTCCGCCGTTTTCGCAGTTCGCGCCATCCCAAAGCCGATTATGTGGGCGTTAAAAGCCATGCCTCGAATTATCTCGAACTCGGCGTGGCCGGCGTCGAGGCCGTGCTGTTGATTTTTGTGGCCGTGCCGCTTTGGGCGCGTCAGGTGGACCATTTCCCGTCGCCGGCCGAATCCACCGTCATCCAAGTCGTCGCGCAGCAATTTGCGTGGAACGTCCGTTACCCCGGTCCCGATGGCGTGTTCGGCAAACAGGACATGAAACTCGTCAAGCCAGACAATGTGTTCGGCGTTGATCCGTCCGACCCCAATGGCAAGGATGACATTCAACTGCTCAATGAAATTCACGTGCCCGTCAACAAGCCGGTCATCATTTACCTCGGTTCCAAGGACGTGGTTCACTCGCTGAAAATCATCGCCATGCGCGTCTGTCAGGACGCCATTCCCGGCCTGCGCGTGCCGGTCTGGTTCACGCCCACGACCATCGGCAAATACCAGATCAACTGCGCGCAACTGTGCGGCAACGGCCATGCCAGCATGTCTGGCGGCTATCTGACCGTCGAAAGCCAGGCGGACTTCGATAAATGGTTGAAGTCAAAAAGCGGTGCGGCCACGAGCTTTGAATAATCCGGAGCGCGACCCCAATGATCATTTCTCCATGGTGCAGACGGCATGAAGGGCTTTCTCTTCGATGAAAACCTGCCAATGCGGCTGAAGTTTGATGTAACGCCCTCCCTCAACCCGGCCTTCTCCCCAAGGAGAAGGTGAGTCGTTCGCCGTCTCCTTGAAAATTCGCGCGACTGAATTGGCCGAACGGTCATTCGCAAAACCAGAATCAGCCAATGGTGATTTCCTCTCCCGGGGGAGAGGATTTAAGGTGAGGGCGAGTGTAAAAACAAACTTCCTTTCGCCAATCGGCCATCCCAAAATGATTCCGAAGCGCCTGCGGCCTTGGCTTGCGGCGGCATTTTTTTGAGCGCATAATACCAACCGGCATGGCTGATACTCCTCAACAACTGCCGCGAACGCTCTGGATTGGCATCCTCCTGCTCCTCGTCGTGCTTTGCATGGCGTATGCAGTTTCGCTGATCGAATTGCATCGCGTCTATCAACGCGCGTTGCCCGTGCTCAACCCGGTCGCCGACTTCACGCTCATGAATCAGGACGGCCGGCTAACGACGCTCGCCGACCTGAGCAACCACGTCTGGGTCGCCGACATCATTTTCACGCGCTGCGCCGGACCGTGCCCCATCATGTCGCAACAAATGAAATCGCTTCAGGACGCCCTGCCGCCAACGAGCCGGGCCTGGCTGGTGACGCTGACGACCGACCCTGATTTTGACACGCCGCCAGTGATGAAAAAATACGGCGAGCGTTTTGGCGCGGACACGAACCGCTGGATGTTTCTGACCGGTTCCAAGGCCGAAATCGCCGGGCTGGCGGGTGACAGCTTGAAATTAAGCGCCGTCCCGGTGAAACCGGAGGACCGCAAGAACGACGCCGACCTGTTCATTCACAGCACGATTTTTGTGGTGGTGGACAAGCACGCGCAATTGCGCGGAGTTTTTGAAACCCTGGGCGAAGGCGTGACCTGGACGAACGTCCAGCCGCGCCTCATCACCGCCGTCCGCCAACTCGAACGCGAGCGATGACTGCGATGTGCATCCATAAGCCGAGTTGGAGCGCCGGTCTCCGACCCGGCGTTTTGGAGATGGTCATTTGCGTCAAGCCGGGCCGGAGGCCGGCGTTCCAATATTTTGTGAGTGCCCATCTGGCAAAGGCATCATGACCGTCCACGATCTGCCTGCCGTCAACGCCTCGCTCAACGGTTTGAGCGCGATTTTTCTGACGCTCGGTTACATCTTTATCCGGCAAAAAAACAAAATCGCACACCGCAACTGCATGGTTGCAGCGTTCATTACTTCAATTGTTTTTTTGATTTGCTACCTCACGTATCACACCTATCTCGGCGTGGTTTTACATCGCGGACCGACCCGGTTCCTGGAACCGCAATGGTTCCGCCCGATATACCTGGCGATTCTGCTCACGCACACCCTGCTGGCCATCGTCATTGTGCCGCTTATTCTGGTGACATTGTGCCGCGCCTGGCGGCAGCAGTTCGACACGCATAAAGCCATCGCCCGCTGGACCTGGCCGTTGTGGATGTATGTTTCCGTGACCGGCGTGGTGGTTTATTGGCTGCTTTACATAAAGTTTCCGCAAAAATAGAAAGCATGAGCGCCGTAGCCAGTGTTACAATTCACGCCAGCCAGTTTCCGGAAAAGGTCCGGCGCGATTTGCTGGAATCACTCCGCACGCGGCGGGTGAATCACAAGTTCCACTACGACAGCGTCAAGCAAACCCAAAAATGGCTCGCCCTGCATCAGGCTTATTCACCCACGCGCAATGATGCGGATTGCCGGGCAATATACGAAAAAGGTTTCAAGGCAGCGGCGGCGCAAATCACTGCGAAGAGCGTCCACGTCATCGGCCTCGGCTGCGGCGGCGGACAAAAAGACACGCGCCTGTTGAAATTGCTGAATAAGGCCGGTCGGGAAATTTTTTACACGCCGTGTGATGTGAGCGCCGCGATGGTTCTGGTCGCGCGGCAAACCGCGCTGGCGGTCGTGCCGGAGAAAAATTGTTTCCCGTTCGTCTGTGATTTGGCCACCGCTAACAACTTGACGGACATCCTCGTCACCCGCCACCCGTCGCTCATCACCTTTTTCGGCATGATTCCGAACTTCGAGCCGCAAATCATTCTGCCGAAGCTGGCGACGCTGGTACGACCGAAGGATTTTCTGCTGTTCAGCGCGAATCTCGCCCCGGGCAAAAATTATGCCGCCGGGGTGGAAAAAATCCTGCCGCAATACAACAATCCACTCACCCGCGACTGGTTGATGACGTTCCTGAACGATCTTGGTGTCGGGCGCAACGACGGCAAGCTGCATTTCACAATTGAAACTTGTAGCAGCCGACGTGAGGAGGCTCAAACTTTCCGGTCAATTTCTGCAAAAAAAAAACAGAGACTCCTCACGTCGTCTCCTACGAGGGAAAAGGTCGAATTGAAACGCATCGACGCTGATTTCCATTTCCACCGCCGTTGCCGGGTTGACGTGGAGGACGAAACGTTTGATTTTCGCACCGGTGCAACCCTCCGGCTTTTCTTTTCGTATCGCTACACACCGGAACTCGTCGGCAAAGTTCTCACCCGTCACGGCCTGAAAGTTTGCGGGCAGTGGATAACCCGGTCGGAGGAGGAAGGGGTGTTTCTGGTTCGTCGTAGCGGCGTCTCGGGAGAGCGCCGCTGACTCGATTTCGGAAATGGCGGCGTGCCGCTACGGAACGGTTTAAAAAACCTTCAGCGTGTCCAGCACGGCTTTGATGCGCGGGACCTCGTGGGTGCGGAACAAATCAGTCTTGCCCAACGCGGCCAGCGCGGCAAAGAACGGCTCGGCACAACGGACCTCGTCGCGGAAATACTCGAAGGCATGCGGCAATGCGTGACAAATCGGAAAGCCAAGCGTGCGCAGCCGGAACGTGTTCAAGAAAACGGTTATCTGATGCCGCACGCGCACAGCGCTGTCCTGCAAATTGCGGTAGTAAAAGCCGAGGCCGGGATCGAGGATGATTTTTTCCACGCCCTGGCGTTGCGCGATTTCAATCTGCCGCGCGAAATACCCGCGCATCATTTCAACCGGGTCGGCACTAAAATCAAAATCGCCCACTTCGCGGACGTTTTTGCCCTGCACGTAACAAATAATCACCGCTGCATCATGCGCCGCGACCATGCGGAACAGCTCATCGCTGCCGTCCGTGCCGGTGAAGTTCAAGATGTTCGCGCCCGCTTCGAGGCACGCGCGCGTGACGGCGGGTGAATACGTTTCGACCGAGACCAAAACGCCCGCCCGTCGCAACTCCTTGATGACGGGAATCAATTTGCTGTTTTGTGCCGCGTCATCCGCGCGTGCGGCATGGGCGAGCGTGGATTCCGCGCCGAGGTCCACCACGTCTGCGCCTTGTGCGGTCAAGACTTTGCCGCGCTGGACCGCTGCCTCCGCCGTCAGGCAGACGCTCTCGCGATACCAGGAATCGGGTGAAAGGTTGACGACGCCCATGATGGCGGGCTGGGAATTGAAGGCGAACGGTTTGCCGCCGAGGGGAAATTCCTTCACGCGCGCGGACGCGGCGGCCCGGTTTTTCTCCAGCAATTCAGCGAGTTGCTCCAGCTTCAGCATGGCCACGAGGTTATCTGAATTCCCCAATCACAAAAGCCGGAAAAGAGGGCGGTTTTTGGCATCATTCATGCGAATGTGACAACCCGCCGGATCTGAAGTCATCGAGACCGGGATTGACCGGCGCGAACCGAGCATGGATTATCGGAACGTTTCAGAGCGGATGGTGTTAATAAGCAAACCGGATATCGGAAAAATACTATGAATGAAATCTCACCCCAGGAGGTCAGCGCGCTTCACGATCACATCACGCGGGAGCTTGGCCGGGTTATCGTCGGCCAGGAACAGATTGTGCGATTGTTGCTGGTGAGCCTTTTTGCGCGGGGCCATTGCCTGTTGGTCGGCGTGCCCGGCCTGGCCAAGACGCTTATCGTCCGCACGCTGGCCGATATTTTGCACCTGAGCTTCCGGCGCATCCAGTTTACACCCGACCTGATGCCTGCCGACATCATCGGCTCGGAAGTCCTACAGGAACGGGAGCGGCGGCTGGAATACGAATACAAGCCCGGCCCGGTTTTTACGAACCTCATTTTGGCGGACGAAATCAACCGTACCCCGCCGAAAACCCAGGCCGCCCTGCTCGAAGCCATGCAGGAACACAAGGTCACCGTGGGCGGGCAATCCCGGTTGCTGCCCGATCCGTTTCTGGTCGTCGCGACGCAAAATCCGATCGAACAGGAAGGCACCTACCCGCTGCCCGAAGCCCAGCTCGACCGCTTCATGTTTTCGCTTTACCTGGATTACCCCGCCAAAGCCGAGGAAATCGAAATCGTCAAGCGGACCACCCTGCGTGAATTGCCCACCCTGACGCCGACGGTCGCGGTGGAGGATTTGTTGCGCGTTCAGCAACTCGTGCTGGCTGCGCCGGTGTCGGATCACGTGATTGATTATGCGGTTTCGCTGGCGTCCGCGACCCGGCCTGCCAATCCGCAGGCCTCGAAAATGTCGCGCGATTTTGTCGAATGGGGCGCCGGCCCGCGCGCCTCGCAATATCTGATTCTCGGGGCCAAGGCGCTGGCGCTGCTCAAGGGTAAAATCAGTCCCGAAACCGCCGAAGTGCGCGAAGTGGCGATGCACGTCCTGCAACATCGCGTCATCACCAACTACCGCGCGACCGGCGCCGGCAAGAAATCGCGCGACATCGTCCAGGGTCTTTTGACGGAAGTGCCGGAGCAAAATTACTGACCGCCATGTTCCGTCTCTTCAGACCATGAGCGACGAAATGCGCAAACCGCCAGTGATCGGCAGCGTGCCCCCGCCGATCTCAGGGCCGGTCCGCGCCCTCCCGCCCATTTTGCCGCCTACAGCCGGAATCCCGCCGCGGTTGTCCCACTTGTTCAAATCCCCGGAGCCGGTGGCGCGCCGGCGTTCGCTGCTCACCCCGGCGGAATTGGAACGGTTCAAGAACCTGCTGGTGTTCGCGCGCTCAATGGTCGAGGGCTACTTTATTGGCAAACATAAATCACCGTATCGCGGGTCCTCCGTGGAGTTCACGGATTACAAGGAATACGTGCCGGGTGACGAGATGCATCGGGTTGACTGGCGTGTCTATGGCCGCTCGCGGCGCTTGTACGTGCGGCAATATGAGGCGGAAACGGACATGGTGGTTTACCTGCTCGTGGATGTCAGCGCCTCGATGAATTATCGTGGCGACGGGGAGCGCCAGTCCAAATATGTCCTCGCCGCCAAGATTGCCGCCGCGCTGGCGTATCTGATGATCCATCAGGGTGACAAGGCCGCGCTGGGATTGTTTGCGGAATCGCTGAGACATTTCACCCCGGTCAGCGGCACGCGACGGCACTTGTACAACCTGGTGGCCGAACTGGAGGCGGTGGAGCCCGCTTCAACCACCGGCATCGCCCATGCGCTGCAGGAATGCGATTCGCTTTTCAAAAAGCGCGGGCGGCTGGTGATCCTTTCCGATTTTTGGGATGACATGGCAAAAACCCTGGAAGCGTTGAGCCGGTTCCGGCACCGGAAATTTGAAATTCTTTTGCTGCACATTGTGCATCCGGACGAATTGAACCTGCCCGGGGTCCACGCCGCGCGGTTCGAGGACATGGAAACGCGCGAACAAGTCGAGGTGGAGCCGGAAGAAATCCGCGCGGCCTATCGGGAAGCGGCGCGCCAGCACATTGACCTGCTGGCGCGCGAGGCGGACAACCGGCGCATCAGCCACGCCCTGGTCAGCACCGAACGCCCCTACCTTGACGCCATCGAGGCGTATCTGGGTTTCCGGGGCAGAAACGTTCTGTCAACGCGGTAACGACTGGAGCGACCATGTCCTTTCTCAGTCCAGCCCTGTTCGGCGTCTTGATCCCGCTGGCGGCGCTGCCGGTGGTGATTCATCTGTTGAACAAGGGCTTTCCGCGGCGTTTCCAGTTTCCCTCGGTTGAACTGATCAAGGCGACCCTGGCGCGGCGTTCCCGGGTGCATCGCTGGCGGCATTGGATTCTGTTGCTGCTGCGCACGGTCTTTTTGCTGTTGCTGTTGCTGGCCTTTCTCCAGCCCATGCTGCCGCGCTTTGGTTCAAATCCTGCCGACCAGAACCGGCGCCAGGTGCTCATTATCTTTGATCATTCGGTCAGCATGGAATGCCGGGGCGACGGCCCCACCTCGCGGGAACGCGCCCTGCATGAGGCGTCAAAATTGATTGATTCGCTCGATCCGGACGACACCGTCAACGTGCTGCTCATGGAACCGAATCCCACGACCTGTTTTGTGGATTTTTCCCGGGACCACGCCGAGGCCAAGCGGTTTCTCACCCGGCTCAACCCCGGTCTGGGCCGGGCGGATGTGAATCTGGCCAATACCGCGGCGGCACGGCTGATTGCCAAAACCGCGGCGCGCCCCGAAATTTATTATCTGTCGGATTTCCAGCGTAAAAACTGGGCCAATGCGGATTTCACCGCGCTGCCGCCGTCTGTAAAATTGTTTTTCGTGGATGTCGGCCCCGTCCGGCGTGACAACCGTGCGATTCTGGATGCGCACCTGATGCAGGCCCAGGTCCTGGCCGGCGACACGGCCATGCTGGAAGTCACGGTGGGCAATTTCAGCAGCGAACCGTTCAACGACCGGGTCACCGTGATGCTGGACAAGCGCTACAGTGTTGACCAGAAGGTTGCCATCGCGCCGTGGTCGGAAGGCAAGGTGCTGGTGCCGGTGCCGGTGGGCGGGCCGGGCGTGCATCTCTGCGAAGCCAGCCTGCCGCCGGACGCGCTCGAATACGACAACCATTACCACCTCACCATCACCGCGCAGGAAAAGGAGGAGGTGCTGATCGTCACCGACGGGCCGGATGACCGCAAGAGCGCCGCTTACTTTCTGAAAACCGCGCTCAACCCGTTTGAGAACGCCGCCGGCTCGCTGCTGCCCCAGGTCATTTCCTCGGGCGAACTCACCCCCGACCGCCTCGCCGGGGTGCATAAAATGTTTTTTGCCGGCCTCAACCGGATGACTCCCGAAGCCTGTTCCGCCGTCGGACAATTTTTGTTTCAAGGGGGCGGGTTGATTTATTTCCTCGATGGGCCGGTCGACCCGGAAAATCTGGCGGCGCTCGAAAAGGTCATTGGTCCCAACCTGATGCCGCTGCGCCTGTCCCAGCGGCGGGTGGCGACCAATGCCGTCGCCGGGGCGCAGCAAATCGTCTGGGGCGATTTCAAATCACCGTATTTGAAACTCTTTGCGGGCACGGCGCGCCAGAACCTGTCGCTGCTGGAATTTTACGATTATTATCAGGCGGGCGCCACCGGCGCGGGCGGGGTGTTGCTGGCTTACGGCGACAATTCACCGGCCATGGCTTCCCTGCACTACGGACTGGGCACGATGCTGCTGCTGAATTTTTCCGCCGCCGAACTTTCCAGCAACTTGGCGCGCCAGCGGCTTTTTCCCGCGTGGATGCAGGACCTGGTCAAGGCGGTTTCCGCGGATGAGCCGCCGCCCGCCGCCTATGTCGTCGATGAAACGCTGCATGCGGAAATCTGGCGGAGCGAAGCCCGGAACGATTTCATCAATCCTGCCGGCGGCCCGGTGATCGTGCGGCGTGAACTGGCTGGCGAACGCTGCCACGTCACGTTCACGCCGGACCAGTTGGGATTCTACACGATGGGATCGCCCCGGCTGCTTTATGCGTTCGGCGTCAACACCAGCCCCGACGAGGCCGACCTGCGCCCGATTGACAAGGACGTGTTGCCCAGGGAATTCGCCGCCGGTCATGAGGCGCACTTTGTTGCCGGCAGCGAGGATTACGACCGGATCGCCAAAGGACAGCCGATTTTCCACTGGTTCATTCTGGGCGCGCTCGGTTGCCTGTTGTTGGAAACCGGCTTTCAGTTTCTTATCCGGAGGAAAGCGCAATGAATGGTCCTTTGCCTGGCAACGATCTTGTTTTGGACCCGGTTCTGCCGGCCCCGCTGGTCGCTTTGATTGGCGTCATCCTCTTGCTGTTCACCGTCCGGCTTTATCTCCACGTCGGGTCGCCCATCAACCGGTGGCGCAATTTCCTTTTGCTCCTGTTCCGGCTGTCCGGCCTGGCGCTGGTGGTGTGGCTGCTGCTGCAGCCGTCGCGCCGTGAGTTCCTGCCGCCGCCCACCACCGAGCGCGTCACGATGATCGGCTTGGACACTTCGCTCAGCATGAAACAGCCGGATGCCGGCAATCAAAGCCGCTTCGATGCCGCCAAAAATCTCCTGCTCGACTCCGGCACCGCCGCCCGCAACGGCCGGGTGGAAAACCCGCGCCTGCGCCTCTTTCAATTCAGTGACGACGCCCGCCCGGTGGAAAAATCCATCCTCGAACTGGCGCCGGCCGGAAAAACGACGTCCTTTCACAAGTCGGTCACGACGATGCTGGCCGGGGCCGCTGCGGGTGAGGCCGTCAACGCGTTGATATTGCTGACGGACGGCCACGATTTTGAAATGGTCAATCCGGCCAAAACCGGGGCGGAGGCGCGGATGCGCCAGGCGCCGATTTACGCCGTGGTCATTGGCAGTCAAGGCAAGGTGCGTGACGTCGCCGTGCGCATCACGGGTTATCAGCCTTATTGTTACGTGAAACAGAAGGCGCGCCTGAACGCCTCGTTGCGGCTGATCGGTTGCGAACTGGAGGACCTTTCCGTCCAACTGCTGCGCCAGGGCCAGGTGATCCAGACCAAGCACGTCAATGCCGGGGAATTGCAGGAACTGCCCGTTGAATTCGAGGTCACGGAACCCGAAGTCGGACAGTACGAATATGAAGTCCGGGTGTTGCCTTTGGAAAACGAAGTGGACACGGCCAACAACAGCGCCATCACCTATCTCAATGTCATTGACCAGCAGATCCGCGTGCTGGTGCTGGAAGGCGATCCGTATTGGGACACGACCTTCTTGCAGCGTTCCTTGATGCGGAACGACAAATTTGACGTGGATGCGCTGGTCCGTTACGGGCCGGATCGGATTCGGGCCATCCGTAAGACTCCCGGCGCAGGCGAACTGCAGACGCCCAAAACCCTGGACCAATTCGCCGCCTACGACGTGATTGTTCTCGGCCGTTCGGTGGACCATATTCTTGGCCCCGAACAGGCGGCATTGCTTGATGATTATGTCAAGGACCGTGCCGGGACGGTCGTTTTCAGCCGCGGCCCGGCCTTTGAAAATCCGGCGCTGGCCGGCGAATTGGAGCCGGTGACCTGGGGCGATAAAGGCCGCGACCATGTTCATCTGGAGGTGACGGCGGAAGGCCGCAGTCTTTCCGCGTTACGCACGCTGGGCGGCGGCGTGAATGGCCTGGATGATCTGCCCGATTTGCTGGATGGGCGGTCCCCCACGATCGTCAAGCCGCTGGCCGCCACCCTCGCGCAGGCGGCGGGTCGGGATGATGGCGTGCCCGAACCGGCCATGGTCCACCGCCCTTACGGACGCGGCCAGGTGGTCAGCCTGGGCGTCGAGGGGCTTTGGCGCTGGGGGCTGAATGCGAAGGCCGAAGGCGTCAACTCATCGTTTGACCGCTTTTGGGACCAGACCATTCTCTGGCTGCTGGCCGGCCGCGATTTTATTCCGACCCGCCAGTTTTCGTTCCGCCCGAATTCCGCGAACATCATGATCGGCGAAAAAATTTATTTTCACCTCACCCTGCGCCAGCCCGATCCGCGTGTGACCTCCGTCCCCGTCTCCATTTATCTGGGCGATGCCGAGGTCGGGCGGGTGAACCTGGTCCCGCTGGCGGTGGACCCGGGCCGGTTGAAGGCGGAGTTTTTGCCGGAACATATCGGCCGTTACCGCGCGGTGGCGAAATTCCCCGACGGCACCACCCAGGAATCGCGCTTCATCGTTTTCACCGAAAACCTGGAGGAAACGGAAGTGGCCACGGACGCGCTGTATCTGCGCCGGCTCTGCGAAAGCAGCGGCGGCCGCATCATCACCGCGGAGGAATTGCCGAAGCTGCTCCAGGAACTCAACAGCGAGAAAATAGACACGACACCCAAAACCCGGCTGACCCCGGCCTGGAACCGGGCTTGGGTTTTTTATCTGGCCGGACTATTGTTTGGATTGGATTGGTTCCTGCGCCGGCGATGGGGATTATGTTGAACCAGACCCAAAATATTCTGAATCGTCTCGCGGTCGCGGACCGCGAGCATCAGAAGGAATCCGGAGCCCGCCTCCTGCTGGGCAACGTCCGGCAGGTCTGCCTTTTCATTCTGGCCGCCTTCGTTCTCGACGTCGTGTTTCACCTGGGCGCGGGCTGGCGGCTGGGATTGCTGCTGGCGTTGATCGCCGGAGTCATCGTGCTTTTCAGCCTGAGCTGGCATCTGGCCTTCGTCCGGCGGAACCGGCTGGAGCACATCGCCCGCTTTCTCGAAACCCGCGACCCGGCGCTCGGTTCGCGGCTGATCAATCTGCTCCAATTGCGCGGCCAAATGGACGATGCCTCGCTCGCGCCGCTGACCCGCGAACTCGCGCGGCAGGCCGTGGAAAATTACGCCGGCGAGTTGAGCGTCCTGCCGCTGGAAAATCTGGCGCGCACCGGCGAATATCGCCGCCAGCTCAAACGCGCCGCGTGGGTGTTGCTGGGATTGGCCGCGGTGCTGGCGGCTTTTTTCCGGATTTCGCCCGTCGAATTCGCGCGTTTTGCCGATCCCTTCGGTGATCATCCGCCGTATTCCTTCACGCAACTGGCCATTGTGTCGCCCGGTCCGGCGGGAACCAATGTGCTTTACGGCAAAGGCCTCGTCGTGAAGGTGAAAGCGTCCGGACACCGGCCGAAGGAGGTGTTTCTGACGGCGCAGCCGCCCGGCCATCCGGAACTGGCCATCACGCTTCCGATGTTCGACAAGGGCGCCGTCGGCTATGACCAGTTGCTCGACAACGTGCGCACCAGTCTGGTCGTGTTTGCCCATACCAGGGACCGCGTCAGCCTGTCAAAGCAGGTGTCCATCGGAGTCATTCTCACGCCGCAGGTGGAGAAGGCGTTCGTCCAGGTCACGCCGCCGGCTTACACCGGGTTGAAAGCCGCGGAGAAACCGTATGCCTTCAACGGCGTGCAGGCGCTCGAAGGCAGCGAAGTGCGGTTCCGGTTGCAATCCAACCGTCCGTTGCGCGAAGGGCGGATCGAAATCAGCGCCGGCGACCAGCCGCCGCAGCCGGTGACGATGAAGAAAACGGCGGAGAACGAAGTCTCGGCTTCGTTGGTCGCCACCGCATCCGGGCGTTTGCGTTTCACGGTGGTGGATGTGGACGGGCTTCCGTCGCAAAGTGATTGCCAGGGTGCGCTGACCGTCACCTACGATTTGCCGCCGGAGGTCCGCATCACCGAACCGGACCAGGACGCTTTTGTGGCCATGGATTTCAAGTTGCAGGCGCATATTGCCGCAAGTGATGATTATGGATTGCGTTCGGTGCGGTTGCATCGCGGTCTGAATGGCGTTTATTCCGCGCCGAAAGTTGTGACTTACGACACGGTGGTCCGCGACAGCGATGAAACCGTGGATTTTGATTTTGCCGGCCTCGGCGTTGAGCCAGGCGACATCATCTCCCTGTTTGCCGAAGCCGTGGACACCGCGCCCCAGCCGCATCTCTCGCGCAGCCAGACGGTCCGGCTCCAAGTCATCAGTGTCGAGAAATACAACGACTTCCTGCGCGAACAAACCGACATCGAGGATGCCGCGGCCAAATACGCGGCACTCAACGACGATTTGCAGCAGCTGATCGAGGAGCAGGAAAAGCTCGGTGACGCCGCGCAAAAGCTGGCCGGGCAACTGGCCAAAACCGATCCCAAACAGCGCGCTGCTCGCGCGCAGGAACTGGACGGACTGCTGGCCAGGCAAAACGAGCTGAACCAGAAACTCAACCAACAGGCTGATCGCACGGAACATTTCGTCCGCGAACATCCGCTGTACGACGTGGAACAGGATTTGCAGGGATGGTTGCGGCAGCAGGCGGAAAACATCCGGCAAAGCACCCGCGCCAATGACGCCGCCGCGCGTGACATTGCACAGCGCAGCGCCCCGCCAAACGGCGGACGCAGTCTTTCGCCGGACCTGCTGGAGGATTACAAAAAGGAATCGGACGCGCAGATTTCCCGCCTGAGCGGAGTGCATGACGAGGCGGAGAAACAGGTCGTCCAGACCCTCGATAACCTGGCTCCGATGCAGGAACTGGTGAAGGATTTCAACCAGTTCGAATCGCTGTACCGGGCGCAGCAGGAATTGGCCGCGCAAACCCAGGCTTACAACCGCCCGGGTCAGTTGAGCCGCGAAGACCAACTGGCGCTGGAGGACCTGGCCGCGACCGAAAAACAGGTGGCCGACCTGCTCCAGCAACTCGGCAGCCGGTTGCGCGACGATGCCGCGGCCGCCGAAAAGCTGTTCCCGAAAGCGGCGCAAAGCGGACGGGACCTGGCGGACAAAATGGAGGAGCTTCGCCTGCATCCGCTGGCTGAACAGGCCACCAGCCAGATGCTGGCCGGGAATGGTGATCAATCCTTCAATCTGGCCGACCGGTTGCGCAGCGAAATGGAAAAGTTGTTCGGCGAATGCCAGGGCGGCGATTGTCCGTCACCCGGCGAACTCGATTCGTACCTGCGATTGCAGCGCATGAATCCGGGCAACAATTTCGCCCAGATGTCGCGCAGCCGGAAATTTGGGAGCGCTTCGGGCAAGGGTTCCGCCCAGGGACAGGGGCAGGGCGAGGGCGCAATGGGCACTTCCGGTTATGCGGTCATGGATGGCGGGCGGATGAACGTGATGGGCAACGAAACATCAGCCAACCGCACCGGTGCAGCGTCGCGGCAATCCAGCCGTTTCGGCAAAGGCGCCGGCGGGCTGGCCGACGGCACCGGCAGCACCGACGTTGACAAATCCGACGTGATGAAAGGCCTCAATCCGGTCAACCGCCAGTCCGGCGCCGTGTCCTCCGAATCCACCATCGAGGAATACAACGACGTGGTGGAAAATTATTTCAAGGCGATCACAACCAGGAACCAACAGCCATCAAAATGAAAAAATCGTTCACAAACCCATGCACCGTTCTATCCGCCCTGTTGCTTTTGGCCGGGAGCGGTTCCCGGACCGCGGCGGAACCCCCGGTCCTGGCGCCGGATTTTGCCCTCACTTTGGCCAGCAATCAGGTGAAGGCAGTTCCAGTTTCCGCCTCCCAAGGTGCCGGCGTCCGGCCGGACCTGACGCTGCTCCAGTGCGGCAATTTGATTTACAACGGCAACAAAAGCTCCGTGTGTTTCGCCGACCGCTTCCTGACGGACGTGGCCCAGCAGACCAGTTTGCGCGTGAACAAAAAGTTCTGCCCGGTGCGGCTCGACGCGGAAGCGTTGTTTGACTACCCGTTTTGTGTGATGTCCGGCAACGAGAATTTTTCGCTCAACGAAAAGGAGCGCCGGCAACTCCGGAAATTTCTGACCCAGGGCGGTTTTCTGCTGGCCAGCCCCGGTTGCTCGGACGAAAAGTGGGACCAATCCTTCCGGCAGGAAATCAAGGTCTGCTTCCCCGAATATCCGCTCGAGAAAATTCCCATGACCCATCCGGTTTTTTCAACGGTAAACCCGATTTCGCGGCTGACCGAAAAACACGGCAAACCCGTGATGCTGGAAGGCCTGGAAATCAACGGCCGGCTGGTGCTGGTTTATTCGAAGGAGGGGCTGAACGACGTGGAGTATGCCAAAGGCTGCTGCTGTTGCGGCGGCAACGAAATTCAAAACCCGGGCAAGGTCAACGTGAACATCTTTGCCTACGCGGTGTTGTATTGAATCCGGACTGAAACATGGACTGGAAATCTCCTAATCTTAATTCCCACCCGGCACCCGCTTTTTTTCCGGCGTCGGGTATGGCGCGGCGGCGGCTGATTTTTACCCATTGCATCCTGTTTTGGGCGGTGCTGTTTGCCGGCGGGTGCGGCAAGCCCCGGCCAATCCCTGCCCTGGATCTGCCGATCTATTTTACCTGCGACACCCAGGGCCGGCTGGAACCCTGCGGTTGTTTTGTCGGGCAGTTCGGCGGGTTGACCCGGCTCAAGACCGTCCTGGATGCCGAGGCTCCGGCCAACGCGCTGCGCCTGGACGCCGGCGACGCTATCGGTGGCAAGGAGGATTACGACCTCATCCAGTACCGTTACATGCTGCGCGCGTTTGCGGCGATGCACTACGACGCGCTCAATATGGGTCAACGGGAGGCGAAACTTTCCGCCGCGCAACTGAAGGAATTCAACCGCACCTCGCCCGTCCCGATGCTCAGCGCCAATCTGCGGGACAAGGCCGGCGGCAAACCGATTTTTGATTCCTACCGCATCTTCCAACGCGGCGGATTTCGGGTGGCCGTCATCGGGGTGCTCGATCCGCGCGGACTGGGCGACGACCTGGGCCAGGGTCTGGAGGTGGAGGACATGGAATCGGCGCTGACCCGATGCCTGGCTGAAGTGCGCTCGAAGGCGGATTTGATTGTGTTGCTGGCCTTCACGGACGAGGAAACCTTGTCGCGGCTGGCCGATCAATTTTACGAGTGCCAGGTGATTCTGGGCGGCAAAGTCAGCCAGCCCGCCCAGGAACTCCGGAGGCAAAACCGCAGCCTGATTTACTTTGTCACGAATGAATCGCGGGCGCTCGGCATTCTCCGGCTGAAGCTCGCGAAAGGCGCGCCGCTTCAGGTGCTCAATAATGAAATCCGCCTGCTCCACGACCGGATCCCGCAGGACCCATCCTTCCGTCAACTGGCCCGGGATTATCGTGACGAGGTGCGCCATACGCGGCTGGCGGTTGATGATCCCGGAAATTTGGGTGAAGACATGGTTCCCGGTGTGCGCACGGCGGCCAGTTATGTCGGGACGGAAACCTGTGTGAGCTGCCACCCCGGCGCGGCGGCGGTGTGGGAGAAATCCGCCCACGCTCACGCTTTTGCGCCCCTCCTCGAACGGCAGGCTGACGCCGACCCGAAATGCATCGGCTGCCATACCGTCGGGTTCGGCAGCCCTTCCGGCTATCGCCGGGAGTTCGGTTCCACCCGGCTGGTGCAGGCAGGCTGCGAGAGCTGTCATGGGCCGGGCAGTTTGCACGTTCGCCAGCAAACCGGCGACACTTCCATCAACTTCAGTTTCCGTCCGCTGGCGGCGGGCGATTGCAAACAATGTCATTTCGGCGAGTTCAGCCGTCCGTTTGATTGGGCCGAATTCTGGCCGGCCATCAAACACGGCCGGGAACCCCAGCCGGTCCGCATCACGTCACCATGAAACAACTGCATTTGATTTTGATTTTACTGGTTGTGAACGCCGGCCTGGCGCGCGCGGAACTGCCCGCCGGCTGGAGCACCAACCTCACCGCGGCGCTCGCCGAGGCCGGGTCGAATCAACAACCGCTGCTGGTTTGGTTCACCGCCAGTTGGTGCGGTCCCTGCCGGTTGATGGCCCGGACCACGCTCACGAACGAAGCAGTGGCCCAGGTCCTTGCCACCGTCGGCCACGTGGTGCTGGACATAGACGAACATCGGGATCTCGTGGAGCGGCACAATGTGGAGGCGGTGCCGACCTTTGCCCTGCTTTCGGCCGGCGGGGACGAAGTGGTTCGCACCACCGGCTTTCAGCCGCCGGACGAATTTCTTCAATGGCTGACCAACAGCATTTTTGAGGCAAAAGAGACGGCGGCCCGGCAGAGCCGTTGCCAGGAACAATTGGCCGCCGCCGATCAACTGCTGTCCGAAACCAATGCCGGCTCGGCGGGTCGGGCGGCGGCTGAATTATTCGGGCTTTGCGCGGAACGCAACCGCAACATTTCCCAGGCGGCCATTACCCGGATGCAAGTGGTGGCGGTGCGCGAACCGGTGCTGCTGCTGGACGGCCTGAAAGATCCGCGCCTGGCTGTGCGCATCCAGGTCGCAAACCTGCTGCGCGACCGGCTGGGCGACGAGTTTGCTGTGGATCCGTGGAACAACGCCGCGACCTCCGAACCGGCGATTGAAAAATGGCGCGGGACGTTAAGCGATTCTGCCACCAATCATTCTGAAAAACCCCATTAAGCCGGACCGTTCGAGTCGAAGCGATGTCCGACGAAGTGTTGCGATGGATTCCGGTCCCGGCATGCTCAAATAGAGAATTCGATTGCCCCTCGTTTTTGTCAGCGGCTGATTTGCTCATGGTTGTGTTTTTGTGTTCACCGCACGACTGAGCTTTTATGCGCCTTGGGGAAACCGATGGACTAAAAAGCGGACTAAATGGGTTTTCGCTCCGAGCCGGGGAATCGAGAGAGGCCTGATTTTATTGGCACGCCCGCCGCGAGTCGAACGCGGGACCCTCTGCTTAGAAGGGGTATGCTCTATCAAACTGATTTATGTTCATAAAGTGCTTGATTATATTGATAATCTGGCGTAAATTTGTCCTAGTGTAAATGACGTTTCTATACTGATTTTCTATACTAGGACAAAAATATGAAAACGGACGCAAAAACCGAGAGTCTTTGGCAAAAAACACGGCACGCCAATTTGGTTCGCAATCTTTCATCAGGCAAATACTTTGCACGGTTCAGGCATAACGGCAAGCTCATTTGGAGGGGTTTGGACACCGATGTATTGAGCATCGCCGCGCAGCGGTTGCCGGACAAAATCAAGGCGGTCAAGGACGAGCAAGCTCTGCTTGCGTCGGGAAGTGATCCGAGAATCACCTTTGAAGCTGCTGCCAAAATTTATCAGGAGCGAGTCGAAGCATCGCCGGATTTCAAACCGAGAACAAAGGATCATCACGGAGAGCGTCTGCTTGCCTTTTTAAAATCATGGCCGGATATAAAAACGAAGCCAATCAAAGACATCACTAAAGCAGAATGCCTTGAATGGCGGAGTCGTTTTGCCGCCGAATTCAGTCCATCCACTTTCAACCATACGCTCGGCATTCTTCGGGCCATTTTTGAAATCGGCATCGAAGCGGGTGCGCGACGCGATAACCCGGCCAAAGCAAAAGAAATGAAGCGGCTGCGGGAAACTTCAAAGCGCCTGCGTCTGCCTGAACCGAAACAATTTGAAAAATTTGTGAAGGAAATTGAAAACAGCGGCAGTGGTTTTTCCAAACCCTGTGCGGAATTGGTTCAATTCCTGGCTTTCGGTGGATTCCGCATCAGCGAAGCAAAACACATTACATGGGCTGACTGCGATTTTAAGCGGGGTAAAATAATTTTGAGCGGCGACCCTGAAACTGGACTAAAAAGTCGTCGCGCTGGTGAAACTCGTGAAGTGCCGATGATTCCCGATATGCGTCGGCTGCTTGAACAGATGCGCGCAAAACGGCCAAATGAACCGCTAACAGCAAAAGTCACGCACGTCAGTGAATGTCAAAAGGCGATGAACCGCGCTGCAAAAAAAGTTGGAATGATTCGTATAACGCACCATGACTTGCGCCACTTGTTTGCCACGCGCTGCATTGAAACGGGTGTGGACATTCCAACGGTTTCCCGTTGGTTGGGTCACAAAGATGGTGGCGCACTGGCGTTGAAAGTTTATGGACACTTGCGCGACCAACATTCGGTGGACATGGCGGGAAAAGTCACTTTTTCCGCACCCAATGACGTTCCGCCCGCGCCGGAGAAACAACAAACCTCCGAGGCTGTTCTTACAACCAATGTGGCAAAAATTAAGGCGAAGTATTCCTATCCGTGGTGGGCATCGAACGAGGCGATTGAAATCTTTTGGGGACAGGCTAACGAGCCGGTTCAAATTGTGCCGCCGCCGAAATATCTTCAGAGCGCAAAAACAGCGATGGGGCGCGAAGTGTTTGAACAGGAACTGGCCGAGCCGCAAGCGTTGCTGGATGAATTGCTGGAACGTGTCGGCGTTGCGACTATTGAGAAATTGAAGACCAAGATTTCAGCCAGCCAGAAACAACAAGCTGCTTAATCATATTTGGGCAGTTCCGGCGGCGGAAATGGACAAGGCCAATGCTGCGGATCGTTTTGATAACGCTCCAACTTCCTCAAATAATCGAAACCATCCGTTGAATAAAACTCGGATGTATCTTTTCTCCAAGCGGGGGTTTGGGATGGCTTGGTATCAAAGGAAAATCGTTTATTCGGTCTGGCGGGCGTTTTTGACAAGTTCGCCGCCATCCAAACAACAACCACTGCTCCAATTCCTAATATCCAAACGAGTGCCATACGCCATGACTCTAGCATATTTGTTTTCGGATTTCACGCATTTTATGACTGAGGGTCACGGCTTTTATTAAGCAAATCAGCCACGGTTTTGTCGCCTGCCGGATCATTAGGTGGAAAATTGCTTTCGGGTTTCTTTTCGTTTGACTGGTCACGTTCTTGGCCGGAGTTTCGAGAATTCATTTGAGCCAGTGAACCGATCACGGAAGTGTTTTCACCCAGCGAAGAATTCACCAATGCTTCTGTGGCGGCGGCGGCGGCAATCGCGGTTTTAATGCCCGTCGTGGCATTTCCGGCAAAAGTTGTTGCGCCTGCCGCTGCCGCCGCCCGGCCCGCCGAGAAAGCTCCGCTGAACATACCTGAAACGGCGGAATTTCCCGTCACTATCGCCTTTTGGATGGCGATGGGCGCGGTGATGGTGCTGAAAATAATCCAGATGCCCAGGAACGCGAGTCCCATCAGATTTTGCAGGGAATAAAGCGTGTTTGGCGCAGAGGAAGAACTTAAAAAGCTTTGGTCGGTCATAAAATCAATCATGCCCTGTGTAATCAGACCGGCCACGCCCCAACCCAGCGGCCAGATCATTATGCCGAGCAAATTAAGCAGATAATTACGCCCTGTTTGTTGAAGCGAGGGAAACGCCAGCATCCCAATGAAAATAGGGGACAAAGCATAGCCAATGAACAAAATCGCAGTTTGTAAAATATATGCCCACCATTCAATCGCACTGGCGAACCAGCCCAGAATCATAAAAACACCGGACACCAATGCCTCCATGATTGACGGAAAACTGATAAGTTTTTCCCACCAGCTTGCATTTCCATCTGTGGATTTTTTCATTTGAAGTGCCGCTTGATACTGGTCGTGAATTTTTGCCGGATCAACCTGTAGAGTATTTGTTACCGTGTCGTTCACGATGGTCACAATTTGGTTCCCCCAAGTCGGCAGAAAAACAATCAGCATAATTAAAACAATCACCTTTCCGATAGCTTGAAACGCCGCACTACCACTGCGATGGTGCGCGATGGTCGAGGCAATCAAACCGCCGGTAATGAGCAAATAAGCGATGGGCGTGAGCAGGGTTTTGAGCGACAAACATTGTGTCAGAAAATTCGGAAACATGGAATTGAAGTCACCCATAACGTCGCCTCACATCCGAATTTTGACGCTCTTCGCCGGTTTTTCCTTTTCACTTTCGACCGGCACTTGATTTGCACACCGCGCCGAAATCGCCCTCACCACCCGGCTGTGATTTTGCCCCGGAAACTTTTCTGAAAGATTTTCTTCAACAGTGGCCTCAATATCCTTGCGGAAAAACTGAAGAACTGCGCGCTCACTTTCCACATAATTTTGCAACAAGACAAAAGCATTGTTGCCGGTCATTTGCAAATCTGAATCGCCGTGAACGCGCGCGTAAGGTGAATTGGGGTCGAATTGCTCGACGACACCAAACTGTTTCTTCTCTTCCACGTCACGCGAACATAGCAGCATCTCGCTTCGGGGCGACTTGAACAGAATTTGACGAATTTGCCAAACACTCTCCGGCGTCCCTTTCACAGTCAGAGATTGCAGGCCGTGCGTTGCTTGTGAGGCAACTTGCTCGGCGATTTGGGCACTTTGCTTTTCAATTTCCGACAGGGTGTTTGCCCGTTCGTTGAACAGGCGTACTTCCTCCGCCACTAAAGAGACTGCAACATTGTAGGCTTTGTATTCGCTCGCCGTCAGCAGGCCGGGATAATTCGGCACTGGGTGTTCGCAATCTTCTCCATTTCGTTTTAACATAAATCTTACTCCGTGTTCAACAGCCGAAAGAGTTCGGTGCGGGTGATAAGAAATTTTCCACGCAAGGCACGGCACGCCTTCAGTTTTCCGCGCTGGATGAGCCGATAAACACTGAAATAATCCACGCCAAGCATATCGGCGGCCTCGTGGATTGAATAAGCGATCCGCTCTTTTGGCGGCGGCTGTTCGGTTGCATTTGGTTCGCTGGCTTCCATAGCGTTTGATTTTGTTTTACCAGTTTTGCCTCAAGGGGTGTGTTATGATTTCATAACAACTTTTCGATATATGGCCGGGCGACGTTTTCATCTTTCAAAACCGATAAAGAGGTCAGCCAAATCCGCTCCCAAAGCACGGGCGAAATAGGGAATGTCCCGGTCCTTGATGCAGTGGAGTTGTGATTCCATTTGAGCAAGCACGTCGCGCCTGATGTCCAGACCGCTTAATTGAAGCCGCAGGGCAAGTTTCGCCTGCGACCAGCCGCGCGCGGCTCTCAATTTCCGAATTTGCGGCCCCACAATATTGGTGTGGCATTTTTCGGCATTGCTGGTCGGACATTGTTGCGGCATCAAGCCCATACGAACTTGTCACGCAAATGCTGCGCGACCTCAAGAAATGGATTATCGGAATTTCCGATACGCAGTATCGGCAAATCCGATAGTCTTAAACTTCAATTTCCTCTGAACTTGCTTATGCTGCGGCTATTTGCTCAAGCGTGGAAACCAATCAATTACGATACTTGTCAACGGTGACGGAGCGGGGCAGCTTCAGCAAAGCGGCCTTGCATTGCTTCATTTCTCAATCCGCTTTAAGTGAACAAATTCAAAAACTGGAAGAAGAGGTTGGCGCGACGCTTTTGGACCGGAGCCGGCGAATTATTGTGCCAACAGAAGCAGGCAGAATTTTCATCACCCACGCCAGAGAAGTCCTGGCGCAACTCGCGCGGGCCGGACAGGAAATTCAAGGGCTGAATGGAATCAACACGGGCCAGGTTGGGTTGGGAATTCTGCCGACGATAGCGCCCTATTTGCTCCCGCATATTTTGGAATCATTTGCCGCCCGTTGTTCCAATGTTGAAGTGAACATTCACGAGGACATGACCGTCCCCTTGTTACGGCTGATCGAGGCTGGCACGGCGGATTTGGGAATTGTGAGTTTGCCCATCAAAGAGCGCGGCTTTGAAATCGAGGAATTGTTTTCCGAAGAACTGCTGGTGGCGCTGCCGTCGAAACATCCGCTGGCGGGAAAATCGCAAATCCATGTGAAGGATTTGCGTTCCGAACCATTCATTTTGATGCGCGAAGGGCATTATCTGGGGGATCAAGTGCTTGGTTTTTGTCACCGGCACGATTTCCAGCCACGCATTTTAATTCGTAGCGGCCAACTGGAGACCATCCATTCGCTCATTGGGGCGGGCATGGGCATTTCCCTGATTCCGCGAATGGCGATGCTGAACACGGTGGAGCGCGTCCGGTATTGTCCATTGAAAAATCCCCAGCCACGGCGCACCATCGCAATCATTTGGCACAGTCGAAGCCCGCTCAAAAGGGCGGCGCAGGAATTCCTCAACCATCTTCGTAAGGTTGGGAAAACTTTTAAGTCGCCTGCGGCCATCAATCATCCGTCCGAAAAGCCGAAGGCTTGATGGTGTCCTTCGTGAATTCCTAACCAGCCGCAGATTGCGAAGCGAGCATTGTCAAGGCAGACCGCAGCGCAGCGAGGAACGCCTTTACAAGCGGAACGAAGCGGTATAATGCCAGCGGCCAATTTCACGAAGCCTGAAAGGACATCCAGAGCGCGGCTGCGCGCCAGAGAAATGATGAAGGGATTCTGTGACTTAACGCGCCATTGCCACGCGTGCTTTGGTGGTCACTTTGTTTGCCGGAGTTTTGACGCGAGACTGTTTGATGCTGGTTTGGACGGATTCAACTTCGGTTTCCTGTTCGACCGGCTGCTCGGTTTCTTCCGCCGCCAGCGAATTTGCCGCCTGATTTTTGGTGATGTCCAAAGCCTCCTCCAATTCCTTTTGCCGCACACCAAGCGATTGCAGTTTGGATTCATATTCAAACGGCTGGCCGATTTTGGTTTCCAGTTCACCGCACTTCTTTTCCGCGTTCGCCAGTTCGCTTTGTTCGTGCGCCAGCCGGTCTTCCATGTTTTGCACAAAGTATTCGAGCGAGCGAACCGTCCCCAGCGAAGTCTCGGTGGCGTCCAAGGCATAATGATTTTTGCCTTTCAGCACGAACTCAACCTTGCCCCAAAGCGATGCGCGGACAGAAAGCTCGAAGCCCGCAAATGAGCCGATGTCGAATTGGTTTTGCGCGCCAGCAGCGCGGCGCGCAATGCGGGCGAGCATTTCACCGGCAAGGTTGCGGTCTTTGACGGCCGATTTTTCCAACTGAATTTGAAAGGCGTCGCCATGTGTGTCGGCGCGTTGCGCCATGTCCAGTTTGAGATTTTCGATGTGCTGATTGGAATTGGGAATTTTTTCGATCAACCGGCGCAGGTCGGAACGGATACGATACTGCGTTTCGGCGTGTTGGGAGCGCAGCCGGTTCAGGCGCATGACTTCGGCGTCCACGGACGCCTTTTCAATAACGAGCGGATTGCCCGACGCAATGGCCTTCACCTCGGCATACGTCAACGCCCGCGAATCAATGTCTTCGATGTGCCGGATGTGCGTATCGCCGGTCATCACTTGGTGGATGAATTTCGCTTTGGTTTCCAACGTCTGCCACATATAGGCATCAAAACTGCCTTCGGTGACGTAGCGATAAATCTGGATTGCCTTGTTCTGATTGCCCTGCCGCAAAATCCGGCCTTCGCGCTGTTCCACGTCGGCAGGACGCCACGGCGCATCCAGATGATGCAGGGCAACCAATCGTTCCTGAACATTCGTGCCCGCGCCCATTTTCTGCGTGCTGCCCATGAGGATGCGAACTTTGCCGGAACGCACCTCCTTGAACAAAGTATGTTTTTGCAAGTCGCTGTCAAAATCCTGCATGAAGGCGATCTGCTCGGCGGGAATGCCGCGTGCGATGAGTTTGGCTTTCAGATCATCGTAGGCGCAAAACTGGCGGCGTAATTTTGACGGCGTGGACAAATCACAAAACACCATTTGGGCGCAGCGGTTCGCGTGCGTGTCCTGCCAGATTTGGAAAATCTTGTCGGCGGCAAGATTGATTTTACTTTCGGGCTGGTCTTTCGCGCGAGGATTCAACACCCGCAAATCCAAAGCCGCCTTGCGGCCTTCAGACGTGATTTTGAGCATATTGTCTTCCGTGGGTGAAACCCGTCCGCTGCGGATGGCGTCGGCACGGGCGACCAGCCCTTTTACGATTTCTTTCAGTTCCGGCGTGGCCGGCGAACGAACAATCATCGGCTTGCCTGTTTGAAGTTCCGGCACGGGCAATTTCAGGGTGGCGGCGGTCTGGATGTCGGCAACCTGACAAAACATCTGCATCAGTTCCGGCACGTTGATGAAACGCGCAAAGCGCGTGTTGAGGCGGTAGCCTGCGCCGTCGGGCGCAAGTTCCATTGCCGTGACCGGCTCGCCAAAGGTTGCCGCCCAGGAATCGAAATGATGCAGCTTTTGTTTGTTGAGTGTTCCCGTTTGCAGATACCGCTGCATCGTGAACATTTCGGCCACGCTGTTGGCAATCGGTGTTCCCGTGGCGAACACCACGCCGCCGCCGCCGTTGATCTCCTGAATGTAGCGGGTCTTCAAAAGCATATCGAAGGCGCGTTCGGACGACGTTTGCGGGAGTCCGGCAATGCGCGTCATCTTCGAGATATAAAATAAATTTTTGAAATAGTGCGCTTCGTCCACGAACAGCCGGTCAATGCCAAGTTCTTCAAACGTGAGGGTGTCGTCCTTTTTTTCGGCGGCGGAAAGCAATTCCAATCTGGTTTCCAGTTTTTTCTTGGCGGATTCCAGTTGTTTCACGGTGCGCCGGTTGTCGTTGTCCCCTTGGATTTCGCGCAGCGCACTTTCCAATTCATCGAGCTGGTTCTGGAAAAATGTGCGCCGGTATTTTTCAGACATCGGGATTTTTTCAAAACCGGAATGGGTGACGATGATGGCGTCCCAATTGCCGGTCGCAATGCGGCTCATCAACTCACGGCGCTTGTGCTTTTCAAAATCCTCCTTGGTCGCCGCCAGAATGTTCGCGCTCGGATAAAGCATGAGCAGTTCGGAAGCGAACTGGCCGAGCATGTGGTTGGGAACGGTGAACAACGGCTTGCGCGCCAGCCCCAGCCGTTTCAATTCCATGCCCGCCGCAACCATCGTGAAAGTTTTCCCCGCGCCGACGACATGGCCAAGCAGTGTGTTCGGCGTTTGCACAATGCGCCACACGCCGGACTTCTGATGCAGTTGCAACTGGATGGCGTGGCTTGCGCCCGGCAAGGTCAGGTGTTCCCCGTTGAATGTCCGCAGCCGGACGGCATTGAATTCCTCGTTGTATTTTTTGACGAGCCGTTCGCGCCGCTCGTCGTTCTGCCAGATCCATTCCCTGAATCGGTCTTTGATTTTCTGCTGCTTTTCCCGCGCGCCCTCGGTGGCGTTGGCATTGACCACCGATTTTTCCTTTCCGCCATCCCTCACCTTGTCGTAAATGGTCGGCGTCCTCAAATTCAGCGCGTCCTCAATCAACTCCAAAGCTGTGGCTCGATTCGTTCCCCATTCGGTCGTGTTGGCAACCGAGCCTTTGGTGGTCGGCCCGGCCCCAACCGTCCAGGTGCCAAGTTGGACGATGAAGGAAACTTTGATGTCGTCCGCGCCCAGCAACTCGCGGGCGAAATTTTCAAAATCCTTGACGGGTATCCAGCACGCGCCCAAGCGCGCGTCAATTTCAGTCGCGGACAAATCCTCCGGCTGGACGGATTTGAGCGCCGCGACATTTTCGTGAAAGCGCGGCTCGGTGAGGCTCGCAGCCTCGGCGATGCGAAGTTTATCGCGGACATCGCCCGAAAGATAATGGTCTTCGGTTTCCCATGCCTGGATTTGGGGATTGAGAAACAATACGCCTTTGAGTTCCGGCAAAAAGTCTTTTGCCGGACGCGACAACAGGGAAGCCATGTGTTCCAAGTCCACGCGGCCTTTTTCATTCAGTGAAACAATGACGGCTTCTTTGGGTGATTGAACAGACGTTATCGGCTTCTGCTTTTGAATCGTGCGTTCACGGAAAATGGCGGTCTTGGCAGCTTTATTGGTTTCAGAATCGTAATTTTCCAGCGAGAACAACAGCGGCAAATCCGGGTCGCTGCGAAGTGCGAGCGCATTCACGCGATCTGACACCGGACCAAAACGCGCGACAAATCGGTCGTAAGCCTGGTTGAGTTGGGCGCGCGCCAGTTGAATGTCTTCCTCGACGGCATCCTCCAATTGCGTCCGCAGACATTGGCGCACGGCATCCCGCACCTTAATCATACCGCGAATGCGAAGTTTCGTTTGAACCGGCAAATGCGACAGTGGAACCAGCTTGTCGCCCTCGCGGATGGCGATTTCGTCATCGTGAAGGGTGTAGGCGTTGGGTTTGACATGGCCGGGCGCGGGAATGGATTGTTCCGCTCCCGCAACATCCAGTGAACGATTGAGCGGTTCGTAGATTTTTGCGGGGAGTTGTTTAACCGCCTCGGCCAGTGCCTCCTTGATGTCTTTGCCGTCGCTTACCAACGTCGGTTCGTTGCGTGAATACATCCGTCCTTTCAACTGCATTTCGCCCAGCATCATGTGCTGATGATTGAAATAATACTCGTTGATGGGAATGACTTCGCCGTTGGGGCTGGTGTAGGGAATTACTTTTTCCCACTTCTCACCTTTGGCCGTTTCCCGCAGCCGCAGCTTTTTCAGAATAATGATGTCGGTGGTGACTTCGGTGTTGGCATTGCGCTTGAAAGCCGTGTTTGGCAGCCGGATTGCGCCGATCAAATCGGCGCGGTCGGTGACATACTTGCGAAGCGTGTTGTCCATTTTATCCATCGTGCCGCGTGACGTGATGAACATGACGAGTCCGCCGGGGCGGACTTTTTCGAGTCCTCTGGCGAAGAAATAATCGTGGATGAGGAAGCCCTGTTTGTTGAACCTGGTATCAAATGGTTTGTAGTCGCCAAAGGGGATGTTGGAAATTGCCACGTCGTAAAATTCATCCGCCACGTTTGCCTTTTCAAAAGCCTCGTTGCGGATGTCGGCATCGGGATAGAGGGTCTTGGCGATTTGCGCCGTCAACGGATCAAGCTCAATGCCGGTGATGACGGATTGCGATTGAATGGACTCCGGCATGAAGCCGATGAAATGGCCGATGCCGCAAGCTGGCTCTAATATGCGTCCCGCGTTGAATCCGAGCCGTTCCAAAGCGGAATACATTGCACCAATGACTTCGCCGGAAGTGTAATGGGCGTTGAGCGTGGAAGCACGGGCCAGCCGGAATTCCTCTTTGGAGATCAGCTTGATGAGTTCCCGGCTTTCGACCTGCCAGTCGGTGGCCGGATTGAATATCTGCGGCAGTCCGCCCCAGCCGACATAACGCACCAGCGCGGATTTTTCTTCCTGGGTGGCCGGTCGGTTTTCGGCCTGAAGTTTGCGAACCAGTTTTATCGCGGCGAGATTGGCGCGGCACTTTTCCTTGGGCGAGCCTGCGCCAACGCCATCGGCGGGGGAAATCCGGTAATTGTTTTGATTGCGGATTACTCGCTCCCGTTCGCTTCCGGCGGCAACAGGATGTATTCCTCCCGCACCATTTCCCAAGCCCGGTCGTGCGCCTGTTGCGCCGTCAATCCTTGCTTTTGAAACTTCATGGTCAGATCGTGCATCTCGCTGGCCGTTTTCTCCTCCGCCTCCAGCAACATCTCTTGCAGGATGCCTTTGGCTTCCATCTCCGCCACCATCTTCGGGCGAAATTCGCGCCAGTGTTTCTCCGCCATTCTGCCGTATTGAGTCAGTGTGATTGCTGTCATAACGATTTTGGTTGAATGAAAACAGGTTTAACTGCCCGCCATCATCATTTTGGTTCGGTCGTTTGGCTGCCATGCGACATTACATCAGGTTAAAACAAATTTCCAGAAACAAACGGGCCGGGCGCGGCATTTTTTATTTCACCGGCCGGCGTTCAAGCGGTTCCAGTAATTCGGACAGGTGAACATCCAACGCTTCTGCCAGCAAAACCAGATGGAAATCTTTTACGGCAATTTGCCGGATTTCCACCTTCGACACCCAACTGCGGGTTCCCTGATGACAGCCCAGGTCACGCAATTTATCGGCCAATAATTGCTGGGTGCAGTGTTGTTTCCTTCGCAATTCCCGCAATAGCGGGCCGATAAGATTTTGATCGTGGCGGCCTGACATGGTTTTTCCTTTTATGGTTGATGGCTGCGCAATCTTTGCAGTTGCGGGCCGATGGCGTTCAATTTTTTAGGCATGGACATACACGATTTCTGTTGTAGTTCCGCGATGCGGTCGCGGTTCACTTCAAGCGACGGCATCGCAAGCCATTGGTTGCTTGCGCGCATCTGGGCAAAGTCTTGCGGTTTTTGCAAGCCGGGGGGCGCGAAGTTTGGCGGAGATACGCCGAACCAGGAGCGACGCCAAGCCGAAGCAAAAACCGCAAGTCTTTGCCCGGCGCAAATTTTATCCTCCCACCCGCATTCCAGTTCCTGCGCTTTGCGTTTTAGCGCGGTCGTTGCGCGGTGTGCCAAGTTGAAAAACGTGCCGGGCAATGGAAGCGGTCGCCCGTTCGCGGTCGGCTTCGGGAACGCGCTTCAAAAGCGTTTCATACGCCTGCTTCGCTTCGGGGTCGTTTTCAAGTTTTTGCATGATACCAGCGTTCATCTTTTGCATCCGTTCGTATCGCTGCACCTCGTTCAAGACGAGCTTGCGGACGGCGCGGTCATGCGGCATCTCGTCGAAGAATTTGAAGCCATCGGGGTTGGCCTTGATCCACGCGTCAATTTTTTCATTGGTGCGCTGATTTTCACGGTATTGAACCGGAGTAGTGGCGGCGGTTTTTGGTTTTGTTTTTTCCATACGTTTTGGTTGTTGATGTTTTCAAGTCACCAATCATTCGTCCCCTTCACAGAAGGGGTGGCTGGTGTTGTGAACGGGGCTTCGGTCTGCGTTTTCCGAAATTGGTCTTCGAGGGCGTCCAGGCGTTTTTCCGTCGTGGTCACTTCATTTTTAAGCCGGGCGTTTTCCACGGAAACCTGCGCCGTGACCGAAAGGGTTTTTGAAAGCTGATTGAGCGCTTGATTCATTCGCTGGCCTTGCACGATCAACGCCATCGTCGCGGCCTTCTGCCGGTCCACTTCCGCAACGACTTCGGGCGTCAGCGGACTGTCCTTGTGCGCCGGATCAATGATGCGGACCACCGGCCCGCCCGGAACAGTCACCGGCGCGGTGGGATGAAAATTCCATTTGGCAGTCGTTTCCACGCGATAAACCGTGTGCGCCTCGTGCATCACCAAGCCGTCATTCGGGTCAACGTAACGGCCAAACGAATAAGCCTTGAGATTCTCGCCGTAGCGCACCGATTCCATGTCGTCGGTGGCCAGGGTTGTTCCCGGCACGGAGCGCGGCATTTGCACCACGACGGGTTTGTTGCTGGCGCAAGCCGACAGCAAAATCAGCGGGATAAAAAAGAGCATTTGTTTCATGGCATGGTTCCGTTTCGATATGCGGCCGCATCGGGCGGAAAATTACGCCGCGATGAAGCGGTGGGTTGATTCGTTTCGGATTGAAAATCGTTTTGCGTCAGGCGCGTGCCGCCGATGATGGCATCCGATTCGTCAATCGTCTGCGTGACGTAGATATAAAATTGTTTTCCAGCGGGGACGCGGACATAAAAACCGTCACGTTGAATCGAATCATAAATCTGCTTTGCGTAGGCTTGGATGACGCTTTGCGCGCCGGTGAGCGGAGCGTTCTGCAACGTCGGGGCAATCTGGCTGCCATAAACGGTGTTTTGCTGTTCGGTAAATGCGCTCGCGGCTCCGCTCAAAAAGGTCGCGGCAAATAATTTTATTTCCGCCAGGTCGTCACTTTTGAGAACGCGCCCGCGCAGGCCGGCGCTGCCGTCCGTGATGCCCCAGCCGTCGCCGCCCGGATCGGCTTCGCGGTCGAGGGCGATGCCCGAAAGTCGCAATTCCTCGCCACTCGACCAAACGAGCGTCCAATTGTTGCCGCTGGCAATTCGCTCGCGGCTGCGGTCGGTCTGCGCCTTGCCGTGAACTTCCGTGCCGGCGGGGATGATCAACCGGCCATTATGATAAATGTCTTCCGTCACCAGACCAATGATGGGCGTCTGGATGCCCGATGAATCCACCGTGACAATCAGTTCGCACGGAATCAACCGGCCATACGGCGCATAATTTTTGCTCAACGACTTTTGTTCCGATTGCGGCGTCTCGGCAAACAGGCTGATGGGTAGCACCTCCGGTTTTGGCGGGGCATGATTGACCTGCCTTTCCGATTCCCGTTGCGAAGCCACGTCCGTCGTCACCGTGGCTGTGGCCGGTGGAAGATTCGGCAATGGCGAATAGTTTGTGTTTTGAAAAGTTTGCATCGTCTGCTTGCTGGCGGCGGTCGCCGCCGCCTTGGTGGAATAAATCAGCGGCGGCGGCTTGGTCGCGCCGGGCAAAAACCGTTTGCAGGCAAAGAAGATGACCGCCAGGACGACGCAAAATAAGAGAAACGCCCCAGCCGGAGTTTTAAAAAAATTGATGGCGCTACGGGGATTTATCATTGGCGGCGTCCTGGGAATTTTGGTGCGACAGTTTCAACGGGCACGGGTGTGATTGGCAGTGCCGATCCAATCGTGTGTGCGTCCAGAATCACAAAGAAATCGTTCTTGATGGACATATCGTTGCGCCCGCCGTTGGGTGTGCCGGTTACGGCAAAATAGGCCGGAGCTTCCGCGTGTGGCGGCACAACGCCGCTGGCGTCGCTGATGGACTGCGGATAAGTGCGCTCGCCGACACGCAATGAAAAACCGTTGGGCGCGTAGCGAAGTTCCTTGTCACTTTCGTTGGTCACGCCCACGCGAAAAATGAGCGTGTCTTCGGGATTGAAGCGAAACACCTCGTCAATTTTCACCGCATAGTTGGTGCAATCCAAAATGCGCGGCTCCTTTTCAAAATTCCGATACTCGACCTGCGCGACGGTTTCAGAGTGGTATGCCTTCAGAAGCGGATAGGCTTTGGCCTTGTCCAGCAGCGCGAGCAAGCGCAATGGCGTCACCGGCTCGGCTGGCACCGATGCGGAAGCGTCCGGCGCATTTTGAAACGTGACGGATAAAAGCGGCTCGTCGCTTTCAACCAGTTCAATGACATACGTTTTGTTGTTCCACCGGATGTTGACGTTGGTGGTCGCCTTTTTCGCCTCGGCGCGCACGGAAAGGAATGATGAACCTTTGGTATGGGCGATAAGAAAGGCGGCAGGCTTCTGCGGATCAATCGTTACCTGCGCCGCATCAATCGCCGAAATCGGCCCCGGAAAACTTATGGTCGTGACGCGGTTGATCGAAACCGGAATGGCATAAACCGTCTGTTCATCCAGAATATATTCCTGAATGGTTTTGTCCTTCGCGTCCGCGATGAGGCAGACGCCCATCAAAATACTAATTGCCAGTTGTTTCATATTTGAAGTCATTTACGGCCGTGGGAAACCGCCCGTTCTGCACCATGTTGGGATTGCGTTGCAGTCGCAGCGACAGCTTGAAGGGAACGGCCTCCGTGAAAGGTTTGTCCTGAAAAACACCGTCCCGGATAAGCTGGCCGGTTACCTGGGTCAGCACAACATCCTCGCGCGTGTTGAGAATGTTAATCCCGCTGATTTCCACTTTCTGATGCAACTGCTTGGATTTGAATTCGGGGGCTTCGGCGGCTTGATAGGCCGCCGCCTTGAGATAAGCCTGTTTGAGAAACATCTGTTTCAACAAATTCTCGTTATCAAATCCTTTTGGGTTGCGTTCCAGGAAGGCCGTGGTGGCCAGGGTGCTTTGCTGGACGTGGAGTTCTTTGGCTTCCTCGAATTTCAAGAGCGGCGAAATATAGAATGTGCTGGCCGGGTCAATGACGACCACCCGTTCGCGCTGTTTGAAACTCTGGACGAGAAAATAACGGTCAACCGCCGCGCCAGCGAGCACGAGCATGGCAAAGCCGAACCAAAACCAGACCAGCCGGTCTTTCTGGACAAAGATTCGTGTCGGATCAAAACGCTGCTTTGCCTCCGCCACTTTTGATTTGCCTTTGTCCGTGACGGGTGTTTCCCGCAGTTCAATGGCTTCCATTGGTGGCTCCTTTTTGTGGCTGCCCCCAAATCGGCGGCGACGTATTGAGCTTGAAAGTCCTGTTGTAATTGCTGATGGCCGTTGGCAACTGGCTTTCCGGCGGCGGTTGAAACTTCACCTTGCGCGCGTTTGCTTGAACCACCAGGACGGTGATGCTGCCGCCAGCCATCGCAACTCCGGCGATGAACAATAATATTTTCAGTTTCATTGGTTGCCCGTCGGGAACATCGGCGGCTGGGTGTTGAGTTGAAAATTTGTGCGATAATTGGAAAACGTTTCGACGACTTCCGCCTTCTGTTCCTCCTGTTCGGCGGCGGCCTGTTTTTGGGCGTCGTTCCGGTTTTCAATGTCCTGCTCGACACTCACGGCGACAGCCTGATCAATTTCCTTGTCCGTCGCGGCCAGCGCCGCGTTCTGGCCGATTAAAACGCCGGTAAGTTTTTGCACTTCGGATGCGGTCGTCGCCGATTGCAATGCTTCCGTGGTCGAAGCGATGCCGTCCTTCAACGCCTGCCGGCGTTGCAGCACAGCAGCGGTGACGTTCGTGTAATTTGCGGTCGCATTGTTGATCGCCTCGTAAGGTTTGTAATCGGTGGTCTCACGCTGGATTTGATTTCCCGACGGTGTGGAAAAGGTCGCGCCGATTTGATGGTAAAGGCCATTAGCATCGTAGGTGAGGGCGGCCACGCCGTCGGAAGCGTTTTCAACCGCCGAAATGGTCTGGCCGAGCGGTGTCTGTGTCAAATCAGATGTCAGCGCGGAGACACCGGTGACATTGAGAATCTGTGATGGATCGCCAAAGGCTTTGTTGTATTGCTGCAATTGCTCAAGCTGCGAGGTGAGCTGTTGAATTTGCTGGACCTGGTTGTCCACCATGTCCACGTATTCGGCGATGTTCTCGGCTTCGTCGAGAATCTGTTGTATGTCGCTGGTAGGGTCATAAACAATCCATTGCGCGTGGGCGGAGAACGCCAGCGGCAGGGCGATGAGCATGGTGATGAGTAGTTTTTTCATATTTGCTGTCCTTTCATTTGTGTGCAGGCTTTGCCTGCTAGTTTTCGATGCGCAGGTATTTGGTGGTTGGGTTCAAAATCGTTCCGTCAATCGTCTGTTCGGGGACGGGAATGGCATACAAACTGATGTTTTCCGGCAGCGTCTTTTGCTGCTGTTGCTGGTGAATCAAAATCCAATACTGCTGTCTCACCGCGTCGCTCCGGCCCTTTTCGTAGCCGGTGGTGTAGGCGTTGTCCGACGCCTTGCCCGCGAGATAAAACCCGCCTTCACTCAACAAAACGCCGCCCGCTGCACCGGCGGCGGTGATGCCTGGGTTGCCGTTGGAAAGTTGATTGGCAAGCAAGCCGCCGCCCGCGCCCAGCGCCATGTCGCTGACGGGTCGAACGGCGGTGCATCCGGTCACGAGTAACGGGACAAAAATAATTAAGATGAGGTAATACGATTTCATGTGGTCTCCACGGGTTGCGGTTGGCGGGAAAAGGCTAAAATTCCTTCGGTGACATTTTTCGCGCCGCGCAGTTCCTTGGCGCGTTTCTCGAAATGTTCGCCGCTCGAACTGGAGCAGTAGAGCATTTCGGGGGAAGTGTAGTTGTAAGCCGTCCCGCAAATCGGACGGTTGGAATCAACGTGCAGATAGGTGAACGCGGAGTATTTCTGTCCGGTCTGATGGTCGGGCAGGGTGTAATTCATAATCGTGTGCTTCGTGATTTCGGGAATGGCGATGTCGCGCGCGATGTCGTCCAGATCGGCGCGGTCGTTCTGGCGCATCAAAAAGAACTGCCGGCTGTTGCCGAAAACGGCGGACCGGATGCGCGACTGTTTGAAACGCGCATATTGCTGAACGATGGAAATGTTCCAGCAATTGAACTTGCGAAGCTGCGCGTAACTTTCCTTCACGATTTCTTCGCCGCCCGGAATGTCAAGGAAGCGGGCTACTTCTTCATACACATTCCTTTTTCGCAGCGCACGCGGCAGCGTGATGATGTGTTTGCGGGCGTGGTTCGTGATGAGAAAACCGGCGGCGGCTCGCAGTTCCTTCGCCGAATCGGGAATGTAGCCCAATTCAAAGTGGGCGATTTTGCCGGTGAGCGACAGATTGCTTGCGCCATCGAACAACGCACCGTAGTTGCCATCCCGACACCACGGCAAAAGCAGCGTTGAAATCTCAATAATCTGTTCGCGCTCCGCGCCACTCGCGTCCAGCGACATCAGCTCCTGCAACATCCGGTGCGTCGGATACTCGTCGGTTTTGAAATAAGCGAAGGCGATGTTGCGAACTTCTTTGACTGTGTTTGGGTCTTTGAAAAATTTCAACACTTCGCCTTCGGAAAATTGAGCCAGGTATTCCTGCGCCGCGGGCGCATTGAGTCCAGACCTCGTCTGGTCGCGGAAATCGGCGAAGGCTTCCAGCATCGTTGCGCCCGGTGGCATCTTCTCTTTGCGATAATGCGCCAGCGCGCACGCGTGCCGCGCCACTTGCAGCATTTGATTTTCGTTTTTGCGCGTCCAATCCTGAAAAACGTCTTCGTAAAGCAGATTGATGTATTTGGCGATTTGCGCTTGTCGCAACATCTGTTTGTCCTCGCTCTGGCTCAAGCCGACCATGCGCGCGACGAGTGCGGTGGCCGATGCCAGATGATCCGGCGTCAGCGGCAGTCCCTTCGTGTCGAGGTAATTGATGGTGATGTCGCCGTCCGGCTGAATCACAATCGGCTTGGCGTCCGGCTCAACCGTCTGCGTGTAGATGCCGTAGGAAAGCCCTTCTTCGATGATGACGGTATAGGCGTAATAATTTTCCGTCTGCGAAAGCAGGTCGCAAATCGTCACGGATTTGCCCGCGCCGCTCATGCCCAGCAAAACTGCGTGTTGTGGCGACTGATTGCCCGCCGAACCGGAAAAGGTTTTTATCCCGACCAGATTTTGGTTCGGGCCTTCGTAAATCGCTTCCGCCGAATCGAGGTGGCCGGTGAACGTCGAAGTAATCGGCAGCATATCGGCGATGTAACGGTTCTCGCCGTAAATTTTTCGCGCGTTGTATTTGCTCCACGTCCAGCCCGGCCAGGTCTGATAAAATAATTTTTTGGAAGTGCTGGGCAGCGTGCTTTCCGCATACTGCGCCGAGTTCATGGAGTTGATGGCATTTTTAATCGCCGTCGTTTTGGCAATCAGCCCTTCCTTGCTTTTGTCCCAGGTGCGGATGGCAAACAACACTTTGAACGGAATGGTATGCCCCTGCATGAGCGCGGAGATTTTCTTTTGCTTCTTGTCCATCACGGTCAAAAGCGAAAGTTTTTTCTCGCTGGCGTAGTCGCCGGCAATGCGGTCGTGTTCCTTTTCCTCCTTGTAGATTTCCTTGCGGACGGAAAGCGGGTCGAGGTTCACCGTGATGGTATAATCGAGCAGGCGCAGTCCGGTGAGCCGGTTGATGATTCCCGGGTAGGTCATCTTCGGCCAGCGGGACAGGGCGATGATGGAATGGTAACGGCCATCCATGAAAAAACCGAAATCGGCCTGCCCGCTGCCCTCGCTGTGCCAGCAATTTTCCTGAATGGACGATTGCGGATCAAAACCGTCAATCGGGTCGTAGTCGAACCGCTCGGCCAGTGAGGGATTCAGAAATGTTTTGTAGTGCCGGAAATGGTCGGCGTCCTTCATCGGAATAATCCGCGCGCCTTGTCCGGCAAAAATTTCCGTGAGCATCTCGTGCGTATGCTCAAACTCCGCCCGCAATTGTCCCAAAAGGTGATTGTAGTATTCCGTGAGCGCGGCGGCGGATTTGATGCCTTTGGACGAGGTTTCGATTTTCTTTGAAAGATAAAAAACGAGCCGCTGCCGCCGCAGACGGCGTTCGGTCATCAGCCGCCAATATCGTTCAAAGCGTTCGTTGCGTGAACGGCGCGTCCAGACGTTGGCCGCTTTTTGGGTTTCCGCCTGATACCGCAACAGTTCATGCCGGTAATCGGAATCGCAATAGTATTGGATTTGCAGCCGTTGCTGCTCGTTGAGTGACTGCATCAATAGCGAAAGCTGGTCTTGAAACCCATTCAGTTCCGACACTTGCGCGTTAATCATGTCAGGCGGCTCAAAGATGAATCCCTTTGAGACGTAGCCGCCCGCGTTCAACGAATTGAAAACCATCAGGTCGTTGATGAAGTATCCGTTTGGCGATTCTTCAAACATGATTGCGCGGGGTGGGCGGTGAAATTGTTGGCAGACTCGTTTTTTTCCCGCTTCGGTAAAGCCGGAGTCGCATGGGTCGTTTTGCAATTAGTTCAAGGGCTAATTTGCTCGAAGATTGTGGACGACAGCCACAGGCTGCTTTGGTCGCCTCGGCAATAAACATGAGGCTGCAATAAAGCAGGTCTTGAATGACGGGGTTGCTGTCATCGTGAACAAAGCAGCGGTGAAGTGATTTGCGATTATCAGTAAGCGCCTGATCGAGAGTTTTCATCAGATTTAACTTTGATTCAGCGGGTGTTTGGGTTGCTTTTGGAAGTCAGGACTAAAGCCGGAGCCGTTGAGCCAGTAATCGAGACAATCAATGTCATAGCCCGTTGGTTTCCCCTGACGAAATACAAAGACGTAAATGAGGCAAAGCGTCAGCGGCACCGCCGCCAAAATGAGGGAGGCAAAAAAACTAATTTTTAACGCACTGAAGCAAAGCAGCAGAATCATCACGAAGGCGAACGCGCCGCCGATCATGAACCAGAACAAATCGCCTTCCAACCCCCATGTCCGGCCTTTGGAATCGTCGGCGCTGTTCGTTTCCGTGAATCGGATTCCGTCTTTCATTGGAATGTTCCCACGTCAACGGTTGAACTGCCGATGCCGAAGGCGGTGAACAACGCTTTCACGATGACGGGCGCGCCCGCAATGATGAGACCGCCGATGATGGAAAGTTTTCCGGTATCAGCATCCCCGCGCCGGATGGCGAATCCGCCGCCGATGACGCAGAGTGTACCGAAAAGGAAACCAATGAGCATCACGATGCCCAAAGCCGATGAAGCGCCTGATGAAAGGCTGCCCGTGGTTTGTGCCAGGATGGGAGTGAATCCCGCCAGTGTTGTTTGAGATATAATTTTCATGCGCTCCTTTTTACTCTCTTTAGCCATGTCAGGTTGTTATGAAATCATAACAACTTTTTCCCGGCGTTCTGGCAGGGTTGGGACATGGAAAACGCAATGGACACAATGGAAAAAACTTCTTCACCACTTCATTTGAAGCTGCAAGGTCTCGAAAATATTTTGAGCCAGCGCATTCGCGGACAGGCTCATGTCATCCCGCGCGTGGTCTCCGTGCTGCAACGGGGCGAACTCGGATTGACCAAGCCGACGCGTCCGCGCGGCAGTTTCATGTTCCTCGGCCCGACGGGTGTTGGTAAAACGGAGATCACGCTTGCCTTCACGGAATTTCTTTTTGGAGCGGACAAACTTGTCCGCTTCGACATGAGTGAATACCAAACTCAAGAATCGCTTGGCCTGCTTCTCGGCGCGCGGCTGGGCGAACGCGGCACTCTGGGAATGGCCTATGACAAATCACCTTCCGGCACTTTGCTCTTTGACGAAATTGAAAAGGCGCATCCGCGCGTGCTGGATGTGTTCCTACAAATCTTGGACGCGGCACGGGTGACAATGGCGAGCGGCGATACGCTGGATTTTTCCAAGCACTATATTGTGCTTACTTCAAACATCGGGTCGGCGGAGATTTTGCACATTCAACATTCCACTCAAGCCACGATGGAGCGTCACGTTCTCACCCGCGCGCAACAATCCCTGCGCCCTGAAATGTTCGCCCGCATCACCGAGAAACTGGTTTTCAATCGTTTGAGCTACGATAACCAGCTTGAAATCGCCGGTTTGCTGCTGACAAATGAATTGAAGTTTTTGCGGGAAAAAGGTCACGCGCTTACGCCAACTGAATCCGTCCTGCCGTTTCTGGTGCGGCGCGGGTTTCATCCCAAACTCGGCGCACGTCCAATGCGCGACGCAATTGAAAAGCTGGTTGGTGATGCGGTCTCGACTGATTTGCTCACCGGCGGAAAAGCGTGCGGACAACTTGCTGTTGAGGAAAACGGCTGCTTCCTGTGCGTGAGAAAATAACGGTCAGGATGGGGCGTGAATTCGGGGACGCCGGAAAATTGCCGCGCCGATCAATAATCCGACCGCGAATAAGACAAAAGAACCTGGTTCAGACACAGCTTGAATCACAAGCGATGAAATTTGAGGCTGAAAATCTGAAGACACGTCTGTGATCGCTGTCGGGGAAAGTAACGGCTGCACGGGTCGGTCAATCAACGCGGCTTTTCATCGCTGCGAAAGCGGGCAGCATCCCGCTGTATGGGTTGGAACTGAGAATCGCCCAGGAAGTGATTACTCAACAAAGGAAGAATTGGTGAGTAATTAAAATATTGTCATTCATGGGACTCGCTTTATCTTATAACATGGATAGTTCCGTGAGCGAGACCTATGGCGAGCAGGAAGGAACCGCGTTCAACGGCCATTTCGGCTGCACCTGCTACCATCCGCTGTTTTGCTTCAATCAGTTTGGCGATGTGGAGCAGTCCCTGCTGCGAGATGGCAACGTGCATAGCGCCAAGGATTGGCGGGCGGTGCTGGAACCGGTGGTGGCGCGGTATCAGGGTAAAAATATTCCACGCAAATTTCGGGCGGATGCCGCCTTTGCCAACCCGGAACTGTATGAATATTTGGAAGCCGAGGGATTCGAGTATGCCATCCGTCTGCCGGCCAATGATGCGTTGCAGCGGGACATCGAACCACTGCTGATCCGACCGGTGGGGCGTCCCTCGAACGCGCCGGTGGTCTGGTATGCCGGTTTTTTGTATCAGGCCAAGAGTTGGAATCAGGCCCGGCGCGTGGTGGCAAAGGTGGAGTGGCACAATGGCGAACTTTTTCCTCGGGTCGGATTTATCGTGACCAATCTAACCCGACCAGCCAAACGGGTGGTGCGGTTCTATAATCAACGGGGCACGGCGGAGCAGTGGATCAAGGAAGGCAAGAACGCCGTCAAATGGACGAGGCTATCTTGTCACGACTTTGTGGACAATCAGGTGCGGCTGCACCTGTTCGTGCTGGCCTACAATTTGGGCAACTTCCTGCGTCAGGCGGTGCTGCCCCAAGCGGTGCGTCACTGGACGTTGACGACGTTGCGGGAGAAACTGATCAAGATCGGGGCGAAGGTGGTTCGCCATTCCCGGAAGATCATCTTCCAGATGGCGGAAGTGGCGGTGCCGAGAGAGTTGTTCCAGACGATTTTGGAACGGATTGGACGGCTGAGATCACCAGCTGCAGCAACCGGATGAGGAAAAGTGGAAGGAATCACATGAAAACCACGGCAACAACGGAGGCGGTGTCTTCACCTCCAGAAGAAAAATGGCATTTGAGCCAACAATGGCGTCAAAACACCTTCCGCGCCGGACAAAAACCAAGGTCAGACTGGAAAAATGACTTGCAAACTTATGAAGAAGGCAGAAAATCACGAAAACCACCCACGCCGTTCGTGGGCATTAAACCATATGGGAAATCCCAGATTGAATCAGGTTGCCGTAAATATCTTTGTAACTGGAAGCGCGGTTGTAAGCATCATACGTCCACGAATTCGTCTGGCTGTTTTCGGTTGCGCTCGTCCGGTTGCCGTTGGCATCAAAACCATAAAGCGTGGTCGCAACATTATCCGTGCGATTGGTCAAGCGTCCCTTGGCATCGTAATAAAGGGATGTGGGCTGATTGGCTTGGTCGTTGATCGAACTGACTAATCCCTGATGATTGAAGGAAAGTGAAGTCGAGTAGCCTCGCGGTGTGATCGTGTTGGTCAGCCGGTTCGCACCATCAAACTGGAACTGCCATTTTTTACCGTTGCGATTGGTGAGCGTAATTTGGTTGCCAGCGGCATCGTAAGCGCGGGTTGACAAATGGCCTGCGCCATCGGTCAGTTGCAACATACTGCCCCGCGCGTCCCAAGTCTGGCCGGTCACTTCCTGGGCTGCATTGGTGGAGCAGTTTTATACTTCGTCATTATGTTCAAGCGATGGAATGTCGCGGTTGTCCTGACGATTTTTTTTCTTGCCGGTCTGTTCAACGCACTGGCTGGCGGGCCTGCTCATCGTTCCGGCATTGCCGGACAGGTTTTACTTGTGCAATTTCTTGTGCCCGGCTCTCCAGTTTCGCCGGCTGTGCCGCTGCAAGTCACGCTTTTGGCCTTTGCCAAAGAAGGTCGTCATTTCCGCTTGATTGGAAAATTTGAGACGGCACAAGACGGAACATTCTCGGTCGCGTTGCCGCCGGGGACTTACATTGTTGAACCTGATCCGTTGTCGGGATATGAAGGCATCGGCCAATTGCAAGTCACGGTAGTTCCGCGACAGGTTATATTTGACGAGATTGATGTCATCAGTGGGGACGGTTTAGGCATGTTCCCGAATTGATTGAACCTTCGGAATCATCTTCGCGTCCAATCCCACGTCGCTTCGGGTTGAACCTGCTTCGGTCGGCAAGCGGGGAGCGGGAAGTGGAGTGCGGCGTAGAGACGATATTAGGAACGGAGCCAGCGCGCAACGCCGCTCGCCGATTGCTGACGGAAGCGAACGCCTCTGCGTTTCCAACATTCCGCGCAAGGGACGAGCGGGCGGGAAATGACGGAAGGCGGGTCGGAGCGGTATTAGCGAAGCCGCCGTGTTCAGTTCCCGCCCGTTGGTCCCGGCGGCTTTATTCCAGATTGATAAACAGGTGGCTCTCACCCATATCCTTCTCGTCCGGCAAGAAGGCGCCGCCTCGTTTGGCGCATAAATCCTGACAAATCTTTCGCAGCGCCTTCCGCTTTGCCGACGCCTTCGGCAGTTTGACCAATAGCCGGTCGGCAAATTGTTTTCCGCGTCTGCCCGCATAAATGACAGCAGCAGTGATGGCCTCTGCACCGGCAGCGTATAGCGTTTCTACAAATCGAAGCGCCGCCTTTGCCGTGCGAAACCTTGCGAGCGAGCGAAGATCGGGATTTTTGGCCGCGCTCAACCATTGCCGGGCTTCGGCATGGGATTTCTCCAAAAGGGATTCGATGAACAATTCATGCTGCCGTCGTTGCAGACTGCGGTTGTCACGCACCACTTTTTCAGCCGGTTCTCCTTCATGTTGCGGCCAGTCAGGATGTTTCCGGGCGGCTTTCAGGTAGGCGGCGCGGGTCACGTCCACGTTGCTGATGTAGAAGGTTTCCTGAATCAGTGTGCCGTCCCACAGCCAAAGCCGCATCCGTCCGAAAAATTTGCCGTTGAAGGAATTTATTTCCAATCTCAACCGGCCGTTGTTGTGCCAATACTGCTGTCTGCCGGTGCCGTGGTTCATGGTGAAGAAACCGAGCAATCGCCCTTTTTCATCCCATTGCCGGCTGATGCCGTGCAATTTGCCGTGGCGATAAGACAATTCCTCGGCCAGTTGGCCGTTGTAATGCCAAGTGCGGCAAAGTCCATGAAGCTGCCCTCCCACTTCCCTGTTTTCCAAGCGGACTCGTCCGTTCCGGTAATAAAACCGTTCTATGCGACGTTTTGGCATGTCGGCAAATCAGCGTGTCGTCAGTATGCTTGCCGGCGATTCGCCGAATTTCCTAATTGACATGCCCCAAAAGCGAACCGCCACTTAGCAACAGACGCATATTTATGCAATTCAAGCACAAATGCGATTCATTTTTCAAAATTTATTGCTTCCAAAAGTCCGAGCGACGGCATCCGAAGGGATCCCGACTTTCGCCGCCATGACCGAAAGCAATCCGGGTGTTGCGAGTGAAAAAGCCTCCGGCAATACCTTTGGTTAACTGAGTTGACAAACCGGCTTATCAATTATGATAGCCGAAAGAACCTGGCCCAAACCAAAAAAACCAACAAAGAACTGTAACACTTATTACCCAACCAACAACTCCAAGCGGAATAATGAGCCGCCTTGGGAAGTGACCGTAAATGGCCATGCCAATTATCATGAGTGTTGCTGGGACTCCGGCAAGGATATAGGGGAACCATTTTTCGCCAACTGCACGTTCTAATGCGTGATGCGGTTCTGTGAACACGAAAAATAATGCCGAAATGGCCATAGGAATTCCTGAAAATATAAGCCAGCGCCCCATAGGGCCAATGCCATGTGGATATTTCTGATTAATTTTTTGCATGGGCAATTTTGGCGTGTCCCCAACATCTTAATCAATGATACCCATACCCCAAAGCGCCTGGGCCAAACCAAAAAAACCAGCAAAGAACGGAAACACTTATCGCCCACCCTATAATTCCAACCGGAACAATAAGTCGTTTTGGAAAGAACCCGTATAGAATCATACCGCCTATCATAAGTGCCGATGGCACTCCGGCAACAACATACGGTAAACATTTTTCACTAACGCCTAGAATATGACCATTGCGCAATGTTAAGGCTAACAATATAGCGCAAAATGAAAATGGAAAACCAGCAAAAATCAGCCAGCGACCCGTTGGGCCTATCCCGTATGGATATTTTGTGTTCATTTTTTACAGGGGCAATTTTGTTTATACGTATCCATCATATTCGCCAACTGACCTTGCAATCCTCGAATCGTTTGATAAGTTGATTCGGACATATTGTTGCCCAATTCATTTTCTTTTTCAGCCACCATATCGGCAGGGTTTAGGACATTAAGCCCGGTAGAATTTGCGATGGCAGTGTTAGGAACATCAACCAAACCCGCATAAATAGCTTCATTAAAAACAATTGCTGAAGTTACACCTCCAAGGTTATATACCGGCCTTGAAAATCTTGTAGCATTGAATTCACTTAACTCTCCGGCTGCGGAAGCACCGCCCATAACCGCATAAGCAAATTCACCACCAAGGGCTGTGATTTGCATATTTTCAGCACTATCAAACATCTGGTTAATGTCGCTCATGGATTGAATGGCCTTGTCAATCATGTCTTCCATGTTGCCAATGGCCGCTCCCAGAGCGTCACAATCTACGAAACTTGTTAATAAACGGAATGCCTCAAGTCCCAGTGGATCAATTCGATTGACCGGATTATTGGCAACCGCTCGATACAGATTGATGCCACCAAGCTCGCCTATAGGATCATGATTTAGGAATCGCTGTAGATTTGGATCATAGAATCGGAAACCAAAATAGTAGAGGCCCGAAAGCGGAAGAAATTCCTTCGACGAAAAGCGGTAGCGATTTACATCGGCATAAGGCCCCCATTTGCCGATGATGTTTCCGTAAGGATCGTAGAGATACCGCGCTTCAAGTGTCTGGTATCTGTCCACCAGCATAGTCACATTACCTATCCCGTCACTGTGGTAAAAGACAGTTCCCTTGATGTCCGTTCGCGCCAGCAACCCGCCGATGCCTCCGGCGGTTTGCAGCCCGCCGCCTAAATTCAATCCTCGATCATAAGTCACCAGCACGTTGTTGTTCGCGTCCCGCTCTTGAATCACCAGATTGCCATCGTAAAGGTAATGAACTTCATTCGTCAGATTCCAAGTGCCATTCCATGAGTAGTCCCGCGTGATTCTCCTTCTCCCCAAACCGTCATAGAAGAAGTCAGATTTCGATTGACCGACAATGGTGACATCTGTCAACTGATTTTCATCATCATAGGTGAAACTCCGCAGTCCGTCGTTGGTCAGATTCCCGTTGGCATCGTTTTGATAAACCACGGGCGTCGGCAGTTGGGAGGCGGTGACGTTGGTAAGAGTCTGGCTGGCATATTGCACAACGGTAGTGAATGTATTTGCGCCGTTGGCAAGATTCAACCCGGCAATCGTGGCAAAGGTCTTGTCCCCGTAAAGCGCCGCGCCCTGACTGTTGACACTCACACTGGCCGCGGTTTGCGCCGTGTTGCCCGCCGCCGTCAACGTGCCGCTGCGCGTCGCGTTGGTCAGTCCGTTGACCGAGTTCACGCCAAAGGTGAGCGTGAGTGTGTTGTTGGTGCGGGCATTCAGGTTTCCGGCGGAATCATAGGCGTAGCCAAACTGTTCATTCAATCTGGCGGCGCCGCCTGACTCTTTCGCTGTTGCCGTCTTTAGCTGCCTGATGTGGTCGTAAGTGTAGGCAACCAAACTGCCATCGTAACGAGTCTGGCTCGTGCGGTCGCTGTCCGCGTCAAAACCATATTGTTGCGAATCCAGAATGGCCAGCGAGGAATTGAGCAGCACAGTGGCGGTGAGCCGTCCGGCACCTTCGTAACCATTGGTGATGGCCATACCATAAGGCAGGGAAATTTTTTGAACCAGCGGCGAACTAAAACTTCCACCAAAACCAGGATGGTAGGTGTAACCATAAGTTCCGCTGCCGGCAATGATGGTCTGCAGCCGATGGGCGGCATCATAGTTGTAAGTAGTGTTTAGAGAACCCAGCGCGAGGCTGGAACGCAGCCGGTTGTTGTAAGTGCGACTCACAGTGTCATTCGCCCACAGACCGCCTTCATTTTGCAGTTGGCCGGCCGGGGAATAGGTGAAGGCAGTCGAGCCAAGCCCGTCCACCATGTTGGTCAACCGCCCGTCCAAGTCATACGAAAAAACCACCTGCGGGTTTGAAGGATAACTATTGGTTCGCACCCGGCCCACAGGGTCGCGGATGAATGTTGTTGTCCCTTTTTGTGGCGTCCAGCGGGTCTTGATCCGGCTGTTGACATCGTAGGTCAGTTGCAAAGCCGATGTTAGCGTGTTGTCCAGTTTGTTTGTCAGGCGGCTGAATGAATCGAATTGGAAAATGGTTTTTTGCAGTTTGCCGTCCACCAGATTGGTGAGATTGCCGGAGGGGTCATATTGGAATTGAGTGACTTCGCTGTTGGCATTGGTGCGGAACAGCACCCATCCCAGCGGGTTGTTCTGGAACCGCGTCAGGTTGGTTCGCAATCCGTCCGCTGCCTGAATCAAGCCGTTGGTGGAATACACAAAACTGTTTGTCAGCGTTCCGGCGACAATGTTTGTCAAGAGGCGGTTAATGGCATCGAAAGACAGCGTGGTGACAACTCCCCGGCTGTCGGTGGCAGACTGTGGACGATCCAAAATGTCAAAGCTGTTGGAACGAATGATGCCGGCGACATTGGCTGACGATGTAAGCAAGCCTTGCAGGTTGAAGGTGTTGGTAACGGAGCCAAGTGGGTCACTGGTTTGCACCAACTGGTCCAGCGCGTTATAGGTGTTGTTGACGGTGTAACCGTCTGGATACTGAACACTGGTCAGGCGTCCGGCCAAGTCATAATAATAGTGTGTATAATTCCCAAGCGGGTCACGCATCCAGTCCATTGCGCCACAGGAACAATAAGAGGCAAGGGTAACTTCTCCATTAGCGTTGGTAACTGCCACCAAATGCTGGAGTGGA
>CAVUVT010000004.1:0-202661 GCA_963744965.1 uncultured Verrucomicrobiae bacterium
GACGGTAACGTGTTTTCATAATGCTCACGCAATCGCAAGGATAACTGAGGCGGAATCCGCAGAGTTAGCGGGTAGTCGGCGGATTTCGCCGGTTACGCTGGTTTCCTACGGAGTTGGAAAAATGGTGTCCGTTTTGGTGTCCGTTGCGGACTCCTACGCCACAAAACCCTTGCCGCTCAAGCGGTTCAGGTTGGAGGCGAGGGTCGGAATCGGACAAAGCTCACCGATTCATTGCCAATAAAATGGCGGGTTTCATTGGGCTTTCAAGCACTGTTTGCTTTAACTCGCCACTACTCTGTCACTACTCGCCACTACTTTCACTCACAGTTTTACTGACACCTTACCAGCGAAACGCAAAAGGCCGACGAATCGTTCCGGCACTCCGCTACCAAGCCAGTGCCGCCGTCGCAGCACTGGCACCCGTTTACTTCCTCAACCTTTAGCGCCAAAAAGTTGCGAACCTTGATCCACATGTAAGGAGCATTGAGACTTATGACATGGACAAAAATGAAAACCGCCGCCGTTGCTGGTGGGGTGACACTTCTGGCGGCCGGAACAACTGCCGTAATGATTCACCATCAACCTAAGCGATGGCACAAACTACCGCCCATTACTTCCAGTCAGACCGAGTTCCCCAAGCCATCGTGGCAATTCGCAGGATATGCCGACCCTGAGTCGGCTTTTGAGTCAACATTTTGGGCGATGAGCCAGGGCGACGCAAAATCATATATGGCCACTTTGGCTCCTCATGGAGGGCTTTTCAGAGAAGCTCAACGCAAATCTGAAAACGAAATCGTCGCAGAGAACAGGCGGACGGTTGAAGGAATAACGGGATACAGAATCATTGACAAAAAGATCGTCTCCGCAGACAGGGTCATCCTGACGGTTTTGCCGGAAACTGAAACCAGTCAGGGACCAAAAGGTCCGGGAAAACTTGTAATTCTGCGAATCGGGGATGAATGGAAAGTCTCAGGATAGTGCAAAGCCCATAAAAATCAATTGGTTCAAACGCCTGGGCTGGTTTTATGTTCCAATGTCAATTCCCGGTGCAATCGTATGGCTGCTCGCTGCTCTGTTTTGCCTGACGGTTTTCAAGACGGTTGATAGACATTCCCATTCAGCAAGTGACACGTTGTATGGAGTGTTTCCGTTCTTCACTTGCACTTTTCTGATACTTGATTGGATCGGCAACAGGGCTAGTGAAAAGTGATTGCCGATTCGACCTTTGCCGCTGCCCGTTGTTCGTAATCCTCCAGTGACGGAATTTTCATCAATCCACTGGCTTTTCGGTGGTCAAGCCATTGCGCTGGGCGTTCTTTCGCCGCCAGTGTTGGCCGATGGTTTTTGTCGCATCGTCCAGCCAATCAGGGTCCGCCAGCAGGGTGATCAATTTGATGGTGCTGAAGAATTTTACCGCGTTGGGTTTTCACCGGCGCGGGAATCGGTTTCCGTGGCCACCCAATCCAGCCATTCGCTGAGGACGAGCAAGGTCCAGAGGGCGCGGGCATGGTCGGCCCGGCGTTGACAATGTTCGGAGAACAAATCCAGGGCGGCGGACGTGTGAATTCCAATCCGTTCCAAACGCCCGCTTTCCAGGCTCGCGGACGCCCATTCCCGCAGCGGGCCGCGCAGCCAGCGGCCGATGGGCACCGAAAGCCCGCGCTTGCGCCGGTTCACGATGTCCTCCGGCAGGTAACGCAAGGCGTAGCGTTTCAGAAAAACCTTCGTGTTGAATCCCCTCACCCGTTCCCCGACGGGCAGCGATTGGGCAAATTCCATCACCGCTTCGTCCAGGAACGGCGCGCGCAGTTCCAGCGCCGAACTCATGCTTGCCCGGTCGGCCTTGGTGAGTAATCCCTCTGCCAGCGGCGTCTCCAAATCCCACCGCTGCACCCGGTCCAGCAAATGGCCCGCGCCCGCCTCGCGGTTCTCCAAATCCATCGGCGTCACACCCAGCCGCGCCAGCAACGGCGGCGCGATGTTGGAAACCCAAAGCCGGTGCCGCGCCATTCCGTCCAGGTCCGTCCCTTGCACAAAACGCTTGAGCAGGAACGAAATCGTCACCTTCTTCTCGCTGGGTGGCAGCGCCTCCACCGCGCGCCGGATAACCGACTTGATCGGGCCGGGCAGCCGGGCGAAACGCTCGGCCAGACCCGCGCCGATGTAAGTCGGATAGCCGCCGAACAATTCGTCCGCGCCCTCGCCGACAAGTGCCAGCTTGATGTCCTGGGCGGCCCGCCGCGCCAGCAACGCCGCCGGAATCCACGCCGGATCCGCCAGCGGTTCGCCCACCAGGCGGACGAGTGATTTCAACCCGTCCCGCACGTCATCGGGTTTGACCCATACCGTCACCATTTCCATTTTCAACTGCTTCGCCACCGCCTCCGCAAAAGCGCCTTCGTCGAATGATTCCTCGACGAAACGCAGGGTGTAAGCCTTCAACGGACGCTTCGGGTGCAGCGACCGGACCACCGCCGAAACCAGCGACGAGTCAATGCCGCCGCTCAAGAAGACGCCGAAATCCACCTCCACGTCGCTTTGGCGGGCGACGGCAGCGCGGAACGTTTGATCGAACGCGTCGAGCGACGCCGGAGATTTGGTCGTCTCCGGAATCTGCCAGCGCCAGTAGGATTTCCGGCGGACGCCCGCCACGTCGAACTGAAGGCATTCGCCGGGCGCAACCTTCCGGATTTCAGCGAACGGCGTGTCCGGCGATGGGAAAATCCCGAACTGCAGGTATTTTCGCAGCGCTTTTTGATCGAGGTTCACCGGCAACCGGCTGTGCGCGACCAGGGCGGCAATCTCGGTGGCGAAAATGATCTCGCTCCCGTTCATCGCGTAAAACAGCGGACGTTCCCCGGCGCGGTCCCGGGCCAGGGTGAGCCGTCGGTTGCGCGGATCCCACACCGCGATGGCGAACGCGCCGATGAGTTTGCCCACGAACGCTTCGCCCAGTTCGAGATACAAACCCGGGATGACCGCCACGTCCGTCTCCCGTTGCACCGGACGGCCCCGCTCCGCCAGCCAGCGACGCAGTTCGTGATGATTGTCAATCTCCCCGTTGCAAACGGCCACCACGCCGCTATTGGCATCCAGAATTGGCTGGTTGGCATCGGACAGGCCGCGGATCGCCAGCCGCGTCACGCCCAGAACCGCCGATTCCGTGGCCATCTTGCCCACGTCGTCCGGCCCGCGGTGTGCCAGGGACTGGAGCATGGCTTCCACGCGCAGGCGGGCCGCTTCCGGGTCCACCAGGCTGGATAGGGAGACATTGCCACAGATGCCGCACATAAGTCAGGGACCTCCCGGCGCCGGCAGTTGCGCGCCCCAATAACCGATGGCCAGGGTTTGCACCGTTGCGCCCCGGGCCGCGGCGATGGTTTCCAGTTTGCTCCGGTTGCCCTCGCGGACGATCAGGTAAACCGGCGTTTTTTGGGATGCCAGCCAGGCATCAAAATCCGTCAGCGGCACGATTTGTTTCGGCCACTGCGGGGCATTTTTCAGGAAATAAATGATGTAATTGCTTGTCAGTTCGCTGCCATCGCGGGAGATGAGCGTCGCGGTGCGGCGCAAATAGAACGGCACCCCGTTCGGAAAACATTCCAAGCACGCCAGTTCCGTTCCCGCCGGCAACGCCGAAAGCTGGCTGGCAATTTGCCGGCCCGACTTTGCGCCGAAAATCACATCAATAATACCCATGCCCGCATTCCCCCCCGCCAGGATGAACAGTGCAAAGCAAAGCAGGCAAAGCGAGCCGCTGCGCCGGCAACGCGCCACGATCCCAAAGATACCGAATACCGCCAAAGAAACCACCAGCGGGACCAGCGCCCGGCCAAGCCCTGCCGCATCGGATAACGGGATGCGCATGGGTCGGGCCAGCAGGCGCGTCTGTGACGTGCCCAGTATCACCGCTCCCGCCACCGCCAGCAGCAAACACACGATGGCAAACGCCACTGTTGCCCGGCCCACCAGCCGGGCGGCCCGGCCATTCGGGTTCGCCAGCGCCGCATCGAACAACCGCGCCAGGAGGATGCCGGAAGCCACCGTCGCGCTCAGGATGTACCCCGGCAGCTTCGATTGGGAGATGGAGAAGAACACCACCACCACCACCGTCCAGGTGAGGCACAGCCGGTCGGCGCGATGTTTCGCCCAGCGTTCGCGCCACATCGCCAGGCCCGCCTCCGGCAGCAAGAGGCTCCACGGAAAAAATGTTCCCGCAACGACAAGCAGATAAAAATAGAACGGTTCGGAACGATTAAAGGTTTTCGACGTGGTAAACCGGTGAAAGGATTCCTCCACCAGCCCGTACCGGAGGAAGTCCCGGTGCGCGAGGCAAAGTCCCACAAACCACGGCAGGGTGACGCCAAAGAACACCAGCAAATTCAGTGGCGAGAACAATCGCCGCCACGCGCCGCGCCGGCCTTCGACGCGATTGAAAATGAGCAGCACCAGTGCGGGAATCAGGAAACCAATCGGCCCTTTCACGAGCGTGGCGAAGCCGGCCGAGGCAGCTCCGAGCAGATACCAGTTTCGCCGCGTCCGGCCTTCCGCTTCTTCCGCCAAGTAGCCGGCAAAAATGGCACCGCAGACGAAAAAGGCGAGTGGCATGTCGAAGATGACCGTGCGCGCATTCATCACGTAAAGCGGCGTGGTGGCGACGACGATTACCGCCAGCAGGCCGCAGCGGGTCCCGTAAATTTTCCGGCAGAAGATGAAGACCAGGACCACCAGGGCAATCCCAAAAGCCGCGGACGGCACGCGGGCCGCGGTTTCGTTATTGCCAAAGGCCGCGAGCGAGAAGGCCACGGCTTTGAAATAGAATGCCGGCTTGTCCAGATAATCCAGACTGTTGTAGGTGGGCACGAGCCAGGCGCCAGACTCTTTCATTTCGCGGGCGACCTCGGCATTGCGGCCTTCATCGGGGGCGATCAACGGCAGGTGTCCCAACCGGAAACAGAGGGCAAACCAGACCACGGCCAGAGCCAACCAAACCCATGCGGTTTCCGCCAACGAAGCTGAAAATGAACGGCGCGGTTCGATGCCGCGCAATCTACCAACCCCGCACCGCAACGCAAGGCTGGGCAGCAGGTCGCTTTGGCGGGGCGAGGCTACCGACGAGCCGGCTCGCGCGGATCAGCCTTCGCCAGGCTACGGCGCGACAGGCGCTCGCCCCACCGAAATTGAAAACCGACCTGCTGTCTAATGCCATCGGCCACATTTTCCCGGCAGAACACCCAGCCATCGAAAGAAGCCTGCTTTCGGATTTGCTTCGCGCGGGAACTTTCCCTATTGCTGGCGCGTCCGATTGTGTGGATGAAGAAAAAATTGAAATGGATTTTCGCTGCGTTCGTCGGGGTGTTTGCGTTGATGCAACTGGCCAACCCGCCGCGCACGAACCCGCCGGTGGCTGCCGGGCACGATTTGATGGCCACCAACCCGCCGCCGCCGGAAATCGCCACGCTGCTGCACCACGCGTGTTACGATTGTCATTCCGACGAAACCAAATGGCCGTGGTACAGCCACATCGCGCCGGTGTCGTGGCTGGTGGCGAACGATGTCTCGCGCGGGCGCGAGCGGCTGAATTTCTCCGACTGGCCGCGGGCCTTGCCCGAACGCGCGGCAAAACGGCTGGAGCGGATGAGTGAAGAAGTGGATTACAAGGAAATGCCGCCGGCCAAATACACCTTGCTGCACCCCGAAGCCCGGCTCACCGCCGGCCAGCGTGAGCAATTGATTCATTGGGCGGACCAGGAAGCCGCGCGGCTAAAGGCAAACGGCGGGACCGGCGCAGAATGAACCATCCGTCCTTTTCTGATGGTTTGTAGCAGCCGACGTGAGTCGGCTCACTTCTGCCGGGGTTTCAGGAAAGATCAGAGCGGACTGACGTCCGCTGCTACCAATCAAACTCGATTCGTTTGGACATTGACGGGATGGTGCAGTCCAAACATGCTTTTGGATTATGCTGGACACTGAATTGATTCCCGCCGCCGAAAAAGGCTCACGGCGGCTGATGTTGATGTTGCACGGGCTGGGCGACAGTGTGGACGGCTGGCGCTGGTTCCCGGAAGTGATGAACCTGCCGTGGCTGAATTATCTGCTCGTCAACGCGCCGGACGATTACTACGGCGGTTACTCGTGGTTCGATTTGGACAACATGGTTCCCGGCGTCCAGCGCAGCCGGAAATTGTTGTTCGACCTGCTCGACGATTTGCGCGCCAAAAGGTTTCCGACGGAACAAATCATCTTCGGCGGTTTTTCGCAAGGCTGCCTGATGGCCATCGAAGCCGGCCTGCATTATCCGCACCGGCTGGCGGGCATCGTGGGCATCAGCGGCTGGATTTTTGAGCCGGAAAAACTGGTGCAGGAACTTTCGCCCGTCGCGCGCCAGCAGCGCCTGCTCCTGACGCACGGCACCAGCGACCCCATGATTCCGATTGACAAGGTGCGCCGGCAGATTCCGTTGCTCCAGGCCGCCGGCCTGCGCCTGGAATGGCACGAATTCGTGAAAGCGCACACCGTCGCCGGCGAAGAGGAGATTTCCGTCATCCGCAATTTTGTGCGCGCCAGCTATCCAGCCTAGCTTCGATATTTCATGCCCTGAATGGCCTGTCTCATCAGCGCCGCGGCTTCAGCCCGGTGATTCCCGGCGAGAGTGAAAACGGAGTTGTTTCAACAGCTTCGACGAAACAGGGCAAACCGTTGAAACGGTTTGATGTTGTTCCATGCCGTTTCGCACCGGGCTAAAGCCACGGTGTCAATGAGATGATCAATTCCATGTTGCGTTTCATGGATGACTGGGGGCCAGCGTCGGGTTGGGCCGATGTCAGGAAATCAGCCGTTCTTGACCAGTTATTTACAAAAATAATAACCAATCGGCTTGACAGTGAGCATGGTTACGCTAATCCCATAATTCCAACCAGGAGACGATATGGCATCAAAATCAATTGCGAGTCGTAATTTTAAGTTTGGTGGCGACGTTTACCACATCACTGTGCGTTCTTACGACGAGGACCTTGGCCACGTCACGGCGGATTGGTGGCGAGCTTCTGACCGGCAGGAAGGCAAGCTCGGCTACGGCGTGGTGTCCTCCGACGTGGCCATAAGATTGGCGGAACAGGCGATCTGTAATCCCACGCCGCCATCCGCCTCAGAATCGCCATCCCATCGCCGTACCTTCAGGCCACCGCCACCGTAAGAGAAAACGCGCCGGTTATCCGGGTGTTGTGGAGAAATAACCGGCGCGCTCGTGTCGCCGCGCAGGGACACGGAATCCCGCGGTGCGGGAGGGAAGAACCGTTCATTTACGATATTGGATTTCCGATTTACGAGCTGCTCACGAATCGTGGCCAAGAACGTAAATCGTATATCGTAAATCGAAAATATGATCACACTTTCACTTCGCGGTTGGCGCCGGGAATCCAGATTTGCTCCGGCCGCGGCTCGCCGGTGGCTTCCATCGCGCGCTCCACGATGCCGCGCATCTGGCTGAACCACCAGCTCGCGCGGGCGATGCGCCCTTCGCGCCGGACCGCGTTTGCCCGCGGGCGGATGCCGGTGAATCCGAGTTCCAATTGATTGTCTGTCGCATTTGTCATAGTGAACCTTTCTTTGCGCGACATTCTCGCAGAGGGGGTTGGACATTGGCTGTCCAAGGCAAATGAATTACGGGATTGTATCTTTCACAAACCCAAAAAGCCTTGAAAAAACCAATAAAATCACTGGTTTCTGACGCAAAATTATATTCCGGATTTTTCTGGAATTGTGTCACACAAATTGGGCTTTACGCATTCCAAGCGTTGCCAGATGCTTTCTGCTTATGGCAGAAAAGCGAAAAAACGGGCGGCATTATTTGGCCGCCGTTATTGGGAAGGCGTGGCAAGAAGTTAGCTTTATTGAAGTCCTTTCAGAAGCGATTGGAGGTTTTGTGTTTAGATTGTACCAGGCGTCGAACAAAAAGGGCCGGCTAACCCGTTTGGGCTAACCGGCGGTTTTTCTGTTCGTCCACCCAACACGCCTTTTTCAGCACAGCTTACCTTGTGAATAAGTTTCTCTCGAATTAATTAGCCAAAAGCCTATGTTGTCAATAACCCCTGAGGTTATACGCCAACGCACCGCCGGTTAACCGCCCTGGTTATGTTTCCCGGCGGCTTCATTTTTTCCACCCAATCTGGTGTGGCAGCAATAAATTTGACTAAAAAGCAGATTGGGGGAACATTAAAGACGGTCAGCGATTTAAAGGGGGAAAATGATCACAATTATTATCAGTATTGCCGGTGTTTTCATTGTGACAGCATCGTATTATTTTTACCGGTTTTTTACCGATGGCGATTACCGTTGAATTTCAAATCGAGGCACTACCGACAATCTGGTGCCCCATGACCCAAATCCAGATCAGGCCACACCAGATGGCGATGACTTTACCCCGGAGCGGAGCCTTCAGGCTGTTTCGAGGCACGGAACTCCTTGATTACGCAGGTGAGGGATAATGAAGCGGCGTAAACGCCGCGCTCCAACCTCATGGCAGTGGTGGCCGTGCGCGGATGCGCCCAATGACGGCTAAAGGGAATTTTTCCACGCCGTGACCGCCGCCTTGATTTCCGGCGCGCAGGCCGCCCGCGGCTTCACGAACCGCGGCGTGAACCACGGAAACAGTCCGACCAAATCCAGCGTTACCAAAATCTGCCCGTCACAATCGTCGCCACTGCCAATGCCGATGGTGGGAATGGAAATGCGCGCCGTAATTTCCTTTGCGACCGGCGGCGTCACCAGTTCGAGCACAATCGCAAACGCGCCGGCGTCGGCAAGCGCCCTGGCGTCGGTCAGCAATGCTTGATGCTCCGGTTCGTTTTTGCCTTTGACGTGGTAGCCGCCTTCCTCCAACACGTGTTGCGGCAACATGCCCAGATGCCCGCAAAACGGAATCCCGGCATCCACAATCGCGCGCACCGATTTGATGATTTCGCGTCCGCCTTCGGCTTTCACAAATTCCGCGCCCGCGGCGACCAGCTTTTTTGCATTCTTCACTGCTGCCGCCGCGGTCTCATAACTGTGAAACGGCAGGTCCGCGCCCAGCAACGCGAGCGGCTTGGCGCGGGCGGCGGCGCGCACGTGATGCTCCATCTCGGCCATCGTTACGTGCGTGGTGTCGGGATAACCGAGCACGACCATGCCCAGTGAATCGCCGACCAGAATCAGCGGAATGCCCGCCTCGTCGAGCAGCTTCGCCATCGGGAAATCGTAGGCCGTGAGCGCGGCGATCTTTTCGCCACGCACCTTCATGGCGCGAATCGCATCGGCGGTGATTTTGGGAGAATTCATTTGAAAGCCACAGATGAACACAGATTATCACAGATGCAAAATTGCACTCGGAGCGCGGCTCTGTGAGCCGCAGCATCAACACCACGGTTTTGGTTTTCGAATAGCTGCGGGCCGCAGATCCGTGTTCCGTAATCTGTGTCCATCTGTGTTTATCTGTGGCTAAAACTTTTCAGCAACTCCTCCGGTGTCGTTATGGCGGTGCCGATTTTGCCGACGACGATGCCCGCCGCGTGGTTGGAAAGAATCGCCGCTTCGACCGGCGACGCGCCCGCCGCGATGGCCAGCGTGAACGTGGCAATGACCGTGTCGCCCGCGCCGGAAACGTCGAACACTTCCTGCGCGACGGTGGGAATATGAAACGGCTTCTGCCCGCGCTGACAGAGCAACATGCCGAGTTCGCCGAGCGTGATGAGCAGCATGGCCGGGCGCAGTTCGTTAAGCAGGCGTTCCGCAACGAGCATGAGATTTTTGTCGGCCAGCGGGTTCGCGTGGCGCGTTTCATCCGGCAGATTGGCCAGCTCGAAAGCCTCCTTGCGATTGGGCGTGATGAGCGAGAGGCTGCTCAAATTCAAATGATGTACCGGCTTGGGATCGAAACTCAGCCAGACGCCGCGCACGCGGCAGAGCGTTTTGATTTCGTTCAACAATGGCTGCGTCACGACGCCCTTGCCGTAATCACCGACGATGACGGCGGTGGCCTTGGGGAGTTTTGTTTTGAATCCGGCCAGCAGATGACCGGTCAGCCTGCCATCCAGACCGTCGCGCGTTTCACGGTCAATGCGCACCATTTGCTGTTTGTGCGCCACGACGCGGGTTTTGACACTGGTATGCCGCGCGTGGTGCGTCACCAATCCGCGGCAGCCGATTTTCTGTTCGTTCAACAATGTTTTCAGCCGGCGGCTGGCATCGTCACTGCCAATCACGCCAAAAATTTCCGTCGGGACGTTGAGCGCGGTCAGATTGCGCGCGACGTTGGCCGCGCCGCCGGGCATGAAGCTTTCGCGCTCGAATTCCACCACCGGCACCGGGGCTTCGGGCGAAATGCGCGACACGCCGCCCCAGATGAATTGATCCAGCATCACGTCGCCGAGAACCAGCACACGGGTTTTCGTCGCGGCAGCCAGGATTTGCCGCGCTCGTGAAACCGTCAGAATTTTTGCGCTCATTTTATTTTAGCCCCAGATGAAACACCGATTGAACACGAATGAAAACACATTTTATCCGCCGATTTCGCCGATTCGCGCAGATTAAATTAAAGAATTTCGTTCTGCGAATATCCGCGCAATCTGCGGATGCTTTATCTGTGTTTCATCTGTGGCCTGGTTTCAACCCAAAAATGCCGTCAACGGGCTGGTGGCGCTGGCGGTTTCCTGCGTGGCGCCGAGGCCGGCTTCAAACGCCGCGCGTCCGGCTTCAACGGCCATTTTGAAGGCGACGGCCATGCGGTTCGGATCACTCGATACCGCGACGGCGGTGTTGACCAGCACGGCGTCCGCGCCCATTTCCATCGCCTCCGCCGCGTGGCTCGGCGAGCCGAGACCGGCATCCACGACAACGGGCACCGTGGCCTGCTCGATGATGATGCGGATTTGGTCGCGCGTCTGGATGCCGCGATTTGATCCGATGGGTGAGCCGAGCGGCATCACGGTGGCAACGCCGACATCCTGCAATCGCTTCGCCAAGACCGGGTCGGCATTGATGTAGGGCAAAACGGTGAAACCGCCCTTCACCAGAATTTCGGCGGCTTTGAACGTCTCCACCGGATCGGGCAGCAGATAGCGCGGGTCGGGATGGATTTCGAGTTTCACCCATTTCGGCAGACCGGCGGCGGCGGCGAGTTTCGCCAAGCGCACGGCTTCCTCGGCGTTCAGCGCGCCACTGGTATTGGGCAAAAGCAGAAATTTTTTCGGATCAATGAATTCCAGAATGTTCGCAAATGGATCCTTTTTGCCGCTCAAATCGGCGCGGCGCAGGGCGACGGTGACCATTTCCGCGCCGCTGGCGGCGAGGGCGTCGCGCATGGCTTCGGGCGACGAAAATTTTCCGGTGCCCATAATGAGCCGCGAGCGGAACTTCCGCCCGGCAATCACCAAAGGTTGTTCAACCAAAGACATCGCGGCCAATGTAAGGTGGCAAGTACCGGTTTGTCGAGATACGAGCAGCGGGTTTTCTGTCACCCGGCTCTTCCGTTCCCTGAACATTCAATTTTTCGAAGGGGCTTTCGGATGGAGCACGCGTTGCAATGTCTGCAACAGCATGGCCCCGCTGAATGGTTTGGCCAGGCGGGCTTCGTCCGACACCCCCAGGTCGGCGAGCAGGTCCGGCTTGACTTGATGTCCGCTCATTAGAACGACCCGAACCTGGGGGTTCCTTTGCCGCAATGCCCGGATGAACGCCGAACCGTCCATGACCGGCATGATGAGATCGGTTACGACCACCTGCACTTCCTTTTGATGCGCCGCATAATGGGCAATCCCGGCGGACCCATTCACCGCCTCGATCATGCGATAGCCGTTGCACTCCAGGAGTTGCCGCATGACGTGCCGCACGCTTTCCTCATCGTCCACCATCAGCACCAGTTCCCCGTGGCCTTGCGGGGTGGGTTGCCTCGTCCGACTGGCTGGCTGGCCTTCCACCGTCTCGCTGGCGGGCAGGTAAACCTTGAACTGCGTGCCGCGCCCGGGCTGGCTATGGACCTGGACGAACCCGCCGTGGCTCTGCACGATCCCCAGCACCGTGGACAAGCCCAGCCCTGTCCCCTTGCCCAGTTCCTTGGTGGTGAAAAAGGGATCGAAGATTTTGTCCAGATGCTCCGGTGCAATGCCCTGTCCGGTGTCGGTCACGCTCAAGCACACGTAACGTCCCGGCCGGGCGCCGGGGGTCGTCCGGGCAAACGCTTCATCGAATTGGTGATTCTCCAGTTTGAGGGTGAGCGTGCCACCTTCGGGCATGGCGTCGCGGGCGTTGACACACAGATTCATCAAGACCTGGTGCAACTGGGTGGCGTCGCCGTTCACCAGCCAGGTATCCGGCGGCGTTTCACGACGGGCGATGATGTTCTTGTGGAAGGTTTCCCGGATGATGCCTGACATTTCATTGACGAGGGCGCGGAGTTGCACGGGCACGTGCTCGCCTTCCATGCCCCGCCCAAAGGTGAGCAATTGTTTGATGATGTCGCTGCCGCGTTGGGCGTTGGTTTCAATCAAGTCCAGCATATTACGCAATTCCGGGTCCTTAATGGCCTCGCGGAGCAGCGGTGGCACCATGAGGATTGGCGAAAGGATGTTGTTGAGGTCATGGGCGATGCCGCTGGCCAGCCGGCCCACGCTTTCCAGCCGCTGCGTGCGCAGCAAGTGTGTCTCCAGTTCCTTGCGCTCCGTGATGTTCGTCCACGCGCCCACCACCTCGTGCGGCTGGCCGGCGGCGCCGCGCAGCAGCCGCAACTCATCGTGAATCCACACCACACTGCCGTCCCGGCGAAGAAAGCGATACTCGTGGACAAGGTGTTCACGAGCCAGGAGTTCGCGAGCCAGGATGCGGCCGGAGTCGGCAATCACCCGCGCGAGGTCTTCGGGATACACATGCGCGCTCCACCAATGAGGTTGCAGGGCCTCCTCAACGGTATAGCCAAACAGGCGTTCAAGGTTGGGACTCACCCACGTCCGCCGCAAATCCTGACCCTCCATCCGAAACACCGAAGTGATGTTGGGGCTGGCCTCGAAGATCTGTTTCAACCGTTCCTGACTGGCTTGGAGGGCCGCCTCCACCCGCTTGCGTTCGGTGATGTCCCGGTGAGATGCCAGAATGTATTTTTTACCGCCCACCGTGACCATGTTTGCCGTTACTTCAAGAGGAACCACATGCCCATCTTTATGAAAGTGGTCAACCTCGAAGGTCAAGTTTTCCCCTGCCAGTATTTGGTGTATCCGTTCCGAAAAGAATCGACTGCTTTCCGGGGCGGCCAATTCTTTCAGGTTTATTTTCAGGATTTCGGCGACGCTGTAACCGTGCAGCGCGGCGAATGACTTGTTGACCAATACGATCTCGCCGCTGGGGGAGAGAAAGAACACTCCATCGCTCGCATTTTCAAAAACAGTCCTGAACCATTCGTCTTTCTCCCGCAGTGCCGCCTCCGCCTTTTTGCGCTCGGTGATGTCCTGCACGGTCCCTTGCATCATGACGGCCTTGCCATTCTTAGTCCGCAAAACTTCAGCTTGTGCGTGAATGACCTTTTCTCTGCCGTCCGGCAACCGGAGACGATAGTCCAAATTATATTCTCTGACTCCGTTCACAGCATCAGCCAATGCTTGACTCACGCGCTCCCGGTCTTCAGGGTGGACCATGTCCACGAACCGTTTTCGGTGCTCCTTCAGTTTCCCGGGAACCTGCTCGAAAATCCGGAATATCTCATCGGACCAGTGTGCGGTGTCGTTCTGGATTTCCCACTGCCAGGAGCCGATATGGGCAATTCGTTGAGCGGCGGTCAGACTCGCTTCGCTTTCCCTCAGCGCCACCTCCGCCTGCTTGCGCTCGGTGATATTGCGGAAATACCATACCCGGCCATAGTACTTCCCGCCTTCGCCAAGCATCGGGGCCGAATAACGGTCGAACGTCCGGCCATCTCTCAGGGCAATCTCATCCTGGCTGATTTCACTCCGGTCCTCGTGGAGTTGTTCCAGCTTGCCGACGAATTCCTCGGGGCTCACCAGTTTATTCGTCACCGATTGCAGCACCTGCTCATCCGATTTGGATTCCGCTATGGACGTGGGAATATCCCATATGTCAACGAACCGCCGGTTGAAGGATATTATTTCGCCGTTTTCATCCACCACGAGGATTCCGTCAATGGAAGCCTCCTGCTGCGTGGTTAAAATGATATTTTTAAATTCCAGCGCCTCCTCCGCCCGCTTGCGCTCCTGGAGCAGGTTCCATTCGTGCAAGGCGTGGGCAATGGTATGCGGCATGTCGGCGAAGGCCTCCGGGGATTTCACCACGTATTCCAGCGCGCCCGCCTTGATGGCTTCCACCGCCACCTGCTCGTTGCCATAACTCGTCATCACCAAAATGGGAAATTGTCCCGCCTCCGGCGGACAGGTCAGCACCTCCGTGGCGCGGCCATCCGGCAGGTTCAGATCCATCACGGTGATGTTCGGCGACCGGTCCACGCTGCTTTGGCGGAACTCCCGCAGTGTGCCGACGACCTTGACCTCGAATTCCGGCCCGCCGGCTTCGACGGCGCGCCGGATGGCCGCCGCGTGGGCCGGATCATCTTCCACCAGCAAGACGAGCATGGGTTGATGTTTTTTCACGGCGGTTTACCTGGTTGAAGCCTGGTGGCCGGAATGCCGCCGACCACGGCAGGCAGGATGCCTGCCGCTACGGGATGACTGTCTTGTGGCTCGCCTCATGAGCAGTCAGGATTCGTCCGCTTTCAGTCTTCTGGAAACCGGTTCCACGCCAGCCAGTAGAAGCCGAAGGCTTCCATCAGCTTGGAGAACTTCTCAAAATCCACCGGTTTCACGAGGTAGCTCCCTGCGCCATGGGTATAAGCGTTTACCAAATCCGATTCGGCGCCCGAGGTCGTGAGTATGACCGTCGGGATGCGCTTCAGTTCCTCATCTTCCTTGATCTGGCGCAGCACCTCCATTCCGTCCACCTTGGGCAGGCGCAGATCCAGAAGAATCAGATGCGGCCGGGGACTGGTTTTGGGGTTGGCATAGGGGGCATGGCGTAAGAGATAGTCCAGCGCCGCCTGGCCGTCTTCCATGTGAACGATGCGGTTGGCCACGCGAAAACTTCCCAGATTGCGCCGCACGATCTCGGCGTGCGCCGGGTCGTCTTCCACCAGCAGAATGGTGACGGGGCTTCCTTTAATCATAATGTGTTTTCCATGGTTCAAGGTAGCACTTTTTGAGCCGGTTGTCAGGCGGGCGTTCGCGGTTCCAGATCAAGGTCATGGAGCCTCCTTGGGTGGCCCTCCGAGGCCGCCTTCGACCAGCTCCGGATACAACTGCTTGAGGCAGTCCGGGCACAGGCCGTGGGTGAAGGTGGCATCGGAGTGTTTCTGGATATAGCTCTCCACCTGGCTCCAATAGCCCTCGTCATCGCGGATTTTTTTGCAACTGGCGCAGATGGGCAACAGCCCGCTCAAGGACTTCACGCTGGCGAGGGCGTCTTGCAAGTCCCGGATGAGTTGATCGCGTTCGGTCTCGTTCTGTTTCCGCGCGGTGATGTCTTCTTTGACGGCGACGTAATGGGTGACGCGGCCCGCGAGGTCGCGGATGGGCGAGATGGAAGCGCTTTCCCAGTAGAGTTCGCCGTTCTTTTTTTTGTTATGGAATTCGCCGCGCCATTCCTTTCCCGCCGCGATGGTTTGCCACAGCATTCCGTAGCCTTCCGGGCTCATTTCGCCGGATTTCAAGATGCGCGGGTTCTTGCCCAGGACTTCCGCCAGCGTGTAACCGGTGGTCTCGATGAACTTGGGATTGACGTATTCAATGTCACCGGCGTGATTGGTAATCACGATCGAGACAGGGCTCTGCTCCACCGCCCGTGACAACTGGCGGAGCTTTTCCTCCATTCGCTTGCGCCCGGTGATGTCGCGGACAACCGCCTGGAGCACCGGTTTGCCATCCAGTTCCATGGCACTGAGCAGCACCTCGGCGGGGAAGGTCTCGCCGGTGTTGGCCCGCTTATGCACCCATTCGAAGTGGTCGCCGCCCTTTTTCAGCGCTGTGGCGGTCCGCTGGTCGGCCAGCGTCCGGGAATCCGTGCCATCCGGTTGCATTGGCGGCGACACATCGGCGGGGTGTTTCGAGCAGAACTCCTCCCGGGTTGCGCAGCCGAACATCGCCAAGGTCGCCTGGTTGCAGTCGAAAAAGCCCTTCGTGTCCAGCAGCATCACCGCGTCACGGGTCGAATCGTAAAGCGTGTGGAACTTCACCTCCGAACGGCGCAGCGCCTCCGCCGACTCATACTGCGCCCGGTAGAAACGGGATTGCTGCTGCCGCCAGACCAGACCCACACAGGCCCACGACCCGAAGAGCAGAACGCAAATCATTACGACCACCTGCCAGAGTCGCGCCCTCATTGGCGCGAACACTTCCGCGGTGTCCATGCGCGCCACCAGAAACCACGGAGAATCCGGAATGGCTTGCAAGTCCGCCAGCGCCAGCTCCCCGTGATAATCCCTGCCTTCCACGATGTTTGTCTCCCCCAGGATGGCTTTCACCGCAGGCACGTTGGTGTTTTCAAGGGAAATACGCAGATTGAGGGCGGTGTTGGTCTGAAACTTCAGTTCATTGAGGAACAGCGCGTCATTGCCGTCCCGCCGGACGAGCAGCGTCTCGGCCGTCCGGCTGGGCACGGGCCAGCGCTGGATGAAGGGATAAAGATACCTTTCCGGGTCGATGCGCAGATAAAAAACACCCAGCGGCCGGTTGGCATCCTGTTCGTCGAAAATGGGAACCATGATGTCCAGATAGACCCGCTGGTCGTGTTCATTCCGGTGGAAATCCTGGAAGGACACTTGACCCAATCGCAAGATTTCAGGAATGCGCTGCGAAACAACAGAAGACACCGGCGGCAGGCCGACAGGTGATGACAGGCGAGTGACGCCTTGAGCATCCAACACGCAAGCAAGGTCATACTCATCGGTCGCCACGAATCTGACCGTCCATTCCTGAATCTGCCGTTGCGCGTCCACGTCCTCCGGGTGATCGAAAAAGCGCCGTACCAACCCGGAAAAAGCAGTGTTGTTGAAAAAGATGGAGGCATCTTCCAATCGCCTTTTGCGATACTGCGCCAACTCTCCGACTTTCAACTCCGCAATGGCCACAAGCTGGCGCTCGGCTGCGGCGCGGAATTGCCGTTCATAGTGCCGATAGTAGAAGGTGCCTCCCACGACAATTCCCAATGACAGGATGGCGAAGATCAGCAGGAGGGCCCACTCGGCGCGGCGCTCGGTTGGTCCTGGGGAGTTCATGGTGATGGTTTGTTTTTTAGCCGGTGGCGGCCTGTTTGTTACCTGCCATCGGATAGCAGGAATCCTGCCGCTGCCCGGAGCGGCGTGCTGGTGAATGTCTTCATGGGGTATTGGGGTTGCCATTCTCCACTTTCGAGAGAAACTTCCCGGCGCAATCGGGGCAATAGCTGTGCGTAAACCGGGCGTCGGTGTGTTCCTGAATGTAGCCTTCCACCTGGCTCCAATAGCCCTGGTCATCGCGGATTTTTTTGCAGGCGGAGCAGATGGGCAACAGGCCGCTCAAGGTCTTGACCTTCGACAGGGCCTCCTCCAGTTGGGCGATGAGGCGCTTTTGCGCGGCCACGGCCTCCCGGCGTTCGGTGAGCAGCTTCCATTCGCGCAAGGCGCGCTCCACCGCGCGTGGCATCGTCGCAAAGGCTTCCGCGGACTTGACGACATAATCCAGCGCCCCCGCCTTGATTGCCTCCACCGCCAACAGCTCGTTGCCATAGCTCGTCATCACCATGATGGGAAACTGGCCGGCCTCGGGCGGGTTTGTCATGATCTCCACCGCCCGGCCATCCGGCAGGTTCAGGTCCAGCAAGGCGAGGTCCGGCAGGTGGTCGGCGCTGTGCTGGCGGAATTCCCGCAAGGTGCCCACCACTTCGATTTGAGTTTCGCCTTCGTCGGTTTCGAAGGCGCGCTGAATCGCGGCAACGTGGGCCGCTTCATCTTCCACGATCAGCAGACGTACAGGAGGCTTTCCCATAACAATTCATTTTACGACGATGGTTCAGGGTCAATGATAATCGCTGCGGGCAAAGTGAACAGGAAATTCGCGCCCTGCCCCAGCCCTGGAGACTCGACCCAGATTCGTCCCTTATACATTTCCACGATTCGCTTGACCAGAGCCAGCCCCATCCCGGTTCCCTCGCCCTTCGGATCGAGCTTCTCAAACAAACCGAACACTTTGTCGTGGTAACGCGGATCGATGCCCGCGCCATTGTCGCGCACGAAAAATACCGTTTCCGATGCGCGTTTCTCGACTCCGATCTCGACCCGCGGCCTGGGCTGGTTCCCCATGAACTTGCAGGCGTTCTCCACCAGGTTCTGCCAGATTTCCATCAAACGCGACCGGTCGCCCTCCAGGACCACGGCGGCATCAGCCACTTGCACCTCCGCGCCGCCCGTGCTGATGCGTCCGGCGACTAGCCGGACGGCCTCCTGCGCCAGTTCCTTGAACGTGACCCGCTCGGCCGGATTCATTTTGCGGCCAACGCGCGCCAGATTCAGCAGTTCATCGAGCAACCGGCCCATCTTGTCCGCCGCGGTGTGCATATAGGCCACATCCTGCTTGACCCGTTCCTTGTCCGGACCGGCCAGATCCTGTTCGAGATAGCCGAGGAAGGTTTTCACCGTCACCAGCGGGCTTTTCAGGTCGTGCGACACGGTGTAGGTGAAGCGTTCCAGTTCGGTGTTTTTATCGCTCAACTCCTTTTCCTGGCGTTTGCGCCCGGTAATGTCGCGGAACGACCACACCCGGCCTGTGACCACCCCATCCATTATCATCGGGAAACCATAGCGTTCAAAAATGCGGCCGTCCTTGAAGGCCAGCGTGTCCATGTCCACCGCGTCCGTGCCGTAGAGCGACTGCGCCTTCTTCAAAAACGCGTCCGGATCGGACAACTGGTTCCGCACAAAGTCCAACAGGGCGCGGTTATCTCCGGCATCCATGAGCGATTGGGGAATCCGCCAAAGCTCGGTAAACCGCCGGTTGGCTTTGATCACCCTCTTCCCCTTGCTGTCCACGGCCATAATTCCATCGGCGGTGGATTCGAGGATTACCTGGAGCTGGGTTTCGCTCCAGCGCAACGCCTCCTCCGTCCGCTTGCGTTCGGTGGTGTCGGTTACGATGAGGAGCAAATGCGCTTCGCCTTCGTAGTCGAACGGCGCCAAACGGCAGGAGAACCAGGCTTTCCTGCCAAAGGAGGTGACTATTTGGGTTTCCAGGTCGCGTTCCGCTTGCGCAGCCAGCGCGGCTTCAGCGGCAGCCAGTATGCCGGACTGTTTCCACGATTCGAGCTGGCGGAAGTTTTGTTTCAGCACTTCTTCGCGTGTGCCGCCGATGATTTGCCCGATGGTTTCGTTGGCGGAAACGCACCGGCCGGAAGCTTTGTAGGCGACGATGCCTACGGGCGAGGCGCGGAGCACGGTCTGGTTGAAATTCAACATATCGGCGATGCGTTGCGTCGCTTGCTTGAGCTCGGTGATATCGAACAGGATTCCCTGGGTGCCCACAATTATTCCGGCGGAGTTTAAAACCGGTGATTTCACGGCATGATAATTCCGTGTCTGGCCATCCGCGGAGAAGTATATCTCATCGTCTTCGATTGGGTTGCCGCTTTGCATGATCTTTGCGTGGTCGCTGGCGCCTTTGGTTGCCAGCGCGACATCCTTTAATTCAAGCTCCGAGGCTGTTTTTCCCAAAAACTGTTCCGGCGGCATGTCTTTGAGCCGGCAAAATGCGGAATTGACGAAGACAAAACGCCCGTTCGCGTCCTTGCGAAAAACGGCGGCGGGCATCTGGTCAACGAGCGAATGATAGAGCGCCTGCGATTCGCGCAACTCCGTTTCGATCCTTTTCAAATCGGAGATGTCAGTGGCGATGCTGAAAACCTCCCAGCGATTTTCCGCCAGTTTTCGGACGGTCACAAACTCCTGCATCCAATGCCCAACCCCGTTTTTGTCTGTGCAGCGGAACTCGTTGCGGTAAAAAGGCAGGTCATTCAGAAAGGCGTTCCCTGAATTCCAATCCATCTGGCTGTAATCGGCACGATTGCGGCTGCGGAACCAGGCATTCTCGTATTGTTCGCCGGCCGCCAGTTCCAGCGGCAATATCTTTTGCGCTGCTTCTACATTTAGCACTGGAATATCCCAGTTAAACGGCGATTTCGGATTTAACGCCCGTTCCCGCCAGTCGGCCGGACCTTCCGCATGGCCGAAACTCAGGATGCAGCGGGTTTGCATGATCACCCTGAGCAGCCGTTCCTGGTTCATGCGTAACGCTTCCTCCGCCTGCTTGCGCTCGGTGATGTCACGCCCGATTCCCACCAGACCGCAAATCCGTCCCTCGCTGTCCCGATACGGCAATTTGGTCGTCAACACCGTGCGTTCCCGGCCATCCGGGGAAACCATGGTGTTTTCCCGGTTGATGAATGACTCTCCAGCAAAAATTTTCATCTCCTCGGCGCGGAATTCAGCGGCCAGTCCGGCGGGGAAAAAGTCCGCGTCGGACAAGCCAAGAACCTGGGAGGGAGTATCTTTGCCTAATTGTTTCGCCAGGGCTTCGTTGGCAACCAGAAAACGGCTGTCCAAGTCTTTGATATAAAAAGTTTCGGGCAGCCGGTCAATCAAGGTGCGGAGCAGTTGGCGTTCGCGGGCGATGGTTTCCTCCGCCCGCTTGCGGTCGGTGATGTCGCGAGAGATTCCGCAGGTGCCGATGACTCGCCCCGCGTCATCCCGCAGCGGCAGCTTGGTGCTCAACACCCACGTTTCCGAGCCATCGGGCCAGGTCTCCTTCTCTTCAATGTTCACCAAGGGCTGACCGGTGCGGATGATCTCCTGCTCGTCAGCCCGCGCCTGGCCGCCGTGTTCCTCGGTGAAGAAATCCGCATCCGATTTGCCGACTACCTGCGCCGGGTCGCTCAAGCCAAACTTCCGGGAAAAGGCGCGGTTTACTCGAAGAAAACGACTGGCCGTATCCTTGAAGTAAACGGCGTCGGGAATGTTCTCCATCAGGGCCGCCATCAAGGTCTGTTCGTAGTGTAGTGATTCCTCCGCCTGCTTGCGCCCGGTAATGTCCGAGAAGACGCCCTGAACGCCGATGATCCGCCCTTGGGCGTCCCGCAGAGGCGTCTTGATGACATGGACAAACAATTCCCGGCCATCGGCCCCCACGTGTTTTTCTTCCTGGTCCAGAACCTGACCCGTTTCCATGACCCGGAGATCGTCTTTACGATAGGCTTGCGCCAGTTCCGGCGGGAAAAAATCAGCGTCCGTCCTGCCAACGATGTCCTCGGAGGACCGTCGCAAGCCCCGGCAGAACCGTTCATTGACGAACTGGAAACGCCCGTCGCGGTCCTTGCGGAAGATGCTTTGCGGCAGATTTTCCACCAGGGAAAAATACAGCGCCCGGGAATTGCGCAGTTCCTCCTCCGCCTGCTTGCGCCCGTGAATGTCGCTGATGATCGCAAGAAAATGGCGGAAGGCTCCGTCCGCGTCTCGGACCACAGCCACCTGCACCTGTCCCCACAATTCTTTCCCGGATTTGGCGATATACCGTTTCTCCGTGCGATACACGGGAAGTTCGCCACGCAGCAGACGGCGCATCTGTTCGACATCGTTTTGGACGTGCTCCGGATGGGTAATGTCAGTGAAGGCCATCGTTCGCAGTTCTTCCCCGGAATACCCCAGCATGGAAGCGAAAGCCGGGTTCACCTGGATAAAACGGAACTCCTCATTGAGCATCGCCATCCCGGTCGGGCCTTCCTCGAAGACCCGTCGGAAACGCTCCTCGCTCTCCCGCAGCGCCTCGGCCATCTCGTACTGCTCTTTATAGAACTGGAGGCGCTGACGCCGCCTGATTGCGCTGATGCCCAGGCCCGCGCCGATCAGCAAAAGGCTCACGAACAGGATGGTCAGCCTCAACCGCTCATTCAGCGGCGCATACACTTCGGCGGCGTTTATGCGGGCGACCAGAAACCACGGCGAATCTGGAACGGCTTGCAAGTCCGCCAGCGCCAACTCCCCGCGATAATCCCTGCCTTCCACGATGCCTTCCTGTCCCAAGACGGCTTTCACCGCAGGCACGTTGGTGTTTTCAAGGGGAATACGCAGGTTGAGGGCGGTGCTGGTTTCGAACTTCAACTCGTTAAGGTACAGCGCGTCGTTGCCGTCCCGCCGGACGAGCAACGTCTCGACCGTCCGGCTGGGCGTCGGCCAGCGTTTGAGAAACGGATAGAGATAGGTTTTGGGATCAATCCGCAGGGCGAGAACGCCCAAGGCCTGGTTATGGCCCGGTCCATCAAGAATGGGCACCAGCAGCGTCAGATAGACCTGCTGGTCATGCTCGTTCCGGTGGAAATCCTGAAAGGTCACTTGACCGGACCGCAAGACTTCTGGAATGTGCTGTGAAACAAAGGAAGATATTGGTGGCCGCCCGGCAGGGACTGACAAGCGAATGACCCCTTGCGCGTCAAACAGGCAACCCAGGTCATACTGCTTGGTCGCCGTGCATTTGACAATCCATTCCTGAATCTGCTGCTGCGCTTCGGCGTCCTCCGGGTGTTCGAGCAAGCGCCGCACCAGCCCGGAAAAAGCTGTGTTCTTGAAAAAAGCGTCGGCGTCCCACAGCCGCTCCCGGCGATACTGCGCCAGTTCGTCCACCTTCAGCTCCGCGATGGCGGAAAGCTGCTGCCCGGCCTCGTCGCGGAAATGCCGCTCGTAGTTCCGGTAATAAAAGATGCCGCCGGCGACAACTCCCAACGCCAGAATGGCAAAGCTCAGAACGAGCGGATACCAGGCGCGCCGTCCTGCCTTTTCAGCGGCTTCCATAGTTGACTCCGATTATGAAGCGAAGCCGGCAAATGGCAATTCGTAAACTGTAATGTTCCCCGTTCCGGGCGCAATTTGACACTGCCACCAAAACAAGGCCGCGCAAATGGGAACGCCGATTTCCAAATCGGCAGGTGCTGTGGTCATGAACGCGCAGGTAATGCCGGGCCGGAGCCCGGCGCTCCGGCGGCAGTGTCAAGATGCGCCCCCTCGTTTTTTGCGGTGCCCGTGCGGCGTGCCCGATTGCCCGGCCCGGTCAACTTGGGGCTTGGAACTTTGCCCGTGGAGTTCTAGTTTGCGCACATGTTCCGTCCGTGCATTGACCTGCATGAAGGCAAGGTGAAGCAAATTGTCGGCGGCTCGCTCGGCGGTACCGGCTTGCGCACCAACTTTGTCTCCGAACGCAACGCTGCCTGGTACGCGGAACTTTACCAACGCGCCGGCCTGACCGGCGGCCACGTTGTGATGCTTGGTCCCGGCAACGAAAGTGAAGCGTGCGCGGCCATCGCGGCCTACCCCGGCGGATTGCAAATCGGCGGCGGCATCAACGCCGGGAACGCCCGCGACTGGCTCGACGGCGGGGCGTCGCACGTCATCGTCACCAGTTGGGTGTTTCGCGAAGGCCGCCTGGATTGGAGCCGGCTGGCCGAGCTGGTCAAAGCCGTCGGCAAAAAACGGCTGGTGCTGGATTTGAGCTGCCGGCGCCGCCGCAAAAATTATTTCGTCGTCACCGACCACTGGCAGAAGTGGACGGAAGTGGCCCTTTCGCCCGAGACACTTCAAAAGCTTGCGGGCAGTTGCGCGGAATTTTTAATCCATGCCGTGGACAAGGAGGGCCTGTGCCGTGGCATTGACCGCGAACTGGTCAAGCTGCTTGGCCGGTGGACGCCCATTCCGACGACCTACGCGGGCGGTGCAAATTCAATGTCGGATCTGGAGGAGGTCACCCTGCTAGGCGGGGGAAAAGTTGATCTGACGATTGGCTCGGCGCTGGACATTTTTGGCGGCACCAGCGTTCTTTTCGCCGACGTGGTAAAATTCAACCGCCGCCAGAGGAAAGGCTCCGGCGGCGGTTCAGCGGGAATCAATTAATCAGGATTTGACCACGTCAATCTTGGTCGGCGTCATCACCTGCTTGCCGTCCTTTTCCATGACGGTGCCGGTGACGGTCACCTTTTCCGAACCGCCGCTGCAAATGGGGTCGTGCGCCTTTTTGCTCACGTCATTTTGCGTCAGGTAATAATTGACGGTTTTGCCGTCCTGCATGACCTGGACGACGTTCTGGCATTTATCGGTTTCATGCAGCGTGCATTTGGCGCAAACCATGTTGCCGGTGATGGTGACTTCCTTGCTTGCAGCGTCCGTCGCAAGCAGGCGGGAGGTTGTAACCGCCAACAAAAGGACGGCGGCGACCGCTAGAAACATGATGGATTTTTTCATAGTTTGTTGGTTTGTTCGGTGTTGAAAAATTAGATACCACGATTATTGGTTTTGTTCAAGCAAATTAATCCCGGGTCAGCCCGCCTTCGGCTGCGCGGCGAACAGTTCGGCAACGACGATTTGAAATTCGGGTATCAACGCCTCGGCCAGCACTTCGCTGCCGGCCAGAATCCCCTTCAACGCCAGCCCCCATTCCGTGCTGTGATAAACCTCCACGTTGTCGTAGCGCGGGTCCACCATCCAAAGCCGCGGCACGCGGATGTCCTCGTAAACCTGCTTTTTGATGACGGTGTCGGAACGGTGATCTTCCGTGCTGACGATTTCCACCGCCAGCCAGAGCTTCCCCGTGGCCACCGTCACCAGCGCGAGGTCGGGACAAAGCGTCGTCGTCCGGGTGATGCGGACCTGTTCCCGCGAGGCGAGCAGCCGGATGGCGGCCAGGTTCGCAACGCTGGCGGTCATCAACGCGTGCAGGCGGTCGCAAATCGCCTCGTGCCGCGCGCCCGGCGCCGAACGCGGCAGCGACCCGCCATCCAAAATTTCCTCATACGGCCCGTTCATTGACACCAGCAAAGCAGCGATTGGCGCGGCCGGCAAGCGGCCTTTTTTTGTTCAAAACAGAACTTGATACCGCTGCCATCGGCCTGTATAGTTTGCGCTCTTTTGATAAATATATGGCTGTAAAAATTCGCATGAAGCGCGTCGGAGCCAAGAACGCTCCGGTGTTTCGCATTGTGGTGGCTGACGGTCGCAGTCCGCGCGACGGCAAGTTCATCGAGGAAATCGGCACGTACCAGCCGTTGAAGCCGGGCGATAATTTCACGCTCAAACTCGACCGCGCCCAATACTGGGTCAGCAAGGGCGCCCAGCCGAGTGACACCGTCGCCAGCCTCATCAAGAAGGCGGGCAAGGCGGTTGTGCCGCCACCACCAGCTTGATTTTAATTTTCCGCGCAATGCAGGCGTTCCTGGAATATGTCGTCAAAGGCCTCGTGCAGAACACCGACGCGGTGAGCATCACGCCGGTGGAGCGCGGCGGCATGACGGTCTATGAACTGCGGCTGGACCCGCAGGACGTGGGCAAAATCATCGGTCGCCAGGGCGTGACGATTAATGCGATCCGCTCGTTGTTGCTGGCCGGCAGCGCGAAGCAGGGCCTGCGTTGTTCGGTGGAAATTATCGAAGATAAGCCGGCTTGAATGTGCTGCCAGCCTCTTACTGGCAGAACGGTTTTGCCGGCAAGCTGCCGGCAACACGTTGGATGAAAATTGACGTGCTCACTTTGTTCCCGGCGATGTTCGCCGGGCCGCTCGACGAAAGCATCGTCAAACGCGCGCGCGCTGCCGGTCTGCTGGACCTGAAAGTCCACAACCTGCGCGACTGGACACACGACCGGCACAAGACCGTGGACGACCGGCCGTTCGGCGGCGGACCGGGAATGTTGTTGAAGCCGGGACCGCTCTTTGAAGCCGTGGAAAGTTTGAAGCGCGAAAAGACGCGCGTGATTTTGTTGTCGCCCGCCGGGCGGCAGTTCAATCAGGCCGTCGCGCGCGAACTGGCGCAAGCGGAAGATTTGCTGCTCGTCACCGGCCATTATGAGGGTTTTGACGAGCGGGTGCGGGACGGGCTGGCGGACGATGAGCTGTCCATCGGCGATTACGTGCTGACGAACGGCGCGCTGCCCGCGATGGTGGTGATTGATGCGGTGACGCGGTTGCTGCCCGGAGCGCTGGGCGATGACGAAAGTTCGCACGACGAATCCTTCAGTCCCGACAGGCCGGGATTGGAATATCCGCAATACACGCGGCCGGCGGAATTTCGCGGGATGAAAGTCCCGGACGTTTTGGTGTCCGGCAACCACGCCGAAATCGAGAAATGGCGGCGCGAACAGGCGAAACAGCGGACGAAAGAACGAAGACCGGATTTGATGTAGCAGCCGACGTGAGTCGGCTCTGAAATCCAAACGAAATTTGAGCCGACTGGCGTCGGCTGCTACGAAAAACGAAGAATTTATGAACCAGGCATTACAAGACAAAATTGAATCGGAACAGTATCGCAAAGACGATGCGAAATTTGCGGTCGGCGACTCGGTGAAAGTGCATACCAAGGTCGTCGAAGGCGACAAGGAACGCATCCAGATTTTCTCCGGCGTTGTCATGGGCAAACGCGGACACGGCCTGAACGAGACGTTCACCGTGCGCCGCATCAGCTATGGCGAAGGCGTGGAACGCGTGTTTCCGCTGCATTCGCCGCGCGTGGACAAGATTGAAGTCGAACGCCAAGGCTCGGTGCGCCGCGCGAAACTCAGCTACCTGCGCAAACGCCTTGGCAAGGGCGCGACGCTGGTAAATGAAAAGCAGGAAAAAGCCGTGGCGGCGTCGGCGAAGTAATTCCGCGATTCAATTTCACCCGGGCGGGGCTTCGGCCCCGCCTTTTTTGTTTCACTTCCCGCCCCGGCTTGATAAGCTGGGTTCCATGAACCGCGTTGCTGTTCAATTTCTGGACCAGGGATTTCATCGAATGCTGTTTGATGCCATGCCCGTGCCCGTTTTTGTGGTGAACGAGGATGTGTGCATCCTGGAATGCAACGCGGCGGCCGTCAAGCTGCTGGGCCGGAGCCGGCAGTTCCTGATCGGGAAACGGTGCGGGGAGGCGCTGAACTGCATCCACGCCCTGAAAGTGCCGGAGGGATGCGGTCGCAGTCCGGACTGTGGCGAATGTGCGGTGCGCAAGTCGGTGCGGGCCGCCTCGCGGGGCCACAGCGTGGTCCGGCATGAGGCGGAAATGAAGTTCGGCCGCAACGGCAAACGCACCAAAGCGAACCTGCGGGTAACCTGCCAGCCTTTCACCTACGAACGATGCAAGTTCATCCTGCTGGTCCTCGAAGGCTTGAACGGCTGAGTCCGTGAACGAATTTCACCCGGGCGGGGCCTCGGCCTCGCCTTTTTCATTGCAATTCGGAAACCGGATTTATTCGTTTGAACCGCGCGCTGCCGCCAAGGCCGCGAGTTGTTCCTTTACGAACTGGCCGAAGACCGTCGGCTCATACTGCCAGTTTTTAATCAATGTCGGCCCGGCGGTGGTGTGCAAATCCCATGCGGTCCAATGGAGTTCGTGTTTTTTGGCGTATTGCATCAGGTTTTGGGCATAAACCAAACCGTTCGTGTCGCGTCGGCCAAAACCCCATTCCCCCACATACACCGGATATTTCCCGCTGGCATCGCCGAATTTTTTGTCCCAGTTGGGTTTGTTTGGGTAAGGATGGGTTTCATAAATCAAATTTGATCCTTTGATTTCATAACCCTGCAGCACGCCGCTCAAATCGTAGCCCCAATCAAGTCCGCTGACCGTCACCACGTTGGTTGCGCCAGCCGCGCGAACCGTGTCGTAAAGCTTTTGCAAACCCACCGCTTCGTAAATGACTATGGCCTGGCTGGGGTTCCAGCGCGCCGGTTTGTCCGTGGCCGTCCCGCCATCGCGCCAGACGGCAAAGGGCACGTCGTGCGGCTCGTTATACAGGCCGAAAATCACGTTCGGATGATTTTTGAAGCGGGTCGCCACGTCCTGCCAGAACGTGATGGAATTTTTGTCCGGCATATTGTGCTGGCCGAGTTTGCCGCCTTCCTTGATCCATTTGCCGCAATCCGACCAATGCAAATCCAGATCAATATAAACCCGCGCCGCCGCGCAGGTGTCCACCAGCTTGTCCACGAGCGCGCGATAAGCCGCGCCGCCGTCCGTTTGATTCGTCATTTTGCCGAACCAGCGGTCCTGGGCCAGGGGCAGGCGAATCAGGTTCACCTTCCAATCGTTGATGGCGCGGTTCACTGATTCCTCGATGTGGTCGCCGCCGTTGGTCCATTCGAGCGAGGCGATGTTGACGCCGTAGAGCCAGACGGGTTTTCCGCCGGCATCAAGCATCTGGTTTCCCTCCGTGTGCAGACGCATCGCACCAAGTTTGGGATCAAACGGGCGGGTTTGGCTCGCCACCAGTCCCTTCCGCCCGGGTTCGCCAACCTTGGTCGAACTGCACGACAAGGTCAACAGCAGCACCACCGGCGCCAATTTGAGAAGACTCAGTCTTTGCACGAAACGAAATTAACAGGCCGCTGCAGCATCCACAAACTCAAACTTCCCGCAAGGCCAACTCGTGAATATTGAAGGCGTTTGCGCCGAAGCAGACCAGCATCACCTGCTCCACCGACCGGTTCCGTTCCAGGAAATGTTTTGTCTCCCGCACGGCAATCCGCGCCGCGCGGTCCATCGGAAAACCATACGCGCCGGTGCTGATGGATGGAAACGCCACGGTCTTGATGCCATGCTGTTCAACCAGTGCGAAACAACTCCGATAACAACTCGCGAGCAGTTCATCCTCGCCGTGCCGGCCGTCGTGCCAGACCGGACCGACGGTATGAATGACCCATCTGGCTGGAAGTTTGTAGCCGCGCGTGATTTTGGCCTGGCCGGTGGCGCAGCCGCCGAGCGTGCGGCATTCCACCAGCAATTCCGGCCCGGCGGTGCGATGAATGGCGCCATCCACACCACCGCCGCCGAGCAACGTCGAGTTGGCTGCATTCACAATCGCCTCCACCCGTTGTTGCGTGATGTCGCCGGCGATGACGGCGATGCGATGGGAAATGGATTCGGCGACCATTCTCCAGCAGGTTCAAATCGGGTTTAGTCCTGCCGGACACGATAGAACCGACACGATACGCCGGCGGTATTCGTATCAATGATCGACGTGTCGTATCCGCTACCCGGAACATCGCCACCCGGAAGACTGGTCCAATTGTTCTGCGTCAACGCCGACGAAAATTCCACCGTATATTGCCGTCCGGAAAACGTATGAAACCGGACAGCCGGGCTCTGGCTTGCGATCCCAAACGATTTAACCGTCAGACTGGCCGTGATCGCCAGACTGTCGGACGTGCCGACGGCGACACTGACAACATTGCTCAGATTGCCGGGAGGGGTTTCGGAAAAACCGGAACCCGGATTGTTAAAGACCCTGCCCCATTCGACCAGCGTGCCATCACTTTTGACGGCAAGGTTGTGGTTTCCGAATTCGTTTCCGCTGGCGGCAATGGCGATTACATTGCTCAAGCCGACCGGCACATTGGTCTGGCTGTAAGAATTGTTGCCCCAGGCGACCACGATGCCGTTGCTTTGCAAGGCCAGGCTGTGCGCGCTGCCCGCGGCAATCGCCATCACATTATTCAATCCCGCCGGCACATTGGTTTGACCAGAAGAATTCTCGCCCCAAGCCGTCACCGTTCCATCATTCCTGAGCGCCAGACAATGGTGTCCGCCGGAGGCAATCGCGACGACATTGCTCAAATCCGACGGCACATTGGTCAGACTGGTCGGGGAACCCCAGACGATAACGGTGCCATTTGACAGAAGCACCATGCTGTGACCCGGCCCGGTGGCGATGGCAGTGATGTTGGCAAGTCCAGCCGGTTTAAAAATGTCCGGCGTGGTGTTCTGGCTGCCCCAAGTGACCACGGTCCCATCACTCTTGAGCGCGAGGTTGTGATCATAAGCATTGGCAAAATAGCCGGATGCGGCGATGGCCACCACTTGGTCCAATCCAGCCGGGACATTGGTTTCACCGTTGCCATTTTTTCCCCAGGCGACCACCGTGCCGTCGCGCTTGAGCGCCAGATTATGAACCGCTCCGGCGGCCACCGCCACAACGTCGGTCAAACCGGCAGGCACATTCGTCAGGTTGTTGGCATTTCCGCCCCAAGCCACCACCCGGCCGGAGGTAAAATCGGCAGCGAAGATTGGAGGTGAAACAGTCATGGACAGCACAAAGCAGAGTCCAAACCAAAACCAATCACACCAGAATGAAAGCCAACTGGTTCGCACGGGTTTCATGGGTTAAACTGTATATTGAAGTAATCGCTAATGGATTTCAAGACCAAATCCATAATCGTACCCACCAGCCCACCTGCTATTTCAGGCACCCGGTTGGTTTTCATCCCAGATGATTCGCCACATCGAACGCGCCGGTGACGACTTCCTCGCGTGACTTGAGGTTGCGGATGCGCACGTAGGAGTCGCTTTCGAACTTCGCGGTGTAAGTGGCTTTCAATTCCTGCGCCCGTTTGAATTGTTTGTCCGGTTTGGCAGTCGTGATTGAATACTCGACGGCGTATCCCGCCGCGCGCAGGTCCTGCACCAGTTTGAGCGACAGCGGACGGAGATTTTCGTCTTCGATCAAAATAAAAACGTCCACGTTCGCGTCGAATTTCGGCAGCAGCCCGCGCGCCTTGAGCAGTTCCAGCAGCACCACGTCGCCCATGCCGAAACCGAGCGCGGGCAGGTTCACCTTGCCGCCGCTGATGAGCTTGACGAGGTTGTCATAGCGTCCGCCGCCCGCGATGGCGCGGAACTCGCCCTTGCGGTCGAACGCCTCGAACACTGTGCCGGTGTAATACGCCAGCCCGCGGATGACCCGGTAATCCACCTTCACGAAATCGCGCAGGCCGCGCGCCGCGAGATTGTCCAGGATGCTCTGCAACTCCGCCGTCGGTTTGCCCGACTTGATGAACGTGTTCACCCCGTCGAGCGAGAAACCCAGAGCGGCAAGTTTTTGTTCGCTCTCTTCGGGCGGAGTGCGTTCCAGTTTGTCGATGATTTGATAAAACCCGTATTCGCCATTGGTTCCGTTTCCGCCTTCCGCCTTCCGCCTTTTGGCATGGTAGAATTCCTGCCACGCATTCCGGCTGCTCAGGCGGATGATAAAATCCGACTCGTTCAGGCCAAACGACCGCAGCGTGTCAATCAGCAGCGCAATCAATTCCGCATCCGCCGCCGGGTCCGTCTCGCCGATGAGGTCGGCGTTGAACTGGAAGTGTTCGCGCAACCGGCCTTTCTGCTGGCGTTCGTAACGGAAGAGTTGCGGGATGGCGAACCACTTGATGGGCTTTTTGTAATTGCGTTCGTGCGCGGCCACCAGGCGCGCGAGCGTGGGTGTCATTTCCGGCCGCAACGCCACGGCGCGTCCGCCCTTGTCGGTGAAGTTGTAGAGCTGGCTGACGATTTCCCCGCCGCTTTTGGTGGTGAAGAGTTCCAGCGGTTCCAGCGGCGGGCCGTCGTATTCGCGAAAGCCGTAGCGGCGGGCGGTCGCGCGCCATTGGTCGAAAACGAACTGGCGGGCGTCGGCACTCCCCACATCGGAATGCGGAAGCGGTTCGGGATAAAAGTCGCGGAATCCGGGTAAACGTTCCATGCCCGGAGAATAAAGAAAATTTTCAATTAGGAAAACAGGAAATCAAAAATTCGTTTTCGTGTGTTCCAGGATTCCTTGTTTTCACCACGTTCCGGGATCAAGGGCCGGCTTGGAAGATAAACCTGGCCAGTCCCAGCGCCGCTCCACCCAGGATCAGCCAGGTGGAATTGACGCGAAAACACAGCATCCAGACGGCGGCAGCCACGGCGAACGAGACCGTCAGCCAATCCACCAGCGCGATCCGGCCCAACTGCCAGGTGACGACGGCCAGGAGTGCCAGCAAAGCCACGTTCACGCCGTCAAGAAAAGCACGGGCCAGGCGTGACCGGCGGAGACGCGGCACGAGCGGTTCGCTGATGGCCACCAGCAGGAACGACGGCAGAAAAATCGCCACCGTAGCCATGAGTGCCGCCTGAGGTCCGCCCAAGACATACCCGATGAACGTGGCGGTGGTGAGCAATGGTCCGGGGGTGAACTGGCCGGCGGCCAGGGCGTCCAGCAACTGGCTCTCCGTCAGCCAATGCCAGTGTTCGACCAGATCGGTGCGGAGAAACGCCAGCATCACATAACCGCTGCCAAACATCACAAAACCGACCTTGAGAAAGAACAGGAACATGGGCCAGAGGCTGAATGATGATGCCACCCACGCCATCGAAAGCACCCGGAATTTCGAGGTTGCTCCCAACAAGGGCGTCAAGCAGGCCACGGACCCTTTCGGTTGTGACGTAGCGCGGAAAACGAGCATAAATGCGCCAGCGGCCAATAGAATCAAAAACGGATTGACGGCGAAACAACTCAGCGTGGCGGCTCCCGCACCGACGATGGCCAGCAACGGCGTTTTGACCGCAACGCGCCCCAGGTTCCACATCGCCTGCACCACCACGGCGATGACGACGGGTTTGATGCCGTAGAACAGCCCTTCCGCCAGCGACAGTTTCCCGAAATTCACGTAGGCCCAGGCGATGACGCTGACGATGAACGCAGCGGGCAGAATGAAGCAAACACCACCCAGCAAGAATCCCAGCCAGCCGGCACGGCGATAACCGATGAACATTGCCATCTCGGCCGAGTTTGGCCCCGGGATGAGGTTGACAATGTCCAGCAAGTCGAGAAATTCCGCACGCGAAATCCAGCCGCGTTGGACAACGACCTCCTGTTCCATCATGGCGATGTGCGCCGACGGGCCACCGAAGGCGGTGGCACCCAAGCGAAGAAACAATCCGGCCACACCAAACAGGTTGGCTATTTTCCTGAAGGGTGCGGGATTCATTGCACTGGTCCTCAAGGTTTCAGTCCAACCAACAAATGCCCCCACCCCCGGAATGCGGAAGCGGTTCGGGATAAAAATCGCGGAATCCGGGCAATCGTTCCATGGCCGGGATGGTAAGAAAAATTTTTAATTAGGAAAGCAGGAAGCTCGGCCATATCGCCGTGGCGCGGCGTCCGACTCAAAATCCGGCGGCGCGGCGCGCTGTTCCTATCTTAAGACAAATGGCCGGTTTCAGCAGGGAAAAGTGAAACAACCGTTTTAATGCCGCAGGCGGAAGTACCCGGCGGACGACTTGAGCGGCACGGGCACGACCATGTAGTTGCCCAGAATGTTTGACGGGGCGCTCACCGGGACCCAGGAACCCTGGGAGATGTTGGTCCTGAAATCGATCGCGCAGTTGGAGGCCCAGTTGGGATAAATGACCATGAAATTGGTGCCGTAGGAAACGCCAAACACCTGCAGGACATTGGTAGGCGGGACCGGGTTGATGGTGACAGGCAGGGTGAACGGCGGCAGGTGGATCACAGGCGGGGCATTGGTCACCGGTGGAATGATTGTCCAAATGGTGACATTGGGTGAATTGGTTGCCGTCGGCGTAACGGAACCGGTTTCGATGTGTCCGCCCAATTGGCGCAAAAATTGCGGGTCGCCATCCGCCGTCACCGCAAGGTCATACCAGCCGCCATTGTTGGCGAGGGCGAAAAAAACATTCGTGCCGAGGCCGCCGGGGGAAACTTTGTTGGTCCATGGCCCGCTCAAACCGTAGCCATCGGTGATGGTGAAATTCACGCTGGCCGCGGTCGAATTTTGCAGGGTGAGCGTGATGGTGCCGGCGTTGGTATCAATACTGGAGGTCACTTCGAGCTTGTTGCAATCCAAGCCGAGGCTCCCGGCAAACCGGCGCAGAAAACCATTGGGACCGTAAACGCTGAAATCATAGGGGAAACCATTGTTGTTTGCGACCGCAAGGGAATCGTTGACCCGACTGTACGGTGCGACATCGAATTGCCATGGGCCATCCGTCCGGTTGGCATTGGCGTAAATCGCGAAATGCACGAACACGCTTCCAGCGTTGGTCAGGGTGATGTTCAACTGGTCCGCGTTGCAATCAGTCGAGGCGTTGGCGTTGGGCTGATAAGGCAGGGGCAGGGACAGCCGGGTGCCCGGCTCCTGCACGGGGGTGGTCTGCGGCGAAGGCACCGGGGGGGAGACTGCGTTGGTGCTCACCGGCGCGACATCGGGCAAAGCAGGATAGCTGGTATCCAGGTGCGTGAAATCTAAGGCCGAGGTCAGGTCGCCGCACACCTGCCGCCGCCAGGCGCTGATATTGGGTTCCGGCACCCCGGTCCAGACTTCAAGAAATCGGATGATTGAGGTGTGGTCAAACACTTGGGAACAAACCCGGCCCCCGCGCGTCCACGGGGAGATGATAAACATGGGGACGCGCACACCCAGGCCGATGGGTTGGCCAGCCACAAACTCGTTCGTCGTGCCCGGCGGAGGCACCGGAGGGGGGATGTGATGGAAAAAACCGCCGTTTTCGTCATACGTGATGATGAAGACCGTGGAACCAAATACCGCCGGATTGGACGCCAGTGCGTCCAGGCATTGCTTGACAAAATTTTCTCCGCTGGCCGGGGAGTACGAAGGATGTTCCGAAAGATCCAAAGATGGTATGATCCACGAAACCTGTGGCAGGGTTCCGTTGGTGACATCCTGCTGGAAGGCGAAGACCACATTGGTCACCGTGGCCACGCCGCGGTCGTAAAGCGGATTTCCCGGCGCGGCATTCATGTACTGGGCAAACCAGGGCAGTGCATCACCGAACCAATCGTCGGTCCGGCGATAAACCTTCCAGGTGATGCCCGCCGCCTGCAAACGCTCGGGATAAGTCGTCCACGAATACCCGTTGGTCGGCACGTTGTTGTTGACCGCCGGTCCACCGCCCGTGCCGTTCGGGTCAATCATGCCGGTGAACAGGTAGATCCGGTTCGGAAAGGTCGGCCCCATCACCGAGCAATAATTGGCGTCGCAAATGGTGTAAGCATCGGCCAACGCATAATAAAACGGCAAATCACTCCGGTTGTAATAAGTCATGGCGCTCGGGCCATTGACGGCGACCCATTGGTTCCACCAACCCAGGTTCCAGACGGCGTGCTCGCCCCCCCAATCGTGCTCGACATCATTCAAGCATTGCGCCGTTATGTGAAAGGGCAAAACATAATTTGTGCCTTGCGGCTGGTAAAAGGCATTCAGTCCGTTTTGGAACAGCAAGGTGCTGTGATCGTTGAATCCACGCACTCCCCTCAGGGACCCAAAGTAGTGGTCGAACGAGCGGTTCTCCTGCATCAAAATGACCACATGCTGAACGTCCTGGATGGTGCCGGTCGCCGCCCGTCCCCGAGGCAAGAGCAAACACAGAACGCCGGCTGACAACGTTGCCGCCTTCAGCAAGAAACGCTTCGAGGAATGAATCACGGAGCAATCTGGTGGTGAGTTGGTTTGAAATTTGCCGGCATCAATCACGAAAATAGTAGCCCACCGCTCCTCTTTGAACAGTCGGGGAAGATGTAATTCTTGCGTCAGGGAATTCCCCAATATGAACCGGCTGAAAACCTAGATCGCGGCGCTACAACCGCCATTCGCTGGGATCAACTTTGCGTCACCACTTTTGGGGGCGTGAGCTTGAGCACGTCGGCCCGCATTTCCTTGCCGGCCTTGAATTTTACCATCGCCCGCGCGGGAATCGGCACGTCGGTTTCCGGCGCGTTGGGGTTGCGGCCGACCCGGGCCTTGCGGATTTTGATTTCGAATACGCCGAAGTTGCGCAACTCCACCTTGTCGCCCTTGGCGAGCGCCTCGGCAATGTAGTCGAGTGTTTTTTGAACCACGTCGAACACCTGTTGCTGGACGAGGCCGGTTTCATTGCTGATGCGAACAACCAGGTCACGTTTTGTGAGAGTCATAATTTTTTATCGGTTTTTATCAGGTTGATTTGATTATCATTGAACCACTCGTATTGTCCAGAAGTCGCTGGCCAGATTGTCGTCGGTCACATAGGGGTAAGGCAAGGTAAAATAACCTTTCATGCCCCATTTGCCGCCCCACGAGTTGCGGACGATGAACCACTGCCGGGCATCGTCGTAACCGACGCCAACAACGGCATGGCCGCCAATGGCCCGTTCGCCGGATTTCGGCAGCGGCGCGTGACCGGTTCGGGCCACTTGCGCGCTCTCAAAACTTTCATAGACCGTGAAACCGAAAACGAACAGGCAGCCCGACGCGAGGCAACCTTTGAGCTGGCTGAGAATCGGCGTCAGGCGCTGATATAAAACGGCCCGGTATTTCAGCGCGTCGGCGTAGCATCGGAGCGTCGGCCTGGTCTTGAACCGGGCGATGACGTACGGCCATTCGGTTTCGGGACAATCGCCTTGCTGGCCAACACTTTTGATGCCGTCGCGAATTTGCGCGCCGCTGTCGGAATCAATCGAGTGTTCCATGGCGCGTTCATTGTAATAAATGAAAAGGCGCAAGGGCGTAAAATCAGCCAGCTTTTGTTTCAGCCGGTCAAACTCAATGGCTCCGGCAATGGCGTTGGCGGTGCAACTGCCGAGCTGGCCCTGGTCATAAACCGGCGGGCATTGCGGTCGGAGGTCAACTTTGGCCGGCAATACGCCGGCCAGTTCCACCGGTGCGGCGTAAAAATGGTCGCGCTGATCCGGCAAATCGGGCAGCCAGCCGTAACGAGCAATCTTGTAGCTCATAAGTTATGTTGCCACTCTTGAAATCAGACGCTGTCTTTGAATAATGGAAGTTGACCGGACTTGTCCACAACAAAAAACCGTGCCCGGTCCCGCACTTAAACCTTTACAGTCCGGGCCTGAATTCGCAGAGTATGAGTGTGATTGAAAGCAGTTCAAGGGTTCAACCGGCGCAATTGTCTTCGGCAACCCGTCTGCCAGCGGATTTTGTCCGGGATTTGGAAACCGCCATCCTGCGGGCGCAGAAAAATCTGTTCCATTTGCAGCGGTCGGAAGGCTGGTGGATCGGCGAATTGATGGTGGATTCCACGATCGTCTCGGACACGGTGGCCTATCACCATTGGAACGGCAAGATGGACAAGGAATGGCAGCGCAAAGCGGTCAATCACATCTTTTCAATGCAATTGTCCGACGGCGGCTGGAACATTTACTACGGCGGCCCGTCGGAAGTGAATGCCACCATCAAGGCCTATCTCGCGCTCAAACTCGCCGGCGTGCCCGTCACCGACCCGCGCATGCTGAAAGCGCGCGAAATGGCGCTCAACCTCGGCGGCGTGCCGCGGATGAACACGTTTTCCAAATTGTATCTGGCGCTGCTCGGGCTTTTTTCGTGGGAATACGTCCCGACGATCCCGTGCGAGGTCATTCTCATCGGCAAATGGTTTCACGTCAATTTCTGGGAGATGAGCAACTGGTCGCGCGCCATGCTCGTGCCGCTGGCCATCATCAACCATTTCAAACCCACCCGCCCGGTGGAGGTGGACCTGGACGAGCTTTATCCCCAAGGCGTCCACGAACGCGACCTCGCACTGGCGCCCGACCCGGAAAACCTTTCGTGGCGCAATTTTTTTCTCTGGCTTGACCGCCTGCACAAACTGGCCGAATGGTTTGCCGAACATAAAATCCATCCCTTCCGCCGGCGCGCGCTAAAAAATGCCGAGCAATGGATGCTCGAACGTTTCGAAGGCTCGGATGGCCTCGCCGCAATTTTCCCGGCGATGCTCAATTCGCTCATCGCGCTCAAGGCGCTCGGTTATCCGGACGACCATCCCCAGGTCGTCCGCGCCGCGCACGAGTTGAAAAAACTGGAGCACGAAACCGCCGACAGCGTGCGCATCGAGCCGTGCTTCTCGCCGGTTTGGGACACGGCCATCGTCGCGATTTGCCTGCACGAATCCGGCATTCCGGAAAACCATCCGGCGCTGAAGAAAGCCGCCCAATGGCTGATGACAAAGGAAATCCGCTTCCGCGGCGACTGGATTCACAAAAACCCGGCCGACGTCGAGCCGAGCGGCTGGGTCTTCGAGTTCAACAACCAGTGGAATCCCGACGTGGACGACACCGCGATGGTGCTGCTCGCGCTGCGAAAAATCCCGACGGACGACCCGGAAAAGCGCGACGAATGTTTCCAGCGCGGCTTGAGGTGGATGATGACGTTCCAGTGCAAGGACGGCGGTTGGGCAGCATTCGACAAGGATTGCACGAAGAACATCCTGGAAAAGGTCCCGTTCGCCGACCACAACGCCATGCTCGACCCCGAATGCGCCGACATCACCGCGCGCATCCTGGAGTTGCTCGGTTACGAAGGCTGGAGCCCGGATCATCACCAGATCCGCGACGCGCTGGACTACATCCGCGAGCAGCAGGAAGAGGACGGCTCCTGGTATGGCCGCTGGGGGGTGAATTACATTTACGGCACGTGGCAGGTGTTGCGCGGGTTGCGGGCGATGAACCTGGACATGAACCAGCCGTGGCTGCTCAAGGCGCGCGCGTGGCTCGAAAGTGTCCAGCACGCCGATGGCGGCTGGGGTGAACGCTGCAACACCTACGACGATCCGGTTTTCAAAGGCCGCGGTCCCAGCACCGCGTCGCAAACCGCGTGGGCCGTCATGGGTCTGTGCGCGTTCGATGACCCGGACAATCCGCATCTCAAACGCGGCATCGAGTATTTGATTCGCAAGCAAAACCCCAACGGCTCGTGGACCGAAGCGGAAACGACCGGCACCGGTTTCCCGAAGGTGTTTTATTTGAAATACGACATCTATCGCAACGCCTGGCCGTTGCTCGCCTTCGCCACGTATCGGAAAATTCTCGAACAAGCTCGGGCCAAACAGAGCGGCGGCGTTGACGGCCAGCCACAACCAGACATGAGAATTGGGCCTGATGTCGTCCGGACCAAGGGCTGAGATGAAAGAATCAGGCTGCGGAAAGCAGATTGTTCGCAGCCTGCTTAGATGTTAGCTAAGTCAAAACTGAATGCGGACCCTAATGCACAAAGAAGCTGCAGCCGGGAAGCACCTAGTGGAAGTCTTCGACGGCTAAGGTGCGGTCATTTTCACGACGGACAGATACGCGACGGAAACGGCGGCTGAAGCTGCCGCGAAGCGATGGAGCGAGTGGGCCGATGGCGTTCCGGATGGAGCCGCGGACACGATTTATTACATCCTTGCTGTTCCCTTGGTTTGGCCAGGCCCTCCGCCCAGAGGGCATCGATACTCCGGTCTACATTTTAAGATTGGGAGGACGACCGATGTGCTCAAGAGGCTGCAGAATTTGAGAACGGGCACGTCTGATGATTTGATCATTGATGCGCTAGAGCCCGGCGATGCACTGATCGAGGTTGAGCGTCATCGGCAGTTCGCGTCTGACCGCCGTAAGGGAGAATGGTTTGCAGCGTCTCCCGTACTTTGCAGGCACGTCTTTGAGACATGGAAGAAGTATAGAATCTTGCCTCCAGAGCATCAGCGGAAGGTTCTTTCGTTCGTAGAGCGGAGCGACATTTATTCACGGCTACGAACAAGTGGATTCAAGTTTGACATGATTAACCCATCATTGAATGAGCCTTGGTTCGGGTCGGTTTTTGTGGATTTGGTTTACACGTCGCTGCTTCGTGGGGGAAATGATGAGAAGGCATAACAATGGCGCTTCAGCCAACCGCCGCTGTGTCACCAGTTGAACGATTGTTATTCCCTCGGGTCATTTTCAAGCAATCCTGAAGGGATTGCCCTCATCCAGCCCAGCGTTGCCCTGCTTTGTGGGCTACGCTGGGTAATCGTCCCCAACAAATTCATCAACTCTGAAAGAGTTGTATCAAATCCGAAATTTATCGCATTATCGCGGCATGGCCCAATCCCTCGCAAAAATCCTGGTTCACACCGTCTTTTCCACCAAAGACCGCCGTCCATTTCTGCGTGACAAACTCCTGCGCGATGAATTGCATCGTTATCTCGGCGGTATCCTGACGAATCTGGACTGTCAGCCTCTCATTGTCGGTGGGGTGGAAGACCACGCTCACATTCTTTCCATGCTCTCCCGTACTTGTGAGGCAGCGGAAATGGTCAAGGAAATCAAACGCGGCTCATCGCTCTGGCTGAAAACGAAAGGCTCCGACCTGCATGATTTCGCGTGGCAGAACGGTTACGGAATTTTCTCCATCTGCCATTCTCAGATCGCGGCGGTAAGAGATTACATCGCCAAACAGGAGGAACATCACCGGAAGGTTTCGTTTCAGGACGAATTCCGGGAATTTTTGAAACGTTACGAGATCGAATTCGACGAACGATATGTCTGGGATTGATACAACCCCTTCAGGGTTGTGGAGGCTTGTGTTCGTTACCCGGCGTAGCTCGTTCCTCGCAACGCCGGGCTGAATGATTGTCATCCCGTTGGGATGCCTTAACACAACTCTGAAAGAGTTGTATAAACGTTTGAAAATTTCTTTCACCATTCGGGTTTAGTCATTAGGTTTTCATCAAATGCTTGAGCAAACCGTCCAGATTGTTTCCAACGAGTGCGATACCAATTCTTATTTTCGCCTCGTGGTGCGCGCGCCGCGGATTGCTCCACTCATCCAACCAGGACAGTTCGCCCACGTCCGTGTGTTGCCGCTCAAGGACGCACTGTTGCGGCGGCCATTCAGCATTTTTCAGGTTGAGGGCGAAACGTTTTCCATCCTCTACAAAACGGTTGGCAAAGGCACCGAAGTCCTCGCGCGAATGCAAGCCGGCGAGGAAATCAGCGCGATTGCGCCGCTCGGCCACGGATTCACCGTGCCGAAGCGCGGCGGCGAGACTCCCCTGCTCGTCGCCGGCGGCTACGGCATGGCCGCGATGTATCTGCTCGCGCAACGCTCGCCGCAGAAAGGCATCGTCTTCGTCGGCGGCCGACGGCGCGTGGATATTCTGTGCGAAAAGGAATTTCGCGCACTCGACTGGGACGTGCGTGTGACCACAGAGGATGGCAGCCTCGGCGAGAAAGGACTTGTGACGAAACCGCTGCAGGCCGAATTGAAACGCCGCACGAAGGGCCGAAAACTGTTTGCCTGCGGCCCGACAGGCATGTTGAAAGCCGTCGGCCAGCTCGCCGAGGAATTCAAGGTGCCGGCGGAACTTTCGATGGACGAACACATGTGCTGCGGCGTCGGCGTCTGCCTGACGTGCGTGATTCCCATCAAGACCGGCGATGGCTGGGAATATCAACGCACCTGCACCGAGGGGCCGGTGTTTGACTCACAAAATGTTTTATGGGAGATGTCGTAGCGGCGGCTCGGCAGAGCGCCGTCATTATGATGATAAATCAGCGGCTCTCTGCCGAAAGCCGCTACGAAGTATTAGTATTGTAGTCACGGCGACTTAAAATGAACCTATCCGTCCAAATCGGCAAGCTGAAGCTGCAAAACCCGGTCATGGTCGCGTCCGGCACCTTTGGCTATGGCGTTGAATACGCGCAGCTCCTCGACCTGAACCAGCTCAGCGCGGTCGTTGTGAAGGGCATCCGGCTGCATCCGGTTCGTGGCAATCCCACACCGCGCACCGTTGAGGTCGCCAGCGGACTCATCAACGCCATCGGTTTGCAAGGGCCAGGTGTGGATGGGTTCATCAAGAAATACTGGCCGTTCCTCAAAAAACTGAAGGTGCCCACCATCATCAACATCTGGGGCACCACGGTTGACGAATACGCCGAAGTGGCGCGACGGTTCGACGCGCTGGGCGGCGTTGGCGCATTGGAGATCAATGTTTCCTGCCCGAACATCAAGGAAGGCGGCGCGCAGTTCGGCACGGACGTGAAACTGCTCGCGCAGGTTGTAACGGCGTGCCGGAAAGTGACACAACTGCCACTCATCACGAAGATGAGTCCAAATGTCATAAACATTACGCCTTACGCCCGTGCGGCGGAGGAGGCCGGCAGCGACGCGCTGGCGGTGACGAACAGTTACCCGGCCATGGCGATTGACATCAATACCCGCAAACCGAAACTGGCGAACGTTACCGGCGGATTGACCGGCCCGTGCATCAAACCCATTGCCATCAAACTGGTCTGGGAGTCGGCCAAGGCCGTGAAGATTCCCATCATCGGCATGGGCGGCATCCAGAACGCGGCGGATGCCATTGAATTCATGATGGCTGGCGCGACGGCGGTGGCGGTGGGCACGGCGAATTTCTACGAGCCGCAGACGTCATTGCAGGTGATTGCCGGTATCCGCGAATTCATGCAGAAGCATGGCATCAAGGACGTGCGGGAAATCACCGGCAGTGTGCAAACATCCAAGTAAACCAATTTTTATGTTCGAGCACCGCTCAAAACCGTTGCTGCCGCGCCGGCAATTTTATGCGCGCATGGCGCGATGTGCGGCGGTAGCTCTGCTGGTCGTCGCGGTCGCGCTCGGCATCGGAATGATTGGCTATCGCGCCTTTGAACCCATGTCGTGGGTGGACGCCTTCGTCAATGCGGCGATGATTTTGTCCGGCATGGGTCCGGTGTCGTCGCTGCAAAGCGATGCGGGTAAAATCTTCGCGGGTTGCTACGCGCTGTTCAGCGGCCTGGCGTTCCTGACGAGCATTGGAATTGTTTTTGCTCCTGCCGCTCATCGTTTCCTCCACAAGTTTCATCTGGACGAAGCGAAACGCGATCAAGTGAAGGACAAAGACCCCAAGGTTTTGAATTGAGCTTCACGCGCACGCCGGTATTCTCCGTCCTTCAAAACCATGAAATATTTGCCCTCGGATTCCCGTTACCAAAGCATGCGCTACAATCGCAGCGGTCGCAGCGGCCTCAAACTTCCCGCCATCTCGCTCGGACTGTGGCACAACTTTGGGGGCGTTGACGTCTTTGAAAACGGCCGGAAGATGGTGCGCCGCGCGTTCGATTTGGGCATCACGCATTTCGACCTGGCCAACAACTACGGGCCGCCGCCCGGTTCGGCGGAGGAACATTTCGGGCGCATTTTCCGCAGCGATTTGAAACCCTACCGCGACGAACTGATCATCACCACCAAGGCGGGTTATTTGATGTGGCCGGGGCCTTACGGCGAATGGGGTTCGCGCAAATATCTGGTCGCCAGCCTCGACCAGAGTTTGAAGCGCCTGAAACTGGATTACGTGGACATTTTTTATTCCCACCGGCCCGACCCCGACACGCCCCTGGAGGAAACGATGGGCGCGCTGGATTTCATTGTTCGCAGCGGGCGGGCGTTATACGCGGGCATTTCCAATTATCCGCCGGAGCCGGCCCGTCAGGCGGTGCAAATTCTTCGCAAGCTGGGCACGCCGTGCCTCATTCACCAGGCGTCCTACAGCATGTTCAACCGCTGGATTGAGGACGGCCTGCTGAAGACGCTCGCGCAGGAAGGCATCGGCTGCATTGCGTTCTCGCCGCTGGCGCAAGGATTGTTGACGGACAAATATCTGCGCGGCATTCCCAAAGGTTCGCGCGCTTCCAAACCGCACGGTTTTTTACGGCCGGAACAGATCACCCCCGACAAGATCGCCAGGGTAAAACGGCTGGACAAACTGGCCCGGGCGCGCGGCCAGACGCTCGCCCAAATGGCGCTGGCCTGGGTGTTGCGCCATCCGGGTATGACCTCCGCGCTGGTCGGCGCCAGCCGGGTCGCGCAAATCGAAGACGCCGCCGGCGCCTTGAATAATCTGGCTTTCGGCGCCGATGAACTTCGGGAAATCGAGGCCATACTGAAAAGCTAAGGCACACCGGCCGGAGGTCGGTGCCACTATTCTGTTTTGCGCTTCGCGCGCGACGCGCTATGCTCCGCTCATGCTTTGGGCATTCACCAAGTACCACGCGCTGGGCAATGATTACCTTGTCATTGACCCGAAGAACCTGCCGTCGCCGCTGACGACCGCGCAGGTCAAAACCATCTGCCATCGCAATTTCGGCGTTGGCTCGGATGGCATCCTGCTCGGTCCCCTGCCCTCCAAAAAAGCGAAGTTCGCACTCCGCATCTTCAATCCCGACGGCAGCGAGGCCGAGAAAAGCGGCAATGGTCTGCGGATCTTCTCGCGTTACCTCTGGGACAAGAAACTGGTCCGCCAGAATGAGTTTACCCTCGAAACGCCCGGCGGCCTCGTGCAAGCCGAGGTCCTGGACCGCGGCAAAATTGTGCGCGTCGAGCTGGGCCGGGTCAGCTTTTGGAGCGACGAAATTCCCGTGGCCGGCCCGCGCCGCGAGGTCATCAACGAACCGATCCACCTGCGCGGCCAGCAATTCACCTTTTGCGCGGCCACCGTGGGCAATCCGCATTGCGTGCTGCCGCTGCCGAAAATCAGCGCCGACCTGGCCCGGCAGATGGGTCCGCTGCTGGAAACGCACCTGCGTTTTCCGAATCGCACCAACGTGCAATTCATGAAGGTGCTCGACCGGCGGAACATTCAAATTGAAATCTGGGAGCGGGGCGCGGGTTACACGCTGGCCAGCGGCAGCAGCAGCAGCGCGGCGGCGGCGGTGGCGCACCGGCTCGGCCTGTGTGACCGCGAGATTTCCGTCCACATGCCCGGCGGGAAAATTGAAATCAAAATTGGCGACGGTTACTCGATTCAAATGACCGGTGCGGTGACGAAAGTGTCCGATGGAGTCATTGCCAGGGAAATGTTCAGCGCTCCTGCCGTTGACTGACGACGCGCGCGGCGCGGACAAAAATCAATTGAATCACCGGACTCCCGATTGAGTCATCTCAAACCATTTATTGTCCGCCAGCACCACCGAGGTTTCCACCTGACGTTCGGGAATTGACCAGTACTTTTTGAGCAGCCGATCCTTTTCCGACGGGGTTACCTTTCGAAAGCCGTGTTTCTCATAGAAGGCAACGGCCCAAATTGCCGCCGCCCAGGTTCCAATCAAAATCGGACGGGTCGTCGAGGCGCGCAGATGCTCCAACAAATCGCCGCCGACGCCCTGATTCCGGAAGCTCGTGCGCACATAAGCGTGCCGGATGAGCGTGACATCCTGGACCGGCTGAATTCCCATCACCCCGGCCAGTTTTCCGTCCAGCTCCATTCCCCAGAAAACCACACCCTTTTCCATCTGCTCCTTCAGTTCGGCAGACGACATGTAGGGTTCATGCCACCGGTCTTCGGGAATGACCCCCTGGTAGGCTTGAGCCGCATCGTTGATGATTTCCCAAATCACCCCAAATTCATCAGAACGACATGGGCGTATCATCCCGTTTTTCTTTGCTGGCACGGCTGAACCAATTACTCGACGGGCACTCCGAACGCACCGGCTGCCGACATGATGGCCTGGTTTTTTGCACTCTGTTCCAGTTCATCCCTTTTCCGGGCATCCTCCCGGGACTGCCGCACCGCATTCTCAGCCGCATTCAAAAGTTCGTTGACGTTTTTGGCCAGCTCCGGCGTGAATGTGGGATGAATCACAACCAGATAGCCTTCGGTCAATTCCATGCCCACACCTTTTAACACCACCGACTGTTGCAACAATCGCCGGATCTGTTCAAACACGGGAGCGTCAATCTGCGGTTCCGTGCGAAAAGCGACTTTGCGTTTGTCGGACAATTCCTTGTTAATGGATATTATTTTCATAATCGTGCGAATGCGACTTAATGGAACAAGCATGAACCACGCCAGGTTGTTGACGCAAGAACTAACATAAACGCCCCGAAAAATCAGAAAGTCAGGCGCCGGAAGCTGGATTACCTCCGGTCATTTGGCCGGCTGTAATTTGCCGCGCAGGACGTGAATGAGGGCCTTGACCGTCAGTTCGATGAAGAGAAAAGGCTTGGCGATGAAGTCATTACCACCAGCCACCATGGATTTGGTGCGGTTGCCAAAGTCGTCGAGGCGGGTGACAAAGACAACGGGGGTTTTCTTGTGCATCGGCAGGCTGCGCAGCTTGGTGCAGAGTTCGTAGCCGGTCATGCCCGGCATGTCCACGTCCAGCAGCACGAGGTCGAATTGCTTTTCGGAAAGCAGTTTGAAGGCGGCGTTTGGGTCTTCGACACTGACGGATTGGAGCTGCGCTTTTTTGAGCGCATAGGTGATGGTGCGGCAGGCCAGCGCCTCGTCGTCCACGACCAGAATGCTGGCGGGGGGGATTTCCCATTTTTCGGGCCGGGCGCCGCATTCAAACAGGAAGTCAAAAAAATCCACGGCAGCGGCGACGGTGCGCAACGTTGAGGCGTTGATGTTTTTCGGTTTTTCGTAAAGCTCCTTGAGCAACGCTTCGAGCGCGGCAGCCATGTGTGCGATCGGGATGAGGCCGGCGATGCTGGCGTTGCTGTTGATCGTGTGAATGCGGCCATAGAGTTCGTGAATGTGTTCGAGCCGCGCCACTTCGGCGTCGGACTTGACGAGGCTTTGCAAAGCCGCCCGCAAGACGGTGAGCGTAGCGGGCAGGCTGGCGATGAATGTTTTTCGGAATTCGGCCTGAAATTCAGCATCCGTCCCGCCGGCAACCTTGGCCGGCTTGGTTCCCGACGCGCTTTCGGTCTTCTGACGGGCATGCGAAATCGCCTCGCCGCCACCGATGACATTGCGCATCAGTTCCAACAGTATCTTCGGCGTACAATTGATTTTGGAGACGCATTTCGTCGCTCCGGCCTTCCAGGCGTCCTGCATCAGGTTGGTCGAGTAGGTGTTGGAAAGAACGATGATCGGCAGTTTGGAAAATTCCGGTTCGCCGCGAATTTCTTTGATGACTTCGACGCCTGACATTTTGGGCAGCATGAGGTCAAGCACGATGGCATCCGGCTGGAACGTGCGCATCATCTTCAGCCCGCCCTCGCCATCGGGCATGATCTCGGCCAGGTAACCTTCCACGACAAGTTTGTTTCGATAAACATTCGCAACGATCTGTTCATCTTCGATGATGAGGATTTTTTTCATTAAATTAGCTTTCCGAAGACATCAGTTGGGAGGTGGAAGCTGGATGATTTCCGGTCATTGGGCCGGCTGCAATTTGCCGCGCAGGACGTGGATGAGGGCCTTGACGGTGAGTTCGATGAAAAGAAACGGCTTGGCGATGAAGTCGTTGCCGCCGGCCATCTTGGAGTTGGTGCGGTTGTCAAAGTCGCTGAGGCCGGTGATGAAAACGACCGGGGTCTTCTTGTGCAAAGGCAGGTTGCGCAGCTTGGCGCAGAGTTCGTAGCCGGTCATGCCCGGCATGTCCACGTCCAAAAACACGAGATCGTATTGATTTTCGGCAAGCAGCTTGAAGGCCGCGTTCGGGTCTTCGACGCTGACGGACTGGAGTTGCGCTTTTTCAAGCGCGTAAATGATGGCGCGACGGGATATGACCTCGTCGTCCACAACCAGAATGCTGGCAGGGGGGATTTCCTGTTTGTCAGGCCGGGTGCCGCGTTCGAACAGGAAGCCGAGAAAATCCACGGTGGCGGCGACGGTCCGCACGGTTGAGGAATTGATATTTTTCGGATTTTCGTAAAGTTCCTTGAGCAAGGCCTCGAGCGCGGCGGCCAGGTGTGCGATGGGAACCAGGCCGGCGATGCCGGCGTTGCCGTTGACCGCATGGACGCGGCGGTAGAGTTCGTGAATATGTTTGAGCCGCGCCACCTCGGTGTCGGACTGGATGAGGCTTTTCAAACCGGTGCGCAAGGCGGCGAGCGTGCCGGGCAGGCTGGCAATCAGTGTTTTCCGCAGCTCGGCCTGAAATTCGGCATCCGCCTCGCTGATAATCGTGGCGGGTTTGGCCGCCGGCGCGTCTTTGGTCGCCCGGCGGGCAGGCGAAACCGCGCCGCCGCCAATGGTGCGGCGCATCAGTTCCAACAGATCCTTCGGCGGACAGTTGATTTTGGAGACACATTTCGTCGCGCCGGCCTTCCACGCGTCCTGGATCAGGTTGGTCAAATAGGTGTTCGAAAAAACAATGATCGGCAGTTTGGAAAAATCGGCTTCGCTGCGAACTTGCCTGATGACTTCGACGCCTGACATTCCCGGCAACATGAGGTCAAGCACGATGGCATCAGGCTGGAACGTGCGCATCTCCTTCAGGCCCGTCTCGCCGTCAAGCGCGACCTCGGCCTGATAACCCTCCTGGGCGAGCTTGTTTCGGTAAACATTCGCAACAATCTGGTCATCTTCGATGATGAGGATTTTTTTCATGAACGGGCAGCGTCCGGCGGCGGCACGGCGGAATTTAACTGCGCCGCCAGAAAATCCTGGATGAGCTTGAATTCGCGCGCCGCCTCCTCGTAAACCTGTGCGGCGGTGGTCAGCGCGCCGGAAGCGCCCTGCTTTTCCAATTCACGGAGCATCGGCACAAACCGTGTCATGCCCAGCGTGGCGCTTGCGCCCGCGCAACTGTGCGCCACGCGGCGGACGTCATCGGCTTTGTTCGCGCGCACGGCGGCTTCCAGTTGCGCCAGTTGCTGGGTGGTCTGTTTGAGAAACAAGTCAACCAATTCGCGTATGCTGTCCACGTCGCCGTCGGTCAGCTCGTTCAAGCGTTCCATCTCCACCGGCAGGACTTCAACGGCGGGAGCGGGCGCGTCGGTTTTGGGTGAGGGCGCAGTTGATGCCGCCGGAGTCATTTCGTTGTCGGGGGTGTTTTTCATAAAGGAACAGCGGCCGGTGCCGGCGCGGTGGAATTTAACTGGGCCGCCAAAAAATGTTGAATGAGTTCGAATTCGCGCGCGGTGTCTTTGTAAACCTGCGTGGCGCTGGTCAGCATGCCGGAGGCGCCTTGTCTTTCCAATTTACGGAGCAGCGGCACGAACCGCGTCATGCCCAGCGTGGCGCTCGCGCCCGCGCAACTGTGCGCTACGCGGCGGACGTCTTCGGCTTTGTTCGCGCGCACGGCGGCTTCCAGTTGCGCCAATTGCTGGGTGGTCTGCTTGAGAAACAATTCAACCAGTTCGCGCAATCCGTCCGCGTCACCGTCGGTCAAATCGTTCAAGATGTCCATCTCCACCGGCGGTTCTTCCACGGCGGGCACGAGCGTGTCGGTTTTGGGCGCCAGCACGGGCGCGGGCACATCGGCTTTGACCGCCGGCGCGGGCGCAGGCACGTCGGTTTTGAGCACCGGCACGGCTGGGGGCACATCGGCTTCTGGCGCCGGCGCGGCCGTTGGCGCCGGAGTCGCTTGCGGACCCCAGCGCTCGACGATGGCGCGAACGTCTTTCGGGAGGATTGGTTTGGAGAGATAATCGTCCATGCCGGCGGCCAGGCATTTTTCGCGGTCGCCCTGCATGGCCTGCGCGGTCATGGCGACAATGATGATGCGGGGTTGGTAATTCGGATGCGCCGCGCCATCCTTCTGTCGTTCGCGAATGGCGCGCGTGGCTTCCAAACCGTCCATTTCCGGCATCATTACGTCCATGAAAATCAAATCATACGGCTTTTTATCCAGCGCGTCGAGTGCTTCGCGTCCGTTCCCGGCAAGATCGGGTTGATAGCCGATGGTTTGCAAAATGCGCGCGGCGACCTTTTGGTTTATGGCGTTATCGTCGCACAAAAGGATGCGCAAGGGCAATCGTTCGGTGAGGGGTTGCCCGGGTTTCGATGTCGGTTGCTGGCGCGCGGCGGCTTTCGGACTGAGCAGGGCGCGAACGAGCACTTCGCAAAGCTGCGCGGGTTTGACCGGTTTGTTGACCGTGTGGGAGAACACGATGTGGGTGCTGCCGGGCGCATCCGAATGCAGGCCCAACGGCATGAGCAGCACCAGCGGCATCATCGCCGCGCCGGGTAATTTGTGAATTTCCATGGCCAGCGCGAGGCCGTCCATGCCGGGCATTTGCAAATCGAGGACGCCCAGATCGTATTGTTCCCCCTTTTTAAGCCATTCAAGGGCTTGTTGCGGACCTTCGGCGCTGTACGGAACCATTCCCCATTTGGTCACCTGCTCGGAAATTACACGGCGGACCGTGGCATTGTCGTCCACAATCAAAAGCCGCAAATCAGCGAGTTTGGGTTGCGGTCCCGACTGCGCAAACGGCGCCGACTGCGTTTCGGCCTGAAAATTGATGGTGAAATGGAACGTCGAGCCCGCGCCCGGCGAACTCTCGGCCCACATTTTGCCGCCCATCAATTCGACAAGTTGTTTGCTGATGGCCAGACCCAGGCCCGTGCCGCCATAGTGCCGCGCGGTCGAGGCATCCCCCTGCGAGAATGGTTTGAACAACCGCTCCAGCCGTTGCGGTTGAATGCCGATGCCCGTGTCGCGCACGGAAAAATCCAGGTGCAGCAGCGAATTTTTCTGCGCCTCATCCGGTTTTATCGAGAGCAATTTGACCTGAACGAACACGTCGCCCTTTTCCGTGAACTTGATGGCGTTGCTCAACAGATTGGCAAGCACCTGCCGCAACCGCAGCGAATCGCCTTCGACGGTCACCGGAATCCCATCGTCCATCTGATACGCCAGATCGAGATTTTTTCCAAAGGCGCGCGCGGCCTGCAGGTCGAGCGCATCCTCCACGCAGGCGCGCAAGTTGAATGGCCGCGAGTCCAGTTCCAGCTTCCCCGCCTCGATTTTGGAAAAGTCAAGAATGTCGTTGACGATGGCCAGCAGCGATTCACTGCTGGTATGAATCGTTTCGAGATAGCTGCGCTGCTCGGCGGTCAGCGTCGTCTCGAGGAGCAGGCTGACCATGGCGATGACGCCGTTCATCGGCGTGCGAATCTCGTGGCTCATGGCCGCCAGAAAATCGGATTTGGCGCGCACGGCCGCCTCGGCGGCGAGACGGGCCTCGGTCAAATTGTCGTTGTGCCGGCCCAGGTCATCGTGCCGACGCTTCGTTTCCAGATGGGCGCGCAAACGCGCGCGAAACACCAGGGCTTCAAACGGCTTGCCCATGCAATCGCACACCCCCAGGTCGTACGCGCGCAATTTGTCCACCGTGTTGTCCTCATCGGTAAGCGCGGTGACGAGCGTGAAGGTTGCCGGCGGACTTTCCTGGAGCTGGCGCAGGAATTCAAAGCCCTCCTCATTTGACGACACCAAATCAACCAGCACGAGGTCAACCGGACTGGCGCGCAGAAATTGAAGCGCTTCCACGGCACGGCGTTCCAAGGCAAAGGCAATATTGTCCGCGTGCAATACACTGGACAACGTCGCCAATAGTTTTGGGTCGTTGCTGACCAACAGCATCTGGAATGCCGGCTGACTCATGTCTCAAAATTCAACATTTTTCAAAAAAACAGCAGCAGGAAGCGTTCCTTAATAGACAAGATTACCTACATTTAGCCAATCCGATTTTAATGTGAAAAACCCCTGATTTGGAAAGAATCATTGCTGGCGCGCGCCGGGGGCGATAAACTTCCGCCATGCTCCAACCGGTGCTCGACGCCGACCCCGTGGGTGACGCGACCTCTTTTCGCGACACGCACCTCACGGCGTATCGCTTCATGCTGCTGGCACGCCTGTTGGATGACAAATGCGCCGGCCTCTACCGCGCCGGCAAAATTCATGGCGGCGTTTTTATCGGCCGCGGGCAGGAGGCCTTGAGTGTTGCCATCGGCTTGTCGCTGGAAAAGAGCGATGTGTTCGCGCCGCTGATCCGCGACACGGCCGGACGGCTGGCGTTTGGCGAACCGGTGGTTGATGCCGTGCGGACGTATCTGGGTTCCGTGCTCGGCCCGATGCGTGGCCGCGACGGCAATGTTCATCGCGGCCGGCCCAAGGAAGGCTATCTGCCCATGGTCAGCCATCTCGGCGCGATGATTTCCGTCGTGAACGGCGCGTTGTTCGCCCGCCGCATGAAAGGCGTCCTTGGAACCGTCGGAGCGGCGTGCGTCGGTGACGGCGCCAGTTCCACCGGCTCGTTCCATGAAGCGCTCAACCAGGCCGCCGTGGAAAAACTGCCTCTGGTTTTGGTCCTGGCCAATAATCAATACGCCTACTCCACACCGACCGCGCGGCAGTTTGCCTGCCGCGATCTTGCCGACAAGGCCGTTGGTTATGGCGTTGAAGTTCAATCGGTGGACGGCACGGATTTGACCGCGTGTTTGAAAATTGTCGGAGCCGCTGTCGCCCGCGCCCGCGCCAGCCGCGGCCCGCAACTGGTCATTGCCACACTGCTCCGCCTTTGCGGTCACGGCGAACATGACGACGCCAGTTACATTGATCCGAAATTAAAGGCGTCGCCGGTCGGGCGCGACTGTTTGAAAGTCGCCGAGGAACATCTGCTCCGCCAAAAATGGGCGGACGCCGCGGCGTTGAGCGCATTGCGTGGCGAAGTGGTCCGCGAAATCGAGGAAGCTGTCGCCCAGGTCCAGCGCGAACCCGCGCCCGATCCGTTTGCCGAGGACTGGCGCGCGATTTCAACCGGACATTTGAACGAAGGGCAGGAGAAATGAACCATGAATGAAGAATTAAAAACCGCTGCCACGTTGCGCGCAGGATTTGTCTCCTCATTCTGCCTTCCGCCTTCCGCCTTTTCCCGACGATGAGCATCACGTATCTCGAAGCCATCCGTGAAGCGCAGGCTCATGCGTTGCGCGACGACCCGCGCGTGTTCATTTACGGGCAGGACATCGGCGCGTTCGGCGGCGCGTTCAAGGCCACCAAAAATCTGATGAAGGAATTTCCCGGCCGCGTGATTGATTCGCCCATCAGCGAGGACGCGATGGTCGGTCTGGCCGTCGGCGCGGCGATTGAAGGCATGCGGCCGATCATCGAAATGCAGTTTGCGGATTTTTCCACCGTCGGTTTCAACCAGATTGTCAACCAGGCCGCGACGCTTTTCTGGCGCACGCAAGTCCCCTGCCCGATCACCGTGCGGCTGCCCTTCGGCGGCACGTCCGGCAGCGGACCGTTTCACAGCCAGAGTCTGGAAACGATTTACGCGCACTATCCCGGCCTGGTGGTGATGACGCCGGCGACCGTTGAGGATGCCTACAGCATGTTGCTCGAAGCGGTGGCGATTGACGATCCGGTGATTTTTTGCGAGCACAAATTTCTTTACTACCACCTCAAGGCCGAAAAATTACCGAGCGAAGCCCTACCCGTCGGCAAGGCCCGCATCGCGCGCGAAGGCCGCGACATGACCATCGTGGCCTACAGCGCCATGGTGCATGAAGCATTAGAAGCCGCCGCCGAACTCGTCCCGGAAGGCTGGGAAATTGAAGTGGTGGATTTGCGTTCGGTGAAACCGCTCGACACGGACACCGTGATGGCGAGCGTCGCGCGCACGGGGCGTTTGCTTTGCGTGGGTGAAGCCTGGCCGTGGGGCGGAGTGACGGCGGAAGTTATCGCCCGGGTCACGAGCGAAGGTTTTGGTTTGCTCGACGTGCCGCCGCAACGGCTCAACGCCAAGGACACGCCGGTGCCGTATCATCCCAATTTATGGACCGCGCACCGTCCCACCGCGCGCGCCGTCGCCGGGGCTGCAAGAAAACTTTTACGACTGTGAAAACCCTTAAACCACAAAGACACGAAGACACGAAGAACGGATTTGTTCCTGTTTCGGCCGAGGTGGAACGAATCGCAGCCGTGGTTGTTGATAGTGCGTTTAAAGTGCATTCGACGCTTGGCCCCGGCTTGCTGGAATCGGTTTATGAAATTTGTCTCGCACATGAATTGAGTAAACGTGGTTTAAAATTTCGAACACAGGTTTCACTTCCAATTGTTTATGACAGCTTGCACTTGGACGGAGGTTTGCGGATCGACCTTCTGGTTGAGAATCAATTAGTGGTTGAACTGAAAGCCGTCGAAATCATGTTGCCGGTTTTTGAAGCTCAACTGCTGACGTATTTGAAACTCACGGGCTGCCGCCTTGGCTTGCTCATTAACTTCAACGTGCCACGAATCAAAGACGGCATTAAAAGAATTATTCTATGAAAACTTTGTGCCTTTGTGCCTTCGTGGTTTGATTGTTTTTATGCCGCGCATTCCCATCATCATGCCGCAACTGGGCGAGTCCATCGCCGAGGCCAACATCATCAACTTCCTCGTCCAGCCCGGCGACACCGTCGAAGCCGACCAGGATTTGATCGAAGTCGAGACGAACAAGGCCAATATGAATGTGACTTCGCCCTGCCGCGGGCGCATTGAAAAATTCACCGTGCAACTGAACGAAAGTTACGCCGTCGGCGTGGTGCTCGGCCACATCGAGGCAACAGCGGAAGAAGCGGCGCGATTGGGGTTTGACGTTCCCGCGCCGGCGAAAACCGGCGATACCGACCGCATTACCGCGCCGGACGGAAACGGCGGCAGGAATCGTGTTCAACCGACGGTGCGTGGATTGCCGGTGCCGGCAAACGCGGCGGGCGCCAGTTACCTTTCGCCGCGGCTCAAGGCGCGCATGAATGAACTCGGTTTGCACGCCGCCGACCTCGCGGGCGTGGCCGGCAGCGGCGCGGCGGGCCGCGTGACCGTTGAGGATTTCGAAAGATTCATCGCGCATCTCGAAAAGCAAAAGATAACCCCGGCGTCGTCCATGCGCGTGACGGTGGCCGACGCGATGCGGCGCAGTTGGACGCGCCCGCTCGCACACGTCGGTCTGCCGGTCTGTCTCGATCCGCTTTTTGCCTATCGCAAAGTCACCCGGCCCAAACCCGGTCCGGCGCTTTGCTGCTTGCGCGCGCTGGCGGTGGCGCTGGCGGAAAACAGCGCTCCCGCCGGCCGGCTGGTGGGAAATAAAATTGTGCATCCCTCTTCGATTGACATCGCGTTCGCAGTTGAAGCTGAAGAAGGCGTGCTGGTTCCCGTCATCCGCCGCGCGGACAAACAGTCGCTGAAGGATTTGATCGGGCCTTACAACGAACTGGTCGAACTGGCGCGGCAACGCAAGCTCCCGCCGGAAGTGACGGGCGGTTCCGTTGCCACCGTGACGAATTTCGGCACGTTCGGGCTGACCTGGGCCACGCCCATTCCATTGCCGGAACAATCGCTGGTGCTCGGCATCGGCGCGGCACGGCGCGTGCCGAGTTGGAATGCGGGCAAGGACCAATTCGTGCCGGTGATGGAAGCGAACCTCACGTTGAGCTTCGATCATCGCGTGATTGACGGCGGCGCGGCCGGGCGGATGCTCATGCGCATCGCGGATTTGATAACCCACCCGGAACAGTTGTAATGGGAGGGCCGGCATTTCGCCGGCCTGTTTTTTATTTGGCCGTTCCTTCCACGATTTTGATTTCGGCTTCGGTCAGGCCGTAAAGTTCATAGACGCGCTGGTCAATCTCTTGGTCGAGCTGCTGGATTTCCGATTCAATCGCGGCGAGGTCGGCGCTGCCGGCTTCAGCGGCGACGGTTTTCATCAAGTCGCGGATGGCGCGCAGATTGTCCCCGGCGCCGGAACTGAAATAGACCAGCGGTTCGAGCGTGTTGACCAGCAGCGGATAAATCGGCTCCGGTTTTTTGCCGGTTGTCCATTTTTTCTTGCGCGAGTTGGCATCCAGGAATTGCCGCCACGCGGCATAGATGAACTGGCACAATGCATCGTCCTTGAATGTCAGCCGCAAAACCGGCAACGCGTGAGGTTTGTCGGCCAGTTTGTCCGAAACGGTGGCGATGAAGGTGATTTCCGGCAGCGCGCCGCTTTGGACTGCGCGGACAGGTCCGCGCTTTGGAACGACGCGACATGTCGCGTCGGGGGAAAGCGGCGACGTGTCGCCGCACTCCAAATCAGAATGCTGCGCGTTGGATTCGAGGCGGATTTCGTGGACGAAGCCGGTGCGCTGCACGTCGTCAATCAGAATTTCCGCTTTCACCGCCATCGCGAAATCATTTTGCAGGTAATGCGCGAGGTTGCAGGGCGTGCGTTGCGAATGGTGAATTATCTTTTCAATCAGCAAAGGCAAACTGTGGAATGAATTCTGTGCGGCAAGCATCGCTTTCACATTCGCCACCAGATTTTTCTTTTGCGTCAGCTCTTTTTTGGACCTCTCGTTGACTTTTTTGATGGGTATCTGTTCCAGACTAAAAACTGTGACCTGTGGAAACGAAGTTTTGAAATCCGCAAACATCGTTTTCCAAAAAAACCCCGTGAGTCTCGAATTAATTATGCCCAGCAAATAAAATTCATTCTCTATGTCGGAAGCGCGAATCGTAAAAATGTTGCCTGTAACTGCCAATGGTTTTTGAAGCAAACCAGCCATTGGCTTCTCTGCAATCTGACGAATAACGATCTTGTGCTCGGCAAAATGAACCTCCTCATCCCAACAACCGCCTGCACTTTCGGGCCTTTCAAACAGCACGAAGTTAGAAGGTGAGGCAGCAAAGTATCGGTCAACGTCTCCACCTTCGATTATCGGAACATGTTTGGCTGTTGCCTTGGTCACAGCGAAATAACGGCCACGGTCGCCGGTGATCAATCCTCGGTTGAGAGTTGCAACGGTTTTAAGCGTAACAGACTGGCTGGTTAGCTTGGTGATCAAACCGGCGTTATCTTCGTTGAGCAAAATATTCCAAACGTGACCGGGATGTTCCGCGAATCTTGATTGGAGTGTGCGAGAATATCTAACCGTGCGATTTTCATCAGGCTCTGGAAGGTCTTCGCTTGTCAGGATTTCATGTTTCTTACGCAAAGCGGCATCCGGTTCTTTCCTGAAAATGAGAATTGATGTGTGGACATCGGCGTCAGCAAAAACTTGATTCCGACAAACGGCGATTCGTTCAATACAGCATTGTTCGGTTAGCCACTGCCGCAACGATTCAGCATAGACATTATTCAAGATTGTAGTCGGAACGATGTAACCGAGACGGCTTCCATTTTTGAGAAAAGAAACCGCTCGTTGGAGGAACAATTGAAAGAGGTCTATTTTGAATTCTACCTTGACGTAGTGTTCCCGAAGATGAACCAGCACATCGTCAGCGGTGTTATGCGGCTGCAACATATTATATGGCGGATTGCCGATGACGACATCAAAACCGTTTTGGTTTCGGGGAGCACACGCGCCCCCGCGTGTTGCCGCCGACGCCCCGTCGCCGGTCGTTGCGGTTGACGAGGCGTCAACCGCCGCACGCGAGGCGCGTGCGCTCCCCATAATTTCCGGAAACTCCTTCGCCCAATCGAAGGCAGCCTCGCCCGCCACGGATTTGTCGGCGATGAGCGAGTTGCCGCGTTTGAGGTTGTGCGTGAGGTTGGGCAGCAGACCCAACGGTTTGCCGCCGCGCGGTTTTTGCCGCAGCCGTTCGATGAACGGGTCGCGGTTCACGGCCATGTAACGCAGCCAGAGGTTGAGCTTGGCCACTTCCACCGCCTGTTTGTCCAAATCCACGCCGAAGATGTTTTCCGTGAGCACGTGGAGCGGCGCTTCCAGCACTTCCTCGGCAATGACGAGGTCGGCGTCAAACAGCGCGCCGTGCCCGTTGCGGTCCTTTTTGATGCGGCGGCATTCCTGATTGTAATCATCGTAGGCCCGGACCAACGCATCGAAGGCGCGGAGCAGGAATGAGCCGGAACCCATGGCGGGGTCGAGCACCTTGATTTCGCCCAGCTCGCGGATTTTGGCAATCGCGCCCTTGAAATTTTTGTAGCCGAGCAGCGTTTTAGCCTCGGCGAGGATGGGTTTGATTTTCTCGCCGAGCGTGTGGCTGACGATGTAGTCCACAATGTATTGCGGCGTGTAATAGATGCCTTCCTTTTTCCGCAGTTCGTCGGTGTCCTCGATGACGACGCGCCCGCCAACCTGGAGCAGTTTGTGGGCGAGGAAGCGTTCATAGACCGCGCCCATCACGTCCGACGACATGAGGCTGAAGTCGTAACGGTAGAGGTGGCGGAAGGCGAGGAGTTCGCCCTGGCCGGATTCAAAACCGCACTGCGCGGCGAGTTCGGGCGCGAGTGGTTCATGGCCGATGACGGCGGAAAGCACGACGTTGTCTATGGCAAGCTGGTCGCAGAGCAGCGGTTGCTCGAAAAGTTCGGTGTTGAAATCATTTTTGATTTCGACGAAGAGCGATTCGCGCAGGATTTCGCCGAAGGTTTTGTCGGCGCGGGCGTAAAGGACTTCGTAATTGCTGTAGGTGCGGGCGAGTTTGTTGTATTCCACCAGCCGTTGCGTCTCCAACATGCGGCAGAAGATAAAGCGGTCGAGCAACTGCTGGCTGGCGAGGGTGATTCCATCCAGCGAGCGCTTCTGGTTGCGCAGGGCGAAGCCGTTGGCGATGAGCAGCCGCCAGCGTTTGAGGTCGGCGAGAAACTGCTGATCCAAGCCGGCCTTCTTGTGCTGGTCATAAACCTCGTCAATGCGGTCGGCTTCAAGATTTTCAAGCGCGAACAGTTCCCAGAGTTCCTCGCGGCGCGGCCAGAGGTCATCCAGCTTGAAGGAAAACGAGGGCGTGACTTCGTTGACGCGGATGAAATGGAGCTGGGCGAAATTGGTGAGCAGAATCCATTTGACCGGCTGCGCCATCGCGGTGATTTCAGGGCTGAGGCGGTAATTCTGGATGTAGCGGTGGACCTGCCCGCGGTGCTTGTCGAAAAGATTTTTGTCCAGACAGTCCAGCAGGCTCTTGGCTTCAACGAACATGAGCGGGCGGTCGGATTTCAGGAGATAATCCACCGAGTCGCCGAGGATTTTGAACTCACGGGTGTAATTGGCTTCGGGAGTGAAACCGAAAGCCTGCAACAGGGGCTCAATCAGGCTTTGCTTCGTGGCCTCCTCCGGCTCCTGATCGTCAAACCCGTGGGTTATGAGCCGTCGCGCTTCGGCGATCAGGGTTTCGAGTTTGCCAAAGAATTTTTGTTTCATCGCGGTTTCGGCTGGCACGATGCGACATTAACAAGAGGCCAAAGGGCCGACAAGCACGGGAATTGTTTTGCAAATGGTGGCGACAGACAAAACGCCGGCCACCGCGGCGCTCAGAAAGGGGACGACAAGCAGGCCATTTCAATTATTCTCCGTCTTAAACGTCGCGACGATGGGCCGGTGGTCGGAGCCGACGCCCCAATTCGGAATCGTCAGCGCGTAAGTTTCATTCGTCACCCAGTCGCGCGCCATCGCCGGACTGAGCAAGATGAAATCAATCCGGCTGTAAGTGTCTTCCACACCGTAGTAATGCGTCCAGGTGACGTTGCGCGGCTCGAAACGCGGGATTTCGTTCGGCGTGTTGTCGCCGTTGCGCTCGGCCGGTCGCGTGTCGGTGAGCTTGAATCTGCCGCGTCCGATGATTTCCTTTGTGGAATCGGAACTTTTCACGTTGTTGAAATCGCCGAGCACAATCAGTCTGGCGTTCGCGTCGGCCTTGAAATGTTCATCCACGATGCCGCGCAGGATTTTCGCTTCCTGGAGACGCAATTGGGCCTCGTCGGCTTCGGGCACGGGCCGGCGCGATTTCAAGTGCGCGGCAATGAGGGTGAAGGTGAAATTCTTCGCGGCCTGGATGTCCACCTCGGCAAAACCGCGGCTGACGGGAAAGCGGCGGCCATCGAGCAGGAAATTGTCATTGGTGTGCGGGCGGCGGGCAATGATGGGCAGCCGGCTCAACACGGCCACGTGAATGTTCGTATCCCAGCCCTGCACGTGTTCCCAGTAGGGAAAATCCAGGCCTTTGGCTTTGAGCGAATCGCGCAATTCCATGAGGGCATTGGTGCTGCCCATTTCCTCAAGGGCGATGACGTCGGGATTCAGCGCGCAGATGCTTTCGCAGACCTTGGCCCTGGCCCTGGCGGATTTCGGTTGCGGACGCGATTCGGTCGGCTGGTCCAGATAATTTTCGACGTTGTAAGTGGCAACGCGAAATGTCGCGGCTTGAAGGCTGTCGAGAAAAAGCGCGAATACAACAACTGTCGTGAGCCGGCGAAGGACCAGTTTCAAATTCATCAAATGGTAATAATCCCTGCCTCCGCGCAAGTCAAAGGGCAACTGTGGTTGGAGTGCAAGCTTTAGGGCTTCTTCCGAACGCGGGTGGGCCCGGCAAGCTGAAGCCGTAACGATGCAGTCGGAATTGGGGAGCACACGCGCCCCCGCGTGTTCTGACCGGCGCCTCGCCGGTCGGAGCAAGGCGCAACGCAATCACAAAACGATGACGGGTCGCACGGCGCAAAAGTGGTTGGCGAGGCGCCAACCACGGCACGCGAGGGCGCGTGCGCTCCCCTGCAACAGAACAGATATGACTGAAGCTTGAACTCCAACCGTTAGAGAACGCTTTTGCCAAATTCCGCAAAGCTGTTATTGTTCCGCCATGTCTCGAAAGAGCAGGAACACCGTAAAATCTCGCGCGGCCAGAAAAAATTCCGCCGCGCATTTGCACGACATGCAAAGCCGGCGCGATTACCGTGAGTTGAGCATTGACAAGGTGGGTGTGCGCGGACTGCGGTTTCCCATCCAGGTGCGCGACAAGGCGCGCAGCGTGCAAAACACGGTGGCGACCATCGGCATGTTCGTGGATTTGCCGAAGGAGTTCAAAGGCACGCACATGAGCCGGTTTGTCGAGGCGCTCAACGCGCACGGCAGCGTCATGCACGTGGAAAACATCATGGACATTTTGCGTTCGTTGCAGAAGCGGCTGAAATCGGCCACGTCGCACCTGGAAATCGAGTTCCCGTATTTCATGTCCAAAAAATCGCCGGTGTCGCGCAAGCGAAGCCAGATGGATTACATCGCGCGATTCGACGCAGCGGCGTGCGGGTCTGAAATTGATTTCGTGCTGACGGTGAAGGCGCACGTGACGACGCTGTGTCCGTGCTCGAAGGCGATTGCCCGATACGGCGCGCACAACCAGCGCGGGCTGGTGACGGTGGCGTTGCGGTTCACCAAGCCGGTTTGGATCGAGGACGTGGTGGCGATGATCGAAAGCTCGGCCAGTTCGGAGCTTTACGCATTGCTCAAGCGGCAGGACGAAAAGTTCGTGACGGAGCGCGCCTATGAAAATCCGGTGTTCGTGGAGGATTTGGTGCGCAACGTGGCGCTCAAACTCAACGCACATCCGCGGGTGACGTGGTACAAGGTTGAGGCGGAGAATTACGAGAGCATCCACAATCACAACGCCTACGCCTGCATTGAAAAGAGGTGACGCCCGCGCCGGGACAGCCAAGCTTGCCGGAAAAGCAGCCTGAGATCGAATCGGCTGCACGGACCTGGGAGCGCTGGCGTCTCGCCGGCGTGATTCGCGGCAAAGCCTTTCCCCAGCTCCTCGCCGCCGGGACGGCGGCGCTCCCAGAATGGCAATCGTCAAGTGATGCCTCTTTGCTTGTTTGTCAAAGACATAGTCCCGAAAACCGAAATAAAAAAGGAGCGCGCCTTGGCGGGCGTGATCCCCGGCTTCGGTTTTCGGGATAATTGCTTCAAACCGGGCAGTAAAATAAAAAATGGATGCGGAACGAATCCCGCATCCATTCACCCACCCCAAATTAGATTTCAGTATTGTTTTGGCGAAAAATAGCATATTTGATGCCGCCGATGGGCTGGGTTTGGACAATTTAAAAGACGGGCAATTGTTAATATTTACAAACACGATTCCATTGCGGGCTGCCATTCTCAGGCCGGACCGGAACAAGCAGTTGCACATTATTGGGACATTGTCTGGGCATTTATCTGGTTGCGGATTTTTTCATCAAAGGCGGGATTTTTGTGCCGGAGACACACGCACCGGCGGCAGGGAAAATCTCCGCCGGTTGGTGCGCGGCCTGCTGCAATTGCCCAACATGACGATGGAATTTCATCATCCCGTTGACGGCCAGGCGGGCAGCGGAAGCCGCCGGTTTTGCGGCTCGAAAATTTTTGAAAATTTTTGTGGCGTATTTGTTTTGCTCTGCTACATTCCCGCCCCCTTGAGAAACCGAAACTGATTATTATTTTGTGACCATTAAGAAAAAAACGAACGGCAAATCACAGGTTTCCGCCACGGCGGCAATTCTCGGCCGGCCAGTGCTGAAAGCCCAGACCACCGCCGTCCCGAAGAAGGTCAAAGCCGAGTGGCAGAAGTATTGCCAGCGGCTGCTGGATTTGCGCGAGCAACTGCTCGGGCAGATGAACGGCCTGGCCAAGGAATCCGCGCAGGAACTGCCCGGCTACAGCCTGCACATGGCCGATTCAGGCACGGACAATTTTGACCGCGACTTCGCGTTGAGCTTGTTGTCATCCGACCAGGACGCGGTTTATGAAATCGAGGAAGCGCTCAAACGCATCGAGAAAAAGACCTACGGCGTCTGTGAGTTGACCGGCAAGACGATTCCCAAGGCGCGCCTGGAAGCGATTCCCTGGACGCGGTTCACCGTCGAAGCGCAGGCGCAGTTGGAACGTGAAGGAGCTTTGAAATCGCGCCGCATCGGCCAGTTGGGCACGGTGGACAGCACCGGCGCCACCGAAGTGGAAAGCGAAGAAGACGAGCCGGAGGAAAAGGCCAAGGAGAAGGAATAATTTATGCCGCGCGAAATCATCACCATTGAATGCACCGAAGCGCGCAAGGCAGGCAAATCGCCTTCACGTTACACCACCACCCGCAATAAAAAATTGCAGACGGAAAAGCTGGAGCTCCGAAAGTACAATCCGGCGCTCCGCCGCCACACGCTTCACCGCGAAATCAAGTAGCCATGCCCCGCAAAACCCATGCCGATAAGGACCGCCGCAGTTCGCGTCGCGGCCAGACGGAAAAACGCACGCCGCGTCCGAAGCCAAAGATTGACTTTACCGCCGACGCGCTCGATTTCAAGAACACCAATTTGCTCCGGCAATATGTGACCGACCAGGGCCGCATCCTGCCGCGCAAATACACCGGGATGCCCGCGCATTACCAGCGCCGTCTGACCCTCGCCATCAAGCGCGCGCGCCAGATGCTGCTGATGAAGTAGCCTGTTTTCCGCCGTTCGATTGCATTTGCACCCCGGCGGCATTAGGGTCATATTAAGAATTAAGATGCAAACAATTTGCATTTAATAAAATGATATGATCGCCACATCCATTTTATTCCAGATTTTTACGGCGTTTGCCATCGCGCTGGCGGGCGGCGCATTGAGCGCCTGGCTGGCGCGGACGCATGAACAGCTTTGCGCCTTCATCAGTCTTGGCGCCGGAACGCTGCTGGGGGTCGCCGTTTGCGGCATCGCGCCGGAATGTCTGGAGGACTTGCCCTGGTGGCAATTCCTCCTGGCGGGAGCTTCGGGCTATTTCCTCTTCGCCCTGATCAGCAAATATATCTTCCATGTCTGCCCGGCCTGCGCCGCCAGTCATTTTGACGAGGCCACCACGCATCGTCTGGCCGAATTCGCCACGGCCATGATGATTGCACTCGCCATTCATTGCACCGTGGACGGGCTGGCGCTGGCGGCGGGACTCGAAGAAAGCGAGCCGGTGAAACTCTCCATCGTGTTCGCCATCTGCGTGCATAAATTCCCCGAAGGCCTCGCCCTGGGCGCATTGCTGCTCGGCGGCGGATACCGGCGCAAAAAAATGTTGTGGCTCGTTGCCTCGGTGGAATCCACGACCATCTTCGGCGGTTTGCTCGGCTGGTATGTCTTGCAGAATGTCCCCCACGCGGCGCTCAAGTTGACTCTGTCGCTGATGCTGGCGAATGCGGCCGGCGGGTTCTTTTACCTGGCCGTTCACGCGGTGCTGGGCGAAATTTTGAAACATCACAAAATCCTGGTGCTGGCCAATTTCGCCGCCGGTTTTGGCGCGATTGCCGCCTTGATTCTCTTTTTCCATTTGAAGGCCTGAACGCAAAATGAAAAACCCCGTTTCAAAAAAAGTCGGGCCGTCCGGCCCCGGCGGTTGGCGTCGGCTTGATTCCCGGAATTGCCCGTCCGTTTTTTAAAAAATGAAAGCGCACACCCATTCGCGCCAGCAACAGGAATTGTCCGCGCTGACGGGCCGTTTGCGCCAGCAAGCGCGAAAGATCACCGGTCCGCGCGCGGCGATTCTGGAAATTTTGCGGCAACATTCACATCCGTTCACGAACAGGGAAATTTTCGCCGCCCTGCCCAGGGGCCAGTGCGATCTGGCGACAATTTACCGCGCCATGCATCTGCTCGAAAAGATGGGAATGGTGAAGCGGTTTGATTTCGGCGACGGCACGGCTCGATTTGAACTGGTTGGCGAGGGCAACGACGGCCATCACCATCATCTGGTTTGCACAGGCTGCGCGGAAGTGGTCGAAATCGAAGAATGTTTCCCGAGCGAGATTGAGACGGGCATTGCCGCCGCGAACGGCTTCAAAAACGTGACCCACAAACTTGAATTTTTCGGCCTTTGCCCCGCGTGCCAGTTGGCCCGGCGCCACAAACGAAAAAGCCGCGTTCGCGCGCGGCTCATTTAATGATGAGGGGCAGAATTCTCACACCATTTCTTCCTGCCAATCACCCAGATGCAAATACTCCTTGATTTTTCTGCGTTCGTACCGGTTTTTTAATGGTTTCTTGGGCTGATGATCCAGCTTGCGGAATGGGTGTTTTGGATCGCGGACAGCCTCCGTGATGACTTCCATCATTCTTTTCATAACATAACTCATGTTACTTCATGTTGCGGAGTCTCGCAGCGCCACAACCTTCCTTGTTGGCCACGGCTGACTGCTTACGCTCCCGAATATAAGACCAATCTCGGTATTTGTCATTCAAATTTTTCCAAAATTTTCTTCGGCGAAACAAAATGACCCCGAACACCATTCGTGTTCAATTTTTCTCGCAGCAAGTTTTAGTCCAAGTTCCGCAAAATTCTTCCGCACCTGTGAAAATTCCTGCTTCAAAATTCCCGCCAGCACGAGCGTCCCGCCGCGGCGCAATTGCGCCACCATCCGCCGCCGCTCGGAAATCAGCAGCGTCGCAATCAAATTCGCGCATATCAAATCGTATTGTCGCGCCGGCCGAATCGGCAGTTTTGTCACGTCCCGGCGCGCGATCCGCAGCTTTTTATGAACGCCGTTTGCACGGGCGTTGGCGCGCGCAACGCGAACCGCTTCGGGATCAAAATCGAAGGCGTGAACCGGAGAATAACCCAGTTTCGCCGCCGCAATCGCCAGAATCCCCGAACCGGTCCCGATGTCTAAAAATGACCGGCGTGTTTTAAATTGTCCACAGCGCGCCAATTCGTGCAGGCAAAATGCCGTCGTCGGATGCTGGCCGGTGCCAAAGCTGAGTCCGGGATCAAGCATGACAACCGCCTGGTTTCGGCGCGGATGTTTTTTGCTCCAGCTTGGTTTGACGAGCAAGGCATTGCCAATTTCGATGGGCTTGAAATGCCGTTTCCACGATTCGGCCCAATCTTCCCGCCGAACTTTCGCCATGGTGACTTTGCCGGCGCCAATTTTCAGCCCGCAATTGGTGATTCGTTTCAACCCGTCAAGAATTTCCTTGCGGATCTGTTCCTGGGAACGCCGGCGTCCCGCCGGCATGGACGAAACTCGCTGGCGAGACGCAGGCATTCCCAGGTTCATGAATTTTTGCTGAAGATAAACCGTGACCGTGCTAACGCGGGTTTCCAGGTTGGAATAGGACGAAGCCGGCTGACCGAGCACCGCGCCGAGAAGTTCCGAAACCGCGTCTTCAGCTTCACGCGTTGTGACGACGGAAACGCGCCAGAGCGATTTGGATTTGGTTTGGAGTCCCGCCTTCAGGCGGTTCGAACCGGCTAAAGCCGGAACTCCGAACGAAACATTCATGCTGCAAGATCGCGCCACGGCGTGAAGTTGAGCAATTCGATTTCGTTCAACTGCGGACGCAGCGCGACCTGCGTAACGCTGGCGTATTCAATTTCGAATGCATTGGTCTTGGGCAGCGGCAGTTCGAGCAAAATGGCCAGCATCATGCGGATAACCCCGCCGTGGCAAAAAATCGCAGCCGTCCCGCCCGGATGCCGCCGGATGACTTCAAACAGGCACGGCTCGACCCGGGCGCGGAACTGAACGCCGGTTTCGCCGTTGGGCACCGCGCCCAGCTCGATTTCGTCAAGCCAGTCGTAGGGATGAACGCCGAATTTTTTGCGCACTTCCTGCCAGTTGAATCCCGTCCAATCGCCGAAATCCACTTCGCGCAGTCCGGGCAGAATGGTTGGCGCCGGCGCACCGTTTTCAAGCAGCGGCGCAAGCGTTTGCTGGACGCGCTTCATCGGGCTGGCGTAAATCGCATCGGGGGTTTTAGGGCGCAGATAGCCGGCGAGGGTTTTCGCCTGTGCCCGGCCGCGCGCCGAAAGATTCATGTCAATCCGCCCGCCAAACGTGTGTTGATAACGCGATTCAACCTCGGCGTGGCGGATCAGCCACAGGCGCGTGATGGCGGACGATTTTGGTTTGCGCCGCGATTTTCTGGAAGCGGATGTGGCCAAGTGAATCAACCTTGTGCAAGCACTTTTTCCTGCGCGGCAAGCAGTTCGCGGATGCCCGTCTTGCCGAGCGCGAGCAAATCGGCAAGCTGCCCCTCGGTAAACGTGGCCTCCTCGCCGGAGCCTTGAACTTCGATGAATTCACCGGCGGAGTTCATCACGAGATTCAAATCCACCGCCGCGGCCACGTCTTCGGTGTAACACAAATCCAGCAGCGGCCGGCCATTGACAATGCCAACGCTCGTGGCCGCCACGGCGTGCAGCACCGGAGATTCCGCCAGTTTTTTTTCCGCTGTCAATTTTTTCACCGCGAGCGACAGCGCGACGTAAGCGCCGGTAATCGCCGCGGTGCGCGTGCCGCCATCGGCTTGCAACACGTCGCAATCCACCCAGACCGTGCGTTCGCCGAGTTTGACGAGGTCGAGCGCGGCGCGCATGGCGCGACCGACGAGCCGCTGGATTTCCTGGGAACGACCGTCAATTTTTCCCTTCACGCTGTCGCGTTGCTTCCGTTGCAACGTGGAGTAAGGGAGCATCGAGTATTCGGCGGTGATCCAGCCGCCTTTGACCCCCTGCTCTTTCATCCAGCGCGGCACGGTTTCCTCGATGGTCACGCCGCAGATGACGCGCGTGTTGCCCCACTCGACGAGCGTCGAACCGGCGGCGTACGGCGCGATATGATTTTGAAAGCGCAGCGGACGGAGTTGATTGGGACCACGACCATCGGCGCGCAGGGTTGAATCAGCCATAAACGCCGGCGATATTAAACGTGAATCGTTTCAAGGAAAAGCAAAACCAGCGTAAATTGAAGAGCGCAGAGAACTGAACGCCGGCGGGCGGCCAGCAACCGTTCGCGACCGCCGGGGGCGCGAGCGAAATGGCTCGGCTTTCGCCCCCGGCTCGTTTACCTTGCCAACGACATCACCTTGGAACGAACAGATTTTGGAGCCTCCGCCCCCGGGGCACGTCCGCAAAAAACTGGAGCCTGGAACTCTCTCGGAGAGCATCGGGCAGCCGTCCTTGCATTTGAATGGATAGCCCAGGGGTTTACTGAAGAGAGTTTCTGGACCGCCCCGTGGCGTTTGATCACGGGGCTGGAAGACCGGTTGAGGTGCCAGGTGCGCGGGCACAACACTCTGGCCGGCCCGATCGAGTCCGAATAGGTGTTTAGCCGGAGGCCCCGCCGTCGCCAACACTTTGGCGCGGCAGGCCAGCCTCCGAGCTGCCAAGCGAAATCAAGTCGGAGTTCCCGTTCTGAGGACGCGCAAACGGAAAAAAGAAACTTTCCGTCAGGGATGCTTTTTTTCTGTTGACCCTCCGGGCTTAATAGGTGTTAGGCAGCACAATCATAAACCTGACTCTCGCAAAAACTCTCGGCAGTCATCTGTCTGCAAATACGCCTTGAGACGACGGCGAATAACTATCTGCGAAACTACGCCAAAGGCAAACGTCTCCAAAAACACGACAACCGTAACTGCCGCCAACATAGCCCAAGCACTGCCACGAAGAAACCCGACAGCAACACCGGAAAGAACGGCAACAATGGTGCAGACGAAAAATACTGGCTGGAATCTGCGATTCCAACCCGATGATGCAAAATAGCGATGACAGCGGAGCGTCAGAGGAACACGATAACGCTCCGGTATCCCGGCAAGCTCTGGATAAGCGTTGGCTGAAGCGTAAAATCTCATGGCGCTCGGTGCTGCCTAACGATCCAAAGCTGAGCCACGCTGACCGGCGAGTGGCTCCGCAAACTCGATAACCGTTGTATAACTCAAACCATCCATAAACTCAAGGGGCAGTCGGCTCCAGCGCGGTGTTAGGCTGCGTCTTTTTGATAATCATGCTCATAATAGACCTGGCGTGTGGTGTGTATTTGCTAGTGATACTCTACGAGCTTGAACGTGAAGAACACCAATACCGCCGTCAACACGACCAGGACCACCGTAAAAATCGCGACAACTTTCGTGAGGCAAACAATGCGCCGACCGGAAATCTCGGCAAGCTGGGAAGCGGCCACGAAAATCTCGGAATGCTGAATGGCGACCAATGCTGCCGCAGACTCCACTGGCGCGGATTTGGAAAGGCGCTCAATCTCTTGACGATGCCGCTCAATCTTGGCTTGAAGTTCTTCGGGTGTCATAAAATCAAAAGCGCGCTCACGCAGCCTAACGAATCAAGCTCACCCACAGCCGGTGGCGGCAGTGGTGGAGCGGAAAGGAAACCATGAAAGAATCCACCAAGCCCGAGCGGAGTGCGTACCGGCTGTTGCGGTGCAGCGCATTGTTAGGCGACCGCCTCCGCATATATGGAATCCGTAAAGAGGACGGTCTCATGCTTATTGTCGCCGAAATGTCCATTGATAAATCCATGAGCAAACATCTCAAGAAATCTGGCTATCTTTTGGTGGGTGTAGTGTCTGGACGACGTAAGGGCAACGCATCCAGTCGAGTTCCTGGGCGTTTGCCGGACCGCTTACTACTCCACATTCAGTCTGATGTGAGCAAGGGCCTAATCCCGTGCGGATGTCCGCATGTCCATGCACCTGCGTATAAGTCATCTCAAACTCAACGGAATGCTTTACAACGGAACAAACAAAATGTGCGGTCTTCGTTTTCATATGCTAGATCGCCTAACGATCCAAAGCTGAGCCACGCCGACCGGCGAGTGGCTCCGCAAACTCGATAATCGTTGTATAACTCAAACCATCCATAAACTCAAGGGGCAGTCGGCGTTAGATGCCATGATGGGTTGACGAGCGCGTGCAAATCGGGCACACGCTCCGGTGAATAGAGATTAACCATCAACCCAATCATGACATGAACACACCATCACAAATTCAGCCGCAATGCAATCCCCCAGTGAAATCCGCGCTCAAACTCGGTCTGGACGTGGATCTTAAACAAATCACCGCCACGATCCAATGTGACCATCAGCATCCCAAGCCCGCCATGAGCTTCACGCCCGCCCGCCTCGTGCAGTGGGTGCGGGAAAAAGTCCAGGCCGGCCACACGGTGTGGACGGTGTATGAAAGCTGCGGCTTCGGTTACACCCTGCATTACCAACTGGCCGAGGCCGGGGCCCGCAACCTGGTCATCAGCCCGGTGCGCTTGAGTCCCGAACGCCGGCGCAAAAATGACCGGCTGGATTCACGCCAGCTCTGTCTGCGCCTCTCCCGTTATCTCGACGGCCAAAAGGACGAACTGCCTGCCATTCGTGTGCCCACCGTGGCCGAACAACAACGGCGCGAACTCGGTCGGCAGCGGAAGTTCTGGAGCAAGCAGGTGCGGCAACTGGAAAACCATGGCCGCGCCTTGCGGCTGGAACATGAACTGCAAACCCTCCCCGCCGGCTGGGCCGGACCGCGCAAGTGGAAACGATTGCTGCCCGCACTCTCCGAGTTTTTACGCACGCACCTGGAACCGCTGCGGGCGCAGATCGTCTCGGCCAAGGCCCGGCTGGAACAACTTAACGAGCAGATCGAGGCGTTGGTGACGGAAGAAAAGCTGCCCAAAGGCTTGGGCCGGCTGACCTTGTCCCTGGTGGACGGGGAAGTGTGCGATTGGCGGCGGTTCCAACATCGCAAAGCCCCGGGCAGTTACACCGGTTGTTGTCCCAGCGAACACAGCAGCGGTGGCACCCAGCGGCAGGGCAGCATTGACCGGCATGGCAACAAACATGTGCGCGTGCTGCTCATCGAGGCGGTCTGGCGTCTGTTGCGGTATCAACCGCTGTGGCACGCCCGCCGCAAACTCATCGCCCGGATGACCGCCGGCACCGCCTTGCGCAAGAAGACGGTGGTGGCGCTGGCCCGGCAACTGGCGGTGGATTTGTGGCGCTGGCGCACGGGCCGGGCGAGTCTCGCCGAATTGGGTCTGCTCAACTATTAACCTTTAACCCTCAACCTTTGACTTTCTGAACCGAGACCTGACCAAAAGAATTGGGCCGCAGGGTGGAACACTGCCCGGCGCTGGAGTTGGACCCCGCCAGGGCGTCCGGCCGTTAGATGGGGCGTGTTCCGCCGGCGGCTTCCCGTTGAGAAATACATCTGGGGCGACCCCACGCGGGTCTGCTCGAATAGGAGCTGGTGCGGGGGCATTGTCCCGTCGCACTCAATCTGAAGCCGGCCCTGCAGGACCAATGCTTTATATGTCAGAATCTCTATCGCCATCAACCCGCCCGGCCACGGTTCCGGGTTTAACTTCGCGCTGCCGCTCGCGCGCCGGACTCGCCTCCGCTCCGCCGCGGCTCGCCGGAATACACTGATGAATACTTAAAACAAAAACCTCACCGTAACTTGACAACCCTCATAGGGGCTCCAGCGCGGTGTTAGGCATCGTCAACTCACAATCTGAACTACCGTATAATTGGTAAAGTCATCTCCGAACACTTTGTGAAGTGCGTCTTGTATCTGATTCATGGTGTTCGTCGTCTCCAATCCCGGTGTGCCAACCATAATTTGATGCCCATGAACGTCCACAATCACGCCAAAGTCTTTCTGAATTCGGTCGAGCCGTGCTCTCACAGTTTCGGAGTCTGTTATCGCTGCCGGCGGGGTAATGGAATGTGACGACTCGCCAGAATTCCGGGAGCATCCAATCGCAAAAGCGATGAACAACGAAACCGGCCCAAAGGTGATAAGCGCAGTTGCGCCGAGTAATTTGCCGTGCCGGATGCCGCCAATGTTGCGTTGGTGACATCGGCAAGATTCACGCCGTTGGCCTGCCAACGATAAAAGACAGGAATGCCAGTCGTCACCTCGACAAAACCTTGCGGCGCGTCCGGTGCCGGTTCAGCGGGGACCGCCAGGCGGGCCGAGCCGGGCAGCCAACGGTGTGACGCCCAAATCGCCGACGACCGCCGTGGTGGTTTTGCCAGCATCATGCGACGACGTGGCGATGCCCAGATACATCACGGCGTTGGTGAACGCGCCGTCGCCTTCCTTCGCACCGTCAAATTGGTAGATCGGCGTCCAGTTCGTTCCATTGGCGCTCATGAAATCGGCAAAAACATTGCCGTGACGCGTGAGCCGCACCCAGGAATTGCTGCCGAACGCCGGGATGAGCGTGCCGTTGTCCAAGGCGTTGTCGCCGGCACGCGTCCGGTAAATGGTTTGCGACGTGTTGTTGGCGTTCACCGGCACCATCATGTGACGGCTGCCGGCAGTGAGCGCATCGCGCACCATCAAACCGGTGCGGGCGAATCCCCCGCCGTCGGCGTCTTCCACGGAAAGCACGCGCAGCCGGAAATCAAAATCATTCGTCACCGCGAAGTAGTTGAAAACAAAACTGTCTGCGGCTTGCCAGATGTCCGCGCCGCCCGCGACGATGGTGGCTGTGTTGCCGACGCTGGTGAACGAATGCGGCTGGCCGGTGTTGAAGTCGTGAGTCTGGAGCGTGGGCGCGGTTTGGGCGTGCAAACCAAGCGGCAACAATACAGCCAGCAGCGGGGCTAACGTGGATTTCATCGGGTGCATAAATTCTAATGAGCGAACGAAGCGCGGCGAGTTAAATGTCACCCCCTCGAAGCATCATTTCATCAGCCGGTAAAACATCGCCCCGGCGTTAGTGGCGGGCGGCAGCGCCAACTCCCACCACAGGTTGCTAACATTTTGCGACGCGGGCGAGGTGATATTCAGCCAGCCGCCCAGCATCAGGTTAGTGCAAAACTGCACCGTGAAGCCTGTGTTCGTCTGCGACCACGAAACCATCAGGTTCGTTCCCACCAGAGCCAGACTCACTTGCGGAGGTATGGCTTTGCTGATCACCAGCGTGTTGGTCGCGCTGCCTTGGTAGTTGGCATCGTTGATCGTGCCAATCACCGTGTAGCTGCCGGCGTTGGTCGGCGCATTGGCTGATCCGTTGTAAGCTGGGATTTCCCATATGGTTTAATGCCCACGAACGGCGTGGGTGGTTTTCGTGATTTTCTGCCTTCTTCATAAGTTTGCAAGTCATTTTTCCAGTCTGACCTTGGTTTTTGTCCGGCGCGGAAGGTGTTTTGACGCCATTGTTGGCTCAAATGCCATTTTTCTTCTGGAGGTGAAGACACCGCCTCCGTTGTTGCCGTGGTTTTCATGTGATTCCTTCCACTTTTCCTCATCCGGTTGCTGCAGCTGGTGATCTCAGCCGTCCAATCCGTTCCAAAATCGTCTGGAACAACTCTCTCGGCACCGCCACTTCCGCCATCTGGAAGATGATCTTCCGGGAATGGCGAACCACCTTCGCCCCGATCTTGATCAGTTTCTCCCGCAACGTCGTCAACGTCCAGTGACGCACCGCTTGGGGCAGCACCGCCTGACGCAGGAAGTTGCCCAAATTGTAGGCCAGCACGAACAGGTGCAGCCGCACCTGATTGTCCACAAAGTCGTGACAAGATAGCCTCGTCCATTTGACGGCGTTCTTGCCTTCCTTGATCCACTGCTCCGCCGTGCCCCGTTGATTATAGAACCGCACCACCCGTTTGGCTGGTCGGGTTAGATTGGTCACGATAAATCCGACCCGAGGAAAAAGTTCGCCATTGTGCCACTCCACCTTTGCCACCACGCGCCGGGCCTGATTCCAACTCTTGGCCTGATACAAAAAACCGGCATACCAGACCACCGGCGCGTTCGAGGGACGCCCCACCGGTCGGATCAGCAGTGGTTCGATGTCCCGCTGCAACGCATCATTGGCCGGCAGACGGATGGCATACTCGAATCCCTCGGCTTCCAAATATTCATAGAGCTCCGGGTTGGCAAAGGCGGCATCCGCCCGAAATTTGCGTGGAATATTTTTACCCTGATACCGCGCCACCACCGGTTCCAGCACCGCCCGCCAATCCTTGGCGCTATGCACGTTGCCATCTCGCAGCAGGGACTGCTCCACATCGCCAAACTGATTGAAGCAAAACAGCGGATGGTAGCAGGTGCAGCCGAAATGGCCGTTGAACGCGGTTCCTTCCTGCTCGCCATAGGTCTCGCTCACGGAACTATCCATGTCCAAAATGAGTTCCCGCATCGGCTGGCGTTCCCGTAGCCGGTCAATCCATTTTCCTGATAGCTTCGTCAACGCCTTCAAGTTGCCCGGTTGGGTCAATACCTCGGTCTCGAACCGTCCCATCTGGCTGGTGGACGCTGCAGTGTGTTCCGTGGCTCGCCCACCAACAATCTGCCGCATGGTAGGATCAACGGAGAGCCGTTCGGCATCATTGGTGTCTTCGTAACCTGCCAACCGGCTGAAGATGGACTGCCGCATCTGCGCTACCATCGAGTGTTGCGTGTTCTTACCCGTCCGACCATCACTCAACAGATTTTCACCCAGATCGGTTAGACCCAGTGCCGCATCCAGTTCCCGATAGGCCAGCAACCCGGCATCAGACGTGATCTTGGAACCGTGAAACTCCAGCTTCAACCGACTATCAAAAGCCATCCGCAGACCCGGTTTTATGCCTGCACCCGTTGGATTCTCGGTTTTTCGTTGGTTGGACATAGATGAAAGCCTTTGTTTATGCGGCTTTATTGTATGCCACTAACTCCTGCTTGTGAAGTTTATTTGGGAAATATGGGATAAGATGTCGAATGTTCATAAAACGCCGACGATGCCTAACGATCCAAAGCTGAGCCACGCCGACGGGCGAGTGGCTCCGCAAGCTCGATAATCGTTGTATAACCCAAACCATCCATAAACTCAAGGGGCAGTCGGCGTTAGATGCCATGATGGGTTGACGAGCGCGTGCAAATCGGGCACACGCTCCGGTGAATAGAGATTAACCATCAACCCAATCATGACATGAACACACCATCACAAATTCAGCCGCAATGCAATCCCCCAGTGAAATCCGCGCTCAAACTCGGTCTGGACGTGGATCTTAAACAAATCACCGCCACGATCCAATGTGACCATCAGCATCCCAAGCCCGCCATGAGCTTCACGCCCGCCCGCCTCGTGCAGTGGGTGCGGGAAAAAGTCCAGGCCGGCCACACGGTGTGGACGGTGTATGAAAGCTGCGGCTTCGGTTACACCCTGCATTACCAACTGGCCGAGGCCGGGGCCCGCAACCTGGTCATCAGCCCGGTGCGCTTGAGTCCCGAACGCCGGCGCAAAAATGACCGGCTGGATTCACGCCAGCTCTGTCTGCGCCTCTCCCGTTATCTCGACGGCCAAAAGGACGAACTGCCTGCCATTCGTGTGCCCACCGTGGCCGAACAACAACGGCGCGAACTCGGTCGGCAGCGGAAGTTCTGGAGCAAGCAGGTGCGGCAACTGGAAAACCATGGCCGCGCCTTGCGGCTGGAACATGAACTGCAAACCCTCCCCGCCGGCTGGGCCGGACCGCGCAAGTGGAAACGATTGCTGCCCGCACTCTCCGAGTTTTTACGCACGCACCTGGAACCGCTGCGGGCGCAGATCGTCTCGGCCAAGGCCCGGCTGGAACAACTTAACGAGCAGATCGAGGCGTTGGTGACGGAAGAAAAGCTGCCCAAAGGCTTGGGCCGGCTGACCTTGTCCCTGGTGGACGGGGAAGTGTGCGATTGGCGGCGGTTCCAACATCGCAAAGCCCCGGGCAGTTACACCGGTTGTTGTCCCAGCGAACACAGCAGCGGTGGCACCCAGCGGCAGGGCAGCATTGACCGGCATGGCAACAAACATGTGCGCGTGCTGCTCATCGAGGCGGTCTGGCGTCTGTTGCGGTATCAACCGCTGTGGCACGCCCGCCGCAAACTCATCGCCCGGATGACCGCCGGCACCGCCTTGCGCAAGAAGACGGTGGTGGCGCTGGCCCGGCAACTGGCGGTGGATTTGTGGCGCTGGCGCACGGGCCGGGCGAGTCTCGCCGAATTGGGTCTGCTCAACTATTAACCTTCAACCCTCAACCCTTGATTTTCTGAACCGAGACCTGACCAAAAGAATTGGGCCGCAGGGTGGAACACTGCCCGGCGCTGGAGTTGGACCCCGCCAGGGCGTCCGGCCGTTAGATGGGGCGTGTTCCGCCGGCGGCTTCCCGTTGAGAAATACATCTGGGGCGACCCCACGCGGGTCTGCTCGAATAGGAGCTGGTGCGGGGGCATTGTCCCGTCGCACTCAATCTGAAGCCGGCCCTGCAGGACCAATGCTTTATATGTCAGAATCTCTATCGCCATCAACCCGCCCAGCCACGGTTCCGGGTTTAACTTCGCGCTGCCGCTCGCGCGCCGGACTCGCCTCCGCTCCGCCGCGGCTCGCCGGAATACACTGATGAATACTTAAAACAAAAACCTCACCGTAACTTGACAACCCTCATAGGGGCTCCAGCGCGGTGTTAGGCATCAGCTTTCGCATCTAATTCGGCTCGCTGCTTCTCGCTCACACATAATCCAAGGTATCCGCAATCACGACAAATAAAAATATGTCATGTCCCAGTTCGGCGCCTTGCTCTTTGGAAGCATCCAACTTGGAGCGAGCTTGCTGGCGTCCATAAACTGACCGGGGACTAACTTCGTCCCTCTGCAACTCGGACAACTCAATTTGGGTGATAATGTTTCCATAAATGTGATGATGCCTAACAGTTTGCTGAAAAACCCAGCGATTTTTGCCTGAACTGTATTTCGATCATGGTTAATTCTATTTCAGGTCGCTGCGGAGCGCGAATCTTTGTTCGGCGGCGGTCCCGGTTGACTGCTTTGAGCGGCTCTTTCGTCCGATCTGAACAGTCCACTGACCAACCGCGTCCTTCATCCGGCCTGCAAACTCATTCCCAGATTGGCTATCCGCAGCAAATTGTATGTCCCGGCCACGAAATAAGCCCAAGCCTGCGTCCGCTCCACTCCGCGATAGCGGCTGCGCCTCAATCCACCTACCATTTTCATCCAGCCAAAGATTTCTTCGACCCGCTTGCGCAAACGTTGGCTGGTACGGTAACCGGTGCAACTGGTCGTGCGTCCATCCAGTCCCGAAACTTCAATTCCTTCCTTGCACGCCGTATGCGGCGAGATTTCCCGCTGGCGGCACCCGGCCACAAATTTCTTTTGGTGATACGCTTTGTCCGCCCCGAGGGTCGTGATCCTGGCTTCGTGCAATTCCCGATGTTCATCCACCTGCGCCAGGGCTACGGTCGGCTCGTCCTGGGCAATGGGATTATGCACCGTGATGGCTGCGCACAGTCCATGCCGGTTTTCCATCAACACCTGCGTCCCAAAACACAGTTTGCTGGCCTGTCCGTTGGCTTTCCGATACAGCACGCTTTCCGGATCGGTCGTGCTTTGATGCGTCGCATTACGCCGCTGCTCCCCGTGGAAGTTGATCGTCGGATTGCCAGGGTCGTCATCTTTGGCCGAGGCCACTTTGGCCCCGTCTTGGCCATCCTTGCGCACAAAGCTCTTCAGACTGGCCCACGCTTCGATGAGCGTGCCGTCGGCCGTAAAGTGCTGGTCACTGGTCCAGCCTTCGGTCCGCGACAAATCATAGACCTCCACGAAAAACAGCTTCGCAGCCTCCACCGAAAGCAACCGGTCATAATTATGGGTGAACACCGTCGGATCGAAACTCCCTTCGTCCAGTTCCCGGTCCAGAAACCAAAGCCACAGAAGATTGTAGGCCAGTTGCTCGCAATACAGCCGCTCACTGCGCACCGAATAGAGCGCCATCAGAATCCGGCTCTTGAACAGTTGCTCCGGCGGAATCGAAGGCCGTCCCTCACCGGCATACAACTCATCAAACAACGGCGAAAGTTTCGCCAACACCTGGTCCACTCGTGTCTTGATCCCGCGCAACGGATGGTCCGCAGGCACCCGCTGGTTCAGGTTGATCGTCGTCAGAAATTCCGGTTGTGCTTGAGGTTTTCCACGCATGATTCTCTGACCTATCCCCTTCGCCGCCATTCAAACTTTCTGCGAGTTTTTCAGCAAACTGCTAACGCCCAAGCTCAGGCACAGCCACCGGAGACTGAGCTTGGCTGCAATGATGATGCTCGAATTTCATAAGCTGGTCAACTGGCAGGCGCGGTGGCTGTTGCCTGCAGCGCCATTGTTAGGCCAATTATCCATCATGGGTGAATTAACTTTACTCCTTCGTAGCGAGAGAATTCTCCATAGAGAATAGCGAGAAGTGCAATCATAACTAAAACTAGAAAAATCCACCCCAACAATACTAATACGTTGTGCATCGATCCATTTCCTATCTTGCTTCTCATCATCTCTGCTTGTTTACTTTCGAGTCTATCCATTGCCTCCTCGACACCTTTTGCATACTGCTCGTCCCCAGATTGCGCCCGGACGAGATAAATAACTCCTCGCACAATCATCCACAAACCCAAAACCCCGCCAAGCAACAAAAAGCCCAATCCCTTTCTGGTTGAATAAGAACCGGATTGCAAGCCAGCACCCTCGTCTAAAAAAATGAAACAAAGGCAGCCCATTCCAAAGAGAATCACAATACCCGTCAGAACTGATTGAAAACCAATCCACCTTAACTCGCTGGCTCGCTTCCGATTTTTGTCAACGTTCATAGCCGCCTAACGATCCAAAGCTGAGCCACGCCGACCGGCGGGTGGCTCCGCAAGCTCGATAATCGTTGTATAACTCAAATCATCCATAAACTCAAGGGGCAGTCGGCGTTGGCTCCAGCGCGGTGTTAGGCATCATTCAGGGCCATGAAACCTATCCATCGAACGGCATCCTGCAACGTTAATACAAAGCAGACAAAACAAAATCGCAACTCCCACCCAATACCACTTCCACTTGCGCACAGAAATAAAAAAACTGAACAGCGCAACATAAACCACATAAGACAAGAAAAACAGCGCCTTACCTAAAGACTCTAAACTCTGAAAATTTGTGTCTGGTCGAAAATGTGCAATGGCCTGCCTAACAGTTTGCTGAAAAACCCAGCGATTTTTGCCTGAACTGTATTTCGATCATGGTTAATTCTATTTCAGGTCGCTGCGGAGCGCGAATCTTTGTTCGGCGGCGGTCCCGGTTGACTGCTTTGAGCGGCTCTTTCGTCCGATCTGAACAGTCCACTGACCAACCGCGTCCTTCATCCGGCCTGCAAACTCATTCCCAGATTGGCTATCCGCAGCAAATTGTATGTCCCGGCCACGAAATAAGCCCAAGCCTGCGTCCGCTCCACTCCGCGATAGCGGCTGCGCCTCAATCCACCTACCATTTTCATCCAGCCAAAGATTTCTTCGACCCGCTTGCGCAAACGTTGGCTGGTACGGTAACCGGTGCAACTGGTCGTGCGTCCATCCAGTCCCGAAACTTCAATTCCTTCCTTGCACGCCGTATGCGGCGAGATTTCCCGCTGGCGGCACCCGGCCACAAATTTCTTTTGGTGATACGCTTTGTCCGCCCCGAGGGTCGTGATCCTGGCTTCGTGCAATTCCCGATGTTCATCCACCTGCGCCAGGGCTACGGTCGGCTCGTCCTGGGCAATGGGATTATGCACCGTGATGGCTGCGCACAGTCCATGCCGGTTTTCCATCAACACCTGCGTCCCAAAACACAGTTTGCTGGCCTGTCCGTTGGCTTTCCGATACAGCACGCTTTCCGGATCGGTCGTGCTTTGATGCGTCGCATTACGCCGCTGCTCCCCGTGGAAGTTGATCGTCGGATTGCCAGGGTCGTCATCTTTGGCCGAGGCCACTTTGGCCCCGTCTTGGCCATCCTTGCGCACAAAGCTCTTCAGACTGGCCCACGCTTCGATGAGCGTGCCGTCGGCCGTAAAGTGCTGGTCACTGGTCCAGCCTTCGGTCCGCGACAAATCATAGACCTCCACGAAAAACAGCTTCGCAGCCTCCACCGAAAGCAACCGGTCATAATTATGGGTGAACACCGTCGGATCGAAACTCCCTTCGTCCAGTTCCCGGTCCAGAAACCAAAGCCACAGAAGATTGTAGGCCAGTTGCTCGCAATACAGCCGCTCACTGCGCACCGAATAGAGCGCCATCAGAATCCGGCTCTTGAACAGTTGCTCCGGCGGAATCGAAGGCCGTCCCTCACCGGCATACAACTCATCAAACAACGGCGAAAGTTTCGCCAACACCTGGTCCACTCGTGTCTTGATCCCGCGCAACGGATGGTCCGCAGGCACCCGCTGGTTCAGGTTGATCGTCGTCAGAAATTCCGGTTGTGCTTGAGGTTTTCCACGCATGATTCTCTGACCTATCCCCTTCGCCGCCATTCAAACTTTCTGCGAGTTTTTCAGCAAACTGCTAATGACAACTACAATCCCAAATGGAAAAAGTGGTGCGAATATTACCCCGCGGTCTGCGCACAGAAGCATCGCAAAAGCCAGCATCCCGAAAAATGTCATCATCGAATGGCTTCTTGGAACTTCTGTTGGCTCGTTGCTATCCATGTGCGTATGATGCCTAACGAAAAAAGCTGAGCCACCGCCGACTCGCGACGTGAACCGCGATAGCGGAACTGACCGCGCCAACGGCGGTTGGCTCCGGCGGCTTGATACTCCCAGTTAAGCCCTTTTGGTTTTTTGTTATCATCTGGGTGACAGGGCGGGGAGTGTTACAAGCACTCCCCGCGTTAACAGTAACCGGCGTCCACTGGACGCCAATTAACCATGAACTACTACACGACCAATGAAATACTACACCTCGACCACCCAATTCAACTGCGGAATTGATCTGCATGCCCGGCAGATGTACGTCTGCCTCATGGATCGGGACGGCCGCAAGCTCGTCCACACCAACATCCGCAACAATGACTTCGCCTTCTTCCTCAAGCTCGTCGCGCCTTACCGCCACGACCTGACCGTCTGCGCCGAATGCATGTTCGGCTGGTATTGGCTGGCCGACGCCTGCCAGGCGGCCGGCCTGAACTTCGTGCTGGCCCACGCGCTCTACCTCAAAGCCATTCACGGCGGCAAAAACAAGAATGACCGCATTGACTCCGAAAAGATCGCCCACCTGCTGCGCACCAACCTCATCCCGCCCGCCTACGTCTATCCCGCCGCCCAACGCCCGCTGCGGGCGCTGCTGCGTCAACGCCTCCTCTACGTCTGGCGCCGCTCCGAACTGCTGGCCCGCATCCAATCCCATCAACTGGCCTACAACCGCCCGACTCTCCGCCAGACCCCTTACAACCGCGATCCCTGGGAAGCAAAGCTGCTGGCCCAGGAAGACAACCCGGTCCGGCAGTTGGCCCTCCAAAACGATCTGGCGCTCATCCGCCATTACGACACCCAGATCGCCGCCTTGGAAGCCCAACTCCAAAAACTCACCAAAACCACCCATTGGCGTGACTACACCCTGCTCCAGACCGTGCCGGGCATCGGCGAACATCTGGGCCTAACGCTCCTCTACGAAATCGGCGACATTCACCGCTTCCCCACCGTCAAGGACTTCCTGAGTTATTGCCGCCTGGTCAAGGGCACGGTGGCCAGCGCCGGCAAGCTCAAGGGCCTGCGCGGCGCCAAGCTGGGCAATGCGTATCTGCGCTGGGCCTTCGGCGAAGCGGCCGTCATCGCCAAACGGGATCCCGCGGTCCTCGGCCCCTTGGCCCAACGCCTGGAAGCCAGGCTGGGCGGCAACAAGTTCAAGGCCAACACCGTGCTGGCCATCAAACTGGCCCGCGCCGTCTATTTCATGCTGCGCAACGGCACCGTCTTCGACCCGCAAAGACTGGTGGCCGTGCTGACGCCCCAATGAATTTGGCCCCGGCCAGAGTCAACCCGCAAAGTCTAACTGGAGCCAGGCAAAACCCGATGCCCTCACGAGTCCCAGACCAAACTCATTGGCGACACGAGCGCCACCGTCTGCGTTGGGCACGGAACGACTCCGTGGATTTGATTGGGAACTCCGGCCGGCGGCCACAACGCGGCGGGGTCTTCGACCGCCGGGGGCGCGAGCGAAATGGCTCGGCTTTCGCCCCCGGCTCGTTTACCTTGCCAACGACATCACCTTGGAACGAACAGATTTTGGAGCCTCCGCCCCCGGGGCACGTCCGCAAAAAACTGGAGCCTGGAACTCTCTCGGAGAGCATCGGGCAGCCGTCCTTGCATTTGAATGGATAGCCCAGGGGTTTACTGAAGAGAGTTTCTGGACCGCCCCGTGGCGTTCGATCACGGGGCTGGAAGACCGGTTGAGGTGCCAGGTGCGCGGGCACAACACTCTGGCCGGCCCGATCGAGTCCGAATAGGTGTTTAGCCGGAGGCCCCGCCGTCGCCAACGCTTTGGCGCGGCAGGCCAGCCTCCGAGCTGCCAAGCGAAATCAAGTCGGAGTTCCTGTTCTGAGGACGCGCAAACGGAAAAAAGAAACTTTCCGTCAGGGATGCTTTTTTTCTGTTGACCCTCCGGGCTTAATAGGTGTTAGGCCACATGGTCGAATACAATCTTCGGATAATATGCAACGATGACGCGACGATAATCAAGGCAACGGATGATGGCTCTGGAACTGAACCTATAGAAACAGTGCCGCTCACAGGCGATGGAATCTGATCGCCCGGCTGAACAAAAAATCCGAAAGACCAAGTAATGCTGCCGCTGATGTCTGGTGTCGCGGAAATCTTGAGGACGCCGTTCAAATCTGTGAAAAACGGAGATACCTGATAGTGCATCATATCCGTATCGCTTGAAATCATCGGCCACGCAGTTGGCCCTGACACAAATCCAAGTGTCTGCGTGTTGCCGGCTGCTGAAAAACCGGACAAAGTAAAATCTGACAACTGATATGGCGCACCCATATCTAAACTCACTCCGCTAAACAGAAAACTATAAATGCCAGCTCCCGGATTGGAATCTGCACTATCAAATGAAACATAGCCCTGCGAAAAGCCAGAAAAGGTGACGAGCAAGTTTATCGCGCCTGCAACCAAGCTGCCTCTGAATAATCCGACTATCTTCATAAAAGCGTAATGTGGCCTAACGAAAAAAGCTGAGCCACCGCCGACTCGCGGCGTGAACCGCGACAGCGGAACTGACAGCGCCAACGGCGGTTGGCTCCGGCGACTTGATACTCCCAGTTAAGCCCTTTTGGTTTTTTGTTATCATCTGGGTGACAGGGCGGGGAGTGTTACAAGCACTCCCCGCGTTAACAGTAACCGGCGTCCACTGGACGCCAATTAACCATGAACTACTACACGACCAATGAAATACTACACCTCGACCACCCAATTCAACTGCGGAATTGATCTGCATGCCCGGCAGATGTACGTCTGCCTCATGGATCGGGACGGCCGCAAGCTCGTCCACACCAACATCCGCAACAATGACTTCGCCTTCTTCCTCAAGCTCGTCGCGCCTTACCGCCACGACCTGACCGTCTGCGCCGAATGCATGTTCGGCTGGTATTGGCTGGCCGACGCCTGCCAGGCGGCCGGCCTGAACTTCGTGCTGGCCCACGCGCTCTACCTCAAAGCCATTCACGGCGGCAAAAACAAGAATGACCGCATTGACTCCGAAAAGATCGCCCACCTGCTGCGCACCAACCTCATCCCGCCCGCCTACGTCTATCCCGCCGCCCAACGCCCGCTGCGGGCGCTGCTGCGTCAACGCCTCCTCTACGTCTGGCGCCGCTCCGAACTGCTGGCCCGCATCCAATCCCATCAACTGGCCTACAACCGCCCGACTCTCCGCCAGACCCCTTACAACCGCGATCCCTGGGAAGCAAAGCTGCTGGCCCAGGAAGACAACCCGGTCCGGCAGTTGGCCCTCCAAAACGATCTGGCGCTCATCCGCCATTACGACACCCAGATCGCCGCCTTGGAAGCCCAACTCCAAAAACTCACCAAAACCACCCATTGGCGTGACTACACCCTGCTCCAGACCGTGCCGGGCATCGGCGAACATCTGGGCCTAACGCTCCTCTACGAAATCGGCGACATTCACCGCTTCCCCACCGTCAAGGACTTCCTGAGTTATTGCCGCCTGGTCAAGGGCACGGTGGCCAGCGCCGGCAAGCTCAAGGGCCTGCGCGGCGCCAAGCTGGGCAATGCGTATCTGCGCTGGGCCTTCGGCGAAGCGGCCGTCATCGCCAAACGGGATCCCGCGGTCCTCGGCCCCTTGGCCCAACGCCTGGAAGCCAGGCTGGGCGGCAACAAGTTCAAGGCCAACACCGTGCTGGCCATCAAACTGGCCCGCGCCGTCTATTTCATGCTGCGCAACGGCACCGTCTTCGACCCGCAAAGACTGGTGGCCGTGCTGACGCCCCAATGAATTTGGCCCCGGCCAGAGTCAACCCGCAAAGTCTAACTGGAGCCAGGCAAAACCCGATGCCCTCACGAGTCCCAGACCAAACTCATTGGCGACACGAGCGCCACCGTCTGCGTTGGGCACGGAACGACTCCGTGGATTTGATTGGGAACTCCGGCCGGCGGCCACAACGCGGCGGGGTCTTCGACCGCCGGGGGCGCGAGCGAAATGGCTCGGCTTTCGCCCCCGGCTCGTTTACCTTGCCAACGACATCACCTTGGAACGAACAGATTTTGGAGCCTCCGCCCCCGGGGCACGTCCGCAAAAAACTGGAGCCTGGAACTCTCTCGGAGAGCATCGGGCAGCCGTCCTTGCATTTGAATGGATAGCCCAGGGGTTTACTGAAGAGAGTTTCTGGACCGCCCCGTGGCGTTCGATCACGGGGCTGGAAGACCGGTTGAGGTGCCAGGTGCGCGGGCACAACACTCTGGCCGGCCCGATCGAGTCCGAATAGGTGTTTAGCCGGAGGCCCCGCCGTCGCCAACGCTTTGGCGCGGCAGGCCAGCCTCCGAGCTGCCAAGCGAAATCAAGTCGGAGTTCCTGTTCTGAGGACGCGCAAACGGAAAAAAGAAACTTTCCGTCAGGGATGCTTTTTTTCTGTTGACCCTCCGGGCTTAATAGGTGTTAGGCGTCATGGCTTCTTCTTTCTATCGGCAACTAACAAAATAATGCCGATCAAAACCGTCGCAATCCCAAAATAAAATGTAGTCTGACCTTTGGCATAAACCGCAGCATGAAGCTGCTGATAAAGCTGATGCTGCTCGGCTGTCGCAAATACTCGGCTCGTCTGCGGACTGAAAGCATAAAACATCATCGCTATACCAAATGGCTGCAACATCTCGACTGCACCTATGATAAACAAAACCGCAATGGCGATAGGTTTGATATATTTCATGGTGCGCGAATGACGCCTAACAGGTATTCGGCCAAAGTGCGGTTTGGCCTAAGTCGGGAAGCAAGACCCTTGCTTTCGTTGCCATGTCGTTAAAATAAGCTGGTTTACGCAAAAATGGCAAGTTATATGTTTGGCCTAATTCATGAATGCCAAGCGCGGGAGTTTTCCGGGGCGTCACACCTCTGCGGCAGAAGCTGTAGTCCGGCAAAGCCGGCCTTTGGGGCGGCTGGTTCCGAACCCCAAGCTGAAGTTTCTGGACCAGTGCCGGGAAGTGATGCGGTTCAAGCAATTGTCACATCGGACAGAAGAAACCTATCTGCAATGGATTCGGCGGTTTATCTTGTTTCATCGAAAGCCAGCGGCGGTCACAGGCGCGCCGCTACAGAAATGGATTTGGCGGCATCCCAAGGACATGGGCGAGGTGGAGGTGCGGGCTTTTCTCACGCACCTGGCCGCGCGGCGCCAGGTGGGTGCCGCCACCCAGAATCAAGCGTTGAATGCGCTGTTGTTTCTTTATCGGGAGGTGGCGGGTGTGGAGATGGATTGGGTGGACGGGTTTGAGCAGGCAAAACGAACGCGGCGGGTGCCGGTGGTGTTGAGTCAGGACGAAGCGAGAGGGTTGTGGCAGCAATTGAGCGGCACCCAGCGTTTGATTGGGCAGGTTTTGTATGGAACAGGACTGCGGTTGCTGGAGGGATTGCGGCTGCGCATCAAGGATGTGGATTTTGCGCGCAATCAAATCACAGTTCATGGTGGCAAGGGAGACAAGGATCGAACCACGATGCTGCCCGACCGCCTGAAGGTGGAACTCCAAACACATTTGGAAGTGGTTCGGCAAACGTGGCGGGAAGATGTGGCGGCAGGCTGTGGCAAGGTGTGGCTGCCGGAAGCTTTGAGGCGGAAGTATCCGAAGGCGGAACAGGAATGGGGCTGGCAATGGGTGTTTCCGTCGGCGGAATTGAGCCTCGACCCGGAGACCAGCGTAAGACGGCGGCATCATGTGAGCGATGCGGCGGTGCAGAATGCCATCAAACTGGCTGCGAAACGCGCCGGGCTGGTCAAACTGGTGACGCCGCATACGCTGCGGCATTCGTTTGCCACGCATCTGTTGGAGAATGGTTATGATATCCGGACGGTGCAGGATTTGCTCGGGCACAAGGATGTCAGCACCACCCAAATCTATACGCACGTGATGCAGAAACCTGGAATTGGGGTCAAAAGTCCGCTGGATAGTTGAAGCGTGGCGAGGATGGAAGAGGGAGAATGGCGGATGGCGGGTGTGGCGGACATCTCGGCGAGAGGTTCCTACCTGACTGGCGGACGCCGCGGCGCAGCGTCCCTACCTTTCGTGTCTTTTGTGTCTTTCGTGGTTTAAATGGGGGCTCGTGGAACTCGCCTCTTCGAAAGCAGTGGTTGACTCCGACTTCCGTCGCGAGCTGGCACTCAACTTTCAACATTCAACAACCAACTTATCCCAAGAGTTTCATCACGGCAGCCACGGCGTCGTCGGCTTTGACGGGTTGTAATGCGCCGCCGCGCGGCTTGAGTTCGGCTTCGCCCTTGGCCAGCGATTTCTCGCCGATGCCGATGCGAATTGGGAAGCCCACAAGGTCTGCGTCCTTGAATTTCACGCCGGGACGTTCATCGCGGTCGTCCAGAATCACTTCCACGCCGCGGGCGGTCAGTTCCGCGTAAATTTTCTCCGCCAGTTGCATCACCGCGCTGTCCGGCGCCACGCCCAGCGGCGTGATGCAAACGGTGTAGGGCGCAACGCTCAACGGCCAGATGATGCCGTCCTTGTCGTTGCACTGCTCGATGACGGCCTGCAACGTGCGGGTGACGCCGATGCCGTAGCAGCCCATCACGCACGGCTTGCGATTGCCCGCTTCGTCCAGGTATTGCGCATTGAACTTGTCGCTATATTTGGTGCCGAGCTTGAAAACATGGCCAACCTCAATCGCGCGGCGGATTTTCAGTCCCGATTTATCGGGACATTTGGCGCAGGGTTCACCGGCAGTCACGGTCCGCAAATCAAACCACTGCATCACCTTGATGTCGCGTTCAATGGAGACGTTGCGGAAATGGAAACCGTCCTCGTTCGCGCCGGTGGTCATGTCGTTCGCGCCGCGCAGCCGTTGGTCGGCAATAATTTGCGGAGCGCCGAGCACCGGCTCGGCTTGTTGCAACGGTTGGTTTTCGTGCCGAGCGGGTACTCGGCGCTCCAATGTACTTGCCACCGCGCCAAGACTTCCCGGATGCGCGCCGAGCGCGGCCACACATTCTTCCGGCGTGGCCGGACGGAACACCGTGGTTCCAATGATGCCCGCGAGCTTGGCTTCGTTCAACTGGTCGTCGCCGCGGATCAAAATGACGACCGGCTTGCCGTCGGCGATGTAAACCAGCGTTTTGATCTGGCGATTCGCTGGCACGTTGTAAGGCGCCTTGGAAAGCGCCTCAATGGTGACGACGCCGGGCGTGGCAAACCTCTCAATTTCGGATTTCGGATTTCGGATTTCGGATTTCGGCACCGCGCTGGCGGCCTTCTCGATGTTCGCCGCGTAACCGCAGGCTTCGCAGTAAACCACCTCGTTCTCGCCGGTGTCGGCGGGCACCATGAACTCGTGCGAAAATTTCCCGCCGATGACGCCGGTGTCGGCCTCGACCGGAAACGCCTTCAGTCCGCACCGGGCAAAGATGCGCGCATAGGCGTCGTACATTTTCTGGTAGCAGACCTGCGCCGCCTCGTCGCTCACATCAAAGCTGTAGGCGTCCTTCATGATGAATTCGCGGGCGCGCATGAGGCCGAAGCGCGGGCGGATTTCGTCGCGGAACTTGACGCTGATCTGGTAAAAGTTCCTGGGCAACTGCCGGTAGGAATTGATTTCGGCGGCGGCGGTGGTGGTGATGACTTCCTCGGCAGTGGGGCTGAGGACCCATTCGCGATTGCCGCTGTCCTTCAATTTATACAGCACGTTGCCGGCGGTTTCATACCGGCCGCTTTGCTGCCAGATTTCCGGCGGCTGGAGCGCGGGCATGAGCAGTTCGAGCGCGCCGGCGCGGTCCATTTCCTCGCGGACAATTTGCTCCACCTTGCGCAGCGCGCGGAGGCCGAGCGGCAGGAAGGTATAGACGCCGCCGGCGAGCTTGCGGATGAGGCCGGCGCGGAGCAGGAGTTTGTGGGAAAGGATTTCCGCGTCAGCCGGAGCTTCGCGGAGGGTCGGAATAAAAGCGTTGGTCCACTTCATGCGGCGGAAAGATTAACCACAAAGGAATGAAGGAACGAAGATTTTTATTTTGCGGCACAGCGGCGCGGGGTGCTGAATCCGCAGATTACGTCCGCCCTCCGTAGCAACGCTACTGCGGAGGACGGGCCGATGGCATAGATTCTTCATCTGCGTCGTCCGCGAAATCTGCGGATGAATCCGCCGGGGCAATGCCCGGCGCTCCCATTGTTCTGCGGCGCCCGGTCGAGCGCCGCTACGTTCTCGTTTCGCGCACGATGATTTCGCGCAGGGCTTGCACGTCGAGCTTGTCCTTGTCGCGCCAGGAATCCTGCTTGAGAAAAATCAAATCCGCCGGCGAGAGATAAGGAATCCGGACGCCGCCGGCGTCCAGGTGGCGCAGGCGCGGGCGGAAGTCATCGAGCGATTTGCCGCTCAGGCGGGTGAAAATGTCGAGCTCGAAATCTTCGATGACGCGGATCGCGCCCGGTTCGCAAACGAAGTCTTCCGGCTTAAGTTCGCGCGCCCAGCCTTCGCCCCAGCCCGCGAGGCAGTCGAGCAGTTGGCGGAGGTTATCCGGCGCGGTGGAGACGAGGATATTGGCGTCGAGCGTCAGGCGTGGATAGCCGTTGAAGATGACCGCAAGGCCGCCAACCACGGCGAAATCAACGCGGTTGCGGGCGAACGCGGCCAACAATTTTTCGAACGGGGAAACGGTCTCCTTCGGCTCGGGTGAATGATCCATGCGCGTGTTTTTTTAGAAAGCCGGCCAGGTCTTCCAAATGAGCAAGCCGGCGTGACATCGTGAGCGGACGCCCGACCACTTTGCGAACCGGCTGCTGCAGGGGTTCAACCCGCGCTTTCATTGCCGCCAACTTAAGCCCGCTGCCGCCGCGCCGTCAACTGTGGTTTCATTTCACGATGTTCACCAGCGGCGCGAGGCCCTGGATCCGCACTTCAAGGCGGTCGCCGGATTGAATGGGGCCGATGCCGCCGGGCGTGCCGGTGAGAATCACGTCGCCGGGCAGCAGCGTCAGGTTCGTGGAGATGAAACTCACCAGTTCGGCGGGCTTGAAAATGAGCTGGCTCGTGTTCGAGTTCTGACGCAAATGGCCGTTCTGAAAAAGCTGGATGGTCAATTCCCCCGGATCAATTGTCGTCTCCACCAGCGGCCCCAGCGGGGTGAACGTGTCAAACGATTTGCACCGCGCCCATTGGCTCTCGGAATTTTGGATCGTGCGGTCGCTGATGTCCTGCGCGGCGGTGTAACCAAAGATATAACGCGGCGCCTGCGTGGCCGTGACGCTGCGGATTTTGCGCCCGATGACAATCGCCAGTTCGGCTTCGTAATCCGTGCGATGGCCGCGAAACGGGATTTCAATCTTCCCGCCGTCGGGAATCAGCGACGTGGTGGCTTTAAGCCAGAACAACGGCTCCTTGGGCGGCGGTTTGCCCGTCTCGCGCGCGTGGTCGGCGTAATTCAGGCCGACGGCGATGATTTTGGACGGCACAACCGGAACCAGCGTCTTTATCCCCTTGCGCGGAGTGGGCTTGCGGTCGAAGGACGGCGAGCCGAAAACTTCGCCGCGCAGCCGGAACAATTCGCCGTCCACGACTTTGGCGTGGAAGATTTCCTCGTCCTTTTGAAATCGGCCAATGGCTGCCATAAAGCGGATGCAAGTTAACAAACCCCGCAAAACCGTCGCAAGGTTAAAGCCGTTGGAGCGGGTCAGTCTGGCGGGGCGCGGCTCTCGGCGAGCCGGCTCGCCGGCAGTCCCGCCCCACCAGACTGTAACATTATGGGGCCATTAGTATGACTTGCCGGAATTGCCTGATTCCGTTAGATTGTTGCCATGAACCGCCTGACGAAACAGGAACAAATGGTTCTGTGTATTGTTCTGGGTTTGCTGCTGACCGGCTGGGCCGTTAAGACATATCGCACCGCCCATCCAGCGCCGGCAGTGACTCGCGTGGCGACGCCCTAAAATGCAAGAAATCAATTTTGACGAAGCGTTGGAGCAAATCCTGGCCAAGGATTCGCGCTACACCCGCGACGCCTATCTGTTCGTCCGCGAAGCGCTCGACTACACGCAGCGGCTCGCCGGCAAGGAGACCCGCGGACAAATCCGCCATGTCAGCGGCCAGGAACTGCTCGACGGCATCCGGCAGTTTGCGCTGAATCAATTTGGGCCGATGGTGGTGACGGTGTTTGAAGAATGGGGCGTGCATAGTTGCCGGGACTTCGGCGAAATTGTTTTCAACATGGTGGAAGCCAGCCTGCTCGCCAAAACCGAAAAAGACACGCGCGACGATTTTCAAAACGGCTACGATTTCACCGAAGCCTTCCGCAAGCCGTTCTGGCCGCAGAGCAAATTTGATTCCGAGAACAAGCCGATAGCCAATTAAAACGCCAACCAGCGGGGCGAATCTCGCTTTTCTCGCAGGTATATCTGGCTCTCATTAACACCCGGCTTTTGCGGGGTGTGGAGTGAAGCCAAGGCCAGCCAACCGCTTCAGCGGTTTCCCACGCGGAAAAACCGCTGAAGCGGTTATGACGTCAGGTCAGCGATCAACACCCCGCTAAAGCCGGGTGTTAATGAGATGCGGGTTCCAAGTGCATAAATACTGAGATGCGCCCTCCCGGCGTTCCTGAGCCAAATAGGATTGCCCAAAACCCATTTTCCCATATCTTTCCCGTCCGATATAAATTGGCCATGACAAAACAATTTCAACATTTAAATTTGGGCGCCCCGGTTTCCGGCGGATTTGATTTCATCCAATGAGTGACACCACCTTTTCAACCAGAATTTCGGCGATGAAAATTCCGTCGCTGCCGTCCGGCGTCACGCTCACCACGCTCGAAAACGGGCTGGTCATCATCGTGCGCGAAGATCACAGCGCGCCCGTCGTGTCGGCGCAGGCGTGGTGCATGGCGGGCAGCATTCACGAGGGCAAATGGCTCGGCGCCGGCCTGTCGCACGTGCTCGAGCACATGCTGTTCAAGGGCACCACCACCCGGCCCGGCAACCGCATTGACCAGGAAGTGCAGGAGGCCGGCGGTTACATGAACGCCTACACGAGCTTCGACCGCACGGTGTATCACATTGACGTGCCGGCCACCGGCGCGCGCACGGCGATTGATGTCCTGTGCGACATCATGCAGCACGCCACCCTGCCCGACGATGAACTGGCCAGGGAACTCGACGTGATCCGCCGCGAAATGGACATGGGCCAGGACGATCCCGGCCGCCGCGCCAGCCGCCGCCTGTTTGAAACCGCCTACACCCGCAGCCCGTATCGCTTCACCGTCATCGGATACCCCGACATTTTCGGCGAGCTGAAACCCGACGACATCCGCGGCTATTACGCCGAAAAATACGCGCCCAACAATGTGTTTTACGTCGTCGCCGGCGACGTCAAGAACGGCGAAGTCATCGCGCAAATCCGCGCCGCCTACGAAAAAACCAAGGCCCGGGCGCTCCCCTCGGTCGTGTTGCCGGAAGAACCAAAGCAAACCGCGGCGCGCGAAATCGTCGAGGAAGCGCCGATTGAACTCGGCCATTTTCATTTTGCCTGGCACATTCCCGCGGTGCGGCATCCGGACATGCCGCCGCTCGACGTGCTCGCCGTTCTGCTCGGCTGCGGCCGCAGTTCGCGCCTCTATCAGCAGGTCCGCGAGAAGAAGGGCGTTGTGCATCACGTTGACGCGTGGACGTACAGCCCCGGCAATCCGGGGTTGTTCGGCATGAGCGCCATCGTGGACGCGGACAAGTTCACCGCGGCGCGCGATGCGATGCTGGCTGAGATTGAAAAAATAAAGACGTCGCCGGTCACCGCCGGCGAAGTCGGCAAGGCGGTGAAACAATTCATTGCCGCCACGCTGGCCGCGCGCAAGACGATGGAAGGCCAGGCGCAAAATCTCGGCGGCAACTGGCTGGCGGCGAATGATTTGAATTTTTCCGAACGTTATCTCGCCGCCGTCAAGCGCGTCCGGCCCGATGACATCCTGCGCGTCGCGCGTGAATATCTCACGGCGGAAAACCGCACCCTTTACACGTTGTTGCCCGATGGCACCGCGCCCAAGTTGTCCGTGACCGTCGAGGAAAAAACCGAGCAGGCGATCCAGAAGTTTGAACTGCCGAACGGCCTCCGCCTGCTCGTCAAGGAGGATCATCGCCTGCCCTTTGTCGAATTTCGCGCCATGTTCCGGGGCGGCGTGCTCGCCGAAACCCCGGAAAACAACGGCATCACCCAGTTGACCAGCCGGATGCTGCTCAAGGGCACGTCGCATCGCAGCGCCCGGGACATTGCGACCGAAATCGAGACGGTCGGCGGCAGCATTGACAGCTACGGCGGCAATAACAGCTTCGGCGTCAACCTGGAAACCTTGAGCAGCGATTTTGCGACCGGCCTCGACCTGCTCGCCGACGTTTTGCTGAACCCGGTTTTTCCCGCCGACATGCTCGAACGCGAGCGCGAGGTGCAAATTGCCGATATTTACGCCGACAAGGACAATCTGCTCAAAAGCGCCAGCCTGGCCATGCGCCGGACCCTTTTTGGCAACAGCGGTTACGGTCTGGATTCAACCGGCAGGGAAGAGGCCGTTGCCAAACTTAAAGCCGCCGGTTTGAAATCGTTTCACAAAAAGCTGGCCGCGCCGAACAATTGTGTTCTCGCCATTTACGGCGACGTGAAAATGGCGGAGGCTAAATCCGCCGTCGAAAAACATTTTGGCCATTGGAAAGCCAACAGTGTGGCGAACGAACTGATTCGCACTGCACCCGATGCGTCTCCCGCTTTGACGCAACGGGTTGAAGAAATCCGCGACAAAAAGCAGGCGGTGATCGTCATCGGTTTTCCCGGCACGACGATGTACGACGAAGACCGTTACGCGCTCGAATTGATTCAAGAAGCGTGCAGCGATCTCGGTTCGCGGCTGTTTCTGCGGATTCGCGAGCAGCTCGGCCTCGCCTACTACGTCGGCGCGCAACATTTCGCCGGCCTGGTGCCCGGCTACTTCGCCTTCTATGCCGGCACCGAGCCGTCGAAGGCCGCGCAGGTCGAACAGGAAATGCTCAAGGAAGCCGGGCTCCTGCGCACCGGGGGTTTGACCGCCGAGGAACTCAAACGCGCCAAGGCCAAACTCATCGGCCAGAAAAAAATCGCGCGGCAGGACCTGGGTCATCTGGCCTCCACGACCACGCTCGATGAACTTTACGGCCTTGGCTATCAGCGCGCGGAACTCGACGACGCGAAATACGAGGCCGTGACGCTGGAACAAATCAAGGCCGCCGCGCAAAAATATCTGAAGCCGGACGCGGGGGTCGTGGCGGTGGTGAAGCCGGAGAAGATATAATTGGAGCGCCGGCCTCCGGCACGGCTCATCATTGTTCACCTCATTATTGCGCCGGGCAGGAAGCTGGCGCTCCAATCTTTTCACCATCATACCGAATCGGTGCTCGGCGTTCCGGCTGGAATCAAAAGCCGCTGAAATGCATCTCGAAATCTTGCGCTGCTGGACGGCCATTCCTTCGCCAGCCGCACAAATTCGCTTCCACGGGATTATTTTCGATGTAACGAACAGCCTTCCTTTCCTGCTCTTCATCCCGCATGAACGTGTCCCAATATTCCCGCTGCCAAAATGATTGGAGCGCCGGCCTCCGGCACGGCTCGATGCTGTTCCTTTTGCTGCCACGCCGTGCTGGAAGCCGGCGCTCCGCAAGCAATCGATTTGCCTGTGTTTGGATGAAATGTTTCCAACTTTGCACCGTCTTCCATAGCGGCGTCTCCCAGACATGAACAAGGACATGCACATGGTTCGGCATCACGCACCAGGCAAGCAGTTCGTAGCGTTCATTATGAAAATGAAGCATGGTGACTTCGGCAATTCTGGCGATTCGCGGATCGCGCAAATGACATTTACCAACTCCGCGATCAAGATATTCCTCCAGCTTCGTGCGCTTCTCACGGTCATCTTCAATCTTCAGCAAATGTTCCCAATCACCACGCCGTGAAACCGGCATCGAATCAGCAAGACGGAAGGTGATAAACTGAGCCAAACCGGGAAAATCACAATGAGGCAAAAAGCCGCGTTCGTGCCAGCCGAGAAAGCCGAGGGCCTTCTCTGTATCTGTAAGCGGACGGAACGCCGTATTCCTTCCTTCGACAAGCCGGCGAAGATATTCGCGCTTGGTTCGCGGTGGAACGGGCATATCCAAACACTTACCAGACCTCTGTCGTGGAAGCCAATCCATTGGAGCGCCGGCCTCCGGCACGGCGCGTCTTTCTTTGTTCGCTTCATTATTGCGCCGTGCTGGAAGCCGGCGTTCCAATCTTTTTACCATCGCGCCGTGCCGGAGGCCAGCGCTCCAATTCACGCCTGGGCCATCAACTGCCGCAGCACGTACGGCAGAATGCCGCCGTGCTGGTAGTAATCAATTTCAATCGGCGTATCAATCCGGCAGCGCACGGGCACCTCTTCCACGCCGCCGTCCTGGCGCGTGATTTTCAGCGTGAGATCCTGCTGCGGCTTGAGGTTCGCGTCGAGACCGACGATGCCGTAGATCTCGGTGCCGTCGAGCTTCAGGCTTTGAGCCGTCGTGCCTTCCTTGAATTGCAGCGGCAGCACGCCCATGCCGACGAGGTTGCTGCGATGGATGCGCTCGAAACTTTGCGCCACGACGGCCTTCACCCCAAGCAGGTTGGTGCCTTTGGCCGCCCAGTCACGGGATGAACCGGTGCCATATTCCTGGCCGGCAATCACCACCAGTGGAACACCGGCAACCCGATATTTCATGGCGGCGTCATAAATCTGCATCACCTCTTCCGTAGCGGCGCTTGTGAAAGCGCCGGGCTTTTTACCTCTGGCGTCCGCATTCTCACGAACGCGGCTACCAAAGAACCTGGTCACCCCACCTTCAACTCCAGGCACCATCAAGTTTTTGATGCGCACATTGGCGAATGTGCCGCGCGTCATCACCCGGTCGTTGCCGCGGCGCGAGCCGTAGCTGTTGAAATCTTCCGCCGCCACGCCGTTCTCGATGAGATATTTTCCCGCCGGTGACGTCTTCTTGATGGACCCGGCGGGTGATATATGGTCGGTTGTCACGCTGTCGCCGAAAATGGCCAGCGTCCGCGCACCCTTGATTTCACGAATTTCCCCGGCTTGCATCTGAAACTTTTCGAAGAACGGCGGTTCCTGGATGTAAGTGGACCGGCGGTCCCACGCGTAAACATTGCCGGTGAACGAGGGGATTTCATTCCACCGGGGATTCTGCGCCGCAAAATCCTTGAACAGCTTGCGATAAACTTCCGGCTGCAACGCGGTTTGCATGAGATCGCGGATTTCCCGCAGGCTCGGCCAGAGTTCGCGCAGATAAACCGGCCGGCCATCCTTGCCCGCGCCAATCGGGTCGCGGCTCAGGTCAATGTCCACGCGGCCCGCGAGGGCAAAAGCGACGACGAGCGGCGGTGACATGAGGAAGTTCGCCTTGATGCTCTGATGCACGCGCGCCTCGAAGTTGCGATTGCCCGAAAGGACGGAGGCCGCGATGAGATCGTATTTGCTGATCGCGTCTTCGACCGCGGCCGGCAGCGGGCCGGAGTTGCCGATGCAGGTCGTGCAGCCGTAACCCACGAGGTTGAAGCCGAGCTGGTCGAGATACAATTGCAGGCCGGTCCGGTCCAGGTAATCGCTCACCACGCGCGAGCCGGGCGCGAGCGACGTCTTGACGACGGGATTCACGCTGAGTCCGCATTCCACGGCCTTCTTCGCCAGCAAACCGGCGGCGAGCATGACACTGGGATTCGATGTGTTCGTGCAACTGGTGATGGCCGCGATGAGCACGCTGCCGTGGCGAATTTCGGACTGCACCCCGCGAAACGCCGCGGGCGGCACCTGCTCCGAGGTGTGGGGCGCGGGGTGCTGGTCCCGCATCTCGGATTCGCTCGGCTCCACACCCAGCTTGCGATGGCCGTAGCTGTGATTGATGGGCGGATGCGCCTCCCGCGCCGGGTTTACTCGCGCGGTTACATACAACTCCTCGTAACGCTTGCCGAAGCCATTGTCCATGACCGAACGCGTCATCGCCTTCACGAATGCGTCTTTCAATTTCGGCAATTCGATGCGGTCCTGCGGGCGCTTCGGACCGGCCACGCTGGGAACCACCGTGCCGAGATCCAGTTCCAGTTCCTGCGAGTAGGCGATGTCACCCTTCTTCGGAATGCCGAAGAGGCCCTGCGCGCGGTAATAATTTTCGTAGGTCAGGCAAAGCTCCTCGCTGCGGCCCGTGGCGCGGAGATAATTCACGCACTCGGCGTCAATCGGGAAGAAACCCATTGTCGCGCCGTATTCAGGCGCCATGTTCGCAATGGTCGCACGGTCCACGACCGGCAACGCCGTCGCGCCGGGACCAAAGAATTCGACGAATTTGCCGACAACCTTTGCCCGACGGAGCATTTCCGTGACGGTGAGCGCGAGGTCGGTGGCGGTGACGCCTTCGCGCAACGCGCCGGTGAGATGCACGCCGACGACGTCCGGCGTCAGAAAATAAACCGGCTGACCCAACATGCCGGCTTCGGCTTCGATACCACCGACGCCCCAACCCACGATGCCGAGGCCATTGATCATGGTCGTGTGTGAATCCGTGCCGACCAGCGTGTCGGGGTAAAAAATTGGAACGCCGGCCTCCGGCCCGGCGCATTGAGCGTCGTCACCATTTTGCCGTGCTGGAAGCCGACGCTCCGACAGCACGCCCTTGGCGAGATATTCCAAATTGACCTGGTGGACGATGCCGATGCCGGGCGGCACGACCTTGAACGTGTCGAATGCCTGCATGCCCCATTTGAGAAACTGGTAGCGCTCGCGGTTGCGCCGGAATTCCATCTCCAGGTTTTTCTGCAACGCCTCCGCGCTGCCGGCGAAATCCACCTGCACCGAATGGTCCACCACCAGGTCCACCGGCACGAGCGGCTCGATGATTTTCGGATTTTTGCCCAGCCGCTGAACGGCGGAGCGCATCGCCGCCAGATCCACCAACAGCGGCACGCCGGTGAAATCCTGCAACACGATGCGCGCAACGATGAACGGAATTTCCTCCGTGCGGGTTTCGACCGGCTTCCAATTCGCCAGAGCGCGCACGTTTTGTTCGCTGACTTTTTTGCCGTCGCAATTGCGGAGCACGGATTCGAGCACGAGGCGGATGGAGACGGGCAATTGGGAAACCGGCCCGACGCCGGCCGCTTCCAGCGCGGGCAGGGAATGGAACGATCCCTGCCTGCCGCCGCCGAGTTCAAAATTCTGGAGCGTGTTGAATAAGTTGTGCATTCCGGCAATAAAAAATCACCCAACTGTTGTGAAAATGAAGCCTGCCTGCGGCTGTGTCAAGCGAAGTGGAGGTTGTGGGCAGTACAGTTTGCTGTAGCGTCGCCTGCTTGCCACGCCAAAGCCTGGCGCAGGCGGGTGGCTCGAATAAATCGGCGCATAGCGCCGACACTACATTTTCACTTCATCGCCGGTTCGGCATGCAGCAAATCGGAGATGCGGCGTTCGAGCCGTTCCAGGTCGAGCGGCTTGATGAAAAAATCCTCGGCGTGAATGGCCACGGTGCGTTTGGTCACCTGGCTGGAAAGCGCGCTCATGAAAATCACGGGGGTTTTTTTGGTGGCCGGCTGGCGGCGCAGAATCTTGCAAACGGACAGGCCGTCGAGATCGGGCAGCAGGATGTCGAGCAGGATCAAATCCGGTTTGAACTGCCGCGCCTGGCTCAATGCCTGCACCCCGTTGTTGGCCACGATGAATTCGCAACCCAATCCGGCGAGACGGTATTGCACCAGTTCGATGAATTCGAGCTCGTCATCCACAATCAAAATACGCGGCACCATCCTGATAACTTACACCACCTCGTGCCAGGTTCAACAACGGTCCGGTTAAAGTGGGGTTACGAAATGGAAACGGAAATCTGGCAACAAACTTGTTCCCTCACGACAGCTCTGGTATTTTCCAATAAATGCCAACGCGAAAAGGCTCCATCCGGCTCTTCCAACTTTTTGGCATCACCGTCTATTTGCACTGGGCGTGGTTGATCGTTGCCTATTTCCAGATCAAATACCGAATACCCACCTACACTTCTCCAGTTTTTGGTGTTTTAGAATATTTGACTTTGTTCTTGTTGGTGTTGATACATGAATTTGGCCATCAACTCGCCTGCCGTTCCGTCGGCGGAAAAACTCACGACATTGTCCTTTGGTTTCTTGGCGGGGTAGCGTATGTCTCCCCGCCGCAACGTCCGGGCGCCATGCTTTGGAGCATCGCCGCCGGACCACTGGTGAATGTGGCGCTCATTCCAGTGTTTTCAATCGTCTGGTGGCTGGGATATTCCGCCGGTTGGAATGAGACCCTGCCGGATGTTTATCATTTCGTCAGGACCCTCTGGTTTATCAACACCATTTTGCTGGTTTTCAATCTGATGCCGGTCTATCCGCTCGATGGCGGACAGATTTTACGATCGCTGCTTTGGTTTTTGTTTGGCCGGGCGCGAAGCCTGCTCATCGCGAGCAGCATTGGTTTTGTGGGCGTAGGCGGCCTGCTTCTATTTGCCTTTTGGGCGCAATCCGTCTGGATCGGCGTCATGGCCGCTTTCATTTTGATAAATTGCTGGGGCGGGTTGACGCAGGCGCGCGCGTTGGCCCGCGTCGCCGGTGCGCCGCGTCATGACGGATTTGCCTGCCCGGCCTGCAAACTCGCTCCGCCCCGGGGCGCATTCTGGGGTTGCGGAAAATGCCGGAAGCTCTTCGACACATTTGAAACACATGGCGTCTGTCCCAACTGCGGAACTCAATTTGCCGTGGTGTCCTGCCCCGAATGCGGCAACGTGCGGCCGATGAGCGAATGGATAGTTGCCTCGAACGTTCCGCCAAAGCTGAACTAAAATTCTTTTTTGCTGGAAGGAAAATCCACGCTCGCCCTCACCTTTTATCCTCTCCCCGGGGAGAGGAGACAGCAGACGACAGTTTTGATTTTTCAAACGGTGGTTCGGCACACTCAGATGATGGTTATTTTATCAGTCAGACGGTGATTCTCCCTCTCCCGGGGGAGAGGGGCCGGGGTGAGGGCGGATGTCGTCGCTGACGACAACAAGCCGCCCGGGTAGGCGGCCTGAACGGATCCGGTTATGCCCGGAAATTATTTCAACTTCGCCAGCGCCGCCTTGACGGCGTCAAAGTTTGGCAGGTCTTTCGGCGTCGGCGTCTGTTCGCTGTATTGCACGACGCCTTTTTTATCAATCACGAACGCCGCGCGGGCCGAGGTGTCACCCACGCCGGCCAGCATCGGGATAATAACGTCATACGCCCGGGCGGTGGTTTTGTTCAGGTCGCTGGCAAGGGTGATGCCGATTTTTTCCTTTTGCGCCCACGCTTCCTGGGTAAACGGGCTGTCCACGCTGATGGCAATGACGTCGGCGTTGAGGCCGGCATAGGCCCCGAGGCCGGCGGTGAGGTCGCACATTTCCTTCGTGCAAACGCTCGTGAACGCGAGCGGGAAGAACAGCAGCACGGTGTTCTTCTTGCCGAAGTTGTTGCTGAGTTTCACGTCCACCAGGCCGGACGCCTGTTTGGACTTCAGGGTGAAGTCGGGAGCTTTGGATCCAGTTGGAATTGGCATAATGGTTTTTGGTTGTCTGGTTGATTCCTTTTGTCACGGACATTTTCAGAATTTGCCGTGTCCCTGTCAAACCAGGATTGCGCGACTGCAAAATTAAAACCGGGCAACAAGAATGCAAAGTGGGGCTTTAAACATCACTCGCTGCCCGGCTTGCCGGCAAATTTGCCCCTCTCCCGTTTGTCGGGAGTTCGGATTCCCGAAAGCATAATGATATGAACCCCTACCGCTGCGTGGAGTATAATAACCTTCTTTGCTCACTGATACAGTTAGGGTCGCGCCACGCTTGTCACGCAGAGAAAACACCCCCTCTGTATCGCTTACCGCTGTCGAAGTTCGCGTCCAATCTTTCGCTGTGAGATCATCCCAACGAAATTCAATACTCGCCCCTGACACGGGATTGCTGTTCTCGTCAATCACCTGCCCGTAGAAGTCAATTGGCTTCTGTAACAACTCCTTTACAGTGGGGAGAACGGCGGTCGGCGCACTGTTCGCCGGCGCATGGGGCACGCCAGCAACCGGCGCCGGAGCACTTGGAACTGGGGCCGACACCGCCGCCCTGGGCGTTGCCGTTGGATTTTGATTTGTGACCGCCTCCGCCACCGGCTCGCCGCCGGTACCAGGCGCTTCGGTTCGCCGATGCCATAGCAGCCACAAACAAACCGCCAGCACCAGACCGCAGATTATCAAAACGCTTTTTCTCATTGTGGCTCTAAATTCTGCGAGCCGGTTGGATTAATGGCATACGTCAGAAAGATTGTTTCTTGTGCCAAGTTAGATTCAATTCGGAGCCAGCCATATTTGCGTGGCTGGCCGAATGTAATGTAAAACTGTTTGGTTACTTGAGTTGTCCAGTCAGTTTCGCCTTTTGCAAAGTTATATTCCACAGTTGGCTGATAACCCGTATCGGGCGCTGCAAACTGAAATTCATCCTGATTTTCAATAAGGCCGCCGCCTGGGATGCTTAAGCTGAATGACCAGTTCGTTGCTCCTTGAAACGGCGGTTTGTTCTGGCTGATTTCCAGTTGGCCGGTTGCGCTGGCCTGCTTCTGAAAAAAGTCCACGCGCACAGGCGTATTATCTTTTGGAATACGCAACCACACGTCCGACCGCATGCCATTTTCAGAAGTGATTAGTTCCACACCTTGACCTATTTTGTGAAGCTGGAAAATAACTGGATTCTGCGGATCGGGCGAAAATGCTTGAGGCAGCGCATACGAAAAAGCCTTTTCGCCTCTCCCTGATGAATAATAGCCTTTTTTGCCAAACGAGACACTCAAACTCGCGCCACGCTTCCCTTGCAATGTAAACAACCCTTCGGCATCACTTTGTATGTCCGATGTCCTTTCACCGCCCTTCTCTGGTAGTTCGCTCCAATTGAAGTGAACGTTCACACCGGCCACCGGGTTGCTGTTTTCATCTATCACCTTGCCATAAAAATCAATAGGGGCCTGCCACATTGCTAGACGCATCGCAGCAATTGGATTCGTTTTTGAGATGGCTTCAGCGAGGGGCGTCATGGGCGGCAAAATCGCTGTTATTTGTGCAATGTTTGTAACTTGGGGATGCGCAATAGCTTTTGGCTGTTCCGGCTGACTCGGCTGATTGGTGAGCGCCTCACTCTGTTCAGGCAGAGCGGGGCGGTGGTGTTGCTTCGTCTTGAACAGCAGCAACAGGCAAACGACTAAGACGATAACAAGGGGTATCCAAATTCGAGTTCTCATGGATTAATTGATTTAAGGATTTGAAGATAGTAACCGCCGGTGGTTTGAATCGGCCACGTCCATTGTGCGCTGTGGTCATCGGGAAATGCGTTGTAAAATCCAAAGTTCGCGTAAAGGTCCACCGCCGATTGTATAACACCATGTGCTGATGGAGGTCCGCTCTGGCCGATGGCGTCAGTCCGGGAACGAGAAAGCATGGCGCGGGATTCCTGCGGGTCTGTGACCTGATAAGAACCGAATCCGAGCGCCGTGTCGTACCAGCCGTTTGCTCCGTCGTATGTATAATAAGACGAGACCGGAAGTAATGGAGGAATCAATTCCAACAGATGTTCAGTGTATCCGTCGGGTTTGCCGGCCTCTTGATCCGTCAACCACCACTTTAAGACCGGATCGTTTGTATTGTAAAAATTCACGATATTCCCGGTAAAATTGGTATAGATGCCATGATAACCCATCGGCTGCCATTCCGGTGTGTGATACCCTGGAGCCGATTCCCACCCCAACAACGTTGAATCCGTCGGCGCGCTCACATCGTAGGCACTATCCGGCATCGCGCCTTGGGTGAGAATATAAGTGTCGAATTGCACGCCGCTTTGTTCGATTGCCTCACTTACGACGGCATTCCCTTGGCTGTGAACATAAAGATTCAAACGATAACCAGCAAATCGAGAGCTTAACTGATTCAGATAAGTCGCCAGTGCTGTGCTGGCTTTGTAAGCTTTGACCTCGCTCTGATTGAAAACGGATGTTTGCGTGAGCAAGAGCGACCAATCGAAAAAATTGCATGGCCAATCAACCGTGGCGAATTTTCCTTGATAACCAGCCCAATACAAACGCTTCAAGACTGTATCACTGTCATCCAACCAAGCCCAATTTTTAACATTGATGCCGTGAACGAACACAATGAGATTCGTGTCGTTGCCGCAAAGATTAGCTATCGCCGGTTGCGACGATTCAATCGTGCTGCTCCAATTGCTGATGGCCCCGCTGGTATTGTCTGCGATTGCCGCCCGTTCGTAAAAATCCTTGATGTCGTGCAAGTCCAGCCAGACGCCGGTTTGGACAATGACATTTCCGTTTTGCGAAATCGTCAGCACCAGTTCGCCTGAGCCAATGCCCGCACCTTCAAACAAAAAATGCTGAGTGCCACCGAAACCGAACGCGATGCTGGGAATGGTGCAGGGACAATTATTTGAAACCGTCCCCAAGCTTACGCCATAACCGTTTGCAATCTGCTGCGCCGCGATGTTGGTGTCGGTCAGATACCCGGTGCCGCCATTGGTTTCACAACTCCAATAGAGATTGACCGCCGGATTGCCGCTCGATGGCGACATGCTCATAGTGAAGGTGTAATTTTGGGACAATGGCAAAGAAGGCACGCCACAAATCCAAAGGCGGAAGAAGTTTTCCAAGTCACGCGGGCAGGTAATTTGTCCGGCGGAATAATTCGCATTGTTTGGATTGTTCAGCGGAAGAGGCAAATCTTGATCCAAATTGCCATTGCTGCCCGGTTTGATGTAGCCGTTGTTGACCCAACATTCCATTGGGCTGGCCTGTGAGGTGGCGTCCGACCCGTTGAAGCTGGTGTCCATTGCGCCGTCATGGTTCTTATCCAATGCGAGACTGACGGCATAAACCGTACAGGTGCCCTGTGCGCCCGTGTCAATGTCCGGCATAGTCACCAACGCCGCCGGGCCGGGTTCGGTGGCAAAGAATTGGCCGTAAGGCGAAAGAACGCCAGTCGTGTTCGCCGTGGCGATGCCGTTGGTGTCAACTTCATATGCGTTGGTAAAATATTGTCCCAAGTAGCCATACACACCCGGATAGCCGTTGAGCACCGCCAGCTTGGCATAACCTGCAACCTGAAAATACGGGTCGCCGACGGTTGCAATCATTAGCTGACCCTGATTTGTCGGCGAGAAGTCCGGCATTCCCGGAAGTAAATTTGACGGTGGGTATGTAAAGTGGGGGATGCTCCAAAAATCATATTCCACTGGTTGAAACTGCGGCTGCGCTGTCTCAGGATACAAATAATAACGCACATCGTCTTGTATGGTGCTATTTCCGGCAGATAACGTGGTCATCGCACTAATAGTATTGCCCCATGCCAGTTCTGCTGACAGAAAAGGCAACCCATAAATATTTCTGGCATTACTTGCCATCGTATAGGTCAGGATTAACTGGTTCCAATCAATCACAGCAGAGATTCCAATTTCGCCCAAATAACCACCAACTGTCGGATTGGGATAAGTAAGGAACTGCGGCGAATCCAGCGGATAAGAACCCAACCATTGTGTTTGGTTGGTTGCCAGCAATGCTGGAAGCGTTGTCCAATTTGTTGCGGGTGGTTGAAACTGATAGGTCGGTGGGTCATCCAAGGTCAACTCATAGGGATATTCGCCATAATTGCCACCTGCGCCCGTCGTCATCCGGCCACTGGAATCAATGTCGGACAAGCTGAATACAAAGTTACGATACCGATTGTTGTCTGCAAAGGGCAGCAAGGGGACGACGCCCGCTCCACCATTCTGAAACTTGTAAAAACCAGCATACGCATAACCGGTTGGATTGCTGTAATAAATCATTTGCGAGTTAGCAGTTTGCTGAAAAACTCGCAGAAAGTTTGAATGGCGGCGAAGGGGATAGGTCAGAGAATCATGCGTGGAAAACCTCAAGCACAACCGGAATTTCTGACGACGATCAACCTGAACCAGCGGGTGCCTGCGGACCATCCGTTGCGCGGGATCAAGACACGAGTGGACCAGGTGTTGGCGAAACTTTCGCCGTTGTTTGATGAGTTGTATGCCGGTGAGGGACGGCCTTCGATTCCGCCGGAGCAACTGTTCAAGAGCCGGATTCTGATGGCGCTCTATTCGGTGCGCAGTGAGCGGCTGTATTGCGAGCAACTGGCCTACAATCTTCTGTGGCTTTGGTTTCTGGACCGGGAACTGGACGAAGGGAGTTTCGATCCGACGGTGTTCACCCATAATTATGACCGGTTGCTTTCGGTGGAGGCTGCGAAGCTGTTTTTCGTGGAGGTCTATGATTTGTCGCGGACCGAAGGCTGGACCAGTGACCAGCACTTTACGGCCGACGGCACGCTCATCGAAGCGTGGGCCAGTCTGAAGAGCTTTGTGCGCAAGGATGGCCAAGACGGGGCCAAAGTGGCCTCGGCCAAAGATGACGACCCTGGCAATCCGACGATCAACTTCCACGGGGAGCAGCGGCGTAATGCGACGCATCAAAGCACGACCGATCCGGAAAGCGTGCTGTATCGGAAAGCCAACGGACAGGCCAGCAAACTGTGTTTTGGGACGCAGGTGTTGATGGAAAACCGGCATGGACTGTGCGCAGCCATCACGGTGCATAATCCCATTGCCCAGGACGAGCCGACCGTAGCCCTGGCGCAGGTGGATGAACATCGGGAATTGCACGAAGCCAGGATCACGACCCTCGGGGCGGACAAAGCGTATCACCAAAAGAAATTTGTGGCCGGGTGCCGCCAGCGGGAAATCTCGCCGCATACGGCGTGCAAGGAAGGAATTGAAGTTTCGGGACTGGATGGACGCACGACCAGTTGCACCGGTTACCGTACCAGCCAACGTTTGCGCAAGCGGGTCGAAGAAATCTTTGGCTGGATGAAAATGGTAGGTGGATTGAGGCGCAGCCGCTATCGCGGAGTGGAGCGGACGCAGGCTTGGGCTTATTTCGTGGCCGGGACATACAATTTGCTGCGGATAGCCAATCTGGGAATGAGTTTGCAGGCCGGATGAAGGACGCGGTTGGTCAGTGGACTGTTCAGATCGGACGAAAGAGCCGCTCAAAGCAGTCAACCGGGACCGCCGCCGAACAAAGATTCGCGCTCCGCAGCGACCTGAAATAGAATTAACCATGATCGAAATACAGTTCAGGCAAAAATCGCTGGGTTTTTCAGCAAACTGTTAGTGTCATATTCAACGAATTGAAAGGGATAATCCACCGTGGCCGAACGTAGCAGAAAAATCAGGTTTTGTTTGAGTTGTGCGCGCCCATCATAAAAGGGTTCTACCGGCATGCCGGGAAAATCGTATGTGGCATCGCTGAGACAGCCGTTTTCATCCACGGTCTGCGCCCACCAGTAATAGAAATTGGGATAATAGAGATTGGTATCTGAGAAAACATAAATCCCGTTGGTTAGACTGCTCACCGCGATATTAAAATTGGTCACCGGACAGTACGGATTGAAGCCGCCGGGATTTGGCCCGAAGCGCGTTATCTGCAAGGCCACGACATTTTGAGGCAGGGCCGACACAACCAAATCCTCGGAACCTTGCGCGCCGGGAACCACATTAAAGGCCACCGCGTTCTGCAAGCTCAACAGCGGCACCGGGTCGCTCCAAGCGGAATCCCCGCCAGTGTAGTGGGCTTGAACCTGATAGGTTGGATTGTAGGACACAGGGCCGGCAAACGGGTCGTAGGGGTTTGGCGTCTGTGCCTGTGTGGTGTCTGTGAAAGTAGTGGCGTTTGCCGAAAAATTAAAGTCGGTCACACTGCCGTTATTGTTGCGCGTTACCGTGTAACCTGTAACCGAACCAAGTGAAGGCTGCCAGCTTACGGCTGCCGTGTTGTTATTGGCATTGTAAGAAACTGTCACTCCTTGCGGTGCAGGCGGCGTGTAAAATACGTTTGGATTCATCCCGTTCTGGAACTTCTGGAGATTATTCCATCCGTCTCCCGCCGGGTCGCCATAGGGATCAACGCCTGTGTAACCGAAGTATTGCATCTGCCACCATATAGGCAGACCGCTTCCATCGTCCGCCCATGAGCGGATGCGCAAGAAAAGATTGTTGGTCGGACTGAACGCCGCCATGCTGAACGCCGTCCAGTTCGTCAGTTCCGAACCATACACAAACCCGGCACTCGCCCAGTCATCGGTCGAGGTGAGACTTTGCCGGGTCTGGATTTCGTAGGAAATATCCGCTGCGGTGTTTGAAACCATACCCACCGCGTTGTTCGAGGATAAGGCAAAATTCGCAATCCACAGATTCGTCCCGTAATCCGGCAACACGTAGCTCGACCCATTGGAGGTGTATGAGTTTGTTCCACCATCGCCGCCACTGCCATCACCGGGCATCGGCGCACCCATCGCCATCATATTCCCCGTCATCAGGGATGAGGCCATTGGCCGCTGCGAATAATTTACATCCAAATCGCTCAATAAAAATACGCCATTGCCAAGATTCCATGCGGGCACATTGTTCATGTTGCAAGGCAGCGGCGGCCAGTTCGGAAACTGCGCGGAGTAAAAAGTTCCAGACTTTGGCACCGATTCCGCCGCCTGTGGCGTTGTCATCTCCACCGCCTGTAGCATCACGTCCATGTCGCTCACCGTAACCGATTGAACTACTCTGGTGGTCGTTTGAGCTTGAATGTTTGAAGTCAAGCAGCAGGCGAACAAGCAACCCACTATCAGCCTTCCGACGACTTTTTGCATGGCTTTCATTTTCCCTTTCTCCTGCGAAACTCCGTACGGAACTGAAGGGGCGCGAACTCAACGCCCCTCACTCAAGGCACCGCGAAGCGCCCGTCACAAGAGAACGCCAAGCCGCGCCCGATGGGCGCGTGCTTGACATTGGTCCTGTGACAAAATTTCGCGGTTTTTGAGTGAGACCGTAGCCAAAGCTACGCAAACTTAGTTTTGTGTTTTGTTTTTTACATTCGTTTTGGAATTTCCCGTGTGACGATGCCTTTTTTATTCCCTCCGCTTGAAATTAACAAGAATTATTTTACACCGGTTTTTAGCCATGCAAACTTGTGGCTATGCACTCCGGTCATCTCAACTTGGCGGGCAGGTTGAATACGTATGAAAAAAGCCGGGCCAAGTCGTCGCCGGTATGTTGGGTGCGAATGTCCCGGCCAAAGGGAAAGGATACCTCCGAAGCGAAGTCATGCAGCACCAGACAGTAGGTGCCATTGGCCATGATTCCCAACAATTCGCCGGTCCGGCTGAAAACCAGGTCGCCGCGCGAGGGATTGAATTTTCCAAACAGCCCCTTCAAAAGGTTGCGGTCCAATTTGACGTATTGCGGCGTGTTCAAATCAATCTGGAAGCTGCTCTCGCCGTAATAGTCCCCTTGTGTGCCAATCACCACCGCATCTTGAAATTTGTACGGGTCCGACGAAATCGAGTAAACTTTGCAGCCGAGCTGGCGGACTTCCGCCTGCGTGACCGGCATGAACACCACGCGCGGATCCTGAAGGTGAAAGGACAACGAGCCGATGGGAACCTCCCCCGCGTTGTGATCCAGCGTTCCCGTGAGCACATCCCAGTCCGTGCCGGGATCCGACAAGGTAAGCGGGGTGTCCTGCACGTGGCATAACGCAAAAGTACGGAGTCCATCGGTGACCAGCACCGTTTCGGTTTCCTTGCGGTTGCTGGAATTGATGCCGAGGAAGCCGGAGCGGGAAGCCAGGAACCGGGTCCTGACCCGGTTTTTGACAAAGTCATCGAAGATGGTGTTGGGAGCCAGGGCCCGGTTCTCCCGGATTTCCTGGGTCAGGGCGCCGGAATTGGTCGCCAGCGCCTTGAAGCCTTCGGCCAGCTTGGCGTTTTGGACGCGCTCGGCCTGCATCTGTTGTTGCATCAGGGTGGCTTTTTCGGCGGCGGCCCGTTGCTCAACTTCCGCCATCTGGAGCTGGCCGGCCAGTTTCTGTTTTTCGTCCTGGGCAATCTGGTTGTTTTTCGCGAGTTGGGCGATTTGCTTCTGCAAGGCGGCGGCCAGGTCGGTCTGCCTTTGAACTTCAGCCGCCTTCGCCGCGAGCTGTTCCCGGGTCATCGAGGTTTCGGCGGAACTGCTTTGCAATTTCTGGTTGAGCACCTGGATGCTGGCTTGGGCCGCGGCGTACTGCAGCTCGAGGTTCGATTGTTTCTGCTGCAAAGCTTTGGCCTGTTGGTCGAATTGTTCCTGTTGCTGCCGCGCCGTCTCGCGGGCCTTGGCCAGTTCCGCCTGCAACTGTTCGCGGTTCTTTTGCTCCTCGCCGAGCGCCTGTTGCATGACTGCTGCGAGATCCTTCGCGTTGTTGTCCCCCGTTTTGGGCAGGACATCCACCTTGACGGTCGCCGCGGAGCCCTCGTTCTCGCTGGCCATCTTGCTGAGATCCGTCGAGAACGTCAGCAGGCTCAACAGCAGAAAGTCGCAGATGACAATGAGGATGCTCCGGTTCATGACGACGTGACCAGCGTTGGCGCGGCGGCGGGCGCGGAGGGTCCGGCGGCTTCGGCTTCGGCTTCCAGCAACAATCGCCGGCGGGCCGGGCGCAGGTTGAAGATTTTAAACACGCACACGAAGATGATGCCGAACGACGTGGACGAGTAGGCGGCCATCAGGCTGAATTTGATGATCCCCATCGAGACAAGGATCAGCGAGATGATGGTGCCGACGAAGCCCAGGTACAGGCCGGCGTCGAACAGGTGGTCTTCGTTTTCGAGCAGCCTGAGCTTGAAACGCGGCGTGACGTTCTGCCGGCGGATTTCCGCCAGCTTCACGAGGCAGGCAATATAGATCAGTGACTGCAGCACGAAGAACAGCAGCAGGGTCAGCAGGATCATGTTGTTCATAATGTTGGGATGATTGCGGGCGAATCCGGCCAGGACCACCGGGCCCGTCGTGGGCACGTGCAGTCGAAAGGAATATTCCTCTTTCCGTGTGTCCTGGGCGAGAAACGGCTCGCTCAGAAGCAACACCACCAGCAGGAAACCCAACGCAAACAAACTCTCGCGGACCACATGGAACCCGCGCACCTGCAACGGTTGTTCCAGGGACGATACGGCCGGCCGCGCAAAATGCAGCGAGGCGGCCAGAAGAAATCCACCCGCCAGGTAGCCCAGCCATTTCAGCATGAACGCCAGCCACGGCAGCCGCAGGCTGCACCCCAAAGCCAGGGGATGGCGGGAACCGGTGCGGTAAAGCAACTGGTCGCGCGCCAACAGTTCGTTCACCCCGCCCGCGCCGAACCGGAGGCTGTAACCAAGATCGGTCAAGCCGGTCTGGGGAAAATGCGTGACATATCTTGCCACCGCCGCCGGCTTGCCGGAAAGCGCCACGGCGGAGAAAAGCACGGGCAATTGCCCGTTGGCATCGCGCACCTGATCGGCGAGGACATGCAACGTCCCGGCGTCCTCGATGCGGCCGGTGAACGCCACGAACTGGTCCCAACTGAATCGCCGGCCCAGCGACATCAAATCCATCAGCACCTGCTCCAACGGTTGCGAACTTGCGCCGCGATTGGCGGTCGAGGCCAGCTTGAAAATGTTGTCGCCCAAACCCGTCGTCAACCGTCCTTCCTCCACCAACAACCCGCAAGTTATCACCGCCACATCAAAGGCCTGGCCGGAAGCCGACTGCGACGGCGTGAACAGGGTGGTGCCGGTCAGCGCGCGGCAGCGCAACAACTCCTGCACGGTGGGACTGGTTGCGGCGCGCAGGAGGTCCAGCGCAGCCTCCCGGTTTTTTTGCCGGACGATGAATTCGGTGAAAGGTTCCGGCAACGGGGATTCATTCCCGAAAAGACGCTTCAACGCGGAGTCGTTGCCCCATGCGAGCCAGTCGGGATGCTGCCGCATCGCATTGGTCACGGCCAGGCCAAGATTTTCCCGGCCGGAAATTCCCTCCGCCTGCGCCGACTGTAAAAACAACCAGGCGGTCCCCAGATTCTGCTGGTTCACGAGCGACAATCCTTGTGCAGTCAGGGCCGGCGTGTCCCGCCCCGCCCGTTGGATGACATTGACATCCACCGCCCGCAAATACGCCGGCACCAGCAAGCCGCAAAACAGCAGCAGCAAGCTGGAAACGGCGCAAGCCAATGCCCATTGCCAGCGGTTAATCATGACTTCAATCCATCCTAATTTTACCTAGACTGTACGTTTCAAACCCCTGTTCAAGCACAAATAATGCCGATGGGCATGGGGCCGCGTCTCAATATTTTGCGAACGATGTGCCGGTAAGTTCCCGAATCCAAGCAGGGATGGATGGAGTGTCACAAAACGAGACCGTTCAGGGCCTGATTTTATTCACGGTGCCTCCGGCGATTTTCCGCGCACCTGTCAGATTTTACAACACCGCCAGCACTTCCTCCGCGTGCTCATCCGGCTTCACCTGCGGCCAGATTTTTTTGATGCGCCCGTCCGGCCCGATGAGAAATGTCACACGATGCGTGCCCTGATATTTCCGGCCCATGAAACTTTTTTCACCCCAAACACCGTAAGCCGCGACAATCTTTTTGTCCTCGTCCGCCAGCAACGGGAACGGCAGCTTGAATTTCTCCGCGAACTTGTCGTGCGACTTCACCGGGTCGGTGCTGACGCCGAGCACAACCGCGCCCCTCTTTCTGAACCCGGCGAAATGGTCCCGGAACGCGCAGGCCTCCTTCGTGCAACCCGGCGTGTCATCCTTCGGATAGAAATACAGAATGACATTTTTGCCCCGCAAATCGGCCAGCGAAATTTTGCCGCCGCCGCTGGCCGCCGCCGAAAACTCCGGCGCAACGTCACCTTCCTTTAATTTCAATTCCAGTTCCTTTGCCATAATTCGTCAGCCACAGATGAACACAGATTAACTCAGATAAAAGCCAAAAAACGCAGCTTGTTTTCAAATCTGTGTTTCATCTGTGGTCATCTGTGGCTCCGGTTTTTGTCGCCAGGCTGGCCGGATGCGAGCCGAGCTGTTTCACGCCATCCCAGATGTAAAGCAGCCCCGACACGCCCGTGCAGATCGCCGCGCCAAGCGTCCAGACCTTGAGCCAGCGCGCATTCAAATCGCGGTCCCAGTCCAGCAAAATCCAAAGCACCACGATCATTTGCAACACCGTCGCGATTTTGCCCATGATGCGCGGGCGCACAATCACCTTGCCGACGGTAAGCCGGATGACGGCGATGCCGACGAGCAGCAGCAAATCGCGCCCGAGGACGGTCCCGGTGAGCCAGAGCGGGATTTGCCCGAGGTACGACGCGTGATTGAAACTCAAGGTGACGATCCCTGACACGAGCAGCATTTTGTCCGCAAGCGGATCGAGAATCGCGCCGAGTTCGCTTTTTTGGTTGTAACGCCGCGCGATGTAACCGTCCACCCCGTCCAGGATGGCCGTGATCGCAAACGAAAGGATGGCCAGCAGCCGGTGAATTTCGTTGCCGGTTTGGAGGTAATAAATCAATTCGACGACAAAAAACGGAATCAGCAGGATGCGCAGAATCGTGATTTTGTTGGCGGTCGTCATGGCCGGTGCATCGGAGTTTGACACGAATTTCACGAATTTGCACCAACTCAATTTGGAGCATTTCACCACACGACCAACGGATCCTGGGAGCGCCGGCGTCTCGCCGGCCAGTGAATCGGTCCATCACCCTGCAATCCGCCGGTGGGACGCCGGCGCTCCCAGGTGGAATGTGCGGTCTGCTCCTTTCCGCCTGCTTTCCTGTGATGACTTTCGATTTTGCATTCGTTAGACTCTTGGCGAATGAAAACGGGTGAAACCAAACCTTTGGTCGGAATTCTCATGGGCAGCGACTCCGATTGGCCGACGATGAAAGCCGCCGCCGATGTGTGCGCACAATTCGGCATCGCCAGCGAAGCGAAAGTCATTTCGGCCCATCGCACGCCCAAGGATTTGGAGCAATATGCCGGCAAAGCGTCCGACAGCGGCCTGCGCGTCATCATCGCCGGCGCGGGCGGCGCGGCGCATCTGCCGGGCGTGACGGCGGCGTTCACCACCCTGCCCGTCATCGGCGTGCCCATCGAAAGCAAATCGCTCAAGGGCCTCGACTCGCTGCTGTCCATCGTGCAAATGCCGCCGGGCGTGCCGGTGGCCACTGTTGGGATTGGCGCGGCGAAAAACGCCGGGCTGCTGGCGATGCAAATTCTGGCCGTGGGCGACGCGCGATTGCAAAAGGCGCTGGTGGAATTCAAACAAAAGCTCGCCGAGGAATCGCGCGCGAAAAATCAAAACCTCAAAATCTGACGTCGCGGGACGGTTCGTTCCGCCGTTGGACAAGCCGGCGCGCTTTTGTTAGCCTGCGCCTGACAAATGAGCAATCCGAACACCGAAAATCCGCCGCCCGCCGCCCCGTCCGATTTCATCCGCGACATCGTTGCCCAGCACGTCGCCGAGAAAAAATATCCGCGCATCCACACCCGCTTTCCGCCTGAGCCGAACGGCTATTTGCACATCGGCCACGCCAAAAGCATCTGCCTCAACTTCGGCATCGCCCGCGAGTTCGGCGGCGTCTGCAACCTGCGCATGGACGACACCAACCCGACCAAGGAAGACGTCGAATACGTGGACTCCATCATCGAGGACGTGAACTGGCTGATTGCCGGCTGGGCCGACCAAAATCTCGGCCTCAAACCGAGAGGCAAAACGCCCGAAACCGTCACCAGCAACGGCAAGCCGGATTTTTATCTTGGACCTGTCGTGGCACAGACCTCTGGTCTGTGTGAAATGTCAGAAGCAAAGGCCACGGAACACAGGTCAGAGACCTGTGCCACGGAGCCTTTCTACGCCAGCGACTACTTCGACCAGATTTACGAATATGCCGTCCAGTTGATCAAGAAAGGCAAAGCCTACGTCTGCGACCTGACGCCGGAAGAAACCGACGAATACCGCCGCAACGCCAAGGAAAGCCCGTTCCGCAACCGCGGCGTCGCCGAAAGCCTTGACCTGTTCACCCGGATGAAGAACGGTGAGTTCCCCGACGGCAAACGCACGCTCCGTGCGAAGATTGATGTGACCGCGCCAAACATTTGGATGCGCGACCCGCTCATTTACCGCATCCGGCACGCCGAGCATCATCACACCGGCGGCAAATGGTGCATTTATCCGATGTACGATTTTGCGCATTGCCTGAGCGATTATCTCGAAGGCATCACGCACAGCATTTGCACGCTGGAATTTGAGGTGCATCGCCCGTTGTACGACTGGATTCTGGAAAACCTCGACTTGCCGCGTCCGCTGCCCCATCAATACGAATTTGCCCGGCTCAGCGTTGGTTACACCGTCATGAGCAAGCGCAAGCTGATGCAGCTCGTGAACGAAAAACTTGTCAGTGGCTGGGACGACCCGCGCATGCCGACAATTTCCGGAATCCGCCGGCGTGGGGTAACGGCTGAGGCGCTGCGCGCATTTGCGTACAACATCGGCATCACCAAATACAATGGCCTGACCGACGTGGCCGTGCTGGAATTTGCCATCCGCGAAGATTTGAACAAACGCGCCCTGCGCCGGCTCGCCGTGCTCCGCCCCATCAAGGTGGTGCTTACAAACTATCCCGAAGGCAAAACCGAGGAACTGGATGCCGTGAACAATCCCGAAGACGAAAACGCGGGCAAACGGAAGATTCCATTCAGCCGCGAACTGTACATCGAGCAGGACGATTTCAAGGAAGTGCCACCGCCGAAATATTTCCGGTTAAAACCCGGCGGCGAAGTCCGGTTAAAGTACGCCTACATCATCAAATGCGACGAAGTGGTGAAGGACGCCGCGGGCAACATCAAGGAATTGCGCTGCACCGCCGACCTCGACAGCAAGAGTGGCGGAGCCACGGCGGCGCGCAAAGTTAAGGGAACAATTCATTGGGTCAGCGCCGCGCACGCCATTGACGCCGAAGTGCGGTTGTACGATCGTCTGTTCACAGAAGCCGAACCGGAAAAGGACGGCTCCGCCTCCGCTGAAAGCTCCGGCGAGACGAAGCGCGATTTCAAATCCGTGCTCAACCCGCACAGCTTGGAAGTGGTGATGGCCAAGTGCGAACCAAGCCTGAAAGACGCGAAGCCGGAGCTGCGCTATCAATTCGAGCGCCTTGCCTATTTTGCGTTGGATAAGAACAGCACACCCGACAAGCTCGTATTGAATCGGACTATAACGCTAAAAGATGCGTGGGCGAAGGAAGCGCAAAAGGGTTGACAATACCAACCAGCTATATTTATTCATGTCACATGAGGCTGTCAAAGTTGACGCGGCTCCTAATGTCGGCCATGGTGGGTCTGCTGCTCCTCACAGCGACGAGTTGTAAAAGAACGGCCTCGCCGAAGCCAATCCAACCCGCTCTTTCTCCCGAACAGGCCAAAGAACAAAGATTGGCATGGAACCTCAAAACCCTGGTTGATCCCTACCAAAAGGTCGGCCACACCAACCCCAAATGGGACGAACCGGCCAAGCGCGCCTTGACTGAATTCGCGCGCGTCCGGTCCCAGTGCATCGAATCGAATGAAGCCTGGGGATGGATCATTTCCACCAATTGCACCGCCGCCTCGGATGCTGGTTGCGACGACCCAATGGTGAATTACCTTTTCATCAAGTTTACGATGGCGCAGACAAACAGCTCAAAAAAATTCCTCGATGCCTATTACAAGGTGGCGTTGGATATGCAGACAAGCTCGTATCCGACAATCAGAAAATTTTATGCGGCACAACGAGCGGTGGACCAGCTTTTTTATACTTATGGTTACGCCACCAATAATAATATCGAAGCCCAGCCCACCTTCCAGAAGGTTATGCCGCTCATCAGTCAAAACCTGCTTCCCGCACTGGAAGACAAAACCATGCCCGCAGTAGAAGCATCTGAAGCCTGCGACGCACTTTTTACCTGTATGATGGGAGAGGGCATTCCGGATTATCATGCCTACGCCTGGTACTATCATGCCATTGAAAAGCCAATCTTCGACAACTGGCCCGATGCTTATACGAGTTGGCTCTTGAAGGGAGAAGGTTATATTCAACTGGCGTGGGCTGCTCGCGGAATTGGTTTAGCGAATACTGTCAGTGCGGAAGGTTGGAAATTATTCCAAGAACGCCTCGCCATCGCTGAAAACGCGCTCACTAACGCGTGGCAAATAAATCCCAGTGATTCGCGGATTGCGGACTATATGCTGGAGGTAGAATTAGGACAAGGTGAGGGACGTGATCGGCTGGAATTATGGTTTGGCCGTGCGATGGCGCTGAATTCCAATGACTACAAAGCTTGTTCTTCAAAGCTTAATTATTTAGAACCGAAGTGGTATGGTTCGACAGAAGACATGCTTCAATTTGGTCGCGAATGCGCTCAAAATAAACAATGGGGAGGAAATGTACCGTTGATTCTTTTGGATGCCCATTATTTCATAAATCGGGAATGGACTGACAAATCCGAACAGACAAATTACTGGAAGCGACCTGAAGTGTGGTCGGATCTCAACGCTGCGTATGAACGGTTTTTTGAAGTTAACCCTTATGCAACTGGCCGATATTACCAATACGCTTGGTATGCTTACAAATGTGAACAATGGACGAAATTTATCGAGTTAATCTCCAAACTCGAACCAATCAATTACGATTACTTTGGCGGCAAGACAGAGTTCGACAAAATGGTGCAACTGGCCAAAGAACACGCCAACAAATAACCATCTCGTATCTTGCCTGACAACTCCTTCAAAGAATTTGTCACAGACTCATTGAGCGCGTTGCCGGAGTTGCATTGGTTCATTTTCAATGCCAGGGCGCAAAGATGCCGGGACGTGACTTCTGGTGGCACAGGCCTCCGGCCTGTGAATCTGCAACACAGACCAGAGGTCTGTGCCACAACAGGTGTAAGCCGTCCCCGGCGTCAGGGCCTTCGTATGCGCCTGAGCATGCACATGGCTTGAAATTGAACCGCAGTTAATATCACACTAATTTGCCTGCCGGCGGACAAAAGGGGTGGATTGACAGGATTTTGAAATTGTGAGCAAACTAGAAAGGCTGTGATGGTTTCGCAGGAAACATCCACTCAGTTGTATTGCATGCCTTTCGCCCGCCCGGAGACATTATGAAAACGGTCACACACAAAGTCCTTTCCCTCGCACTGGCGTTGGCCGCGCTGGCGTTCAATCTATCGGCCATCCACGATGCTCAAGCCGCTTCCTGGGTAACCAACAGCCCAATGACCACCACCCGGCAGTACCACACGGCGACGCTGCTGCCCAATGGCAAGCTGCTCGTCGTGGGGGGCGTGAACGGCACCTATCTTTCCAGCGCGGAGTTGTACGATCCAGCCACGGGGAAATGGATGACGACCGGCCCGCTGAATATTGGGCGCGCATATCACACAGCCACTCTGTTGCCCAACGGCAAGGTGCTGGTCGCCGGGGGAGAAAACCCTTCAAGCCCTGGCATTTATCTTTCCAGTGCGGAGATCTACGATCCAACCGCGGGGACATGGACGACGACCGGCTCGTTGGCCACCTCACGCGCGCATCACACGGCCACCTTGTTGCCCAATGGCAAAGTTCTGGTCGCGGGGGGCTACAATTTCAGTTATCCGGCCAGTGCGGAGATCTACGATCCGGCCACCGGGACATGGACGACGAGCGGCGCACTGAATACCGCGCGCGATTATCACACGGCTACCTTGCTGCCCAACGGGCAGGTGCTGGTTGCGGGGGGATATAATGGCAGCAGCGTCCTTTCCAGCGTGGAACTGTTCAATCCAGCCACCGGGGCGTGGACAGTGACCAACTCGCTGAATGCCGCGCGCGAGTACCACACGGCGACCTTGCTGCCCAATGGGCAGGTGTTGGTTGTGGGGGGCTATGGCGGCAGTAGCATTCTTTCCAGCGCAGAGCTGTTTAATCCGGCCACGGGGCTGTGGACGACAACCAACTCGCTGACCACCGCACGCGATAGCCACACGGCGACTTTACTGCCCAATGGGCAGGTGCTGGCCGCTGGGGGCTACAACGGCGGTTATCTTTCCAGCGCGGAGGTATTCAACCCGGCCACGGGAGCGTGGACGGCGACCAACTCGCTGACCACCGCACGGTGTAATCACACGGCGACGTTGCTGCCCAATGGCAAGGTGCTGGTCACAGGGGGCGAAGGAACAAGCCTTTATCTTTCCAGCACGGAACTGTATGATTACGCCACTGGGACGTGGACGACGACCAACTCGCTGACCGCCGCACGCTTCGATCACACGGCGACGTTGCTGCCCAATGGCAAGGTGCTGGTCGCAGGGGGCGAAGGATCAAGCGGCAGTCTTTCCAGCGCGGAGTTGTATGATCCGACCAGTGGGCTGTGGACGACGACCAACTTAATGACCGCCGCACGCTACAGTCACACAGCAACCTTGCTCCCCAATGGGAAAGTGCTGGTCGCAGGGGGCTATGGATCAAGCGGGTCTCTTTCCAGTGCGGAGTTGTATGATCCGGCCAGTGGGAAATGGACGGCCACTGGCCCACTGACCACCGCGCGGTATTATCACACGGCGACCTTGCTGACCAATGGACAGGTGCTGGTCGCGGGGGGCTATGCCGGCGGTAGCAATCTTTCCAGCGTGGAGTTGTTCAACCCGGCCACGGGACTGTGGACGACAACCAACTCAATGAACACCGGTCGCGACGGTCACACGGCGACGTTGCTGCCCAATGGGCAGGTGCTGGTCGCAGGGGGCTTCAACAGCGGTTTTCTTTCCAGTGCGGAGCTCTACAATCCAGCCACCGGAACATGGATGGTAACCAACTCGCTGAACACCGCCCGTGATTTTCACACGGCGACGTTGCTGCCCAATGGGCAGGTGCTGGTCGCGGGGGGCGGTGGCAACAGCGGTTTTCTTTCCAGCGCGGAGTTGTTCAATCCGGCCACCGGGGTATGGACGGTGACCAACTCGCTGAACACCGCCCGCGATTATCACACGGCGACGTTGCTGCCCAATGGGAAGGTACTGGTCACTGGAGGCGATGGATCAGGCGGTTATCTTTCCAGCGCGGAGCTGTACGATCCGGCCACCGGGACATGGACAGCCACCAGTTCGTTGACTACCGCGCGCGGGTTTCATACGGCTACCCTGCTGCCCAATGGAGAGTCACTGGTCACGGGAGGTTACAACGGCGGTTACCTTTCCAGCGCAGAGTTGTACGATGTTGGTTTGGGTTACAGCGCGTCCTGGCAGCCGCAGATTGCCACATTTACCTCGCCGCTCAGTCTCGGCAGCAGTGTGCTGCTCACCGGGTCCCAATACCGTGGTGCTTCCGAAGGTTCCGGCGGCAATTGCGGTCAAGATTCGCCGGCGGATTACCCGCTGGTGCAATTGCGCAGCGTGGAAAGTGGGCAGACCTTGTTCCTGCTGTCCACGAACTGGTCCACGAATTCGTTCACTTCTGCGCCGGTGAGCGGTTTGCCGCCCGGCTGGACGCTGGCGACGGTGTTCGTCAACGGCATTCCGAGCACGTCCAGCATCCTCCGCATTGACGCCGTTGCGATGCCGCCGATCATCTTGACCAATGTGGCAAAACTACCGGGTGGCGCATTTCAATTCGCCTTCACTAACATGCCCGGCCTTGGTTTTAGCGTGCTGACGACCACGAATCTGGCGCTGCCGACGACCAACTGGACGATGCTCGGTGATGTCATAGAGATTTCTCCAGGCCAATTTCAGTTCACCGATCCTCAGGCCACAAACAGTCTGCAGCGTTTTTACCACGTCCGCTCACCGTAATCCCAAGCAACTTCCTGGTAAAGAGACGGACGGCTTGACCGAGCACCAGCTCGTCTTGGAAGCGTGCTTGCGATAATCCGAGCAGATGGCTGGCAAATTCGGATTGGGTCAATTGGCTTTGGTGGAATCGTGCCAGCAATCGTTGCCGCTGTTTGGAAGTCCATCGCCGCCGGCCCGTTCCAGTTTTTGATGTGTTTATCCCGCCATGGTTTCACAGTCTGCCGCCAGAAACCAGGCGTGGTCCGTCAGCCGCATACGGTCCTTCACCCCCTCCCACCGCGCCGGCGAGAACCATCGATTTGGAGTGCGGTGACAAGTCACCGCTTTTCGAATGACGTGACATGTCGCGTTGACCAAAGCGCCGTCATATCGGCGCACTCCAAAACAGTTTGCGCCTCCGCGTTAATTCCTTCTCCATGTGTCAACATTATTGACGCCATTCACGCCAGCGATCTGCCAAGTGTTTGGCCTGAGTTGTGCTGATTTATTGCACGATGAATGGGAAAAGATCAGGCCAGACCAGTGACTTTGTGGATTTGCGCCCCGGCGCCAAATCCTTTCTCGTGGTGCGGGGTGGACCGGTCATTGCGATCAAAGCGGAAACCGGAAATATCGCTTCCCTGCCCCGCATGCAAAACGAGATTGACATAGCCCGCGATATTTCTGCGAGACTCGACGCGGTGCAAATCGGCTACATGCTCACCGGCTCGATGGCGCTGAACTGCTACGCGCTGCCGTGCGTGCCCCACAACCTTGACTTCGTCGTTGCCCTGCGCCCCCAAGACGCCGAGATCATGGTCCGGCTGTTCGGCCCCGACTACGACATTTCCCGCGAAGCGGTGGACAGCGCCATTGCCCAACATTCATTCTTCAACCTTTTCCACCGGAAGAACCGCATCAAGGCGAATTGCATTGTCTGCCAGCAAATCAATTATCGCCTCACGGAATTCAGCCGTCGGCAGCGCGTCAAATTTGAAAAATTCAAGACCTGGGTCGTGAGCAAGGAAGACCTCATCATCTCGAAACTGCATTGGGCCAGGAAATCGCGTTCCCCCCGGCATCTGCGCGACGTGAAGAACCTCGCCGCCACCGGCTGCGACACTGCCTACATCGAACGCTGGACCCGGGTGCTCGGAATTTTCAAGTTGTGGGAGGAATGTTCGCAAGGCTGATGTGATAATCCTTTCCAAGGACTCGTCACTCGCCATCGGTCGCTCGTCACGCGTCCAAATACTGACTCGACATTCGAGCGGGGACACTTCAGGGTAAGGAGCCATAAGCCTATGGCAAAATGCGGCTATTGCGGCTCGACGATAATCATGGGTGGCGTGCAATCCGGCACTCAGCGCTTCTGCAACAAAAAATGTTTCACCAACGCCTACGTCCTCAGCGTCGCCCAAAAAGTCCCGCCGGATGTGATTGACCGGCAGGTGGAGGAAATTTTCCGGGGCAACTGTCCCAAGTGCCGGGGACTCGGCCCCATTGACGTTCACAAAGTCCATCAGGTCTGGTCGGCCCTGGTACTGACGCGGTGGACCACCACGCCGCAGGTCTCCTGCCGTTCCTGCGCGACCAAAAGCCAGTTGGGCGGCGTGTTGTTCTCGGTCGTGCTCGGCTGGTGGGGATTTCCCTGGGGCCTCATCCTGACCCCGGTCCAGATTACGCGCAATATCGCCGGCATGTGTGCCGGGCCGGACCCCTCAAAACCGTCCGACAATCTGCGGAAACTCGTTCTGGTCAAGATCGGGGCACAAGCGTTGCAGAAGAGCCAGCAGAACACCCCGCCGCCACTTGCAAAATGAAAAACACTTGGGTGAAGGAAGCGCCGAAGGCATAACACAATCATGTACTCCAGCCACCTACGGGCAGCTTAACCAAGAGGCCAAAGCGCGACTGCTTGTGTACGAACTTCAGTGAACATTCCTGATTTGTGCCGCGCCGAAAGTTTTCAGACAGAATTCTCAGAATTATACAGAATTAAATTCTGTTCATTTTGTTAATTTTGTCTAAATCGGCTACACTTACTTTGTGCCTGACAACTCCTTCAAAGAATTTGTGCTCGACCAGTTGAGCGCGTTGCCGGACGTTCGCGCCAGGGCGATGTTCGGCGCGCATGGGCTGTATCAGGGCGAATCCTTGTTCGGGATTTTGGACGAAGGCCGGCTGTTTTTCAAAACGGACGCGCAGTCGCACGCGGATTACACGGCGCGTGGGATGCCGCCGTTCACTTACGAATCGAAGGGGCGCGTGATGAAGATGAATTATCATGAAGTACCGCCGGACGTGCTGGAAAATGCACCGGAACTGGTCGCTTGGGCGCACCGTGCGATTCAAATCGCCGCCGGCAGCAAGAAATCTCCCAAGTTGTCCCGGCCAAATCGCCCCCCGCGCAAGTCCGCACGGGGCGAATCACGCTGCCACCGACTTTGAAGGCAACAGCGGAGCGCCGAATTCCGATCCGGCGCGTTGCTTCTGAAATCTCAACGTTCGCCGGGCCGGAGGCCGGCGCTCCGAAGACAGTGCGCGTATGTGTAAGCCTGCAAGGTTGCCAGGAGGTGACTTCTCGTGGCACAGGCCTCCGGCCTGTGTACTCAAAACGCAGCCACAGGTTTGTGCCACTTTTGCCAAAATCCAGCGCTAGTAGAGCGCTGCTACAACCTACTTTTTGTAATGGCAGAGGTAGGCCACGTCGGCTGCGGCCTCGATATCAAAGGACGCGTGCGCCGGGACCACAAAGGACTGGCCCCTGGCAAATGCCTGCCATGCGGCGCCCGGCAGTTTGGCCTTCAACGTGCCGGCGACGATGTACATGTGTTCTTCCGAGTCGGTCTTGAAGGTGTATTTGCCCGGCTCGATCACGCCGGCCGTGGCCGAGCCTTCCGATGTGTTCACGGCCAGGCTCTGAACTTTTCCGTCAAAATATGAATTGTGTTTCATGGGCGGACATCATTGCCGGTTCAGAGGCAAATGGCAATCCGCCAGGCGTCGGCGGACTTGTGTTTTACCGACGGCACGCGTAGAACACTGCGCACATGACGCCAATTGACAAAACTTCCGGTCCCCGTTCGTCCTCCCGGCGGAGTGCGCGGCTCAGGATCCTCGGCATCGTCGTGCTGGTGTTGGGCCTTGGCAGCGCCGGCGTGGTTTATTGGCTGGGGACGCGTTCTCCGGATGTGTCGGATGATCTCTCCATGGTGGGATACAACAAGGCCCAGGCGCGGCAGATGGGGATGCTCTACGGCAAAATGGGCCCGGTAATTGAGGAGTGGTTCAATGACTTGCAACAGCCCGGTACGCAGGCGGAAATCATCGTGGTGGTTTCAATCCTCATTTCGGCCGGCTGCTTTTACTTCGCCCGGTTGTTGGGCCATGACGACGAACCGGGTTGACGGAGCTGCCTGCCCGGGCGATGCTCGGTGATCTCGGCGATGTGCGGTTTGTGTCCGCTTGAAATCTAAACGTCCGGCAGCGCCGGCGTGCCGCCATTCATGGCTGGCGATTGTTCGGCCGGGGCAGTAGCTTTAGGCGCCATCCTTGCTCATGAGTTGGCGCCGCTTTCCTGCTCCACTCCGGCTTCCTCAATGTTTTTTCTGAGGGATTCCAGTTCGGTTGAGAGGGTGGTTTGTTCATTGACCAGATGCTCGGCCAGTTCCGTGATATACACCGGCAACTTTTGGCCCCTCGGATCGCGCGCCATCAAGTCACCCAAATCTTTCACGTGTTCGCGTATCAGGTTGCCGACCTGGACGACATTGGCAATCTTGGATTGCTTCACCTGGTCGGAAACCAGGCTGGCGGAGACATCGGTGTTCTTGAGCATATTGCCCACGTTGCGCAGCACCCCGGCGGCTATCTCCACCATCCCCGCCTGGCGGGAAGCGGTGAGGAGTTCCTTGTGCGTCTTCTCAATCTCCGCCTCCATTCGTTTGCGTCCGTCAATTTCCGATTGCAGCTCCACAATAACCTTGCTCAAGTGCGCCGTTTCCTTTTCGACTTCGGATCCCAATTCGGTCCGCAAATGTTTTTCCTCGCGCTCCAACCGCAAACGCTCTTTGAGCAAGGTTTCGAGGTGGACCATGCCGATCAACAGCAGCAGTGAAATGAGCGAATACATCACCTCGATCTCACCCCCCAGCGGTGCGCCGGAATTGAACGAAGTTATGGACTGAAACAAGTGGAGCACTGCCAGAAGCGCAAAGGCCCAGAAGAGCGACCAGCCCACGCGTGCCGTCCCGTAGATCCGGTTCAGCCGCAGGGCGTAGCCGGCGACGATGAATTGCAGTGCGCCGGTGATGAATCCCATGACCTGTGGAAAACTGAAACTCATACTCATGCGAATTCCTTCTGCGAGGTGGCGACAATGCTGCCCTCTGAAGCCCGGCAATGTCCGAAATCCAGACATTTCCTGCCATTATCTTGTCCCGTTCGTCTTTTATCGTCGGTCCGCATAATAAGTTCAACTGGGATGAAGCATTTGCAGAGCCAAGAGCAAACTACTGATGCGGGCGCTTCGACGTTGCAGCGATGGCGCTGTGCGCCGATTTTATCTGAACGATTCATCGCGCCACAGACTCCGCCCTACGCCACAACCTCATGTTTTTTGCTTTTCTTCCGCGAAGGCCGGAAGGATCATCGCGCCGACATGAAACGAATTTTTATTTTCCTTGCGCTGGTTTGCGCCGCTGCGGCGCGGGCCGATCTGGTCACGCAACAGCAAATCGTCACCCCGAACTACGATGGGGTGGCCACCATAAAGATCAAGGGCACCAAGATCCGCATGGACACGTATTCCGGTCAGCCGCGGGCCTTGAGCACCATCACGGATTTGAACACGGGCGAAACCATCACGCTGTTGCACACCCAGAAACTGTATTTAAAATCATCCATCCAGCTGGTGAAAAAAACCAAGTCGTCGGGTTCCGCCTCCCAGGCCCCGGTGCCGCAGCCCACGGGCAAAACCCAGAAAGTGGGCGACTACGATACGGAACTTTATTCGTGGTCGAATTCCCGTGGCATCACCGGGACGGTCTGGGTGGCCAAAAATTTTCCGGATTACGCCCGGATCCGGGCCGACTACGCCGTGCTGGACAAAAGTCCCGGCGCGGACACGGATATGACGCCCGCGTTGAGCGCGTTGCCGGGCATGGTGGTAAGGTCACAAGTCACCGGTGGCGGCCAGACGATCACGATGGCCATGATTTCGGCCAAGGAAGGGCCGCTGGACGCTTCGCTGTTTGCAATCCCGCGCGACTACAAGGAAGTGCCCCGGCCAACGCCTCTCAAGCCGGTCGTCTCCCAGTCTGCCGCCCCGAATGCGTCCGGCAGTTCCCCCCCAAAAGCGCCAGCCACTTCCACCCAAAAGGTGCCCGCCTGGTAGGCGCCCGGCCAATTTCCCCAGGAATTTGCGCTTCATCGGCCGCGTTGAAACGGCATTGAGTGTTTGTCCCGCTGCGGTATAGTTCGCAGTGATGCCAGTTCAAAACCGCATTGTCAAAGTCCAGAAGCGCAACCGGGCGCTGGTCAAATTCGATTCGGACCGCATCCGCAAGGTCATTTTGCAGGCCGCGGAGTCCATCGGCGGTTTTCACCGGGATTTTCTGCCGGGCGTGAACGACAGGATTTTCAGCGCGCAGGGTTCGGATGAAAACATCGCGGGCTTTCTGGCGGACGCGGCCATTGTCTGCCTCAATTCCGACCCGCACCACCTGATATTGAATTTTCCGCCGCCGATCGAGACCATCCAGGACGAGGTGTTGCACGCGCTGCGCAGCTATGGTTTCCAGAACACCGCCGACGCCTATGAGTGTTATCGCTGGGGACGGCATTGGCTGCGGGAAGGAGCGATTTCGCAGGAACATTTCGCCGGCAACGGCTTCCCGCGCGAGCGCATGGAACAAATCCTCGACTGGAATCGCAAGCAGGGCGTGGACACGGTGAGCGGCCTCAATGAGGCGGTCCGCAGCGGGCGCATCAAAGAGGTGATCGCCGCGTCACTGGCGGTTTATGAGGCGTCGCTGGACGAGGCTGCAAAAAAGGTTTTGTCCCGCCTGAACAACGGCGGCAACCGTTTGCGGATGATGTGGGTGAGCGGACCGAGTTCCTCCGGCAAGACAACCACGACGGTCAAGTTGACGCAGCGGCTTGAAAATCAGGGCCTGCGTTTTTTGATGCTCAACCTCGACGACTATTTCTGGTCGCTGGTCGAACATCCGACCGACTGGATCAATGACCGGAATTACGAGACGCCGGAAGCGCTCGACATCCAGTTGTTGAACCAGCATCTCCGCGCGCTGCTCGAGGGGCAGACGATTGAAAAACCCATTTACAGTTTCAAGGAGGGACGGCGCGTAGGCTCCAGGCCGGTGAGGCTTGAGCCGGACCAGATTCTGTTGCTGGATTGTCTCCACGGGTTTTACCCGCCCATCACCGAAGGGCTTGATGCCTCCGCGCAATTCCGTCTCTACATCGAAACGCTGAACGTGTTGTACGAAGGCGACGGGAGCACGAACCGGCTCACGCAGTTCACCGACGTGCGCCTCATCCGGCGCATGTTGCGGGACGCGCAACACCGCAATCACAGCGCGCTGCGCACCATTTTGCATTGGCATTATGTGCGATACGGCGAACTGTTCAGCATCATTCCGCTCATGGGGCTGGGTGACCACATCATCAACGGCGGGTTCCCCTTCGAATTGCCCGCGCTCAAGCCGTTCTTCATCGGGGAAGGCGGTCTGCTGCCCAAGCCGGAGGATTTCGCGCCTTACGCGGGTTTTCTCGACGCGCGCATCCGTTACGACCGGGTGAAGACGCTGCTCGAATCGGTGGAAGGTTTTACGCAGAAACAGGTTTCAAGCTGCGACCTCATCCCGGGCGACGCCGTGATCCGGGAATTCATCGGCGGCAGCACGATCAGGATTCCACACAACGAATAGCGGACCGGGATCGCGCTGGCATTGACATAACCCGGACGGGAGACGATGGTTCGCCTGCCCGGTCATCCATTGAAATAAACCTGATTCCACACAATACATGAAAACAAAACTCCTGCTCGCTGTCGCGACCGCCGTCCTGCTGTCATCGAATCCATTCATCCCTTCGGCGTTTGCCGGCGACGCCACCACCGAACTCAAGGCCCTGGTCGAGAAAATCAGGGCCGACCTGGCCGACGGCAAAACGAACAAAATTGACCTGGCCGATGACCTGAAACAATTCGATGTCCTGCTGGCCGGGCATCACGGCGAAAAAACAGATGCCGTCGCCAACATCGTGTACATGAAGGCCATGCTGTACGATCAGGTTTTTCACGACCAGGCAAAAGCCGCCGAACTTGTGAAACAGCTCAAGCTTGATTTCCAAGGCACCGAATTCGTCGCCGCATTGGAAAAACGCGAAGCGGCGCAGTTGGCGGCCCAAAAAATGCAGGCCGCGCTGACGGTGGGAGCCCAATTCCCCGACTTTAACGAAACAGACGTGGACGGCAAACCGCTTTCCATCGCCAGCTACAAGGGCAAGGTGGTGCTGGTGGATTTCTGGGCGACGTGGTGCGGGCCGTGCCGCGCCGAACTGCCCCATGTCATTGCCACCTACAAAAAATATCACGACCAGGGATTCGAGATCATCGGCGTCAGCCTGGATCAGGATCAGGCAAAACTCACCGGGTTCACCAAAGGCATGAACATGGCCTGGCCGCAATTCTTCGACGGTCAGGGCTGGCAGAACAAACTGGCCGTGAAATATGGCATTGAAAGCATCCCGGCCACCTTTCTCCTCGATGGCAATGGCAAAATCATCGGCCGGGATCTGCGGGGCGACGAATTGATGCAAGCCGTCGCCAAGGCGTTGGGCAAATAGCGCCGCCCGCCTCCCATTAGTTCAACATTCCATCCAGGGTCGGCTCCATGACTTCCGCCCAGATTTGATAGCCGCGTCCGTTGGGATGCAGCAAATCCGGCATGAGGCTCCGGGGCAGCGTGCCGTCGAATTCCAGAAATTTTGGGCCAAGGTCGAGGAACTTCACCGTCTTCCCATCGTCGAGTTTGGCAATGACGGTGTTGACGAGGGCGGCTTGAGCGCGTTGCGGATCGTTCAGCGTGCCGCGCGGGAAGATGGCCAGGAGTAAAATTTTGCTGTCCGGCAGCTTCGCGCGCAATTCACCGACCACCGCCTGCACCCCGGCGATAACTTCGGGGATGGTGTTGCGCGGCGTCTTGTGATCGTTTTCCTTGCCGGTGTTGTTGGTGCCAATCATGAGCACAACGACCTTGGGTTTGATGCCGTCGAGTTCGCCGTGGTCCATGCGCCAGAGGACGTGCTGGGTGCGGTCGCCGCCAATGCCAAAGTTGGCGGCATGTCGCGGCGCGTAATACCTGTTCCAGACGTTCGACCCTCTGGTGCGCCATCCGTCCGTGATGGAATCCCCCAGAAATAGAATGTCAATGCCGCCCCTCTGCGCCTCCTGCACAAAACCCTCATGCCGTTTGACCCAGCCGGAATCCCGCGGGCACGGGATTGGTGGCGGTGTTTGGAGCCGCTAGGTTGCTGTTCTCCGCAAGCGCTGGAGCGGTCGGGGAAACCGGCCGGGTATGGGAACACGCCACCGGAAGGACAAGCAGCAGGACAGCGAACAAAACCGTCGGGTAAATTCTTTTCATGGGTGGAAAATAAAAATTAAGGAGCGCGAAGACAATTTTTATTTGGTGCGCGCCTGCACTCGTAGCAGCCGACGTAAGTCGGCTCCATAATCACGAATAATCAGAGCGGACTCACGTCTGTTGCTATATTCACGTGCTCGCGCTGGTGTAGCGGCGAATGGAAAAACGCCAGAACCATTCGGAGATGAACGCCCAAGTGACGCCCAGCCCCAACAGCGCCAGCCACGCGGATGGTGAAGTTAATTTGTCCGCCAGCACGCGCACGGGCACGTTGGACACCAGCAGCACAGGCAGCGCGAAGGTGAACACGGCCTTGAACGCGCCGCGAAACGCCTCGTCCGGCATCCGTGCGATGTTGAACAGACTGTAGTAACCCCACACGATGCCTTGCGCGCGCACGGTCCAGAAGCTCACCGAGGCCAGCATGAACATCAGCGAGTAATGCACCAAAAGGCCGGCGGCGCATAACGCGCCGAAGCCGAGGAGTTGCATGGCCGTCGGGTGCAAATGCAATTTCCCCGCCGCGTAAGTCATCACGCAAACAGCGAAGGCGGCGTTGGCAAACGAGGGCAGGTCCACCTGCCGCGTCGAGACGACAAAACGTGTGTTGACCGGCAGCAACAGCAGAAAATCCATCTTGCCCGTGCGGACGAGTTCGGAAAGGTTCGTGCAGTTCACGAGGAAGAACGCCTGGTAAATCTGCTGGATGAAACTGCTCGTGCCGGTGAGCAGCACCACCTGCCACACCGTCCACGTGCCGACGGTGGTGGTCTGGCTGAAAATCACACCGACGAAAGCGAGTTGCAGTCCGAACCAGAGCAATTCGACGAGAATCCAAAGAAGGAAGTTGCCCTTGAATGACATCTCGCGCGTCACGGATGTCTTCCACAACGCGGCGTAAATGGCACTGTAACGAGTGATGGAGGACCGGCCTTCGCTAAAATGCTTCGGCCCGGCAGGCGGGTGACGGGTGACGTCACTTTCCGGCTTTGGACTTTGGACTTCGGACTTTGGACTCATTTCAGCCTCCAAACGCGGCGTATTTTTTGATGCCGCGCCGCCACGCGAACCGCGCGAGCGCATACGCCAGCAGCAACCAAAGCGATTGCACCAGCAAACCGAACCAGATGGCGGCCCCGGCGATTTTGCCCATGTAAATGGCGATGGGCACGTAAAGCATGGACGGAAACGGCGTGAAAAAAAGCGCGTGGCCGATTACGGGTGGCAACAGATCAAGCGGGAAAAGGTGGCCGCTGGCGAGATATTCAAAGGCGAACAGGATGAAGATGAACGTGGAAATCTCCAGCAGCCAGAACGCCAGCATGGCCATGGTGTAGGAAATAAAGAATTGCAGCAGCGCCGTCAGCACGAGCGAAATCACAAAGGCGGGCAGCGCCTCGCCACTGGCGGGCCAAACCACATAATCCCGGAAACAGAAAATAAAAACCGCCAGCGGCACGCACGCCATGGAGATGAACGCGATGCGCCCGGAAAAAAACAGGCACAGCCGGTACCACAGATAATCAATCGGCTTGAGCAGAAACTGGCTGATGTTGCCTTCGCGGATGTCCGCGGCAATCTGCCAGTCATCCTCGTTCACCGCCGTCAGCACGTCCACCACGGCAACCATGAGGTAGTAAAAAATCATCTGCGCCTGGGTGTAACCGCCAAGCGCGCTCCCCTGCCCTTTCCCCGCGTAAATCGTGCGCCAGAGCGACAGCATGGCGAACAGCGGGATGAAGCTGAACAGCGTCCGCGTCAGGTAATTGACGCGATACGTCAGGTTGTTTTGAATCCCAATGCCGATGACGTGCCAGTATTTTTTCATTGGCCACCATTAATGAAGCATAGCCACCTCCAATCCTCAACTCATTGTGGGCTGAAATGAAAGCAAAGACGTAAAGGGGCCATTCGGGACTGACCCCCTTGGCATCATGGTTGCTATGGTTGGCGTGTCGAGTTCAATTCCGGCGTCTGGAGTCGTATGCTGACCACATCGGCTGGGGCTACGGAGATTATCTCCGCGATCAGGTTGGATTCCTCGAAAACGAGTTGGGAGATGAAGTGTAATGAAATCCCTGCACGCCATACAAGTGAAAGGGTTCTGAAACGACCGGTGAGCCGGAAAAGTTCAAGGTCCAATGTTGAAACTCTGAGGGTTTTCCAATCCTGGGTTAAGAACAGGGTCGAAATGATCCCTTGCTGAATTGTGGATGTAAATTTTATTTGCCGAATTTTGCGCCGGCAATTAGTGTCAGCGCCGTTGGCCGGCCGTTGCGCCGGCCAGCGCGACATTTAGCACCAAAGACGTATGACCAGAAAACCTCTCGCGGGCGCGGAATTGAACGGGCTGGTTGCGGGCTTGAACAAGTTGTCCCGCAATTTGTGGTGGAGCTGGGACCAGGAAGCGCAGGATTTGTTCCAGGAACTCTCGCCGCGCAGCTGGCAGAACCTTTATCACAACGCCGCCGCCATCTTGCGCGAAGTCTCCGAATATGAACTGCGCGTGCGCCTCCAGGACGCCGACTTTGAGCATCGCGCCCTGGCCGTGCTTCTCAATTTCGAGTCGTATCTCGAGAGCAAAACCACCTGGGGACACGTGAACGCGCCGCAATTGCTCCATAATCCCGTCGCGTATTTTTCCGCCGAATTTGGTTTTCACGAGTCGCTGCCGATTTCGGCGGGCGGCCTCGGCATCCTGGCCGGCGACCACGCGAAATCCGCCAGCGACCTCGGCCTCGGCTTCGTCGGCGTCGGTTTGTTTTACCGCGAAGGTTATTTTCAGCAGGCCATTGACTCGAACAACTGGCAGACCGAATTCTACAATCTGGTGGACCCGAAAAACGTGCCGTTGGAACCCGTGCTGGACGCCGACGGCAAGCCGCTCGTGTGCGACGTGGAAATTGACATGAACCGCGTTTTCTTTCAGGCCTGGCGCGTGAACGTCGGGCGCGTGCCGGTCTATCTGCTGGACGCCAACCGTTCGGAAAACGCCCAGCATTTTTGTGATTTGACGGCGCGCGTTTATGGCGGCGACCACACGATGCGCGTGATGCAGGAAATCCTGCTGGGCATCGGCGGCGTGCGCCTGCTGCGCAAACTCGGCGTGCAACCGTCGGTCTTTCACATGAACGAGGGTCATGCGGCCTTCCTGACGCTGGAATTGATCCGCGAAAAACTGGCCGCCGGACAAAAATTTGCCGACGCGGTCGCCGCGACCCGGGAGCAATGTATTTTCACCACGCATACGCCGGTGGAAGCCGGACATGACCGCTTCCCTCCCGAATTGATGGATTATGCCTTCATGCTTTACCAGCAGCAATTACCCGTGCCGTTTCAGGACATCCTGCCGTTGGGCCGCGTGCATCCCGAAAACGCGCACGAGCCTTTTTGCATGACCGTGCTCGCGCTGAAGCTGTCGCGCGCCGCCAACGGCGTGAGCGAACTGCACGGCGACGTCAGCCGCCACATGTGGCAATCCCTTTATCCCGGCACGCCCGTCGAACAGGTTCCCATCGGCCACATCACCAACGGCATTCATCTGCTCGGCTGGATGAAAGGTTCGGTGCGCCAGTTCTGGCGGGAAAAAATGAAGGACAAGCGGGAGGGCGTGGTCAGGATGTGGAACGAAAAATATGGACACGACTGGGCGGCGGCGATTCACCACCATGAATTCTGGAAAAAAATGGCCGACCCGTCGTTCGTTTCCGATGAGGAGCTTTGGGCGTTGCGCTACAAACTGCGGCGCGAGATGATTGAATTCGTCCGCCGCCGCCTGCTGCACCAAACCCAGCGCATCACGCCCGGCGATTACATCCGCTTCGAACATTTGCTCAACATTGACGCGCTGACCATCGGCTTTGCGCGCCGCTTTGCCACTTACAAACGCGCGCCGCTGATTTTCCAGCAATTCGACAACATTGTGAAACTCGCGCACGACAAGCAGCGTCCGGTGCAATTCATTTTTGCCGGCAAGGCGCATCCGCGGGACGACGAAGGCAAACGGTTCATCCAGCAAATCATTCACCTGAGCAAACAGGGCGAATTGGCGGGCAGTGTGGTGTTTATTGAAAACTACGACGTTCACATCGCGCGGCAGATGGTTTCCGGCTGCGACGTGTGGCTGAACAACCCGCGCCGCCCGCTGGAAGCCTCCGGCACCAGCGGCATGAAGGCCGGCTGCAATGGCTGCCTGAATTTCAGCATCCTCGACGGCTGGTGGCGCGAAGGTTACGACGGCACCAACGGTTTTGCCATCGGCGGCGATTCCAACCCGAATAATGTCGAGGAACAGGATCGCGTGGACAGCGCCAATCTTTACCAGACGCTCACCGAACAGGTCATTCCGATGTTCTACGACCGCGACGAACAAGGCATTCCGCGCCAGTGGATTCAGCGCATCCGCCGCGCGATGGTCACGCTCGTGCCGCATTTCACCACCGACCGCATGGTCAAGGAATACACGCGGAAGTATTATCTGGCGAAGTGAGTTGGCAGGGACATCCCGCCGGGATGTCCGCATCGGTCACCCCGGCGATGCGACCCTGACCGCACGACTCTGACCGAGCGTTCAATTTCCTTTCTTGCGCTCCCCCGCCCCGTCCGTAATCTTTTCCCGTTTTAAAATATGAACTATAAAATTTCTCAACGCGCCGCGTCGCTGTCACCGTCGCTCACCCTCGCCATTGATGCCAAGGCCAAGGCCATGAAGGCCGCGGGCGAAGACGTCGTCGGCTTCGGCGCCGGCGAACCGGATTTCGACACGCCGCAACACATCAAGGACGCCGCCGCCAAGGCGCTCGCCGCCGGGTTCACCAAATACACGCCATCCAGCGGCATCCCGGAATTGCGCCAGGCCATCGCCGACAAGTTCAAGCGCGAAAACGGCCTCACTTACAAACCGTCTCAAATCATTGTCTCCTGCGGCGGCAAACACTCGTGTTACAACGTCATTCTGGCTACGTGCCAGGAGGGCGATGAAGTGCTCATCCCCGCGCCGTATTGGCTGAGTTATCCGGAAATGGTCAAGCTCGCCAGCGCCAAGCCGGTGATTCTGGAAACCACCGACAAGACTGAATTCAAAGTCACACCCGACCAACTCCGCAAGGCCATCACGCCCAAGACGCGGTTGTTCATCCTGAATTCGCCGAGCAATCCGACCGGCAGCGTTTACACGCCGGAGGAAACCAAGGCGCTGGGCGACGTTTGCGTGGAAAAGGGCGTGCTCATCATGAGCGACGAAATTTACGAGCACCTGCTTTACGATGGCGCGAAGGTAAAAAGTGTCGCCAGCTTTTCGCCGGCGCACGAGGAACACACCATCATCGTCCACGGCTTCGCCAAGGCGTGGAGCATGACCGGCTGGCGTTTGGGCTTTCTTGCCGCGCCGGAGCCGATTGCCAGGGCCATTGACGCCGTGCAAAGCCACAGCACGAGCAATCCCACGTCGTTCGCGCAGAAGGGTGCGCTGGCCGCAATCACCGGTTCCATGGATCATTTAAAAACCTGGCTGGTGGAATTCGACAAACGCCGCCGCTTCGCGCACCAGAAGTTGAACAGCATTCCGGGCCTTTCGTGCGTCAACGCGAAGGGCGCATTTTACCTGTTCCCGAACGTTTCCAGGACCGGCCTCAAGTCCACCGACTTCTGTGCAAAGCTGCTCGAAGCGGAGAAGGTCGCCGCCGTGCCCGGCATCGCGTTCGGCGCGGACGATTACATCCGTCTCAGTTACGCCACCAGCATGGCGAACCTCGAGAAAGGCTTGGAACGCATCGAGCGGTTCTGCAAAAGCCTTTCAAAATAGGGGCGTTTTCAGCCGGTGCTGAAACGCCCGGTTGTGATCGCGACGCGCCAACGTCCGCGAGGCCTTTGCGCCTGTCGGTTTTTGCTTGCATTTCCGGCCGGATGAAGTTCTAAGTTCGGCGTCCAGCAATCCGGGTATGTTCTGGTTCAAGCCGTCATTCAAAAAAAAGTTCAGTCAAATCAAGGGCGGTTGGAGCACGTCCCAAGTGCTGGATCATGTTGGCAGCCCTTGGGAAGTGGAGGATTCGGAAGTGCCCTTGGGTTCGGATTGGGGCAGCCAGCCCGGCATGACGTTCCAGATGAAAGCCGGGGACCCGGTGAAGCAGTGGATGTTTGAGGACAAAGGCGAGTTTTATTATCTCTGGTTTGCCAAGGTGAGCTTGGCCGACGACGATCCCTGGCGGGTGACGTTCTCAAAAAAAATGTCCCGCCGGATAGCGGCATAGGCCAGGGGCCGGGTTTTATTTCAAGAATTCGCGTTGGAGCGTCTGCATCAAATCACGATAGGTGGTCATCAACTTGCCGTGCAGGTGGGCCGACTCTTTCCCGCCGGACAAATCAACCGGCGCGCTCATGGCCCGTTCGTAACGTTGACTCAACGCGAACCGCCCGCCATCCGAACCCGTGCGGCGCAAAAGTTCACAAACTTTTTCCACCTGACGTTTGGCCCGGTCAATCGCTTCCAACGCCGCGTCCGCGCCAAGCTCACCCGCCTGAACGCGCTTCAACAAGCCGCATTCAAACGTCCGGCAACGTTTCGGACGCTCGTTGTAAATCCGACACAGCTTGCCATCGAAACAGGCGCACGGCTGGGTGAAAGCCCGTTGGCGGTCTTTTTTCTTCAACGACAATCCAAATTCCGCCAGTCTTGGGCCGTCATCGCCCTTTCGCAGTTCCACGTCGGCAAACAAAACGCCGTTGCAGCACAAGCCACACTTTGGGCAAAGCTGCGCAACGGGGTTGGTGGAAGCTTTTCTATTCATCGACCAGGAATTCCCGAACAATCGCATCCGGCGGCGTTTGCAGTTCCGTCAGCTTGACGCCTTCGCGACGTTCCAGGATGGCTTCAACCCGGGGCACGTAACTTCGTGTTTCGGCCGGCAACCGCCGGGCAATGACATCGTAGTCACGGGTATGATAACGGTCCAAAAGCTTTTGAACGGTGCTTTCGCCGGCGTTGTAAGCGGCCGCCACGAGCCGCCAGTCCTGAAAACGGTCGTGCAGATATTTCAGGTATTGGGCGGAGGCGCGCGCGTTGTCCTCGGGGTCCAGCCGCTGGTCGATCGGCACCAGGGAAAGCCCGAAACGCCGGGCCGTATCGGGCTTGAGTTGGAACAGCCCCACCGCCCCCGCCGAACTGCAAGCGCCGGCATCAAAGTCCGATTCCACCTCGGCCAGCCAGAACAATTCCGGCGGGGCTTTTTGCGTGATGAAGATTCCCTTGAGACGCACCAGATAATTCGTGGTCTCCGACGGCAGGGAATCGCCGGCGACTTTTCTCAGCCACATCTCCTGCAAGGTGACCAGAACCGGGTTGGAAACCGGCAAGGGCGGCAGGTTGGTCTCAATTTCGGGCGGCGGAATCGTGAATTGGATTTCTCCAGCGGCCGCAAAGTAATCCAATCGCGCTTGCAGCCAGTCGCCGTACGACCGGATTTCCGGAAGACTTTCCAGCCAGGGCATCAGCGCTTCGGCGGCATCCCGGAACGATGGGAAGCTGACCACATATTCGCCCTGGAACCGCTGCTGCATATCACGGAAAAACTGTTGCACCTTCTGCTGGTCCAGACTCTCCAGCGCCGCAAACACATTCGTGTCGAGATTTGTCTCCGCCCACTCCTGCGCACCTTGAAGGACGTCCGCGAGCGTGATTGTGTCTTCCTGCGCCCGCGCCGACGGCAAGCTGGCCAGCAGCAGCAGCACACAAATAGTGGCGATTCTCATGAATAACAACTTCCCGCTCCCATCACTCTGGTTAACACCTCAGCGCCATAAATGTTTCGGATATTTGCGCGCCAGCTCCGATTTGATTTTTGGATAATGTTCGCGCCAGAAATTTGCCAGGTCCTGCGTGACCTGAACCGGCTTCATGCCCGGAGTCAGAATGTGAACCAGCACCGGCACCCGGCCCAGCGCAATCTTCGGCGTCTGGGTCACGTCGTAAAGCTCCTGGATGCGCAACGAGATATGCGGTAAGCCGGTTGCCTCGTAAGCGACCTTCGGCGTGCGGCCGTTCGCCAGGGTCAGCCGCTCCGGCGCGTGCTTGTCCAGCAACCCGCGTTGCGCCTCGGACAGCCACGACATCACGACCGGTTTTACTTCGCGTTCCTTGATGTCCTTGTAGCTCACCGCGCCGTGGCAAAGCTGCCCGATGATGTGCCTGCGGTCGTCTTCGGTGATGGGCGGAAGCTGGAGTTCGGGACAATGCTGGCAAAGCAGGCGCAGCCGCAACAGCCATTGCTCGACACTGTGATCCCAATTCGGCAACGGCAAACGTCCGGCAACAATCTCATCGGCCAGCAATTGTGCCGCCAGGTCGGCCGGCGGCGGTTCAACCCGCTTGGCCGACAGCGCCAGGCCGCGAAACTTCACCACTTCCGCAGCTTGCACCCGCTTGGCCGTTGAATCGAATTGGACGTGCAAGTCGGATTCCATGTCTTCGGGATAAAGTTCCCGCAGCCAGTCTGCTTCAATGGCGGTGGCAAGGGAAAGAATGGTGTTCACTTCCCGGCCCTCGACTTCGCGGACTTCAGCGGCCACGAACAATGGACTGTGTTGCACAGCGCTCTCGCGCGCCAGCACGCCACGACGATTATGAACCAATTCACAACGCAGCGTGCCCTGGTCCAGTCGGCGCGCCACCCGGTCGGAAAACCCGATGAGAATGCATTTCTGCAACGCCTCGTCCTTTGCCTCGCGCGGTTTTACCTCAAGCCCTTCGTCTTTGGCGATGCGAAGGAATTGTTCAAACAACGGCCCAACCTGCCGCGCGGTGACAGCGTGGATGCCGAGCCGGCGGCAGGCATCGAGGCGAAATTGGTTGTTGGCCGCGTAAGTCCAAGCGCGCATGAGAATCCAGAAATCCGACGACGCTTTCTCGCCGAGCAAATCCTCGCGGAACGAGTTCGTGTCGCGGTCCACATTGCGCAATAACAGGTCGCGGCCCTGGGTGAGAGCAGCGACGAGGCAGGCTTGATGAACGCAACCATACTCGTGGGCGGCAAGCAACATGCGGGAGTAGCGCGGATGCAATGGAAACGCGAGCATCTTGCGGCCAATGGCGGTGATTTGTGTGGCACAGGCCTCCGGCCTGTGTTCAGAAGTTTTGCCAACCTGGTTTTCTTTCACAGGTGGGGACACCTGTGACACGGTGTGAATTGCTCCCAAATCCAGCAACAATTCCTCCGCGTGAGCCAGGCTTTGTTCATCCGGCGGTTCGAGCCACCGGAATTTCCGCAAATCCTCCACCCCGGCGGCTTTGAGCGTGAGCACCACTTCGGCCAGATCGAGCCGCTTGATTTCCGGCAGTTCCTGAATCAGCCGATGTCCATGTTCCTCCCGCGACCAAAGTCTCATGCAAACGCCCGGCGCGGTGCGACCTGCCCGTCCCGTGCGCTGGTCGGCGGACGACTGGCTGATCTTCTCGATGAGCAGCGTGTTGATGCCGCGATACGGATCGTAACGCGGAATGCGCGCCAGCCCGCTGTCAATCACCAGCCGGATGCCGTCAATGGTCAGTGATGTCTCGGCCACGTTGGTGGAAACGACCACCTTGCGCTGGCCGTAACGCGCCACCGCGGCGTCCTGGTCCTTGGGCGAGAGTTCGCCGTGCAACGGAAGCAAAATAAAACCCTTTGATTCCGAAGTGTGACGGATCGCTTCGATGGTCTGCGAAATCTCATAACCGCCCGGCATGAACACCAGCACATCACTTTCGCCCCCGGAGCCGACATAATGACTGAAAGCCTCGGCAGCCTGCTCCCAAACCGGTCGTTTGTCCACATAACCCGGCTCGGTGGCATATTTGATTTCCACCGGAAACACACGGCCTTCGGATGATAGGACGGAGCATCTTGGAGCGCCGGCCTCTGGCACGGCTCGTTGTTTATTTATATCAGACCGTACCGGAGGCCGGCGCTCCGATAAATATTCCCCCAGCAACTCCGCATCCAGCGTCGCGGACATGACGATGAGATTCAGGTCGGGCCGGTGTTGCTCCTGCAAATCGAGCGCACGGGCCAGCGTGATGTCGCCGTAAAGATGGCGTTCGTGAAACTCGTCGAAGATGAGGACCGAAACGCCGCGCAAATCCGGATCGTCAATCATTTGCCGGAGCAAAACGCCTTCCGTTACAAAACGAATTTTCGTCTGCGGCGATGTGACATTTTCGAAGCGGATCTGGTAGCCGACCTCGTTGCCAAGCTGGACGCCAAGTTCCTGCGCCACGCGCGCCGCGAGCAACCGCGTGGCCAGCCGGCGCGGCTGGAGAATCACGACCTGCCCGTCGCCGAGCAGCCCGTGCCGGAGCAACATCTGTGGGACTTGCGTGGATTTGCCGGAACCGGTCGGCGCGGACAAAATCAGCCGCCGGTTGGTTTTCAGCCGGGCGATGATGTCGCGCTCGATTTCGTAAATGGGCAAACGGTCGGCCATGAATTCGCATAGCGTAGCTGGCGGAGGAAGCTTCTGGCGAAAAGATTTTTATGGTAGGGCGTATCACTCCGTGCGCGCCGTCCCACGTGTTTGCGGCGCGCAGGGGACTGCCTGCCCTACCTATTTTGAAATTTAGATATTCTGGTTTTGGAAGTTGCCTTTGGGTGAAGAATTGACAAGGCTCAGACACGGTTCCACCGGCATGAAAATACTTCGCGCCGCCATTTTATCTTTGCTGCTGGGAATGGCCCTGCCCAGCACCCGGGCGCAAGAGGTCGCAACCAATGCCATGCCCGCTTTGACCAAACCGGCGCCGGCCACGAAGCCCGATATTTATCACCTGGACACGTCCTTCGGCTGTCGCTGGCCGTTGAACGGGGATTATCGTTGGCTGATGCCGGCAACGCTTTCGTTCGGGAAAATGCTGGATGAACACAACGCTTTGGAAGCGGTGCTCGGGGGCGGCGTGATTGAGTTGAAGCCCGGCAGCCAGGCGGATGCACAGGCGCACCAGCCGTCATTTTTGGAACTGGGTATTGCGTGGCAATATCACTTCGCCGCACGTGACGCGCCCTGGCGACCCTACATCACCGCCGGCGCGAGCCTGATTTGGATGACCTGGGAATATCGCAACCAGGTGGACTCTCCAAATTTTGGCGTCATCACCCGGGACTATCTCGAAGGAATTGATGGATACGCGGGACTGGGCTTGAGCCTGCATTTGCTGAAGCATCTGGATTGCTTTGGCGAGATTGATGCCGGTGGCGTCGGGTTTCTGTCCACCACTTACAGCGGCGAGCACAACAACCTGTTTCAGAATTTCGGTTACGTGGGCGTCCGCGGCGGCCTCAGCCTGACGTTCTAAAAAATTGAATGACAACGCGGGAATACTACAATACCAAGAACCGACCCGTTTACGTTTACGTTTACGTTTAGACCCGTTTATGGCGAGAAGAACTTAGAACGTATGCAACTTGCAGAGGTCTCGTCACGTCAGCACCCAACCGGGTTTGATTTCCTCGTCAAGGTTGGTGGCGGGAATATTTTGCGCCAATTTCCGTTCAGCCAGAATGCCGATCATCGCCGCGTTGTCGGTGCAAAGACTTTTCTCCGCCAAACGCAGCGAGAAACCTTCACGCTCGCACGCGTGCGCGAGGTCGCGACGCAATGTGCGATTGCAGGTAACGCCGCCGGAGGCGGTCACGCAACGAACATGGTTCCGTTTCGCCGCGCGGATGGTTTTCTTTACGAGCACCTCGACAATCGCCGCCTGGATGCTGGCGCACAAATCACGCACCCGTTGCGGGTCATCCAAAATCCCCGGGTGATCGCGGAGAAAATAGCGCACGGAGGTTTTCAGTCCGCTGAAACTGAAATCGTCGCCGGGGTCGTTCAGCAGGGGCCGCGGGAAGTCATACGCCTTGGGATTCCCCTGCTCCGCCAGCCGGTCAATTTCAGGTCCGGCGGGATACGGCAGGCCCATGAGCTTGCCGGTTTTATCAAAACATTCGCCCGCCGCATCGTCCACCGTCGAGCCGAGCACGCGATGTTTCAGTTCCGATTCCACCCGCACGAGCATCGTGTGCCCGCCGCTGACGATGAGCGAAACGTTCGGTTGAAAGGAGGAGAAGTCGGCAGCAAGCCCGGAGCGCCGGGCACCGTCCCGGCCAGTGTCGAGTGATTCTGTCGTCGAGCCGAGACGGTGCTCGGCGCTCCGTTCAGAAACAATCCACGGCGAGTACAAATGGGCTTCGTGATGGTTGATGCCCACGAATGGTTTCCGCAAAAAGAACGCGATGGATTGTGCGGCCTTGAATCCGACTAGCAGGGCCATCGGCAAACCCGGTCCTTGCGTGGCGGCAACAGCGTCGAGTTGTTCCGGCAGCACTACCGCATCGCGCAGCGCGGTTCGCACGACCGGAATCAGGTTCCGCAGATGTTCGCGGGCGGCCAGCTCCGGCACGACACCGCCGTATTCGGCGTGCAGCTTGATTTGCGAGGAGACAGCGCCGGACAAAATTCGTCCATCGCGCACGACCGCGGCGCTGGTTTCGTCGCAGGAAGTTTCAAGGGCCAGCAAAGTCATGTTTATCGCAGCGGCGAGTCGGCAGATTGCCGCACTATTTCGGAAAAAAGAATTGTCCGGCTTTCTGCCGAAAGCCGCCACGCCCGTTTTGCCGGGTTCTCATTTTATTTCGCCGCCATTTTGTCCGGCGTCTGCGGCTTTGGCCCGTCGTTGAGCGCGCTGTAAAGCATGATGCCCTTGAGCAAATCCCGGGCGCGTTCGAGCTGGATGTCATGAACGTTTTCGATGCTGACGCGATTGGTTTCGCTGAGGGAGGCCAGCCCGCCCGGCGCGCGTTTCAGCAGCAAAGCCGCTTCCTGTTCCTCGGTCATGGGCACTTCGATGTCCGGCGTGATGCCATGCTGGTGAATGACCTTGTGACTGGGCGTGTAATATTTGGCGGTCGTGAGTTTCAGCGCCGAGCCGTCATCGAGCGGAAAAATGCTCTGCACCGAGCCTTTGCCGAAGGTTTTCTCGCCGAGAATGACCGCGCGGTGCAAATCCTGCAAACAGCCGGTGACGATTTCCGCCGCGCTCGCGCTGCCGAGATTCACGAGCACCACCACCGGCTTGGGAGAACCATCCTTGTTGGCAAATTCATCACCGCGCCCCTCGGCCCGACGAACGGAATTCTGGCTGGGATCGCGGCCTTCGGTGGTGACGACCAACTGGCCGCGGGGCAGGAATTTTCCGCACACCTCCACCGCCTCATCGAGCAAGCCGCCGGGATTCCAGCGCAAATCAATGATCATTGCCTTCATCCCCTCCGCTTTCAGTTTGTTCAAGGCGGCTTCGAGTTCTTCGCCCGCTTTGTCGCCGAATTCCGTGATGCGGACGTAACCGATTTTGTCATCGCCCAGCGGAAACTCCTTTTTGCCGTTGATGTCCTTGACCATGTCCATCTTGATGATGGCGCGCGTGAGCGTGAAATCCTTCACCAGGCCCGACGACGGACGCTGAATGGTCACCGTCACCTTCGTGTCCGGCTCGCCCCGAAGCAGTTTCACTGCTTCCGGCAGGGACATTTTCTCAGCGCTCTTGCCGTCAATCTTGATGATGCGATCGCCGGACAAAATTCCCGCGCGAAATCCGGGCGTATCCTCCATCGGCGCGATGACGGTCACATAATTGTCCCTCATCGAAACGACGAGGCCGAGTCCGCCGAATCGTCCTTCCGTGTCGTCCTGCAATTGCTGGTAATCATTCACGTCCATGAATTCGCTGTGCGGGTCCAGCGAGCCGAGCATGCCCTTGAGCGACGAGTAAACCAGGTCGTGATACGTCAGATTCTGGCCGTCCACATATTCCTTGCGCACCTTTTCCAGCACGTTGGCGAACAACTCCAGATTCGGATACACCGCGTCCTGCTTGTCCGCCGCGTGCGCCGACCCCAGATAAATCCGCGCGCCAATCGCCAGATTCAACACCAGCGCCACGATCACCAAACCATAAATCAAACGTCGTTTCATAAACGGGGGAAAACTACCACAAAGGCGCCCGGACACCAAGTTTTTGGAAACGGTTTGTGTCCCGGCGGTTCAAAATCAAATTTTTCCTTTCAACAACGTCTCAATGAACGGCAAATCGGCCGGCACCGTGACCTTCGGATTCGGCGCCACGCTGGACACCAGCCGGACCGGCTGGCCAATCAATTCACACGCCGCCGTGTCGTCGGTGAAAATCAACCGGCGACGGCGCGCTTCCGCCAGCGCCCGGCGAATCACCTCGACCCGAAACGTCTGGGGCGTTTGCACCGTCCAAAGCCGCGACCGGTCGAGCGTACGCTGAATGAATCCGCCGTCGGCGGATTCCTTGATGGTGTCCGTTACCGGTTGCGCCGCCACCGCGGCGCCGCTTTCATCCGCCGCCTTGACCGTTGCGGCAATCAGCTCCCCGCTCGTGCAGGGCCGGGCCGCATCCTGAATGGCCACAATTTCCGCCGTCACCGACAACGCCTCCAGACCGTTCCAGACCGAATCCTGCCGTTCCATCCCGCCCACGACGACACGAAACGGTTTTTGAAAATGAAATTTCGCCGCGAGTTCCGAGAAGTTTTTTTCCATCCCGCCGCGGACGACGAGAATTATTTCGCCGATGCACTTCGCGCCATCAAACTGTTGCCAGGTGTGGGCGACGACCGGGCGTCCGGCCACTTCGAGAAACAATTTGTCCACGCCCGCGCCCATGCGGATGCCTTTGCCGGCGGCGACAAGAATGGCGGCGTTCATGCAGTAAAAACTGTTCCTGGCCGGTTACAGCCGCAAGCGCGGCCGCAACGAAATTTTCCCCGTCAATTCAGCCCAACCGCCAGACGATGCGCGCCTTGTTCAAATCGTACTGCGACATTTCCATTTTCACGCGGTCGCCCACGGTGAGACGGACAAATCGTTTGCGCATCTTGCCGGAAATAGTCGCGAGGACCTGGTGTTTATTGTCCAGTTCCACACGAAACATCGTCCCGGCCAGCACCGTCAAAATGCGTCCCTCGATTTGTATGTGTTCTTCCATGCAGGAAAAGGTATCTTATCCAACCCGGCGCCATCATGGCCAATAAAAAAACCGCGCCCTAAAATGACACCGGAGCGACGCCCGTTGAGAACGCCGCCCCGGCCAAAGCTGCTTGAAGAAATGATTAATAACGATCCCGGCGTCCGCCGCCGCCGCCGCCACCGAAGTCACGGCGCGGGCCGCGGTCACCGCGGGGACGCTCTTCTTTGGGGCGGGCGATGTTGACCGTCAATTGACGCTCGCCCAGCGTCGCGCCGTTCATGGCGGCGATTGCCTTTTGGGCCTCCTCGGGGGTGGACATGGTGACGAAGGCAAAGCCGCGCGAACGGCCGCTCATCCGGTCCATCATGAGGTTGGCTTCGACGACCGTGCCGTGGGCGGCAAATGCCTCCTGCAGGTCATTTTCCGTGGTGTTGAAGGAAAGATTTCCGACAAACAGTTTCGTGCTCATTTAATGATTTGCTGTTCAAGACCAACCGTTTTTCCAGACTGTTCCCGACCATCGGGTCTCAAATCATCACTGAACCACGTTCACTTGAAGATTATCCATGCCTTGAAAGGACAAGTTGTCCAACAGACGCGGCAACTGTAGCCGTTCCCAAAACAATTGCAAGCTTATTTTCAATAGGGGTTCAACTTAACCCGCCGCCCACCCGCCCCTCCGATTTCAGCCGGTTCCCGGCCGCAACTTTTTCTCTTGACTAACTGTCTATATCGTGTATAAACAGTAAATACAAGTGCCGAACGAACGCAAATCCCTGTGGCTCGGACCGATTTCCCCGGCGGCGGACGGAACGCTTTATCAGCAGATCGTTGACCGGTTGAAGCGTGAAGTCAGCGAAGGCCGGCTCAAGCCCGGCGCGACGCTGCCCTCGTTTCGCACGCTCGCGGAGGATTTGCTGGTCAGCGTCATCACGGTCAAGCGCGCTTACGAGGAGTTGGAACGCGAAGGCATCGTCTTCCGGCGGCAGGGACTGGGCACGTTCGTTGCCAACCACGGCCACGACCGCAGCCGCGAAGCCAAGTTGAACACGGCGCAGGAATTGTTCCGCGAAGCCGCGCGCGAAGCGGCGGAAGCCGGATTGAAGCCGGCGGAAATTCTCGAACTCGCCCACAAAGCCATCAAAGGAAAATAACATGAACCACAACGCCATCGAAATCCGCGGATTGATAAAAAATTATCCCGCCTTCAAACTCGGCCCGCTCGACCTGACCGTGCCGGGCGGCGCAATTTACGGCCTCATCGGCCCGAATGGCGCGGGCAAAACCACCACCATTGATTTGATTTTTGGCATGGGACAAAACGACGGCGGAGAAATCCGCGTGCTCGGCCTCGACCACCGCGCCAACGAAGTGGAATTGAAACGGCGCGCCGCCTACGTCAGCCCCGATTTGAATTTTCAGGTTTGGGGCAGGGTCGGCCGCGCCATCCGTTTTGTGCGCGGCTTTTATCCCGATTGGGACGACACCTACTGCGCCGGGCTGATGCAGGCGTTCCATTTGAGCGACAGCGACAAAATTGCCACGCTCTCCTTCGGCGCAAAAACCAAGTTGAGCCTCCTGCTCGCGCTCGCCCGCCGGCCGCAGGTGTTGATTCTTGACGAACCGACCACCGGACTCGACGCCGTTTCCAAGCAGCAAGTTTTTGCGGAATTGCTCAAAGCCGTTGAGGACGGTGAACGCACCGTGTTGATTTCATCGCATGGGTTGACCGACATCGAACGTTTTGCGGATCACGTCGGCATGATCAAGAACGGCAAACTCCTGCTCGAAGGCAGCATGGATGAAGTCGTGGATCGCTTTCGCCTGGCGGAATTTTTCACCGACAACGGAACAGAATTCCAAAACCGCGACGGTCTTATTATATTGAAGCACAACGAAAACCGCTGGCACGCGCTGGTTGACCAAAAGAGCGGCGCGTCCGACTGGTTGCGAACCCGGGGCGCGAAAGAAATCTCGCTCACGCGCCTGACGCTCGAAGATTTGTTCGTCGCGCTGGTCAAGGAAGAGGAGGCCGCATGAAACGGCTGATTCTCGATCACTATCGCCGCTGGTGGCGGGTGCTGGCTTTGAGTGCAGCGCTTGAGTTTGGGCTTGGGTTTACCATCGCCGCCGACCCGAAAATGCCTTTCGAGTTTTGGGCTTTTCTTCTGGCTCTGTGGACGGGAGCCACGTTGCTTTCCTTTGATTTGAAAAACGGCGCCCTTCGGGCCCTGGCGCCTTTACCGCTGACGAGCAGACAAATCAGCCGCGGTTGGTGGCTGGCAACCGTTCCCATCCCGGCCATTGTGTTGGCCTTGCTGCTGTTCTCAGGCGCGGCAGTATTTTGTCATATTGACCCGAGCCGGGCTTTGCCCGCGGAGCGATTGGCGATGGCTAGCCTTTTCACCCTGGTGTGGCTGGGAATGGACTTCACTCTCGTCTTCAACGCCACTCGCGGCTTTTATGGGAGCCCGTGGAGGTTCATCAGCAACTCTTTCATCAGCATCCTGACTGTGACAGCGTTCTTCGGCAGCATGGCATTCGCCACGAATGCGTCCAAAAGCCCGGAAAAATCCGCCGTTCTTTTGGGATTGGGCGCGGTGTTGACCGCCATCGGCTGGCTTCGCGCCGAACAGTTTGAATTGGGCCGGGCCGGGATTTACCTGGGCCGGGCTGGGCAAATTGACATGGGTCGTCCTGACCGCTCTGGCGTCCACCTCACTCCGCTGCAAACCAAAGTCCGGACGGCCCCTCACCTTGTACCCCGCGGTTACGGCGGAATGACTTTTCTGCTCAACAGCACGTTTGTCAGCGCATTTTTAAATCTCGTGGCCATGGTCGCGCTGATGGCGCTGGTTTGGCTATATCAAGACCAGGCCATAGCGCGATCCCGGAACATGGTCATGGGATTAGTTCCCATGGGGAGTGTTATGTGCGGTTGGTTTGTTATCTTTTTCCGGTTCATGCCCCTCCTGCGACAACTGCGTTTTCTCCGGACGCTCCCGGTTTCCGCCACCCGCCTCGCCTTCGTGATGCTCGCCGCCGTGCTTCTGCCGCTCATGGCAGCAGGCGCGTTGGTGGCCGGCATCGCCGGTTTGTTTTTGGGAACCTCCGAAGCCCTCACGGTCTTGACTAGTTTCACGCTCGTCCTCGCTCCGGCCGCGCTGTGCATGTCCTTCGCCGTCTGGCGGAGCGATAGAATAGAGGTTTACGCTTTCCTACTCCTCACCATGGTCGGTTTTCTCCTTGGACCCATGTATTTGCGGATGCTATTCCATTATCCGGAACATTCCAACATTCTGATCGGTCCGGTTGTGAGCATCTGTCTCCTGTCGGCTTTTCTCCTCACACGCCTGGTGATCCGGCGCAGCAGCCGCGCCTACCGTGTCCAGACGAATGCCTGCGGCAATCTTCTCGGAGGATCAGGCCGGTAATCTCAAGACCCCATCATTGAATATTTATTGGACATGAAAATTTACTTCTCGAATTCACAGATACCGGAACGTGCGGGATTGACGAGCAATCAGTGGAAGGCTGTTTACCGATGCGGATATGAAGCTTTTCTTGCTGACAACCCGTCAAGGGTCTGGCTTGGCGCCCCTTGGATTCTTGGAGGCATTCTCGGTGGGGCGCTAACCGGATGGATGGTGGTTACCGGCAACGGGCACTCTTATTCGAAATCCCTCGTCATTGCAGCCGGCGGCTTGGTTGGAGCGTTGGTCGGTGTCTTCATCGGTACGCAAATTCTCACCGCGCAGTTGCGTCCGTATTTGCGGCGTGTTCTTGAGGAGCGCAAGGATGAGATTGCTCAAATCAACTATAGCATTTCACATTGACATTGGGACATAGTGTGATAGGCTTGAGGGCATGAAAGCATATGCGCTGGACTTGCGGGAACGGGTGGTGAACTTCATCAAATCGGGCGGCTCCAAAGCCGAGGCCGCCCGGCGGTTCGACTTGGCCCGGAGTTCCGTTTATCGGTATCTGGACGCCGCCAAAACCGGCGCGTTGGCCCCGAAAACCAGCTGGGGACACTGGCGCAAACTCGACCCGCAGAAACTCCAGGCCCAGGTCAAACAACATCCCGATGCCACCCTCAAGGAACTCCAAAAGGTGTTTGGCATCAGCCATCAGGCGATCTGGGTGCGGCTGGGGCAGTTGGGTTTCACTCTAAAAAAAACTCATAAAATACCGCGAGCGCAACGAGGTGCAGCGGTGGCTCTTCCGGCGCGAACTGGAAAAGCTCGACGACCGAACCGTCTTTTACCTGGACGAATGCGGCGTGGATCACCGCCTGTATCGTGAGTATGGCCGCTCGCCCCGGGGCGAGCGGATTTATCAGGCGGTGGCCGGCAAACGGCGGGAGCGCACCAGCATTATTGCGGCCTCCCAGCACAACAAGCTGGTCGCGCCGTTGGTGTTTCAAGGCCATTGCAACACCGAGGTGGTGGAGGTTTATTTTGAACAGGTGCTGCTGCCTGTATTGCCCCCGGGCAGCGTGATTGTGCTGGATAACGCCCGGTTTCATCAGTCGCCGACCACGCAGAAGTTGGTGGAGGCGGCCGGCTGCCAGTTGCTGTTCCTGCCAACTTACTCCCCCGACCTCAACCCCATCGAACATCTCTGGGCCGCACTCAAGACCCGCCTGCGCAAAGACCTCGCCACGGCCGCCAACCCCTTCCTGTTTATCGCCAATATGTCCCAATGTTATTGTTAATTGCTATAACCTGGTTATTGCGGGTAACAGCAATGCACCGCCGCCACACCGATCGCATCCAGGCAAACCTATTCGGCAATGTCCCGTTGGCATGGGCAGGTGAGACTTTGCGTGTAGGACAGGCGTCCCGCCTGTCTCCACGTTGTGTTCCGCTTGGGCGGTGCCGGGATTTGATTTGAGACAGGCTTGACCCCTGTCTTACGCTGCCCGCCAATCCAGCATTTTCAATTGCACCGTGCGGCGGCCGTTGTATTCATTCACCTGCGGCGCGAACGCCAGGTCAAATTTTCCGACCGGCAACGACTGGTCGCCGCCATTCCACCAAACCGCCTCGTGCGTCACGGCGCCGTCGGTCACCCAAAGTTTGACGTGTTGTTTTTCCGCGCCCATGCGCTGGAGCGGGCGCTGGTGCGTGACGCTGCGCGCGCAAAATTGCATCGGTGGATTCCCCTGCCCGGCCGGTTTCAAGCACACCAGTTCGCCGAGCGATTCCAAGGTCATTTCGTCCAAACCGACTTCCGCATCGAGGCGCAACGGCGGTTGCAAATCCTCGGGCTTCAACGCGCGTCTCGCCAGTTCATTCAACCGCTGCCGGAGCGCGTCCACCTTGTCCGATTGCAGGCTCAAGCCCGCCGCCATCGCGTGACCGCCATGACGCACGAGCAAATCACCGCACTCGCGCAACGCGGCGGCGAGATCAAAACCCGCAATGCTGCGGCCCGAACCGCGCCATTCATTGCCTTCACCGCCGAGAATGATCGTGGGGCGGTAAAATTGTTGCAGCACGCGCGACGCGACGATGCCAACCACGCCGATGTGCCAGAGCAATCGCCCCTCGACAATGACGAAGTCGGTCTGCGGATCAAATTTTGATTTAACGGCCCCGATGACTTCCTCGACGATGTCGCGTTCAATTTTCTGGCGTTCGCGGTTTCGCGAGTCGAGGCTTTGGGCGATGGGCATGGCCCCGGCCAGATCGCGCGCGAGCAGCAAGTACAGCGATTCCTCCGCGGTTTCGAGCCGGCCGGCGGCATTCAGGCGCGGGGCCAGTTGAAAACCCACTTCGTAAGCGCCGATGGCGGGCGGGCACTGCGCGACCTGCTTGAGCGCGACCAAACCGGGCCGCTGCGTCAGATTAAGGCGTTGCAAGCCGGCGGAAATGAGAATCCGATTTTCGCCGGTCAAGGGCACCAGGTCGGCAATGGTGCCGAGCGCGACCAAATCGAGCAGGGGCCGCAAATCAAATTCCGCCGCGCCCGGCAGGCCGATTTCGCGTCCGCGTTTGACCAGCGCATGGGCCAGTTTGAAGGCCAAACCAACCGAGCAAAGTTCGGTGAAACGTTTTTCGTTTGGAGTTCCGCCTTCAGACGGTTTGCCTTCCACAATCGAACCGCCTGAAGGCGGAACACCAAACCCGAATTGCGGGTTTACCAGCGCCACCGCCTCAGGCGCGGGATTTGAAACCTGGTGATGGTCGAGCACAATAACGTCCACCCCTTGATCGCGCAGCTTTTGAACGGTTGCGACCGCGGTTGAGCCGCAATCCACGGCGAGCAGCAATTTTACCGGATGTTTTTTGAGGCAATGTTCGACACCGTCAGTGCTGAGGCCGTAGCCTTCGTCCATGCGGTTCGGCAGATAAAAATCCACCTTCCAGCCAAGCGGCCGCAGAACTTCGACGAGGAGCGCGGTGGAGGTCACGCCGTCCACATCATAATCGCCAAAAATGACGAGCGCTTCCTTTTGTTCGCGGGCGCGGAGCAATCGCTCGACGGCGACGGCCATGTTTGGGAGCAAAAAGGGGTTGGCCAGGTTCTTGAGCCGCGGCTGAAGAAAATTTTCAATGGCGGCCGGCTCGCTGAAACCGCGATTGAGCAGGCATTGCGCGAGCAACGGCGGGATTTTGAGCTGTGCCGCCAGTTGACCGGCCAGGAGCGGTTGCGGCGGCGCGAGCGACCAGCGGAATTTCATTGGGCTTGCGTTTTTGATGAATTGCCCGCGCCGGTGCGTTTCTCCCGCTCCGCGACCATGACGGACAGCACAATGGCAATCACAATGATCGCAGCAACTGTCATCAACGAAACGCCCGTCGGGATTTCGACCTGAAACCTTTTCGGTTCCTGGCCGTGCGGGTCGAGGAGCATTTTCACACCAATAACGGCGAGCACGAACGACAATCCGATTTTCAAATAGCGAAAATAACCGAGTGCGCCGGCCAGCAGGAAATAAAGCGAGCGCAGGCCGATGATGGCAAAAATGTTGGAGGTAAAAACAATGAAGGCCTTGCGGGTGACGGAGAAAACCGCCGGGACGGAATCCAGGGCAAAAATCAAATCAGTCGTTTCGATGAGCAGCAGCACCACCGCCAGCGGCGTGAGCGCAAGGCGGCCCTCGAGGCGGGTGAAAAACTTTTGGCCGTCAAAGTCCGGTGCGACGGCGAAACATTTTCGTGCGAGCCGCAGCGCAAGGTTTTTTTCCGGCTGCACGGTTTCCTGGCCGGAAAAAAGCATTTTGACGCCGGTGAAAACGAGAAACGCGCCGAAAACATAAAGCACCCAGTCGAATTGACGGATCAATTCCACGCCGGCGGCAATCATCGTGCCGCGCATGACGAGCGCGCCGAGAATGCCCCAGAACAGCAGCCGATGCTGAAATTTCACCGGGATGTGAAACCAGGCAAAAATGAGCGCGATGACAAGAATGTTGTCGAGCGAGAGGGAAAGTTCGATGAGATAGCCGGTGGTGAATTGAACCGCCTCTTCCCGTCCGCGCCAATGGGCCATGGCCCCGGCAAAAACCATTGCCAGCGCGAACCAGGCCGCGCTCCAGGCGGCGGCTTCCTTGAAACTGACGACCCGCGCGTGGCGGTGAAACAGGCCGAGGTCGAGCGCGAGAAAAATCAACACGCCAAGAATGAAACCCGCCCAGTGCCATGGCGTGATTTCAACGAAACCGGGCATGATTGTATGCCGTCAGACGCGCGCCGTCGTCGTGTTTTGCATCGTCACCTGCGAAGCGCCGATGGCCGGACGCTCGCCTTTGTGCAACCACAACACCAGCGCGCTGGCGATGTAAATGCTCGAATACGTGCCGGTGAGGATGCCGATGAGGAAGGTGAACGCGAAGTCGTTGATGACACCGCCGCCAAAAACGTACAGCGCCGTCGTGGCCAGAAACACCGTGCCCGAGGTGATCAGCGTCCGGCTCAAGGTCTGGTTGAGCGCCTGGTTGATGATTTCCTTGAACGAGCCGCGCACGCCGAGCTTCAGGTCTTCCCGGATGCGGTCGAAAATCACGATGGTGTCGTTGGTGGAAAAGCCGATGATGGTCAGAATCGCCGCGACGACGGTGGCGTTGAATTCACGGCCCGAAACGCCGTTGGCAATGCAATAACAGCCAATCGTCATGAACACATCGTGAATGACCGCGACGACCGCGCCGACGGCGAAGTAAAACTCGTAACGGAACGCAACATAAATCAAAATGCCGAACAACGACAACAACGAGGCGATGATGGCCGAGCGCTTGATTTCGTCGCCCACCACCGCGCCGACGCTTTGCTGGCCGATGGTTGCGAACTGCGCCTGCGGAAATTGACTGGTCAGGGCCTGCTCGACTTTTTTGGCGGAGCCGGTTGAGGTCGTCACGCGGAGCGTCTCGGCGCCGCCGCCAGCCACGTCTTTTTGATATTGGATTTGCGAGTCCTTTTCGCCGGCTTGCGTCAGGGCCGCGCGAATTCTTTCCACTTCCACTTTTTGTTGAAAACTGAACGTCGTGCTGTCGCCGCCCGCGAAATCCACGCCGAACAATTTCGACCCGCGATCAAAAATCCCGTAACCCATGCCGATGAGAATGATCGTCCAAGACAGGATGAACGCCGGCTTGGCGAGTCTCATAAAGTCGAGCTTGGTGGCCCGGATGAGATGGAACATCCGCAGCGATTTGATCCAGTTGCGGTCGAGCAGGAAATTGAAGATCAGCCGCGTCACCACGAGCGCGGTGAACAGGCTGGCGGCCACGCCGATGGTCAGCGTGACGCCGAAGCCCTTGATTTCGCCCGTGCCCATGAAAATCAAGATGATCGAGGAAATCAGCGTCGTGACGTGCGAATCGAAAATCGTGCCGAAGGCGCGGGCGTAACCGGCGGCGATGGCGCCGCGGAGTGATTTGCCCTTGGCCAGCTCCTCGCGGATGCGCTCGTAAATCAGCACGTTCGCGTCCACCGCCATGCCGACGGTGAGCACCACGCCCGCGATGCCCGGCAACGTGAGCGTCGTGCCGATGGAGCACATCACCCCGAGCAGGATGATGATATTGGTGACCAGCGCGATGTTCGCCACGATGCCCGCCAGCAGATAATAACAAAGCATGAACGCGGAAACAAAGATGACGCCCATCACGGACGCGCGGATGCCGCTGCGGATTGAGTCCCGGCCGAGCGTCGGGTCCACATCGCTCGAGTAAACGATTTTGAGCGGGGCGCGGAGCGGATTTTGCAGGACGTTGGCCAGTTGCAGGGCCTGTTCGGGTGTGAAGTGCCCCGTAATTTGTCCGTTGCCCGTTTCAATCGCACTTTGGATGACCGGCGCGGAATACAGTTCGCCGTCCAAAATGATGGCCAGCCGTTGTCCGACGTTGTTCCGGGTGACTTCACCGAACCGTTTTGCGCCTTCACTGTTCAGCCGGAAATCAATCTGCGGCTCGCCCAGGTTGCCGCGCACCGCCATGGCGTTTTCAACGATGTCACCGGCCAGACCATGCTCCGGTTTTTTCTTCACGATGACCTCTTCGACGATTGGCGGACCATTGGGCTGCTGCTCAACGCGCCTGAGCAATTCATAACCGGGCGGAACCGGCTCGTTGTTCTTGATGATTTCGTCGCTGTCCTCCTTCACCATCCGGAATTCCAGATACGCGGATTTCTGGATGTTGGTCTGCGCCTCCGCCTTGTCGGCCTCGGACAGGCCCGGCAACTGGATCAAAATGCGGTTGCCCCCCGCCGCCTGGATGACGGGCTCGGCCACGCCGAAAGCGTCCACGCGTTTGCGCAGCACCTCGACCGCCTGCGACAACGCGCCCTCCACCCGGGCCAGATTGGTGGTCGTTTCGACCGTGCCGTCGCTGTTGGTGACCGTTTCAACATACACCAGGCGGTTGGTGTCCATTTCCACGAGAAACGACGTGCCGCCCCGCAGGTCCAATCCCAGCTTGATCTTGCCCGACGCATCGCGTTGAAGCTGGTTCAGGATGAAAACATTGGGATGCAATTTGTTGGTCACGTTGAAAAACGGGAAATACGGCGCGATGCTGTTCGTGCCGATGGCCTCCTGCAAATTGGCGAACTCGCGTTCGGGCAGCGCCGACTGCAACGGCTGGACCCGGTCCACGATGCCCGTGAAGTTCGTGTCCCGGTTCATCGCCCGCGTTTCAAACTCCTGCACCAGGCTGCGCGACGTCGGCGGGTACATTTCATAAAACGACCAGCAGATGATCAGAACAACAAAAATGAATATCCAGGGATTGTTTCGGCTCATGGTTGGCTCAGGATTCTGCGGCGCCGCCGCTTTCGAGGATTTCCGTGACTGAAGATTTGGTGACTTCCATTTTGGCGTCCATCGAACGGAGTGAAACGGTCTGTTCCTTCACCGTGATGACGACCCCGACGATGCCGCTGGACGTGACGACCTTGTCGCCCGACTTGAGGTTGGAAATCAATCTGGCCTGCTGCTTGGCGCGCTGCTGCTGCGGACGAATCAAAATGAAGTAAAACACGATGACCAGCAGGATCATCGGGGCAAACGTCATCCAAACGGGCTGCTGCGGTTGGCCCGGTTGCGGCGCGGTTGCCTGGGCCAAAAGACCGTTTAAATAAACTAAATGCATAAATTTGAAAGCGGTCGGATACTTTAGGCAATTAAATGGAAATGGCAAGCGTTTTGGAAGCCGCGTTTTGAAATTAGCACTTTGGAACACACAATTTGGCACTGCCACCAAAGCGAAGATTCTTTATTAGGAAACCAGGAAACCAAGGGCCAACGAAAAGCTTTCCTGACTTCATGGCTTCCTTATGAAGCTGTTTTTGGTTGCGGCTGCGCGTTAAGACCTGGCGTCTTTGCGTTAAGAATTCTCTTCGCTCATTGCCGGCTCGACCCACTTATTGTGTTCCTTGATGAGGTCCACCAGCCGGTCCACGGCCTCGGCTTCAGGGATGTTGAATTTTATGGCCTGCTTGCCGACGTAAAGATTGATCTTGCCGGGCGCGCCGCCCACGTAACCAAAGTCCGCGTCCGCCATTTCGCCGGGTCCGTTCACGATGCAGCCCATGATGGCAATCTTCACGCCCTTGAGATGCTCCGTGCGCGCCTTGATGCGCGCGGTGACCGTTTGGAGATTGAACAGCGTGCGCCCACAACTCGGGCACGCCACGTAATCGGTCTTGAACGAGCGGCAACCCGCCGCCTGCAAAATGTTGAACGCCAGCCGCAGCGATTGTCCGCCGCCGGACTCTCCGCGAATCAAAATCGCGTCGCCAATGCCGTCCGCCAGCAGCGAGCCGATGACCACGGACGCGCGCAGCAGGGCGATTTTTGGCTCAAGTGGCACAGACCTCTGGTCTGTGTTCGGTGTCTGTTTCACAGGTTGGAAGCCTGTGCCACTTAAACAATCCTTGAGCAAAATGGGATTGTTCCGGCCCAAGCGTTTCAACTTGGCAGCGAGCAGACGGAAGGCGCTGATGGCGGGCAGTGCTACGCCGTCCTTCACCGTTACCAGTTGTGTTTCACAGTTGATTTCAAAATCCTGCGCGGGATCAATCTCGGCAATGTTCAGGTCTTGATAGACCGCTTCTGGTTTCACGTCGTCCTTTGGGCGAATCTTCGGAGCCACCTTGTCCCACGTGGCGCGCGTGACAACCACCCGGATGAGTTGTTCGCCGCCGCATTTGACCTGCCCATTCAATTCGATTTCCGGAGTTTCGCGGCGCTCGAAATGAAATGGATCAAAGGGAAAGACGTTTGGAGTTCCGGCTTTAGCCGGTTCGCCCGATGCCGCCTGAAGGCGGGACTCCGAACAAGTCAGTTTTGGAATCTGCGCCAGCAAATCGGTGCAAACCTCGATTTCGCGCGGCGAATCCTCCGTGAGCGAGACGCGAATCGTGTCGCCCAGGCCGTCGCACAACAGCGAACCAATGCCGATGGCGCTCTTGATGCGGCCGTCTTCGCCCTCACCCGCCTCGGTGACGCCGAGATGAATCGGGTAATTCCACGATTGCGGATGGCGGATGGCGGATGGCGGATTGAATTCCTGCTCGTCCAATTCATTCAACCTCGCAACCAGAAGCCGGTAGCACTCAATCATCACTTTCGGATTGCTCGCCTTCATCGAGAACTTGAAGTTGTGGAAGTTGTGCTGGCGGCAGATGCGGGCAAATTCCAGCGCGCTCTCGACCATGCCGAGCGGCGTGTCGCCGTACCGGTTCATGATGCGGTCGCTCAACGAGCCGTGGTTGGTGCCGATGCGCAAACAGCGTTTCCGGCGGATGCATTCCAGCACGAGCGGCGTGAATTTTTCCTCGATCCGCTTCAACTCGGCGCTGTATTGCTCGTCCGTGTATTCCTTCGTGGCAAATTTTTTCGAGTCGGCGTAATTGCCGGGATTGACGCGCACGACTTCGACCCATTTCACCGCTTCCATCGCGGCTTCGGGCTTGAAATGGATGTCGGCAACGATCGGCACCAGACAACCGCGCCGGCGCAGTTCGGCGACGATGTTCTGGAGATTCGCCGCGTCTTTCACCGTCGGCGCGGTGATGCGGACGAGCTGGCAGCCAACGGCAACGAGGTCGAGCGTCTGCTTCACACATTCGGCGGTGTCCATCGTATCGCACGTGAGCATGGATTGCTTCACGACGGCATGGCCGCCGCCGATGACAACCCCGCCACGCGCCGGATCGCCGATGACGACTTCGCGGGTCTTTCGCCGGTGATAAAAAAACGGGGATTCGCAGTAACGCATGAATTATTTGGTCTGGGCCGGCACGGAGTCAGTGGACTGCTGGATTTGCACGTCGCTTTTGAACATCGCGCGGAACAGCGAAAACCGTTTGATGTCGGAAAACGTCAAGTAAAGCATGAATGAAATCAGCAGCACGGCGAAGCCGGTCGTGGTGTATTCAACAAATTTGAGGCTCAACGGCCGGCGGCGGATTTTTTCGATGATGGCCATCAAAATGTGTCCGCCGTCGAGCACGGGAATGGGCATCAAATTGATGATCGCAAGGTTGATGTTGAGCATCACCAGAAAACTCAAAGCCAGGCGATAGTCGTCATTCACCGCATTGGCAAGGATGGCGAGGATGCCGACCGGCCCGGACAAATCTTTTGCGCCCACGCCGGTTTCCCGCGTATGAATGAGCGCGCCGATGATCGCGAATATTTTATCCGCCTCGTTGCGCACCTGTTCCCACGGCGGCGGCCCCGGTTTTTGAACAATATAAATCTGTGTCGAACTCACGCCCAAGGCGACGCCGATGCGTCCGTTTTTGGTCGTGGGATCGGCCGACGGCGTGATGTTCAGCGTCAACTTTTGCGCGCCGCGCTCGACCCGCAACTCGGTCGGCTGTCCGCCGCGTTTGTGGATAAGATCAATCAGTTGGTCACGGCTGGCGATGGGCACCCCGGCAAACGCCATGATGTGGTCGCCCGGTTTCAAGCCGGCCCTTGCCGCTGCGCCCCCGGCGCTCACGTCCATCACCTCGGGATGGTCGCGCGGATCCAGATTAAGCAACTTCAGGCCGATGGCATTGTCGGCCGTTGCCTGGAGTTGATACGTGATTTCCCTGCCACCGTGTTCAATGACCACCGGCAGCACGCTCGTGCGCGCCACCACCGTGTCCAGCACCACGTCCTGCCAGGATTTCACCTTCTCGCCATTCACTGACACAATGCGGTCACCCTCCTGAATGCCGAGCCTGGCTTCCGCCGACCCCGGCTCGACATAGCCGATGATGGCGGGATTGACCGGGATGGGCAGGCCGACAAAATAAATGACTGTGGCGATGGCAAACGCAAATACCACGTTCATGAACGGGCCGGCGAAGGCGACGAGGATTTTGTGCAACGGCGGCGCTGGCGGAACTTCCTCCGCCGACTGGCCTTCGAGCGCCTCAGCGGTAATCATTTGCGGCAGCTTTACAAAACCGCCGGCCGGAATCCAACGGATCGAGTATTCAATGCCCTCTCGCTTCCAACTGTGAATTTTGGGGCCAAAACCGACGGCGAATTCCTCGACCTTCATGCCCAGCTTCCGGGCGACCCAGAAATGGCCGAACTCATGGATAAAAATGGCCGCGCCAAACAACGCCAGCACGGCGGCAATCACGTAAATGATGTTCAAAATGGTCATGCTAAAAATCCGCCCCCTACAAAGGGACGCCCTGAATATATCAGGGAAAACTTCGCCCGCAATCACGGAACGCAAGTCCCTGAACTCGGGAAGGTAGGGCGCGTCACTCCGTGCGCGCCGCCGTTGGGCATTCGCGGCGGGCAACCGCCGTCGCACCGCGAAGGCGGAAGGACTGCCCGCCCTACCTTGCGGTTCCGGGTGAGGGCGAGTGTTGAACCCCCGCACCGTAGCCGCCGACGTGAGTCGGCGCTAACTTCCCTTGGACTCAAAGTGCGCGGACTGACGTCCGCGGCTACGAGGTTCAGGGTGAGCGGGCGTTCCACCAAAATCATTCTGGACAGCCACGAACGACGGAAATAGGGTTGGCACATCCTTTATGTCATCGCCGCTCCAAGACGAAGCGAATCGCGCCACTGAAATGTTGCACGGCAAAGTCGTGAAACGAGTCTGGAGACATCGAGACAGAGAACTCGGTATTGAGTTTGAGGACGGAACGCGTTTGTTTGCCGACGTAACCCAGGCCGGTTTGGAGTTGAGTATCACAGGAATCAATAATGAGAGTGTCTGCAAATTGTTGACCTAACATCAACACAGGCTGCACCGCCGAAACTTCAAATCGTTGAGGGAAGAAGCCGTTTATTTTGCCGCCGGCTGCTGCGCGCAATCGTCCTCGTTCTTCGTTCTCGTTCTCGTCCTCGATTCTTTTTCGATTACGAGGACGAATTTTTATTTCGCCGCCTCGCGACGCGCCCAAGCGTCCGCTTCCAAAATTTGTTCCAGCGTCGGATGCTCCACCACTTTGTGCGCGTCCATCGTGCGACGCACCGTTTCCGTGATTTGCGGGAAATTGATTTTGCGATTCACGAACGCTTCCACCGCCACCTCGTTCGCCGCATTCAGCACCGCCGGCAATGTGCCGCCCACTTCCCCGGCCCGGCGCGCGAGTTTCAGCGCCGGAAAACGTTCCGCATCCGGTTCTTCAAACGTCAGCTTGCCCAGCCTGGCGAAATCGGTCTGCACCCGCTCGCTCGGCGCGCGGTCGGGATACGTCAAGGCGTATTGAATCGGCAGGCACATGTCCGGCGTGGAAAGCTGCGCGAGCAGCGCTCCATCCACAAATTCCACCATCGAGTGAACGATGCTTTGCGGATGCACCAGCACGCCCACGCGCTCGATGCCGATGTCAAACAGCCAGCGCGCTTCAATCATTTCCAGTCCCTTGTTGAACAATGTCGCCGAATCAATGGTGATTTTTTTGCCCATTACCCACGACGGGTGTTTGAGCGCGCGCTCGACGGTGATGTTGGGAAACTCCTCCTTGGGCGTGTTGCGAAACGGTCCGCCAGACGCCGTCAGCCAGAGTTTGCGGACGGAACTGGACGGTTTGCCATCGAGACACTGAAAAATCGCCGAATGCTCGCTGTCCACGGCGAGCACGCGAACGTTGTGTTTTCGCGCCTCGCTCATCACGATTTCGCCGGCCATCACCAGAATTTCCTTCGACGCCACGGCAATGTCCTTGCCCGCGCGGATCGCGGCGAGCGCGGGTTTCAATCCTGCCGTGCCGACGATGGCAATGAACACGATGTCCGCCGCCGGCAGCGTGGCGAGTTTGATCAAGCCCTCGTCGCCCGAATAAACCTGCGTTGCCGCCCCGAGGAATTTCCCCAGGTCGCGGGCTTTTTCGGGATGGTTGATGGAAATGGCATCGGGCCGGTGTTTGCGCGCCTGTTCGAGCAACAGTTCGGCGTTGTTCCCGGCGGCCAGGCCGACCAGCCGGATGCGGTCCGGCAAATCCTCGGCCACCTTGACGGTGCTGGTGCCGATGGAGCCGGTCGAACCGAGTAAAACAACGTTTTTCATTTTAATTTTTCAGCCACAGATTGACACAGATGAAACACAGATTGGATCAAAAGACCATGCGTTTGTATTCCACCCGCTCCCGACCAAAGTTGATCAGATAGCCAAGCTTCATTCCCGTGCCGCGAAGTTCGTTGAGTAGTTGTGCTTCCTGAACGGACTGATAGGCTGGATCGGTTTTCAACTCGACAACTATTTTGTCTTCGACCAGCAAGTCCGCCGCGTAATCACCGACAATGACACCTTTGAATTGAACCTGGATTTTCGGTTCAAGCTCCACTTTGACACCGCGAGATTGTAGTTCCATCTGCATCGCGCGCTGATAAACGCGTTCCAAGAAACCATAACCGAGAACATTGTGAACTTCAAAAGCCGCGCCAATGATCTGCTGAGTAATTGGCTGCAATGAATAGTCCTTTGTTCCAGGCAAAATCTGTGTTTCATCTGTGTTCATCTGTGGCTCAAGGATGAGTTAAAACATGGCGCAAATAGAGATACATGATGGGCGCATTGAACAGCAAACTGTCCAGCAAGTCGAGGATGCCGCCGATGCCGGGGAACAGTCCGCCGGAATCCTTCACCCCCGCCTCGCGTTTGAACAGCGATTCAATCAAATCACCGATGACCGCCGTCGAACCCAGCAAAACCCCGAGCACAACGGCGTGCAGCCGGTGCATGCCGGCCATTTTGTCGCCCAGAAAATGCACGAAGACGAGGCTGGCCACTGTCGAAAGAAAAATTGCGCCACCAAAACCCTCCCACGTTTTGCCCGGGCTGATGCGCGGAATCATTTTGTGCCGGCCGATGAGCGAGCCGACAACATAGGCGCCGGTGTCGCTGAATTTCGTCACGATGATGAAGTACAGGACGTAAAACCGGCCGACCACGCCGGGGAAAAAATTGATTTTCTGGATGAAGTTCAGCAGCCACGGCACATACATCAAACCGAACAACGTCGTGGAAATCGCCAGAATGCCCGCCGTATTGCTGCGCGAAACGAACTGCCGCAGGCACAGCCCAAGGACAAACAGGATGATGAAACCCGTTTCAAAGTCATTGGGCCGGGCTGGCGAATCATAAACACCAACGTAGCCCGTGGTGACGGCCGAGATTTCCCCCGTCAGTTGCAAAAACGTGCCCACCATGAGCAGCACGCCGCCGAGCAGACCGCACCATTTGAAGCAGACGAGATTGCGTTTTTCAGCCAGCCCGTAAAATTCCGCCAGCCCGGCCGTCGCCAGAAACACCATGATCAGGATGAAAACGCCGCTGGAAATCAGCCGGTTGCTGGAGAACAACGCCAGGAGAATCACCGTCCAGAGAATCACCGTGGTGATCAACCGGCGGAAAAACACCTGTGCCTTCGAGGTGGTTTGGGCCACAACAGCCGTGTCGGACATGCGCCCGGAAAATAGCAAGAATGGCCGGAATTGCCAACCCTGACTTCAGCCGGCTTCGGCAAACCTTATCAGCTTTTGGTTTTGCTCCCTGGCAATGGCACGCGAATGACGCGGATTTCTTCCTTGTTAAGGCTGTAAACGAACCAGAGCGCGGCGTCTTTCCACGAACCGTCATTGTTCCACTTGGACAAGCCGCGAAGATAACTCGCGCCGGGGTTCTTCGACCTGCCCTCGTAACGGCGCGGCGGCAAGTCGCCGTGCAACGCATGCGGGTCACGGAACGTGATGCCGTCATCGCTGGTCAACATCGCCAGCGGCCAGCGCCGTTTCGGGTCGGGATTGTAAATCAGGATGTAACGGCCGTCGGAAGTGCGCTGTCCCCAGACCTTGCCCATGCCGGTGACCAGCGAAGGAGGCTGCACCGGCTGCGTCCATGTCTTGCCGCCGTCGCGCGAGAGCGTGACCCAGCCAAACTTGCAGACGCCAACGATTGCGCCGTCCTTGCGCTCGAAGAAGCACATGGCCTTGCCAAATTTATCCGCTGCCTTTTTCACATCCTCGTCTCCGTTCCAGTTCGCGGGGTCGTTCCATTTCATGCGCTGCGCAGGATCGAGCAAAACGCCGTAATCCTGTTGCTCCAGGAAAAGACGGTCAGCCAGCAGTTGCCGGCAGGCTTCGACAAAACCTTTGTCCGCACTCGTCGTGAATGCCGGCGGCGGGTTCGTGGCAACTTTGCCGCCCAGGCGCAAAGTGAATATGTCACCGAACGAATGGTCGGCGCGGAGTTCGCGAACGACCAGTCCCCAATTCTCCCGCTTGTTCTCAAGCTCGCGATTAACACCCGCGTCGGCGATGACCAGCATTCGCCCGTTCGGCGCCAGAAAAAAATACATGCGTGACGCCATGGATACGCCTGGCGGGAACATTTCGACCGGCTTCGACCACGTCTTGCCATCGGCCGACGAACTGATGAGTTCGCGCGAAGGCGGCACATCCTCGTCGCGCACGCAGGAATTCCAGCCCACGTAAAGCCGCCCGTGCCAGGCCGCCAGATCGGGATGATGTTGATACGTCCAGCCGAGGCCTTCGGCGGTTTCGGGATGTTCCTTATCCGAACGGCAGACGGTGTAAGTTTCCAACCCCGGCGCGATCGGCAGGCCGCCGGTGGAAAGATTGAAATTCAACCTGGCCAGCTCCGGCGCATCCATGCGCAACGGTTCGTCGCAGCTGGTGACCGCCAGGGACTGTTCCGCCGCTTGCGTTGTCAGGCCGAAAATTAAAACGAACCCGGCCAATAACAGGCTTGCTCCGGGGCTAATTTTCATGAATATGGCCGGGTATGCAGGACACCATTCTTCGCTCGAAATCGCTGTGCTGTTCCGAGCGAAGGCTGGTGGAGCCGACAGGGCTCGAACCTGCGACCTTCTCATTGCGAACGAGACGCTCTACCAACTGAGCTACGACCCCATCCACATCAGCCGCAAATAGCTTCGCCAAAATGGTCGCCGGGCGCAACCGTTAAGTAAATCCGCCGGCATCCGAATTGGCTGCCCCTGCGCCGTGATCGTTGGTTTTTTGTTCGACAAACCGTCGAATAGATTCAAGCTTTGAAGCGAGGATGACGGAAGAACACACGATTAGTCTGAATAAATTCATCAAGCCATGAAAACGATGTTGAAAGACAAATGGGTTTTAATCACCGGCGCGTCGGGCGGATTTGGCGCGGCGGCGGCACGAATGTTCGGAGCGGAAGGCGCAAAACTTTTGCTGGGCGCGCGCCGCCTTGACCGTTTGGAAAAAGTCGCCGCCGAGGCGCGCCAGGCCGGCGCACCCGAAGCGCATTTTCACATTTTGGACGTGACCAAAACGCCGAGCGTGGAAACCTTTGTCGCCTGGGCGAAGGGAAAAATGGGCGGGCAAAAGGATTTGCACGTTTTGATCAACAACGCCGGCGGCGCGCACGGCCAGGACCCCGTCGCCGAGGGCAAGGACGCGGATTGGGAAACGATGTTGCAGACGAACGTGCTCGGCGTGTTGCGCGTGACGCGCGCGGCGCTGCCGTTGATGCCGCACGACGCGGGCGCGAGCATCATCAACATCGGCTCCAACGCCGCCCACGCGGCCTACGAAGGCTCCGCCGCGTATTGCGCGGCCAAGGCGGGCGAATTGCAAATCACCCGCGTGCTGCGATTCGAATTGAACGGCACGGGCATTCGGGTCAGCACGGTGGATCCGGGGCTGGTAAAAACGGATTTTTCGCTCGTGCGTTACAAGGGCGATGTGGAACGCGCGGAAAGGGTTTATGCCGGAATCAACCCGCTGGTGGCCGAAGACATTGCGGAAATCCTGGTCTGGGTTGCCAGCCGCCCGCCGCACGTGAACATTGACGAACTGCTCGTCAAGCCAGTGGACCAGGCGTCCATGCACAAGATTTACCGGCGCCCGGTGAAGTAACTTTCAAATTCCACGGTTGGCGCGCCACAACAGCACGGCGCCGATGGCTTGAAAGATAAAATTCGGCAGCCAGAGAATCAAATGCGGCGCCAGCTCGGGCCGGGCGGACAAATGTTCGGCGGTAATGATGAAGCTGTAATAAACCAGCACGAGCAAAAGCGCGATGGCGATGCCAACGTTCGTCTCGCGCCGGTGCATGCGGATGCCGAGCGGGATCCCGACGAGCGTGAAGCCAAAACACGCAAATGAAAACGAGATCTCCCGGTTCATCTCCACACGAATCGGCTCGGTCAAATCGTTTCGCTGATTGGCGAGTTCCCGGGCTTGGGCGCGCAATTCATCGGACGTCAGGGTGGCCTCTGGCGGCAGGCCGATTCGCCGCTCCAAATCGCGCAGTTCGTCCCGCAGTTGCCAGAACGTCATGTCGCTGACTTTGGGTTTGCCCGGCAGGTTCGTCGCCGTGTTCAGGTCGAAACTCTTGGTCAATTCCGGCATCGAGGAGATCGCCACCCGCGACCCGTTTAACGTCACGCCGCGGGCGTCGAACAAGTGTAAAATCATTTGTTTGTTCGTGACATCCGTTTCCAGCCGGCCCCGCGGCGCGCGCAAAGTGGTTTCCACGTTGGTCCCATTTTCGAGCTTGAAAATCATCACGTTCTGCAAATTGCCGCCGCGATTTTTTTCCGTGTAAAAAATGTAGCCCGGAAAATCACGAATAAACCGGCCTTCAGGCAATTGGGCGTTCATCAGTTCAGCCCGGACCCGGAAAAGCAATTTTATGTAGGCCACACGGGAACGCGGGCCGAGGTCCGTGTTGATCCAGGCGCTGAGCCCGCAGCAGCAAAGACTCAACAACAAAATGGGCATGATGAGCGAAAGCAGGCTGACGCCACTTGCGCGCGCGGCGGTGAGCTCCTGATCCGCGCTGAAACGGCCGAACACCAGCAGCGTCGCCGTCAGCAAACCCATGGGCAGCGCAAAGACCCACACAAAAGGAATCAACAGGCTGATGGCTTGGAAGATAATGCCGGGTCCCGCCTGGCCGTTGATGAGCAGGCTTAAAATCTCCTTGATGATATTGCCGAGCAACAGCACAAAGGTGAACACCGCCACCGTCAGCACCAACGAGGCGAGCACCTGGCCGGTCAGATATTTGTGCAGTGTTTTCACATCGGTTTATGCAGATGCCGGCACAATCCTAAAGCCAGGACACGAAATCCGAAATGCCAAAATGAAGCGGCCGGCCGGGCCGAAACCCGGCGGCAGTGCTTCGTACCAGCCTGCCTGCGCACCCTATGCCACGGCGTTGGCGCCCCGAAAGTTTTCGGGGCTGGTGGCTGGGGGCGGAATTGAACCGCCGACACAAGGATTTTCAGTCCTCTGCTCTACCAACTGAGCTACCCAGCCAGCCCTTTATTTCCATGCACTCCTTGATGAAGTGCTCGAATTAAATTCGACGTTGTGCCAGTGTTGTGGCATCAAAACAAATGCCACCACAGGCACGGGTCAAATTGTCTGCATCGTCAACATGGTTTGTCACAATACTCGAAGCTGTTTGACCGGCGCAAGGGCAGAGTGCGCGGCATTGGGGAGCATAATGGTTCTTTCTAACGCGCAATTTTTAACGTGCAATTGACGGTCATGGATGAGGCGGGGGCAAAAAGATTACGGAATTATCCATTGGTGCGGTTGTCATTCTGTGTGGCGTCATGTTTTTTGATCATGCCGTTGGGTGGTTTTTGGTATCGCATCTGTGAAATGCCAAGCATTGCCTTGGGGGGAAAAATCATCCATAGAAACACCAACAAGACATTGGATTGAGTTTTTCAGCCGGATATTCCGTCATCGGCTGGGAAATAATTGTCGCCGAACCGCACCCAGCCGGCCGTCGCCGCGCATTAACCTCGCGTTTGATCCGTTGGCAAGGTGAATCGCGAAGGCACCGGGTCGTGTATTTGAAGGTCGCCGATACAGTTTGTTTTTTGGACATGAAAAAGAACGCATGCCCGTCAAGACCTTCCCGATTACAAGGCTTTTTTGAGTTGGTACGCACGATGCTTGGAATCGGGCGTGCCGAGAAACGAAGCTTCCAACCTGTTGCTCCTCCCGTCCGGGTCAAAGAGTTTCCACCGTATTCTCGTTCTCCTCCTGGCTCTGGCCGCGACCTTGGCATTTGGGCTGGAATCAATGGCGACTCTCGCCATGGCCGGCGCCAATCAACTCCCGGCACGAACCCCGGCAGTGACCCGCAATGATTCTGCGGTTAAACTCCTTTGTTTCGATGCTCCCGCTCCCCGCCTCCAGTACCCGATGGCGGCGGCGAAGCTCGATGAGCAAAAAGCCGCCGATTTTCCGTCCGATTCCCTCCTCGAAAAACAGAGCAGTTCCAACCAGCGCGATTGGTTTCAGTTGGTTCACAAAAAATTGTGCGCCGATGGGCGGACCGGCAAATGGGTGGATGTCTCGGCCGGATACGGACAGATTTGCGGGTTTGAATCCAGTATCGGGAGAAATTCCGTGGAATGGGAGCGACCGGGTTGTGCCTACCTCAAGGCCAGTTTCAGCTTTTGATTCTCCGAAACCGCTCCTTCCCGGCCGAGCCGCCGGTTTCGGCGGGCGCCCGGACTCTGTTTTTCATCGCGCCGCCGGCTCGTCCATGTTAATCAGTTTCCATCCGTGGTCAAAATGCTCAACAACCGTGCGCGCGAATTTCTTAACGCGACTGCCTGGAGCAAAGCAGCCTGTGAATCTCTCACCGGCGATGCCTCCGCCCGAAAATATTTCCGCCTGCAAAAGGACAAACAAAGCGCGATTCTGATGGATGCCTCATCGGTCGTGAAGAGCGTGTCGCCTTTCATCCAAATCAGCCGGCATCTCCAACAGCTCGGGTTCAGTGCGCCGGCCATCCTGGCCAGGGATGAGAAAAACGGCCTCCTGCTGCTGGAGGATTTTGGCGACGACTCCTTTGCCCGCCTCCTGGACAACCAAGGCAAACCGGAAAAGTTTTATACGTTGGCCACCGATGTCTTGATTGCCCTGCACCAGCATCCGCAGGCAATCCCAACGGGCCTGCGGACGTATCATCCAGAAAAAATGCTGGAAGACCTCGGGCTGTTTTTGGATTGGGTTGCCCCCACGATTTCAAACGCAGGCAAGGCGGAATTCAAAACCGTCTGGCGGGAGGTGTTGCCCCTGGCGCATCAGGTTCCCGCGTCGCTTCTGCTGCGCGATTATCACGTGGCCAACCTGATGTTGCTCCCGGAACGCGAGGGCGTCCGGCGAGCCGGGCTTCTGGATTTTCAGGATGCGTATCAAGGCCCGATCACGTATGACCTGGTGTCGTTGCTGGAAGATGCCCGGCGCGATGTCCCGGACGGTCTCAGGGAAAAAATGGTGGCGCGTTACCTGGCCCGATCCCCTGCCCTTGACCGGAAGGCTTTTGATACTTCCCTGGCCATCCTGGCGGCATTGCGGCATACGCGCGTCCTGGCCATTTTTGAACGGTTAAGCCGGCACGAGAAAAAGCACGATTACAAGAAACTTCACTCGCCGCGGGTGGAACGCCTGTTGCAAAGGGCCTTGCGCCATCCCCTGCTGGCCGGGGTGAAACGCTGGATGGAACGTCATGCACGGAAAGATTAAAAAAGCCATGGTTCTGGCCGCCGGCTACGGCACGCGGCTGAAGCCGTTGACGGACCGGATGCCCAAACCGCTCGTCCCGGTCGCGGGCAAGCCGATGATTGAATATGCGCTCGACAAGCTGCGGGCGTACGGGATCAGGGAAGTCATCGTCAATGTCTCGCATCTCAAGGACCAGTTGACCGCCTACTTTTCCGGCCTCAATGACCTGACCGTCACAATCTCAGAAGAGGCCGAACCTTTGGAAACGGGTGGCGGATTAAAAAAAGCTTTTCCGCTTTTGGGGAATGATCCCGTTTTCTCCATCAACAGCGACATCCTCTGGACGGATGAACAGGAAAGTGCGCTGGATCGTCTGACCCGTTATTGGGACGATACCAAGATGGATTTTCTGCTCCTCACGCAATCCAAGGCCAAAGCCATCGGGCATGACCAGGGCGAAGATCATCTTTTCATCAAACGCGACAATACCATTGAATGGAACGAACGGGAGGCGCCTTACATCATCGCCGGCATCGGGATCATGCATCCCCGCATTTTAATGAATGTTCCGGACGGAAAATTCACCGTTAAAATCCTTTGGCATCAGGCACTCCAGCAAAACCGCCTGGCGTGCCTGCCGCATCAGGGCCGATGGTTCCAGACCGGCACCATTGCGGACATCAAAACCGCCGAAAAACATTTGATGCCGCCTGGAGGGTGTCCCTAAAATGAGCTGGGCCAGCGGTTAGGGTCCAGCCTGAACCGCGGTAAAATGAAAACTCAATCATCATTGCCGCAAACACCAGCCGCAGTTCCCGACGGAAAAAACTGGATTCGCCTGTTGGTTCTTGTCCTGTTGTTGAGCTTTGTCACCTTGTGTGTCACCAGCGCCCGGCAGAAATCCGCCACCTTTGATGAAACCCATTATCTGGGTGCGGGGAATTATCTCCTGAGATTCCACAACTGGGGTCTGCCCGACAGCCTGCTGCATCCGGTTTTCTGGACCGTCTGGCACGATTCGCCGCTGCTATTGGTGTCTTGTCCCAAAAACGTCTCGACCGAATTGGACGGAACCATTCGCGGCCAAAAAATCATCGCCTTGCGACCGGATGATGCGTTGTTGAACGCCTGCCGGTTCACCCTGCTGCCATTCGCCGTCGCACTCGGCTTCATCGTCTTCCGCTGGTCGCAAAAACTTTATGGCGATGCGGGTGGGCTTGTGTCCCTCGTGTTTTTTTGTTTTTGTCCGAACCTGCTGGCCCATGCGCCGTTGATCACGCCGGACCTGACGTTGAGTTGTTTTGCCGTGCTGACCGCCTGGCGGTTGTGGAGCCTGGCGACGAATCCCAGTCGCCGCAATTTCCTGTACGCCGGCCTGTCTCTGGGGCTGATGCTGTTGAGCAAGCACACCGCCCTGCTTCTGCTCCCGTTTTTCTTCGCCACCGATTTTGCGTATCGCGCCGCGGCCGGCCGGATCAACTGGCGGTCCGGGCGAAGCCTGTGGCAGGAATTGCGCCACTGGCCGGTGCTTCTGGGCGTTGGTTTCCTCCTGGTCTGGGCCGCCTACGGATTTCAGTTTGGCGGATTTGCGCTGCCCTCGGGCATCTGGCTCACTTTGCCGGCCGCTCCGTACTTTCAAGGGGCGGTTTTTCAATACCTGCAATCCCGGTCGGAACATTCGTTCTTCCTGATGGGCATGCATTCCAGCACGGGTTGGTGGTATTATTTCCTTGTCGTTTGCCTCATCAAAATTCCCGTCGCCATTCTCATCCTGCTCGCGGGGCTGGTGGCGGTCCGTCGAAAGCTGGGAATGCCATGGCGCCCGGACGAGTTGTACCTCGTCACACCTTTTGCCCTGATGTTCGTCTATCTTTCCTTTTTCAACGCCATTCAAAACGGGTTCCGCTATCTGCTGCCCGTCTATCCGCTTTTGTTCGTCTGGCTCGGCAACTATGGCGTGGTGCTGCGACGAAGTGTGCTGGCACGGGTCGCCATTGGTTGCCTGGCCACGTGGACCATCGTCGGCTCGCTCCTGACCTGGCCCGATTACCTCGCGTATTTCAATGAATTCGCCGGCGGACCCCGGAACGGATACCATTGGCTGGGCGATTCAAATTTGGATTGGGGGCAGGACCTGAAGGCGCTGAAACGCTTCATGGTCCAGCGCGGCATTGATCGCATCCAACTCAGTTACTTCGGAACGGCGGATCCCGCCCACTACGGCATCGCTTACGAATATCTTCCCTCGACCAAGAACAGTTTACGCCGTTCGCCACCCCTGCGCGAAGGTGAATTGCCATCCCGTTTTGTCGCCCTCAGCGCCAGCCAGTATCAAGGCATCGCTTTTCCAGACAGGGATTTCTACCGGTTCTACTATCAGTACGATCCCAATGAACTGATTGGCAATTCGATTTTGATCTTCGATCTCAAGGCATTGACTCCCCGGTCCCGGGCGCCCTTGCCGCTCAAGTTGCGCCAACTCGTGGGGTTGGCAAACAATGCCGCCCCGGTTGATTCCTGTCCCTGAAACGCAGCGGGACCCGTTTTTCCCGGTTGACTCGCCGCCGGGCCGGAATAGCCTTGGCCAAAATGGGCCGGGCCGGGGCGGCCAGGTCCGCCTGAACCGCGGCAAACTTGAGACGATTTTGAACCGGTTTATTCCTGCTGATGGCAGAAGTTTCCAGTACGCAGCATGGGGGGTCGTGCTGTTGGTGCTGGTTCATCTGTGCTGGTTGCAACTGCGGCCTGAATCGGAGCTGCGCCGGACTTGGGCTTTTGCAACGCAATCCACGGCCAGCCGCGCGGCATTGATGCAGTACGAGCAACTCGACCGGATTGCAGATCAGACGGCCAGTGGCAACGTGCTGTTGAAGCTTGCCGGGTACGCAAAAACAAATCCGGTCGTCGAAAATTCCCTGAGTTTTGTTTATTATCGGACAAGTTACGCTTTATATCCAAGGCGGTTGTACGTTGCCCCGGCGGATAAAGTCATCAATAACGGCTTGGATATCATGCGAATCGAGTTCAGTCCCAGCCAGCAATGGTTGCAAGAGCACGATGTCCGTTCCGTATTGACATTTGGCAACGACAACGCCGGCGGGGAGACGCTACGGTTGGAAATCCTGCCGCCTCATGATGATCAGGCTGGGATGCCAACCAACAAATCAGGAGGCAATTGATGGCACTCCTAGCCTGTTGTTTTTATCTGCTGCTGATAGTGCTGGTGGGGTACATCCTGCTTTCGGTCATCCATCCCTCAAGCCGGATGACGCTCGTTCAATTGATTGGGCTTGCTCCGGCGGTCGGCGCGGGAACCATGGGTTTACTGCTCTTTTGGGCGTCATTGATCGGGTTCGCCCCCTCGCGGAAGCTATTGGCCATCATTGGCGTCCTGACGCTGGCCAGTTTGCTGGTCATGAAAAAAATGAACCGGCTGGCACGGGTGAGAGTCTGGCCGGCTGACTGGGAAAAAGGCGACGGTTGGATTGTCGTGCCGATGGTCGTGACGATGGCAGGAGTGGCGATGATTGCGGTGCTCGCCCTGTCGTCGCCATTGGTGGAGTGGGACGCGTTCGCCATTTGGGGATTCAAGGCGAAGGTATTGACTCACGAAGCCCTGCGTCCGACCCCGGCCTATTTCCATGATCTGACCCTGAGCTACAGCCATTTGGATTATCCGCTGATGGTCCCGTTCCTGACGGCGGGTGCCTATGCCGCGATGGGAGCAATTGATGACCAGACCGGGAAACTGGTGTCGGTTTTTTTGGATGTTCTAATTGTGCCAGTGGTGTACCTCGGGTTGCGATGGAAACTACGGCGGCTGCCGGCGGCGTGCTTGAGTGCGATACTGGCCATGCTGCCGGTGATGTTCCGATACGGGGGCGTCGGATGCGCGGACCTGCCGCTGGCGATGTTTTATGCCGGCAGCATTCTTTACGTGGCCAAGTGGATTGACCGGCAACAGGGGCAGGACCTCATCCTGGCAATCTTGTTCAGCGCCTTCGCTGCGTTCACGAAAAACGAAGGGATGGTGCTGGCGTTGATGAATGGCGCGGTGATCCTGGGATTTGAACTTTGGGTCAGGCGGCGGGCGCTGATTGGAACAGCGGTTTTTTTCACGGGCTTGCTGGCATTGGATGTGGCCTGGTTGGTCTGGCGCCTGAATTTGCCGCACACTCATGAAGATTACGGGTCGAAATTATTGTCAACGGCACTGCTAACCCACTTGCCAGGATTGAGGGAAATTATTCCGGCGATGCTGGTGCAAATAACAGAACTCCATGTTTGGGGTCTGCTATGGATTATGGCGGTGGTGCTGGCGCTGTTGGGATGGCGGGCGTTGTCACGGCGATATGTGCTGGCCATGTGGATTTTGCTGGGATTGCACCTAGCGAGTTATGCGCTGGCGTTCAGTGTGACACCGTGGGACCTCACCACGCTGATACCCATGACCATGGATCGGTTGCTGTTGCATACGGTTCCGGCGGTCATTTTTCTGGCTGGATGGCATTGGGCTGAACTGGGAACGGTACGGCAAATTGCGGAGAAATTACCTCCATGAAACAATATGTAGCAGCGGACGTCAGTCCGCTCATTATTTCACTGGACGAGTTTGAGCCGGCTCACGTCGGCTGCTACGGCATTCCGAATTCCGCAGGGGCAACGGGGCGCGCACTCCGCAATCCGAATTCCGCACTTGAACGGCTCTTTTCCTGAATTCAGTTTAGGATGGACGGACAGGGGCAGATTGCCCTTGCTTGAACCCAAACATCGAGCGATAGTTTTGCCATGACCGCCACAGCCGTCATCGAAGAAATCAAACATCTGCCGCGCGCAGAACAATCGCGCGTGCTCCAATTTGCCTTTGATCTGGCGCGCGAGCGCCAGCTCACCGGGGAAGAATTGGGCGGGCTGGTGCAGCGCATGGTGGATTCCAAGGACCCCGCCGAAGTCAAACAATTACGTGAAGAAATCCATCGCGGTTTTTACGGCGAATAGCCATGCCGCGCATTCGCCGACAAGGTCTTCCGCCCCGGCTGCTCGACCACTTGCTTGACCGCGCCAGTGAACGAAAAATTTCGGCCGAACAATTCAAGCTTTTGGCGGACTGGCTTCGCGCCGAACCTGAAGCGCCGAAGGGCAAATGGTTCAAGAAATTTCCCGGCCTGACCGTTTGCGGCGAAGGCGAACTCATCAAAACCTTTTTGCAGCCGGGACAAATTGCCGCCGGCAAGGAGGTAATGTGAATGCCGCGAACGGGCGAATGGGGCGCAGTCCAAACGGGAAGTTTTGTCCGCAGATTTCGCGGATGACGCAGATACGGGGAAAGAAATCTGTGCAATCAGCGTAATCTGCGGATTTGTTTTCCATTCCGAATGCCGCAGGGGTAACTTGTCGCGCCGAAATTAGATGAAGGCGGGCGGGTCGCGTGGCTCACGCACGAAGCTTGAAGAATGAAGAAACTTTCAAGCCGCTGCCCATTGCCGCCAGTCGCACGGGGCTTCTGGGCGGCACGGTGGCGACGGTCGGTTTTCGCGACATCGGTTTGCAGGGGTTCGCGCCCAAGGTGCTTGCGCACGGCCACCACGGGGGAAATCGCTGGTGGGAAGTCGAACTTCGACCGGGGGATGACCCGCGCTATTTTCAAATCTGCGTGGTCTTTGCAGACGGGCACCATGCAGCCGGCAAGGTTGGAGTTCAAGCTTTAGCTTGTTGTGCGGCGGGGGACACGCTGAAGCGTGAACTCCAACTATGGGTATGGTCACGACTCGCGGAGAATGTCGTTCAGGGGAAGCGTCTGTCCGGCGCGGTGTGCGGCGTCTGCCTCGTCGTTGAGCTTGAAAAATTTGCCGGCTGTTGCGTCACTTTTCATCTGCCGATCCCAATCATCGTCTGTCCAACCGCAAAGTTCAGCGGCGATCTCGGCGCGCTCTTCCAGCGAAAGCCTGCCGATGGCCGCTTTTATTTCCTCAACTGTGCTCATGGTGCAAGCATGACATTTCGCCAGCTTATCTGCAAGAAGGACGACAACGCAGAAGGACTACAACGCGCCTCTCAGATAATCTGTGGCTGAACCTTTTCCGGGTCCATGCTTAGGTCCTTGATCGCCTTGGCCACGACTTCGCGTTCCACCTGGCCTTTTTCCGCCAGCGCGTAAAGCGTGGCGATGACGGTGCTCTCGGCGTCCACTTCAAAAAACCGGCGCAATCGCGCGCGGGTGTCGCTGCGGCCAAAGCCGTCCGTGCCCAGTGTCGTCAATCCGCCCGGCACCCACGGCGCAATCTGGTCGGGCACCAGCCGCATGTAATCCGAAACCGCGACAAATGCCCCCTGCTCTTTTGCCAACAACGTCTCGACGTAGGATTTGTTCGGGGGCTGCGTGGGATGCAGCATGTTCCAGCGTTTGCAGCGCAGAGCGTCGGTGCGGAGCAGTTTGTAGCTCGTCGCGCTCCAGATGTCGGCAGACACGCCGTAGCGTTCAGCCAGAATTTCCTGCGCCTTGAGCGCCGAGTTGATGATTGACCCGCTGCCGAAGATGTGGGCCTTGAGCTTTTTGGCTTCCGCACCGGGCTTGAATTTGTACAGCCCTTTCAAGATGCCGTCCTCGACGCCCGGCGGCATCGGCGGCATGGGATAATTTTCGTTGTAGAGCGTGAGGTAATAAAAAATGTCCTCGCCCTCGGCATACATCCGCCGCAGGCCGTCGGCCACAATGACGGCGATTTCGTACGCGAACGCAGGATCATAAGCCAGCAACGTCGGCACGGTGGCGGCATGGAGCAAGCTGTGGCCGTCCTGATGCTGCAAGCCCTCGCCGTTGAGCGTGGTGCGACCGGACGTCGCGCCAAGCAAAAAGCCCTTCGCCCGGATATCCCCAGCCAGCCAGAACAAGTCGCCCACGCGCTGCGGTCCAAACATCGAGTAGTAAATGTAAAACGGCGCCATCGGCACGCCGTGGGTCGCGTAAGCCGTGCCCGCCGCAATAAACGACGCCATTGAACCGGCCTCGGTGATGCCTTCTTCGAGAATCTGCCCATCTTTCTTCTCGTTGTAATAAAGCAACGACTGGCTGTCCACCGGTTCGTAAAGTTGCCCCTTGGACGAATAAATGCCGACGTCCTTGAACAGCGCGTCGAGGCCGAATGTGCGCGCCTCGTCGGGAATGATGGGCACGATGTGTTTGCTCAAACCTTTGTGCCGCAGCAAAACGCTGATCAGCCGCACGAAAGCCATCGTGGTCGAAGCTTCCGTGCTTGAGCCTTTGAAAAACTCGGCAAAGAAATCGAGCTTGGGCACGTCCAGTTTCGACGAGTCGGAATTTCCCTTGCGCGCGGGCAAAAAACCGCCGAACGTCTGACGTCGTTCGAGCAAATATTTCGCCTCCGGGCTGTCCGCCGGCGGACGATAAAACGGCGTCTCGGCGATGACGTCGTCACTGATCGGAATCTTGAAGCGTTCACGAAACTCGCGCAGTTCCTTCTCGTTCATCTTTTTCTGCTGATGCGAAATGTTGCGGCCTTCGCCCGCTTCGCCGAGCCCATAACCCTTCACCGTTTTGGCCAAGATCACCGTTGGCCGGCCTTGGTGTTCCATCGCCGCCTGGTAGGCGGCATAAATCTTGCGGGTGTCGTGACCGCCGCGCTGCAGCTTGCGAATCTGGTCGTCGGTGAGGTGGTTCACCAGTTCGAGCAATTCGGGATATTTGCCGAAGAAATGCCGGCGCGTGTAGCTGCCCGGCTCGACGGAATACTTCTGATAATCGCCGTCCACCGCCTCTTCCATGCGCTTGAGGAGCAGGCCGGACTTGTCGCGCGCGAGCAAATCGTCCCAATCGCTGCCCCAGATGACTTTGATGACGTTCCAGCCGGCGCCCAGGAACGCGGCTTCAAGTTCCTGGATGATTTTGCCGTTGCCGCGCACCGGACCATCCAGTCGCTGTAAATTGCAATTAACGACCCAGACGAGATTGTCGAGGTTCTCGCGCGACGCGAGCGTGAGCGAACCGAGCGTTTCCGGCTCATCACTTTCGCCGTCGCCGACAAAGCACCAGACCTTTGGTTCCGCCGTCCACTTTGCCAGGCCGCGCGCCTGGAGATAGCGATTAAACCGCGCCTGATAAATGGACAGGATCGGGCCGAGGCCCATGGAAACCGTCGGGAACTGCCAGAACTCCGGCATCAGGTACGGATGCGGATACGACGACAATCCGCCGCCTTCGGCGAGTTCCTGCCGGAAATTTTGCAGATGTTTTTTGTCCAGTCGGCCTTCGAGAAACGCACGCGCATAAATGCCCGGCGCGGCGTGACCTTGAAAATAAACCATGTCGCCGGGAAAATTTTCCGTGCGTCCGCGGAAGAAATGATTGAACCCGACCTCGTAAAGTGTCGCCGCCGAAGCGTAGGTCGAGATGTGGCCGCCGACGTTGGTGGTGGAGTTGGCCTTGACCACCATCGCCATGGCGTTCCAGCGGATGTAGCTCTTGATCCGCCGCTCCATCTGCCAGTCGCCGGGGAACGGCGGTTGTTGCTCCGGCGGGATTGTGTTGACGTAAGGCGTGTTGAAGCCGCGCGGCAATCCGTCCTGCGCCGCGCGCAGACGGTCGGCGAGTTTGTTCAGCAATTGCGCCGTGCGTTCCGGTCCCTGATTTTCCAGGGCCAGATCAAAAACGGACTGCAACGACTCAGCCCATTTGTCGCTCGAACCGTGAATTTGTTTTTTCTCCATGTTTACTGTGTCCCCCGCTGTTTTTTCAATCTCACAAAAAAGCTCGGTAGGATTAAACCGGAACCGTACACTCAACGCCAGCGAAATCAGCACAACTGCAAAATGAAATTACTCGATCTGACGCTCCCCTCGCCCGCCGAAAACCTGGCCTGCGACGAGGCGCTGCTCGACGCCGCCGAAGCCGGCGCCGGCGATGAGGTGCTGCGCTTCTGGGAACCGCGTGAACCTTTCGTCGTTGTCGGCTACGCGAACCGGGTGGCGACGGAAGTGAACGTCGCGGCCTGCGAAGCGCACGGCATCCCGGTGCTGCGGCGCTGTTCCGGCGGCGGGACGGTGGTGCAAGGAGCCGGCTGCCTCAACTGCACGCTGGTTCTGCGAATCACCCCCGACGGCCCGCTCCACAACATTGGTGTTGCCAACCAGTTCTTCATGCGCCAGAACCGCGCAGCGATCCAAAGTCTTTTCCCGAAATCCGAAACCCGAAATCCGAGACCCGAAGTTGCGGTGCGCGGTCATACGGATCTGGCCATCGGCGAACGCAAATTCTCCGGCAACTCCCAGCGCCGTCGCAAGCACTTCCTCCTTTTTCACGGAACCTTCCTGCTGAACTTTGACCTCGCGCTCGTCACTGAGCTTTTGCCGATGCCATCGAAGCAGCCCGAGTACCGGGAGCACCGCGCGCACACCGAATTCCTGGCCAACCTGAACGTGCCAGCAGAGAAAGTGAAGGCGGCATTGCGACAGGCATGGAAGGCGGAAGAGCCGTTAAGAGGTTTTTCAACGGAAAAAATTTCTGCTTTGGTGCGGGACAAATACGCCACGCGTGAGTGGAATCTGAAATTTTAATAAGGAACCCATGAAACCATGATGAGATTATTCTCCTGCCCTCCTGGTTTCCTTATTTAAAGCCGCTTTGCCAGTTCCGCCTGGCTCTTCGCAAAGACTTCCTTGTGCAATGAATTGCCGTGGGCGTCCATCGTGACGACGACGGGAAAATCCGCCACTTCAAACTCCCAAATCGCTTCCGGCGCGCCGAACTTTTCCATCATATAAACATTGCGGACCTTTTTGATGCAATCCGCCAGCACCTGTGCCGCGCCGCCGACCGCGTGCAGATACACGCAGCCGGATTCCTTGCACGCCGCCAGCGTTTTGTCGCCCATGCCGCCCTTGCCGATGACGCCCCGCAGGCCAAATTCCTTGATGATGTGCGCCTGATACGGCTCTTCGCGGATGGATGTCGTCGGGCCGGCGGCGGTGGCCTTCCAAGTGCCATCGTCCTGCTTCATCACCACCGGACCGCAGTGATACAGAATGCCGTCGCGCAGATTCACGCCCGGCGGCAGCTTGCCGCCCTCGTGCAAATACTTGTGGACCGCGTCACGCCCGGTGAACACGACGCCGGAAATCAGCACCTCGTCGCCGACTTTCAGCGCCCGGATTTTTTCTTCGGTGAAGGGAATAGTAAGTTTGGTCATGGCTGGTTAAACTGTTAAATGCGCAATCGTTCCGCCAAAGCGTCAAGTACCTGGTTCATTTCTGTTTCGTTCAGAATACCCAATCTGCGTTCCAGTTTGACGGTCGAAACACTCTGAACTTGTTGCAAGTGAAAAGCGCCGGGTTTCAGAAATGGTTTGGGAATGGAAAGCTCCCAACGATTGCCGCGCAAGGAAGTCGTATGCAAGAGAACCGTAACCAAGTCGAGTTCATCATCGGCAGGATTTCCCGTGAGTAACAAGGCGGGGCGCACCTTTGCCGCCATTCCGAAATCCACCTGCCAGACCTCACCCCTGTTTATGGCGGGCATCTTCCTCCTCCATCCGGTCGAGCATCATGGCGCCTTCCAACGCGGCCTGGTCGCAGAGCGCAATCTCCTCATTTCCCGCCGCCAGTTCGGATAATTTGCATCGCACCGCCCGGCGCTCGGCCTCGGTCAACTTCGGCAATTCGCTCAAGATTTCAGCCGCGCTCATGTCGCAAATCTACCCTCATCGAGGGTGACTGGCAAGCCCTGCCGCGTCGCGCCCGGTGAATATGACGCCGTAAATCAGCACCTCGTCGCCGACTTTCAGCGCCCGGATTTTTTCTCCGGTGAAGGGAAAGGAAAGTTTAATCATAAAACGAAATCAATTTGCAGGTGAACTGTTCTCTGAAAGCGATTGCACGAACTTTTCAGGCAGAATTTCATATGCCTTCAATTTTCCGCGTTCCGATGCGGTTTTGTCGTAAATGAAGATGTCAACGATGATGATGAAAATGGTTTTGTTGTTGTGGGTGATGAAAGGAATCGCAGATTCTTGGTTTTGCGTTGGAATCGACAAGTCTCGTTCGCATGTCTTGAAAATTACTAAGTATCCAGACGGTTCGTTGAAATCTTTTGCATATTCATAAACTTGGCGGAAGCCTTCTACGATATGACCGCTGTCTTGACTGCCATCAGGATTAAATATTTTAGCATCAGCTAAAAGACGGTCTTTGCCTGTCTGAGCCGAAATCAAATCAGCGCGACCCGAAGCCGATTTAGGTTCAATATGAAACTGCAGCCCTTGGTCATGTAAATATTCGTAGAGGTCATAAACAAGAGTTGTTTCACCCTGCTCTGAAGCTAACTTCAATTCTTTTCGCCGAAACCATTCGCACCGGTGCTTATATTTTTTAAGAAGAGCAAGAGTCATGCGCTTGTCGTCGATTTGCTCTTCTATGTAATCAAAAAGTGGCTCGACATAGCTGTCTCGAAAATCATTACTGTTCGTCAATTGCATGATCTCACGATGGCGACCTTCTTCCAACGCTTTCTCTTCGTCAAACGGTGCAGTCGCACAGGTTTTTACGACCCAATAACAAATGGCCGTTTGTGTTAGCTCCGTGTCACCATACATCGCACAGCCGTCTTGAATAACGGTGTCCGCCCATTTCTCCGCTTCCGGAACTCGGCGTTCAAGGTCATCCAAAATCCCTTTCGTTATTTCGTTGTCCTGAAGAAAGAGCCATGTTTGGGCAAGAACCATGCGAAACGATTCTTGATTCGCAGCGCTAAGTCGCTTGAGTCTTTTTTGGAGCTTATAGCGAATTGATTGGATGTATTCGGAGTCCATATCAATATAGCCATTTCACAATTTTCCCCTCCGCATCCAGCGTCACGCCCTGGCGGCGATACGCCCAGCACATGTAGCTGATGCTGACGAAATAGGACGCCGGCAAACGGTTCGCCGCGCAAATTTTCACGCCCAGCAACGTCGTCTTGCCGCCAAATCCCATCGGGCCGATGCCAAGTTCGTTCGCCGTTTTCAAAACGTCCTGCTCCAGTTTGTCCAACACCGGATTTGGGTTCCGGTCGGGAATCAGCCGCAGGAACTGCGTCTTGCTCAGTTCGTAGCTCGTGGCGCGGTCGCCGCCGATGCACACGCCGAGGATGCCCGGCCCGCAGCCCTTGCCCTGCGCCTGCAACACCGCGTCGAGAATCGCCTTGCGGCAGCCGTCGAGGTCGCGATTCGCGTTGAGCTTTTCGCTCGGCAACGAGTATTGCGCCCCGACGTTTTCACAGCCGCCGCCTTTGAGCACCAGCCGCACGCTCACTTCCGGCGAACGATGCTGATGAAAATGAAACGTGGGCGCGCCCGGTCCGACGTTCGTGCCGTCGTTGACGCCGGTAAGCGAGTCCACGGAATTTTGCCGGAGAAAACCTTTCTTCGTCGCCAGCTTCACGGATTCCTTCGCCGTTTCTTCAAAAGTGATCTGGTCGAAGCCGACCGGGCAATCCACGTAAAACAGGATGCTGCCGGTATCCTGGCAAATCGGCTGCGACTTGCGTTTGGCGAGCTGGATGTTCTGGTCAATGATCTTCAGCGCGCTTTCGGCGATGGTGCCCTTCTTTTCCTGTTCCAACGACGCGAGGATGGACTGGTTGACGTCGTCGGGAATTTCCGCCGAGGTGCGCCGGATCAATTCCAGCAGGGAATTTTGCAATTCACTCATAAACAAGATTAGCGTAAGACCTCGGCGGGGCAGCGTCAATTGCACTCGATTATCGGAATCGGCAGCGTGTGAAAGTTACAGGCCATAACTGTATACCTGCGCCTGAATTTTTTGGATTTTCTGCCGGTCATCAAAAGTAGCTGTCACTTGGGTATGACGCATCGAGAACCAAGCATCCGAATAATCGTAAACTTGATAAGAAACATATTGGTTTGTTTGCCAGGTCGTTGAATGTCCATCCACACCCAATCCTTGCCCGGCCAACCATGTTTGGAGTTTGTTAACCGGTGTTCCTATTGGAAAACGTGCGAGCAAGCTTGACTCAATTACAGAGCCTGTCAGCGGCTCGCGCGAATCGAGGGCAAAATAATGTCGAATCCGCGCTTCTGTTCTTTTCTGTTCGAGACTGCCACAACTAATGCAAGCCGTCACCAGAACAACACAGGTCAGCCCAAAACAGAAATGCCATCGAAACCGTTTTGTAAAAAGTTTTCCCACACATTTAGCCTTTACCTAATTGAGAACCTATTTCAGGACATTTCCATTGTCGAGAACACATTGCAATTCCTGCCGCCATTGGTTTAACGTCACAACATGAAAAGCGGCATCCGTGTCGCCGCGCCGCCGCCCCGGCCGCTGCTGGTTTTCGACGGCGACTGCAATTTTTGCGCATGGTGGGTCCGCCGCTGGCAGCAAACGACCGGCGACCGCGTGGATTATCTGCCCGTGCAAGACCCGCGCATCGCCGCCCAATTCCCGGAAATCCCGCGCCAGCAATTTGACACCGCCGTCCAACTCATCGAAACCGACGGCTCGGTTTATTCCGGCGCCGAAGCCGTCTTCCGCACGCTCGCGCACCATCCCGATCACCAATGGCCGTTGCGCGGCTATGAAAAATCAAAACTTTTTGCGAACCTCACGGAATGGGCTTATCGCCTGGTTTCGGAAAACCGGACATTTTTCTCGCGGCTGACGCGCTGGTTTTTGGGCCGACACGTTGAATTACCCTCGTATTTTCTCACGCGCTGGATTTTTCTACGCGCACTGGGTGTGATTTACCTCATCGCCTTTGTTTCGTTGTGGACCCAAATCAACGGCCTGATCGGCCACAACGGCATCCTGCCAGCCGGCCAGTTCATGGCCGCGGCGGGTCAACAGTGCGATGCCCGGGGCATCGGTCTGGAACGCTATCATTTGCTGCCGACGCTGTGCTGGTTCAACGCGTCCGACGGCTTTCTCCATTTTCAATGCGCGACCGGAAGCATTTTGGCGGCATTGCTCATCGTCGGCGTTGCTCCTGTGCCCTGTCTCGGTTTGTTGTGGCTGCTGTATCTATCGCTGGCAACAATTGGCCGCGATTTTCTCGGTTTTCAATGGGACAATCTGCTGCTTGAAGCCGGATTCCTCGCCATTTTCTTCGCGCCGTTGCAATGGCTGCCCCGAAAGCTTTTGGGTGAAACTCCGCCTCCACGAATCGTGCTCTGGCTCCTGCGACTGCTGTTATTCAAGCTCCTGTTTTCCTCCGGCTGCGTGAAACTGTTCAGCGGCGACCCGAACTGGCGCAATCTCACCGCGCTCACGTTTCATTATCAAACCCAGCCGCTGCCCACCTGGATTGGCTGGTATGCGCAACAATTGCCGCTGTGGTTCCAGAGAATGTCCTGTGCCGGGATGTTCGGCATCGAACTCGGCGCGCCGTTTCTGATTTTCGCGCCGCGGCGGCTGCGTTTTTGCGGTGGCGCGGCCATTGCCTTTCTCCAAATCCTGATCCTGCTCACCGGCAACTACACTTTCTTCAACTGCCTGACGCTGGCGCTGTGCCTGCTGCTGCTGGACGATTTTGCCCTGATGAAATTGACCCCACTTAAATTTCGCCCTGTTTTTGCTCCTGTCACTCGTCACGTGTCACTTGCCACTCATTGGCACTGGCCTCGCGCCGTGACAATCCCGCTCGCCGTCGTCATCCTTGCCATTTCGCTCTTTCAAATGAGCCTCATGTTTGGCGCGCGACCTGTCTGGTTTTTGCCGGCGGCGGTCGCGGACCTGTGGCTCTCGCCGTTCCGCACGGTGAACAGCTACGGTTTGTTCGCCGTGATGACCACCGAGCGGCGCGAAATCGTCGTCGAAGGCAGCGACGATGGCGTGACGTGGCGCGAATATGAATTCAAATACAAACCCGGCGACGTGACCCGGTGGCCGGCCTTCGTCGCGCCCCACCAGCCGCGCCTGGATTGGCAGATGTGGTTTGCCGCGTTGGGCAATTACCAGCAGAACCCGTGGTTTGCGAATTTCTGCGACCGGTTGCTGCAAGGCTCTCCGGAGGTTTTGGCCTTGCTGGAAAAAAACCCGTTTCCTGGCCATCCGCCGCGTTACCTTCGCGCCGAATTGTATGATTATCGCTTCACCAACTTTGCCGAACGCCGTGCCACCGCCGCGTGGTGGAAACGCGAATTCATCGGTGAATACTTGCCGCCGCTCTCGCTTCCTGAATAAATTCAGACCGCAAACTCATGAGCGAGACAACTGACCCAGGCTGCGCCGGAGGTTCCGCCGAGGCGAGACGCCGCGCCTTCGACTGGTTCACGCCCCTGCGCTTTGGAATTCTGCTCGCGCTGCTGATTTTCGCCGCGTTCCCGCAGGTCCTGCTCGGATTGCAAACGTTCGTGGTGCGCGACTACGGTTTTTTTGCGTATCCCCTCGCCCATTTTCAGCAGGAATGTTTCCGGCGCGGCGAACTGCCGTTGTGGGACCCCTACAACAATTGCGGCGTGCCGTTCCTCGCACAATGGAACACCATGCCGCTCTATCCGCCGGCGCTGATTTACCTCCTGCTGCCGCTGCAATGGTCGTTGAGTTTTTTCTGTCTCTTGCACTTGTGGTTCGCTGGCTTCGGCATGTATTTCCTCGCGCGGCGCTGGGCGGGCAACTCCTTCGCGGCGACCTTCGCCGGCGTGGCCTTTGCGTTCAACGGCCTGACGCTCAATCTGCTCATGTGGCCGAGCCACATCGCCACACTCAGTTGGATGCCGTGGGTCGTGCTCGCGGTCGAACTGGCGTGGCGCGAAGGCGGGCGAAAGATCATTCTGGCCGCGTTTGCCGGCGCGCTGCAAATGCTCGCCGGCGGACCGGAAATAATTTTTCTCACGTGGATTTTGTTGCTGGCTCTATGGATTCAACAGTTAGTGAAAGGCGAATCATCGCGGCGCGCGATGCTCTGGCGGTTTCCACTGGTCCTGGCGCTGGTGATTGTGCTGGCGGCGGCGCAACTGCTGCCGTTCCTCGATCTCGCCACCCACTCGCAGCGGAGCGCCGGATACGCGGATACGCGCTGGTCCATGCCCGGCTGGGGCTGGGCGAATTTTCTTGTACCGATGGCTTTCGGTCGCACCCGGACCGAAGGGGTGTTCTTCCAATACGACCAAGCCTGGACATCGTCTTATTACCTTGGCATCGGCGCGCTATGGCTCGCATTGCTGGCAGTTTGGATGGTCCGGGAACGGCGCGTGCGGTTGCTCGGCGCGGTGGCGATGGTGGCCCTGATTTTTGCGCTCGGAGAAAACACTTTCGTCTATCCCGCCCTGCGCAAAATCATCCCGCAACTCAGCTTGATGACGTATCCCATCAAATATGTGACCCTCGCGGTTTTTCTTGCGCCGTTGCTCGCGGCGTTCGCTCTCGCGCACCAGCGGAATTTGCAAAGCGAAGAAAAATCGGCCTTTAACCAGCGCCTCATCCTTGTCGGGGCCATTTTGCTGGCGCTCATCGCGGGAATTCTTTTCTGGGCGTGGCAATTCCCGTTTCCCGCCGACGACGTTCACGCGACCTGGCTCAACGGTTTGTCACGCGCGGCTTTCCTGATTTTAACCGGCGCCTTGCTGCTCGTTTTAACGCGCGAAAACGCGCCGGGGCTGCGCCGCATCGCGCCGCTCATTCTGGTTTTCGTCGCCTGGCTCGACGTTTTCACGCATGAGCCGGCGCAAAATCCGGCGGTTCCTCCAAGTGTGTATGAATTGAATCTCGCGCGCGCCAGACTGGCCATGCAACCGCAGCCGGCGCTGGGCGAATCGCGCGCTATGGTCACGCCGGCGGCGGCGATGGATTTCATCCGCTTCGCCTTGAGCGACCCGAAAAATAATTTTCTGGCGAAGCGGCTGGGCTATTGCGCGAACTGCAACTTGCTTGATGCCGTGCCGAAAGTGGACGGATTTTTCTCGCTTGTGCCGCGCGAGAGCGACGGCTTGATTTCCCTGCTTTATAGCGCGACCAACGCAAATTTTCCCAGACTCGATGATTTCCTGGGCGTCTCGCAAATCACCGCGCCGGACGAGTTTTTTCACTGGCAACCGCGCCGGACCTTCCTGCCGCTGGTGACCGCCGGACAACAACCCGTGTTTCTTGACGACGCCGGTACATTGCGTGCCCTGACGCAGCCGGATTTTGACGGCGGCAAAATGGTCTTTCTGCCGCCCGAAGCAAAACCGTTGGTGAAAGTGACGAACCAAACGGCCGCCCGTGTGCTCAGTTCCCAATTCAAAGTTCAGCGCGTGGACATTGAAGTCGAGGCCGCCGAGCCGTCGCTCGTCGTCGTGGCGCAAACCTGGTATCACAACTGGCGTGCTTACGTGGATGGCCAGCCGGCGCCTTTGCTGCGGGCGAATTATGCGTTTCAAGCGCTCCAGGTTCCGGCGGGGCGGCATCACGTGCGGCTGGCTTGCGAAGACCGGGCGTTTCAATTCGGCGCAGCGGTTTCCATTTGCATGGTGGTGAATTGCCTTGTTTTCCTGCATCTGCTCAGAAAGCGTCGGTTTCGCCCGCAACCTTGAGCGTACTCCCATTAACACCCTGCTTCAGCGGGGTGGAACACGGCGGCATAAGCCGACAACCGCTTCAGCGGTTTTATCCAGGAGGGAAATCGTTGAAAGAACTGGCGGACATCCACTTTGTTCAACCCCCGGCTAAAGCGGGTTGTTAATGAGAACAGCAAAAAGTTATTTCTCGACAAACGACTGCTTTTTGCGGATTCAAATGTGGCGGAGACAATGACCAAAACCAAACGCATCGGCATCCTGACCGCGGGCGGTGACAGCCCAGGCTTGAATGCCGCCATTCGCGGCGTCGGCAAAACCGCGCTCGGCTTTTACGGCATGGAGATCATCGGCTTTCGCGACGGCTTTCGCGGCCTGGTCACCGACCGGCGGCTGCGGCTCGATAGAAGCACGCTGGCCGGAATCCTCACCATCGGCGGCACGATCCTCGGCACCAGCCGCGACAAACCGCATCGCATGAAGATTGACGGCCGGACGCGCGACATGACCGCGGTCATCGTCAACAATTACAAGAAATACGGACTCGCCGCGCTCGTGTGTCTGGGCGGCGGCGGCACGCAAAAAAATGCGCTGCGGCTCACGGAAGCCGGGCTCAACGTCATCTCGCTCCCAAAAACCATTGACAACGACGTGGCGATGACGGACTCGTCCATCGGTTTCGCCACCGCGCTGGATATTGCCACGGAAACCATTGACCGGCTGCACAGCACGGCGCACAGTCATCATCGCATCGTGGTCGCGGAAATCATGGGGCATCGCGCGGGCTGGCTGGCACTGGGCGCGGGCATTGCCGGCGGCGCGGACGTGATTTTGATTCCCGAAATTCCCTACCACGTTGATAAAATTGTCGAGGCCATCCGGCGTCGCAGCCGGCACGGAACCAATTTCAGCATTGTGGCCGTGGCCGAGGGCGCGATGAGCGTGGAAGACGCGCGCGCCTTTGCCGCCGCCGAAAACCGCCGGGACCGGGCGCGCAACCCGCACGAGCGAAACGACGCCAAAATGGAGCTGGCCGCGATCGAAGCCCGGCACACCGGCAACACGCTCCGGCTGGCCAAACAGCTTGAGGAACTCACGCACCTCGAATCGCGCGTTACCATCCTCGGTTACGTGCAACGCGGCGGCACGCCATCGCCGGCGGACCGGTTGCTCGCCACCCGGCTCGGCAGCGCGTGCGCGGATTTGATTCAAGAAAATGTTTTTGGCGTGATGGTGGCCGCCCGCGGTGAAGGCACGGAGCCGGTCCCGCTCGTGAAGGTGGCCGGCAAGCGCAAAACCGTCCCGCCCAACCATTCCTGGGTTGAAACCGCCCGGCGCGTGGGAACGTGCTTGGGGGACTGATATTTTTTTGGAGCAGTGCGTTCCGTGCAGTGGTATCAGGTTAAAAGCCAAATAAATTCGGGGTGTATAGCGTCTCGACGGTGTTTTTAAGACTTGCCTTTTGCCCGTTTTATCCATTTGACAACCTCCAATTTACTGTTATAAAAGAACAATGCTCAATAATGAGACACCGCTGTACGATAATCTGACAACAGGAGCGACAAGCACTGTCCCCCGCACTCACCTGCATTGGCAGTCTTAAGGATGTGTTAGTGGAATTATCAATCGCATGAGTTTCACTGCATTCAAAAGCATATTTTTCCCGCGTAACGGAAGCAATTTAAACGTCCTCGGGCTGGCAGCAGTCTGCTTCATCATCGCCTCACAGGTTCGCGGCAGCGATGTTATTTACGGCAATTACGATCCCAATAACATCCTACAAACGATAAGCAATGGAAACGCTTCCGGGCCGCAGTTTGGGGTGAGTTCTTACAACTTATCCGAGTCAGTTCCGTTTACGACGGACAACAACATGTACACTGTGGATTCGGTGGAACTGGTTATTTCCCGACTTTTTGGCAATACCAGCGATCTGACTCTGTCGCTCTACAGCGACGCCGGCGGGACGCCAGGCAGCAGCCTTGGCACCTTCTCAAACCCCGCCAACATCACCCAAGGCGGTGCTCTTTTCACCGCAACTGGACTTACGCTCGCGCCCGACACAACGTATTGGATTATTGCGGCCCCGGGCGTATCCGAAAAATCGGATTTTGAATGGTGGAACAGCCTTGCAACTGGCATTAGCGGCTTCAGTCAATTCGATTCAAACGCGAATGCTTGGGGCTCGTGGTCTGTCAGCGCAGTTGATAACAGTCCCTCGTTTGTGGTTTATGGCTCACCGGTGCCGGAGCCATCAGCCCTCGCCTTGTTTGGCTTTGGTGCCTTCGCTTTTGGTTTTTTGCTCCGTCGGCACTCCAGACTCGTTGTTTCTCCGGCTCCCGTTGTTAAATTACCGCGTTAAACCGGTTTCTTATCAGTATCAGAAGCGGACTTGGCCCGTTGTGTGATGGAGGGGTAAACACCAAAACGCATTCTTGATGGAATAATATTTTATTCGTGAAGATGTTTTTGGTGTGATGATGGCCGGCAAGCGCAAAACCGTTCCACTCAACGATTCGTGGGGTGGAAACCACCTGGCGAGTGGGAATGTGTTTGGGTGATTGAACGTGCAGTCTTTGCCAGCACGGGTTGGCGCCTGATTCCAAAACCTAATTGTGATGGACAGCAGCTTACAATCGGAACACCTTGGCGACATGAATAATGATAGGCTGCAGAACAAGCCGCCGATTATCTGTTAGATGTCACCCCGACGCACATTCCGATTTGTTGCGCTTCTTGCGCCTTTGTTGCTTTTTGCCTTTTCGCTCACGTTGCCATACTCTTCAGTTCGGCTAAGTCTGATACTGCACGGACACCCATTTGCCCGCGTTGTGGCGAAAGAAAAGCTCGATATTTTCCAATTCGTGCAGACCGATAGCATGTCATACAAAGCAGTTGTTTTCTCCGGTGGTAAAGCAGTGGGTATGATTGACCAACCGATTGGCGCATTTGCCTGTTTTGAGCCATTTCCCAGTCAGACCAACTTTTGGGATTACGGCTTTCCTACGTTGTTCAATGCACTATCGATCATGGCTTGGTCTTTGCGCTGGTTCCTGTTGCCGGTGCAGGCAGTGATTTTGCTTTTGTGGCTACGCCAGAGAGAGAAAAGAGTTCAGCATTCAAGTCCATGACATCTAATATGAGGATAGGCTGCAAATTCTCAGTTTTTCTCGCAGCGTTTACCCCTCCGAAAAAGTTTCAGGCTTTGAGCACCGTTGCGCCCGCCGCCGGACGCGAAACAAAAATCGTCGCTTCGATGCCGGTTTTCCTTTTGTAGTCAGCGGCAATCTTTTTGGAGATGGCTTCAACGGCATCGCTTCTCACCACAGCCACCGCGCAACCGCCAAATCCGCCACCGGTCATGCGACAGCCGTAAACCCCGCCGGGAATGCCGATGGCTTCTGCAATTTCGACCACGGCATCGAGTTCCTGGCAACTGATCTCGTAATCGTCGCGCAGGGAACGGTGGCTGGCATACATGAGCTTGCCCACCGCCGGCCAGTTGGAGGCTCGGACACCTTCGGCGGCATGAACGGTGCGTTCGATTTCGCCGACGACATGGCGCGCCCGGCGGAAGACCACTTCGTCCATTTTCTTCCGCATGCTTTCCAGCAAGTCGGCGGTGGCGTCGCGCAGGGAAGGCACGCCGAGGATTTTTGCGGCGGTTTCACACTGTTTGCGGCGCGCGGGATATTCGCTGCCGGTCAATTCATGTTTCACGTTGGTATTGATGATGAGCACCGTGACGGATGAATCGCTCATCGGCACCAATTCCGGTTTTCGCGAGCGGCAATCGAGCAACAGGACATGGTTTTCCCGGCCCATGACGGACATGAACTGATCCATGATGCCGCACGGCATGCCGGCGTAGTCGTGCTCGGCTTTCTGGCAGAGCAGCGCTTTTTCAACCGGATCGAGTTTCCGGCCGGTGATGACTTCCAGCAGCGTGGCGGTCGCCACTTCCAGAGCGGCGCTGCTGGAAAGGCCGCCGCCCAGCGGCACCGTCGAATGAATCAGCGCGTCGAAGCCGCCGGGATTCAGTCCGCGAGCAAGGAACCCGGCAATGACCCCGGCTGGATAGTTCGCCCAAGCGCCTTTCGGGAACGGCTTCAGCGGCCGGGCGAGATCAATCGTCACGGGCTGGTCTTCGCAGGTGGAGCGAAGCTGGATTTGTTTCGTGTCTTTGGCCGGATGATCGGCGGCGATGACGGTGTAACGCTCAATTGCCATCGGGAGCACAAAGCCGTCATTGTAGTCGGTGTGCTCGCCGATGATGTTGACACGGCCCGGCGCGGCGGCTATCCAGCGCGGCTGGCGTCCATAAACCTGGACGAACCGCTGGACCGTGTGGCCGGCAAGATCTTTGAGTGTCATCGCATTAAACGAGAATTGAGGATGGAGGATGGAGAATGGAAAACGGTATCCGAATTATCGCCATCTTCCATCATCTATTTTCCATCCTCGTTCCTGTTGCGGCTCCTCAGCGCGCCGAGCAACATCAATGCGCCAAAAATGAGCAGGGCCAGCCCCCACCAGAGGTTGACATTGTAACCCAGCGAGCGGGCATAAAGTTCCTTGTCGCTGATCGCGCCAAAAACCACGAGCACAGCGCCGTAAAGGCTGAACAGGATTCCGATGGGCAGGCGAAGGTCAAATTTCATGGGATGATATGGTTTGGATTTACCAGAAGATGAGGTTGAGGATGAGGGTGGCAATCAGCACGATCACGCCGAGGGTCGCGGGTTGTTTATACCACGGTTCGTTCCCTGATTTTATCTTGGGCGTGAGCGAATAGACCAGGCCTTTCAATTCTGCGTCCGTCTTGTTCCGTTTGGTGGCCAGTGAAATCAAAACCGTCAGCGCAAAGCAGGTTGTCCACGCGACCATGGCCATGTAAAAGTTCTGGCCCATTTCGTTGTGAAAATGGAATTGCTGCGCGATCCAGCCGCCCTTGATTCCCGGCGTCGCGCCCTGGGGAATCGCCAGTCCGTGGAAAATCGCCGCCCCGAGGGTGCCGCCCAGCAGACCCCAAAATGCGCCGTGGCCGGTCGCGCGTCTCCAAAACATCCCCAGCAGAAACGTCGCAAACAGCGGCGCATTCACAAAACCGAACACCAGTTGGAGCATGTCCATGATGTTGTTGAATTTTGCCGCGAGGTAGGCGCAGCCGATGCTGATGATGATGCCAAACACCGTGGCCATCCGCCCCATCCAGAGGTAGTGATTGTCCGATTTGTTTGAGGCGAGGTAGCTCTGATAAATGTCGTAAGTCCAGACGGTGTTGAACGCGGTGACGTTGCCCGCCATGCCGGACATGAACGACGCCATCAGCGCGGTGAACCCGATTCCCAGAAGTCCGGTGGGCAGATATTTCGCCAGCAACGTGGGAATGGTCATGTTGTAATCCGGCGTGCCGTCCGCGCTCACGGGCAGAAAATGATTTCCGCTGGCATAGTGCAGCGCGATGGCAATCATGCCGGGCAAAATCACGAGCGCGGGGAAAAGCATTTTGGGAATGGCGGCGATCAATGGTGTGCGCCGCGCGGCGGACATGGAGTTGGCCGCCATGGCGCGCTGTACGACGAGGAAGTCCGTGCACCAATAGCCGAATGAAAGCACGAAGCCCAGGCCCATCACCATGCCGAACCATTCCACGCCCATCGGGTTGGCCGTCGTGCTGCCCATGTGCGACCAGGAGTCCGTCCAGGTTCCGGGGGCATACCCCTGGCTGGTCGCCACGGGAATGAGTTTTTCCTTCAGCGCGCTCCAGCCACCGACATCCTTGAGCGCGAGAAAAACCAGCGGTGCAAAGCCGAACACGATCATAAAGAACTGGAGAACCTCGTTGTAAATCGCCGAGGTGAGACCGCCCAGAAAAATATAAACCAGCACGATGACGGCGGAAATGGCGATGCTCGCATGAAAGTTCCAGCCCAGAAGAATTTCCAGCAGACGCGCCATGGCATACATCGAGATGCCGGATGAAAACACCGTCATCACCGCAAACGAAATCGCGTTGAAACCGCGGGTTTTTTCATCGAAACGCATTTTCAGATATTCCGGCACGGAACGCGCCTTGGAGCCGTAATAAAACGGCATCATGAAAATGGCGAGAAAGACCATCGCCGGGATTGCACCGACCCAATAAAAATGGCTGGTCATGATTCCGTATTTCGCACCGCTGGCGGCCATGCCGATGACTTCCTGCGCGCCGAGGTTGGCGGAAATGAATGCCAGCCCCGTGACCCAGGCCGGAATGGAGCGGCCGGAAAGGAAAAAGTCCGCGCTGCCTTTCATGTAGCGCTTCAGGATCCAGCCGATTCCGATGACAAAAGCGAAGTAGGTGAAGAGAATGGCGTAATCTATCCCGCCCAGTTGAATTGATTGCATAAGGTGTGGCAAAGGATTTAGTAATTCGCCCGGCGGTGTCAATCCAATTGCTTTTCTTCGGAACCTGTGGTTTATTGTGCCCCAAATTACATCTTATGCCCACAAAACTTGAAGCCAAGACCAGGGAACTGTGCCAGACCATCATTGACCAGCCGGAAATGATCTCCATCCGCAAGCGCATTGACACCTTTTTGTCCAATCCCGGCGCGCGCGGCCAATATGAAGCGGTGATGAGCAAAGGGCAGGCGCTTCAGGAAAAACAGGCGCGGTCGCAACCGCTCGAAAGCGCGGAAATCGCCGACTTCGAAAAACATCGCGACGCCCTGATGCAGAATTCCATTGCGCGCGGGTTTCTCGAAGCGCAGGAAGAGTTGCACGCGATGCAACATTCGATTCAAAAGCACATTTCCAAAACCATCGAACTGGGACGGGTCCCGGGCGAGGCGGATTTGGCAGATGGTTCGTGCGGCCACGGCTGCGGCTGCCATGGACATTGAAGCGGCCCGGCTGGATTTAGAGGAATCTCACGTGTGCCGGAAACATTTCAACCGGGCGATGTAAAACGTTTCGAGTCCGCGTTGTGCCGCTTCGAGGAGGAAAACGCCCGCGACCCGAACCGCGAGACCGTCAACGGCATTCCCCACCCGCGGGAATTGCTTTACGCCCGACGGCTGACGGATTGGGTCCTGCGGCTCTGCCCGACCGCATCCGAGGAACTTCGCCTGGCCGCGCGCTGCCAGCATATTTGCCGCTGGGAAATTCCCCGCCAGTCTTATCCGCTGACCCGCGCCGGTTATCTGCAATGGCGGGCGGCGCTTAAAAAGTTTCACGCCCGGAAAGCCGGTGACATTCTGCGCGAAGCCGGCTACCCGGAAGACATGATTCGCCGGGTGCAGGATTTGAACCTCAAGAACCATTTCCCCGCCGACCCCGAAACCCGCGTGCTCGAAGACGCGCTGTGTCTCGTTTTCCTTGAATTCCAGCTTGCCGGCCTCGCCGCCAGGACCGCCGAGGACAAAACCATCAATGCCCTGCAGAAATCCTGGCAGAAAATGACCGGGGCCGCGCGGGCTGAGGCGCTGAAGCTGCATTACGGCGAACGTGAAAAAGCCTTGCTGGAACGCGCGCTCAACGGTTGATCAAAACCATGCCGCATCACCCGATTTGGTTCGGTTAAAGTAGTGGGCAATTGTCCCAAATGTGGAGAGCCTTGTGGCCTCAACCCAAAGACCGGCAAGCCATATCACCATCGCATAAAATGCCGAGCCAGGATGGCGCCAAAACAGGCGGCGGTAATGCAGGCTCGTCGGATGGCTGGAACAAGTGGATAAATGGAACCGAAATCAGCAACAAAGCGCTAGGACATCACTTTTTTCCCGCAAGTTGGCAAGGCGTAAGCTGTTCCCGGCTACCATGGACACCTTGATGTGGAAAATTCTTCTCTCAATTCTGATCTTCGCGGATGGCAACATAGCTTACTTGGAAATCCGAAGGTTCATTCAATATTTGCGAAACTATCGCCTTCACAAAATGACAAGTCTGGCAGACGGCGGCGGAACCGCCGCCCCGGGAGCAAGCGCAGCAAATACGCCCGGATGATGGGCTGGGCACGTTGATTGGCGATTCCAGTAAAAGGTTTTACCTCTCGTGGCGAGCATCTTCAGCTCAGTCTTCCGATTACAAATTACCCGGTGGCGGGGATCTCCAGTTAACTGTGGCACAGGTCTCCAGACCTGTGTTGTTACAAATTACTCGCGGCGGGAGGCAACCGTGATAGATTTCTTCCGGTGATTCGCCAGATCAGCGGGTCACCCAAAAGCCCAACGAAAGGGAAATTATGGCCCAAGCAATCATGGACCCCGAAAAGGTGCGGCGGTTCGCCGACGAACTGCAACGGTTCAACACCGACCTGGAGAACCGGCTGGTTTTGCTGCAAGCCCGCTTCACGTCGCTGGGGGACACCTGGCAGGACCAGGAACACGAGAAGTTCGCCGACGAATTCAGGCTGGCGATGAAGGCGCTGAAAAAGTTCGTCGAGCTGTCCAAGGAGCACACGCCTTACCTGCTGCGAAAAGCCCAGCGCATCGAGGAATATCTGAACCAACACTGACCGCCGACACCAAACGATGCCAATGAAAACCCTTGAAGCGTTGGATATTTGGATGTTTGGATATTTGGATTGTTGGGATGTCCGACTGCTCAGCACATCATCAATCCATCAATCCATCAATCCATCACCCCGTTTCGCCTGACCATGGCCGACCGCGCCCAAGTCACTTCCTTTGAAGCCGTGGAATCTTTCCGGGCCGACCTGATTGTATTCCTGAGCCGGGCGCGCGCCGTCTTGGAAGAAGCGAGCGATGATGTCCTGCGCACCCGGCTTTGGGTGCAAAATGATCAACGCCGCCTCTGGGAAGGCGAAACGCGCGTCCGCTACCAGAAACTGGAGGGGGCGCGGGCGGAATTGTTCAGCGCCCAGCTCTCCCAGTTCCACGAATCAACGGCCTTGTGCCTCATGGCCGTACAACGGGCGGAACGCACCAACCGCGAGGCCGAAGCCAAAATGGCGGTCCTGAAAAAATGGGACCGGGAGCTGGAGAACCGCACCGACCCGCTGGTCAAGCAGGTCACCCAGTTCCACAGTTTTTTGGCCACCGACATGAAGCGCGCGGTCGCCTATCTGGACCAAGTGGTGAAGACCTTGGAAGCGTATGCCGGCGTCTCCACACCCGGCGCGGGCACGGCGGCGGCCCAGACCGAATCCAAACCGGCCGGCGAAGAGGAAAAACAGCCATGAACCTGAGTGGAAGCAAAAACCGGCTGGTCGCCATCACAAAAGAGCTTTCCAAGCGGTGGGAAGAAACCAAAAATCACTGGCGCGACGCCAAATGCCAGGAATTCGAACAGCGTTACATGACCGAACTTTTCGCGAACGTGGACAAGACTGTCAACGTGATGGACAAGTTGAATGAACTTTTGACCAAAGTCAGGAAGGACTGTGAATAGCAAAAGACGGGGGCTTCGGTCGCGATGTTCCGAGGTGGACAAGTCAAGTCCTGAACTCCATCGGCGAGTTTGAGCCGGCTGACGTCGGCTGCTACTATCCGCAATCTGAATGCCGCAGGGGAAACGGGCGGACGGGGCGCGCCAAAATCCTGGCGTAGCAGCGTCTCGGCAGAGCGCCGCAAACTGTGACAGGAATTCAAATGGCGGCTTTCTCCCGAAAGCCGCTACGCTGAAGGCGGCCAAGGCGCGTACCGCAAGGCAGGACAGAAGGAATTTGAGTTTCGTTTCAACCAGCGCGAGACACCTTCCGCAATGTTCTCTGCTTTGGTTTCGACTTTTTCAAAGCCATAGCTTTGATGACGCCGTGAAAATGATGTTTGCTGGCGCGGGGATAACGCTTTCGTTTTCGCTGATGAATTGCGCCATTCTGTTTTTCTGTCTAGCTTCTTTGAGGTGCATAACTACCGATTGGTTGTTATTTCATAAACGATCTTTATCTGTCCCGGCTGTAACATCATGGAAATAAAATTTGTCCCCGCTGCTGGCAGATCATTAATGTTAAATTCATCTATAGAGACACTCGTTGCCTTCACAACATTAGTGCCATCAACATCATTTGGTCTGACAAACTGCCCCCTTAAGTTCATCAATAAAAATTGCACAGAATATCTTTCCGATGCCTGCCTCAATACGACAGTATCGCCCGAATCAATCGGGTTCGTCAGACCTGAATAAAACATCATATCAAGCGGGAAATTGTATCTCTGGCTGTTAACGATGGCTTCGACTCGAAACGGACGCACCCGAACTTGCGTCTGTCCTGATGGAACGCATTCGACATTTTTGATCCGCAAATACCATTGGGATGTTTGTGGCAAGCGGTTTTCCAAGGGCGACGATGCGCGCCGGTCATCATTTTGCTCCACTTTTATTTTTACCCATCGAGGGTTATCTGAGCAAGCCACGGCGGAAAGACTGGCAATGTAACATTTATTGTTGAACGAATTCGTGAAAAAAGGATTACCTCGATATGCTTGCACCGTTACATCGCCTTGCCCAGGAACGAAGGTGGTAACATCCGCTTGGGGCGTGTCGCTTGCAATTGAAGAAACCTTTATCCTCATGTTGGCAAAAACAGCAGAAAGCGATTGCCCAGCCAGAAGCTGTTCGGATTCTCCAGGACGATTCATGGGCAAATCAGATGTATTTGATAAAGAAATTTTTGCCTCCGACTCTGTGGACGCCCTTGGGCTTTTCGGCGGCGGAGTTTTTTTGGTGCTTGGAAGCAAAGCGATAATTATCAGAGCCAAAACTAAAATCCACGGCTCCCAAGACAGCGGGATTTTGTGCTTCTTTGCCTTGAGGAAATCAAGGCAGAAAATAAGGGCAAAGACACAAAGGCCAATCCCCATTAGGAGGGTATTCACAATCCACCCCCAAACCCAGCCCCATTGAAAATTTGTCGAAATTTTAGAAAACAAAAAATCCGCCAGTTTGCTGAAAAGGTAACCGCATACCAATAACAAAGCCCACAAAAAATAATACAGCCCCTTATTTTTGGTTCGTAAATTGTCTCGCCAGCTTTCAATCTTGGAGATTGAATCGTGAAGCCAATTGTTTTCTGGCATACAGTTAAATCATGTCCAAACACCCGTAAACTGTCAAATTTGACTTCACTTATGCGAAGGGGGTTTTTCCGTTTTCTTTTGTGCTCTTTGCGCTTTTTTGCGGCTAATCAACGGGGCGGTGCTTTTCGCAAAAAAAACGCGCCATGCTGGTTCGCATATTTCGCACGCAGGACTTCCACTCACAAACACACTCGCGCACGGGACGGGTTTCGTTTAGCTTTTGAGGAACAAAGATTGTGAGCAGCCATCTGGGAGCCAATGAAATGCTCGCGCTTTTGGACCGGTTCCAAAGCGCCCTCCAGGATTTTGCCGGCCGGGAGGAAAAATTAAACGGCGAGTTTCACACCCGGACCGCCGCGGAAACAAAGGCCTTTGAAACCGCAACCCAGCAGCAGGCGGAGCGATTGTCCGAACGCATCGCTGATGCGGAAACCGGTTTGGCGGCGGAAAGGAAAAGATGCCGGGCCAGGTTCGAAAAGCGAAAAGCCCGCATCAACCAGGCCCATCTCACGTGCAACCGGCAAGTCATGGAGGGAACCGACCGCGAAGGACGCCATAAGCACTGGCTTCAGAAGAGCACCGTGGATGCAGAGCGCCAGCGGGACGCCAGCCTGTCCAATGCCGCCGCAACCCTGGAGAATTTCAAGATCAAGCTGGCCGCAAGCCGGGAAGCTTTCGCGCCCTTGGAAAAAGCGGCCCGCAGCGCTTTTCGCGGTTACGGCAAATTCCGCCGGCTGCTGGCTCCGCACCAGCACTCGCCGGAACCCGCTCTGCCCGCCGACGAAGACCAGTTGCTCGAAGAGTTTCGCCGGCTGGAGGCCGACATCCGCAACGAATTGAATCGCTTCGAAAAAATTCTGCTGCCGCGAATTTTCAAATACCTGCCCATGTGGCTGTTGACGATTCTGCTGCTGCTGGCATTTGGCGTCTCCGTTCCCCTGCTCCACCACCGTGGATTGAATGCCATTTCTTATTATTGGGTGACGGGCGCAGCGCTGGTTTTTGTTTGGGTGATCGTATTGATGATTCATCAACACGGGAAGCGCCTGGCTGGACCGGCCGCCAGCGCGATTGCCGCCAACCTGGCGAAGGCGCGCCGGTTGCATGATGGTTCGCTGGACCAGGCCGAATTGCGGTGCCGTCAGGAACAGGAACGCATCGCAAAAGAGTTTGAGAACACAAGCCGCACCCTCAATCAACAATGGAAACAGACCTTGAAGGAGGGTTATGATACACGTGGCATCCGGGGCCAGAAAGTTGATGAAAAAGGGTTTCGCGCCCTGGAAACGAACGAGCGGCTCCACACCGCAAAACTCAAACGGATTGAACAAGATTGCGAGGACAACGTCGCGCGTCTGCGCCAGGAGGCGGACGCACTGGCGGGACAGCTTGCGGAGGCTCACTCGGCAAAAATGGCGAAGCTGAACGCGGACAACCAAGCCCGCTGGCAGGTGCTGGAAACGGAGTGGAAAGATTGCCTCCAGCCGATTTATGAATCCATCCGCGCGGCCAACGCCGCCGTGGAGGAACTTTTTCCCGACTGGCAGTCGCCCGCCTGGAAAAAATGGACGCCGCCGCAGGATTTCAAAAACGCGGCGAAATTCGGGCGCCTGGAAGTGGACGTGGCGAAATTTGCCGAGGTGCTGCCGAAAGACCGGCGCCTGGCGCTTCCGGGCCCGTCCACGCTTTCCGTCCCGCTGGCGCTCGCCTACCCGCTCGAAGGCTCGATTCTTTTTGAAGCGGCCAAAACCGGTGGCGACGAAGCAATTGAGACGATCAACAATGTCATTTTCCGGCTCCTTTCCACCACCCCGCCGGGGAAATTGAGCTTCACCATTTTCGACCCCGTCGGTCTCGGACAAAATTTCGCCGCGCTGATGCACCTCGCCGATTACGAAGAGAGCTACATCAACAGCCGCATCTGGACGCAGACCAATCAGATCGAGGAAAAGCTCGCGGAATTGAACGAGCACATGGAAAAGGTCATCCAGATGTATCTCCGCAACGAATATGCGACGATTACGGAATACAACGCGCAGGCGGGCAGCATTGCCGAGAAATATCATTTCCTGGTCATTGCCTCGTTTCCGGTGAACTTCAGCGACACGGCGGCGCGGCGGCTACGGAACATCGCCGCCAGCGGCGCCCGATGCGGAGTGTACACGCTCATTCATTGGGACCAGCGGCACGCCCTGCCCCCGGAATTCGTTCCCGATGAACTCCGGAAAAACAGCATCGGCCTCATCCACACGGAAAAGGGTTTTGAATTGACCGGCGGGCGCAAGGCCGGAACGCGATTGGTCCTCGACCGGCCTCCCTCCCCGGAGTTCGCGACGCAATTCCTTAATGACGTCGGCCAGAGCAGCAAGGATTCCAATCGCGTCGAGGTGCCTTTCGATCAAGTGGCCCCCTTGGACGCCAAACTCTGGACGGAGGACACCACCGAGGAACTCACCGTGCCCATCGGACGTTCCGGCGCGACCAAATTGCAGCAGCTCGCCATCGGCAAAGGCACGCGTCAGCACGCGCTGGTGGCCGGCAAGACCGGTTCCGGCAAGTCCACCCTGTTCCACGTCATCATCACCAACCTCGCGCTCTGGTGCAGCCCGGAACAGGTCGAGTTCTACCTCGTTGACTTCAAGAAAGGCGTGGAATTCAAGTGCTACGGCACCCGCCGGCTGCCGCACGCGAAGGTCGTGGCCATTGAAAGCGACCGCGAATTCGGGTTGAGCGTGCTGCAGCGCGTGGATGAGGAACTGCGCCGGCGCGGCGACCTCTTCCGCAAACTGGGCGTGCAGGACGTCGCCGGTTACAAACGGGCGGGCGGCACCGAGCCGATGCCCCGTTCGCTGCTGATCATTGACGAGTTTCAGGAATTTTTCACGGAGGAAGATCGTGTTTCGCAATCCGCCGCCGTCCTGCTCGATCGCATTGTCCGGCAGGGCCGCGCCTTTGGCATTCACGTGCTGCTCGGTTCGCAAACCCTCGGCGGCGCCTACACGTTGGCCCGCGCCACCATCGGCCAGATGGTCATTCGCATTGCGCTCCAGTGCAACGAGGCGGACGCCTACCTGATCATGGACCAGGACAATCCGGCCCCGCGCCTGCTTTCGCGGCCCGGCGAAGGCATTTACAACGATGTTGCCGGTTCCATCGAGGGCAACAGTCCATTCCAAACCGTGTGGTTGCCCGAGGAAGTGCGCGACAGCTACCTGGCAAAAATCCGCGCGCGGGCCGATCAAAATCAGAATCAATATCCGGGGCCGTTTGTGTTTGAAGGCAATGCCCCGGCGGATGTGAAGGAAAACCTGTTATTGAATGAATTACTGAAATCTCCTGGCGGGAAACCTGGGAGCGCCGGCGTCCCGCCGGCACAGGCGAGAAACGCCGGCGAGACGCCGGCGCTCCCAAGAGAAGGATCGGGGAAACAAATTCCCGCCACCGCACGCATCTGGCTGGGCGCGCCCAATTCCATCAAGGGACCGACCGAAGCTGTTTTCCAAAAGCAAAGCGGCAGCAATCTCCTGATTGTCGGGCAAAGCGAGGAGCGGGCCTTGACCCTTCTGTCCGTCGCGCTCGTGTCGCTGGCGGCCCAGTATCCAAAAAAATCCGCGCGTTTCATCCTGCTCGACAGCTCGCCTCCGGGATTCCCCCAGCGTGAATTCCTGCAACGCATCATCAAGGCGGTCCCGCATGAAATCATTCAGGCCCACAACAGCAATCTCGCGGAAATCATGAGCGGACTGGCCGGGGATTTAAAAAGCCGCACCGGTGCCGAGCCGGCCGGGGCGCCGGAAACCTTTGTTTTGATTCACGGCCTGCAAAATTACAAGAAGCTCCGGCAGGAGGATGACTTCAGCTTTTCCAGCACCGACGCCGGAAGCGCCGCCAACCCCGCCGCCGTGCTCATGAGCCTCATCAACGAAGGCCCCAGTCAGGGATTTCATGTCATCGCCACCTGCGACACCTACAACAACGTGAACCGTTTTCTAGGCCGGAAGACGCTGACCGAATTTGAGATGCGCGTGCTTTTCCAGATGAGCGCCAGCGATTCCGCCAGCCTGATTGATGCTCCGGATGCCAGCACGCTCGGCCTGCATCGGGCGCTCTATTACAACGACCGGGAAGGATACATCGAGACCTTCCGCCCGTATGCGCTTCCCGGCAACGATTGGATTGAGGAAGTGGAACAACAACTCAAGCGACCGCTGGGGTAATCACCAGGTCGTCTTCGTTCTCGTCCTCGATTTCCCAGATTTGGAGTGCGGTGACATGTCACCGCTTTTCAAAGCGCCGACGCGTCGGTGCAGTCCCAAATTTCCGGGACCCGGCTTTACCCGTCACACATACAGCGCGCTTTCCAAATCGCGCACGAGCACGCTCATGAACGGATACCGCCTGTCCGGGTCGCGCGCGAGACACTTCATCACGACCTTTTCGAGCGGGGCGGGAATGTCCGCGTTGTGTTCGCGCGGCGACGCCGGGCCGGAAGTGTCCATCTGCGCGGCCAAAATTTCCGAGGGGGTCTCGCCGGGAAACGGCTTGTGGTTGGTCAGCAATTCGTAGGCGGCAACGCCGTAGGAAAAAATGTCCGCGCGCGGGTCAATCGGTTTTTGCTGCAACTGCTCCGGCGCCATGTAACTTGGCGTGCCCGGGTTCTTCGACATTTTCTTTGGTTTCTCGGGGATCGGCTGCGCGAGGTCAAAATCAATCAGCCGCACATTGCCGTTGCGCGTCACCAGCACATTTTCCGGCTTGAAATCAAGGTGCATGAAGCCGCTCTCATGCACGTGGCTCAGGCCGAGCGCCATATCAATCAAAATTTGCGCGACGTTTTCCGTCAGCACCGGATCATGCTTGGCGAACAACTCCTTCAAATTCGCCGCCTCGATGTAATCCATGACCAGGTAAAGCGTTCCGCGCTGCCGGCCATGCTCCACGTAGCCGACGACATAATCGCTTTCATTGATTTTGGAAAGCACCTCGCACCCGCGCAAAAACCGGCGGCGGGCCAGCAAATTGAACCGCAACCGGTTCTTCAATTTCCGCAACGCGTAAGGTTTGCCGCGATTATCGGTCACCAGCCAGATCTCGGCCATGCCGCCGCTGTTGATGAGTTCCTGCGGATAAAACCGGCCAAATCGCTCCGGGGTCGTTCGCCCGGTGTCTTCCGGCCTTTGTAAACTGCTCGCCATATTTGCCGATTGCATAACATATTCCCCGCCGCAACGCGAGCAAAACCTGTGCGTACGCCGATCTGTGGACGCACGACGACTCCGTTATCGGGCAGGAATTCGCGCTTGGCTTGAAATGCGCGAAAACGTATTGTCGCGCCATGCGACCGCTCCGGGCGCTGGTCATTTATCTGGTTGTGGTGTTTATCGGCGGCGCTTTGCTCGCGCCGTGGCTTTACCGGCTCGCGCAAGCCGCCGGGCATTCGTTTCCCCAAATCGCCAGCGCGCCGTTTCACCGCTTCGTGAATCGCTCGCTGCTGATTCTCGCGCTGGCCGGACTCTGGACGTTGCTGTGCGCGCTCGGCGCGACCTCGTGGCGCGAAACCGGCCTGGTCCAGATTCACGGCCAGTGGAAAAAACTTTCCGGCGGTTTGCTGCTGGGTTTCGTCTCGCTGGCCGTAGTCGCCGGAACCGCCATCGGCAGCGGTGATCGCGTTTTTGTTCAGGGCCTGTCCGCCCACAAAATCGTGGGAACCCTTTCCAACGCCGTCGCCATGGCCGCCATCGTCGCCACCATCGAGGAAATTCTGTTTCGCGGGGGCATTTTTGGCGGATTGCGGAGGATTCTTCACTGGCAGCTCGCATTGATTGCCAGCAGCGTGATTTTCGCGCTCGTCCATTTCCTGCAACGCGCGGAATTTACCGGTCCGGTCGCCTGGGATTCAGGACTGATCCTGCTCCCGCGGATGCTGGGCGGCTTTGCGGATTTCCACACGCTCGTTCCCGGTTTTTTCAATCTCACGCTCGCCGGTTTCCTGCTCGGCCTCGCGTATCAGCGCACCGGCAACCTTTATTTTTCCATCGGCCTGCACGCGGGCTGGATTTTCTGGCTGAAAACTTACGACGCATTCACAACCGGCGCGCCGCATGCCGCGACCTGGTTCTGCGGCACGGGCAAATTGATTGACGGCTGGCTCGCCTTGATGGTGCTCGCCGCCACGCTCGCGGTTGTCAAATACCTGCCCCTCCAACCGGCGCGCGAACCGTTTGCGATTTCACGATGACCGCCCTCGTCGAACCAATTCAAAAGTGGTCCCGCACCGGCCTCGGTTTTTTCTATCCCGAAATCTGCCAGCTTTGCGAAACCGAACGCGCAACCGCCCGGGACGGCTTCGTTTGCGCCCGCTGCTGGCGGCAGGTGCGCTTCATCAAACCGCCGTTTTGCGGACGCTGCGGACTGCCGTTCGAGGGCGACATCACGACACCCTTTGAATGCACGAATTGCCGTGAGATGGAACTGCACTTCCGTTCCGCGCGCTCGGCGGTCGTCGCCCGCGGCGGCGTCCTGGAGGCAATCCACCGCTTCAAATACCAGCGCCAGTTGTGGTTTGAAAATTTTCTCGCCGGCCTTTTTTTGCGCGAAGCGGTGCCCGCGTTGCGCGGTCAGGATTGGGATTTAATCGCGCCGGTTCCGCTGCATCCGGTGAAACAGCGCGAACGCGAATTCAACCAGGCCGGACGTCTCGCCGCGCGCCTGAGCGCCGCCCTGGAAATTCCGCTGAACGAAAAGCTGCTCCGGCGGGTCATCCCCACGGCCACCCAGACCTTGTTGACGCGGCAGCAGCGGGCGGCGAACATGCGCGGCGCGTTTGCCATCCGCCCCGGCGCGCGTTTGAACGGCGAGCGGGTGATTTTGGTGGATGATGTTTTCACGACCGGCGCAACGACGAGCGCGTGCGCCCGGGTGCTGCTGGCCGCGGGAGCCGGCGATGTTTGCGTCTGGACAGTTGCGCGCGGACTCTAGTATTGTATTATTCAACAAACCATGAGCACGACTTCTTTTACCAGGAAATCGCTCGGTCTCGAAACGGTGGATCCGGCATCGGCCCCTGCGCCGATCAAGGCGGGGACATTGACTCCGACGACGACCGACAAGGAGGCGACATTGCCCAAAAAGCCCAAGCTCGGCACCGGCAAACCCAAAAAGCGCGACATTCCGGAAGGGTTGTGGACGAAATGTCCCAAGTGCGAAACCATGGTTTTCGACAAGGAACTGGACGAAAACCTGAAGGTTTGCCCGAAATGCAATCACCATTTTCCCATCGGCTCGCGCGAACGGATTCACTCGCTGGTCGAAACCTGCACGTTCGAGGAAATGGACGCGCAGATGACGAGCACGGACGTGCTCAGTTTCACCGGTGTGGCCACCTACACCTCCAAACTCGAATCGCATCAAAAACGGACTTCGTTGAAGGACGCAGTGGTCACCGGCATCTGCAAAATCGGCGAAGACCGCGCCGCGCTCGGCGTGATGGATTTCAGTTTCCTCGGCGGTTCGATGGGCTCGGTCGTCGGCGAAAAATTGACGCGCCTCATCGAACGCGCGACGGAAAAGGAACTGCCCGTCATCATCATCTCCAGCAGCGGCGGCGCGCGCATGTATGAAGGCATGTTCAGCCTCATGCAAATGGCCAAGACCGCCGCCGCGCTCGCCTACCACGCGCAACAACACCTGCCTTTCATCAGCGTGCTCACGCATCCCACGACGGCGGGCGTAATGGCCAGTTACGCGAGTCTGGGCGACCTGATCCTGGCCGAGCCGGGTGCGATGATCGGCTTTGCCGGTCCGCGCGTCATCAAGGACACCACCCAGGCCGAATTACCGCCGAATTTTCAGACCGCCGAATTTCTTTTCGATCGCGGTCTCATTGACGCCATCGTCCCGCGCACCGAAATGAAACAGCAATTGATTGAGTATCTGAATTTCCTCGCCGTCCGGAAAAAGGCTGCTGCTGCATGAAAGTCCATCTGCTCCGGTTCATGGGACCGAAGAATTGTGGGAGAAAAGGTGATGAGCCAATTACCATCAGTTGTCAGGAGTGATTCCTGTTCTTGCCTGAATCGTTTGGTTTCTTTCATGGGCGTTCAGGATTGCGAATTTTCTTAATCCGGTATGCAACCCCATGAGTCGAAGACTGAAGAAAAAAGCCCCGGCCGTGTGTTCCAGCGCGCCTGTATCGCCAGCCGGTGACAGGCCGGAAGTGGCAGACTCCCGCTCGCCGGAAGCCGTGACAACTTGTGCCAGTTGAGGACAGGCAGCGACTTTGGCTTGTGTGCCTAGTTGTGTACCTGGGTCAGAATTCCATTGTGAATACTGGCGGAGAGAGGGGGATTCGAACCCCATCTACACCGCTTTCGGGTTCAGAGTGACAGACCGGGACCGCAGCAGTCAAGTCGTGACTTTCGCCTTTATTTTGCAGTGGTATTTTCAGTTTTCAACTCCCTCTTTTCAGTGACAGGCTGTGACACCGTTTGACCCTTCGGGCCTAAAGTTCGGAGTGTATTCGGGAGTCAGAACCAAAGCCCAGAGACTGTCCATCACTTCGCGCAACGGCAGTTGTCCAACATCCGTGTAAGTCTTCATCGTCAGACGCATGTCGCTGTGCCGTGCCAGTTCCATCGCCACGCGCGGATGCACCTTCATGGTCGAGAGCCGCGTGATGAATGTCGTCCGCAATGCGTGATAATCAATTCGGCGTCCGCGTTCATCCAGAAACGGAATGCCCGCCTTCTCCAAGTCTGTCCAAACCTCGTCCATGTCGGGAACACCGTTGACCAGCACCAGATCGTCTGCCTTGCCGTTCGCCGGTTTCTGCTGTTGCAATGCCTTGGCCAGGTCGTGATGCAACGGCAAGGACTGTTCCTTCCGGTTCTT
>CAVUVT010000005.1:0-851444 GCA_963744965.1 uncultured Verrucomicrobiae bacterium
TTTTGCCACTCCAGCGAGCAGTGCGGCACCACCAAAACCTGCCGCCTGAATGCTCATTTCAACCGTTCAAGATTCTCCTGATAAAACATTTTCACCGGCGCGCCGCCCATGGCGATGGCGCACCACGCCGCCTCGTCCAGTTCCGGCTGCGTGATGCCCATTTCGCGTGCCCGGCGATAGTGCGCCTCGAAACACGGGTGACAACGGCTATACACGACCAGGCTGAACAGGATCAGTTCCTTGGCTTTCTCGCTCAGGACGCCGCCCGCCTGCACCGAGCGGATCATCGCGCCGAAAGCCTTTTGCGTTTCGCCGACGGAACTCGCCGCGCCTCCGCCTTTAAACAGGTCCGCGCAGCAATTGTGTCCCTCGCCCATCGGATTTCCCTTCTCCGCATTCGATGCGGAGAAGGTGGCCTCAGGCCGGATGAGGTGTCCCCCGGGAGTGGAGAGGGTGCCCGGCTTGTCCGCCATAGCTTCATCGAAGGCGGACGGGCGGGTGAGGGAAGGTTCTTGTCCGGTAGAATCTGAAGTTGATGATTTCATGGGTTTGCTTTTTGGGTTTGGAGTTCCGCCTTCAGGCGGCCGCGTAAACGCGGAACTCCGAACGATCGTTTCAGGAGTGCCTTGACTGACATGGATTTGTCCGTCGGAGGGACCGATAATCCGGCCAATGACAAAACCGCCGGCGCCACGCCGGGCCAGGGCCTGGCGCAAAGTATCCAGCCGCTCTGCGGGGACGGCGATGAGCAATCCGCCGGAGGTTTGTGCGTCGAAACCCAGGTTGACCAGCGCTTCATCCACGTTCAGCGCCACGCGGATCGCCTCGCCGACATACTCGCGGTTTCGCTCGGCCGCGCCCGGGATCACGCCCTGCCGGAGGGCTTCGATCGCGCCGGCAAATGCCGGCAACGCATCGGCGAAAATTTCCGCGCCCAGTTTGCCCGGGCGCAGCAGGCGATGGAGATGCGCGAACAGGCCGAAACCCGTCACGTCCGTGCAGGCCGAGGCGCCGGCTTCCTTCATCGCTTCCGCCGCCGCCTTGTTCAACGTGGCCATCGAAATTTCGGCGGCGGCCATGCCTTGCGGATGCCCGCGCCCGATTTGCTGGCAAAACGTCAGCACGCCGGTGCCCAGCGGCTTCGTCAGTACCAGCACGTCGCCGGCTGCCGGCTTTTCCAGCGCCGCGGCGACCTTGGGATTGATCAGGCCGGTGATGGCAAAGCCGAGTTTGATTTCGTCGTCCTTGACGCTGTGGCCGCCGACGAGGGCGACGCCGGCCTCTTCAAAAATGTCCATCGCGCCGGCGAGCATTTGATACATCACCTCGCCCGGCAATCTTTCGGTGGGGAACGCCAGGATGCTCAACGCCGTGCGCGGTTCGCCGCCCATGGCGTAAATGTCCGACAAACAATTTACAGCGCAGATTCGTCCGAAAAGGTGCGGGTCGTCCACGCACGGCGTGAACACGTCCACGGTCTGCACCAGGCAAAGGTCGTCGGATATCCGGTAAATCGCCGCGTCGTCACCCGCCGCCAGCCCGGAAATCACGGCGGGATCGTTTACGGCGGGCAGCCGGTTCAGCACCGCGTCGAGTTCGTCGGGGGCAATCTTGGACGCGCAGCCGGCGTTGCGGACCAGTTCCATCAGTTTGACCTGGGACAGGTCCACCGGGTCGGGCCGCTCGCCCGCGCACGGACAAATCCCGTCGTCACGAAAAACGTCGCACGGGCATGGACGCCGCACGTCGCAGATGCAGTGGCCCAGCAGTTGTGACCGCTCCATCACGCGCCGGCGTCTGGCAAAATCAACTTTCATTTTAATGACCTTTGCAGGACGTTTCATTCGCCGTAGCGGCGTCTCGGCAGAGCGCCGCATCCTTCAAAATAAATAGTCCGGCTTTCTGCCGAAAGCCGCTACGGCTGTTTTGCAGAACCCTCTTCACGTCTTCTGCAACAGTTTCTTCGCCTCCGCTCCCGGCGTCCGGTTGTTTCCAGAACGGACGGTGAAGCGGATTTTATCCAGGTAATCCACCAACGGCACGGCATATTTGCGGCTCACGCCGAGCGCGTCGCGGAAATCCATGGTGGAGAACATCGGCGCGCGGGCGAAAAGTTTCAAGACGGTTTGTTTGCCGGCCTCCACGGCGTCGCGATGCATCCAGACGCGGTCGTCCAGCCGCACCAAAATCCCGCGCTCGCCCAGCAGCCGTGTCATCGCACCGACGCGCGGCAACGGTTCGCCAAGTGCCGCGGCCAGTTCCTCCGCGCCGGGCGGCGCCCAGCCAGCCTGCTGCAACTTCGCGGCAATCTGGTCGCACAAGCGCTGGTCGCGATCCACCACCCGTGCGCTCCAACCCGCCCGGGCCAGGACGTTTCCGTTGTGTTCAATCTGCCTCGTTTGCAGCAGCGATTCCACGGCCAGATCCAGCAGCACATCATCGGTCCTGAGACTGGCGGGCAGTTCCTCCCGGCCGATGCCCGCCCGTTGCGGATTGGCGGTATGAAAGGCTTGGATCGCCGCAAGGATGTCAGTTGCGATCTTTTGAATAACATCGCGGTGCAGCCACCTGCCGCCGGGCGTCGAGACCGCGCGACCTTCGGCGCGCAGTGAACCAAGCATGGCCGTCATCTCTTCCGCGCGCATCAGGCTTTTCAATTGCAGTTCGGCGGCGGTCGCCGGCAGCGCGCTCTCGCGCAACATCAATTCGCCCCAGCGCGTCGGATCGGCGACGGCTACCCGCCGGGCCGCCAGCATCTCCAGCGTCCATTGTTTCTTCCGCCGCAGCCGCACGTTGCCGATGCTGAGAATCTGTCCGCCGCCAATCGTGGTCAGACCGGCGACGCCGGAGCCGGCCACGTTGGCACGGACGACAAAACGTTCGCCGGGCGCCAGCGCCAGCGGCTCGGCCAGCCGGAGCTGGATCATTTGCTTCTGGCCGCCGGTCATTTCGGTGTTTTCAAGCATCGCCAGATGGGCTGACACCGCCCCCGTTCCGACGTGCAACTGCGCTTCGAGATAGTCTTCGATCTTGCCCTTGACGGAATCGAGAATTCGCAGTTCAGCTTCGGCCATGGTCACCGGGGCCGGTAACTCCGATTCGCTGAGAACCATGCCTCGCCGCACCACTTCATGATCAATCTCGGGAAGGTTCAGCGCAACGCATTCTCCGGCCCGTCCCTCCGTCGCATCTTCGCCATAGACCTGCATGCGGCGGACGTGGCCGGACAAGCCGGCGGGCAACAGATACAGGCGGTCGCCCGGTCGCACGCGCCCCCGCGTGGGGATGCCGGTGATCACCGTGCCGGAGCCGCGGATCGTGAACACGTCCTCCACCCACATGCGGAACCAGCCGGAGCAAGGGCGGTTTTCACATTTGGCGACCACCTCGTTCAGCGCGTCAAAAAAACCGTCAAAGCCCTCGCCGGTGACGTTGGAGAGCGGGCAAATCGGCGCCTCCGCCAGAAATGTGTTCCCGAGCAACCGCCGCAGGTCCTGGATTACGAAAGCGCGCCGGGCCGGATCAACGAGGTCAACCTTGGTGAGCGCCACCAGCCCGTGACGCAATCCCATGAGCGTGAGAATGTGAAGGTGCTCATGCGTCTGCGGCATGATGCCATCGTCCGCCGCGACCACGAAAATGACAACGTCAATGCCATGCGCGCCGGCCGCCATGTTGCGGATGAAATCCACGTGGCCCGGCACGTCCACGACGCCGACCACGCGTTTATCCGACAACTGGCAGGGGGCGAAGCCGAGGTCAATGGTGAGGCCGCGTTGTTTTTCCTCGGCCAGCGTGTCAGTCTCGCAGCCGGTGAGCATCTTCACCAGCGCGGTCTTGCCGTGGTCCACGTGCCCGGCGGTGCCGAGCATGATGTTGCGGCGGGAAGTCACAAATTAAGGCCAAAGGCTAAAGGCTGAAGGCTAAAACGCAAAAGGTGTGGAGACATTTTCATGGATTTTAGCCTTTAGCCTTCAGCCTTCAGCCTTTTTCCCGATTCTCCCCAACGCCCCGGCAATGGCCGGCACCTGCTCGTCGGTGATAGTCCGCACATCCAACAAAACCCGCTCGTGTTCGATGCGTCCAAAGACACAAGCCCGGTCCAGTCGAAGCGCCCGCGCCAGTTCCGCGGCTTTCATGCCGGGCAGGCTGACGCTCACCACGAAGCTGGGTATGGCCTCCTCCGGCAACGAACCGCTGCCCAGATAAGCCTGGCTCGTGTGAATGTCCGCCTTTGCGCGCGGCGCTTTTTCCCGGACGGCCTGGGCCAACGCCTCGGCGCGGCGCTGGAGGGCGTCAGGTGGCGTGGTCATCATGCGATAGGTTGGATGCTCACGGCGGAGCAGTTCGGGATCGCGGAACAGGTGCAGGGTGCGTTCCAAGACCATGATACAGGTCTTGTCCACGCGCAGCGCCCGCATCAACGGATGCTTCCGGATTTTGGCAATCGCCTCCTTGCGGCCGACGATGATGCCGCTCTGGTTGGCGCCAATCAGCTTGTCGGCGCTGAACAGGATCACGTCTGCCCCGGCTTCGATGGATTCGCGGACGGTCGGTTCATGCGGCAATCCGAACCGGCGCAAATCCAGCAACGCGCCCGCCCCGAGATCGTCAATCATCAGCAAACCCTTGCTGTGCGCCAGTTCGGCCAGTTCGGCCAGTAGCACTTCGCTGGTGAAACCGACGACGCGATAGTTGCTCGGATGCACGCGCATGAGCGCGGCGGTCTTCTCCGTGATAGCGTTGCGATAATCCTTGAGGTGCGTCCGGTTGGTGGTGCCCACTTCGACCAGCCGCGCCCGGCTTTGAGTCATCACGTCGGGCAGCCGGAATGAACCGCCGATCTCGATGAGCTGGCCGCGCGAAACGACGACTTCGCGGCGCGCCGCGAGCGCGGCCAGGACCAGCAGCGTGGCGCCGGCGTTGTTGTTGACGACCGTCGCCGCTTCCGCGCCGGTGAGTTCGGTGAGCAGGGGTTCAATCAGTTCGTCCCGCTCGACGCGTTCGCCCGAATCGCGATCCACGGCCAGGTTCACGTAACCCTTCAATCCGGAAATCATCGAATCCACGACGCAACCGGGAAAGACCGCGCGGCCCAGGCCGGTGTGGAGAATGATGCCGGTGGCGTTGATGGCCTCGCGCACGCGCGGCTCGGTGGCGTGCTGGAGAAATTTTTCCGCCTGTGCCAGCACCGCGTCGGCGGTGATGTGTTGCGCGCCGCACCGGCCCGCGGCGTCATCGAGAATTTGTTGTCGCAGACCAGCGAGGGCGCGGCGCAGACAATCGGTGACGAGCGACTGGGGGTGTTGTTGAAGCCAGCTGGCGACGGTCTCGCTCTTCAGCAATTCGGTGACGGAAGGGAGGTTCCGGAGCAGCTCCTGTTTTGGTTCCGACATAATCTTTGCCTGGCGCGGTGCTGGTTTCCTGTGAGCGCAACCCGGACAGGATGACTGCCCCCTCTTCCGAGGTCAATCTTGCTTGCAAATGTCACTGTCCATCCTACGATGCGGAGGGACTCTCTTATGGCTAAAGGCAACAACCCAAAAACCGCCAACGGCTCCGCCCTCGACTTTGAAGCCCAGCTTTGGGCCGCCGCCGACAAGATGCGCGGGCACATGGACGCTTCGGAATACAAGCACGTCTGCCTCGGCCTCATCTTCCTGAAATACATCTCCGACGCCTTCGAGGAAAAACGCGAGCAACTGCTGTTCGGCTTCTCCAATCCCAAAAGCGAATGGTTCATCAAGGACGAGCCGCAACGCGCCGACGCCGCCGAGAACCGCGACGAATATATGGCCGCGAATGTCTTCTGGCTGCCGCCCGAAGCCCGCTGGCACACTATCAAGGCCAAAGCCAAATCGCCGGAGATCGGCAAGGTCATTGACGAGGCAATGATTGCCATCGAAAGGGAAAACCCGACTCTTAAGGGTGTTCTCCCGCGCGATTACGCCCGGCCCAGCCTCGACAAAGTCCGGCTCGGCGGACTCGTGGACATCATCAGCAACATCGGCTTCAACGAATCGGCGGCGAAGTCCAAGGACGTGCTCGGGCGCGTCTATGAATATTTTCTCGGCAAATTCGCCAGCGCGGAAGGCAAGGGCGGCGGCGAGTTCTACACCCCGCAATGCGTCGTGCAGGTGCTCGTCGCCATGCTTGAACCCTACAAAGGCCGCGTGTTCGATCCGTGCTGCGGTTCGGGCGGCATGTTCGTGCAATCGGAAAAATTCGTGGAAGAACACGGCGGACGCGTGGGCGACATCGCGGTTTACGGGCAGGAATCCAACTACACCACCTGGAAACTGGCGCGGATGAACCTCGCCATTCGCGGCATTGACGCCAATCTCGGCCCGCGCAACGCCGACAGCTTCCGATCTGATTTGCATCCCGACCTCAAGGCCGATTTCATTCTCGCCAACCCGCCGTTCAACATGAGCGATTGGGGCGGCGAAAACCTGCGGCAGGACGTGCGCTGGAAATTCGGGATGCCGCCGGTGAACAACGCCAACTACGCCTGGATACAACATTTCATCCATCACCTCTCGCCCGTGGGCGTGGCGGGATTCGTCATGGCCAACGGCTCAATGTCAACGCAAACCTCGAACGAAGGCGAGATTCGCAAAGCCTTGATTGAAGCCGACCTCGTGGATTGCATGGTCGCGCTGCCCGGCCAGTTGTTTTTCACCACGCAAATTCCCGTCTGCCTCTGGTTTCTGGCCCGCAACAAAGTCGGAGGGGCGAGTTCCACGAGTCCCAAACCTCGGAACCGGCGTGGCGAAACCTTGTTCATTGATGCGCGGAAAATGGGCGTGTTGATTGACCGCATCCATCGCGAACTGACTGCCGAAGAAGTTTCCAGAATCGCGGACACCTACCACGCCTGGCGCAGCGGCCATCCGTCGCAGAAGTCCCACTCGTCCTATTCAGACCTCCCCGGCTTTTGTAAATCTGTTAAACTCGAAGAAATCCAGACGCACGGTTACGTCCTCACTCCCGGACGTTATGTAGGCGCGGCTGATGTTGAAGACGACGGCGAACCGTTCGAGCAAAAGATGAAACGCCTTACCGCAACGCTTGAAGAACAATTTGCGGAATCGGCGAAACTGGAAAAAGCCATCCGCCAAAACTTGAAATCCCTGAGCCATGCCTGAGCGCAGGAAAAATGCGACCGATGAAACTAAGGCGACCGATGCCCGCCATCCGTTGCCTCCGTCCCCTCCGTCGCATGAAGGCTTCATTCCCCCGCACGGCGGCTACGAAAAACTCTTTTCCTACCCCAAAACCCAGATCATCTACGACGCCACCGTGCGTTTCTGCGAGCGTTTCATAGACCGGAAATCTCGCACCACCGATCAGATGGTGCAGGCCGCGCGCAGCGGCAACAAGAACATCGCCGAAGGCAGCCAGGTCTCCGGCACTTCCAAAGAGAGTGAAATCAAACTCACCAGTGTCGCGCGGGGCAGTCTGGAGGAATTGCTGGGAGATTATAAAGACTACCTGCGCCAGCACGGCCTGCGCCTCTGGGACAAAAACTCCAAAGAGGCATTGTATGTGCGCAAGCTCGGCGCAAAGCCCGATACGTCTTATGAGTCGTATAGGATTTATATCGAAACACGCCCTGCCGAGGTGGTGGCCAACATTCTCATCTGCCTCATCCACCAGGCCAACTACCTGCTCGACCAGCAACTCAAACGGCTGGAGCAGGATTTCCTGAAAGAAGGCGGCCTGCGCGAGCGCATGACCCGCGCCCGGCTGGCTGCCCGCGCCAAGCAAGGAGGGTGGAAATGACTTCAGCGACTCAAACGACCAAAATGCCGCGCCCCCTTTCGTCCCTGAAGTCCCTTCAGTCGCTGGAGAGCCTAGCACTGGCCGGCCCGCGCGGGGTGGCGTCCGCCGCCCGGCCACCCGCGCCCGCCGGGAAAGGAGGCCGGCAGTGAGTAAGTGGCGGGAAATGACTCTTGGCGATTTCGTGAGCCTGCAACGTGGCCACGACCTCACCGATGGTGAACGCCGTTCTGGCAATGTTCCGGTTATGGGTTCTGCTGGAATGAATGGTTCTCACGACACGGCAAAAGCAAAAGGGCCGGGAGTTGTCGTTGGGCGGAGCGGAGCATCATTTGGGCAAGTTCACTTTTGCCCGGTAGATTATTGGCCGCACAATACCGCGCTCTACGTGACTGATTTTCGCGGTAATGATACGCGGTTCGCCTATTATTTTCTAAAGTCACTTGATTTTAGCCGCTACAATTCAGGCAGCGCACAGCCATCGCTCAACCGAAACTTCATTACTCCAATTCAAATTTGTGTTCCTGAACCTAAAGAACAGAAGGCCATAGCTGGTGTGGTTGGAGCGCTGGACGACAAGATTGAGTTGAACCGGCGGATGAACGAGACGCTGGAGGCGCTGGCCCAGAGCCTGTTCAAATCCTGGTTCGTGGACGCCACCCAATCCGCCCTCCCCAAAGGCTGGCGCACATCCACCATCGGCGAAGAAGTTCGCGTCGTTGGCGGCAGCACGCCCAGCACGACCAAGCCTGAGTTTTGGGAAGGCGGCACGCATTACTGGGCGACACCAAAAGATTTGTCGAATCTCAACAGCCCCGTGTTGCTGGAAACCGAACGGAAAATCACAGACGCCGGAATTCAACAAATCAGTTCGGGCCTGCTGACAGTCGGAACAGTTCTGCTTTCTTCGCGCGCTCCCATCGGCTACCTCGTCATTGCGGAAGTGCCGGTTGCAATCAATCAAGGTTTCATTGCGATGATTTGCGACGGCTCGCTGCCAAACCATTATGTCCGCCTCTGGACGAAAACAAACATGGATGCGATCGAAGGCCGAGCCAACGGCACAACCTTCATGGAAATCAGCAAGGGCAACTTTCGTTCGTTGCCGGTGATCGTTCCGCCAAAGCCGCTGCTTGATGATTTCCAAAAGCAGGTTGAACCGTTGCATCGCCGCGTCGTTTCCAATCTCAAAGAATCCCGCACGCTCGCCGCGCTGCGCGACGCGCTGCTGCCGAAGCTGCTGTCGGGCGAGTTGCGCGTGCCCGCCAAATAAACTGCCATGTTTCCCATCCGCAAAGTTGACCAGACGCAGTCCGAGGACATTGAGTATCTCGGCACGAAGCGGAAATTCTGGTTCACGGTGGATGGAAGACGATTTCTGTTCAAGGCAGAGGAGCGTGGCACGGGGGAAGATTGGGCGGAAAAAGTCGTGTGCGAGCTCGCCCGACTGCTCGGCCTGCCGCACATCGAATACGAACTTGCCCACGAATTCGAGGGTGCCAAACCCATACAGCCGGGCGTGATTTGTCCCACCTTTGTGCCCCGGCCGTTGGTTCTGATTTTGGGCAACCAACTTTTGTATGTTCGCGATCCACAATATCCCGTCAAGTCGGCGGTGAAATATGGTGTCAGCGCCCACACTGTGGACGCCGTCGCCGCGGTGTTGCCCCTCTTGAACGCGCCGTCGCCGGTTTGGATGGAACACGCCCCCGCCGGCATCTCCACGGCGCTCGGCGTGTTCGTCGGCTATGTGATGCTCGATGCCTGGGTGGCCAATCAGGATCGGCATCACCAAAATTGGGGTGCCATTTTGGATGACAGCCAGATTTCTCTCGCCCCAACCTACGACCATGGTGCTTCACTCGCGCGAAATTTGACCGATGAAGAACGCAAGGCCCGCCTGCAAACGCGGGATCAGAACCAGAGCGTGGAGCATTTTGCGGCGCGGGCGCGTTCCGGTTTTTATCACGCCATACAGGATAAAAAAACGCTGTCGACGCTGGACGTTTTCCGACATTTCGCGCAGCTTGACCCAAACGCGGCCAAAATCTGGCTGGCAAAATTGGCCGGTATCGGTTCTGATGTGGTGGACGCAATTTTGGCGGAGGTTCCGCCCCAGCGGATGTCGCCAATTACTAGACAATTTACCTCGGCGCTATTAAGTATTAACCAGCGTCGGTTGCTGCTATAATTTTTATCATGAGCACACTTCTCGTCGCCTCGCGGTCGAGCGAGCCACACAATGGCGGATGGAGTCCCATTGGCCGGCTGGAATTTGACCACGGCACTTACCGCTTCGTTTACACTCAGGGTGCGAAAACCGCCAAAGGTTTCACGCCGTTCAGCGGCATGGAGAAACTGGACGACATTTACGAATCCGACGAGTTGTTTCCCATTTTTGCCAATCGTTTATTGCCTAAGTCGCGTCCAGAATATGAGGCGTTCCTAAAATGGAGCGGTTTTGATCCCGCCAATCCGCCCGATCCGCTGATGTTGCTGGGTGTGACCGAGGGCATCCGCCGCACCGATTTGATCGAAGTTTTTCCATGTCCGGTGCCTGATAACCAAGCCTGCTACCTGAATAAATTTTTTCTGCATGGGTTGCGCTATATGCCCGATTCGGCCAAGGAACGAGTTCAGTCCTTGAAAGAGGGAGAACCGCTTTATTTGATGCCGGACTTAATGAATGAAACCGACAACAATGCGGTGGCATTGCGCACGGTTGAGGGGGAGCGGTTCATGTTGGGCTATGTTCCTCGGTATCTGGCGCAGGATGTTTGGAAGATCATGCAAGGGTGCCATCCCGACTTCATTAAGATTTTCGTGCATCGCGTGAACCACGATGCACCCTTGCAGCAGCGGTTGCTTTGCCGGATGCACGCATGTTGGCCCGATGGATTTAAGCCTTGCAGCGGTGAGGAGTTCCAACCCATTCCGGCCGGGGTGTCAGCGTTATGCACCGCTTAGCACCTTGGAGGCAAAATTGTCCGAAAATTTAGTCGAACAACACGTTGAACTTGCCACACTGGATTGGCTCCAGCAGTTGGGCTATCAAATCGTCTATGGGCCTTATCTGGCCCCCGCAGAACCAGGCGCTGAACGGAAATCATTTCGGGAGGTTTTTCTTCTCGACCGGCTGCAAACCAAGCTGGAGGATTTGAATCCCGAAATTCCGCTGGAAGGACTCGAAGAGGCGCTTAGAAAAATCCGGCTCATCAGCCATCCTACGCTCATTGAAAACAACCGAGCGTTTCATCGGCTGCTGGTGGAAGGCGTGGACGTGGAGTTTCGCAATGCGGACGGACAAATTGTTCACGACAAGGTCTGGCTGATTGATTTTGCGAATCCCGAAGCCAACGAATTTCTCGCCGTCAATCAGTTCACGGTGGAGGAAGGCCATTTCAACCGGCGCGCGGACGTCGTCGTCTTTATTAACGGCATCCCGCTGACGGTGCTGGAGCTGAAAAACATTGCGGATGAACAGGCCACCATCCGCAAGGCGTTCGATCAGTTCCAGACTTACAAGGCGCAAATCCCGTCGCTGTTCCACTCGAACGCGCTGCTGGTGATTTCCGACGGTCACGAAGCGCGACTTGGCACGGTCACCTCGGATTGGGAGCGGTTCATGACGTGGCGCACCATCACGGGCAAGGAGCTTGTCCCGCCCGGTTCGTTGCAACTGGAAACGCTGCTCAAAGGCGTGTTCGACAAGCTCCGCTTGTTGGATTTAATTCGCAACTTCATCGTGTTTGAAGACGACGGCGAAAAGGTCGTGAAGAAGCTGGCGGGCTATCATCAATTCCACGCCGTCAACAAAGCGGTGGAATCCACGTTGAAGGCGGCGGGCGTGGCGGCAAATCCCTTACCTGGTAGCAGCCGACGTGAGGAGGCTCAAACTTCAAAATCGGGAATTAGTCAGAGCCTCGTTACCTCGGCTGCTACGAATCAAGGGGGTGATCGTCGCGCGGGCGTCATCTGGCACACACAGGGCAGCGGCAAAAGTCTTTCGATGGTGTTCTACGCCGGAAAAATTGTTCAGCACCCGGCGATGGAGAATCCCACCGTAGTCGTGCTCACCGACCGCAACGATTTGGACGACCAGCTTTTCGACACGTTCTCGTTTTGCAAGGAGTTGCTGCGGCAAATACCGGTGCAAGCGGAGAGCCGGGAACATTTGCGCGAGTTGCTCAATGTCGCCAGCGGCGGCGTGGTGTTCACCACGATTCAGAAATTCTTTCCCGATGAAAAAGGCGGCAAGCATCCCCTGCTTTCTGACCGGCGCAACATCGTGGTCATCGCCGACGAAGCGCACCGCAGCCAATACGATTTCATTGACGGCTTCGCCAAGCACATGCGCGATGCGCTGCCCAAGGCGTCGTTCATCGGCTTCACCGGCACGCCGATTGAAAGCGGCGACAAGAACACGCAGGCCGTGTTCGGCGATTACATTGACGTTTACGACATCCTGCAATCGAAGGAAGACAAGGCCACCGTGCCGATTTATTACGAGGCGCGGCTGGCGAAGATTGATTTGAAGCCGGAGGAGCGTCCGAAGATTGACCCGAATTTTGACGAAGTCACGGAGGATGCGGAGGCGACCGTCAAGGAAAGTCTGCGCCGGAAGTGGGCGCAACTGGAAGCGATGGTCGGCACGGACAAACGCATCGCGCTCGTGGCCGAGGATTTGGTGAAGCATTGGGAGGCGCGTTACGACGCGATGGAAGGCAAAGCAATGGTGGTCTGCATGAGCCGGCGCATCTGTGTGGAGCTTTACAAGGCGATCCAAAAACTGCGCCCGGACTGGCATCACGACGACGATGACAAAGGCGTGATGAAGATCGTCATGTCCGGCTCGGCTTCCGACACTTTGGAATGGCAGCAACACATTCGCAGCAAGAAGCGCCGGGAAGAACTGGCGAAAGCGTTCAAAAACCCGAAGAAGCCGTTCAGGATTGTCATCGTGCGCGACATGTGGCTGACGGGCTTTGACGCGCCCAGCCTGCACACGATGTATGCAGACAAGCCGATGCGCAGTCACGGGCTGATGCAGGCCATCGCGCGGGTGAACCGGGTTTTCAAAGACAAGCCCGGCGGTCTGGTGGTGGATTATCTCGGTCTGGCGGAGGAATTGAAACAGGCGCTGGCCGATTACACGAACAGCAAGGGCAAAGGCGACATCACGCTGGATCAGGAAGAAGCCGTCGCCGTGATGCTGGAACGGTATGAGCGCGTTTGCGGCATCATGCACGGATTTGATTTTGGTGCTGCCGCTGAAACCACGGCGGCGAAACGATTGCCGCTCATTGCGCAAGCCGCCGAGCATGTGCTGGGGCAAAAGGACGGCAAGCAACGGTATTTGCAAGCCGTGTCGGAATTGTCCAAGGCATTTGCGCTGGCCGTGCCGAATGACGAGGCGTTGGAGATTCGCGATGAAGTCGGATTCTTTCAGGAAGTCCGGGCACTGCTGGCCAAGAGCATCAACGAGGGCGGCGGAAAATCGCCGGAAGAATTGGATTTGGCAGTCCGGCAAATCGTTTCCCGCGCCATTTCTTCGGACAAGGTCATAGACATCTTCGACGCGGCCGGACTGAAGAAGCCGGACATTTCTATTTTGTCAGACGAGTTTCTGGCGGAAGTTCAGCATCTGCCGCAACGCAATCTCGCTGTTGAGTTGTTGCAGAAGCTGTTGAACAACGAGCTAAAAATCCGGGAGAAGAAATTTCTAGTTCAATCCAAATCCTTCGCCGAAATGCTGGAAGCAACCATCCACAAATACCAAAACCGCACCATCGAAGCCGCGCAGGTCATCGCGGAATTGATTGATCTCGCCAAGCAAATGCGCGAAGGCCAGAAACGCGGCAAAGACCTTGGCCTGACGGACGATGAAGTGGCGTTTTACGACGCCTTGGAAACGAACGACAGCGCCGTGAAAGTTCTCGGCGAGCCGACGCTGAAGAACATCGCTCGCGAATTGGTTTCCCACGTCCGCAAAAGCGTTACGATTGACTGGACGCTCCGCGAAAGCGCCCAAGCGCAAATCCGCGTCCTGGTCCGCCGCATCCTCCGCAAATACGGCTATCCCCCGGACAAGCAGGAAAAGGCGACCCAAACGGTTTTGGAACAGGCAAAACTCCTCTGTGGTGATTGGGCAGATGCAATCTAAGTTAAGAATCAAGCTCCAAGCGGAGTGAGCCGGGAGCTCAAAGCCCTCCCGGTCGTCGGGACGGCCCGGCGAGAATGGCCGCACCCAGCGCGCCGGTGAATTGCGGCTGCGGGGCGACGCGGACGGGGCAAGCCAGAACTTCCTCCAGCGCGCGGGCCATGCCGGCCTGCAACGCGACGCCGCCGGTGAAATAAACCGGCGGCGAGACGAACCGGCTGGCCAGCGCCGAAACGCGCGTGGCAATGGAGTTTTGCACGCCGGCCACCACATCCGGCAGGGGCTTGCCGTCGGCCAGCAGACCGATGATTTCCGTCTCGGCGAACACCACGCACATGTTGCTGATGAGCGCGGGCTTTTTGCTTTGGCGCGCCACTTCCGCCAGCTTCTCCCAATTCAGGTCCAGCCGCGCCGCGACCATTTCCAGAAAACGTCCGGTGCCGGCCGCGCAGCGGTCGTTCATGGCAAAATCGCGGACGCGCCCGCCGTCTTCGAGGCTGATGACCTTGCTGTCCTGTCCGCCGATTTCGATGATGGTGCGCGCGTCCGGCGCGAGCTGGTGAACGCCGCGCGCGTGGCAGGTGATTTCGGTGATGGTGGTGTCGGTGAAGCGGATGGCGTTGCGTCCGTAGCCGGTGGCCACCACGCCGGAGATCTGCGACCGCTCCAGTCCCGCATCCTTCAAGAGTTTTTCAAAAAGTTCCGCCGCCAGCCGTTCCTGTTCCACGCCCTGGTCGGTCAGGCCGGAAGCGAGAACTTGCATCCGGGCGGTGTCGAACAATACCGCCTTGATGGATCGCGAACCCGCATCAATGCCGGCGTAAATCATTTAGTTCTCCTGGCCCGGGCGGTTTCAATGAGCGCCTGCAACCGCGAGCCGAGGGTCGGCAGCATGGCATCACATACCGGCGGGATTTCAAGTTCGATTGCGGGAATTCCGATTTTTTGCCGCACGATTTCGAGGATGATTTCCCCTTCGCGGGCGCAATGGCTCGCGCCGGGAATGCGCGAAACCACCACGGCCCCGGCGTGGCCGGGCTTGACATTCGCGGACGATGCGCGCGGCGCGGTCGGCCGTCGGGCCGACCATCGGATCGGCCAGCGCGGTGCGGGCCAGCGCTTCCAGCGGCGGCAGATTTTCGGGAATCAAATCCAGCGCGTGCGTGAACATGTAATCCGAACCGCAAATGCGCCCGCCGAGTTCCTCCAGCAGGTTCATCGCGCGCAAATCCGCGACCGGATTCACCCAGAAAATCCGCACGGCGTCGGCGCCGATGGCAAACTGGTTTTGCCGGACGCGCGATTGAACCTCGGCCAGCAAGTCTTCAAGCACGGCGATGGTTTCCCCGCGGTCGGAGCAGAAATGAATCGCGAGCATTTCCGCGACGAGCATTTCCAGAGCGGGCAGCGGCGCGGCGGGCGCGGAATAAACAGTCCGGCGCAATGAGTCCAGCAGCCGGCGCGCTTGATTTGCTGCACGAATACCGGCCGCCAAAAGGTCGTCGTCCAAGATTTTTCCGGCCAGTTCACCCAGCGCCCTGCCCACGCGCTGCAATTCTGTCTGCACACAGTCCACCTGGCATTTCGGCGCGGCAAAATTGCCCGGCAGCGCGCCGGCCATTTCACCGGAGTCAGGCGGACGGCGGCGCGGGATTTCCCACCAGACAATCGGAAAACCCATTTTCTCCAGTCGTTGCGCGATGGCGGAGAAGTCGTCACAAACGGCACCGGTGCTGCAAATCAACCGGTCCGGCCGCGGAAAATGTTCGCCGTTCAGAAACGCGGGCAGCATCGCGCGCACCGGACAAAACGAGGCGTCAATGCCCATCACTTCCGCCTGTTGCAGCAGCTTGTCGCTGCATTCCATGAGACACGGCGTCCACCACGCGCCGTCCGGATAAAACGCCCGCACGCCCGGCAGCGCATACGCCATGACCGGCACGGTGCCGAGGTCTTTCATCGTGCCGACAATTTTATCGCCGTTGGCGCGGGCCTGAAGCAGGCGTTCATTTTCCGTCAGCAGAAAATTCCAGAGGCGCAGCGCGGCGGGCGAGTTGTCGAACTGCAATCGCTCCAGCCGGAAATCTTTTTCGCGGACGACATGACGCCGCAGCGGCCCGCCATAAGCGGGTTCGCGCAGGCCGTCCCGCCGGAGTTGCTCGTAGCGGTCGTCCCACTCGTCCAGGCTCAACTTGCGCGGCGAAGTGTTCATCCGAGCGTTTCCACAAAAGCCTGGAGGCGGTTGAACTCGCGCGGTGCGGTGCCCGGTTCTCCGCCGGCTTCAAGCAGCAAAACCGGCAGGCCGAAAGATTCGCGCAAGGTCTGCGCCTCGGCGCGCCACAGATCGCAGCCGGTGAAAAGCCAGAGTACGATGCCGCGCACATGGCGGGATGCCAGACGCGGCTTCAGCCAGGAATAAAGCCGCGTATTCGGCCGCTGGAAGACGTCAACGATGTTGTCACAACAGCCTTGGACGAGCACGTCGAATGGATGGTTTGCGCCAGTTTCAATTTCAAACGCCGGGGACAGGCTGCGCTCGCCGGTTTCGGTCGCGTTCAGCACGACACGTCCGCCAACGGCCTCGATTTCGTCCAGCACTTTCCAGTGCGGCGCGAGAAACGGCCCGCCGACCAGGGCGAGCGGAATTTGATTTGCCGGCGCGGCCGGCGGCGGCGGCGAAAAAGCGCCGTCCCAATGAAATCGCGCCACGGCTTCGGCAAATCCGCGCGGAGGACCGGCTGACGCCGATTCGAGCAAACGTTTTTGCGTCCGGCTGGATTGCAACATTTCCTGCCGCAACTCTTCGGGTGACGGCGCCCGGCCGCCGTTGGCCAGAAGAAATTGTCCCAGCCGTTCCAGTTCGGAGCGGAATATCTGCCCGGCCGCCGCCGTCTGCCACGTTGCCGGCAGGTTGAACAAAAACGCGCGGCGCTGTCCGCGGAGAATCGCCGCGTCAAAGCCGCGCCGCAACTGGTCGCAGGCTGTCGAAAAAATCACGGCGGAATCCGTCTGCGCCCCGGCAAACCGGACTGCGGCCTCCGCAAACGCGCAAACGCCGGCGGAAAGCGGCCACGCGCCGGTCTGGAAATTTTCTGCCGACCAGATCCCGCGCGGTTGCAGCCCGTGCGCCCGGACCCATTCGGCGGGAATCCACGGGCTGGTGAGGAACACGTCCATTTGGCGCGCCGGTTTTACCGGGTTTTTTCCGCGACGATGAGCCCCTGGATGATCTTTCCGGCCTGCGCGAGCGATTGAACAAAACGCATTTCCCCGGTGAGGGTTTGCGCGAAGGCGGTGTCGAAACCGATGATTTTCAGCGCGTCGTAGGTCAATTGTTTTTCGATCATGTCGAGGTAAAGCGGCACGCAGGCGGCGAAGCGTCCGGTATCCTGCGCGACCCGCACGGGGCAGCCGCTGGCTTCGAGCAGCGACTGGTATTCGCCGGACGTGAGCACGTTGGGAAATTTCATGAAACCGAGATAACGAGCGGCCTCGTCACTGGTCAATCCGGCCGGGCCTTCCATCCAGTCAGTGAAAGCAATTTTGCCGCGCGGTTTGATCAGCCGGGCGGCCTCGGCGATCAACTTCGCCTTGTCTTCAACGTAGCACCACGCGTCTTCGCCCCAAACGAAGTCGAACCGGCCGGAAGGCAGGCCGATCGCGCAGGCGTCGCCTTCGACGAATGAAATTTTCTCGGCAAGACCTTCGTCGGCGCAGCGGCGGCGGCCCAATTGCAGCACGGCGGGCGTGGCGTCCACGCCGGTCATATGCGCCACGTTGAAGAAGCGCGCCAGAAATCTCATGCCCGCGCCATTGCAACAGCAGAGGTCAACGCCCTGCCCGCCCGCGGCGATGCCGGCGCGCTGCGCGAGGTCCATCGAGGATTGGAAACCGCCGAGGTGGATCTGTTCGCCCATGAGCAGTTCCCAGAGCCGGCCTTCCGGCCCGGAATAAACGGCTTGGACATCCGACAAGTGAATTTGGGGTGCTGATTTCATGGTGATTGTCTGCTGCGAATTGTCTCAAACAAAGCTTCGACGCGCGCGGAAATTCTCGCGGAGTCCGAGGGCGAATAATCCGTCGTGATTTTCAGGTAGGGAAGATGGAGTTCTTCCTCGGCCAGTTTGCGAACGTGGAATGATTCGATGTCATAGGTGAGGCACGCCTGCCAGACCAGCTCGATGACGCAGTGCGGACGGAATTTCGCCGCGAGCGAGCGAAGCGTTTCGAAACGCCGGGCGTTCGGCGTCATGACCGAACACGGCAGATGGTAGTATTTCCGCGCGATGGCGCACAGGGGATCCGGCTCGTCCAAATCCACATCGTCGAGAATCGGTTTGAGGCCGGTACAGTTTTCCATAACGACCACCACCGCGCCGGCGGCTTCGATCAGTTCCAGCACCCGTTCCGCGCCGTGGACGATCGGCACGCCCGTCAGCAGGACGCGGATTTCCGACTTGTTCCACCGGTTCGTCCTTGATGGCGGTTGGCTTGTGTCGCTGCCAAATTTTTCAAGGGCGCGTTCATACTGCCGGAGATCCTCTTCGACGCCGGAAATGATGCTCTTGAACTCGAGCAACTGCCGTCCCGTGAGCGGCGGCGGATCGCGCATCAGCAGGGCGGCCAGTTGCCGCCGCAATCCGCGTTCGCGGTTCATCAGCCGGGCCGCGTCGCGAAGCTTCTCGTCTGTGATGTCCGTTTGAAACCGTTGCTCCAGATGCTCCTTGAACTTGCGCACCTCCCGTGTCCACTGTTCCAGCGCGCCGGCATCATCGGCCTTTTGCGGCAGTTCGAGCACGTACATCGGTTTCGTGGCGCCCATCAACTCGAACATCTTTTTCTTTCCGTCGCAGGTCGTCTCGGCGACGATCAAATCCGCCCCATTCAAAAAGGGATTTTTCCCGGTGACGTGATAACCGAAGGTGGACTTGATCAACGGACACAGATTGGCGGGCAGAAATTGTTCGGCGGCCGGAATGGTCGCCGCGGACCCGCCGCACAGGCAGACCGGCACCGCGCCGGCGGCCAGGATGATTTCGCGCGGGGTGAATTCGCACATGATCCCCACGACGGGCCGGCTGCTTTGGCGGCCTCAACCCGGTCATAACAGTGGTCCATCATGCCGGCGAACCAGGCCAAAGGATTGGCCGCGCCATCGGACGTGATGGCTGCTTGAAGACCGGCGGCACGGCGCATAATTGGGAGCGAAGATTGGTTTGTTCTTTTGAAACAAAAGCCAGCTTATCAAACCATGAGGGGATGAACCAGCCAAATCCCCCCAATGGAAGCGGCGCCCGGCACGCAGCCACTTTCCGCTTCCATTCCTTTTCGATTGTTATAAGTTTCCGACAACCATGAACGCAAAAACACTGCTTTTCTCGCTCGTGTGTGTTTCCGGGCTGGTCTTGCCGTCCGGGTTGTTCGCCCAGACGCCCAAGGTTGATTTTCCGGCGGCCAGTCCCGCCTGCACACTGAAACAACGCGTCGGTCTGACCGACTTTGAAATTGTCTATTCCCGCCCCGGCGTCAAGGGCCGCACCATTTTTGGCGGTATCGTTCCCTACGGCCAGGTTTGGCGAACGGGCGCCAATCAGGCCACCAAAATCACCTTCAACACGCCGGTGAAATTCAATGGCACCGAGATACCCGCCGGCACCTACGGACTGTTTACCATCCCCGGCGAGACGGAATGGACCATCATCCTGAATACAAATTCCGCGCAGTGGGGAGCCTATCAATACAATGAGAAAGCCGACGCCACACGCTTCAAAGTGGAACCGGTCACACTGTCAGATACCCGGATCGAGACGTTCTGCATCGAATTCAACCATATCAAAGACGAATCGGCGGTGCTTGATCTGGTCTGGGACAAAACAGTCGTCCCCATCCATCTGGAGGTCGATGTCACCAGCAAGGTTGTTCCGCAGATTGAGGCCGCCATGGCGTCGCCGGGCAAAAAGGATGCCGGGCTTTATTTCCAGGCGGCCACGTTTTATTACAACCACGGCTTGGACTTGAAGAAGGCGCTGGCCTGGGTTAATTCCGGGCTGGAAGGCCAGCCCCGGATAGCTTTTGAATTGCTCCATCTGAAGGCCCAGATTCTGGCCAAACAGGGCGACAAGGCCGGCGCGATTGCCGCCGCCAAACAATCCAGCGAACTGGCGATCAAGGTCGAAGGTCCCGGCAGTTCGTTTGTGAAAATGAACGACAATATCATTTCCAGCCTGCATTGATGAACCTCTGTTAAATGACCTCTGTTAACTTTGCCCGCGCCGAAACGTCATTCACAACCATTGAAACCAAAAGGTGAAAAATACCATGAATAAACTCAAATCCGCACTCATCATCGCCACCATCATCGCCACCGCCCTGCCGGTGATGGCCCAGCGCAAACGCGTCAGCCCGCATGAAACCATCAGCGCGGCCATTGACGGCAACAAGATCACGATTGTCTATGGGCGTCCTTATTCCAAGGACCCCAAGACCGGCGAAATCCGCAAGATCTGGGGCGGGCTGGTGCCGTATGGCAAGGTCTGGCGCACGGGCGCCGACGAGGCGACCCTGCTCACCACGGAACAGCCAATCGTGCTGGGTGGAACGACGATTCCGGCGGGCACCTACTCGTTGTTCACCCTGCCCGCCGCCGACGGCACCGCGAAGTTGATTGTCAACAAGCGGACCGGGCAGTGGGGAATTCCGTATAAAGAGCAGAACGAAGCGACAAATGAGCTGGCGCGGATTGACCTGAAGAAAGCCGCGCTGGACAAGACGGTGGACCAGTTCACGATGGCAATTGAGCCGAACCCGGCGGGCGGCGGGGTGCTGAAAATGATGTGGGAAAACACCGGCTTCTCGGTGCCGTTCACCGTCAAGAAATAGCACACCGGGAAAGTCCGGGTAATGGGCCATACGTGGATCGGTTGCTTCCTGCGAAAGCCCGGCGGGTTTTGGATGGCGCCAGCCCTCTGGCGCTTTTGACATCGCAAGGTTGTAATCGAAGAGAGCGCCAGCCGCCGTCGCGCCGGAGCGGCGCTTTGGCGTGTCGTGAAGGCGGAAGGATTGATGCACTCCAGGACGCTTTCGCGCAAACGGAGGTGATGCGCATTAAAGTGTGACCGAATGGCGGTGCGTCTTTCGACAAGATTGGAGGTTTAAGCAAGCATGACAATATCGTTCAAATGGCCGGACGGGTACACGCACTGGCTCCCGTGCCTTGCCATCGCCGGCATCTGCCTGCTGCCGGGCGCAGCCGCAGGTGAAACCAACGAGCCGCCGCCGGCGGCCGCCATTTTGCAGCAACTGCAAAGCTTCCGGGAAATGGGCAGCGTGCTTTACATCGCCGCCCATCCCGACGATGAAAACACCCTGTTGATCGCCTATCTGGCGCGCGGGCGAAATTACCGCACCGCCTACCTCTCGCTGACGCGTGGCGACGGCGGCCAGAACGTGCTGGGTCCGGAATTCGGCCAGGAATTGGGCGTGGCCCGCACCCAGGAACTGCTTGCCGCCCGCCGCCTCGACGGTGGGCATCAGTTTTTTTCCCGTGCCGTTGACTTTGGATTTTCCAAGGACTACCGCAAAACGCTGAACATCTGGGACAAACAACAAGTGTTGTCCGATGTCGTGCGCGTCATCCGCGAATTCCGGCCGGACGTGCTCATCACGCGTTTCTCTCCCGTGCCGGGTGGCACGCATGGTCATCACACGGCATCTACGGTGCTAGCGCTTGAGGCATTCAAGCTGGCCGGTGATACCAATGCGTTTCCCGATCAACTCCGGGACCTGGCGCCGTGGCAACCCAAACGCATTCTCTGGAACGAGGGCGGTTTCCAGCGTGGTGGGACCGGAACCAACGTCATTAGAATGGAGGTCAGCGGCAATGACCCGGTTACCGGGGAGACGTTTGCCGAAGTAGCCGCGCGCAGCCGCGCCATGCACAAGACGCAGGGCTTTGACAATTTCCGGGGCTTCGGTGGTGGTGCCGGACCGAGAACGGAGTCATTTCAAACCCTAGACGGTGAACCTGCCACCAACGATATCCTCGATGGTGTGGACACCACATGGAACCGGGTGCCTGGTGGCGTGGACATTGGCAAATTGGCTGATGCAATTATTGCCAAATTCAATCTCCAGAATCCTGCTGCCAGTGTGCCCGCATTGCTGGAATTGCGAAGTCAATTGAACACTTTACGGACAACCGATCCGTTGGTCATTGAAAAGCGCGCCCAACTCGACCGCATCCTGCAGGCCTGTCTGGGTCTGGAAGTGGAGACGGTGATACCCCAGGCTGAAATTGTGCCGGGTGAGACCTTGAAAATGCGCCACGCTGCAATGGTGCGTTCCAGTGTCCCGATCCGCTGGCTGGGGGTGCGCTATCTGGTCATCTCAAGTGGAATCACCAACGCGGTGGAATTGCGTCCCAACCACCCGGCGGTGCGGGATTCGGTGAAGTTACTGCCCGCCAACACACCGTTGACTCAGCCTTACTGGTTGCGCGAGGAGGGCACCCCGGGAATGTTCCGCGTTGGCGACCCTTCGCTGATTGGTACGCCGGAAAATCCGCCGGTGTTTCCCGTCGAGCAGGTTTTTGAAGTCGGCGGCCAGACCCTGGTGGTTCCCGACGAGCCGGTGCAATTGGTGGCGGGTCGGACGGAAGCGCAAGCCCGGCGCCGGTTGGATGTGATTCCGCCCGTCTCGCTCGGTTTCGATTCCGAGGTCGAACTGTTTGTGCCCGGCGAGTCCCGGCCGGTGGAGGTCAAGGTAACCGCCTGTCGCGCCGGGGTAACCGGCACCGTGCAATTGGAAGCGCCCGCAGGGTGGAAGGTCACGCCTGTCAAACAACCTTTTCATCTGGCCAAGGTGGGTGACCACACACTTTTTAAATTTAACGTCACTGCGCCGGCGGAGTCAGCCACAGCAAAAATCATGGCTGGTGCGGAGATTGGCGGGGTGCGTTATCAGAATGAGCGCAAGGAAATCAACTACCCGCACATCCCGCTGCAATTGCTCCAGCCGCCGGCAAGCCTCAAGGCCGTCAGCCTCGACCTCGCCATCCGTGGCCGCAAGATCGGCTACCTGCCGGGGGCTGGTGACAGCGTGGCCGACAGTTTGAAGCAAATGGGTTACACGATCACGACCTTGACCGACGCGGACCTCACGCCTGAACGATTGAGCGGCTTCGATGCCGTGGTCATTGGTGTGCGCGCGTTCAATGTTCGGACCAATCTGGAGGCGCACCTGCCCGGGTTATTTACCTACGTCGAAGCGGGCGGCACGGTTGTCGTGCAATACAACCGGCCGGAAAATTCACGGACGCTCAAGCTCGCGCCTTATGACCTGCATCTGTCGGGCGACCGCGTGACGGACGAGAACGCCACGATGACTTTTCTGGCGCCGGACAACCCGGTGCTGAACACGCCGAACAAAATCACCGCCGCTGATTTCACGGGCTGGGTGCAGGAGCGGGGGATTTATTTCCCGAATCGGTGGGACGAACATTTCACGCCGATTCTGGCCTGTAGCGATTCCGGTGAAGCCCCGCTCAAGGGCGGACTGCTCGTCGCCCCGTACGGCAAGGGCTATTACGTCTATACTGGTCTGGTGTTTTTCCGGGAGTTGCCGGCGGGTGTGCCCGGGGCTTACCGGCTGTTTGCCAACCTGGTTTCGCTGGGAAAATGAATCTGCCCGATGACCAGACCGCAAGCTCGTCAGGCACGACGCCTGGGTCTGCGGACTCAGATCATTGCGAGACCGGCCTGCCCGGGTTGCGTTCCTGGTGCGGTGTTTACCTTTTTGTCTTCGGCTGTTTTGTTTTGTGGGTGGTATTGCTGGCCATGCTGACGGTGCTGTTTCCATGAACTTCCTCGATTATGCGGTCCTGCTGGGCACGATGCTGGGCATCGCGCTTTACGGCATGTGGCGCACGCGCGGCCGGCACAGCCTGGACAGTTACCTCAAAGGCAGCGGCGACTCGCGTTGGTTCGTCGTGGGCCTTTCCGTCATGGCCACGCAGGCCAGCGCCGTCACGTTCCTTTCGACGCCGGGACAGGGGTTCGCCAGCGGCTTGGGCTTCATCCAGATTTATTTTGGCATGCCCATCGCGTTGATCATCATTGCCGCGGTGTTCCTGCCCATTTACCGGCGGCTCAACGTCATCACCGCCTACGAATACCTCGGCCAGCGTTTCGACACCAAGGCCCGTCTGCTGGGTGCCGTGATTTTTCTCCTGCAACGCGGACTCGGGGCGGGCATCACCATTTATGCCCCGGCCATCGTCCTCTCCACCGTCTTCGGCTGGCCGCTCGACGCCACGATTATTTGCAGCGGACTGGTGGTGATTGCCTATACCGTCTCCGGCGGCAGTGATGCCGTAAACGTCACCCAGAAATACCAGATTGGCGTGATTTTCGCGGGGATGCTTGCCGCCTGCGTCGTTCTGCTGCACAAACTGCCCGCTGGACTCCACCTGACCGACGCCCTGACCCTGGCCGGCGGCATGCACAAACTGCAAGCGGTGAATTTCTCAATTGATCCCCGCGAGCGTTACACGTTGTGGTCGGGCGTGTTGGGGGCCACGTTTCTGATGCTCGCGTATTTCGGCACCGACCAGTCCCAGGTGCAGCGTTATATCTCGGGTGCGTCGCTGCGCGAGAGCCGGCTCGGCCTGATGTTCAACGCCGTGTTCAAAATCCCGATGCAGTTCTTCATCCTCTCGCTCGGCGTGCTGCTGTTCCTCTTTTATCAATTCGAAAAACCGCCGGTCTATTTCAACCAGGTCGAATGGAAACATCAGGCGGAACACGGTGACGCCAGCCGATTGCAGGCCATCGAAACGGACTTTGCCACCGCCCATAACCGGGAACGGCAACAATTGGAAGCGTGGCTGAACGCGAGGCGCACCGGGGATTCCGCCGCCGAAACCGGCGCCCGTGCGGCGGTATCGGCGGCCCATGAGCAAGTGGAAGCCGTTCGGGCGCAGGCTGAAATGGCTGTTGATCCCACGGGAAAAAAGAAGGACACCGATTACGTGTTCATCACCTTCATTCTCGACTACCTGCCGCACGGGATCATCGGCCTGTTGGTGGCGACATTTTTCGCCGCCGCGCTGTCGGCCAAGGCCGCCGAGCTCAATGCGCTGGGATCGGCGACGACCGTGGACATTTATCGCCATGTGATCAAACGCCAGGCGAGCGATGCCCATTATCTTGCCGCCTCGAAATGGTTTACCGTTTTTTGGGGCCTAGTCTCCATCAGTTTCGCCCTCTCGGCCACGTTGGCGGAGAACCTGATTCAAGCCGTCAATATCATCGGCTCCATTTTTTACCCGGTGATGCTGGGCCTGTTTGTGGTTGGGTTTTTCCTGCGACGCATCGGCGGCACCGCTGTCTTTTGGGGAGCGCTGGCGACGCAGGCGCTGGTCATCGTCCTCTACTTTCGGCTTAACATCAGCTATCTCTGGTACAACCTTATCGGGTGCGCCGCCTGCGTGCTGTTCAGCGCGGTCCTTCAAGGCGTGCTTGGTTCGAATGCCCAGTCCACGAGGACTTGAGATAAACCACGAAACACACGAACGACACGAAAAATTAAAAGGCAGGGAAGTTGGGGGCTCGTGGAACTCGCCCCTCCGAAGTTTCGTGTGTTTGGTGTATTTCGTGGTTAATAAACTAAAACCAAAACCGCCGCATCCTGTGCCGACTTCACCACATCCTCAAACTTCCGTTCATTGTTTGGTGTTTTGAGCGGGACTCGAACTTAAAATATCCTTACCTGAAATAGAAGTGTTGAAATTCAATTCTTTGCGCGCCCTGAAATTGCGCGCCAACTGTTGCCCTTCTGCCATTTGCTCCCTCGTCATCGCATTTTCCAGTTCGGGCACAGCTCCCTTTGCAATCTCTTCGCCTTGCGCCGCCGCCAGCAACCCCCACTTGTAAGCCTCCACATAATCCTTCGCCACGCCTTCGCCTGTGGCGTAGAGGGCGCCCAGAGTGGACTGAGCCCTAGCGTCATTCTGTTCAGCGGCCTTGCGATACCACTTGTAAGCCTCCACATAATCTTTCACCACGCCTTCGCCACTGGCGTAACAATGGCCCAGATTGTATTCAGCTAGGACGTAATTCTGCTCGGCAGCCCTGCGAAACCACTTAACCGCCTCCACATAATCCTTCGCCACACCTTCGCCTTTGTAGTAGCAGGCGCCCAGATTAGATTGAGCCTTGGCGTTATTCTGCTCGACGGCTTTGCGATACCACTTCAGAGCTTCCCCCTCATCCTTCGGAACGCCCTGGCCAAAGGCGTAGCAGACGCCCAGATTGTATTGAGCCTCGGCGTTATTTTGTTCGGCGGCTTTGCGATACCACTTCATCGCCTGCACGTTATCCTTCGCCACGCCTTCGCCCCTGTCGTAGCAGAAGCCCAAATTGCATTCAGCCAAAGCGCAATTCTGCTCGGTGGCCTTGCGATACCACTTCACCGCCTCCACATAATCCTTCGCCACACCTTCGCCATTGGCGTAACAACGGCCCAGATTGTATTGAGCCTCGGCGTCATTCTGCCCGGCGGCTTTGCGATACCACTTCACCGCCTCCACTTCATCCTTCGCTACGCCAAGATCGCCAAGGTGGTATGCTGCACCCAAATCATACTGGGATTGGGCATCGCCTTTTTCAGCCTTGGCGCGGATGTCGGCCAGCAGCTTGCGGTCGGCCTCGCTTTGCTGGGCGGGCAGTCGAAGCACAGTGACATTTAGCAACAGCAGTAGGAGAAGCCTCGTCATCCACCAATTCGCTTTCATGTCGCCAGATTAGTTTGTTCCAAACATCTGGCAAGCATCGCGTGGCTGCCCGGTTCAAATTGCCCAAGATTTCTTTTGTGCTTAATCTTGCGGTTGCCGTGAAAACTGGAAAGAAGCGAGTTTTTAACTGGAGTCAACGCCGGGCGTGGGAGCGCGTGTTTTGCCACCTTCTCGCTGATAAAATCAACGAGGCGGTGATCGCGGAAGCCAGACGGATCAATCCTCGGTATCTCTCGGACGACTACTTCGCGTGGTTGAACACGCTCGTGGCGACCGTTACGCACCAATCTCCAGTGGACATCCCGACGTTTCTCGGAACAAGGCTTTCAAGCCATTACGATTTCATCGTTGCTTTTCACGGAACGAAATCTGATTCAGCAGCCGATTTCCTGACGCACGGGATCAGGCTTTCGGATAGAAAAATTCTCGAACAGCGCGCTCTTGAACGTTTCGGCGACAACAATGCCGTCAGAAATGCCATCGCTGAACTTCGTCAGTCCGGCTACGAGTGGCACAACCACGGGAAAATTTACCTGTCTCTTACGAAAGCAGCCTGCGTAAATGAACACAGTCACTACATGCTCTACGGTAGCGAATATCTCGCTACAATCGCGAATCGTCTTGGACGGAGCGTTGAGCTTGAAACTGTCGGGAAACCATTGATTGTGGAATGCCTCATACCGCAAGTCGCTTTGGACTCTGAATTCTGGCGAGGCCGAAGTTTCGCATTGTTGGAGGATTATTTTACAAGACTGCTTCGTCCGTCAGAAAGACGGCAGGTTCGCACGTCGTGCGTCGTGGTAACGCGACCGATCCCTGCTGAGAACATTTTGCGGGTCCACGAGTTCATTGAAGTAAAGCGAAAGTATCGATGGGATGATATTTGCACAGGAGAATCACAGGAAGCCGAAGAAATTATACTTCGTTCGCTTAAAATCTGGGATGGAAAGGCAAAGCTTTAATTGGTTTCAACAAGGCAGCAGGTTTTTGCGAAAAATTCAAACGCCCCTTGCCCCGGTCGTCCATCCCAAACTGATTTTGGCAGCGGCAGTTTTCCCCGGTCGCCGGAGTGCGCTCGTCCCCGGGCGCAGCAGCGTGGCAAAGCAGGCCGGGCATCGGTTTGGCCAAAGCGCGTCGCCGTTCGTGCATTGCTGTGGCCGGGGACGGCCACACTCCGCCGTCCATTTTATAGGAGACGAGGTGACGAGACTCATTTCAATTTCGGATTGCCGATTGCGGATGACGGATTTTCAGTCAGAGACTCCTCACGTCGTCTCCTGCGGATTGGAATTGGGGAAACTGATTTATCCTTGGATTCCCGCGCGGTTGTGTTAGCGTAAAGGCATGTCGCAGCGCATCTCCATCAAGCCGGATGTTTGCAACGGGCGACCGGTCGTTCGCGGCACGCGCATCACGGTGCAGACGGTGCTGGAATTTCTCGCCGCCGGCGATTCGGTCGAGGACGTGCTGGAGGAATATCCCCGGCTCACCCGCGCCGATGTGCAGGCGTGCCTGGATTACGCCTCACGCGTGATGGGTAATCACTTCTCCGTGGTCCAGACGGCATGAAGGGCTTTCTCTTCGATGAAAACCTGCCCGCGCGGCTGCGGTTTTCGCCGAAGCTTCCCATCGTGCCAGCGTCCAAGTCGGGCCGGAATCCAACCGATTCACAAATTTGGGAGTTTGCCCGGAAACATGATCTGGTCATCGTCAGCAAGGACGCGGATTTTTCGGACCGGATCATCACAAACTCGCCGCCGCCACGGGTGGTGCATCTGCGATTTGGCAATCTCCGCAAAGATGAATTTCACGCCTTGCTCGCCCGCGTTTGGCCGCAAATCGAAACACTGCTCAAATCACACAAGCTGGTGAACGTCTATTTCGACCGCCTCGAAGGCATCCGCTGAAAATCTTCCGGCGAAAATTCCAAAGCCCACTCCGCTCCGGTCGTCCATCGCAAAATGATAAGGCGTGTTCGCGTATTCATTGACGGGCACGGCGCTGGTTTCCTATGCTTTGCGCTACCAAAACGAGGATGACCACCGCGCCTGTCATTTGTTTCGGCCAGCAACCGTGCGGGTTTTTCCCGAAACGGTTCCTGGTCGCCAAAATCCAGACGGCCCGGCGCCTGCAGGCGGAGATTGGCGGCGAAATCGTCTTCTTCTGCCACGACAGCGATCATGATCCGCGCGAAACGCAGACGATTCTGCGTCATCGCAAGACCAATGAACCCGCCCAGCTCAACTTCGCCTTCAAAAATCGAATCCAGCGAAAATTTTCCCCGCTTTACCTCAAACACATCGTCGTTGGGTGGCAGGACAAGACCGTGCTCCAGTTGCCGAACTACGTCGGCCATCCCCTGATCAATGTTTTCAAGAAAATTTCCGCCGCTTTCGTCGCCGATTTCTGCCTGGAGGTGTATCGCGGCATGAGTTTACTCGAGGGGATCCGTGTCGTGCGTTCGAGTGACCCAGCCGTCCGCCGGGCGGCTTGCGATGTGCTGGAATTTTTCGTAGATGTTCCCTACGAAGGCGAAATCGTCCGTGCCCGTTTCAATGCTGGAGCACCGGGCTCCGATCCGGCGCGCATCGGTAACACCACCCGGAAACACGCCGGGTCGGAGACCGGCATTCCAATGCTCACGTTGCACGAAGGCGGGAATTCGTTTGTCACGCTGTACGCGACCACCACCTTTTCCAAGGAACAAATCAGTCCCACGCGCGACACGCGGCTTCGCTGGATGCAATCCGTAGTTCGTTGCACGCATTACATTGCCGGTGCCGGTGAAAAAGCCTACCTTCACCCGGAAGAAACACCGGAGATCACCTTTGTAAATCGCGATGCCATTGAACGCGCCGATGAAGCGTATATCGAAATCCCATCGTGAGGCCACATCATTGCTGGCCTTCGGCGCGCATCCGGACGATATCGAATTCGGGTGCGGCGGTGTCGTCGCGAAAGAGACTCGCGCCGGTCGCAAGGCGCACTTTGTCATCTGTTCGCGCGGCGAGGCCGGGACCCATGGCACATCGGCGCAGCGGGTGGCCGAGGCAAAAAAATCCGCCAGGTTGCTGGGCGCAACGGTCGAATTTATCGAACTCGACGGCGACTCGCACTTGGAAGCCCGCGTTGCCCATGCCATCAAACTGGCAGGCATTTTGCGGCGGGTGCGTCCGGGAATAGTGCTGGCACCAAGCCTGGTGGAAAACCAGCATCCGGATCATGCCAAGCTCGGGCAACTGGCGCGCGACGCCGCCCGGCTCGCCCGATACGGCGGATTGAAGGAATTGCGCCGTGTCCGCCCGCATGTCATTGAGCAACTGTTTTTCTATGCGGTGACACCGGAAGCCGAGCCATCCGGCATCACGCCCGTGCTCATTGATGTCTCCGCGCCGGAAATCATGGCCGCCTGGACCGCGGCGATGGAGGCGCACGTCACCCAGGTTTCCACCCGCAGCTATGTTGAATTGCAGCTCACGCGCGCCCGATTGCGCGGATTGCGCGCCGGCATCGGCCATGCCATCGCCCTGTTTCCCAACGACCCGCCCGTCCTCGATTCCCTGGCACAGGTGAGTCGCGGTGCCCGACGATTTTGAACCGGATGCAAACTGTTTCAAACGCAGAGAACGCAAAAAGCCGCAGAAGAACGCAGAGAAGATGTTCCTTGCGAATCTTTGCGGATCTCCGCGTCCTCTGCGTTGAAATTTGTGCATGGTCAGCAATGGAATGAAAATTGGCATCACGTGTTATCCCACCGTTGGAGGCAGCGGCATCCTGGCCACGGCCTTGGGGGAAGAATTGGCGCGGCGGGGACACGAGGTGCATTTCATCAGTTACGAACGGCCGTTCCGTCTGCCGGGGGACGTGCCGCGGCTGCATTTCCATCCGGTCGTCATCAACGATTATCAATTGTTCAAATACCCGGACTACACCCTGCCGCTCTCCGTGCGAATGGCCGAGGTCAGCCGCGACCATCAACTGGACGTATTGCATGTCCATTACGCCGTGCCGCATGCCACGGCGGCGATCCTCGCGCAATCCATGCTCCCGGCGGAACAACGACCGCGCGTGGTGACCACGTTGCACGGCACCGACACCACGCTGCTCGGCTGCGACCCGGGATACGGTCCGGCCATCCATCATGCGCTCACCTGTTCGGATGCCGTCACAACGGTGTCGGCCTACCTGAAACAGGAGACGCAACGCGTGCTTGGTTTTAACGGTCCAATGGAGGTCATCCACAATTTTTTTGAACCGCGCCCGCCGCGCCGTACGCGCGAGGAAATGCGGCATGAACTCGGCTTGCAGAACGAAGTGGTCGTGCTGCACTCGTCCAATCTGCGTCCGTTGAAGCGCATTGATTTGTTGCTTGAAACCGTTGCGCGCATCCGGCCGCGGAAAGCGTTCAAGCTCCTCATTCTGGCGGGCGGAGATTTTGCGCCGTTCATGAGCGAGGTGCGGCGGCTGGGACTGGAGGACCGGGTGATTGTGCGTGAACGGGTCAACGACATCGAGGATTACCTGCAAATTGCCGACGTGGGGCTGTTCACATCGGAGTCGGAGAGCTTCTGCCTGAGTATTTTGGAGGCGATGTGTTTCGGTTGCCCGAGCGTGGCCTCGCGCGTGGGCGGGATTCCAGAGGTGATGGAAAACAACTTGACAGGTGTCCTGGTGCCCTTTGGCGATATTGATGCATATGCCGGAGCAGTGACGGATTTAATCCGGGACCCGGCGCGCCGGACAGCTTTGGGGCGCTCGGCCCGGCAGCGTGCGCGTGAATCTTTTTCCGCCGCCGCCATCGTGCCCCGCTACGAAGCGCTTTACCGGCGTGTGTGCGACTGAAGGGCATTACCGGCGACGGGCGGTCTGTCGATTTCTGCCACCGAATGAATAATACCGACAACCTTTCGCCGGAGCGCAACGGTTGGCTCGTGTGACTTACAATTGTCATTGCTCCTTTTCAAGACAACCGCTGCCTTGAAGGTCTTTTCATCTGAATCGGATGGATGCCGCTATTTGAGGCAGCATCGAGGCATGGTGGTCAAAAATTAATTGCAAGCATTCGACCCCGGCGTTGAAAGCATCGGTTTCTGTATCAATTTGGGAGTTCCCCTTGTCCAAAAGTTTGTTGCCCGGTTCTAAAAAATTCATGTGCCGCCCGCTTCTGGGTTGGCAAGCCTTATGCGTAGAGAACTTCTGTGCTGTATCCAGTGGAAGTCGTTGTCCGGTCGAGACGTGCCATTTTTGGTTCTTTTCTCTTCAGCTTCCTGTTTGCAGCGATGCAGCTTTCCGGCTTCGCAACCGGGAGTGTGACGTTGGCGTGGAACGCAAGCACCAATCGCAGCGTCGTGGGTTACAACGTCTATTACGGAGGAGCCAGCGGGTCCTACACCAATGAGATTTGTGCCTGCAAGGCAACAAATACTGCCATTTCCGGCCTGGTCGAGGGCGCCACCTACTATTTTGCGGCGACAACGTATGCCGCTTCGGGCCTGGAAAGTCCGTTTTCAAGCGAGGTGTCCTGCCTGGTTCCCCTGAATGCTTCGATTGTGAATTATTCAAACACCTACACTGCCGTTCTTTGCACAAACCTTTGCCGGTTCAGGACAAACACGCTGCCATCTGGGAAAAAAATCGTCCTGTCACTTCCACTGATTTCCACGAATCGTGTTTTCGCCGGCTTTTGGATTTATTACCCCCCATCAGGGGGGTGGACGCTTCAATCAAGCTCGAACCTGCTGACTTGGTTTGATTATGCGACCGGCACAAATGCCGTGTTTATCCCCGATACCGGCGGGAATTGGTATTTCCGGTTCAAAGCTCCTTAACTTCCCGGAATGGAGGTTGAATATGCCGGAAATTTGTGTGCGTTGCGGACGACCTGACTCCCAGCCCGCTGTTGCACGCGCCATTGGAGATGGAGCCAATGGCTGGAATCGAACCAGCGACCGACGGTTTACGAAACCGTTGCTCTACCACTGAGCTACATTGGCTTAACTATTTAAAACAAACCACTTAAATGACTGTTTTCTCTGAGTGTTTTGCTGATTGCATACTCAATTTGTATATGGTATGTTTTTTCTGTCATGAAAACAACATTACCATCACCGATCAAGAGCAAGGCGGATGTGGAATGGGTCAAAACACCGTATCCCAACCTCATCCGCTACAAACCCAGCGGCAATTATTTTGGGCGTGTCCGGGTCAATGGCAAGTTAATTCGCCGCTCACTGAACACGCACGTCTTGACCGTTGCCAAGCTCAAACTCTCCGACTTTCTCCAAGATCACCGTCGGCTGGCCGTCAACAAAGGGCAATCCGTCAATGGGGAGGTCATCATTGAAATGTTCAAAAAGGAAATCGAGGATGACCACAACAACAAGCCACGCACCAAGCTTTACAAGCAGGAGGTGCTGACGGCGTTGAAAAAATCGTGGCCGGAGTTGTATTCGACCGACATCGCCAAACTCAACCAGAGAGATTGCAATGAATGGGCGGCGCTCTATGGCAAGGAGTATAGCCCGACGCGCTATAATGGGGCGTTGGGCATTGTGCGCCGCATTTTTGAGATTGCGATTGAACAGGGCTATCGCGTGGACAATCCGGCCAAGTTTGTAGATCGCCGCCGGGTGAAGCCAAAAGAATTGCACCTGCCATCGCAGACGCAATTTCACGATATGGCGACGCACATTGAAACTTCCGGTGCGGGACAGGCGAAGGATTGCGCGAATCTGTTTCGTTTTCTGGCTTTCTCCGGTCTGCGGATAGACGAAGCGCGGCATGTCCTCTGGAACGATGTGGATTTCGAGAAAGGATTGCTCCATGCCCGAATTACCAAGAATGGCAAAGACCGTTGGATTCCGTTGAATAGCAGTTTGCGGCAACTGCTGGAGCAAATGCGCGCGGAGCGGGCCAAAGAATCACGAGATAAAACCGTGATGCAGGTCTTTGAATGTCAAAAGTCCATAGACCGTGCCGCGAAGCTGGTCGGTGTAAAACGGATCACGCATCATGATTTACGGCACTTGTTCGCCACGCGTTGCATAGAGGCCGGCGTGGACATTCCGACGGTCTCTCGCTGGCTTGGGCATCAAGACGGAGGCGCGCTGTGCATGAAAACCTATGGCCATTTGCGCGATGAGCACAGCCAGCGAGAAGCGTTGAAAGTGACATTCTAAATTCGGACTCCGTGACTTTGTTTTTGGGTCTGCGCCGGTCTTTCAGAAATGGCGCGGGCCAGTTTGATTTCAAACGACTCGACGACGATGCTCATGTCTTGGTGTGGATATTTTTCTTCAAGGTGTTCTCGCACCTGTGCGGCCATGTCGTCTTTCCAAACCTTAAAAACCTGTCGCTGGTCGTGCGTGAACGTCTGTAACACTTCTCTCACATCGTGGCCGCTGTTCAAAACGTCTTTCATTTCCCTGGACTTCAACGGCAGACATTCGACAACCGCAAATTCCAAGCCTGCCTCCGTGCGACGGTGACAAACGGATGTGATTTTCGTCAAATCAACGGCATGTTGCCATTGCGTGCCGTCGTCGGTTTGGATGATGTGGCCTGATGACTGCAAGGCGGCTCTGAATGCTTCGTTTGCTGTCGCTGGCAAATTATACTCGATATTGTGAAGGGCGTCACAGTTCGCTTTGAACTGTTTCAGATGTTCCGCGAAATGCTGTATGGCCTCGGCGTTAACCTGTTCTTGAAGCGGTGTGGGTCTTTCGTAATAATTCATAATTTACCTCAAATCGGTTTGCAGCAATTGGAGCAGTTCGGTTCGTGGCACGAGCAGTTTGCCGCGTAGAACCCGGCACGTTTTTAATTTCTGCCGCTGGATCAGCCGATACATGGTGAAATAATTGATGCCGAGCATATCGGCAGCTTCCTGCACGGAATAGGCGAGCCGCTCGGTTGGTGGCGTGGTGGTTTGTGTTTCGTTTTCTGGAATGGTTTCCATACGTCCTCTACTGGTTTTTCATTGGGAATAAATTTGGGCTTTGACCGGCTTGCTCCAGTCCATTTTGGGCAGGAAATGAATCGGATGAACGCGGAGCGCCACCGCTAGGTAAAACAACTGCGTCAGGTCAATCCGCAGGGAGCCGTCTTCAATTTTGGAAACGGTGCTACGCGTAGCGTTAAGCCAGCCGGGCATCCTGTAATCGGTCGGCCAGATAATCCTGGGTCCAGTCGAGCTCGTTACGCCGTTTGCCGACCTGACGCCCGATAAAATTCCGCTTTTTCATTGCGAACAAAATTCTGCCCCGGCTTTTTTATTCGCCGGACATTTTCTCATGCGATTCAATTTTCGTTGTTCGTTTTTCAAGCAAAATTGGCAGCTTCAAAAAACCGACCTCCCAAGGCATGGCAAAGCCATGCCATTGGGAAGTGGGGGTCATCAAGCTGACAGCAAACCGGCGTCAGCTCTCGCCATTAGGGCCTCAAATTGAGGGACGCTCTCGCGTAAACAGGCATTTGCCTGACCTATAATAGGATTTGAAGGCATTATCGAGCCAGCTTGCGCCGACTCTAGCGAAGATGGAGAATCCAGACTTTCGTCCTGTCTCAAGAAAACCATTAGCACAGCCGAATCAAAATGCAAGCCCGGCAGGGTGAATAAATTTGCCGAGAGAATGGCAGCCTTTTTGCCCTTCATCTTTTCACCGTGAAAATGCTCCGCGCGCAGAATCCTAGAGGCAAAATCCTCGGAGCCGGGCGGCGGGTGCAATGTGGAGCGCAGCCGGTTGAGGCGAGCAATACATTGACGCGCCGACCGGCGACACATAATCACGCCTCTGATTCACGCGCAGGAAATTAGCGCGACTGCGCCACTCAAATGAAAAGTTGATCGGTGTCCTGTGGACGTAAATCCAAATCAAGGGATTGGTGGGTGGGGTCTGGGGCGGAAGTTGCCGCCCCGACTGAGAATTTTTGCTTTGCCTTACATACCAATTGCTTACCTGTTTTCACAAGACGGAATGTTTTCTGTGAAGAAGTTCATTATGGAGTCATTTGGGCGTCATACAATTTACTCAATACGTTGAGCAAAATTACTCAATTACTAAAACGGTTAATTTTTTCTTAATTAATTGGCTTCGGTCTGCGGTCGGTAAGCGGAGGAAGTGAAGTGCAGGTGGAGAGACGGCAGGAACGAAACTAGAGCGTAACGCCGCTGCCGAGCCGCAGACGGAAGCCCGCCGCTGATGCGGCTAATTTTATTTTCGCTCGTGACGAACGCACATTTTGCGTAGCGGAACAGGCGTGGTCGTAGGGAAAAGGGGGGCGACCATCAAGCCTGTGGAGCGAAGAAAAATGTGCGCTGGTCACGGCGAAGCAAGAATTCTATGGAACAGCACAAACACCCGCCTCACGATTGCCGCAGTCACGGCGACCGCGGCGCCACCGAGTTTTTGTACCGCCTTCAGCAATCCACCGCCTCACGATTGCGAAATGGATCTGCAACAGTTGCTCTTGGCCTTCAGCCGTCAGTTCAACAAACACGAATTGATCAAAAGGCAAAGGGAGTTCCTTATCCGGTGGAATTTCAACACGAAACCAGCGTGCCTCATCCCGGCAAAACCCATTTCCAAGTCCTTCAGTGCTTGGATTTGATCTGGTGTCGGTTTATGCTCGTTTCAGCAGAAAAACCACAGCAAAATAATTTGGTTTGATGAATGCTTTGGATTTCAGAAAACTATTTAAACTCCGCAATCCGCCCACCAAGGGATATTGCATTCTCACTTTGGCAAGTTTGTTTCTTGCCAAGTCCATCGCCGTCATTCGCTACGGCGCATCGAAACGGCGACGCAGCGGATGGAATTGTCATCCATCACCACATTACCCGCCAATCAGCGTTCACTGATCCCAGACTGCCAGCCGGTGATTCTCGAAATCGCCGTCACAGAGGTCAAGGATACCGAAAAACGGCCCACGAGGGATCAGGAGTGACTTGATCTCCCAACATAATGGATATTGTATCGTGTAATTGATAATGCCGAGTTCGAGGGGCGATTTCTTCAAAATCGAAGGAATCGCCCCTTTTTCGTCTTTTCGACTCGGCATAATCCGAGCAGGATACTTTTCGGACGACCTCGAAGCAAAGAATGAAAGCCATGCGATTATACCCCGCTCTCCTTTTGGGAGCGGTGTTCATCTGTCTGGTTAACGCGGCTGTCGCGAGCACGGAAACGACTGAAACGTCGCCCGATAAATGGGAATCGGGCTTTGGAAACTGGACCGAAACAGCGCGGTGGTCGCAAGGTTTACCGACTCCCTATGTGCCGGCGGAAGTCCACGGAAACAGTGCGGTGATGATACCGCCCGGCACATATTTGGCGGCGGATGTGGAAATCGGTTTTAATTCCGCTGATCGCGCACGTGTCGAAGTAGATGGCGGACAACTGATCCTGATGCAGGATTCGTTGCGGGTGGGCGAATACACCGGTGGTGAGGGGGAATTCGATCTCAAAGATGGTGCCATGCATTGTGTAATGGATGTTTTCGTTGGCGCAGCCAGTTCGGTTCCCGGTCGCGCCACGAAAGCCACACTCTGTATCCAAGGCGGAAGCTTTCTTGGGCGAACACTTACAGTTGGTGCTGGTCTCGGCGCGGAATCTCTTTTATCCGTGGAAGGTTCACATGCCTCGGCAGTCCATGTGCTCGATTATATTTATATCGAAGGTTTGGCCAGTCCGGAGGGCAAGCCCGGCAATTCAACTCTCTCTTTTACACTGGATGAACGCGGGGTGACCCCCATCACAGTTCAATCCCGCGCCGATGGTTTGCGCATTATCAAAGACACGAAGAGCCGGTGCCGTCTGGAGATTCGCCTGAGCGCCGTCCCGCCGCGCGACGACATCACGCTGGTTTCCGCGCATGTGCAAACACGGGGCACGTTCGACAACCTGCCCGAAGGAAGCGAAATCACGGCGCAATATCAGAACCATACTTACCGCTGGACCTTGACCTATCGCGGGGGCGCGAGCGGTCACGACATGGTCCTTAAAAATCGCAGCGACTATCCCGCCAATGCACCGGTCACCCACACGCGACCCCTTCCGGAAATTCCCAAACCGCTATGGATTGAACACCTCCTTTTCCCAGTTTTCGCGCCAAGTGGCGAACCTGCGTTCGTCGGAGCCGAAGGTTTCGGCGCGTTCACTCCCGGCGGACGCGGCGGGAAAATTCTTTACGTGGACAATCTCAACGACTCCGGTCCGGGCAGCCTGCGCGCCGCGATTGAAACATCTGGTCCACGCATCATCCATTTTCGCATCGGAGGCGTGATTCCACTGAAATCCATTCTCAACATCAACGAACCCTTCGTGACCATTGATGGCCGGGACGCGCCGGGTGCTGGAATCATGCTCCGCAACCACGGCATTGTCGTGCGCACTCACGATGTCGTCCTGCGTTATTTTCGCATTCGTGTCGGCGACGATGATGTTCGCACAGGCGCAAATACTTTGAGTTATTATCAGGGCGGCGAAGGCGATTATGCGCTTTATTTCATCGATGGAGCCAGGAATTGTATTGCCGACCATCTGTCGTTGAGTTGGTCCACATCGAAAATGCTTTCGACCACCAAGGGCAGCGATCTCATCACGATTCAATGGTGCATTCTGACCGAGAGCCTCAATTTCGCCGACCACGGTTATGTTTCACTCACTGGCGGCAATCGCGTGAGCTGGCATCATAATTTGCTGGCCCATAACTTGAGCCGAAACGTTCGCTTTCAAGGAATGGTGGATGCCGACTTCCGCAACAACGTCATTTATGATTGGGGCGAGACAGCGGCGTATGGCGAATTCGACCGATTGAATTACGTGAGCAACTATCTCAAAGCCGGCCCGTCAACAACACAAAAACCAAGGCTCTTTCATAACGGCAAAGAAGTTGTCGCGCCAAAATCCATCTTCGTGCTCGGCAATATTATGGAAGGGGACGATAAGGTGAACCAAAACAATTGGCGCGGCATGGGCTGCTACTATTTTGATCGAGACACACTTGGGGCGGCGGAACCATTCCCAGCTCCGGCCGTCACGACCGAACCGGCACAAGCCGCATACGACCATGTGTTGAAAGACGCTGGTGCGACTCTCCCAAAACGAGATGCGGTGGACAATCGGACTATACATGAAACTCGGGAGGGAACCGGACATATTATTAAGTGGGTCAAAGACGCAGGTGGGTGGCCCGATTTTCCATCCGCCACAGTTCCTCCTCAAAAGGAACAATAGGACTTCGCGTATCCGCAAACCGCGAATGAAGTGGTTCTCCTTTGAAATGCCGCCGGATTTCACAAACGTTATTCATCAACTCAGTATAGAGACCCGTTTACACAGGACTTCCTAGGCCGTCCCCTGATTTCAGTGGATGATGGGAGTACTTAAGGCAGTTGCAGCAAATAGAATCGCTGAGGTGAATTAATATCGGGAGTGTTGGTGAACACGAAATTCCCATTGCCATCAAACTGACCGACGGCAGAACGAATCCACCGATTCCGTGGCAACGCAAGGTTGGTGGACGTCAGCACGTAACAAGGCCCGTTTGTTGAACCGCCGCCACCGCTCAACACGACATTGCCTCCGGAAGAACTGATAGCCGCGAATTCCGGCTGCGTCGGCGCCGGGGAATAAGCGATTAGAACCACCCGTCCTGTAGTGTTGGGGCTGAGATAGTAGCTGTAGCCCGACGGTGTGGCCCCCAAAGTGGTATTACCGCTCAGGCTGCCGGTGTAAGTGAACAGGGTGTAATTGGTCGTCTCCAAACCGCCGGAGCTGGTGATGTTGAGCGTGCCGCCCAACGTCAAATTGCCGTTCACCACAGTGAGATCGCTGCTGGCGCCCAACTGATACTGCAGCACCGCCCCGTCATTGACGACCAGGTCGTTGTTGACCGTCAGCGTGCCGGGACTGTTGCCCGGCGACAAGGTTCCGTTCAGCGTCAACGGTCCGCCGATGACCCCGCTGCCGCCCAGCGTTGCGGCGCCCAGCACGGTTACCGCACCGGAACCGGTCCCGCTGCCGGTGGTGTTGTTTACCAGCAGCGTCCCGTTGGTCACCGTCATATTCCCGCTGTCACCAGAGGAGTCGCCCTGCAACGTCAGCGTGCTGCCCGCAAGGCTGAGCGCCAGCGGACCGGAGCCGAGGAATGCGCCGCTGAATGAATTGTTGCCGCTGGTCATCGCCAGCGTGCTCGCGGAGACGAGGTTGAGGTTGTTGGAGAAGGTCACCGAGTTCTGGGTGAACACGAGAGTACTGCCGCTGAGCGTGATATTGCTGGAGCCCAGCATGCCTGTGTCGGTGATCGCGGCCATTGTGTTGTAGAAGGCCAGCACGTTGTTGACCGGGGGCACGGACAATCCGCCCAATGTCATCAGAGGATTGCCGGCAGTGCTGTTCGTGATGGTAACCTGAGCATTGTAAAGCGTCAAGGTATTGGCGGTCGTATTGGGCGCGGTAAGCGGTGAATCGATGATCTGGATGTTCTGAGCATTGTAAATTTCAAATGTGTTGGTCGGTGTCGCGATCGTAACGTTGCACAGTGTGAGATTGGACACCGGCATCTCGGGTCGTCCCCAGATGATGCCCGCGATATTATTTCCGGTGGTTGCGGTTGCCGTCAAATTGCTGATGACGATATTGCGCCAGATCGGGGTATTGGTGTTGTACGGGGTGCTGAGCTGGTTCATGGCGGTTTGCGGAGTGATGTTATTGGGCGTCGGGTACCCCTTATAATAGCTGTAAATGACGATCGGGTATCCCACATTCGTCATGGTGAGGTTGCAATAATTGAGATTCTGCACCAAACCACCACGGTCGTTGTCCGATTTCATGCGAATGCCGTAATCCGCGCCGTTATACGTGCAGTTGATTACCGTCAAATTGCTCACATCGCCGGAGGTGATGCTGCCAATCGATACGCCGTGGCCGGTGCCAAAGATGCAATTGGTGACGGTGACATCGGCTGCGGGTCCGCCGCTGCCTCCAATCTCAATGTTGTCGTCCCCGTCACTGATGTAGCAATCCTGAATCAGCACGTGGATGGAAGCCAGGTCCATGCCGTCGGTGTTGGGTGAATTGCCCGAAGTTTTGATGGTAATGCCCTGTATCGTCAGATTCACGTTGTTGCCCTTTAACATCATATGGAACGTCGGCGGATTCTGCATCGTCACGTTCTGGATCAATATATTTGAGCAGGAACTGCTGAAGTTGATGAAATACGGCCGCCCGATGTTGTTATTGGCGTTGTAGGCCGCCCACCAGTTCGTTCCCTGGCCATCGATGGTTCCCGCGCCGCTGATTTCGACGTCGTGCAGGCCGACCGCGTTGATGAACGTGGAGGTGCCGGGCCAACTGCCGTACGGCAGCATCTGCAGCATCGCGCCGCTGTCAATATGCAGGTCGACATTATTGGCCATTTTGATGGGACCGCACAAATACGTGCCGGCGGGAATTTCCACCGTGCCGCCACTCAGCCCATTGGTCGTACCGCCCGCCGATGCGGCATTGATGGCATTCTGAATATTGGTGGCGTTGTCTGTAACACCGTCACCGACCGCACCATAGTTTGTGATGTTGACAATATTATTGGTGTTGATTTTCGGCAATGGAGGGATGATGGGCACCACGGTCAGCACGGCGACGCTGCTCGTCGTGGCGCCAATGTCGTTGGCGGCAACGAGCGTGTAGTTGCCGCCGGCGGACAACTGGATGTTGGTCAGGCTCAGCGTATTCGAGGTGGCCCCGGAAATCGGCGCGTCATTGAAATTCCACTGATAACTGATGGGCGCGGTACCGACGGCGGCGCCGGTAAAACTCGCGTTTCCTTGTTCGCGAGCTGTGACTGAAGCGGGTTGCAGAGTGAAGACCGGCGCCGTGGGATTGGTGTTGACGGTCAGGATCGCATAGGAGCTGGTGACGGTAGCGGTGGTGTTGCTCACGACCACGGAGTAGCTGCCCGCGTCGCCGGGCTGAACGTTGGTCAGCGTCAACGTGGGAGAAGTCGCCCCGGTCAGCGGCATATTCGTATTATAGTACCACTGGTAATTCAACGGTTGCGAACCGTCGGCCACCACGGTGAACGTGACGTTTTGACCCGGAATCACGGTCAGGTCAGCCGGTTGCGTGCTGATCGAGGGAGGGGTGTTCACCGTCAAAGTGGCCACCGCGCTGGTCACCGAGCCGTAGGAATTGGTGATAACGATGAAATAACTGCCGGCATTTGTCCCCTGGACATTGGTGAGGGTCAAGGTGGCGTTGGTGCCATTGGCCACCGGCGTGTTCGTGTTGAAATACCACTGGTAATTCAGCGGCAGGGTGCCGTTGGGAACCACGGTAAACGTCGCATTTTGCCCGGAGGAAATATTCAAACTCTGCGGCTGGGTAACGACCGTGGGAGCGATTGGCGCAGAAGTCACCCCGATTTTAACCTCGGTGAAGATGTTTGAAACAGCCGCCTGAGCGCTGCTCTGCGGACGAAAACCAATGCCATCGAAGCTGAAATTGGATGCCGCGGGGTCGGTGGCCGAGAGCGTGAGTATCGCACCCGTGACCCAGTTCGACCAAGTCATGGTAATGGCCATCGAGGTCAGGCTGGTCCGCGTCAGCACGATCTGCAAAGTATTCGTGATCAGATTGGCAAAACCTGGAAATGCATTGGTGTCGCCGCCGGAGGCCAGCGTGGTATAGTCCCCGCTCGTTCCGAGCAGACTGGCGTCTGACAGATTGGTGCGCTTGCGGATGGCCATCGGCGTGGAATCGCTGAACGTCGTATACATTTTTTGGAACAGCGAGTAGCCGGCCACGTTAAGCCCTTGGGAACTGCTGCCCCAGCTGGTGCCGCCGTCGCTGCTCACCCGCAGGGGCGAATTGCTTCCATCCGCAAAATCGAACAGCCCGATCCTGAAGCCCTGCGAACTGCTCGCCAAGGTTGGGAGACCATTGAACTTGAAGTTGATTGAAGCCGTCAGCGTGTCCCCGACATTCAAAGTGACGGGCGGACTGTTGCTGTTGGGGGTAAAGTAAGTAAGGATCAAAACGCTGCTCCCGACCGTGAGGGTCATCGCGCCCGGGGCGGCAGTCAGGGACCCGGGACTGGACGTAAACCATGCAGAACTCTTTGGCAGGTTCTGGACGGTGCGTTTGCCGCTGACCCAGGTGTCGTCGAGAATGCCCAAAACCACCCCCGCTACGGCATAGGGCGACTCGCCGCACGAGTTCTGCGCCCGCACCCGATACCAATAGATTGTGTTCGCTGCCACGGTCGTGTCACGGTAACTGGTAACGGAGGCGTCCACGGTGGCGATTTGTGCCCAGACTCCGGGAATGCCATCGGCGTCTGGTGCCCGATCGATTTCAAACTGTTCCACGCCCGAAGAATACTCGCTCCACGACAGATCAATTTCATTGGGGGCAACGACAACCATGGTGAGCGCCGATGGCGGGCCGGGAGGACTTATTGCCATGGCCAGACTGTCGTAGCCACCGGCTGCGATAGCTACCACGTTGCTCAATCCAACCGGCACAATGGATTGTCCGTAGTCAACTTTGTCAGTTGGATTATTTGTTTGTCCTGCGCCCCACGCAACGACCGTGCCACCGCTCGTCACGGCCAGGCTGTTATAAAGGCCGGCAGAAATTGTCGTCACGCCACTCAACCCAACCGGTACAATGGATTGTCCGTAGTCAGCCCCATCGCTTGGATTATTGGCTTGCCCTGCACCCCACGCGACTACTGTACCATCACTCTCCAAGGCCAGACTGTGGATGCCACCGGCCGAGATGGCCACCACGTTGCTCAATCCCACTGGTACGACGGATTGTCCGTAGTCATACCCATCGCTTGGATTATTGGTTTGTCCCGCCCCCCACGCGACCACTGTGCCATCACTCTTCAACGCCAGGTTGTGATAGGCGCCCGCCGCGATGGCCACCACGTTGCTCAATCCAACCGGCACGATGGATTGGCCGAAGTCATACCCATCGCTCGGATTATCTGTTTGTCCCGCGCCCCACGCGACCACTGTGCCGTCACTCTTCAATGCCAGGCTATGCAAAAGGCCGGCAGAAATTGCCGTCACGCCGTTCAACCCCACCGGCACGATGGATTGTCCGTAGTCATACTTATCGCTCGGATTATCTGTCTGTCCTGCGCCCCACGCGACCACCGTGCCGTCGCTCTTCGATGCTAGGCTGTGGTACAAACCGGCAGAAATCGCCACCACCCCGTTCAGTCCAGTCGGGGGCGTCGCTTGGCCAAACCAATCAGCCCCCCATCCGACGATGTTGCCATCGTTCTTCAATGCCAAGTTGTGGTAGAAGCCGGCGGAAATCGCCACCACCCCGTTCAGTCCCGTCAGCGTGTTTGTCTGACCGTAGGTGTTGTCGCCCCAGCCAACGACAGATAATGTGCACGGCGGGGTCGGCGTTTGGGCACTGGCCACGTTGGCGTACGCAGAGCCACCCGCAGAATTGTAGGCGCGCACCCGATAGTAATAAGTTGTGCCGGGAAAAAGTCCGGCGTTCAGATAATTGGTAATGTTTGCCGCCACCTGCGCAATCTGCGTGAAGCTGATTCCGTCCGGCGACTGTTCGACCCTGAATCCGCTTTCGTTGGTGGAAGTGTCCGTCCACGACAGGTTGATCTGGAAGGCTGACTGCGCGGATGCCGTAAGGTTGGCCGGAGCATTCGGAATGGTCTGCGCCTGGGCGGAAAAAGAGAGTGCAGCGAGCCCGAGGATCAGGCCGTATCTCAACCACTGTTGATAATGTTTCATAACCATCTTTTCATTAATTGCCGCCGAAACGGCGCATTTGATTTTGTGTTTGCGTTGGGATTTCAACCACACGGTTGCCCCAAAACCTGCCGCCATTCTGCTCCTATAAGGCGGCCCGCGAACAGACCCTGAAGTAACGATTTGAATAGGTCAAAGGTCATGGTGGCGAAAGGATTTTTGGCAGGGCCGGGGAATCGCGGAAAATAAAAAACAGAAATCCGGCCATCCTTCATCGCCAGCAGTTCAATAAGCGCGAAAGCGCGCTTTGGATCCGTGCTGCCACCGGTATCGACACCGACCCCGCCCGATTTGTATGGGAACGCGCCGGATTCATTGCCATATGGAAACCGGTATTGAAGATCCGTTTCACGGCTTTGGCTGCGTAATTCGCCGTCCGACCCAGGTGCCGGTTCCTGATTCCTTTCCCATTCAGTATCCAAGGGCTGAACCCTAATAACGGGCAACATTTTTTGTCGCAATATCATGGTTCTATCCCGTTCTTAGGTTTTTTTTCGGATTGGTTACAGAAAATGTTGGATTTTAATCCGATTCGACAATGATTATCGGTCATCCACATATAAGTGTCCGCTGAACGCGAAATGGTTAGCTTGGTTACCGCCCCCCAAGCCACTTCTTCACCGTCGTCACTTTCCACCGTCATCCAGCATCGCACTCATGGTTTTGCCGGTTGGTGAGAGTTGATGGTTGCGTATAGGTTCGAGGGCTTTGTCCCAAGAAGCCGCATCGCTAAGAGGCCACGGAGGCAGCTTGCTGGACTCGGCGTCGCCGAAGATATAGTTGGTGAAATAGAATTGGCTGAAGAATGGAACCACGATGGAGATGTTCTCCTTTTGCGCCACTCCCATTAGAAGACTCAAGAACTGTTGATCCAGCGGGCTCCAGAAGCTGAAATTGTTTTGGAAGAATGCCGTCCTGTAGACTGGAGGGCTTGGCTCGGAGGCGCCGGTGGTCTTCAACAGCCACGCTTCGCCGATGGCGATCCGCATGTTCGGTCGTTGCTGGCGGATTTTTTGAACCAGAGTGAACAACCTGGCGAGTTGGTCTTCGTTCTTCAACTTCAGCGCGTACAGGTGAATATCGATGTAATCCAGGTTGGCCTGTTGGGCGAACTTGAGGTCGAAATCCTCCGACTCCCAGGTCAGCGCTCCGGCGCCCAAGAGAGTGTTGGGGCTGGCGCCCGTACTCTTCAAACGCGTGGTGACTTCACCGACCCAATTGGCCAGGTCGTCCGCCGACAAAGACAGATGCGTCCAGCGGAGCAATGTTTCAGGTTCGGTGACGATGCTGAGATAGTCGGGCTTGATGTCCCGGTAAACCAGGGAGATTTCTTTCTCCATCATATTCAGGAAGTCCTTTCTACCCTGGGGATCGTCATGCAAGCCTTTGAGAGCGTGTTTGCTTAGGAGGTCTTGCATCTCTTTTGGGACATGCGCGCTGGCGGGTGGGTAGACGAAGTGTTCGACGTAAAACTTCATGTTGCGCGAGTGGATTTCGCTGGCGAGGCGCTGATAGAAGTTGACGAGAGCGGTGGCATTCGTTTCGAGCAGATCCGGAGCCATAATCAAGACGTGCACAGCGTTGATGTTCATGGCCTGGAACGCATCGAGCGTGGCGAGCAGATCCTTCCAGTCCTGTAGATCCGGCACATGGCACGAGCTGCTTGCCTGCAGAAGATTGGCGGTGACCAGGGGGCGGGCATTTCCTTTCTGGTAGGGATAGATCTGTCGGGCCTGGCGAAGAGATTCCTCTAGCTCCCGGTACAACGGGCGAAACTGATCAGGTATCGCGGCATCTGCCTGCGCCGGTTTCCCGGCCAACGGTGTTGTCTGGCTCTGCCCCATCGTCGGACAGATGAATGTTAGAAAACACCCCGCAAGAAGCATCAACATGGGAATCTTTTTCATATTGTTTCCTCGACTATTTCCACCCCGTCCGTTCCGGGAAGCGGAGCGTTTTGGTTTTGTTAGGGCCAATAAAATTCCAATCCAAGCCATCAGGGCCAGTGTGAGCACTGGAATGAGCCACATGGGATACAGACGGTGCATTTCAGCAACGCTGACTTCATACCGGGGCGCCATCCACACATCCAAGCGCCAGTTCAATATCAGCACAATCACGCCAAAAGCCAAAGTCAGACACCTTATGCCTCCCCGCATTGCCGCCACTCCGGCATTCCGGCCATGGAACTGGAAGAAATGACAAATACCGAGCACCACCATCGCCCCGGCAAAGATTCCGACCGATATCAAGTCTTGCGCCTGCCACGCCAGTGTGATCAGCCACAAAAAAGACGATAGATATATGCCGGCAACCGCGATAATGCGCGTCCCCCACGTCAGTGGCGTTCCAGATGTCTGCAAAGCCCCGACTTCTTCCTCGCTCTGTCGGCGGCTGGCCAGGATCTGCCGAAACATTACGATAATCAACGTGGCGATGATGACGGTGTAGAGCCACCAAAAACCAACCATCGTGTCGAACAGGGTGAGATCACTCCATTGGTAGTATTTGCCCAAAGCCCGCACGGCAAGTTGTCCGGGCACGCACCATGCCAGCGCGAAAATCCACATGCCCCAAATCGCGATCATTTTGGCCCGCCGTTCTCGAGCGGTCGGAGCAGACCGAACAATCAGCCAACCCGCCACAATGCCAGAAAGGATACCGATCATTGGAACCAGCCATGCGGCCAGAAAACCCGACTTGGCCGCTGCCGCGCCCTTGCCCGCCATGCCCACACCAACCGCCGCCGGGGCGGCAGGCAATGCCGCAAGCACTGCGCTGGCAAACGCCTGGCTCGGCGCCGTCCGGCTCAAGGCGCTTTCCACGAACGCCTGCACTTCCTCCTGCAACAGTTTGCGCCCGCGCGACAGCCGTTGCTTGACGGCGTCTTCGGACAAATCCAGCTCCGCCGCCACGGACTCGATGGATTGGTGTTCGCGATAGAACAGGATGATCGGTTCACGGTAAAGTTCGGGGATTCTTTCCAGCGAGCGCCATAAAATCGCCTCTTCCTCCCGGCTGATGGTTTGTTCCGAAGGAATCGCTTCCTGCGCCGGTAAATCATGCACGGTTTCCAGTAGCTCGGCATCATGCGCCGGCTCGCGGCCCTCCCGCTTCAGGCTTTTGTGGATTCGGTTGCGGGCGATGCCGCACAGCCACGCGCGGAGTTTGTTCGGTTCGCGCAAAGACCGGAGGTCTGTCCACGCGGTAAGGAACGTTTCCTGAGCCACGTCCTCGCTCTGACTCACATTGCCAGTGGCACTATACGCCAGGGAACAGATCAAGGTTTGATACCGCTCAACAATCTGCCGAAAGGCCTCCCGGCTTCCGTCTCGGCTTTCGGCTACCAGATCGGCATCGTTGGTTTCCATCGTGTGCGTCGCTTCGATTGTCATCATATCAACGTATAAGGGCTAGAAAAGGGCCGAGAGGTGACAAAAAATCGTATCCGACTGACGAACCACATTCCGCACGGGGACGGAGACGACTTTCGCTTGATTGCATCCCAATGACTTACACCGCTTGTTTCTTACGAGGTGCTGCGAAGGCCGCCGTGACGAACGCGCAGACGCGGATGCGCAAGCGTTGGTCACGGCAGGGAGACTTTGGAGAAAGGCCAAGAGTTGATGCTGCGGGCAATAATGCCCGGTGACAAAGTCAAAAAGTACATTTTCTTTGTAAGAAAGGGCGGGGTTCGGTCACTATTTAACTGAATGCAAACTCATTCAAGAACCGCCCAAGGTCAGGAAACTACATTCCGGCGATGGCTGGATGAGCACTTAGGGCTCATCTTAAAAGTGGTTCGTAGTTGTGCTGCACCGCAAGATCAAGAGGACTTGTTCCAGGATGTTCTTCTGCAAGTCTGGTCATCCATCCCGTCTTTTCGCGGAGAGGCGAAGGAAACCACCTGGATTTATCGCGTGGCGTTCAACACCGCGCTGGCCTGGCGACGCGGGGAGCAGCGGCGGCGAAAGGGGCATGAAACATTTTTGAAGTTGGACACATCGCCCCAGGTGCAGCCGAGCCATGTGGATTCGCTGCCGGAACGGGAAATTGTGGAACAGCTTTATGCCGCCATCCGCCAATTGCCCCAGGTGGACGCCTCGCTGGCGCTCATGCTCCTCGATGGCCTGAGTTATCAGGAAATGGCCGACGTGCTTGGCATTTCCGAAAATTATATTGGCGTGAAACTGAATCGCATCCGCAAACAATTGGCGGACCAACTGAAAGGAGCAACCCATGAACTTTGAAGCATTGCAAAAGACGTGGCAATCCCAAGATGCCAGCGCGAAAGTGACAATCAATGCCGACGTACTGTTGAAAGAAGTACGGCGCAACCAACGGCATTTCTGGGCGACGATATTCTGGCGCGATGTGCGGGAAGTCGGCGTGGCCTTTTTGCTAACTTTGTATTTTTCGTATCGTGGCCTGCGGTATAACGATTGGACTGACTGTCTAGTTGGATTTACCTGCTTGGGCGTCGGAACCTTTATGGTGGTAGATCGCCTGCTTCAACGCAGAAAACAGCCGGTCTCAAATGATTCCCTCAAGACTTGCATTGAAAGCTCATTGCTTCAGGTCAACCACCAGATTTGGCTCCTGAAAAATGTCTTTTGGTGGTATTTGTTCCCGATTGCGGCGGCTTTGGGAATTTCCATCAGCTACTCGACCTGGCACGCGCGAAATGCAGGCTTTCTGGCAGTGATTATCTGGGTAATTTCGGCATTGGTTATCGTCTTGGTTTACTGGGGAATCTACTGGTCGAACCGCTTCGCCGTGCGGAAAAGTTTGGAACCGCGCCGCCAAGAATTGGAAACACTGCTGGCTAACCTTAAATAAAACCATGAAAAATGAAATTCTGTTTAGCATCCGGCTGGTTTCAGCCTTGACGGTTTGTGTGGTGACCTTGTCTGCTGCTCCAACAGCATCCAACGATATGACCCAAGCGCTCGAAGTCATCCGTAAAAAGCATGACCTGCCAGCACTTGCGGTGGTAGTGGTGAAAGGCGGCCAGATTTGCGACCGCATCGCCGTGGGCGTCCGCAAGTGGGGTGACCCCACGCCGGTAACGACCAACGACGTGTTCCATATTGGTTCGGACACCAAGTCTATGACGGCTACGCTCACGGCCATATTGATTGAAGAAGGCAAATTGCGTTGGGACACCAAGATTGCAGACGTGTTCCCCGAGTTGAAGGGCAAGATGAACAAGCAATATGAAATTGTGACCGTCGAGCAGTTGCTCACGCATCGCGGCGGCGTTCCCGGCGCACCGCCAGCGGCCGCATGGAAACGGGCTTGGGAACAAAAAGGCACGCCCACCGAGCAGCGCCGTGAGTTCATTGAAGCTGTTCTCAGTCAACCGCCGGAAGCCACGCCAGGAACGAAGATGATTTATTCGAACCAAGGCTATGCCATCGTTGGCGCGATGCTGGAAAAGCTCGCCGGCACACCGTGGGAAACATTGATCACCGAACGGCTTTTCAAGCCGCTACACATGGATTCCGCCGGGTTTGGTCCGCCGGGAACAATTGGTAAGGTTGACCAGCCTTGGGGACACACTCGTAAATTGGGTATCACCATGCCCTTGCAGAACGATAATCCGCCAGCAATAGCACCCGCTGGCCGTGTCCACTGTTCACTCGACGACCTTGCCCGCTTTACCATTTTCCAGATGCAGAGCGGTCAGGCAGGTGGCCTCTTGAAACCCGAAACACTCGTTAAACTTCACACGCCGCCCGCTGGCAGTGACTATGCTTGTGGTTGGATTGTCGTGAAACGCGGTTGGGCGGGTGGAAACGCGTTGACGCACAGTGGCTCGAATACGATGTGGTATGTGGTGATGTGGCTCGCACCGGAAAAGGATTTTTCCGTTGTCGTGGCGACGAATATCGCTGGTCCCGATGCGGAGCAAGGTTGCGATGAAGTTGCTGCTACAATGATTCATCATTGGCTGGCGAAGTAATCTGTTGGGATTGTTGCAGACCGGGATAATGCCGAGTCGCAAAGATCAAAAAGGGGCGATTCCTTTGGTTTTCGAGAGAATCGTCCCAACAATTCGGCATAATCAATTACACGGCACAATAATTGATTCCAAAATTCCGCGCTTTTTATGTAACCAATCAGGCCAGATTCCTAAGTAAAGGAATGAAAGATGAATTATGAAACGTATATTAATTATTTTCTCCCTCCTGAGTCTTCTCGCACCTCCCGCTGCGACGGCGTCTGGACAAATCGAAACGCCGACACCAGAACAAATCAAGGAGCGAGTCACCATCCGCCGACCATACAGAATCGGAGAAGAGGCTGAAGTGGCCCTGCCGATTGGACAGGCTGTCCAGTTCGACTGCGCCGACAACCCATATTGGGTGAACGAGTATCTTCTCTATGCCGCCACTAATAATCAAATCTGGGCGTGTTCTCTCGACGCCGACGGCGACCAGATCAACACCGGTGGAATCTCATTCCAGAAGAAGCAGGGATGGCTCCAACAGGTGGCAGACGGACCATGTCTGGCGATCATGAAATGGGATCTCCAAGACCAAACGCTCCGACTTCACTTCTGCCTGTCCACCGACAAGGAGCGCAACCAGCGTGAGTGGGACGAGGCGACCACGGAAAAATCCAACATGGCCCATCAGAAGAAGAATTCCAGACCATTCCCGCCACGCAAGCTGCCGGAAGCGAAGCGGCTGGCGGGATTCGCCCGGTTGTGGAGTGAGGTCAAGTACAATTTCTCTTTCTTCGACCGGGTTCCCGAGCTGGACTGGGACAACGTGTTGGTGGAATACATCCCCAAGATCCAACAGGCGGAGACGGAGGATGAATATGCGTGCGTGCTCGCACGCTGTCTGGCCCTGCTACATGACGGGCATACCCACATCGCGACCCCCATGGCTCATCCGGATTACGGAGGTTACGAGCTGCCGCTGGAGGTTCGTCCGTTGGCGGGCAAGCGGGCGGTCATTGTTCGCACGACGCCGGTCGCGGACATCCATAGTCCGCAGCGCAAAGAGGAATTCGTCAAGGCGAACCTGAAGCCCGGCGAAGAGGTCACACATATTAACGGGCGATCCGTCGAAGAGATTCTGGGACAAGACATCTACCCGTATATCAGCGCTTCCACACCACAAGGCCGGGATGTGAGAGCTTACCTGTGGCTGCTGCGGGGCGAATACGGTTCCAGGGCCGTTCTGCGCATCAAGGGCTTGGACGGATCCGAGCGCGAGGTGACGCTGACGAGAGGCCTCTACCCACCAAAAACTGTGGGCAAGGAGTTCGAGTGTCGCGAGTTGGGAAACGGCATCCTGTACGTCAATCTGCCGGGCTTCATGACAAACCAAGTGGTCACAGACTTCGAGCAAATCTTCCCACGAGTGCAGAATGCCAAGGGTCTGATTGTGGATATCCGGCACAACCACGGCGGAAACTCCTCCAACGGCGATGCGATTATCAGCATGCTGATCGACAAGCCGGTCCCCTGGGACCATGTGAGAACACCCGAATACATACCTGCCTACCGGGGGTGGGGACATCAGGCGATGTGGCATGAGGAAGACGAGCGTCCAATCCAACCGAGCCGGAAAGATCCCTTCCTCGGACCAGTCATGGTGCTGATCGGACCGGAGACAGGCAGCGCCGCGGAAGACTTTGTCGTGGTGCTGCACGCCAGCAAGCGGGCGATGCTCGTCGGCGAACGCAGCGACGGGTCCACCGGCAACCCACTGATAATTGATCTGCCCGGCGGGGTGAAGGCCCAAGTCTGCACGCTGCACTGCTCATACCCAGACGGGCGCGAGTTCGTGGGCGTCGGCGTAATCCCGGACGTCGAGATTCACCCCACGGCGATGGACATCGCCACGGACCGAGACGTCGTGCTTGAGAAAGGTCTCGCGCTCTTGAAGGCCGCCTGTGCGCCAAAATCGTCTGGCAAGTTGTAACATTGCATCGAAAGGGAAACAAAATTCCATGAAGAAGAACATCTGGATCATTGGGCTGGTTGGCCTGCAGGCGGTTGTGTTCGGACTCACGACCGAAATGGCCTTCGGTCAAACCGAAACGCCGACGCCGGAACAAATCAAAGAGCGAGTCACCATCCGCCAACCGTACAGAATCGGAGAGGAGGCTGAAGTGGCCCTGCCCATCGGACAGGCTGTCCAGTTCGACTGTGCCGACAACCCGTATTGGGTGAACGAGTATCTTCTCTATGCCGCCACGAATAATCAAATCTGGGTGTGTCCTCTCGACCCCGAAGGCGACCAGATAAACATAGGTGAAATCTCGCTTCAGAAGATGCACGGATGGCTCTGGCAGGTGGCAGACACACCGTGTCTGATGATCATGAAATGGGATTTCCAAGACCAAATGCTCCGGCTTCACTTTTGCCTGTCCACGAACAAGGAGCGAAACCAGCGCGAGTGGGACGAGGCGACTACGGAAAAATCCAACATGGCTTATGGGAGGAAAAATTCCAGACCATTCCCGCCACGCAAGCTGCCTGAAGCCGAGCGGCTGGCGGGATTCGCCCGATTGTGGAGCGATGTCAAATACAACTTTGCCTTCTTTGACCGGGTTCCCGAGTTGGACTGGGACAAAGTGTTGGTGGAATACATCCCCAAGATCCAACAGGCGGAGACGGAGGATGAGTATTTCTGCGTGCTTGCACGCTGTCTGGCCTTGTTGCATGACGGACATACCTTCCTGCAGACTGACAGGGCACACCCGGATTACGGAGGTTATGGATTGCCGCTGGAAGTTTGTCCGTTGGCGGGCAAGCAGGCGGTGATTGTCCACACGGTGCCGGTAGCGGACATCCAAAGCCCGAAGCGCAAAGAGGAATTCGTCCAAGCGAACCTCAAGCCCGGCGAAGAGGTCACGCACATCAACGGACGATCAGTCGAGGAGATTTTGGAACGAGATATTTACCCCTACATCAGCGCTTCCACTCCACAAGGCCGGGATGTGAGAGCTTACTCCTGGCTTCTGTTGGGTGAGTATGGTTCCAAGGCCGTTCTGCGCATCAAGGGCTTGGACGGAAACGAGCGCGAAGTGACCCTAACGAGGGGTGTCTATCTTCAAAAACCACGAGCCAATGTCTTCGAGTGTCGTGAACTGGAGACCGGCATCGCGTACGTCAATCTGCCGAGCTTTCAGACGAATCAGGTGGTCAAAGACTTCGAGAAGATTTTCCCGCAGGTGCAAAAGGCCAACGGTCTGATCCTGGATATCCGGCACAACCACGGCGGAAACTCAGGCAACGGTACTGCGATCATCAGCATGCTGATCGACAAACCGATCAACGATTTACGGTGGAAGACCCGCCAGTACCTGCCAGCCTTTCGGGCTTGGGGAGAAAAGGAGCAATGGCATGAGGAGGAGGGCGATCCGATCACCCCCAGCCGGAAAGACCCCTTCCTCGGACCGGTCATCGTGCTGACCGGGCCGGAGACATTCAGCGCCGCGGAAGACTTTGTTGTGGTGCTGCACGGCAGCAAGCGGGCAACGCTCGTCGGCGAACGCACCGGCGGGTCCACCGGCCAACCTCTGACGATTGATCTGCCCGGAGGTGTACAGGCCCGCGTCTGCACGAAACACAACACATATCCCGACGGGCGCGAGTTCGTGGGTGTCGGCGTAATCCCCGACGTGGAGATTCATCCCACTGCAATGGACATTGCCACGGATCGAGACGTTATTCTGGAGAAAGCCGTGGAACTCTTAAAGGCCGGCCGCATAACAGCGGGGACGCTCGCGACTCCCGCTCTTCGTTCGGCCGCTGCGGGAAATGCCCCGACTTTGACAACGGATATCCAATCTGAGATGGAGATGACCCACTCGCTGTGGAAGGAGAAGAAGATTGATGAAGCCATGCATATCATGGAGAAGCGCGTAGCTTCGCCAGATTTCGGCTCTCTGGAGCCAGACATCCGTGCTTCATACTTTTACGATCTGGCGTGCGGCGCATCTCGCTTGGGAAGACCGGGTGAGGCCGTCGCGTATCTGGGAATGGCCGTCGGGAGCAGCTTCAAGAACTTCTCTCATCTTCAGTCCGATGCCGACCTGGATCCCATTCGCAAGGACCCCGGTTTTTTGGTCCTGTCGGAAATGGTCCGCCTCCGGAGTGTTGACTACTTATCAATCCTCCGTCAACACGCGGACTACGCCAGTAACACCCAGACGGATTCAGTGACTTTCACTTACCAATCGAACCAAGATCCAGATCTCACGCGCTTCCGCGAAACTTGGCACTTGGAGTCTATCGCCGGAAATGGAGACGACGCTTCGCGGGTGCTCAACCTCCTGCGCTGGGTTCACACTCAAGTCCGCTACGATGGGAACTCGAAAAGCCCTGAGCCAAAAAATGCTTTGAACCTCCTGGAAGTTTGCAAAAAAGAGGGCCGTGGCATCAACTGCCGGATGATGGCCACTATCCTCAACGAGGCGTGTCTCGCCTTGGGCTACAAGTCACGACACATCACCTGCCTCCCTCTGGACAAGAAGGACTGCGCCTGCCACGTCATTACCGCAGTGTGGCTAAAGGATCTACAGAAGTGGGTTTACCTGGATCCCACTTTCAATGTATATTTCACGGACCCGCAAGGACACCTGTTGTCCATTCCAGAGGTGCGTGCCCGTATGATCGGAGGCGAACCTCTTGTGCTCCCAAAGGATGCCAATTGGAACGGGCAGAAAGAGGACCCAGCCGAGTATCTGGACTATATGGCCAAAAATCTAGTCAGGCTTCAATGCCCCCAGCAGAATTCCTTCGGTTATGAGTCTGGGAAGGGGCGCAAAGCCTACGTGGAACTGGACGATGTAAACGTCGCACCGCAAAACAAGTCGGGCGTCAACTACATCCACGATTCCGCGCTCTTCTGGGCTCGACCTTGAAGGCCTTTATGTCCTCGGGGATATAATAATGCTGATAGTTACTGAAGGGAATCGGCACGACCGCAGATTCAAATCGGGAAGTCAAGCTCACGCCAAAGGCGCCCACCAATTTGGATTTTGAAGAGTAGCTTGCATCATCGGCGGGCGGTTTGCCTTTGAAAGCTTAAACCTTCGTTCATGTGAGTCATGCGAATAATGCTGAGTAGCGAAAATCAAAAAAGGCGATTCCTCAGTTTTTTGAAGAATCGCCCTTTTTCATATTTTCGAAGCGATTGAATTCATGGGTGTTGAACAATGGAAGAGTTGCGCTTTGCTTCCTTTGCCATTGTTACGTGCAATGGCTTCGAGGGATCAATTGACCTGATAGACATATCTTTAAATTGGAAGTCCTCCATGTTGTCACATCGGTATCCAATTGCCACGCGAGCCATCGAGAGTATTACATTCTCCGGACAATGACATTCGGAATTTCCTCCTCGCGTTGGCCCCCATTGGCCCGTATCCTCGAACTCCATCACCTTCTCGAAACTGTCGCCTTTCCCAGTCATATCCAGATACATTTCCAACTTCATACCCGTCGCCGTTCGATATAAAACTGCTTTTTGCACCACTTCCTGACCATGATCGAATCGTGGCACCGCCTGATTTTTCTCTGGATCAGACTTCGTATATCCCCCGGTGTGGTCGCTATCTTTCTCGAATTTTACACGGCCAGTCAGCGGATATATGTTGAAGTGGTAACTCATGGATTCGCAGCTTGCGGGGACAGCCTTATCTTTTCCAACCTTGGTTTTGTCTGAAGTCTGGTCGTAACCACCCGGCACCAATTCAATGTGAGCTTCCCCATTGATGGTTCCTGTTCCTGCCTTTATCACTTTGAATCGCCATGTCTGCTCAATATTGAGAAAGTCGCCCTTGCCATCCGCGCTGTTTGGCGGTTTGTAGAGATAACCTTTGGCCAATACTTTGGCCAAATCAAAAGTCTCAATCGTATTCTCATTGGCGGCTGGATCGCTCACCACCTCGACCCTCATTTCCTTGGCATTTTCCGGTTTGAACCACCCATTGCCTGCATCAACTATTCTGTCTTCCATGAAACGGGGATCATTGGCATTGCCACCAAATGTCCAGTTGTTTACAGGCTGTGGAGCATCGTCATAAATTTTCTGGATTCCGAATTTGTCCGTCTTTGTGTCTGGCGGTGCTTGGACTTGCCCTTGGACAGAATGCTGAAATTCAAAGACAAAAGTTGCCAATGCGACCAAGAGTCGAATGGTGTTCATAAATTTAATCGCATTAATTTTCGGCTGCCATGAGGAGATAATAGCTTAAATATCTGACCGGGTTCACTTTTCTGTACCACTCCATGGGTTAGTCCGGATACTGGGTTCATGTTAGTTTTTGATTCTGGTTTTGTCCATCCCCGGCAGAGGAAAGACGCAGACCGACTCTTAATAACTGTTCACTATATTTTGCGAAGCGACTAACGAACAGATATCAGCCGCGGCGCGATGTGTGCGCCGTCGGCTGCATTCATTGGTTGGGCGTTTTTAGACAAAATGTTTGAATCTGAAATGTTTTTCCTCCCATCGACTCGATAGCACGAAATTCGACCAAGTGAAAACCATGCACCGCAGCAAGGTGCTCCAGAAGCTCCGGTGGCACGAGACGCATCGCCGACGAAAGAGCACGAATGCTTGTGAATGGAGATGGGGTCACCTCTGGAATCCCAGTGTTCGGCAATTGCACGACCGTAACCAACCTGCCTCTCGCGGTCAACATTGAGCGGATGTTGAGGAGCACAACACCCACATCAACGTATTCAAATAGAAGGCCGGCGAAAACCAAGTCAACCGGTAAAAAACCAAACAGATCTGTCTGAACATTGCCAACGAACAACTCAAGTGCCGAAATCCGATTTTTGAAGCGCCTCTGCGCTTCATGAATGTATTCCGGGTTGATATCAATTCCAACAACACGTTTTGTCGTTTGCGCAGATATTCGATCGAACCCATTTCCGCCCGCGCATCCGAGAACGGCAACGGACTGTGGCGAAAATTGATTCAGTACACTCGCAAATACATCGGACAAGAGCTTTGCTTGGGCGATATGAGGCATTGCCATATGGCCTTCATAATCAGCCAGCGGGATATCAAGCCAAGGATTTTTCATTCTGCTGCACCGATCAGACGGGTCTCTTGAGAGCTTTTTGGCTTTTTCATCGTTTCCGTATCGTAGCGTCTGACGCTTCGTTATGCAAACGGACTAAAACCGTCAAAATTGCAAAAGCGGTCGGTGTGGCTGGACGGAGCGGCAGGCGGAGCGAACGCATAGTCGTCTCTGTCAAGCGCGACGGGAAGCAACACGGACCGCCGATCATCCAGGCCATCGCGGCGCATGCGGTGGGTTGGCGGAACGAAATGAGAGCAGCCAATCGCCCGCACGGGCCAGCGCGGCGAGCCGGTTGGCGTGTCAGTGGGCATGGCTCACGCCTTTTCCGATTTGTGTTTGCATGGGTGATGGAGGTTTTGATTGCAGTTCTCTGAAGGCTTGTTTTCGACAACGTCTGAAAAAAGATTGCCAACTGGCAACGCCGCACGCTGGCGCGGATCAGCGTAATGGCTCGCCGTCATCTGAATTGTCGAGTGTCGCAATTGCGCGCTGCCGGCGAAGATGCCGTTTTGTTTGACGATGGCGTCACCGAAGATTTTTCGCAGTTCGTGGACTTTCTTGCGGGCTGAAATGCCATTGGCCGCCAGCCATTCGGTCAGGATTGCCAATACCGGCTTTGCCCGCCTCACGATTGCCGCAGTCGCGGCGACTGCGGCGCGGGCACACGGTCACCATCGGTTTTCTCGAACTATTGAGCGCGATCGGACAGGGTGTAATCTGACGATTCCGTGAAAACATCTGACGATTGGCTGACGATTCGCGCCAGACGCCACGGGTGGCAAATCTGACGATTACCGGGTTTGGTCTGACGATTATCTGACGATTGATTCATGCCGCCTTGGTGATCAGGATGTAGCTCGTTGAACGGCCACGGCCCTGCCGGTCCGCCAATCCCAATTCCATCAAGAGAGTAAAATCACGCGAAGCCGTATCGCGGGTGATCCCAAATTCTTGTTCGCACCGCCGACTTGTCAACTTCTCGCCCGCCGCGAGCAAGGCGAGCATCTTTTTCTGCCGTTCGTTAAGTCGAGCTTCGATGGTCGGTGTCACCATGAGCTGGGTTTCCGGGACGCGAATACGATCCAGATTCTCGCCGGGGCCGGGGAACACGACCTGAAAATAGCCGGTGTCCGTGCCGATGAGCGGCTGATCCAAACCGTGATTGAGCATTTGGTCGCGCATCCGCCGGAAGCCGCTGCCGCGTTCCTCAATGCGATGAAAATAGGAGAGACACTGGGCCAGCACCGGATTACGGGAACAGGGACGATACTTGCCCTTGCGGAGATTGGCCAAAGTGATGGGCGACGGCGGCAGGCCAGGACTGGAGATGACCACGCGGTCGGCGAAAACTTCCAGCATGATTTTGCGCCCGGCGTCCTCGTATTGGCGGTGAGCGACGGCGTTGACCAGAGCTTCCCGCAACGCCTCGACGGGATATTCATCCAGGCGGAGGCGATTAAGACCAACGACGCGCATCGGATGGCGGGTATTCCGGTCAATGAAGGCGATGGCGCGGTCAATCGCGGTCGGCATCGGCCTGCGGATGTCTTCATGATCGTGGGGATTACCATCCGGCTCCGCACCGCGATACGCATCGGCCAGGATACGGCACTGGGGAAAAACCGCCGATGGATCTCTTGCCAACAGCACGATGCCGGCGGCAGTGGCATAATGTTCCCCGGCTTGCGGGTCGTGCCATACCAAGCCGCGCACCGCTGCGCCCGCGATCAGGTCACCGCCGGAGAGTTTCCCGGCATCCCGGCCTTCCACTGCGGCAATCAATTGACGGATCACCTCGTGGTCGAGGTCGGGCCACCGCAAACGTGTCAGCGGCTGCGATTCGAACGCGGATGTGGCCTCGATAGTTTGCTGCGCAACTTCGTTTTCGTCGCTGGAAGGCGCGATGCCAAATTGTTCTTTTAGGAGCTTGACGAGGGCGGCACGGACTTCCTTTTGCAGTTCGATGACATTGCCGAAGCGCTTGTATTTGGGGCCGTCGTCGTCGAGTTCTTTCAGCAACGCTTCGGTGGCGTCCTCGCGCTTCACTTTGCGGTCGCCCTTGATGAACGCCAGGACCGGCAGTTTCTTTTCCTTGGCTCGCCGGTATTCCGCGTGGGTTATGGACAGCTTGCCAACCAATGTGCCGTATTGGGCGGCCACGATGAGTAGATAAACGTGGCAGCCATCAAGTGATTTCAGGCAGCCTTCCAACGCCTTGTCCGGCGAGGCCGGCTCGAACTCATAAAGAATCGGCGAACAATGCGCCGACAAAAACGGGTCCGTGTTCAACAGGTTTTGGACAATGACCCGCTCGTCTTCGAGTTCCTTCTGCACCGAGCTGACGAATATGTTCAGTTTCTCATTCATGGGCGTCCTTCCAAAATTATACACAATGTTTACCTCATATCGCCAGAACTCTCCATCCGAGTGGCGGTGTTCCCGCGAATTCTATTTTGCCCGCGCCTGTCGGCTCTATGGCCGATGCCCAGCACGAATTTATTTTTACCCCCTGCTTCGGTCTTGAGTTGGCGGCGGTAAGCGGCAGGCGGCGCGGCGGAACGGCATGAGTGAAGCCGCGTGCCGGAGCGGCGACGCCAAGCTCAAGACGGAAGCAGACGCGACTGCGATTTTCCTTGTCCGTCCGCGACGAGCGCGCGTTACAGGGCTGTGGAACGCGCGTTGGTCGGGGACGCTGAACCCGAAGGATTTTGCTTTTAAGGATGAGCAGATTGCTTTTGAGTCGCTCTCCGTCGCCGCGACTGGCGACGCCTGCGCTGCTGCGTTAAAGACTTTTTGGGTCATAGATGCGCGGACCGCGTGACCGTGGTTGGCTGCTTGGCGGATGCGCTGGCAATTCCGCTTGGGCGGATGCAGGTGGTTCCACTGTTGGGGTCTTGGGACGATGCGGCTTCTTTGGCTTGGTTGAATCCAGCACCTCGCGGCAGTAACGGGCGACGGTCTGGTGCGACACCTCAATGCCGGCGTTTTCGTGCAACATCGCGCGGATGGTCTCATACGAGGCTTTGCGTTCCCGCAAGCCGATGATGGACTCCTTCACTTCGTTCAACGCGCGGTATTTTTCCGGCGCGGGTGGCGTGTAATTCTTGACGGCTTCGGTCAAGCGGGCTTTCGCCTCGGCGGATACGATGAGCGTATTCATAATTTTTTGATTCGACTGTTGTTTGATTTTCTTTTGGCGTTTTGTTGTTATGGCTGCCCCTTGCACTCGCAAGGAGAATAGCGTCCAACCTTCAATACGATTAACAGGTAACATTTCCTGCCACGCTTTTTGCGCTACCGATGGCGCAGAATTGCCATCGTGATGGTTTAGCTTCCCGTCATGTTGACAATGAAGGCTCAATACAGTTTGCGAAATGCGGAGTCGTATTTTCGCGAACACCTGGGCGTTGGTGATTATTACATGGAAGGCCGTAGCGTTTCGGGCCAATGGTTTGGTGACGGGGCTAAAGAATTGGGATTGGCAGGGGTCACGACTGAAAATGAATTCATGAATCTGTGCCGGAATCTTCATCCGCAATCAGGTCAACAATTGACTCCCCGGCTGAATTCAAAACGTGTCCGGGTAGATAAAGATGGGAACGTCCATGAATCTGCCAATCGTCGGGTGTTTTACGATTTCACGTTGTCACCGCCTAAATCAGTTTCCATCGCGGCACTGGTTGGGAATGACCAGCGGATCATTGAGGCGCATGATGAGGCGGTGACGGTGGCCATGCGTGAATTGCAAGCCTACGCTGCCACCCGGGTTCGCAAGCAGAATCAGTATGCGCATCGGGTGACAGGCAATGTGGTGGGCGCGGTGTTCCGGCATGACACGTCACGCGATTTAGACCCGCACCTGCACAGCCATTGCATTCTGTTCAACGCCACACGGGATTCAGTTGAAGACCGTTGGAAAGCACTGGAAGCCTGTGAAATGGTCACGGCGCAGAAGTTCGTCAGGAATGTTTATTATCACGAACTGGTCAGATCGCTCCAAAGATTTGGCTACGGCGTTGAAAATAATCCGCGCGGCGATTTCGAGATTGCCGGTGTGTCCAAGGAATTGATTGACCGTTTTTCCAAGCGCCACCGTGAGATTGACGAAAAGACCAGGGAACTTTTGGAACGCGAGCCGGACAAGGCGAATCAAAACATCAAGGTTATCCGGGCCAACATCGCGCACAAGGAACGGGCGCGGAAGATCAAGGATGTCGGCATCGTCAAACTGCAATCCATCTGGAACAAACAATTATCATGGCGGGAACAGTTTCAATTGCACCGGCTGGACAATCATCACTCACCAGAAATACCACAGAAGATGACAGCGGAACAGGCGGTCGGTTGGGCGGAGCAACATCTGTTCGAGCGGCGGTCGGTCGTCCACGAGCATGAGCTTTGGCGGCACGCCCTGGAACACATACGCGGTCAATCAGTGTCACTGCCGGAAATTAAAGCGGCTACCCGGAAACGTGAATATATCCGTGGCGAACAATTTCAGGGAAAAATCACCACCCGTGAAGTCCTGCAACGTGAATTGAACATCGTCAAGCTGGCGCAACACCAGATGCACAAATACGAACCGTTCGCGGCCAATTATCAACCGTCAAACCGTTCGCTGGATACTGAACAACTTAAAGCTGTCGAACACATTTTATCCTCGCGTGATTTCGTCACCCTGTTTCGTGGCGGTGCAGGGACGGGCAAAAGTTTTACGCTGCGGGAAGTCAAAGCCGGACTCAGCCAAGCCGGTCATGTCGTGCAAGTCATCGCACCGCAGCGCCAGCAGGTCGCTGATCTGGAACGAGGCGGCTTTTCCGGCGCACAAACCGTCAGTGCTTTGCTCAAGCAAAATTTCCTGACACGCGGGGCGGTTGTTATTGTGGACGAGGCCGGACAAATCGGCGGGCAACAAATGCTGGAACTGCTCTCGCTCGTTCAGACGGTCAAGGGCCGGGTCATTCTGTCCGGTGACACGCATCAGCACGAAGCGGTCGAGGCATCCGATGCGCTACGTGCCATCGAACAGTATTCGGGGCTTAGCTACGCGGAACTGACGAACATCCGCCGTCAAAATCCTGGCTCGGCCAAAAATCAAGGGGAACGCCAATGGCTGGAACAATACAAGCTCGCCGTGAATGAAGCACAGCAGGGCAAACTCGGCGCATCCTTCGACCGGCTGGATAAACAAGGTGTGGTGGTCGCCTGCACATTGGCGGATCAACAGCAGAAATTGACCGAGCATTTTCTTGAACTTTTCAAGAATCAGCAATCCACTGTGGTCGTGTCACAAAGCTGGTCGGAGATTCACAAGGTCAATGAGCAAGTCCGGCTCGGCCTGAAAACACAGAAGTTAATTGGCGAAGTTGAAACAACCGTCACAGCGTTGGAGCGGCAGGATTTGACCGATGCGCAAAAACGCGACAAGCGGTTTTACCAGCCGGAATCCGTTTTGGTGTTCAACCGTCCAACGGCCGGTTTCAAATCCGGCAGCGCAGGGAAACTGTGCGGCATCACCGACAGGCATCTGCTGATTGAGGCCGACCACCGTATCTGGCCAGTGCTGTTCAAAGAATTGGATAAAATCACCGTCTGCCAGCCGAAAGAACTTTCCCTGTCCAGCGGCGACCGCCTGCAACTCAAGGCCAATGCCCAAAGCCAGGATGGGCGCAGGCTCGCCAACGGTGAACTGGTGACGGTAAAGGAAATTCATCAGGACGGACGCATCGCTTTGAATGATGGCCGGGTGTTGCCGAAAAATTACCGGCAGTTCGTGCGCGGCTACGCCGTCACGTCATACGCCGCCCAGGGCAAAACTGTGGATTACGTCCTGTTCTCGGATTCGGCGGTCAAAGCGGCCACAAATGAACAGCAATGGTATGTCACGATCTCGCGTGGGCGCAAAGGTGTGAAGATTTTTACGGCTGATAAAATCCAGCTTCGTCAGAACATCACCCATTCCGGCCACCGGCCTCTGGCGCTGGACATGGCTGGTAATAGCACGGCTCACAAACTCGCCAAAATTTGGGGGCGTGATGTGGCCTACGTCCTCAATGTTCAACAGGCGCAACGCAAATTCACCGAACGGCGGGATGAGGCTATCCGGCGGGATGAAGCGGTCGGGCAATCGCAGGCCGCGAAGCCAGCCGAATCCATCAAACCAACCGATTCAGTCATGCAAGAGATTCCAAAACCACAAATCGTGCGGCGGCGAGTTGAAATTCCGCAGCAACAATCCAACCAAAAAAGTAAAGGCATGAGAGTATGAGCACTGAAAATCCCTGTTTTAACCTCAAGCGCGGCGTCAATGGTAGTCACGTCCCGGCGGACAATTTGCGGCTGGAACTGAATCCAAAAGGTTTCTACCTGCTGCCCTACCACCATTTGGAACTCGTCGAATTTGAAGCAGGCGAGGGGCTGGACACGCTCACGCTGTCATTTTTGAAACGCACGGTGCTGATCACGGGAAAAAACCTGCGCGAATTGGGGCTGGCCCTGCAAGACCGCGCCGTGGAGTTCGTCAAACCCATGCCGGTGTTTGATCGGTATTCGTCGGTGGCTGGGAAGGAAGCTTCGATCAAGGCCATCGAAATCGAAGAGAACAAGGAGTAGTGTTGATCGGTTTTGTTGGTGCCAAATTGTATATCGCTTTTGTATACGGTTTGTGGTTTTTGTATACAATCAGGTGCAAACGCTGCCAAAGCCGAAATCAAAAAAGTCCTGTGTTCACAAGCGGAAGCAAGGGGAAGCAAACCGAAACAATTCTCAATTTAGAATTACGAAACCGTTGCTCTACCGCTGAGCTACATTGGCTTGAGTCTGTCAACCAACCCGCATGTTCTGAACGTCCCCTATTTTGGGAGAGTTAAAGTCAACGGCAAGCCAATTCGACATTTGCCCGACACTCTTGTTGTTTTGGTGGTGTATTACAAACCAACGGCACCATCGAAAGTGTCGCCGTCGCACTCTCCTCATCCGGCAGGTTGTTCCTCCGCTTAAAAAAGCGGCGCCGGCAAATTCCGGATCCGTTGCGCCTAGGTACCCGTTTGGAGACGGCTGTTTATCTTGTTGAGAATGGTGCGCGACAAGGATTCGTCGCCGAACGTGCCCACGCGAATGCGGATTTCAGTTGAAGCATTGGACAGGTTTTTCAATTTGACGCTGATGCTGGTGTTGCTGGCGTTGCGCGCCGTCAGATTGGCCTCCAAGGCGTCCTTTGCCTGTTCCGTCACGGGGAACTCCAAGTCCTTCATCGCCGCGAGTGTGGCATCCCAGGTCCGGTCCAGCGAAGCCGACTCGGTGGCTTTGACTTCGCCATTAACGTAGGCGTAACCACCAACGCCCGCGCCCGCCGCCGCACCCGCCACGAATAATATACATCCGCTGCCAAACACCAGGAGCGCTGCCATCGTCACCGTAATCATCAGTTTTGTTTTCATAAAATCAATTCCTTGTTCCAACAATTGCGGAAACAGTAGGGAGTCCCCCCGGTTGTGCAAGCTGAAAAATGGCGCGCCGGTCCGGATGGGCCGCCGGTCATTCCGGCGAATGAGCTTGCCCCGATGCAAGCCCGCGCACAATATATTTGTCATAAACGCAGCGCAGCGAGTCTTCGGAGCATTTGTGCGGAAGGGTGGCTGAGTGGTTGAAGGCACCTGACTCGAAATTGTAAAACCCACTTTTTGCTATGTTTAGCTTCGGGAAGCAACCACTGATTCGCTCAATGTTCACAATGATTTTAATCATTTCTGCTTTTGCTATGCCTAGTCACGTTTGGCTGCAAAAATCGCATATAGTATAGAACAGCAGTATAGAACAAATTTGCCTGACGGACAATCAGGTGCGTTTAATCGTCCCGAAAGCAAAGGCAGTCGTCGCACTCTCTCATCACTGAGCGTTCAAGTATTCGCCAATAGCCGCAATGGTTTTATTCGGATTACCTTTTTCGCTCCAATTTGATCGCGTTTGGCAGCAAAAAATGTCGGCAGTATAGAAAAGTATAGAAAACTTTTTGTTAATTCGATCAAACCCGAATCCCGCGACTGTGATTTTGCACAAGCATTTCCCGACGTGAAATATCGCGGGCCATTTTGATGTCAAACGACTCGGCGACAATGCTCATGTCCTGGTGCGGATATTTTTCATCAAGGTGTTCCCTCACCTGCGCCGTCACATCGTTTTTCCAAAGGCTTAAAACCTGCCGTTGGTCGCGCAAGAACGCTTGTAACACTTCGCTCACGTCGTGGCCGCTGTTCAAAACCTCCTTCAACTCGCCTGATTTCATCGGCAGACATTCGACGACCGCAAATTCCAGTTCCGCCGGGGTGTGCCGGTGGCAGACGGAGGTGATTTTCGTCAAATCAACGGCATGTTGCCATTGCGTGCCGTCGTCGGTTTGGATGATGCGGCCTGACGATTGCAGGGCGGCTCTGAATGCGTCGTTTGCTGTCGCCGGCAGATTGGACTCAATATTGTGAATGGCATCACAGTTCGCTTTGAACTGTTTCAGATGTTCCGCGAAATGCTGCATGGCCCCGGCGTTGGCCTGTTCTTGAAGCGGCGTGGGTCTTTCGTGGTAGTTCATAATTTACCTCAAATCGGTTTGCAGAAGTTTTATCAATTCAGTTCGGGGCACGAGTAATTTGCCCCAGAGCGCCCGGCAGGTTTTGAGTTTGCCGCGCTGAATCAGCCGGTAGATGCTGAAATAATGCACGCCCAGCATATCGGCGGCTTCCTGCACTGAATAGGCAAGCCGTTCGATTGGTGGCGCGGCGGTTTGTGTTTCGTTTTCTGGAATAGATTCCATACGTCCTTTACCCCATATTTCCCAAATAAACTTCACAAGCAGGAGTTAGTGGCATACAATAAAGCCGCATAAACAAAGGCTTTCATCTATGTCCAACCAACGAAAAACCGAGAATCCAACGGGTGCAGGCATAAAACCGGGTCTGCGGATGGCTTTTGATAGTCGGTTGAAGCTGGAGTTTCACGGTTCCAAGATCACGTCTGATGCCGGGTTGCTGGCCTATCGGGAACTGGATGCGGCACTGGGTCTAACCGATCTGGGTGAAAATCTGTTGAGTGATGGTCGGACGGGTAAGAACACGCAACACTCGATGGTAGCGCAGATGCGGCAGTCCATCTTCAGCCGGTTGGCAGGTTACGAAGACACCAATGATGCCGAACGGCTCTCCGTTGATCCTACCATGCGGCAGATTGTTGGTGGGCGAGCCACGGAACACACTGCAGCGTCCACCAGCCAGATGGGACGGTTCGAGACCGAGGTATTGACCCAACCGGGCAACTTGAAGGCGTTGACGAAGCTATCAGGAAAATGGATTGACCGGCTACGGGAACGCCAGCCGATGCGGGAACTCATTTTGGACATGGATAGTTCCGTGAGCGAGACCTATGGCGAGCAGGAAGGAACCGCGTTCAACGGCCATTTCGGCTGCACCTGCTACCATCCGCTGTTTTGCTTCAATCAGTTTGGCGATGTGGAGCAGTCCCTGCTGCGAGATGGCAACGTGCATAGCGCCAAGGATTGGCGGGCGGTGCTGGAACCGGTGGTGGCGCGGTATCAGGGTAAAAATATTCCACGCAAATTTCGGGCGGATGCCGCCTTTGCCAACCCGGAGCTCTATGAATATTTGGAAGCCGAGGGATTCGAGTATGCCATCCGTCTGCCGGCCAATGATGCGTTGCAGCGGGACATCGAACCACTGCTGATCCGACCGGTGGGGCGTCCCTCGAACGCGCCGGTGGTCTGGTATGCCGGTTTTTTGTATCAGGCCAAGAGTTGGAATCAGGCCCGGCGCGTGGTGGCAAAGGTGGAGTGGCACAATGGCGAACTTTTTCCTCGGGTCGGATTTATCGTGACCAATCTAACCCGACCAGCCAAACGGGTGGTGCGGTTCTATAATCAACGGGGCACGGCGGAGCAGTGGATCAAGGAAGGCAAGAACGCCGTCAAATGGACGAGGCTATCTTGTCACGACTTTGTGGACAATCAGGTGCGGCTGCACCTGTTCGTGCTGGCCTACAATTTGGGCAACTTCCTGCGTCAGGCGGTGCTGCCCCAAGCGGTGCGTCACTGGACGTTGACGACGTTGCGGGAGAAACTGATCAAGATCGGGGCGAAGGTGGTTCGCCATTCCCGGAAGATCATCTTCCAGATGGCGGAAGTGGCGGTGCCGAGAGAGTTGTTCCAGACGATTTTGGAACGGATTGGACGGCTGAGATCACCAGCTGCAGCAACCGGATGAGGAAAAGTGGAAGGAATCACATGAAAACCACGGCAACAACGGAGGCGGTGTCTTCACCTCCAGAAGAAAAATGGCATTTGAGCCAACAATGGCGTCAAAACACCTTCCGCGCCGGACAAAAACCAAGGTCAGACTGGAAAAATGACTTGCAAACTTATGAAGAAGGCAGAAAATCACGAAAACCACCCACGCCGTTCGTGGGCATTAAACCATATGGGAAATCCCAGTTTACTGGTTTTTCATTGGGAATAAATTTGCGCTTTGACCGGCTTGCTCCAGTCCATTTTGGGCAGGAAATGAATCGGATGAACGCGGAGGGCCACTGCCAGATAATATAACTGCGTCAGATCAATCCGCAGCGAGCCGTCTTCGATTTTGGAAACGGTGCTGCGCTTGGCATTCAGCCAGCCAGCATCCTCCAACCGGCCGGCCAAATCATCTTGTGTCCAGTCGAGTTCGTTACGCCGTTTGCCGACCTGTCGCCCGATAAAATTCCGCTTTTTCATCGCGAATAAATTTTTGCCGCTGTCTTTACCAGAATTCATTTCACTAGGTTGTAATGAATTCGTTACAACTTTTTGGAATTCAAAAACCGACTTCCCAAGGCATGGCAAAGCCATGCGATGGGAAGTGGGGGTCATCAAACTGACAACAAACCGGCGTCAGTTCTCGCCAATGAAGCCTCAATTGAGGTAGAAAACAGGCAAAATTGCCTGACCCATGATGGGATTAAGGGCATTATCGCATCGGCTTTCGCCGACCTAGCCGAGTAGGGAGAATCCAGACTTTCGTCCTGTCTCAAGAAAATAAATAGCACAGCCGGATCAAAACGCAAGTCCGGCAGGGTGAATAAATTTGCCGAGAGATAGACAATCATTGGCCTTCACATCTTCACCGTGAAACTCCTCCGTGCGCAGAATCCTAAACGGCAAACTCCCGGAGCCGGGCGGCGGGTGCAATCTGGAGCGCAGCCGGATGAGGCGAGCAATAGATTGACGCGCCGCCCGGCGACATACAATCGAATCCCGATTCACGCGCACGCACTGCGCAATCGCGCCGCGAAAGAATTGTTTTGAATCGCGTTTGACTTCCAAATTTAGGAGTTTAACCAAGTGAGCTTGTCCGTTGAACAACAACTCGCCGCCGCGCTCGCGGAATGTGAACGGTTGCGCACTGAAAACCAGCAGCTTCGCGAGCGCCAAGGATTTCCACCGGTCGTCGAAACGGCGGCGCAATCAACTGCCAACACTGTTGAATTCAATTCCACCGTGGCTGTGGTCACTTCAAAATCCAGTTCGGATGAAAAAGTGAAGTTGTTCCGCAGTCTTTTTCGCGGACGCGAAGATGTATATGCGGCGCGCTGGGAAGGACGGAGCGGGAAGACGGGCTATTCGCCCGCGTATCAAAAAACATGGAGCAATTTGTTCCAAAAGCGGCCCGATGAGCCAAAGGAATACTTTCCATTGACGGATCAAGTGATTCACGACCATCTCACCGGCAAACTTACGGCGGGCGTTTATCCGCTGCTGACCGATGAATCGTGCTGGTTTCTGGCCGCCGATTTCGACAAAACGACCTGGCAGGATGATGTGCGGGCATTCCTTCAAACCTGTGCCGATTGGAAGATTCCCGCCGCTCTTGAACGGTCGCGCTCTGGACGCGGCGGGCACGTCTGGATTTTCTTTGATGCGCCGCTGCCCGCCGGCTTGGCGCGAAAACTTGGCGCAGCCATTCTCACCCGGACAATGGAGCGGCGTCACCTGCTCGGCCTTGATTCTTACGACCGCTTCTTTCCAAACCAGGACACGATGCCGAAAGGCGGCTTTGGCAACCTCATCGCGCTGCCGCTGCAACACCTGCCGCGCAGCCACGGCAATAGTGTTTTTCTCGCCAATGATTTCAATCCGCATCCCGACCAATGGGCATTCCTTTCGGGCATCCGGCGAATGTCGTTTGCCGAAATTGAGACTCTGGTGCGGGATGCCGAACGCAGCGGTGAAATTATCGGTGTCCGACGGAGTGTTACCGACGACGATTCAAACGAAGACCCGTGGACATTGCCGCCGTCGCGGAAGAAAAAAGATCAACCAATTCCTGGCCCGCTGCCGCCCAGTGTGAAAATTGTTCGCAGCAATCTGATCTATGTCGAAAAAAAAGGGCTGCCGTCCGCGATGTTGAACCGGTTGCACCGGCTGGCCGCGTTTCAAAACCCGGAATTTTACCGGGCGCAGGCGATGCGACTTTCGACGTTTGGCAAGCCGCGCGTCATCCGGTGCGCGGAGGAATTTCCGAAGCACATCGCCTTGCCACGTGGTTGCCTCGATGAAATCGCGGCGTTTTTCAAATCGCACAACGTCGCGGTTCAACTCGACGATCAGCGATTTGCTGGCAACCAGATTGAGGTGAAATTCCACGGCCAGCTTCGCCCCGAACAACAAGCCGCCGCCAGCGCCATGATCGCGTTCGACGACGGTATCCTCTGCGCAACGACTGCCTTTGGAAAAACTGTCATTGCTGCATGGCTCATTGCTGCCCGGAAGGTCAACACACTCGTTTTCGTCCATCGGCGGCAATTATTGGATCAATGGCGCGAGCGGCTCGCGGCATTTCTGAATCTGCCCATAAAATCAATCGGCCAGATCGGCGGCGGTCGGCGACGCGCCAGCGGCATTATTGACGTTGCCGTCATTCAAAGCCTGAACCGCAAACAGGTCGTGGACGACATCGTTGCCAACTACGGCCACATTATCGTGGATGAATGTCATCACTTATCGGCGGTGAGTTTCGAGCAGGTGTTGCGGCAGGTGAAGGCGCGTTATATCACGGGTTTGACAGCCACACCGCAACGCAAGGACGGGCATCATCCCATCATCGTGATGCAATGCGGCCCGATTCGTCATCGCGTGGATGCCAAAGCCCAGGCACTCGCGCGACCATTCAAACACATCGTTATTCCAAGGCCGACCAATTTTCGGTTGTCGCCCACGACTGAAAAACCGGAAATGCACGAATTGTATGCGGCATTGGCCGTGAACAAGGGACGCAACGATCTAATCTACGTTGACCTGCTCCGCGCCATCAAAGCTGGACGTTCTCCCATCCTCCTGACCGAACGCACCAGCCAGGTGGATGAATTTGCCGGGAGATTGAACGGTCTTGTAAAGCACGTCGTCGTGCTGAAAGGTGGCATGGGCGTAAAACAACGGCGCGGCGTCGCCGAACAACTGGCGGCAATCCCAAATGCCGAGGCAAGAGTTTTATTGGCCACTGGCCGCTACATCGGCGAGGGCTTCGACGATGCGCGTCTCGACACGCTTTTTCTGGCCATGCCGATTTCGTGGCGTGGCACGCTGCAACAATACGTTGGCCGACTGCATCGTTTACACGACAGCAAACGCGAGGTCATCGTTTATGATTACGTGGACGGCTGCGTGCCGGTTCTGGCCGCGATGTATTCCAAGCGGGTGCGTGGTTACGAAGCAGTTGGGTATCAAATTCAGCAGGATGCAGAAAATCTACCCTGACCCACGGTGCTGTCCAGAAAACCAATCGTTTTGAAAATGTGAAAGCCGATGAAACAAGAAAGTTTCTGCCATGAAAATCTCCGCGAACTTTTTTGAAGCTTTTTTGAAATGCCCCACCAAATGCTGGCTCAGATTCACCGGCGAACCAACTGCGGGCAACGCCTACGCAGAATGGGTTCAAGCCCAAGACAAATCCTATCGCGCTGATGCCGCTAAACGGTTGATAGCAGACGTGCCCGCAAATGAATGCGATGTCGCTCTACTTGTGGAAAATCTAAAGACCGCCAAGTGGCGAGTGGTGGTGGATGTGCTGGCACGAATTGAGCTTGGACGCAGCCGAGGTAACGAGACTCAAACGTCTCCGCCCGAAAACAGTCAGAGCCTCCTCTCGTCGGCTGCTACCATTGAAACTCGCCTTCACGCCATTGAGCGCATTCCGTCCGCCGGCCAGGGCAGGCCGGCGCAATTCGTTCCCATCCGTTTCATCTGCCGCAACAAGCTCGCCAAGGACGACAAGCTGCTGCTCGCATTCGATGCGTTCGTGCTCTCCGAAATGCTCGGACGCGCCGTCAGCCCCGGCAAAATCATCCACGGCGACGACCACTCCACGCTCAAGGTGAAGACCCCGGCCCTGGCCGGCGAAGTGCGGAAGCGCCTCGGGAAAATCACCGCGCTGCTCGGCAGTCCCACGCCGCCCGACCTCGTGTTGAACCGGCACTGCGCCGAGTGCGAATTCCAGGCCCGCTGCCGGAAACTGGCGGTGGAGAAGGACGACCTCAGCCTGCTGGCCGGCATGAGCGCGAAGGAGCGCCAGAAACTCCGCAGCAAAGGTATTTTCACCGTCACGCAACTCTCCTACACGTTCCGGCCTCGCCGTCGCCCCAAACGACTGCGCGACAAACGAGAGAAATATCACTACTCGCTCAAGGCGCTGGCGATTCGGGAGAAGAAAATCTACATCGTCGGAAGCCCGGAGCTCAAGATTGAAGGCACGCCGATCTATCTGGACGTCGAGGGCTTGCCCGACCGCGATTTCTACTATCTCATCGGCTTGCGTATCGGCAACGGAGATTCGGCCATCCAGCACAGCCTGTGGGCAGACACCGTCGCGGACGAGGAAAAAATTTGGCGCGAATTCCTTGCCATCCTCGAAACCGTCGAGAAGCCAGTGCTGATTCACTATGGCAGTTACGAAAAAACTTTCCTAAGAGACATGAAGGATCGTTACGGAGAACAGCCTGAAGAATCGACCGTGGCTCAGTCCGTGCAGGCAAGTGTAAATATTCTCTTGCACAACTTCGCCCAAATCTACTTTTCTGGCATCTCGAATGGACTGAAAGATACGGCAGTCGTTTTGGGCTTCAAGTGGGGCGAAGCTGGTGCTTCCGGCCTGAATGCAATCGCGTGGCGTTGCCAATGGGAGGAGTTACGCCAAGAGATTTTCAAAGAACGCCTCATCGCATACAACATCCAAGATTGCGAGGCATTGAGCCTGATTACGAATCGAGTCCGACAATTGACGAGCCAGAGAACCGCTGACGCATTGAGCCAAACAGAAAATGCGGACGTGGTCATGGTGGATTCGAAGGAATTTCAGTGGAAGTCGAAATGGAAGGTGTTCACAAGTTCAGTGTCTGGCTTTGAATACATAAATGCTGCTGCGCATTGGGACTATCAGAGGGATCGTGTCTATGCGAGGAACGGCAAGGCCCCAAGAAAAGCACAGCCAAGTTCTGGGAAAAAGAAGAATTCGCGCGTCGAACAGGTCATCATATGGCCGGTGTCCCGCTGGTGCCCAAAGTGCAAACGGCGGGTTCGATTAAAAGGACCGCTGGTTTCCAAAACCGTTCAGGACATCATTATTGGTCGAGCCAGCATGAAACGGCGTGTTGTGAAGTATGTCATCCAAACGTATCGCTGTTGGAAATGTCGGTCGATCTTTGGTGTCGAGAAGCGATTCAGCGTCTTCAGAAAGTATGGTTGGAATCTGGTTGCATATCTTTTCTACAACATAGTCGAATTAAACATCCCACAACGCACAACGGTCGAAAGCTTTAACAGGTTATTCGACTTTAATCTCCCCAAGCAAACGCTCAACCACATGAAAACGAGGTTCGGCAGATATTACGAAGAAACCAGACAGAAGATTCTTGCAAATATTGTTCGAGGAAGATTGGTTCATGCAGACGAAACACGGGCAAATATTAAAGGGAAGACCGGTTTTGTTTGGGTTCTCACTAACTTGAATGAGGTCTTCTACACACTCGCAGACAGCCGTGAAGGCGACATGGTTCAGAAACTATTGCCGGACTTCAAAGGCGTTCTAGTGTCCGATTTTTACACCGCGTATGATTCTATCGGGTGTCCCCAACAGCGTTGCCTCATCCATTTGATGCGGGACTTGAATGACGAAATTCTGAACAACCCATTCGACGACCAACTTAAAAAGATTATTACGGCTTTTGGGAACCTGTTAAAACCAATGATCGAGACCGTTGACCGATATGGTCTCAAAAAGCACTTCTTGAAGAAGCATTTGACCGGAGTGGAACACTTTTATCGTGAGCTTGAGAAAACCGATTGGCAAAGCGAGGCGGCGTTGAAATGTAAAGATCGGTTCGAGCGGAATCGCGACAAGCTTTTCACGTTTCTGAACTGCGATGGAGTCCCTTGGAACAACAACAACGCCGAGCATGCCATTAAAGCCTTTGCACGGATCCGTGATGTGGTAGGTGGGTCTTCAACGGAAAAGGGTCTTGAGGAATACCTCACGCTTTTGAGCATTTGCGAAACCTGCAAATACATGGGCGTGGACTTTCTGGATTTCCTCCGTTCTGGCGAGAAGGACATTCACGCCTTTGCGGAAAGCCGGCGCTGGCGCCGGTATGGTCGTAACCGTTCAGTTGCCGTTACTTCCACCGGTGCCAGCGTGTCCGACTTGAGCTAGACAGGTAGCTGAACATGAGTTCCATGTTCGATTCCATAGTGGATTCCGGTTCGGCCCCCTGGCAACACCGGTGGTAAAGTTCGCAGGCGTGGCGGCGTAGTTCTTTGACCCGCACCGCGCTCAGCCCGGCGCGGCCGAATGACTCAATCAGTGTGTCCAACAGAGGAATAAATTCCGAGTCGTCGAGAGAATTCCGACCATAATGCGCAAATAGATCTTCAATCTGAATTTTGCCGAGACGCAACACGGGTGCTTCCGTGTCTATGGATTGTTGGCATTGGGTCTGCCGCACGGGCAGCGGTGCGCCCGTGAATACAGATGCGCCTGACAGAGGCGGCAGTTTTTCGGGTGGAAGGGTCATTTTGATGCTCCGCGCCTGACCCGGTGCGCGTGTGATTAACCCGCGCCGTTCCAGAGTCAGAATCATCTGATGCACAGTCGGCGGCGTTACTTGGAAAAACTGCACCATCTCCGCCTCCGCCGGCGGGCGTCCATGCAAGGTGCTGTAATGATGGATGAAGGCGAGAAACTGGCCTTGCCGGGATGTGTAGGGCGGTTTCATACCGGTCCGTCTTCCAAAGCCTCAATGGTGAACATGAACCGGACGATTTCTGCAATCTTCGTCCGGCTGGGGCCGTTCAGGCCGTTGCCATAACGCGGGTCGTAATGCTGGCAATAATCCGCCGCGAGTTTGTATCCGTGCGTTGATGAGTCCAGATGCCAAAGGTAGATTGACAGACCCTGCTCCACCAGCATGAGGTTCCAATTGTGAACGATGCGCACGTGACCCCACTGTTGGTTTTGGTATTCGTTTTGAAAATCCCGCAGGTGGTCGTGCAACGTCTGTGCCGCCTGCCGATCCAATTCTGGCCGAATTTTGTCCAAACCCACCAGCAGCGTCCGCGCCGCCCGGAAGAGTTCCGCCGCCGCGCCAGTGGTTTTTCCTTTGCGTGATACCGCGCGCGCCGCAACCCAGATTGCGAATGCGGAAAGCCGTTCGGGCCGCTCAAGCCACTTTTTCAAAACGGTCAGCCTGGTCAGGCTAGCATTTCCATTTTCGTCAACCTCTTCGACGATCTTCAACAGCTTTTCCGGGATGTTTGTTCGCATGAATGCAAATCCTGTTTCCGGTGGCGCGGCGTCAATTGGAGCTCTTGTTTTCGGTGAAAAACACCTTGAGCCGAGGCTCGCCAGTCACCCACTTGAGTTCGTAATGGGATATTGCCCGGCGGTCATCGCCATAATGCGATTTCCGCCAGCGCAGCCACGCGCGTAATTCCCGCAGATACTCCGGCACTACTTGTGGCGGCAATCCTTGTTGCAACCGCCCGGCAATCTGTTTCCAGTAAAGGTCTTGTTTCGTTGGCGGCAACAGCGCCAGATTCCACAACAGAACCACCTGATCCATGACAGCACGAAACCGGCGCTCATCCGGTTTGTCACCCAACAGGGGTTGGGCGAATTCCAATAGGATTTCCGAAAGCGGCCTCATTCGCCAGCCAGTTCGTTTTCGAGTTGATACACTTGATCCCGCACGGCATCGCCATAGCCCCACCCGATGCCGTCCGCGAGAGTTGCCAACCGCCGAATCCGCTCGCGAAATCGGGGATAAAGTTCGGTTCCCTCGCGCATGAGCAGTTGTGCCATCTCGTTCAACACTGACTCCAGGCTGTTGTAAAAGGACTCGTTAATGTCGCCAAATTCATGCGTGAACTCGGTGCCGTTTTCCACATAGGTTAACATCAAATCAATCGTTCCCTTCAAATTGCCGGTAGCTTTGCGATAATCGCGGATGGCCTTGCGCGCCTCGGCCAGTTTCAGTTTTCCATCGCCGCGCGCCGGAAAGAACTGTTCCACGATCTTGTGCCGGTATTTTTCCAAGGCCGCACCGGCGTCGTCCTCCGCCTGAAAGCGGGCCAGAAGAAAATCGCGATTATCCGGCGAAGCGTCGTGAAGGGTTTTCACCAACGCGATCAGCGCGGGTTTCGACCAATTGTCCAATTGTCCGCGAATTTTGTGCCAACCGGTGGATTTTTGCCGTCCGGCAATATTTCTATTTTCTTCGGGCATTTGTCTTTGGCTCATGCGCGCTATGGTGGATATTTGATCCGACTTCAAGATGCCCAATCCGCGCACAACAACTCTGCCTGTTGCAGCACGGTTTGTGTCGCCTTTTCCTGTTTGTCCGGCGGGTAGCCATTTTTGCGCAGCACCTTCTTGACCATGACACGCAACTTGGCGCGGACGGATTCTTTGGCCGTCCAGTCAATGCTGACGTTTTCGCGGATGGTTTTCACGAGTTCCTGGGCGATGAAGCGGAGATTTTTGTCGCCCAAGGCTTTGACGGCGCTGTCGTTGGTTTCCAGCGCGTCATAAAATGCAACTTCGTCCTGGCTCAAGCCAAGGTCTTCGCCGCGCTTGTCGGACTGCCGCATTTCCCTGGCAAGCTGAATCAATTCCTCGATCACCTGCGCGGCTTCGATGGCCCGGTTCTGATATTTGCGGATGGAATTTTCCAGCAGTTCGGCGAAGGATTTTGCCTGAATCAGAAATTTCCGTGAGCGCACTTTGATTTCATTGTTCAGCAGCTTGCGCAACAACTCGACGGCGAGATTTTTTTGCGGCATCCCGCGCACTTCGGCCAGAAATTGCTCGGATAAAATCGAGATGTCGGGCTTCTTCAGGCCGGCGGCGGCAAAAATATCCACGACTTCATCGGACGCGACGGCGCGGGAAATGATCTGGCGGATGGCGGCGTCAATTTCGCCCAGCGATTTCTCCTTGCCGCTGACTTCGTTCTTGGCGATGGCGGCGCGGACGGCTTGGAAGAATCCCACGTCATCGCGAATCTCAATCGCTTTGATGTGTGGCACAGACAAGGCGAACGCCTGCGACAACTCGGTGACGGCGCGGAGAAATTTCTGTTTGTGCTCGTCGGGCTTTTTCGTCTTGGCCGCGTGCGCGTAAATGAATTCCTCGCCGCTGGCAGCAAGCCAAGTTTTTCCGACGGCTTGCCCGTCGTCCATTTCGACCAGTCGAAACCGTGGAAGTGGTCGCAGCAAATTTCGTATTTTTCCAGCATGATGGCGACGGCTTCCTCCTGGTCAATCGCCGTCCGCCCGTGGCCACCGCTTTCCGTGTAGGTGGCGAGCGCCTGCTTCAACTCATGCGCCAAGCCTAAATAATCCACCACCAAGCCGCCCGGTTTGTCTTTGAAAACGCGGTTCACGCGGGCGATGGCCTGCATGAGACCGTGGCTGCGCATGGGTTTGTCCAGATACATCGTGTGCAGACACGGCGCGTCAAAGCCGGTCAGCCACATATCGCGGACGATGACAATTTTGAACGGGTCTTCGCCTTTCTTGAATCGTTTCGCCAGCGCCTCCCGGCGTGGTTTGTTGCGGATATGATCCTGCCATTCGAGCGGGTCGCTCGCCGAACCGGTCATCACGATTTTTATCACGCCCTTGTCGTCGTCTTTGTGATGCCACTTGGGGCGCAACTTGCGGATAGCTTCGTAAATTTCAAAACAAATGCGGCGGCTCATGCACACAATCATGGCCTTGCCATCCATCACCTCAAGCCGGGCTTCCCAATGTTTCACCAAATCGTCGGCGATGAGGCCGACGCGCTTTTCCGCGCCGACGATGGCTTCTAATGCCGCCCATTTTGATTTGAGCTTTTCCTTGTGCTCCAGTTCTTCGCCTTCGGTCGCGTCCTCAAAGTCCGAGTCAATTTTCGGTTTTTCCGATGGCTTCAATTCCAGCTTTGCGAGCCGGCTTTCATAAAAAATTGGCACGGTCGCCTTGTCCTCAACGGCGCGCTGGATGTCATAAATGGAAATGTAATCGCCAAATACGGCCCGTGTGTTGGCATCAGCCTTTTCAATTGGCGTTCCGGTGAAGCCGATGAAGGATGCGTTTGGCAGCGCGTCGCGCATGTGCCGGGCGAAGCCATCAATGAAATCGTATTGGCTGCGGTGCGCCTCGTCGGCAATGACGACAATGTTGCGCCGGTCGGAAAGCAGCGGATGTTTGCTGCCTTTGTCTTCCGGGAAAAACTTCTGAATTGTCGTGAACACCACGCCGCCCGATGCGACGGCGAGAAGTTTTTTCAAATTGTCACGGTTTTGCGCCTGCACCGGCTTCTGCCGGAGTAGTTCATGGCAGCGGGCGAACGTGCCGAAAAGCTGGTCATCAAGATCGTTTCGGTCGGTGAGAATGACGAGCGTTGGATTTTCCATTTCCGGCTCGACCACCAGCCGCCCGGCGTAAAATGCCATCGTCAGCGACTTGCCTGATCCCTGGGTGTGCCAGACGACGCCAACGCGCTTGTCGCCGGTTTCGCCGCCGGGCTGTTTCTTGGCGAAATAGCCGCTGCTGCCCTCTTTCAATTCCATCGTCCCGGCGCTGGCGGCGCGGATGGTTTCGGCAACGGCGATATTGACGGCATGAAACTGGTGATAGCCCGCCAGTTTTTTGATGACACCACTGCCGCCGTCATCCTCAAACACGACGAAATGCCGGACGAGATCCAAAAAACGGCGCTTGTCGAACACGCCTCGCAACAAAACTTCAAGCTGCGGCATGGTGGCGGGCGCCACGGTTTCGCCGTCAATGGTGCGCCACGGCATGAAGCGTTCCTTATCCGCGCTGATGGTGCCGATGCGCGCCTCCAGGCCGTCGGAAATAATCAACACCGCGTTGTGGACGAACAGCGCCGGGATTTGCTGCTTGTAGGTTTGGAACTGTGAGAACGCCTGCCAGATGTCGGCGTTTTCATCCGCCGCATTTTTCAATTCAATCACGCCCAGCGGCAGTCCGTTGACAAAAATCACCACGTCGGGACGGCGGTTGTGCTGGCCTTCAATCACCGTGAACTGGTTCACAACTAGCCAGTCGTTATTTTCCACGTCACCAAAATCAATCAGCCGGACAATTTCCGCACCGATGCTGCCATCCTTGCGGCGGCATTCGACGGCGATGCCGTCCACCAGCATCCGATGAAAGGCGCGGTTGCTGGCTATGAGGGATGGATGCTGCGGGATGGTGATTTTACGAAAGGCTTCGTCCAATGCCTCGTCGGGCAACTTGGGATTTAGCTTTCGCAGCACGGCGCGCAAGCGTTCCGGCAAAAACGCCTCGCCAAAACTGGCACGCTCGGCGGCGGGTTCGCCGGGAGCGATGACTTGGCCGTGAAGCAACGAATAATTGAGTTCACCGAACCACCCTAGCGCGGCGTCCTCGACTATGGATTCGGTGAAGCTCATGTTTTCAGAGAATGTCGGGATTCCTGACGCCCCGTTGCGGACAAAATGTCCGGGTAAATGTCCGGGTAGGAATTCCGGACGTCTGTATGGCAGGATGATGAAACGCTGGTCCACAGATTACGACTATCCCGCCAAAATGGCGGGGTATTTGGCGGGATTCGGGTTTTAATTTCAAAGCGCTTCGGAATCGCGACATCATGTCGCGATTGGCTGAATTGGAGTGAGTGTTCACCGGAATAAGCCGCCCATTACAGCCCGTTCATTTTCAATGTTTTTCGGCGATTGTGCTGAACCGCAGCAGCAATTGGAGTGAATTGGAGCAGGGTTCGCGGGAATAAGCCAGAATAAGCCGGAATAAGCCATGAAATAGCCAAGACGCTGGTTTAGAGCAATTTCCATCGCGCCCCCCTTCCATGACCATCCGAATTAGCCAATCCAAGAACTTTCAAAACGGCGAGGTCCTCGCGCACCTGTCGCTCGGTGGCGGCTACACTGAGGCCAGCACGGATTTCCCGCAAAGCCATCCCGTTTGGATTGCCCGCCAAGAGTGTGAGCACCTGCCGTTGCCGCTCGGTTACATTCTGGGCAACCCGCGATGGCGGGACATAGTTGCTGGGACGAAAGCGAACCACCACGCACCCTCCCGCCTCTTCGATTTCGGGCGGCGGCAGGCCAGCGCGGGTGACCAGTTCGGCAATCTTGATTGTTCCCCGCCCCCATGCCTCGATCACGCCGCGACGGTAGAACACACGGGCGATCAATGGATTCCAAGGAAGCGATTCGTGCGGGTGGAACAGCGCGTCCGAAGTCAGCCCGAAATGGAGTGTGCCGGACGAGGTGATTTCGAGCCGGTCATCATAGAGCGCCACGGCGACCGAGCCGCCGCCGATGCTGTAATCCCGGTGGCACACCGCATTGGCCAGCGCCTCCCGCAGAGCCACCGGCGGATACATCGGGTCATCCACGCGCTCGAACAAGCCCGGCTGCACGCGGCCCGCCACGGGCAGGTTGTCACGCAAGAACCGCTCCGCCCGCAGTAGCAATTCAAACGCGTTGCCGTGAAACTGCCGGTTATCCAGAAAATCGGTCTTGTCGCGCCCGCGAAATCGCGCCACTCGCAACAAACATTGCGGCAGGGTAGCTTCCAACCGTTCCGCCCGGCCAAACAACACCACGGCGGCGCGAAGCAACTGACCGTCCCGCATCAGCCCCAAGCCGCGCAACACTTCCGCCGGATCGCGCACGCCGGGGTCCTCCACGCGACCGCGCCGGATGGATTCCTCCAGAGTGCGGATGATTTCGTTGGTTTCCAGGTCGGCGACCGACCAGCCCGTCGCCGGTTCGTTTTCCCAGCGCGTCTCGCCATGTAACCGCTCCAGCAACATGCGTTGATACTCGTTGCCGGACAGTTCCGGGCTGGTGTTGCCCACGCGCCGGTAGGCTTTGCCCTTGTAGGTGTAAGGCCGGTTTGAACCTTGAGCCACCGTGACCACCAACACCTGCCGATCCGCAGCCACATCCACCCGGTCAACGGTGGGGAACACGGGCGGGTCAATCTGCTTTAATTCCTGCGCGACTTCCTCCACCGTGTGATCGGAAACCATCTGGCCGATGATGCGCCCGTCCGGCTCGACGCCGAAGAGCACGCGGCCGCCGCGATGATTCAACATGCCGCAGAGCGTCTGGGTGGCGGCGCGGCGCTCGCCGGTGGTGCGCTTGTATTCCAGCGTTTCCGATTCGCCGGAGCGCACCCAGGTTTCGAGTTGGGTCAATGAAATCATGGTTTGGCCTCCACCAGTTTAGTCGGCACGCCTGTTGACGTGCAACTCACAGGCACGCGCAACTCGCCGGACAGCAGCTTGGGCGGAAGCGTAGCTAATTCAACGATTGATTGTGTCATAGCCATCGTCAATACCTCTCGTAGGCAAAAACTCTAATCTCCGCTGGCCTTACAACGGGCTTGAGCGATTTCAGCTTTCGTTCATCGACAATGCTTTTCGGATCAAGCGCGGAGAGCAATTTTTTTGATGCAATCCAATCATTGTTCCAGATTTGCACTTCGCCTCCATTCACCAATTGGCACAGGCACTCCTCGAAACTGATGCTGTTTTTGTATGGGTAGCTGATGCGTTGAAGCCACACTTCCATGTGCCCGGTGTTTGGCAGTTGCGATAGTTTAGTGTGGATTTTCTCAATCAGGCGGATTCGCTCCTTCTTTGCCTTCACCGCCCTCAAGAATTGGCTAATGATGGCTGCACAAACCGGAAACGTGCGCGGACTACTGTAAGCAATATCAATTGCAATGCTGATCAGCGGCAATGGATTGCGAAGTTTTTTGATTTTGCTGAGTCGTTCGTGGAAATGGGACAGCGCGACAACCAAACTTCCCGCGTTTGGATAATCAACCCCATGCGCATGAATCACCAGCAAGTGCTTCTGAATATCATGGTCACTCTGTCTGGTCCGCATCCATGCAAGCTTGTCTTTTTTTAGGGAGCTACTGACTACCGACTGGCTTCCAGTTGTCTTCGATGTATTGAGCTTGAGCCCCAAGTCGATCATTACCTCCGTCAGCGCCTTGAGAATGGCTTCTCCGCTCTGCGGATTATTTACAAAAATGCGGTAATCATCACGATAACGGAGAACAACATATTCGGTGATTTTGTTTTTGGTCAGCCGTTCGCTCAACTGAAGGTCAGCGTATCCCAACACCATTTCGGCGACTAAGTCCATCAAGACCGAACCTTGCGGAATGCCGTTTGTCTGGCCGTGCCGCATGTCTTGGATGCGGGCGTCGATAAGATTACCAATAAACGTCGTATCATTGCGGTTTGCTTTCGCTGTGGCTTTACCGTGAAGCGCCCAAGCAACGGAATGGGTGTAAATCGCCCCATAGCAATCGGTGATGTCAGCGTGGAATACATAAGCGTAATCGAGCGCCAACTCGATTGCGCCCTGCTCAATTCCCTGCCACCAGTGAAGGATTTGAGCGGCCTTGTCCTTTCGCGTGGTTCGCGACCGAACGGGAATGCTTAAACACCTGAAATTGCCGAGAGATTGGAATGTGCCAAAACGTGTTTGGATCGCCTTCCAATTATTTTTTGTGGTGATGTGGTTTACGAGCGAAACATAGAGCGCTGGATGAATCAATTGCAGTGGACGCCAAGCGTGGCGACCGTCCTTGTTTGTCAGAAGCGGATAATTTACTCCCTCACAACTGCGCGGACTTTGATTCTGCATCCCCTTGAGGTCATTGCGTTCAACAGCCTTTGATACGCTCGAAAGCAATCGATTGAATCTGAAATAGGGCGGAAAGTCGATGTTGCAGTAACTTTCCGGCTTTAGCAGGAATGTCCGAGCTTCTGTGCTGGTCAAATCGAGCACAGATTGCGCAGATTGTTCAAGGGAGCGCGCCATCAGTCTGCCTCCTTTGAATTTGCTGCAACTGGCACGCGCAACTTGCCGGACAGCAGCTTGGGCAGCAGCGCGTCGCGCAACTCGGCCAGCGTGCGGGATTCGTGGATGTTGGCGATAATCCGGTCAATCATCGGGCGAATCGTGGCGGTAAATTCTGCGGCGAGTGTTTCCGGCGGCAACGCCACTTCAAATCTGGCGATGTCATTCCAATTTGTGCGCGGCATTTTCGTGCCGGTCGAGGCGGCGTCGGTGTGGTTCACCAGCTCGGCGCTGGAAACGTGGCCGAGGACAAAACCGAACCACTCCGGCGTTTTGGGACGCACGACGAGAATGTCCGTGGAGCAAACGCCGTCCAGCGGAGCGACGCCGACTTTGTGAAAATATGGCCGCAGCTTGCCGAACAGAATTTCGAGGCGCTTGAATTCCAGCTTGTTGCTTTCGAGCTTGGTGCCGGATTCCCATTCGGACAATGTGATGCAGCGGCGCGGCATGTGTTCAAGGCCGATGTAGCACATTGCCGATTTGATTTCGTCCGGTTGTATGCTCCGACGCGGATTTTCGGCGACTTCGCCAAGCATTCCCGCGCGCCAGCCTTGGGGGAGCTTGGTAGCGGCGGCTTCCACGAACCAATTCTTGAAAAGAGTTTGTGCCAGTGTTTCCAGCGTCGCGTTCATCCGGCGGTTCAAATCAATCTTGTCGTCAAGCGTGCCGAGAATGAGCGCGATGGCTTTTTGTTCGGCGAGGGGTGGCGCTTTGGTCCGCACGGCTTTGAGCCCGCCTTGTGTCATCAGAGGTTGCGCGCTGCCGATGGCTGTCCGCTGAAGTTCGAGCGATCCGAGTAGATAGAACAGATAGCGGAGATTGTTGCCCTCCTTCGGCACTGCAACGATTGCATTATCCGTTACCCACGATGCTCGCGGAACGTAGTGAACACAGCCACAGTACGCCCCAACGCGTCCAATCACGATGACTGGCTGTTGATTCAACACATCATCGGAGCGGGCAATTTGGCCATTTGAGCCGAAAACCGGATGCCTGCCCACAGGCGTGTATCTTTCCGGCGAGATAGCTTTCCCGTTTCGGAAGTCGGCGATGTCTCCCAGCGAGATTTCTGCGAAAGTGCTACCCGCCATATCCCAGCCCCCTCAAGTTGGCATTGATGGCCTGCTCCAGTTTCGCGGACTCGGCAAAATGGTCGTGAATATCGACAACGAGCCGTTTCATCTTCTTCTCGAACGGCTCGCCGTCGTCTTCGACATCTTCCGCGCCAACATAGCGTCCCGGCGTCAACACATGGCCATGACTGCGGATTTCGTCGAGCATGGCGCTTTTGCAGAAGCCGGACTTATCGCTGTATTTGTCCGCGCCCTTGTCGCCGCGCCATGCGTGATATGTGCCAGCTATTTTGGCGATGTCGTCATCGGACAATTCGCGATGGACGCGGTCAGTCAACGTGCCAAACTTGCGGGCATCAATGAAAAGAACTTTACCGCGCCGGTCTTTGAAGCGGTTGTTACGCTTGTCGCGAGAAATGAACCATAGACAAACCGGAATTGGCGTGGAGTAAAAAAGTTGTCCCGGTAGTGCCACCATGCAATCCACCAAATCCGCTTCAACGAGAGCTTGGCGGATGTCATCCTCGCCAGATTGGGTCGAGGACATGCTGCCGTTCGCCAGAACGAAGCCGGCCATGCCGGTGGGCGCAAGGTGATGGATAAAATGTTGCACCCAGGCAAAGTTGGCATTGCCGGTCGGCGGCATGCCGAATTTCCAGCGCACGTCCTCGCGCAACCGGTCGCCGCCCCAATCGTCATCGTTGAACGGCGGATTCGCCAGAATGTAGTCGGCCTTCAAATCCTTGAATGCATCGTTCTGGAACGAGCCTTGTTCGTTCCATGCGATGTGCGCCTCGATGCCGCGAATGGCCATGTTCATCATGGCGAGCCGCCAAGTCGTGTAATTGGATTCCTGTCCGTAAATGGATATGTCGCCGATGCGCCCGCCGTGGGATTCCACGAATTTTTCGCTTTGCACGAACATCCCGCCCGAACCGCAGCATGGATCGAACACGCGGCCCTTGTAGGGCGCGAGGATTTCAATCAGCAGCCGGACGACATGGCGCGGTGTGTAAAACTGGCCGCTTTGTTTGCCCTCGGCGCTGGCGAACTGGCTTAGAAAGTATTCATACACCCGGCCCAGGATGTCCTTGGACCGGCTTTCGCGGTCGCCGAGGCCAATCGTGCCGATGAGGTCAATGAGTTCGCCGAGCCGGTGCTTGTCGAGCGCGGGGCGGGCGTATTCCTTGGGCAGCACGCCTTTGAGCGTGGGATTGTCCTTTTCCACCGCGACCATCGCGTCGTCGAGGTCTTTGCCGATGGTGGGCTGCTTGGCGCGGCCCTGCAAATACGACCAGCGGGCAATTTTATTGACCCAAAAAATGTTGTCGGCGGTGTATTCGTCACGGTCTTCGGCGTCGGCGGATTTGTCCTTCGCCAGCGCGGCGTGCCGTTCCTCGAACGCGTCGGATATGTATTTGAGAAAAATCAGGCCGAGAACGACGTGCTTGTATTCGCCGGCGTCCATGTTGCCCTTGAGCTTTTCGGCGGCGGACCAAAGCGTCGCCTCGAAGCCGAGGGCTGAACCGTTTGGCGGAGATTTTTTGCTGGCAACTGGCGGCATTTGCCGATGTTGCCAAAGCGCGGCGCGAGTGACAAGCGAGCGTGTCGCCAATTGATCTAAATTTATTTCTTCACGCATGACATCATGCGCGACTGCGCGCGAAAATTTGACAGGCGTTCGGTGCGGTTGGACGGAGCGACGGACGGGACGAACGCATAGTCGTTGCCGCCGGGCGCAACGGCCAGCCGCACGGAACGCCAGATGAACCGAATCCGTCGCGGCGCGTGCGGTGGGTTGGCGCAGCGGATTGAGCGGAGACAACCGCCCGCACGGGCCAGCGCGGTAAGCGTTTTTGAATTCATCAAAGATTTCTGCTCAAGTCGTGGTGCCGTCTATACGTCTGATATGGGCGATGCGCGGCCCGCGTGTTCGCGGCTGGGACGATTCAGATGAAATTGGCAGGTCGGCCTGTGGCGTCCCGGCATTGGGCGTGGCCGGTGACGGTGGAATTGATTCCGATTGAGACGGAGATGATTGGCCACCAAGCGCGGATTTAGATGCCGAAGTGGAGGGCGAAGATTTGCCCGGTGCTGATGCACCTGATTTTTTAGCGGCTTTGCGAACGTGTTTCATATCGAGCACTTCGCGGCAATAGCGCGCAATCGTTTGATGTGACACTTCAATGCCGGCGGTGTCGTGCAATAGTGAGCGGATCGTTTGATACGACGCCTTCTTGCGCCGCAGTTCAGCGATGCACTCCCGAACCTCGGCCAGCACACTATATTTTTGCGATGCCGGTTGAGCATAATTCCTGACCGCTTCCTGCAAGCGGGCCTTGGCTTCCGTGGATACGATGATTGTTTTCATAATTGTGATTTTCGTTGTTACGGCTGCCCCTTGCACTCGCAAGGAGAACAGCGTCCCATTTCCAATACGATTAACAGGTAACATTTCCGGCCATCCATTTTGCGCTACCGATGGCGCATTATTGCACCCGACATGGTTTAGCGTTCCACCATGCTGACGATGAAGGCTCAATACAGTTTGCGAAATGCGGAGTCGTATTTTCGCGAACACTTGGGCGTCGGTGATTACTACATGAAAGGGCAGACGGTTTCGGGTCAATGGTTCGGTGATGGTTCAAAGGCGTTGGGATTGTCGGGCGTCACCACGGAAATGGAGTTCTTGAACCTGTGCAACAATCTTCATCCACAGACAGAGGAACAGTTGACTCCCCGAATGAATTCCAAACGTGTCCGGGTGGATAAAGATGGGAACGTCCATGAATCCGCCAATCGCCGGGTGTTCTACGATTTCACGTTGTCACCGCCCAAGTCAGTTTCCATCGCGGCACTGGTTGGGAATGACCAGCGGATCATTGAGGCCCATGATGAGTCGGTTCAGGTGGCCATGCGTGAGTTGCAAATTTACGCTGCCACCCGGGTCCGCAAACAGAATCAGTATGCGTATCGGGTAACGGGTAATGTGGTGGGGGCGGTGTTCCGGCATGACACGTCACGCGATTTAGACCCGCACCTGCACAGTCATTGCATCCTGTTCAATGCCACACGGGATTCAGTTGAAAACCGTTGGAAAGCATTGGAGGCCTGTGAAATGGTCACGGCACAGAAGTTCGTCAGGAATGTTTATTATCACGAACTGGTCAGGTCGCTGAAAAAATTTGGCTATGGCGTTGAAAACAATCCGCGCGGTGATTTTGAGATTGCCGGTGTCAGCAAGGAATTGATTGACCGATTTTCCAAACGTCACCGTCAGATTGACGAAAAGACCAGGGAACTTTTGGAACACGAGCCGGACAAGGCAAATCAAAACATCAAGGTCATCCGGGCGAACATCGCGCACAAGGAACGGACGCGGAAGATCAAGGATGTCGGCATCGTCAAACTGCAATCCATCTGGAACAAACAACTATCATGGAAAGAACGATGGCAAATCAGCCGTTTGGACAAACACCGCTCACCGGAGAATTCACAGAAGATGACAGCGGAACAGGCAGTCAATTGGGCAGAGCAGCATCTGTTTGAACGGCGGTCGGTCGTCCACGAGCATGAACTGTGGCGTCACGCTCTGGAACATACGCGCGGTCAAACCATATCACTGCCGGAAATTAAAGCTGCTACCCGGAAACGTGAGTATCTCCGTGACGAACAATTTCAGGGCAAAATAACCACCCGCGAAGTTTTTCAACGTGAATTTAACATTGTCAGGCTGGCTCAACACCGGATGCGCCAATATGAACCGTTGGTCGCCAATTACCAGCCGTCAAACCGTTCGCTGGATGATGAACAACGCAGGGCCGTCGAACATATTTTATCCTCGCGAGATTTCGTCACCCTGTTTCGCGGCGGGGCTGGGCCGGGCTGCCCCAGCAGTCTTCGCACCACAACGCCAGCAGGTCGGCGATCTGGAACGGGACGGCTTTACCGGCGCACAAACCGTCAGTGCTTTGCTCAAGCAGAATTTCCTGACACGCGGGGCGGTTGTTATTGTGGACGAGGCCGGGCAAATCGGCGGGCAACAAATGCTGGAACTGCTCTCGCTCATCCAGACGGTCAGGGGCCGGGTCATCCTGTCTGGCGACACGCATCAGCATGGAGCGGTCGAGGCATCCGATGCACTGCGCGCGATTGAACAGTATTCAGGTCTTGGTTACGCGGAACTGACGAACATCCGCCGTCAAAATCCTGGCTCGGCCAAAACGCGGGCGGAACGTCAATGGCTGGAACAATACAAGCTCGCCGTGAATGAGGCGCAGCAGGGCAAACTCGGTGCATCCTTCGACCGGCTGGATAAACAAGGCGCGGTGGTCGCCTGCACACTGGCGGATCAACAGCAGAAATTGACCGAGCATTTTCTGGAACATTTCAAAAATCAGCAATCCACCGTGGTCGTCTCGCAAAGCTGGTCGGAGATTCACAAGGTCAATGAACAAGTCCGGTTCGGCCTGAAAGCACAAAAGTTAATCGGCGAGGCTGAAACAACGGTCACGGCTTTGGAGCGGCAGGATTTGACGGACGCGCAAAAACGCGATAAGCGGTTTTATCAGCCAGACTCCATTTTGGTGTTCAACCGTCCGACGGCCGGTTTCAAATCCGGCAGCACGGGGAAGCTATGCGGTATCACCGACAAGTATCTACTGATCGAGGCCGACAATCGCATCCGGCCCGTGCCGTTCAAGGAATTGGATAAAATCACCGTCTGCCAGCCAAAAGAGCTTACCCTGTCCACTGGCGACCGGCTGCAACTCAAGACGAATGCCCAAAGCCAGAATGGGCGGCGGCTCGCCAACGGTGAACTGGTGACGGTGGGGGAAATTCATCAGGACGGACGCATCGCCCTGAATGATGGCCGGGTGTTGCCGAAAAATTACCGGCAGTTCGTGCGCGGCTACGCGGTCACGTCATACGCCGCCCAGGGCAAAACTGTGGATTATGTCCTGTTCTCGGATTCGGCAGTCAAAGCCGCGACGAATGAGCAGCAATGGTATGTCACGATTTCGCGTGGTCGCAGAGGCGTGAAGATTTTCACGGCGGACAAAATCCAGCTCCGGCAAAACATAACTCATTCCGGCCACCGGACTCTGGCGCTGGACATGACCAGTTCCGTCCACAAGCTCGCCAAAATTTGGGGGCGTGATGTTGCCTACGTCATCAATGTTCAAACAGCACAACGCCAATTTTCCGAACGGCAGGCCGAGGCTCTCCGGCAGGATGCGGCGGTCGGACAACCGCAGGACGCGAAGCCAACCGAATCCATCAAACCAACTGAGACGATCACGCCAGCGGCTCAAAAATCTGAAACCACCCGGCGACGCATTGAAATTTCGCCGCAACCAACGGCACAAAAAAGTAAAGGCATGAGAGTATGAGAAATGAAAGTCCTTGTTATAAAATCAGGACGGGCGTCAACAGTAATCCCACCCCGGTGGAAAATTTACGGCTGGAACTGGATTCTAACAGATTCTATTTGTTGCCTTGTCATCATTTGGAACTCGTCAAATTTGAAGCAAGCGAAGGATTGGACACGCTGACGCTGTTATTCATCAATCGCACGGTGCTGATCAGGGGTAAAAATCTGCGCGATTTGGGGCTGGCTTTGCAGGAACGCTGCGTTGAATTCGTCCGACCACTGCCCGCGCTGGACCGATATTCGTCGCTGGCCGGAACTGAAGCATCAGTCAAGTCCATTGAAATTGAGGAAAAGGCAGAGCAGCGCTGAAACGATTACACCTTTAATTTCGCGGTTGTCTCATTCGTGGTCGGTTCACTTTCATGAAAACGAACTTTCTGCGCCATCTCAGTAGAATGACTGTCGCGCAGATGTCCATAAACTTTCATCGCCAGTGCGCCGCCATCCTTGTGGCCGAGCCAGCGACTGACTGTCGGTATATCAACGCCGGATTCAATGCAACGAGTGGCGAACAGGTGTCGCAAATCGTGATGCGTGATACGGACGATACCGAGTTTTTTACAGGCCGTATCAATAGCACCCTGACATTCGTGGATGAGCATGACTGGCTTACTTGAAAATTCAGTTTCACCGCGCTCTTTTTGCAGCCGTTGCAACAGCCGGCGCATATCGGGAATCATAGGGACACGGCGGATTTCCCAATTCTTTGTTCCGGTAGCCGGGTCCCCTAAAACCGTAATTTCGCCCTTTTCAAAGTCACAGTCCCGGCCATTGACGCGAGCCGCTTCACCTTTTCGGCAACCACCGTATGCCAGAAATTCAACAAGATCGGCGCACCGTTCCGCCCAACCGCCATCCCTCTTTCTGATTGTGGTTATCAATTCAACAAACTGTTTTTGGCTCGGAAGCTGCAAAAGCTTCTGCCGGATTTTCTTCCGTTTGATGTGGATAGCCGGATTGTCGTAACGCGCTCCCGCTTCAACCGCGATGTCCAAAACCGCGCGAAATGTTCCGACGGTATTGTTGAAAGCCGACGGGCTTGCAGTTTTCCCGAATCGCGCCGCCCAGGCCAAGCCATCAGCTTTGGAGATTCGGGCAACATCCATCTGGTTGAGGTCGGGCCACGATTTCAGCAAGGCCGCAATTCGTTCCTGCCGGTAAGTTTTGCTCCGCTCTTTGAGTGATTGGTCGCCGCTTAACCGCTCGCGGTAAGTTTGCAAGGCGTCGGCAAAAGTCATTTTTCCTCGCGCAACCGCCGTCTGCGCTGCGGCGCGTTGCCGCTCCTCTTTGTGGAAATCACCGAGGCGCAATTTGGCGACGCTGATTCGGTCGGTCTTGAGGGATTTCCAAATCAGCTTGCCGCGAACGCGGATTCGCGCATAATAGTTGCCTGATTGAATGTGGCGGACGAGATTGGCCACTGGCGTTTTTTGCCAGCGCGATTCTGTCTTATCTGATGAATTGGTCTTCATGCAGATAGTATAGAACAGCAGTATAGAAATGTCAAATTTGGCAAATCAGAAAATCGCATTTAATTCAGTAAAATCAACATAAGCGGAAGGGTGGCTGAGTGGTTGAAGGCACCTGACTCGAAATCAGGCTTAGGAGCAATCCTAACGTGGGTTCGAATCCCACCCCTTCCGCCAGTTTAAGGTTGGGACAACATTGGACAAAACCGCTCCAATGCTGTCATTTGTGGGCATTTGACCACCATTTTTCAGTAAGTCGTTTTGGGCAGGAATCGCCGCCTTTGGACCCATTTTCTCATATTTTAGTGAAGCTATCAGTGAAGGTATGGGTGGGTTCAATTTTTCCAACTCGCTGAAGAGTGGGAGATTCATCGCGTCCGTATAGGTCGCCTGATCAGCGGCATCGCCGTCCAAGGCGCTCGGCAAGCTGAGCCTGTGAATTCATCGGCATCCTCGAATCGTGAAAGTTGAGGGGAGGCCAATTTCATGCAAGTTGTTGCAGGCTTTTGTCTGGTTTGAAAATATTTCGAAAAAAGTCGTTGACGAATTGGAGAATTCGTGTATTATACTGACTAGTCGGTATAAATAATATGAAAACAATAGAGAAAAAACAGCCGGAGGCGAGGCGCAAGCTGATTGAGGCCACGACCGCGCTAATGTTGAGGCAGGGATTCAACGCCACCACGCTGGACGAGATTTGCGCCGAGGCAGGCGTCGCCAAAGGCAGCTTTTTTTATCATTTCGAGAACAAGGACGACATCGGGCAAGCCGTCGTGAAAGCATGGGGCGAGTTCGGCCAGTCGATGTATGCCGAGGCGTGGAAACAGCCAGGCGAACCGTTGGAGGAAATTCATCGGCTCTTTGACATCATGGAAGGTATTACCCGAAGGCCGGAGCCTTGTGTCTGCCTGGTAGGCATGTTGACGCAGGAAATGTCGGGCGAGCATCCCGGCTTTCGCACGGCCTGTGAACGCGAACTGAACACTTGGACGGAGATGTTCCGCTCGCGCTTGGAAGCGGCGAAACAGCAATTGAAACCCGCCATAAATTTCGACCCCGCCGAAGTAGCATGTTTTCTCAATAGTCTTTGGCAAGGCTCCGCTCTCATCGGCAAGGCTCGGCAATCAACGGAAATGATTCGCAACAATTTGAAGCTGGCTAGGGCATATGTGGACTCACTTTTTGCCAATCCCTATGGGCCGGTTTCGGAATCGTAAAAAATCAACAAATAACAAACTAACAAGAGGAAAACATTATGAACATTGCAAACAAGATAGTATTAATCACCGGTGCGAACCGCGGCATCGGACGGGCGCTCGTCGAAGAGGCGCTCCGGCAGGGCGTTAAGAAGGTTTATGCCGGAACACGGGGCGCGCTGCAACATCCTGACAAACGCGTGACGCCCCTGACACTGGACGTGACAAACGCGGAGCAGATTCAGGCAGCGGTCGATGTGGTCGAATCTCTCGATATCCTCATCAACAACGCCGGCGTATCACCTTTCGATGACCTCAGCGACCGTCGTGTGCTCGAACAGCAGCTCGCCGTCAACCTCTTCGGTCCGTATGATGTGACGCAGGCTTTCCTGCCGTTGCTGACCCGGTCGCGGGGAGCCATTGTCAACGTTTTGTCGTTGTCGTCCCTTGCCGCCGTGCCGTTCAGTCCGGCTTACTCCGTCTCAAAGGCGGCCGCGTTTTCCCTGTCGCAGTCGCTGCGCACGCTTTTGGCCGGACGGGGTGTCAGCGTTCATCGGGTCCTTCCCGGCCCCGTGGACACGGACATGACCCGAGACCTGGACATACCGAAGGCCTCTCCGGAGTCCGTCGCGCGGGCAATCCTGGACGGACTGGAGAATGGCGAGGAGGAAATCTTCCCTGATCCCATGTCAGAATCCGTGGCGGAGGGCTGGCGCAGCGGTGCGGTCAAGGCGCTTGAGCGCCAGTTTGCGGGGTTCCTGCAAGCTGAGCCAGTTGCAGCATAAGCAACCTCAAACCACGAAACTGGAGAGAATCATGAAAAATCAAAATTACACCACTGCCATTTCGGTGGACCAAACCCCGAAAGAAGTCTTTGCCGCCATCAACAACGTTCGCGGTTGGTGGTCGGAGGAAATTGAAGGCCGCACCGATCGCGCCGGCGCTGAGTGGACGTATCGTTACAAAGAAGTCCATCACTGCAAAATGAAAATAAACGAGTTCATTCCCGGCCAAAAAGTCGTCTGGCTGGTTGTGGACAACCATTTCAACTTTACCAAGGACAAAACCGAGTGGAAAGGCACGAAAGTTATTTTTGAAATCTCAAAGAAGGGCAATAAAACGGAAGTCCGCTTCACGCATCAGGGATTGGTTCCCGAATATGAGTGCTTCGATGTCTGTTCCGATGCGTGGGGTTCTTACATCAAGGGCAGCTTGCGCAATCTGATTACCAAAGGCAAAGGCCAGCCGAACCCCCTGGAAAAAGTGGTTGCCAAAGCCCGGGAAATGAGCAGTCAGGATTACACGACTTCTTTTACGGTTAGCCAAACGCCAAACGAGGCCTTCGACGCCATCAACAATGTTCGTGGCTGGTGGTCCGGTGAAGTCGAAGGCAACACTGACAAACTTGGCGCCGAGTTCACTTACCAAGTTCCAGAGGCGCACCGTTCCAAACAAAAAGTGACGGAATTCGTTCCTGGCAAAAAGGTTGTTTGGCATGTGTCGGACGCGCACCTTGGTTTTGTGGAAAACAAAAGCGAATGGAAAGGCACAGATATTGTCTTTGACATCGCTAAGAATGGCGACAAAACGGAAGTCCGCTTCACGCACAAAGGTTTGGTGCCGGCGTATGAATGTTACAACAACTGCTCAAACGCATGGGGCACGCTCATCAACGGCAATTTGCGGAAGCTCATCACTACCGGCAAGGCTCAACCAAGCCCATGGTGATGGGCAGCCCAACCATAACGATAACCGATAGTGAACAGAAGCTGGCCCATTAGATGAGGCTAAAATGTTTTCGCACGATCATTCAACTACAACACCTACATCAAACAAAACAGTCACTAGAAACGGAGGATTATATGAGAAAGCTTATCGCTGGAATGAAGATGTCCGTCAACGAGAAGATCGAGGGGCCGGAAGGTTACGCGGACTGGGTGGAGACGTGGGCCGACAGCTACGGCCTCACGCCGCAAATCGACGCGTGCCTGCTGGGCGGCACGATGTTCCGGGGCTACGAGCAGTATTGGTCCGCGGTGTGGAACGAACCCAGCAATCCCCTCCCGATGACCGACCGACTGCCGACGGCGGCCGAGCTCGAATGGGCGCGCTTCGCCGCGCAGACGACACACTATGTTTGGTCCCGCATGTTGACCTCATCGCTCTGGCCTGGGACGAAGTTCATCCGCAAACTCGAAGACATCGCCGCGCTGAAGAAGCAACCCGGCAAAGACATTTATCTGGTCGGAGGCGCGCAGACCGTCGCGACCCTTGTCGATGCCGGGTTCGTGGACGAACTCCGGCTTATCGTTTACCCGCTGATCGCCGGCCCGGGGAAGGCGCTCTTTCCCGCCGCCACGCATCGTCGGGCGCTCGACCTGCGGAAGGTCGAGCAGCTTTCGAACGGGCGGCTGAGTCTGATTTACAGCGTCGGCGACGTGATCAAGGAGGAAACCGTGGCAATCATGTCCCAACCACAGCGTCGAGACAAGTAGCCACTAATTGGTAACCACAGAATATACAATTGGAGTCGTTGGCCATTGCTCAACGCTGGCATTCGATTGGCGATGGCCGCACCTTCACCCCTTCGAGTGGGGAAAATAACCGGAGTCGGTCGGCAGCAATCCGCCGGTCAACGCATGGCGACCGGCAGCGTTCACGACGGAACGCGGAAGGACGACGATCCGTTAACCGGGAAAACCTTCGCCTTTTTCCGTGCGTTTCATTGTTCTCAAAAATGAATCAATCGGCTTTGTCACGATTTTAGTGCCAGTGAAAGTGCCAGTGAATGGGTGATGAATGAGCAATTGGTGAGTAGTTGATTGGTATCGGGTGCGTAATCGCCGGCGCTTGACAAACCTGCAAGAATGCCTGATTCTATTGGCGTTCGTTAGTTATGAGGCTGTTCGCCTCTGGTAGTGAGGTAGTGGTCGCGGAGTAATGGAAATTGAAAAAACTTCCAAAAGTCGTCCGAATCCCACCCCTTCCGCCAGTTGGTCCGCCCGAAATTCGACAAAGCTTCCTGCCCGCGATAAAATTCTGTCGTGACGCATCTGCAAATCAGCGGCATGAACTGCAACCATTGCGCCCGGCAGGTCACCGAGGCGATTCAAAGCGTGGCCGGCGTGCATAGCGCAACGGTGATTTTGGACGCCGGACGCGCATCGGTGCGCTGGAATTCCGGCGCCGGGCAAAACACTTCCGCCGTCATTGAAGCCGTTCAGAAAGCCGGTTACATGGCTAAGGAAATCCCGGCCGATACTCCCGCTGACGGAGAAACCAGACACGCAAGCTGGCAAATCAATCTCCGGCTCGGCGCCGCCGTTACCGCCGCGTTGATGGCCGGTGAATGGGGTTTCGGCCTCGGCTTGGAGCCGTGGTTTCAATGGCTTGCCTTTGCGCTGGCCGGCGTGGTCCAAATTTTCGCCGGTGGGAAATTTTACCGCGGCGCGTGGCACCAGCTCAAGATCGGCGGCTCGAACATGGACACGCTCGTCGCTCTCGGTTCGACGACCGCGTTTGGCTACAGCGCGTGGGCGTTGCTCAACGGTGTGAGCGGCCCTGTGTATTTCATGGAAGCCGCCGCCATCATCACGCTTATCAGCTTCGGCCACTGGCTGGAAGCCCGCGTGAGTGCGCACGCGTCGGGCGCGTTGGAAAAATTGCTGCATCTCGCGCCCCAAACCGCGCGAAAGATTCAGAATCCAGAATCCGCAATCCGCGATCCGCAATCCGAAATGGAAGTCCCCGTCGCTGATCTGAAAATCGGCGACTTTGTCGCGCTGCGTCCCGGAGACCGTGTGCCGGTGGACGGCGCGGTGTACGAAGGCGGTTCCGCCGTGGACGAGGCGATGCTCACCGGCGAATCCACGCCGGTGGACAAAAAACCCGGCAGCGAGCTTTTTGCCGGCACGGTGAATCTAAATGGCCGGCTCGTCATGCGCGTGACCGCCACCGGCGAAGCCACCGCGCTGGCGCACATCATCGCCGCCGTGCAACGCGCCCAGACCAGCCGCGCTGACATCCAGCGCCTCGGCGACCGCGTGAGCAGCATCTTCGTGCCGGTCGTCGTCGCCATTGCCATTGCCGCCGCGCTTTGGTGGGGGCTCGCTCCGGAATCGGCCCGACACCTCCATGACTTGCTCGCGCCATTTCTTTGGCCGGTGATGACGCCATCCGGCGTGGCTGCGGCGTTCATCATTGCAGCAGCGGTCTTGATCGTTGCCTGTCCATGTGCCATGGGTTTGGCGACGCCGACAGCCATCATGGCCGGCGCCAACGCCGCCGCGCGCCGAGGCATCCTGATTCGCGACGGCGTGGCGCTGGAAAAGGCGGGGAAGGTCACCGCAGTGATTTTTGACAAAACCGGCACCATTACCGAAGGCAAACCGGCGGTCGCTTCAATCTGGAGGGAACCGCTTCGTCGGTTCCCTGAATTTCGGGGCAGCGACGAAGCGCTGCCCTCCATCGCTGCGGCGCTGGCACGTTCTTCAACGCATCCGATCAGCCAGGCGATTGCAAAATTGTCTGCGGAGAAGGTTGATTTGAGAGATTGGGTGGAAATTCGCGGCGCTGGCGTGGAGGCATACCTCGAACATTCAACCTCGAACATTCAACATCAAACAGGCAAAGCCCGGCTCGGTTCGCTCCGTTGGTTGAACGAATCCGGCGTGGATTTGGCGGCGGGGGGGAAATTCATCGGCGAGTGGTCGCAACAGGGCGCGACGATTGTCGGGTTGGCGGTGGAGCAATCGCTGGCCGGCCTGTTCGCCGTCAAAGATGTGGTGAAACCCGGCGCGCACGCGGTGGTGGAACAATTGCGCCGGCAACATTTGAAGACGTTTTTGGTGACTGGCGACAACGCGTTGACCGCCGCCAGCATCGCCCGGGAAGCCGGCATCGCGGCGGACAATGTCGCCGCCGGGGTGCGGCCGGAGCAAAAGGCGGACTTCGTGAAAAAACTTCAAACGCAGGGCGAGCGCGTGGCGTTCGTCGGCGACGGCATCAATGATGCGCCGGCGCTGGAGCAGGCCGACCTGGGTATTGCCGTGAGCCGCGCCAGCGACCTGGCGCGCAGGGCGGCGGACATTATTTTGTTGAAATCGGAGATTGAGGCCGTGCCGGAGGCGCTCGGCCTGGCGCGGGCGACGTTGCGGACGATCAAACAAAATCTGTTTTGGGCGTTTTTTTACAACGCACTCTGCGTGCCGCTGGCCGCACTGGGATTCATCAGCCCGATTTTGTGCGCGGCGGCGATGGGCCTGTCGGACTTGATCGTGATTGGCAACGCGCTGCGGTTGCTGCGCTGGCGTTAAGCGCAACGCGCGGTCAATGGATGGGAAGTTTTGCCGGTTCGCCGTTGATTTCCAGATCCACCCAATCCGCGGCTAAATTTTTAAAGCGCACCGGGATGGGCCCGTCGGGCGTTTGGGTCAAAGCCGTTTCCCCGAGAAAGATGGTATAAATCTTCGTTCCGCATTGGATGGTCACCGACGATTTGGCGCCGTTTTCGGTGACTCCTTTCACGAAATAATGCTTGATCAGCACTTCAAGCGGTTTTGCCGGGACCGGTGGCGTTGCGTTGGTGGGCGCGCTGGGAGCCGGCGGATTGGTTTTGGCAACCACCACTTCCGGCGATTTTGCCAAATTGGTGGACGCGCCGGGCGCAGGCAGATTGGTCATGGAAACAGAACCTGCGGCCGGTTTGATGGAGCTGGCGGTCACCACGGGAGCCGGCGGATTGGTTTTGGGGGCAATCTTTTCAGCCGGCTTGGTGGCGGTGGCCGGCGCAGTTGGCGCTGGCGGATTGGCCGTCGGGGCAGCCACCGGGGCGGGCTTGACCGGGTTGGCCGGCGGAACCGGCTTGGGGACGGGCAGGTTTGTTTTGATGGCCGTTTGATATTCTTTTTTCATTTGCTGCTGCTGCGTGACGATTTCAAATTCATCGGGGTTTCTGGCCGACGGCCGCAAATCGCCCATCAGCGATTCCAGGATGAAGAGGTTTACGCCGAACAAGAGCGCGTAGGAAATTGCGACGGTGAAAAGAACGTCAACATAAGGCGCCTGGGTGACTTTTTTAAGGCACAGCAACAGCACGGCAACCACGATCGGGGTGGAAATGAAAGAAGCCAGGTAAATTCCAATGAAACGGCCGAGGGTCATTTGCAGGATCTGATCCAAGCCGGTCGCGAGCGCTGCCGATCCCAGCAACCACAGAAAATTGTAATCGAATTTTTGGTCGAGTTTTTGAATCTTGATCATGCCCCAAAGCAGTCCAAGAAGTATCGCCGTTTGAAGGGCGAATTCGACGAGCCGATGCAGAAGGATGCCAGACATTGAGTTATTCTTCTTCCGGGCCGCCCAGAATTACAATGTTTTTCTTGTCGCAATCCGGTTTTCGTGTTGACCCGGTCTGCGTAAAGCCCAAGCTGCAGTCGAGGCGGATATTTTTTGCGGCAATCAAAAACCTCCGGGCGCAACAAGATGCGGCAGCACGTTTATTCCCCGCCGTTGCCGGATTCAGCCTTGCGTTCCCAGCGGCGGGGCGGGCGTTCGGGCAGACTCGTGTCCGCCTTGGCGTAATAAGTTTCCTCGCCGAACCGCGCGTCGGCTTCCTGCTGCAATTTCTGCGACGGCGTGACGCTGAATCGTTCGTTGGTGTCCACGAAAATGACTTCACCGCCGGGGCGCATGAAACAAAGCAGCAACGGACATTTTCCCGGATGAGCGGCCACGAGTTCGCGCACGGATTCCAGTTGTTCCGATTTCAGGTGCGCGGTGTGCAGCCGCAGATGGACCTGCCGGGTGAACCGCCGGGGCGCGTCCTCCAGCGGCATGATTTCCTGCGGGAAAATCTTCGGGCGATCGTCGCCGGTGTTCACTTCACCGATGACGAGAATGGCCTTGTTGGGCGTGAGCAACCCGCGATATTTGTCGTAGTTCTCGTTCATGCAAAGAATCTGCACCGAGCCTTCGAGGTCTTCGAGCGTGACCATGGAGTAAGGCTTGCCGCTCCTCTTCGACACGCCGTTTTGCACCGCGGCGATCAATCCGCCAATGCGCGTCAGGCTGCGATTCGGCAGTTCCGCGAGCTTCGCCGTGTTCGTCAGCGCGTATTTCTCCAGAATCGGCGCGAACGGCGTCAGCGGATGGCCGGTGACGTAAAATCCCAGCAGCTCTTTTTCGTGCGCGAGCAATTCGTGCTGCGGCCATTCGGGCAGGTTGCTGATGGATTCCGGCATCGGCGGCGCTTTTTCCTCCAGCGCGCCGAAAAGCGAACTTTGCCCGCGCTGACGATCGGCGGCGATGCTGGCGGCGCGGCTCAAAGTGCGTTCGATTTGGGCGCACAGCGTGGCGCGCGTCTGCCCAAAACCGTCGCATGCGCCGGATTTGATGAGCGCCTCAAGTATTTTACGGTTCACGGTGCGGCCGTCCACGCGCTCGCACAGATCCGAAAGCGAAGTGAATTTTCCGCGTTCGTTTCGCGCCTTGAGAATGGTTTCCACCGCGACTTCGCCCACTCCTTTGACCGCTGCGAGGCCGAAGCGGATGCCTTGCCGTTGTGGCACAGGCCTCTGGCCTGTGTCCTTATCCGCAGAATTCACAGGCTGGAAGCCCGGGCCACGTTCCGCCGACGCGAAATAAACCTGGCTTTCATTCACGTCCGGCTGCAAAACCTCGATGCCAAACTCTCTCGCTTCGTTGATGTACTGGCTCAACTTGGCGGTGTCGGCCATGTCGTTCGTCATCATCGCGCAGAAAAATTCGACGGGATAATTGGCCTTCAGATACGCGGTCTGGTAAGCGACAATGGCGTAGGCGGCGGCGTGGGATTTGTTGAAGCCGTAACCGGCGAACTTTTCCAGCAAATCGAAAATCTCGTTTGCTTTCGCGGCGGGAATCTTGTTTTTTTCGGCGCAACCCTTGACGAAAATGGCGCGTTGCTTGGCCATTTCCTCCCGCTTTTTCTTGCCCATGGCGCGCCGGAGCAAATCCGCGCTGCCGAGCGTGAACCCGGCCAGCACCTGCGCGGCCTGCATCACCTGTTCCTGGTAAATCAAAATCCCGTAAGTCTCGCGCGCAATGGATTCGAGCAACGGATGCTCGTATTGGATTTCGATTTCACCATGGCGCCGTTTGATGAATTCAGGAATCAGCTCCATCGGGCCGGGCCGGTAAAGCGCGACCAGCGCCGTGATGTGTTCGACGGAACTGATTTGGAATTTGCGGCACAAATCGCGCATCCCGCCGGATTCCAACTGGAATACGCCGAGCGTTTCCGCGCGATTGAGCAGGTCATAGGTTTTTTGGTCATCGAGCGGCAGGTTGTCAATCGGCACCTCGATGCCGTGCGTCCGCCGGACCATTTCGCACGTGTTGCGGATGACCGTGAGCGTCTTCAGCCCGAGAAAATCCATCTTCAGCAGGCCGAGGTCGCCGACGGGGTTCATCGCGTATTGCGTGACGAGCGTGCCGCTTTCGTCCTGTTTGAGCGGCAGCAAGTTCACGAGCGGTTGGTCGCCGATGACGACGCCGGCGGCGTGGACGGAGGCGTTGCGCGTGATGTCTTCGAGAATGAGCGCGGTGTCAATCAACTCGCGCGTGACCTCCTCGGTTTCGTAAGCCTCCTTGAATTCCGGCGACTGCTTAAGCGCCTTCGTCAGGTCCATTTTCAGATCGAACGGAATCATCTTCGCCAGCCGGTCGCACTCGCCGTAACTCAGGCCCATCACGCGCCCCACGTCGCGCACGACGGACTTCGCGCCCATCGTGCCGAACGTGATGATTTGTGCGACGGAATCGCGGCCGTATTTTTCGCGGACATACTCAATGACATCGGCGCGCCGGTCGTCGGCAAAATCAATGTCAATATCCGGCGGGTTGACACGCTCGGGATTGAGGAACCGCTCGAACAGCAGGCCGTAACGGATCGGGTCCACGTTGGAAATCTCCAGCAGGTAGGTGACAATCGAACCGGCGGCGGAACCGCGCGCCACACAGGCAATGCCGTGTTCGTGCCCGTAGCGGATGAAATCGCCGACGATGAGAAAGTAACTGGTGAACCCGGTTTTCTCGATGACCGTGAGTTCGAACTTGAGCCGGTCCATCACGTCTTTGATGGCGGCAGCGACGACGGGGGTTTTAATGTCGTAGCAGCCGACGTGAGGAGGCTCACTCTTTTTTTGTTCAATGTCTTCCGAATTTGATTTGAGCCTCGTTACCTCGGCTGCTACAGGAACTGGGTAAGTAGGCAATCGCTTCGGATTGTCAATTCCCTCAACGACGAATTCCTTCCCCTCAGCCCGGGTGTGAATCGTGTAGCGCCGGAGCAATCCTTCCGCGATCAACTTGCGCAGATAGCCTTCGCGCGTGAAATGTTCCGGCGGCGCAAAAATCGGGAAATGCTGTTTGCCAAACTCGATTTCCAGGTTGCACTTCCCGGCGACTTCAAGCGTGTTCTTGACGGCCTCGGGCGTGTCGGCGAAGCGCGCCTTCATTTCCTCCGCCGTGCGCAGGTAAAACTGCTCCGGCTCGTAACGCAGCCGTTTGGTGTCGGCGAGTTGCGTCTGGGTGCCGATGCAAATCAGGCAGTCGTGCGCGTGCGAATGGCTTTTCTCGATGTAATGAACATCGTTGGTTGCGATGAGTTTGAGGCCGAATTCCTTTGCCCACTGGATCAAATGCTGGTTGACCTTCGCCTGTTCCGCGATGCCGTGGTTTTGCAGTTCGAGGTAAAAATTATCCGGGCCGAGCGTCTGCTTGAACCAGTCCACCGTATCGCGCGCCTTGGCCAACTGGTCTTTGATGATCCAATCGGGGATTTCACTCGCGAGACAGCCGGACATGGCGATCAAGCCTTCCTTGTGCGCGGCTAGGATTTCCTTGTCAATGCGCGGCTTGTAATAATAGCCCTCCAGATGCGCGGCGGTCGTGAGCCGGATGAGATTTTTGTAGCCGGTCTCGTCCTTCGCCAGCAAACCAAGATGATGATAAACGTCGCGTCCGCCGCTGCTGGTTTTCTTTTCGAGCCGGCTGCCCGGCGCGACATAGACCTCACAGCCGATGATGGGCTTGATGCCTTTCGCCCGCGCCGCCTGGTAAAAATCAATGACGCCGTGCATCGCGCCGTGGTCGGTGATGGCGAGCGCGGGGAATTTCAATTCATGCGCCTTGTCCACCAGCCGGTCCAGACGGCAGGCGCCATCGAGCAACGAATACTCGGTGTGCAAATGCAAATGAACAAAGTCCGCGTGTGACATGAAGACAGTTTAACTTTTCACCACCAAGACACCAAGCCGCAAAGTTTTTGAAAAAATTAACGAAGCAGTTGCGACGCAACTGCTTTTTGACGGTCACCAAACCGGGGCAACACCGCCCTTTGTGGAATTACTATGGTTGGCACGTTCATCGGCGCGAGTTCGCGCCTCGCGGAGCATCTCCAGCAGTTGCTCCAGTGCGTGAGTTGGAATGGTTGGTTCAGCCATGATTTTCGTTTTGTTGACTGCAATGCGTTTGCGTCAATTATCCAAACCAATGTGGCGGTCTGCCGACACGCCGTTACGCGGCAACCAGGCGGGTTTCCATCCGAAAGCCAAGTTCGTGAAGCATGGCCTGGTAACTTTCGATTTGGGACAAATATAGCATTTCACATTGACATTGGGACATAGTGTGATAGGCTTGAGGGCATGAAAGCATATGCGCTGGACTTGCGGGAACGGGTGGTGAACTTCATCAAATCGGGCGGCTCCAAAGCCGAGGCCGCCCGGCGGTTCGACTTGGCCCGGAGTTCCGTTTATCGGTATCTGGACGCCGCCAAAACCGGCGCGTTGGCCCCGAAAACCAGCTGGGGACACTGGCGCAAACTCGACCCGCAGAAACTCCAGGCCCAGGTCAAACAACATCCCGATGCCACCCTCAAGGAACTCCAAAAGGTGTTTGGCATCAGCCATCAGGCGATCTGGGTGCGGCTGGGGCAGTTGGGTTTCACTCTAAAAAAAACTCATAAAATACCGCGAGCGCAACGAGGTGCAGCGGTGGCTCTTCCGGCGCGAACTGGAAAAGCTCGACGACCGAACCGTCTTTTACCTGGACGAATGCGGCGTGGATCACCGCCTGTATCGTGAGTATGGCCGCTCGCCCCGGGGCTGAGCGGATTTATCAGGCGGTGGCCGGCAAACGGCGGGAGCGCACCAGCATTATTGCGGCCTCCCAGCACAACAAGCTGGTCGCGCCGTTGGTGTTTCAAGGCCATTGCAACACCGAGGTGGTGGAGGTTTATTTTGAACAGGTGCTGCTGCCTGTATTGCCCCCGGGCAGCGTGATTGTGCTGGATAACGCCCGGTTTCATCAGTCGCCGACCACGCAGAAGTTGGTGGAGGCGGCCGGCTGCCAGTTGCTGTTCCTGCCAACTTACTCCCCCGACCTCAACCCCATCGAACATCTCTGGGCCGCACTCAAGACCCGCCTGCGCAAAGACCTCGCCACGGCCGCCAACCCCTTCCTGTTTATCGCCAATATGTCCCAATGTTATTGTTAATTGCTATAGCCGGAGGTCCGACCGGCGCTCAAATCTGACAAAACGCCGAGAAGCGTCCGCCCGTCCTTTTTAGGAAAATTTTCCTTGGCCAAAGCGGCGTCCACCCACTTGAGCAATTCCTCATGGGAAATTTCGCTGGCCAGGTAGGCCGCGATTTTTTTTGCGCAATCCGCTTTTGTTGTCATAGCTCTCGTTCCGCTGACGACGCTTGCTCACTTATTGCTCTTGAAAAAATCCTTGATGACCGTGACGACACGCTGGATTTGCAGGTCGGTCAATTCAGGAAAAATCGGCAGGCTGAGACATTCGCGCGCGGCTTTTTCGGTGACGGGAAAAGCGCCGGGCTTGTGGCCGAGATTGGCATAGCACTTTTGCAGGTGCAGCGGCAGCGGGTAATGCAGCGCGCAGCCAACGCCGTTGGCTTCGAGATGTTTCTTCAAATCATCGCGGCGCGGATGGCGCACCACATAAAGGTGATACACGCTCTCGGCCCAAGCGGCCTCTCGCGGCAGTTGCAGCGGCGTGTCCGCCAGCAGTTCGTGGTAGCGATGCGCCACGCGGCGGCGTTCCGCCGTCCATTTCGCCAGATGTTTCAGCTTCACACCGAGCACCGCGCCTTGAATGCCTTCCATCCGGTAATTGTATCCGACTTCGTCGTGATAATAACGCACAGTGGAGCCGTGCTCGCGCAGGGCACGCGCGCGTTTGTCAAAAGCGGCGTTGTTGGTCAACAGCGCGCCGCCTTCGCCGCAAGCGCCGAGGTTTTTGCCGGGGTAAAAACTGAAGCAGGAAATTTCGCCGAACGTGCCGACGGTTTTGCCCTTGTATTTCGCACCGTGCGATTGCGCGGTGTCCTCGACGAGCGGCAATTTGTGTTTTTTGCAGATGGCCAGGATTGGATCAAGATCGAACGGATGACCGTAGAGATGCACCGGCATGACGGCCTTGGTGCGCGGCGTAATGGCACGTTCGACCAGCTTCGGGTCGAGATTGAAGGTGGCGTCGTCAACGTCCACAAAAACCGGTTTCGCGCCGACATAGGAAATCGCCCAGCTTGTGGCGACGAACGTGAAGGGCGTGGTAACGACCTCGTCGCCGGGGCCGACGCCGAGCAGCAGCATCGCCACGTGCAGCGCCGAGGTGCCGCTGTTGAACCCGGTGCAGTGTTCGGCACTGATGAATCTGGCGAAATCCTTTTCAAACTGCGCGACGTCCGGTCCGAGGCAAAAGGAGCAATGGTCAATCGTCCGCGCAATGGCGGTGTCCAGTTCTTTGCGGATTGGACGCAGTTGCGCCACGAGGTCGAGATAGGGAATTTTGTCGTCCATGTCGCCGGGGAAAGTAATCCGGTTGCGGGGCGATAAACAATCCAATTATTCCCCAAATTGTTGTAGCGGCGGTCTGTGACCGTTGCAATGCAACCATCGGAAGTGGCGACTGTCATAAAGGTCGCTGCAATTGGGTTTCACCCCGGCATTAAAATGCTTTGCAGGCCGGCTAAAACCTGTTCGGGCGAAATTGCCGCCATACAGGGATTCGCGCTCTGGCAGACGCCCACCGTGCCGCTGCAGGAACAGGGGCTGCCGGTGAGCAAACGGTGGCGCGCGCCAATCGGCGCCCAAAGCACCGGCGAGGTGGCGCCGAACAGGGCCAGGGTCGGCACGCCCACGCCGGCGGCAAAATGCAACGGCCCGGTGTCGCCGGAAACAAACCCGGCGGCGCGTTTGAGCACGGCAAGATACAAAGCCAGATCCGGAACCGGCTGCAATACCACCGCGTCCGGAGCCAGCCGCTTGAAATCGGCCAGCAAGGATTCCTCCCGCGCACCGGTGCCGGTGGCGAAAATCAATTGGAGTTCGGCGGCGGCGGCCAACCGGTGAAGCGCCGCCCAGTGCGTCAACGGCCACTCCTTTTTCGGCTGGCTGGAGGCGAGGTGGCAGATGATTTTCCGCTCCGGCAGGATTTTCCGGGCGTCGTCGTCCCGCGCCGGGTCGGTGTGAATTTCCGTTTCGAGCGAGCGGGGTGCATTGATTCCCCACGCCGACAGAATGTGCAACGCGCGCAAGGTTTCGTGCCGGTCCAATGGCGCGGGCGGGATGCGTTGCGTATAACAAAAACGGCGGCCGATGAAACCGCCGGGATAAACCGGCCCCAGTCTTTCGCGCGCACCGCACAGCCGGCTCAGAATCGCACCGCGGTCGCCGCCGCTGAACTCCACCGAGCGATCGAACCGTTCCGCCCGCAAGGCGCGGATGACCGGCCAGGATTCCCTGATGCGGGCGCGCCCGCGTTGGCGCGGCATCAGCCACAAGCGCGTCAGCCAAGGCAGGTGGCACAGCAATGGCGCAACTTCCTCCGGCACCAGCGCGTGCAAGGCGCAGTCAGGATGGTGCTCGCGAATCGCGCGCAGTGCGGGAACCACCAGCACGGTGTCGCCGAAATACCGGAATTGAATCGCCAGGATTTTAAGCGGCTGCTCCGTCGGCATGGGATTTTAGGGGGCGGTTGGGTTCAGCCTTGGAACTGAAGTTCGTACAGCTTTTGGTAAACACCGCCGCGCCGGGTCAATTCCGCGTGCGTGCCGGTTTCCACGATACGGCCCTGGTCGAGCACGACGATGACGTCGGCGTGGAGAATGGTCGAGAGCCGGTGCGCGATACAAATGGTCGTGCGGCCCCGCATCAGTTCGTCGAGCGCGGCTTGCACGATGCGTTCGGATTCGGAATCGAGTGCGCTTAATGCCTCGTCGAGGATGAGAATGGGCGCGTTTTTCAAAACGGCGCGGGCGATGGCGAGGCGCTGGCGCTGGCCGCCGGAAAGGGAAACGCCCTTTTCACCGATGACGGCGTCGAAGCCTTCGGGTTTTTGCATGATGAAATCGTAGGCGTGGGCGTGCCTGGCGGCGGCGACAATTTCCTCGTTCGCCGCGCCGAGGCGGCCGAGTTCAATGTTCCGGCGGATGGTGTCGTTGAACAAAATGTTTTCCTGCGCGACGACGGCGATTTGATTGCGCAGGTCGCGCGTGGAGACATCGCGCAAATCCACGCCGCCGATTTTGATCGTGCCGCGCACGGGGTCGTAAAAACGCAGGAGCAAATTGGCCAGCGTGGTTTTGCCGGAGCCGCTGGCGCCAACGAGCGCGACCAACTGGCCGGTCTTGACGGTAAGGTTGATGTTGTGCAGGACGGGTTTTTCGCCGTAGTTGAAATCCACATTTTCAAACTGGACGTCAGCTTTGTCGGCGTGGAGCATTTTCGGCTGCGTGGGTTCCGGAACAGAATTCTTCACGGCGAGCAACTCAAAGACGCGTTCGCTGGCGGCGCGGGCCTGGTGGAGTTGGTTGTGCAATCGCGTGAGCGACTTGATGGGCGGGTAAATCATCACGATGGCGAGGATAAACATGAAGAAATCCGACGCCTTGGGCCGCTGGTCGGCTGGCAGATTCTGCACATAAAAGAAAACCAGCGCGATGCCCGGCGGCGCCAAAAAATTCCATGAGCTGGCTGGGGATTTCGTTGGCGCGAATGACCCGCATCAACTGGCCGACGTATTTTTTGGTGATGGCGCGGAACTCGGCGCTGACGGTTTCTTCAAGGTTGTAGGCTTTGATGACCCGGTTGCCGGTGAAGGATTCGTGCATCAGGTTCGTAAGTTCGGCGTTGAATTTCTGCACCGCGCGCGCGGATTTGCGGACCTTGCGTCCATAAATAATGATCGGCACGATGCACACGGGGAAAACCACGATGGACACCAGCGTCAACGCGGGCTGGAGGATCAGCAGGACGACGAGCGTGCAAAGGATGGTTATCGGGTCTTTGACGGCGGAGGCAAACGAACTGCCGACGATGCTGTAAAGCACCTGGGTGTCGTTGGTGATGCGCGCGATCAAATCGCCAGTGCTGGCGCGGTTGAAAAATCCGAGCGAAAGATTTTGCAGGTGGCTGAACAGTTTTGTGCGGATGTCGGCGATGGCGTGCATGGCCGACCAGTTCGTCAGATAAACACTCAAGTAGGACAGTGTGTTGCGGAGCAGCACGATGGCGGGAATGGCACCCGCCACCAGTGCCCAGCCCAGTTGCGAGGTGGGGGCGGGCAATTCCGGCACCGCCGAGACCAGCCGATCCGTGAAGGGATGAATCCAGTGCGGTGTCTTCGCCAGATGTTTGGCGAGCTGTTCGTGGAAATTGGTCGAGCCAGTGAAAATCAGGTCCATAACCACCTTGGCGGCACCCAGCAGCGCGCCATTGGTCAGGGCGTACAGAATACCGCAGAGCAGGCCGAGGAAAAACCGCCCGCGATAAGGCCGGACAAAGCCCCAGAGCTTTTTCAGAAAATCGGTCATGCCCTTCATTTTTGTCAGACGCCGCGCAAAGTGAAAGTTTTGTTTTCACTTGCCGCGGCACTGCCGGCTTCTTTAGCTTCGCTGCCGAAGGCCCGATGATTTACGACTGCTTCACTTTTTTCAACGAACTGGAACTGCTCGAATTGCGGCTGCACGAACTGGCGGACGTGGTGGACAAGGTCGTGCTGGTGGAGGCGACCAAAACCCATTCCAACAAACCCAAGCCGCTGCATTATCAGGAAAACCGTTCCCGCTTCGGTGAGTTTCACGACAAGATCATTCATATCATCGTTGATGACCTGCCCGATGCGAAAGACCCGTGGGTGTTGGAGAATTATCAACGAAACTGCATTGGCCGCGGACTGGCAGACTGCCGCCCGGATGATTTTGTGTTGATCTCCGACCTCGACGAGATTCCCCGCGCAACCACCGTCACAAAGGTCAGCCGGGAAATGCGGTACCGGGATGATTTTTTTTCAAGCTGCGCCCACGCCGCCTTGAATTCGCGGTTGATGCACAAAATTTTTCACCGAAGAGGGCTTCGACGGATATTGCGAAACAACCATCCGTTCGTCCTGCAATTTGAGCTGTCCCTGTACCGGCATTTCATGAATTGCCGGTCGGTGCGGCCGGCTTTCAGTCGCGGCGCGCGGATGCTGTATTTCCGGGATTTTTCCTGTGCCGAGGAGATGCGCCACAGCGGCTACAAAATTGTGGAAAATGGCGGCTGGCACTTCAGTTTCATGGGCGGGGTGGAACGGATCCGGGAAAAATTGGCAGCTTACGCGCATCAGGAAAGAAACCTGCCCCAGTTCACCGACCCCCAAGTCATCAACGAGCAGATCAACCGGGGCGCCGCGGTGGGTGGCCTGGACTACCAACTTCGGTTTGTGCCGCTGGACGATTCCTTTCCGCGCTATCTTCTGGAGCATCCGGAGAAATTTTCCTCCTGGATCAAACCGGTTTGAAGAAATGGCCTTTGTCCGTCGGGACAGACCCGGCAAACGGTCTGGCGGCGGGGCAGCGCGAGAGATTTGTCCTGGTGGTGTCCGGCTGGCCTCCGGGTTGCGCCGGAGAGGGCGAATATCACTCCACAAATATGCTGCGGCCGGCCCTGCGTTCAGCATGAAGGGCGTCTTGAACACATTGCCGTACCATCCAGTTTGGAATTGGGCGGCCTTCGCGGAACGCCTCCCGCACTTCCGTTCCACTGATGGGAGCGAGGTGTCCGTTCAAATCTTCGCCGTATGCATCACGCGTCGCATCGTAGCCAATTACTCCGAAGAAGACCGGCACGATACCGATGTCCCCGATGGTTTCGAACAGTCTTTGGCTGTCATCGGGCTTGTAGTAATCGCTGACGCCGGTGTGATCGCGGCCGACGATGAAGTGGCTGCAGCCCATGTTCTGGCGGCAGATCGCCGTGAAGACCGCTTCCCGCGGGCCGGCATAGCGCGGGTAGGAGGCGAAGCCGCTTAACACCGCGTGATTTTGGGGATAAATGCCGCTCTCCAGGCACGCCTGATAGCTGGCGAGGACGGCGCTCGATTGAAAGTCCCCGCGCTTCCTGGGGCCGATGACCGGACTGATCAGAAGACCATCCGCGTCGGTAATCCTTAGCGCCTCGATCTGGATGTGCTCGTGGGCGCGATGGGCGACATTCCGGGTGTGGAAGCCCACGACGCGCTCCCAGCCCTTTTGATTGAAAAGGAACCGCGTCTGGGACGGGGTTAGCATGAACTGGTTTTGGAAGGATGTCAGTCGGCGGACCAATGTTACCTCACCCGCCAGGAAACCCGGCCCGCGACCGAGGATGCGAGCGACACCGGGGTGGTCCGGTGAGGCGGTCCCAAACCATCTCTCGACGAGGCGCGTGAGGTCGAGTTCGAAGCGTTCGGTAACGTCCAGGATTGCGTGAACCGTTCCTTCACCGGAACAGAGCGCAACGCGGTCACCCGCGGCCAGATGACGACCGGGGTCCGTATTGACCTGTAGTGTGATGGGCAGCGTCCACACCGTGTCGTCAACAAGGCGGTTCCGCTCCAGCACGGAGGTCAGGTTGGCCCGGTCCATGAAACCGGTCAGCGGCGAATAGGTGCCCAACGCGATTTGCTCCGCATCCATCAGGTCGGTATCGGCCACAACAATCCGAGGGAGGAGCGAAAGGTCCATTTCATCGCTTCGGGGAAGGATTTTTTCCACCAGGGTTCCGCCGTGCGGCCGGACGAGCAACGATCCATCCGGGATGATGCGACCGCCATGCGCCTGTTCGAACTCGGAGATCACCTTCGCCACCATGCCGGCGCACGCAATGGGGTAGTGACCGACAGCAGTTTCCGCAGCGAGAACAAGACCGTCGGCGCCATCCGCCAGCGTGTTGTAAATGTCGTTGATTTCGGCCCGTGTGGGCACGGGCAATTTTATCATGGACTCGAGCAGATTGGTGGCGACGAAAACCGGCCGCCCGACCGCCTTGGCGCGGCGAATGATGTCCTTCTGATGCGCCGGTATTTTCGCCAAGGCAACCTGCCGGGAAAGGTCGCCGCGATCAATGAGGATGGCATCGGAGTGCCGGGCGATTGCCTCAAGATTTTCAATGCCATTGAGCGATTCAATCTTGGAGATCAGTGTCGTGCCTTCGCCGATGAGGGTCCGCATTTGGAGAACATCGTCCTCCCGATTCGCAAACGAGAGGGCGAAATGTTTCACGCCCATCTCGCGCCCAATTCTGATGGCTTCGCGGTCCTTGGAGGTGATGGCGGGCAGGGCGATGTCCCGATGCACGGTCACCGCCTTGTTGATGCCGACCTGGCCGCCGTTGAGGATTCGCAGGGTGGCGCGACCGTTTTGAAGCGCCGCCACTTGCGCAACGACCGCGTTAAAGTCGATTGTGATCAGGTCGCCAACTTGCAGCAAGTCGCAGATGTTCTCCGGTGTGAACGTCAACCCCGTTCCTTTCCCGGGCAGCGGAGAACTCTGGACCTCGACGAATGTGTTTTCTTCCAGACTCACCGGCGCGGACTCGAACGCGCCCGTCCGAATCTGCGCCCCTTCGCTGTCGAGACAGACCGGTACGTTCGAATGTTCCTGCAGAAAGGCGATGGCTGGACGGACGTCCTCGATCCGGGTGTGGGAGAGATTGATTCGAAACAGGCTGACCCCAAGAGCCTGAAGTCGCCGGAGAATTTTGGGATGGCGCGTGGCGGGCCCAATCGTGCAGAGGATTCTTTTATTCATGGTTGAAATTGTCTCGCGTCATGTTTCCAACGATCTGCCTGGCGATTGTTTTCGGCCGCCAAACCACTCCGGCTGCCTGACGCACATGTAATCGGCGGTTGAAAAGTGTAGCGGGTGGCGGGCCAATGGTGTGGCACCCGTGGGGACAGTAAACAACTCCGGGACGGAGCGGGTCAAGCCAGAAAGCCCCGGCTTGTTGCCGTCGTTGGCCGAAAACAGGTCGGCCCGGCACCTGTGGCCACTGTTGTTTGGAGACAACAGAAATCAAGCCGGACCGGCAAAACCGGGCCCGAATTTTAGCTCACAGCCGCCAGGGTGTGAAAATTTTTGTATCCGGCCCCAGTTCCAGGCCACGGTACTGCGGCCAGGGACAACAAATCACCGCGAGCTTCACTCCGCTTCGCTGTTTCAATTCCGCCAGGCTGGAAAGGCATTCAAACTCGTGCAGGGCCGGCGCATTGGCGGGAGTGGCCGCAAAATCGTGGACCAGCACGCGATATCCATGCCGCTTGAGTTGCTGCGCCAAAAAAAGCCCCGCCGCTTCCTCGGTGATGTAAGTATCCGGTTTGTAGGTCACGCCCAGGACGGCGACGACATCGCCTTTTTTGGCCAGGCTCCGCACTTTTTCGAAAAAATCCTCGTTCGTCCGTTGATTCACCCGATCTGACGCCTCGGCCAAAGGTGCTTCCAAGCCTGCTTGTCGGGCGGCATAAGCCAGCAACCGGTTGTCCCGGGGAAAACATGGCCCGCCATAGCTCAAACCTGATCGGAGATATTTTTTGCCGATGCGGCTGTCGCTGCCAATGGCGTCCAGGATGGCGTGAATATCCGCCTGGGGGTGCTGGTCGGCAATCATCCGCAACTGGTTGGTGAAACTGACCTTCATGGTGATGTAGCTGTTCACCGAAATTTTAGTCAGTTCCGCGCTGACGATGGACATGCGCGCGATACGCGGCGAGTTGCGATTGTATTTTTTGTAAAGCTGCTCCAGCGCGGCGCCCGCGGCCGGGTCCGATTCGCCAATCAAAACCAGGTCCGGTTCCAGCAAGCCGTTGACGACATTTCCCAGCGCGATGAATTCCGGGTTGTAACACACGCTGAAATCCCGCCCGCAATCCCCGCCCAGTTCGCGTTCCAGCATCGGAATCAAGACCGCCTCCACCGCGCCCGGCGTGGTGGTGGAACTGCAAACGAACAAATGCCCCTTTTTGGCGGCGTCTTTCATGGCCCGGGCGACCGGCTGCATGGCTTTCAATAAAAATTCGTTGGAAAAACTCCCGTCCGGCAGGCTTGGCGAAGGTGGAATGAAAAAGGTGGCGTCGGTGGAAACAGTCTCGCGCGCATCGGTGGTCGCGCGCAGCCGTGAACGTCCGGCCTTGATGGTTTCGGCCAGCAGGGGTTCCTCCACCGGCGGCAGGCCCTCGTTTATCTTCCGCACTTTTTCCGGATCGATGTCCACGCCGGTCACCCCAAAACCGCGCGCGGCAAAGGTCGCCGCGATGCAGGCGCCTAATTTTCCCAAGCCACAAACCGAAACAGTTTTTATTTGCATAGCTGGATGATTTTTGAGGTTATTGGCCGGACCCGGCGCGTTCAAGCATTCTGATGGCAATTCGGCGCCCCCCTGTCGGCGTTTTTTGACAAAAGCTTGCCAGTCGCCGGCCAATCGGGAAGATTTGCTTTCAAAATCAGTCAGTTCTCCCAAATCCATGTCGTCAGCAGATAAAAAAACTCTCGTCATCGCGTTCCGAACCGGACGGCTGGGAAATCGGCTGGTGCTGTTCGCCAACATCATCGGCTTTGCCGCCGAACACGGGTATCGGGTTACCAATGTGGCCTTTCACAGCTACGCTCACCTTTTTGAAAATACGCGCCGGGACATCTATTGCCGGTATCCGGTCGCCCGGCACCGGAGCCTGTTTGACATGATTCCCGGGGTGGCGCCCGCCATCCGGAAGACGCGGATTTTTTACCAGGCGGTCCGCCACGCCAGCGTGTTTATCAACCACTTTCCGGTCCTGGGCCATCGCGTGTTGACGCTCCGGGAGATTCCCCGCCAGACCATCCTGCTGGATGCCGCGGACGTGCAAGCCCGCATGGCCGATGCCAAAATCGTTTTTATCCATGGCTGGCGGATCCGCGCGCCGGAATCCGTACGGCGGCACGCCAACGTCATCCGGGATTATTTCCAACCGATTGAGACATACGAACACGCCAGCCGCCAGGCCGTGGGGCGCTTGCGGCAAACCGCAGACGTCGTCGTCGGGGTTCACGTCCGGCGGGGAGACAATTGGAAATGGAAAGGGGGCCAATGCTACTTTCCGGTTTCGCAATATGTCATTTGGATGCGTGAGTTGGCCGGCCAGTTTCCGGGACGCAAAGTGTCTTTCCTGATTTGCAGCGATGAACCCCGGACCGAAGCCGAGTTCCCCGGACTGTCCGTGGGACTGGGCCCGGGATCTGCCGTGGGCGACCTGTACGCGCTGGCCCGGTGCGATTACATCATGGGTCCCCCGAGCACCTATACGCAGTGGGCGTCCTTTTACGGCAACGCGCCGCTGTTTCATCTCTTCACCAGCAGCGGCCACCTCGAACTCGGGAAGTTCCGCGTCTCCTTTTTGGAGGAGATTCCCTGATCGTCCGGCACCACCAATTGAAAGAAACCAACTGGCGGTGGGCGGTCCCGCGTACGGAAAAAGCTTGTATCCGACAAGCACTGTTCTCAACACTGGCGAATTGAAACCAACAGATGATAGTTTTTTTACACATACCCACAACTGCAGGCTCAAGTTTCCAGTTTATACTCGAAAACAGCCTGGGCGCGTTCGCGTGCCATACCAATCACAACAAGAAACCGGTCTTTGATCAGGACGATTTTGATTTTGCGAGGAAAATGTTTCCGGGTTTGCGCAGCATCGCCGGCCATAATCTGATTGATCCGTTAAGCCTGACCATCCCCAACCCTTTTTATATGACGTTCCTGCGGGAACCGGTGGCCAGGGTTTTTTCCCAATACCAGGGTTCGGTCCTCAATGGCAACCGCCGGACGTTTGAAGAGGAATTGCTCCGCCGCGAAGGCCTTGAAAACTTGCAGGTAAAATTGATGGCGGGCGGAAGAAATCTGGACAAGGCAAAGCGCTTCCTCGAAACGTGCGGCTTTGTTGGCTTGACGGAAAAATTTGAGCTTTCGCTTCAGGTCATGGAACGACTTGGCCCCTACCCGTTGAACCTGAACTATAAACGGAGGCATGTCGCGCCGGACAATCGGATCAAAAAATCCCTGGAGAACGACAGCCGGCTGGTCGAAATGGCCAGGGAATATAACCGGTTGGACCTTGAACTCTATTCCTTCGCGGTCAATGAGATTTTTCCCAAACTATGTGCCAAGGCGGGGTTGAGTCCGGCGGATAAAGTTACGTCCCACGACCATTACACGAACGAGATAAAATGGAAATTTTTGCTCAATCATTTTTACAACATGTCGTTCTACCGGCAGGTCTGCAAGGTTCGTAACAAATATTTCTCCCCGGCGGTTCCTTCGGCCGGGGTTGCCGGAAAATAGGCGCCGGGCCATTGTCCGGGATTCTGTCTGGAGCGGTCAGCGGCAAAAGGCGCATGACATTTCTTTTGCGGGCTGGGTAACGGGTGCGATACTATGCGCGCGGTTCCGCCGCAGGCAATACCGTGGAGCCCAACTGGATCTTGACACCATGACTACCGAACGTTTGCCGCTTTCCGTGTGCATGATGGTGAGCAACGAGGCGCATCGCATCCGCCGCACGCTGGACAGCGTTGCGGGCTGGGCCGGCGAAATCGTTGTCGTCACCGATCCCAACGTGACCGACGGCACGGGTGAAATTGCCGCGGCTTACGGCGCGAAAGTGATTTGTGAACCGTGGAAGGGGGCTGCCACGCATAGGAATCTGGCCTCGAAGAACGCGACCCAGCCGTGGCTTCTGGCTCTGGATGCCGATGAGGTGATTTCCCCTGCGCTGCGCGATGAAATCAGTCAGGTCATTACGGCCTCCCGCATGCAGGCGAATCCGGCGTATGCGGCTTATGGTTTTCCGCGCCGCACGTTCTACTTCGGGCGGTGGATCCGGCATGGTGATTGGTATCCGGACCGCATCGTGCGGTTGTGGCAGCGTGAACGGGGAAATTGGTCTGGAACTTTGCACGAAAAACTCATTGTTCAGGGCCGGATTGGTTACCTGAGAGGCGAGGTTCTGCATTACAGCATGGAATCTCTGGAACATCAGATCAAAAAGACGCTGAAGTTCGCAGATGAATTCGTCCGAATCTGCACGGCACAGGGGAAAACCGTTACTTTCCTGGACCTGCTGGCGCGTCCGCTGTGGCGATTCTGGCGCGCTTACTTGTTCAAGCTGGGCTTCCTCGACGGCTGGCAGGGGTTAACCATCGCCTGGATGACGGCATTTTACACCTTTGTGCGCTACGCCCGGGTGCGCGAAGCGCAGATGCAGAAACCCGCCCCCCAATGACCCAAACCTCCGCCGGCCGCCGCGAGCATCTTCTGCTGTACGAGCCCCGCACCGAGGGACATCACCTCGGCTGGCTGCGGTTTATCACGGAAGATTTGCTTTCAGCGGATGTCCGTCTGTCGCTGGCGGTGGACCTTCGGCCGGAGGCGAAAGGTAAAATTGAAGACCACCTGTCGGGTCTGTTGCCTCACATAAAGCTGCTCCCGGCTTATGATGATCGCGGCCGCCGCCACGGCGACGGCAGGGCCGGTTCGGTTGCGGCCTGCCTGCGGCAAAGCGGGGCCGACCACGTATTTTTGTGCGCACTGGACGAAATCGCATCGGCCTGCTGGCGGCGCGCAACCTTTGGCCTCCTTCCGCCGGTGGAATTGCGCGGACGAATGGGCGGCATCTATCACCGTCCGCGTTTTCTGGCGGCGCCGGGGTGGTCGCCCAACTGCTGGCTCAAGCGAATCGGTTTCCGGCGGTTGATGCGGCAAAGGTGGTTGCGGCAGCTTTTGTTCGTGGACGAATATCTGGCACACGATTTGCAGGCCTTGTTCCCCGCCGCGCCGATTTTTTTTCTGCCCGACCCGTGCCCGCCCGGTTACGACGGCGACCCAATCACGGCCAGAAACAAGCTGGCCATTCCACATGACCGGAAAGTTTTTCTTTTTTACGGAACCGGCGCCCGGCGCAAAGGACTGCATCTGGCGGTCGAAGCGATGCTACAAATGCCGCCGGAGTCGCCCGCCTTCCTGCTCTGCGCGGGCCAGCAAAATCCGTCCGGCAAAACCGCCGCCCGCTTTGCGCAGCTCGTCCGGCAAAACCGTGCGCGTTTGCTCGACCGCTACCTCGCGGTCGAGGAGGAAAAAACGTGTTTCGCTGCGAGCGACGTGGTGTTGCTGCCCTACCTGAACCACTTCGGCACCAGCGGGGTCCTGTCGCGCGCCATGTCCGCCGGGAAACCGGTCATCGTGTCCGACGAACAGTTGCTGGGCCGGCTCACACTCGAACAAGGGTTGGGACCACGGTTTCCTTCTGGTGATGTCGAAGCGCTGCGCGAGTGCATTCAAAAGGCGGCCCGGTGGTCGCCGGATGAGGTCGCCAAATTGTCCGCCGCCGCCCGTGCCTACGCCTCGCGTTATTCTCGTGAAGCTTATCGCACTGCCTTGCTAAGATCGTTTGGGCTGCCTGCTCCGTCACCCGTTCGAGGCGGATAATCCGCCCCGATCCCCCCACTTTTGAGCAGGAAAATCGTCCAAAATCTCATGGCCCCGGTATTTTTTTTAACCGTTCAAGAATGGCAGAGACACAATCGGCGACGCTCATTTTGTCAGTGCGCAATTCAATTTCCGGGTTCAATGGCGGTTCGTAGGGGGCGGAGACGCCGGTGAACTCCTCGATTTCGCCGGCATGCGCCCTGGCGTAAAGACCTTTGGGATCGCGTTGCTCGCAGATTGCCAGGGGTGCATTCACATACACTTCGATGAATTTTCCTGGCGGCACCAACTGGCGCGCCGCTTCCCGGTCGGAACGGTAGGGGGAAATGTATGCCGTTATGCAAATGATGCCGGCATCAGCAAACAGTCTGACGACTTCCCCCACCCGCCGGATGTTCTCGCGCCGGTCCTTCGGCGAAAAGCCCAGGTCGGAACAAAGGCCGTGGCGTGTGTTGTCGCCGTCCAGCAGGTAGGCCAGCTTGCCCCGGCTGATCAACTCGCGCTCCAGTTCCGTGGCAATCGTGGATTTGCCGGCGGCGCTCAAACCCGTGATCCAGACGACGCAGCCGGCGTGGCCGCTCAAATGCGCGCGCTGTGCCGCCGTGACCTTGCCGTGGGTCCAGAAAACATTCTTGCTCGATGGTCTGCTCATGCCATGCCGGATACCCCATTCAATCTGCTGTTCCCAAAATCGTCCAGCAGGAAAACCGGCGCACATCATGACATTGCCTCCGAAGCGCCGGCCTCCGGCCCGGCTGGTGTTGAGATTCCAGCAGAAACGCGCCGGATCGGAGGTCGGGCTCCGCGTTTGCCATCAAAGTCAAGGGCCTGTGCGACCGAAACCGGCGCATTTTAAATCTGTGCTTTTCCATTGGTTGCGGGGTGCATAGCCTGACGGCTCATGGTTCGTAACGAGAACATTCTGCTGATTCGCCTTAAATCCATCGGCGACATCCTGTTCCTCCTGCCGGCGGTGCATGTGATCCGGGAAAATTTCCCCGGCGCGAAAATCACATTTCTCACTTCCAGCGAGAATGCGCCGCTGTTGCAAGGTTTTCAGGAGGTGGACGAAGCCATCGCGCTGGATCGCGCCCGTTTTCAAAGCGGCAATCCCCGGGCCGTTTTGTCGGAGGCGTTTTCCCTGTTTCGCCGGTTGCGCCGCGGAAGATTTTCGCTCGTTGTGGATTTTCAAGGTTACGGCGAGACGGCGTGGCTGGCACGCTTGAGTGGCGCGCCGCAACGCTGGGGCAGCGTGTATGGCCCAGGAAGGCGCTGGGCTTACACGCACGGCGTGACGCGCGACGACCGCCTTCATCACGTTGACCGGTATCTCGCACTGCTGGAGCAATGCGGCCTTCGTCCCGGAAAAATTCTCAATGAATTCGTTCTGCCGGACGAGGGGTTGAATGCGGCGCGCCAGTTTTTTGCCGCGCACGATTTGAATACCGCCAAATCCACGCTCTTCATTCAACCGTTCACCAGTTCGCCAGGTAAAAACTGGCCGCTGGACCGGCACCTTGCCGTGGCGCAGCTTTGGCGGAAGCGCGGATGGCAAATTTTGTTCGGCGGCGGTCCGGCGGAGCGGACCGCGCTGGAATCGGTTCATCAGGCTGGTTTTCCGGTTTCTGCCGGGGTCCCGCTGCTCGTCACCGGGGGGCTGATGAAACTTTCCTCCTTCATTCTCGGCGGAGATACCGGCGCTCTGCATCTGGCGGTGGCCTTGGGCAAACGGGTGGTGATGATCCGGAATTCCATCGCCCCGGGCAGCCCCTATCCGTATCAGCATCCGGATTGGGCGGTCATTCCCACGAGTGGCCGGGTCGTTTCCAGCATCGAAACCAGCGCGGTCATCGAGGCGTGCGAACGGGCGCTCAACGAACGGGCCGGTAATGTTTCTTGTTGAAGCGGAAGCCAAACCATTGCTCCAGTTTCAGCATGATGCGATGTTTTTTTTCGCGCGCGGTCAACGGGTGATTCGGATCGGGTTGAAACAGTCCCTCCGCCTTTGGCAACCAGGCCTGCACGACTTGGGGATGTGTGCCAGTGAACCGGCGCAATGCCACGGCGTCCACCTGCCGATAATCCACCGTCGGGGCCGGACCTTCAGACCAGAATCTGGTCACGGCGTTGGTTTTCAAATTCATCTCGGCTTCACTGCGCACCCAACCGTAATGATACATCGTCGCGCCGGTATGGGCGGCGCGCGGGTAACGGCCCTTCTTGTGCGTATCCAACACCACAAAGAACAATCCTTCCGGCCCCCACGCCGGAATCGTGTTGCGAAGGATCCGCGCCTCGGTGCGATACCAGCCCGGCGACCACGCATAGGTGTTCGCGTTGCCATAAAAATGCAGATAATCGAACGCCAGCGCCTCGACCCGCTCATCGTTCAGGTAACGCTCCATCGCGCCCCGGATTTTCGGCAGGTCATTCTCGTGAACGATTTCATCGCCTTCCAGATAAAACGCCCAGTCACCGGTGCAGTTGAACAAGGCAATGGATTTCTGCTGGCCATAGACGAAGCCTTTGACGCTGTAATCCGGCTGGATACGTTCGTTCCATTGCGTTGGGATGATGCGGATTTTGGGATCGCCGATGGCGCGCACCAGTTTCTCCGTATCGTCCTCGCACGGGCCGAGCGCGATGACGAATTCATCCACGATCGGCAAAATCGAGCGGATGGATTCGACAAACGGATAACCGAGTTTCTGCCCGTTGCGCAAAAAGGTGAACCCGCTGACTTTCATGCGCCAATGCTAACCCGCATCGGGCTTCAGTCGCCAAACAATTTTTTCAATTGCTCGCGGGCGGCGGCTTCGCGCTGGTTGTTCCCGGCCTTCGGCGTCCAGGTCCGGCGAATAAACTCAAAATACTCGCAGAAATTGCCCATGTGTTTTTCCTGCACCGGCTCGGCCCGGCGCTCGCGGCATTGCTGGGCCGCGCGCGGATCGTAGTGCGCGCAGTTCAGACAAACGCGCAGGTCGGCCCGGCATTTCAGGCAGCTCTCGCCGCGTCCCGGCTGGCCGGTCAGTGTCCATTCCTCGCCGCAGTTGTGGCAGTGTCGGGTCATGGAGTTTGCGTGTGATACATACCTGAATTTTACCCTCGTAAATCGTAAATCGTAAATCGTAAATTAAGCGCAAACCATCCGGTATGAAAAAGGTTCTGGCGCCGTTTTTCTGGTTGCTGCTCGCCCTGGCCGGCGCGGCCGCGTATGCCATGCTGGCGTTTCGCCGGAGCGAGCCGGTCAATTCCGCCTCTATTCTCATTGCGGCGGTCTGCACCTACACCATCGGCTACCGGTTTTACTCGAAGTGGATTGCCGCGCGCCTGCTGGCGCTCAACGACCGCCGCGCCACGCCGTGCGTTGTTCACGACGACGGCCGGGATTTCGTAAAGACGAACAAATGGATTGTCTTCGGTCATCACTTCGCGGCAATTGCCGGGCCGGGACCGCTGGTTGGGCCGGTGCTCGCCTCGCAATTCGGTTATCTGCCGGGGACGCTGTGGATTCTCATCGGCGCCGTGCTCGGCGGCGCGGTGCAGGATTTTGTAATCCTGTTTTGCTCGATGCGGCGGGACGGCAAATCGCTCGGCCAGATGGTCAAGGAGGAAGTGAATTCGCCGGTCGGCTTCATCGCGGTGCTGGCGATTCTGGCCATTCTGGTGATTATGCTCGCGGTCCTCGCGCTCGTCGTGGTCAAGGCCCTCGCCGAAAGTCCGTGGGGCATTTTCACCGTGGGCGCGACCATTCCCATCGCGCTGTTGATGGGCTGTTACATGCGCTTTGTGCGCGTCGGAAAGATCCTGGAAGCCTCAGCCTTCGGCGTTACGCTGCTGCTGCTCGCGGTGTGGGGCGGCAAGCTGGTTTACCAGAGTCCGCATTGGTCGCAATTCTTCGGCCTGCGCGACATCAGCATCGCCTGGATCATCATTGGTTACGGCGTCATCTCCAGCAGCCTGCCGGTTTGGCTGCTGCTCGCGCCGCGCGATTATTTGAGCACGTTCATGAAGCTCGGCACCATTTTCGCGCTCGCGTTCGGCATCCTGCTCGTGTTGCCCAATTTGCAAATGCCCGCGCTGACGCAGTTCACGGACGGTTCCGGACTGGTCGTCGCCGGAAAAATCTTTCCGTTCTGCTTCATCACCATCGCGTGCGGGGCGATTTCCGGTTTTCACACCCTCATCGCCAGTGGCACAACGCCCAAGCTGATCACGCGCGAGAGCTACGCGCGGTCCATCGGCTACGGCGCGATGTGTTGTGAATCATTCGTGGCCATCATGGCGCTCATCGCCGCCTGCGCCTTGGAACCCGGCGTCTATTTCAGCATGAACGTCAAGGGTGATCCCGCGGAGACCGTGGCGAAGGTTTCCGCGCTCAATTTTCCCGTGACGGTGGAACAAATGGATTCGCTCGCGAAAGGGCTGGGCGAGAAAACCCTGTTCGGCCGCACCGGCGGCGCAGCCACCCTGGCGGTCGGCATGGCGCACATTTTTTCCAAGGCCGTCAACGGTCGCGGGCTCGACCTGTGGTATCACTTCGCCATCATGTTCGAGGCCTTGTTCATCCTGACCACGGTGGATGCCGGCACGCGCGTGGGACGTTACCTGCTGCAAAGCATGCTGGGCCGCGCCTGGAAACCGCTCGGCGATCCGAAAAATTTCCTCGCCACGCCGGTGGCCGCTGTGCTGATGGTTGGCGCGTGGGGATACTTTTTGATTCAAGGCGTGCGCGACCCGCTGGGCGGCGTCAACTCGCTCTGGCCGCTGTTCGGCATCGCCAACCAGATGCTCGCCGCCATTGCGCTGTGCTTGGCGACCACAATCATTTTAAAAATGCAGCTTGAGAGCGCCGGCCTCCGGCACGGCACGAATCGAGAAGCACGCCATGCCGGAGACCGGCGCTCCAAGACGTTCACCGGCGCTGGCACTCATCACGCTGGTTCCGCTCGTCTGGCTGGTGGCGGTAACCTTCACCGCCGGCGTGCAGAAAATCTGGAGTTCCGACCGGAGCATCGGATTTCTGGCGCAGGCGCAAATGCTGGCCGAAAAAACACCCGCCTTGCAAAAAGCGCTCGACGATGCAAACCCCGCGGGCGATGCGGCCGCCATTGACGCCGCTCAAAAGGCGTTGCACGCGAACCGCACGCTCCGGTTCAACAACCTCCTCGACGCCGCCGTCGCCGGAATTTTTCTGGCTCTCGTCGTCGCGATTGTTTTGTTAAGCTCGCGCGAGTGGTTTTTGCTGCTGTCGCGGCGCAAGCCGGCGGTGTTGCATGAGACGGAACCGGTCTGGCTGCCGGATTACGCGGTGGTGGAGGGGGGGCACCGGTTCAGCGGTGCGGCTGGCACCGCCGCCCTGGCGCTGGCGCTGGCCAGGGAATGGTCCGGTGAATCGCATCTGGAACGCGCGCATCAACAGGCGCGGGCGGTTTGCGAATGTCATCCCGCGACCGCACAGCAGCTTTACGTTGAAGCCACTGAACAGCGGTTCAATGGCGTAAGAAGGTGCTGTTAAAAACTTGGAGGGCACTGCTTCGTCAGTGCCCCAACTAATAAACATCATGCCGGGATTGCAACCACACGGAGAAATCGGGCGCAACCATCCCGTTCACCAGCCGGTCTTTCAACAAGGCAATCAAGCTGCTATTGTCTTTGTCACGGTCAACACCCACCAACGAAAACCCATCCTGGCCAAAACGGATGTGGCAAACGTTATTCTTTCCTCTTGGAAACAGGCGGACGCGTGGCTGGTTGGACGTTATGTCATCATGCCTGACCACATTCACTTTTTCTGCGCACCGCGTGATTTATCGGTGAGCTTAAAGCGCTGGATGAAGTTCTGGAAGAGTCGGGTTTCTTTACGCTGGCCGCGACCCGGCGAGCAACCCATCTGGCAGCTTGATTTTTGGGACACACAATTGCGGCGCGGCGAGAGTTATTCTGAGAAATGGGATTATGTTTGGCGGAACCCCGTGCGAAAAGACCTTGCGACAAGGCCGGAAGATTGGCCTTATGCAGGTGAATTGAATGTCCTGGTTTGGCACAATAAATGAAATCAGGGCACTGACGTAGATGCCTCGATATGATTGAATGGGGCACTGACGAAGCAGTGCCCTCCAGAATAAATGAAAATCGGTTTATTTGGCGGTTCGTTTGACCCGGTTCACCTGGGACATCTGCTCGTCGCGCAGGCGGCGGTGGAGGAACTGGGTTTGGACCGTCTGTTTTTCATTCCCGCGGCGCAATCGCCGTTCAAGCCGGAAAGCGGCCCGCGCCGGCACCCGCCCGCCTGCAATGGCTGCGCCTCGCGCTCGCAGGCAAATCGAATTACGAAGTGGACGACCAGGAAATTCGCCGGGGTGGCGTTTCCTACACCATCGAAACCCTGCGCGACTTCGTGAAACGATTCCCGCAGGCGCAGTTGTTTTATCTCATCGGCGCCGACAACGCGGCGAAACTCAACGAATGGCGTGAAGCCGGTGAACTGGCAACGCTCTCGGAATTTGTCGCGATTCCGCGACCGGGCGGCGCGGCGGCGAATTTTCCGCCGCCGTTTCGCGGACGGATGTTGAAAGGTTTTCCGGTGGGCGTGTCTTCGTCGGAAATCCGGGCCCGGGTGAAGGCGGGTTTGCCGGTTGACCATCTCGTGCCGCCGCCCGCGGCGGAAGCCATTTGCAACAGCGGGCTTTATGTCTGAATATTTTAGCCGCGGATGGACACCGAATTTGTGTTTCAAGTTTCAAGTTTTCAGTTTTCAGACAAGCCAGGAAGGTTCTTTTCTGAAAACTTGAAACTGAAAACTGATGACATTTCTGTGTTTCATCCGTGCTCAATCTGTGGCTAAATACCCCCGCAAAAATGGATTCAAAAAAACTCGCCCGGCTCTGCCGCGAATTCGCGGACAACAAAAAGGCGGAAAACATCGTCATCCTCGACGTGCGCGAGCTGTCGTCGGTGACGGATTACTTCGTGATCGCGTCCGGCACGAGCGAACCGCACTTGCGCGCCATCGTGGACGAAGTCACCGACCAACTGCGCACCGCGCACGGCGTGCGGCCACGCGCAGTGGACGGCACGGTGCATGGCGCCTGGGTGGTGCTGGATTTTTTTGATGTCATCCTGCACATCATGCGGCAGGAAGCGCGCGACCGTTATGACCTGGAAAGTCTCTGGGGCGACGCCGCCCGGGTGAAATTGAGGAAGAAAACCACCCGGAAAAAACTTTAAGCGCCGACGCCGGCAGGCCCGCTTTTGCAAACATCAAAAATCAGAAACCGCTCACGTCGTCTCCGGCGGGCTGCTTTTTTGCGGTATTTCGTTCGACGTTTTCACCATTTCTTCGAGGAGCTTTTTGAACTCCTCCAGGCCGGTGGAAGGGATGATGATGGTGTCGCGCCGCCCGCCGACGTCTTCGGTAATGCGCAGGAACCGGCCGCGGGGATTTTCCTTGAGCGTAAAGACGAAGGTCTTGCGCTCAATTTGAATCTTCTCGCTCCTCAGCGTGTCCTCTTGAACCGGCGGTTTGGGCTGGCTGTAAGGCCGAAACCCAAATGGTGATGGTCTTTCGTTTGAGATCATAATTTCCCGCTGCAGACGCCCTTAGCGCCCAATCCAGCTTTACTAGGAATTTCGACCGCAATAGCCGTTTGTCAACTGACAAAATTTACAAAATATTGGCGGCCAGTTCGGCCAGTTCGGAGCGTTCGCCCTTTTGGAGTTCGATGTGCGCGGCAATGGCTTCGGCGCGGAAACGGCTGACGATGTAATTAAATCCGTTCGAGGACGAGTCAACATACGGATTGTCAATTTGATACGGGTCGCCGGTGAAGATGATTTTGGTGCCGCTGCCGACGCGCGTGATGATGGTTTTGGCTTCGAGCGGCGTGAGGTTTTGCGCCTCGTCAATGATCATGAACTGGTTCGCAATGCTGCGTCCGCGAATGTAACTCAGCGCCTCGACGACGATGCTGCCCGAGCGCATGAGGTCGCCGCTGCGGCGATGGTCGTGCCCCATGTTCAGGTCGCTCAACATTTCGAGCGCGTCGTGAATCGGCTGCATCCAGGGCGCGAGTTTTTCCTCGAGCGACCGGGCAAAAAGCCCAGTTCCTTGCCCATCGAAATCGTCGGGCGCGCGACGACGAGCCGGCGGAATTCGCGGTCGTTGACGACCCGCTTGAGTCCGGCCGCCATGGCCAGCAAGGTTTTTCCGGTGCCGGCCTTGCCCATGAGCGTGACCAGCTTGACGCGGTCGTCGAGCAGCGCGTCAAAGGCGAAGTGCTGCTCGCGGTTGCGCGGCTTGATGCCCCAGACGCCTTCGCGGCAGTCAATGATCGGGATCAGCTTCGTGCCGGTGATGTCCACCTTGGTCAGCGCGGTGCGTTTGGGATTGGTTTCGTCGGTGAGCGTGCAGTATTCGTTCGGAGAATATTGTTTGCCGGATTCCAGTTCCAATTCGCCCCTGGCGCGGAACGCGGCCATTTTATTTGTGGTGACGGACATTTCCGCCATGCCGGTGTAAAGGTCGGTGATGAACACGCGGTCGGTTTCATAATCCTCGGCCTGCAAACCCAGCGCGTCAGCCTTGATGCGGAGGTTGATGTCTTTGCTGACGAGGATGGTCGGATTTTTCGGCTGCGCTTTTTGAATGCTCGCGGCGAGCGAAAGAATCCGGTTGTCCACGCTGTTGCCATTGACATGAACGTCGCCGTTGACATGGCCGTTCTTTTGAAAGGTGATTTGTAGTTTGCCGCCGTTGGGCAATTTCACGCCTTCGCTCAGGCTGCCCTTGCCGCGGAAACCGTCGAGCATCCGCGACACGCTGCGCGCATTCTGGCCCAGTTCGCTGGACTCGCGTTTGAAGCGGTCAATTTCCTCGATGACTTCAATGGGAATCAGGACGTGGTTGTCCGCGAAGCTCAACAGGGAATTGGGGTCGTGCAGGAGGACGTTGGTGTCAATGATGTAATTTTTCACGCGCTGAAGTCGGTGTGTTTGACCTTCTTCATCCGGCGATGCCAGGCTTGGATTCGCTTGTGCCGCCCGGGCAGGCGGTAATGGCCGGAGAAGAGAAAATTTTCGAGCATGCCGAACAAATCGAAGTCCACGAAACGCGGGCGGTCTTCGAGGATGAATGGCAGGTGCGTCAGCATCATCTCGAACGGCAGCAGGCGTTCTTCGAGTTGCTGGAGCCAGACCTTCTGGTCCTGGCGCCACTGGTCCAGGCAGCCGCGCCCGAACTTGCGTTCCTTGAACCGGAGAAAATCGAGTTGGTCCGGCGCGGGCACAAATTCCTTCCAGTAAATGTCGTTGAGCCGGAACGTCGTGCCCTCGATTTCATTTTCGATGCAGCGCCAGAGGATGGACTGGACGTCGCACCATTTGTTGGGGAACAGGCCGAGTTCGAGCTCCTCGTCCAGATATTTGGCCACGACCTGGGAATCGTCGCTGATTTCGAAAATGACGTTTTTGCCGTCCTTGATGATGGGAACGCCGTAATAACGCTGCCGGGTTAGCTTCCAAACGAGCGAGCGGTCCTGGTTGGGGATGTTGGTGATTTTGAAGCGGACTCCGGCAAACTCCAGGATGCGCCGTTGAACGATGCAGAACGGACTCCACGGAAACTGAATCAGCTCAATCATGTCAAAAGTTCAATTTGCGTCACTGACGGATGCACTTTAGGCCCCGCCCGCCGCGCTGACAAGCGCAAACACCACTTTACACTTTCGCGCCGCGGGACTAAAGTCGCCACATGGCTTCTGATTATGATGCAACGGAGTTTGTGGACACGGATTTTCAAGCGCAAAAATCGCCTTACGGCGCGCCCGCACCCAACGACCCGCTCCGCGCGCCCACGCGCGACGAAGTGGATCGCAAGGTCGTCGAGGCGCAGCAGAAACTCGCCGAGTTGAAACGCGCGCAGGATGATTTGGAGCGCGAACGCGCCGCGCTCGAGGAATTGCGCCGCCGCCAGACGGAATTTCAAACCGGCCGCCAGGAAATGATTCACCATCTTACGCGCGGCCTCGGCCTGCTCGAAGAGGCCGAATTCAATGCCCGCCGCGACGCCGAGCAGATGGTCAAGACCGTGGGCGATTTTCGCGACGCGCTCGACAAAATCCAGGCCATCCACGACGAAACGTGGACCAAGGACAATTTCAGCATCGAACTCACCCGGGCGCTCACCACCATCGAAAACGCGCGCATGGAATGGAACGCCGCGCGGCTCAAATTCTCCGTTCTGGAAGGCGAAGGAAAAAAAGAACCCGGGACGGAAGCGGTTCCCGCCGCCGCCGTTTCGCCGTTCGCCAACATGAGTTTCGGTGAATTGTGCCGGTTCGGTCTGGCGATGACCTGGCCGCTGGTGCTGATTGCCCTGGCCGCTTTGGGCGTGTTGGTCGCCGTTTTGATGCGGCGCTGAAATTGTCGTATGGGGCTCGCGAAGAAAAAAAACGACCCGCTTTCCGACCGTTCGCGCGCGCTCACCGACCAGATTGCCGCGCTCGAATCCGAAATCAAGAAGCTCGATACGCAGCTTCAGCGCGTGTCCACGCCAAAATTTCGTTCCACCGCCATTCCGCACGGCGCGACCATTGCCCGCGCGCACGAGCCAGCCCTGCCGCCGCCGCCGCCGGTGCATGAGCCGGTTTTCGAAGAGGTAAAGTCCTTGTCCGGCACCGAGGAAACCTCTGCGCCCGACCAGTTCAACGATCTGGGCGTTCGCAAATACGATTTGCCCGCGCTGTTCAACCGCGTCCGGAACCATTTCCGCCGGCCAACCACGAACAATCCGCGGCTCGTCGCCTATCTGGCCGCCGGCGGCGTGCATGGCCTGCGTCCGATGCGTTACGAGAAGCGCGTCGCGCGCAACCGCTTCATTTTTTTCGCCGCCGTGCTGTTTTTTTTCCTGCTCGGCCTGATTCTGGTTTTTGTCCACAATCACTGACTGGCGGCGCATGAAAACGCGATTGATCCAACTGCCGGTCTCCACGCGCGACGGTCAATTTGTCGCGCGCTATTCGGAAACAGGTCTGGCGGAATTGAATTTTCCCAAGGTAGGGACGTCGCGCTGCGGCGTCCGGACTTCGCAACGCGATGTCCCTGCCAAGGTCCGTCGCTGGCATCGCGCCACCGCTGCCGCGTTGAAAAAAGCTCTCGCCGGACGTTCGCCCGGTAAATTGCCGCCGCTGGATTTGTCCGGCGGCACGGCGTTTCAATGGAAGGTTTGGAACGCGTTGCTAAAAATCGCCCGTGGCCAGACCAAAAGCTATGGTGAAATCGCCCGCGCCATTGGCAGACCGAAGGCCGGCCGCGCCGTGGGCGGCGCGTGCGGCGCGAATCTGATCCCGGTTTTGGTCCCGTGCCATCGCGTGCTCGCCGCGAACAAAAAACTCGGCGGCTTCTCCGGCGGATTAAACCGGAAGCGCGACCTGCTCGCGCGGGAAGGTGTTTCCTTGTAGCAGCCGACGTCAGTCGGCTCAAATATTATTTAGAGCGGACTGACGTCCGCTGCTTCTTGCTTTATGAGTTCACCCGGCCGTCAGCCAGATGATATCGCGCAACGAGGTGCGCGGGCGGAACTTCACGAAGCGTTCGAGCTTTTTCACCATCGGCTTGCGCCGCCGCATGTCGTCAAATTCCGGCGCACCGGTGACACCAGAACCTTTGGGCACCGGGCCGTAAGCCTTTGCATACGGCACGAGTTGGATCTTCGATTTTGAATCCAGCGTTTTCACCACGAGCCGTGCCAGCTTGAGGATGCTGACTTCCTCCGTGCCGCCGACGTTGAAAATTTCGCCGAAAACGGGTGACGGCGACGCCCCGTCGCCTCTCCGTTTTGCGACGAGGGCGTCGCAGCCACTTTTTTGCAGCCGCACCAGCGCCTCCACCGCGTCGCCGACATGGCAGAAACAGCGGGTTTGCGCCCCATCGCCGAAAACCTTCAGCGGTTCGCCCTTTTTTGCCGCCGCGATGAACCGGGGCAGCACCATGCCGTAGCGACCGGTCTGGCGCGGGCCGACGGTGTTGAACAATCGCGCGATGATGACCGGCAATGATTTTTCCCGCGCATAAGCCAGCGCCAGAAATTCGTCGGTGAGCTTCGAGCACGCGTAACTCCAGCGCGATTGTCCTGGCGGGCCGATAAGCAAGTCATCATCCTCACCGAACACGGGTTTTTGGCTCTTGCCATAGACCTCCGAAGTCGAGGTCAACAACAGCGATGTGCGTCTGGCCGCAGCGGCCCGCAACAAAATCTGCGTCTCGTGAAAACTCGATTCCAAAACGCTCAAAGCGGATTTTACCACCAGTTCGACGCCGACGGTCGCCGCCAGATGAAAAATGAACTCCGCGTTTGCCGCCAGTTTCGGCAGTTCACGGCACGCGGAAATTTTCGATTGGATCACGCGCAGGCGCGGATGCGATTTGACAGCGCGTAGATTTTCCAGGCTGCCCGTGGAAAGATCGTCAATGACGACGACGGTTTTGCCATCAGCCAGCAAACGTTCGACGAGGTGCGACCCGATGAAACCGGCTCCGCCGGTGACGAGAATGTGTCCCGCTTTTTTCATTTGAGCGCGTTCGCAAAAGCTTCGGCAAGTTTTTGGCGATAGGCCGCGCTTTCAATCAATGTTGCCTCATGCGGATTCGAGAGGTAGCCGTTTTCAATCAAAACCGCCGGGCAATTTTGTCCGCGCAACACTTCGATGTATCGCACGTGGCGCACGCCGCGGTCTTCCATTCCCGTCGCGCGCAGCAACGCGGCTTGCAGCTTCACCGCGAGTTGCAAATTTTGCGCGTCAAAATCGTTGCTCGACGATTTCTCCGACCAGGGATCGGCATAACCGCGCGTGACGGTTGACGGCATTCCGGTCGGGGTAAAACAATACGTTTCCAAGCCGGCGGTTTTTTCGTCGCGGTCGGGCGTCGCATTGAAATGCAGGCTGACAAATAAATCCGCGTGATGGGCTTCGGCAAACACGACGCGATCTGCATTGGTCACGTACACGTCACTCGTACGGGTCAAAAACACGCGCCAGCCCTCTTGTTCAAGTAATGGCGCGAGACGTTTTGCCAGGTCGAGCGTGAATTCCTTTTCAAGCCGCCCGTCCAGGACGCTGTGCGTGCCGACGTTGGAGCCGCCATGACCCGGATCAATCACGATGATGCGATTGCCAAACGTCAACGGCGGCCCAAACAACAGCGGTTTGAGATTTTTCTGCAAATCGAGGCCATGGACGAAAACCTGGTCGTCAATGAATTCCGGGGCGAAACCGAGTTGAATTTCCATGTTGTTCCAGGTTGCGTCGCGGCTGCCGATTTCCAAAACCATCGTGCCGTTCGCCGAACTCACCGCATAAGCGTTCACCGGCGTGTGGGACACCAGGCGCGGCTGGCCGATTTTGTTTTCGGCCGCCCAGCGATCCAGCGAAGTCCACGTCGTCACCGGCGCGGTGAACGATGGATGGGCCCTGGCGGTTGGCGTCACCGGCCTGAATGATCGCGCCGCGGGGAATTTGTTCACGACGTTGGTGGCCGTCCAGTTCAACGAAGAGGCTTCATTGGACATGACCGGCGGCGACGAAATGACTTCTTCCGGCGCGTTGGGGGTGGAGGCGCACCCCGTCAGAAGCATCGCCGCAACAAATATGATTGCCAGTGACTTGAACACACAGCCATTGTGCGGATGCTGAAACCGGACTCAAGCTGTTTTGGGAAAATCCGAATCGTCCTCGTTCTCGTCCTTGTCCTCGAATTTCATGGGTTGGACTTGATTACGAAAACGAGGACGAGCACGAGGACGAACGGGATTGGTTGCCCGTTTTGAACGGCTCGGCCATAATCCGCGCAGTGAAAATACTTGTTGCCATCACCGGGGCCAGCGGCGCGCTCTATGCCCAGCGCCTGCTCGACAACCTTGACCCGCGCACCCACGAAATTCACCTCGTGACGAGCAATTACGCGCCACAGGTCATCGCCGAGGAACTGCCCGGCGGCCTGCGCCTGCCCGACGGCGTGACCACGCATAATGTCAAAAGCATGAACGCGCCGTTTGCCAGCGGCTCGAACCCGCCGGATGCGATGGTGGTCATTCCCTGCACCATGGGCACGATGGGCCGCATCGCGCACGGTTATAGTGAGGACGTTTTGCTGCGTGCGGCGGACGTGGTGTTGAAGGAAAGGAAGAAACTGATTCTCGTCCCGCGCGAAACGCCGTTGAGCCTGGTTCACGTGAAAAACATGGAACTGCTGTTGCTGGCCGGGGCCACCATTCTGCCGGCCAACCCGGGTTTTTACGCTGGACCAAAAACCGTTCAGGAAGTCGTGGACACCGTCGTTGCCCGTGTGCTGGACCATCTCGGCCTGCCGAACCAACTCGCGCCGCGCTGGAGTGAGGAAAAAGAATAATTTAGCCACAGATGAAACACAGATCGAACACAGATTTGAGAAGTGAATTTGGGCGATGCGTTTTTGAGAAAAAATCCGTGTTTCGTCCGTGTCAATCTGTGGCTTAAAATGTTTTCCTTCATAAAAAAGTGGGCTTCGTTCGTCCGGTTCAGCCACACGGCTTTCGCCCTGCCCTTCGCGCTGGCAGCGATGGCTGTCGCCGCGCGCGATAATCGCGGCTGGCCGGGCTGGCGCACGTTTGGCCTGGTTCTCGCGGCGATGGTCTGCGCGCGGACGTGCGCGATGGCCTTCAACCGCATCGTGGACCGCAAATTCGATGCGCTGAATCCCCGCACCGCCGGCCGCCATCTGCCCGCCGGACAAATTTCGCTGTTCAGCGCCATCGCGCTCTGTGTGTTGTCGGCGGCCGGTTTGGTTGTCGTCAGTCATCTCCTGAATCCACTGTGTTTTTATCTCTCGCCGGTCGCGCTCGGGGTGATTTGCTTTTATTCGCTCACCAAGCGGTTTACGGATTACACGCACGTTTTTCTCGGCCTCGCGCTTGCGCTCGCCCCCGTCGGCGCCTGGCTGGCGGTGAAAGGAGAAAATGTTTCGCCGCTGGAAATCTTGCAAATGCTGGCGCTGGCGTTGGCCGTTGTTTTGTGGCTCGCGGGTTTCGACATTATTTACTCGCTGCAGGATTACGAGTTCGACAAGGCGCACGGGCTGCATTCGCTCGTGGTGGCGTGGGGACAAAAAAATGCGCTGCAAGCGGCGTTTCTCGCCCACATGGCGATGTGCGGGCTGCTGCTCGCCTTCGGCCTGCTCTGCCGGTTTCGCATCGCGTATCTCGTTGGCTGGATGATCATCGTCGGCTGCCTCGTGCTGGAACACTGGATTGCGCGCCGCCGCAGTTTGAACTGGATCAATCTCGCGTTCTTCCGGCTTAATGCCGTCGTCAGTGCCGTTTTTTTAATCGTGACGGTGGCGGAAGTGGTGTTTCAGGGCGGGTTCAAACTGCGCTGATTTTGACCACGAAATACACGAACCACACGAAAATCAGACCGGCTATTCTTTCGTGTCATTTTGTGTGTTTCGTGGTTTCCAATTCTTTCCGGTAACATTTTTCGGGATTTGCTTCTGAAGAAAGCATGGACACAGTAAAATTGAACCAGCCCATGCCCGATGGAAATAAATGCCCGCAATGCGGCACCCCGCTGCCGGCCGGCGCGCTGGCCGGACTTTGCCCCGCCTGCCTGTTGAAACAGGGCGCGGCCGACGAGACGGCCACGGGCGGGCAGGCGCCGCCGTTCCCGCCGCCACCGGTGGCCGAACTCGCGCCGTTGTTCCCGCAACTGGAAATGCTTGAACTCATCGGCAAGGGCGGCATGGGCGCGGTTTACAAGGCGCGGCAAAAGGAGCTTGACCGCATCGTCGCGCTCAAAATTCTTCCGCCCGGCATTGGCCGCGACGCCGCGTTCGCCGGTCGCTTCACGCGCGAGGCCAAGGCGCTCGCGAAGCTGAATCATCCCGGCATCGTCACGCTTTACGAGTTCGGCACCGCTTCAGTTTCTCAACCTTCAACTCCGATAAATCGCGAGCCGGCCCTCAGCTCTCAACCGCTTTACTACTTCCTGATGGAATTCGTGGACGGCGTGAATCTGCGACAATTGCTCCACGCCGGACGCATCGCGCCACGCGAGGCGCTGGCCATCGTCCCGCAAATCTGCGACGCCCTCCAGTTCGCGCATGACCAGGGCATCGTCCATCGCGACATCAAGCCGGAGAACATCCTGCTCGACCGCCGCGGACGGGTGAAGGTGGCGGATTTTGGTTTGGCAAAATTGGTGGGAAGCGACGTCGAGCGGCGCGCCGGCTTCCAGCACGGCGCAACTCCGGCAGACGATCCCAACGAGCCGTGCCGGAGGCCGGCGCTCCAATCGCTCACCGGCGAGAAAGTCATGGGCACGCCGAATTACATGGCGCCGGAGCAGAAGGAACATCCCGACGCCGTGGACCATCGCGCGGACATTTACGCGCTGGGCGTGGTGTTTTACCAGATGCTCACCGGCGAACTGCCCGGCAAACGCCTCGAACCGCCATCGTCGAAAGTGCAAATTGACGTGCGGTTGGATGAAGTCGTGCTGCGCGCGCTGGAAAAGAAACCCGAACTCCGTTACCAACAGGTCAGCGTACTCAAGACGCAAGTGGAGACGATTGCCACGACTCCGCCCGTTGGTAGCAGATCAGGATCGGTTCAAACTGAATTGGACGAACATGCACGTCTGCCAAAATCGGCGACTGATATGTCTTTCATCCGAATGCTATGGCAATTTGTTGGCCTTGGTTCGGCAATGCTATTTGCCTGTCTGTTGCTTCTTCTCGGCATGAATTCGGAGGCAATAGGTGCCAAGACGTGGAGTTATTTCCGTTTGGGCTTTGAAATTCTTGCCTTGATCGTTTTTATGGGGTTCCTGTTTGTGATTTATCGGGCAATCACGACCAAAACTTTGGAAGCATGGCGTTCCGCCAAATCTTGGTTGCCAATGATGATTGTCATGGTCTTTGGAATTATATTTGGTTTCTGGTCTCCTCATTTGCTGAAATCGAAGGTCAACGAGGTCAAATCTGATTACATCGGCCAGGCATCTTTCCCCAAAGGCGATTCCATTGAAATCACCTCCGTGGACCGGACCCCGGAGCAGATGGTGGTCAAAGGCCATTACAACCTCGTCAGTCACGACCAAGCGGAGCTCGCGCTTTATATCACCACCTCAACGATCATTCGGGTTCCGGAAGACCCAACGCAGCGGATGCAGATTTCCAAAGGGCGCGGAGATTTTGAATTGATTCATCGTCACTTGGTCCCGGGGTGGCCGCACGTTTCGATGTATGCCGACGGCGGTTCGTTCGCCGCGCTTTATTTTGGAACCAAGGCCGAAGCTCTCGAAGAAAGCAAATTTCCGAAAGGATGGAGCTTGGCAACCGGTAATGCTTCACAGCTGGCCAGCGCCGAACGAAAAGCAGCGCTTCATGATGGATATATGAAGCGGTTGGCGCAAGACCTGGAAAAATACAGTCAACAGCAATTGGGCGAAGCCGAACGGTTATACCTGGTCGGCAACTGGAAATGGGGCACTTCCGAAGCGATAGCGAGCCTCAAAACCGTGGTCCAAAAATATCCGGGCATCAACTTCACTGGCGAAGCCGAGCTTAATTTGGCCCAGATGTCTCAGGGTGATGAGCGTGACCAATATCTCCAGGATTGCATTGATAATTACAACGATTGCTTTTATGACGACGGCGTCCTGGTGGGAGCTTACGCGCGGTTTCTGCTGGCACAAGATTACCAGAGCCAAGGAGAGATAGAGAAGGCAAAGGCATTGTTCAATGAAATCAAAACCAACTATGCCGATGCCGTCGATCATGGCGGCAACCTGTTGGTGGACAGCTTCGGAGAAGGTTATATCGGCCAGCAAACCAAGTCGGCGGAACTCGAATTCCGGCTGGTGGCCGCCGAGGGCGATACCAACACTCCCGCCGACGAACTGGCCGATCCCAACGACCGTACCGGGCAGACGAAGTTGCGCATTTTGAAGGAAGTTTTGCTGGACAGTTCCGCCGTTGCCAGCGCCAGTCTTGAGTCCGGTCAATCCGAAGACAAAACCATCAGTGTTGTGCTCAAGAGCGACGCCGCTCGGAAATTTTCGGACATCACCGCCACCAACATTGGCCGCCGGCTGGCCATCGTCTGGCGCGGGCGTGTGTTGAAAGCGCCGGTGATTCGCACGCGGATTACCGACCCGGCTGTCGAGGTGACCGGGAAGATGAGCGATGCCGAATGTCAGGTATTGCTGGACTTGTTGAACTTCAAGTCCAAGCCGTCGGCAATCGGCCAGACAACCACCGGTCTGCCCGCCTCCGCTGACCAGATCACCGAAGGGAAAGGCTGGAACGAGTTCAAGCTGGGCGCCACGCGCGCGGAACTTATCCAGGCCCTCGGCCAACCCGACAGCGATTCGGATAATCGCTGGATGAAGTGGAAACAGGCCCACGTGCATTGCCTCGTCGATGCCAGTGGCGCCTTCGAGCTGCGGTTCGACGAAGGCTTTCCGGGACTCACCACCGCAGGGATTGGGTTTGGCTCTCCCCTCAAAGACGCCTTGGACGCCTACGGCGAACCGAGTTCGCAGGAGAATGTCGGGAGCGCGAAGAAATTGATCTGGAACTCCAAAGGCATCCTGATTTGGTTTCACGAGGATAGGGCGGCGCAGATAGTCGTGTTTCAGAAAACAGAACAACACTGAAGAAAGGCAAATACAGATGGAACGCAACCGGCCAGACAACCACCAGTCTGCCGGGCACGCCGGACGAATAACATGTCGTTGTGCAATTCCAGCTACGTTTGCGAACAAAAAATCCGTGACTGAAACCGTCACCTTCATGCTCGAAAAAGATGGCCAATGGCGGGCGGTGGGGTATTTCATTAATTGATTCGAACAACCAAAACCGTCAACCATGCTGGCCGATGAACGACGTGCCCATTTACGTTTCCAAACGGACAGGTAACAACCTGTGGCAGGAGTATCGCGTCTACCACGACCGACTCGAACTGCAATCCTGGTTTCTTTTCCATACGCTCGTTATTTCCGCCGGCGGGATTCTGAAAATCGAGGTGCGCCCGTCCATGTTCCGCGGCCAGAAAGGATTTATCTGGGGCACGAAACTTGATAACTGCAACTTCTGCCGCCACGTTTTGCTGACAAAAAAATCAGGCCTGTTCAAACGCATCGGTTTTTCACCGGACGACCCGGAAAAATTCGTGGCCGTGTGCCAGCCCATCCTGACGGGAACTGCTTGACCTCCGAAGCTTCCACAATGTCCACGGGCGCGCCCGGCGACATCTTCGCCACAACGCATTGGACGGTCGTGCTCGCGGCGGGCAAACGCTCCACGCCGCAATCCGACCGGGCGCTGGAGGAACTGTGCCGGATCTACTGGTATCCGCTCTACGCCTATGTCCGCCGCCGCGGCCATTCAAAGGAAGACGCCGAGGACCTCACCCAGGAATTTTTCGCGCGGTTCCTGGGGAAAAATTATCTCGCCGGCCTGAGTGCCGAGCGCGGACGGTTTCGCGCGTTCCTGCTGGCATCGCTGAAACATTTTCTCGCCAACGAATGGGACAAATCCCGGCGCCAGAAACGCGGCGGCGGCGTCACCCACCTCTCGCTCGACTGGCAGACCGCCGACACGCAATTCCAGGTCGCCGCCACCGCCGAGCCGAGTCCCGACAAGGCCTTCGACCGCGAGTGGGCCGTGACCCTGCTCGCCAAGGTCATCGAACGGTTGCAGGCCGAGTGCGAGGCGGATGGTCGGGGAAAACAGTTCGCGGAATTGAAAATTTTCCTCACCGTCGGCAAGGGCGCATTGTCCCACGCCGCCGCCGCCAAAGCGCTGGACATGGATGAAAGTACCGTCCGCGTGGCGGTGCATCGGCTGCGCAAGCGTTACCGGCAACTGCTCCGTGATGAAATAGCGCAAACCCTGGCCGATTCGGCCGACGTGGACGAGGAAATGCGCGCGCTGTTCGGCGCGTTTGGAGGGTAGCACCCGCGTCTCGCGGGTCAAATTCGGCGTCCCGCCGAATTTCATCAGTGACGCAGTTTGCCGACACTCTTTCGGTTGGGAGCAATCGTATGTCGCCCGCCGGTTCCCGGCGTGACGCCGGAAACAACAGGCCAGAGGCCTGTGCCACCCACAAGCCAGGCGTATTTGCCTTGCCGCGGGAAAGGTGCTTTACTCTGTGGACAAATGAATTTCTTCGTTCAACGCAGCGAATTGCGCGACCTGTACGACAAGGTCGCCGCCGGGGAACGCATTTCCGAGGCCGACGCGCTCCGGCTGTTTGAATCGAAGGACCTGAACGCCCTCGGCGCCATCGCCGACCTCGCGCGTCAGAAAAAAACCGGCAATCGCGCCAGCTACATCGTCAACCGCTACATCAACTACTCGAACTACTGCATCCTGTCGTGCCAGTTCTGCTCGTTCGCGCGCAAGAAACGCGACGCCGACGGCTTTGAGTTGACGATCCCGCAAATGGTCGAGAAGGCGCGGGAAGCCTTGAAGCTCGGCATCACCGAACTGCACATCGTTGGCGGACTGCATCCATCGCTGCCATTCAGCTATTACACCGACATGCTGAAGGCGCTGAAAGCGCTAAACGATGAAATGGGGAGCGCGACCGTCCCGGTCGCATCGGTTGACGTCTCGCCAGCCGAATTCGGCGAGACGCCGAAACCTGCGGGCGCAACACCCGCGCTCCCCGACTCGAAACCCAGGCTTCACCTGAAATGTTTCACGGCGATTGAAATCCTGCACCTCGCCTGGCTGGCCAAAAAATCGGTCGAACAAGCCCTGATGGAACTGAAAGCCGCCGGGCTGGATTCGCTCACCGGCGGCGGCGCGGAAATTTTCCGCAAGGAGGTCCGTTCCGCCATCGCCAAGGGCAAGGAATCCGCCGAGGAGTACCTGGAGGTACATCGAATATGGCATAAACTGGGTGGTCGTAGTACGTGCACGATGCTCTACGGCCACGTCGAATCGCTCGCCGACCGCGTGGACCATTTGCGGCAGTTGCGCTCGTTGCAGGAAGAGACGCACGGCTACGTGGGCTTTGTGCCGCTGCCCTATCAGCCGGAGGACAACGACATTCCGGTGGAAAAACCGCCGACCGGTTTCGACACGTTGCGCACCATCGCCGTCAGCCGCATCTACCTCGACAACTTCGACCACATCACGGCGTATTGGGTGGGCATGGGATTGAAACTCGCGCAGGTGGCGTTGAGCTACGGCGCGGACGATCTGCACGGCACCATCATCGAGGAACATATCTTCCACATGGCTGGCGCGACCTCGCCGCAATTGCAGACCGAGGCAGACATGATCAAGGCCATCCGCGAGGCCGACCGCACGCCGGTGCAGCGGAACACGTTCTACGAACCGATCAAAGTCCTGGAAAACCCGCCGGAACCCGCCGCCACGGAAAATTCAACGCGTTCCAAGATGCTGGAAGACAATCTGGCGACAGCGTGATGAAAGATCATTTCAAAAGAGTTTTGGAACATGTGCATTGCACAGATCACAAGTATCGCTCTCTTTACTGCAATGGAATACCAACAAAACCAATCCCATTCTTTGGCAGCCCTGAATCAGCATTGGTGGTAACAATTGGGTTAAATCCTTCAAACGCCGAGTTCGCTCCACATCGAGGGTGGCCAGATTCTATTGCCGATTTAGCCTTGGAAACAAGGCTGCGGGATTATTTTTCACCAAATTCTCGACCACATCCATTCTTCAACGCTTGGACCGAAACGTTCAAACATCTCTCTCCATGTGTTTCCTATGCGGCAGGTTCAGTTGCTCACTTAGATTTATCTCCTCGAGCCACGGATTTTCCTAGCAAACATCAACGTGACAATGACTGGCTCGACCAGTTTTTAGGGCTGGTTGTTGAGGATGTGAGATTCTTTTTTGACGCGTTGAAGAAATGCAAGAAGGCCAAACTAGTCATGGCGGCAGGGACAGCGACGAAGCGATTCTACTTGGATCACTTTATCCGAAAGAACGTCCCGTCAGGAGTCCGATTGAATTTTGAGAGGCGGGGCGCAGGAAGGAATACATTATTCCACAAATTGACTGGTTCGGACTTTGATCTGCCTGTCTTTTTCAGCGGAGCAGGTCCGGCATATCATGGAGGCACACTTCTTATCGAAAACGTCAGATTGAATCGAGATGCTTTGAACCGTTATTTGCAGTGAGAATTTGCCCAGGCACTCTAAAATCCCACATCGGTTTGGTGCAATATCTCAACGCCGCGCCGCTTATCCGCAGCATTTGATAAAAAAATGCCTGCCTTCGCTCCGGCTCGCTGGCATTATTCCGGCCAGCGAATGAGCAAAGCTTCAAAAAATCGCGCGTGCCCGGCGGTTGGCCGCCAAATTCCCGTCTCTGATTGCGTTGCGCAACGCCACAGTTCCTACGCTTGTCCGGCGACATGCCCGCATGATCCGTTTGCGCCGGAGAATTATTCCCGGTTGCTCGAACTCGAAGGCAAGCTGGATCGCCAGAGCATGGATTACCTGCTGGAACACACGGCGAACCGCCCGGCGATGGAAAAGGCGCTGCAACAGGCGCGCAGCCATTCCAGCCTCCACGCGACGCACGCCTGGTATGAATGGAATTTGTTCTTTGCGCCGGGCGCGGACGGCCTGACCTGCTGCCAGCGCTGGGAGAAGGCCGGTTTTCCCGAATTGAAGAGCGACCAGCGTGTCATGTTGCGGGCAAAAATGAAGACCCGCATCGCGCTGGTGGAAATCCATCGCGTGCTGGACGGCGAACGCGTGGAAGCGGTGGATTTGCTCATGCCGGACGCGCCGCCGATGCGATTTCAAGACCGCGGCCTGACCGGCATGGCGGTGCGGTTTGCGAGCGTGCTCGCCTGGATTTATCCCCTGCCGCACTTCTGGCGGTTGAGCGGCACGGCGGCGTTGATTCCCGAAATGGCGCAGTTCTCACCCGAAGAGATCGTGATGGAAATCGTCCAGCATCTGGGCGGGCCGGCAACGGCGGACGGTGCGCGCCGCTGGCTGGCGGAAAATTTTCTGCGTTTCAGCGACGCCCTGACGGCCACCTCCCGGGCGCGCCGGATGCAAATGTTTGCTGGAATGGACGCCCGCTATGGCAAGGCCGTGTATGAATTGCAGGCGCCGTTTGCCGAATGCCGCGCGCGGCTGGACCAGTTGTCCGACGTCGCGCCGGACGATCTTTCCGACGCGGAACGCGGGGAAGGTTTTGCCGAGACGCGCGTATGGTTCACAGAATCGGTGGCGGTAAAGCAGGCCGTGCCGCCCGGCGGGCGCGCGGTGCTCGGCCGGGTTTTGCTGGGCCAGGCGCATTGGCGGCTCGAAGCGTTCGGCGGCGAACGTTTCGCACAATTGCGGCGGCAGTTTGAAGCTCATCTCGGCCCACGCATACGGTTCACGGGTGAACGTCTCGATGATCTGGGCATGCGCATGGCGGCCAAGGAACCGGCCGTGGACGAGTCCACCGTCCCGCCGCGCCTGCTCGATGAACCGCAAAAAATCCTGCTGGCTTCCTCACGCATGCCGCCGCTTCCGCCCGGCCTGTCCCGCGAGGAAGCCGAACTCGAACTGATGCGCGCCGCCGACCGCGCGTTTTTGGACGACAACATTCCCGCGCTGGACAACAAGACGCCACGCGAAGCCGCCCGTGATCCGGCGTTGCGGCCCCGCCTGATTCGTCTCCTCAAGCAACGGGTGCGGGCGCACGACGAGCGCAACCTGCAAACCGGGCGCACCGATGACATCAACTGGCTGCTGCGTGAACTCGGCGCGGACGAAATTATTTTTGATCCGCCGCCGTGGCGTCCACCACCGCCGGGCCAGGCGGGGCAAGACGAGTTGCCGGACGGGGAAGATTTCGCCGGCGAACCTGACCCCAATCTGAATCTGCCGCCCGCTCCGCCACTGCCGGCCACGCCACTGAGCATCGAGGAGGCGGCCAAACGGCTGGACGCGGCGATGGATGCCTTCGACACCGCGGCGGATGCCGAGGCGGCGCTTTTCGAGAGCGGCGCAACATTGATCGACGACGCGGACGAACTCACGGTGGATGTGCTTTCGGATGACGAGCTTTCGTTCAGCTTCGCGTTTCTCATACAAGCGTGGTTTGCACTGGTGCCGCCGGGGCATCGCCCGCCGAAAATTCATTTCCCCGACCTGGCGGGCGCGTTTGATCGCAACTGCCGCGACCTTGAAGAAGCCATGAAATCGGGTTCGGCTGACCAATTGGTGAACTATGCAAAAACCGGTTGTCAGCCGGAACTGCTGCTGTTGCTGACGAATGAAATCCTGCATAACGGCATGAACGCGCCCGGGAAAATCCGCCCCAGCGCCGAATCACTGGGGGTCATGCTGGCGCTCGTGAAAGCGGTCGTGGAGGAACTGGACGCGGCGCTGCACCGCCGCGTCATCCATCGGTTAGTGCGCATCTCAGTTTCTTGCAGGGTGGTGTAAGCTGAGGGCATGACAACTACCTGTTATGAGCCTGTGGCCTCCGGCATGATGTCTGGGGCCTCGTGGGAACCGCTGGCGGTGCTGGCCGCCCGTGCGGCGTGCGCGCTGGAACACTCGATTCAACGCCTTGTGGTCGGCAGCGATCAAAACCTGGGGCATCTTGAAGTCCAAGCCGCACAAGACGTGAAGGAACTGCTGCGCCAAACGATCGAACGCGGGGCGCAAGCCAAAGCCGATACCACGCCCCCGGTCTGCCCAGTCTGCGGCCAAACCCTCAGCCGTGTTTCTGCCGACCACCCGCGCGCCTTCGAATCGCGTTTTGGTTCGATCACGGTCAAACGGACCCGCGGCTACTGCAAACGCTGCCACAAATGGCGCGTCCCCGCCGATGCCGCCTTGGGTCTGGAAGCGAGCGCAGGCTATTCGCCCGCGGTGCAGGATATGGCGGCGCTCTTGGCCAGCAAGATGCCCGTCGAGGATGCCAGCGCCGTGCTCAAACACCTCACCGGCGTCAAGTTGCCCCGCGCCACACTGGATCGTGAAGCCCGGCGTCAGGGAGAACGCGCCCAACGGCTGCGCACGCAACTGGATCGCCAAGCCGCCACCCAAAAGAACCAACTCGAACTGACCCTCGAACCTTACCAGATGATCATTCAACTGGATGCTTGGAACATCCGAGAACGGGATGCCTGGGGCCAGAGCGGGGTGTTGCGCCGACAGGGCCAAGAACCCGAACGCTGGCACTGGGTCTACACCGGCACCTGTTTTCGACTTGATCACCGAGGCCAGACCGCCGGCGGACGCCCCGTCATCACCGAACGCGGCTTCGTGGCCACGCGGCAAGGTCTGGATGGCTTGCGCGAGCAACTGCACGCCGAAGCCTTACGGCGTGGATTGGGCCAGGCGGCCAGTGCGCTGGTTATCGGCGACGGGGCGGTGTGGATCTGGCGTTTGGCCGACGACCGCTGGCCGCAAGCCCACCAGCGACTGGACTTTTACCACGCCGTGCAACACCTGGCCGCCGTGGGCCGGGCGCTCTTTGGCGAAAACCAAGAAAAGCTCAAGGTCTGGCTCAAGCCCTTGGTCCAACAACTCAAGCACCAATCTTCGCTCAAAGTGATCCGGCAACTGGAAGAGGTGTTGGCCGCGATGCCCGCCGGAGCGGCGACCCAAGCCGTGGCCAAAGAAGTGGAATACTTCCACCAACATCAAGAACGAATGGACTATCGGGCTGGACGGCGGGCGGGCGAACCCATTGGCAGTGGCCCGGTCGAAGCCACCTGTCGGCAGACGCAATGCCGCTTCAAGCGACCGGGGCAGTTCTGGAGTCAGGCGGGCGACGAAGCCCTCATGTGTTTGGAAATGTTCTGGCGCAACGGCCGCTGGCACTTGCTCTTCCCTCACTCCTCATTCAACCCTGCAAAAAACTGAGATGCGCGCCATCGGTTATGAACTCATCCGTTGACCGCGGCCTTTTTCAGGGTTATTAATTAACCATGAACATCGGCGTGTTATTTGAGAAGGTGCAGGACAAGGATTTTCCGCCGGGATATTTTTACGCGCACGTGCCGAGCCTGGGCCTGACCACGCACGGTTTGGGGATTGATGGCGCGCGCAGTGCTGCCTTGGATTTAATCAAACTTTGGGTCGCCGAAAAGAACGCCAGCGGCGACCACATTCCCCCCCCATCCGAAATTTTGTTCTCAACCATCGAGCTTCCCGACGATGCCCTACAAAGCGCGTGAGGTTCTGGCCAAACTGCAACGCGCCGGTTTTGTAGTTCGTCGCCAATCCGGTTCGCACGTTGTGCTGCGTCATCAAGACGGACGCCAGACTTATGTGGCCATGCACACCGGCGACGTTCCGGCGGGGACATTTCGCTCCGTTTTAAAACAAGCGGGCTTGACCGAGGAAGAATTTCGCAACCTGTGAATACGCCCGGCGAACCCCCAAAATTCCGCATCGGCTCAGTGCAATATCTCAACGCCGTGCCGCTCACGCGCGGCATCGAGGGCCAGGTCATTTTTGCCACGCCCGCCCGGCTCGCCGAAATGCTCCGGCGCGATGAACTCGACGCCGCGCTCGTCAGCACGGCGGAGATCCTGCTCACCGACCGCTATGACATCCTCGACGGCATCGCCATCGCGTCGCTGGGCGAGGTTTACAGCGTGCTGCTCGCGCATCGCCGTCCGCTGGAAAGCATCACGGAGGTTTTCTGCGACACCGCGTCGTTGTCGGGCCTGAATCTCTTGAAAGTCCTGCTGGCGGAACGTGGATTGAACCCGGAGTTCAAGCCGCTGCCCGACCCCGGCAAAGCGGCGGAGCACGACGCGGTTCTAATCATCGGTGATCCGGCGATTGATTTTCAACGCGCGCCGCACGAGCACGAAATTTTCGATCTCGGCACGGCGTGGTATGAACTGACGAATCTGCCGTTCGTTTTTGCCGTGTGGGCGCTGCGGCGCGGCATCGAAAACAAGGAGCTGTGCCGCGAACTGCGCGAGACGAAGGATTTCGGGATGGAAACGCTGGATTACCTCATCGAAACCCGCGAGGAATACGACGAGGATTTCCGCCGGGATTACCTCGGCTGGCATGTTCACTACCACCTGGCCGAGGACGAGAAACGCGGCATCGCGAAATTTTGCGAACTGCTGCAAAAACACGGCCTCGGGCCGGTGTTCGAGCCGAAGTATGTAAACTGAACCCAGAATTTTTATAAGGAAACCAAGAGAGCAGGAGCACAAATCATTCTTGGTTTCCTGGATTCCTTATTTCATTTTCAAGTTTGGCCAAGGTCTCCGGATCCCGCACGTCCACCCAGCGGCCCGGGATTTCCAGTCCGGCCAGCTTCTGCCTGGCGGCAATCATCGTGCTGATGGCGTCGGTCAATTCGTATTCGCCGCGCGGCGATTTTTGCAGCCTGGCTGTGAAGTCGAACAGGGACGGCCGGAAAATGTAAATGCCCGCGTTATACCATGCCGGGGCGCCGGGTTTGAGCCAGCCGTCCCGGCGCAGTTGCTCCAATTGTTCCGGCGACGGCTTTTCCACCAGCCGTTTCAGGCAAAATTGTTCGTCGAAAAAGTTCAGCCCGCCCTTCGTTACATCTTCGCCGCGGGTGACGGTGATGACACCGGCGAAATTGCCTTCGCCGAAGCGCCGGAGCATTTGCGGATACGTTTCGGGCGGAACCAGAATGTCGCCGTAAGTCAGGAGAAACGGCGAGTCGCCGATAAAATCCTTTGCCAGTTCCGGTGCTTTGCCCGTACCGTCCTGCACAACCTGCCGGCCGAATGCGATTCGTGCGTTCCATTTCGAGCCATCGCCGAAATGGTTTTCGACAGCCTCGGCGCGCCAGCCGGTGACGATGAAAATCTCGCGGACACCCGCCGCGACAATGCCGGCGACAATATGTTCGAGGATGGGCTTGCCCTGCACGCGGAGCATGGGTTTGGGCAACTCGTTGGTGAGTTCCCGCATGCGCGTGCCTTTGCCGGCGGCCAGAATGACAGCTTTCATTTCCGCCACAGATGAACACAGATTGGCACAGATGAAAATTGCAAAATTAAAACCTCGTCAGTTTTTCCAGTTCCTTCACGTGGCGGTCAAGGGTCAAGGCAGTTGCGCCGCTGGCGGCATAATGCTAGGGTTGCGGCATGACAACGGTTGAGCCTGGCACGCATATCGCACGAGACGAACGGGGCGTGGCGTGGATTAACGGGAAAAATGTGAAGGTCATCGAGGTGGTGCTGGATCATCTGGCTTACGGCTGGAGCGCCGAGGCCATTCACGAACAGCAGCCGCAGCTTTCGCTCGCGGAAATTCACTCGGCGCTGGCTTTTTACTACGACCACCCGGCCGAGTTTGACGATCAAATCGCGCGTCAGGAAAAAGAACTGGCGGCGTTGCGCGACGCAACCGGTGAATCCGCCCTGCAATATCGTCTGCGCAATCTCACCAAATCGCGGTGAGCGTACAGCTTAAAACTTCGTCAGCTTTTCCAGTTCCTTCACGCGGCGTTCAATGTCGGCGCGTTTGATCGCCGTGGTGCGCGTCAGGCCGAAGCCTTCGCAACAGAAGGACGCCGTGACGCTGCCGTAAACCATCGCCCGCCGGAGGTTGGAATCAATTGAGCCTTTTGCCGCGGCGAGATACCCCATCAGGCCGCCCACAAACGAGTCACCCGCTCCGGTCGGATCCACGACTTCGGACAGCGGATACGCCGGGCAGAGGAAAAATCCCTTCGGCCCGGACAGGATCGAGCCGTGCGACCCTTTTTTGATGATGACGTATTCCGGACCGAGCTTGTGGATTTTTTTTATCGCGGTGAAAACGTTGTCTTCCTTGGTTAACTGGTGCGCTTCACTGTCGTTGAGCACAAAGCCGTCGAGGCGCGGGAGCAGCTTGAGCAAGTCGTTCAACGCGATGTTCAGCCATAAATCCATCGTGTCGGCCACGACGAATTTGGGCTGGCGCATCTGATCGAGAACGTGATGCTGGAGCGCGGGCGCGATGTTCGCCAGCAACACAAACGGCGTGTCCTGATGCGTCTTGGGCAGCACGGGTGTGAAAGTCTCGAACACGCCAAGCTCGGTCAGCAGCGTGCGGCGGTTATTCATGTTCGCCTCGTATTCGCCCGACCAATGGAAGGTTTTGCCGGGCAAAATCTGCAAACCGGCAAGGTTAATTTTGTGCCGACGGTAAAGCTGGAGGTATTTCTTCGGAAAATCCTCACCGACCACGCCGATTAATTTCACGGGGCTGAAAAAGCTCGCCGCCACGGCGGCATGGCTGGCCGAGCCGCCGAGCAGCCGCGGATTTTCCGCGTTGGGAGTCTTGATGGAATCCAGCGCCGTTGAACCGACAATTAAAACGCTCATGGCAAAAAGTTGGTAGGGCGCGCTGTTCCCAGCGCGCCGCTGCGGCCCGTTCGGAGAGCGAGCCCTACCTGACGGCAGCAATTGGAATTCGCAGTTGAAATAATTTGGGGGCGCACAGCAATTCAGTAACTGCCTTTGCCCCTTTGAATCAGCTCGATCTCATAACCTTCCGGCGCGTCAACGAAGGCGAACACAGTTCCGGTGGACGTGGTGGTCGGACCGTCGGAATATTTCAGGCCGTGTTGGGCAAGGTGTTCGCCGAATTCTTCCAGACTGTCCACCTCGAACGCCAGATGCGTGAGGTCGGGTTGCACCTGTACCGGGCCGCTGCCGGGAAAATACGTGATTTCAATCTGCTCGTCGCTTTCGGGGGCTTTGAGAAAAACGAGTTCCGAGCCGCGCGGCGATTTGTGCCGCTTGACTTCTTCGAGGCCGAGCACGTCGCGGTAAAATTTTACCGTCCGTTCCAAATCGTTTACGCGATAGCGCGTGTGCAGCAGTTTTGTGACTTTGCTCATGCGCGAAATTTAACAGTCCAATGTCCAATATCCAATGACCAAAGTTAGACCGCCTTGTCTGACTTTGGGCTTTAGACTTTGGGCTTTAGACTTTAGAATCGATGCATGGGCAAACGCCGCGAAGCGCGCGAACGCGCCGTACAGTTCTTGTTTCAGTACGATTTGAACCCGCCGGAAAATCTGGATCGGGAGCTAAATGAATTCTGGGACACGCAACGCGCGGCGGCCATCGCCGGGGAAAAAGGCCCGGCGACCTGGGGCCAGCCGGTGGAACTGCCGCCGCTCACCGCCGAGGAGGTTGAAATGCGTCAGTTCGCCGAGCCGCTCATTCGCGGCGCCCTGGAACATCGCGACGCGATTGATGAGCACATCAAAAAGCACGCGAAGAATTGGGAGTTCCATCGCATCGCCGCGGTGGACCGCAACATCATGCGGCTGGCGATTTACGAGATGCTGTTCCGCGAGGACATCCCGCCCATCGTCAGCATCAACGAGGCGGTGGACATCGCCAAAAAATTTTCCACGCAGGACAGCGGCAAATTCGTCAACGGCATTCTCGACAAGGTGCGCAGCGAGTTGATGCGTCCGGCGAGGATAGTCAAATGAGTCCTGAGTCCACAGTTCTGAGTCCGCAGCCGGACGCGCAATTCGCCCGACTAGTTGAATTGCTGGTCCGGGCACTGGGACTGGAGACCGTGGACTGCGGACTGTGGACCGTGGACTGAGAACTGAATAAATGAAATTCGCGGATTTACATCTGCACACTTGTTTTTCCGACGGCACCTTTACGCCGGAGGAACTGGCCGGGCACGGCCAGCGGCTCGGCTTTGCGGCGCTGGCGCTGACGGACCATGATTCGGTGGAGGGTTGCGCGCCCATGGCGGCGGCGTGTGCCACGGCGGGCATCGAGTTCATCACCGGCACGGAACTCACCGCCGAGCACAACGACATTGAAGTTCATCTCCTCGGCTATCTCGTGGACACGCAGAACCAAAAACTGCTGGTGGAAATTGCCCGATTTCAGGCCGTCCGCCAAAACCGCATCCGTGAAATGGTCGCGCGGCTCAACCATTTGAACGTGCCGCTCGAAGCCGGGACTGTTTTTACGCTGGCCAATTGCAAATCACCCGGCCGGCCGCATGTCGCGCGCGCGCTGGTGAAGGCCGGGCTTTGCAAAACGTCCGACGAGGCGTTCGAGCGTTTTCTCAAAAAAAACCGTCCGGCGTGGGTGCCCAAAGCCAAGATGTCCGCGCTGGAAGGCGTCAATTTGATTCACCAGGCCGGCGGCCTCGCCGTCATGGCGCATCCCGGTTTGAACCGCACGGATGAAATTATTCCCGCGCTGGTGGACGCCGGGCTGGACGGCATTGAATGTTTTCATACCAAGCACTCGACGAACACCGCCGAGCGCTATCTGGAAATTGCCGACAAATTTAATCTGCTCGTGACGGGCGGCTCCGATTGCCACGGTTTCAGCAAGGGCAAGCCGCTCATCGGCACCGTCAAACTGCCCTACGAACTCGTGGAAAAGCTCAAGTCAAAGGTCGAGAGTCGAAAGGCAGGAGCCGTCAATCCGCAATCTGCAATCCACAATCCGCAATAGTTCATGGGCCTTTTCCAGAAATTCCGCGCCGGCCTGCAAAAAACCCACGGCAGGCTGGCGCACGAAATCAAACGCATCGTCACGCGTTCGCCCAAGCTCGATGCGGCGTCACTCGAGGAACTTGAAGCCGCGCTCATCGCCGCCGATCTCGGGCTGGCCGTGACCGGACAAATCGTCGCCGCCGTGAAGCACGCCTACGAAACCCAGGGCGACGCGGGGCTGGACGTGTTTGCCATCGCGCGGCGCGAGGTCGGAAAAAATTTTCCGGCGGACAAGCCGGACCTGGTCAAAGCCGCGCACGGCCCGACGGTGGTTTCCGTGGTCGGCGTCAACGGCACGGGCAAGACGACCACCGCCGCCAAGCTTGCGCATTTGGTTCAAGCGCAGAAAAGAACCGCGTTGCTGGCTGCGTGCGACACCTTCCGCGCCGCCGCCATCGAACAAATCAAACTTTGGGGCCAGCGGTTGAAGGTTGAAGTCGTTGCTGGCGCCTATGGCGCGGACGCCGCGTCGGTGGCGCATGATGCGGTCACTGCCGCCCAGGCGCGCAAGGCGGATTATCTGTTCATTGACACGGCAGGACGGCTGCACACCAAGCACAACCTGATGCATGAATTACAGAAGTTGCATCGCGTCATCGGCCGGCAACTGCCCGGCGCGCCGCACGAAGTGTTGCTGGTGCTCGACGCGACGACCGGCATGAACGCGCTGAACCAGGCGCGCGAGTTCAACAAGGCCGTGCCGCTCACGGGGCTGGTGGTGACCAAGCTCGACGGCACGAGCAAAGGCGGCATGGTGGTGGCCATCCAGAAGGAACTCGGCCTGCCCATTAAATTCATCGGCCTCGGCGAGCAGCCGGACGACTTGCAGCCATTCGACGCGAAACAATTCGCGCAGGCGTTGTTTGAGGAATGAAATTTATTTTAGCCACAGATGAAACACGGATTGAACGCAGATTTTGAATTCGGTTTGCAAGCAATTCCAAAATTGGTATTCGTTTAAAAAATCAGCTATGGGATACTTTCGTTATACATACACGGTAAAGCACGAAGGCTTGGGAAAATATCGTGTAATTTCTGGGACAGACAATGCCCTGGCAAAAGCGAAAGCAACAGCGCTGCTGCAAACATTGGAAGGCAAACCGCTCACGTTGATGAATGGAGCAAATTTGCTTTATCTGCTCGAAAAACACGGGCACAAGGCAAAAATTGACATTGCCGAAGCAAAAAAGACTTTGGGCGAGAAACCATTTTGATTTTTTAATCTGTGTTTCATCCGTGTTCAATCCGTGGCTAAAAAAGATTTCCAATTCATGCGCCTCGCCCTCCGGCTCGCCCGGCGGGGCTATGGCGCGACTTCGCCGAATCCGATGGTCGGTGCGGTGCTGGTGAAGGATGGCAAAATCATTGGACGCGGCTGGCATCGGCGCGCGGGCTTGCCGCACGCGGAAATTGAGGCGCTCCGTGACGCGCAGAAGCGCGGCCACAATCCGCGTGGCGCGACGCTCTTCGTCACGCTCGAACCGTGTTCCACGCACGGTCGCACGCCAGCTTGCACCGACGCCATCATCGCCGCCGGCATCAAGCGAGTGACGGTTGGTGCGGTTGATCCGAATCCGAAACACGCGGGAAAAGGATTCAAAATTTTGAAGCACGCAGGAGTTGAAGTCACGGTGCCTGGGAGCGCCGGCGTCCCGCCGGCCAGTCCCTCAATACGCAGACCAGCAACCCGCCGGCGAGACGCCGGCGCTCCCAGGGCGGACACGCTCGCCAACGAATGCGCGCGGCTGAACGATGCCTTCAATCACTGGATTGTCCATCGCACGCCATTCGTCACGGTGAAAGCGGCGATGACGCTGGATGGCAAAATCGCCACTGCAACGGGCGAATCAAAATGGATTACCGGCGAAGCCGCGCGCGCTTACGGCATGAACTTGCGGCAGGGAGCGGATGCGATCCTGGTCGGCATCAACACGATTTTGGCGGACAACCCGAGCCTGACGGCGAGGACGAAGATGGAAGATGGAACATGGAAGATGGGAAAGCCGGTTCGGAGAATTGTCTTGGATGCGATGGCGCGGACGCCGTTGAACGCGAAAGTAGTTAGCGACAAATCGGCGGCGTTGACCACCATTGTTGTGAGCTCACATGCACCAAAAGACCGCGTCGCCGCGCTGGCCAAGCGTGTCAATATCATCGTTGCACCCATCGCCAAACCCTCGTCACCCGTCACTCGTCACCCGTCACTCGACCTTCGTTGGCTCATGCGAAGGCTGGGTGCGGAAAATGTCACCAGCCTGCTGGTCGAGGGCGGCGGGGAAGTGAACGCGTCGTTTTTGCTCGGCGGTTTGGCGCAGTGCGTCGCATTTTTCTACGCGCCGAAAATTTTGGGTGGACGTGATGCGCACAAGGCTGTCGCGGGCGAAGGTGCAAAGAGTTTGACTGACGTAATCCAGCTTCGCGACGTCGAATGGAAGCGGCTCGGCCCGGATTTGCTGCTGACAGCGCGCGCTGCTTCGTAACTACGCTTCCTTTCTTGAAACCTGACACTTGAAACCTGACACTTCCCTCCATGTTCACAGGCATTGTCGAAGAAGCCGGAACCGTCGAGCGCATCAAGCCGACGGCGAAGTCCATTGAATTGACCGTGCGTACCGGTATGACCGGTCGCGGTCTGAAAACCGGCGGCAGCCTGGCGGTGAACGGTTGTTGTCTGACGGCGGTGAAGGTGGCCACGCACGGGAAATTCAAGCTCGCCCGGTTCGATCTGCTCCAGGAAACCTGGCGGCGCACCAATCTGCAATTCGCCAAACCCGGTTCGCTGGTGAACCTGGAACGGCCGTTGCGCGCCGACGGCGAGTTCGGTGGACATTTTGTGACTGGCCACATTGACGGCGTCGGCAAAATCATCCGCTGGGAATGCGCGGGGCAGGACCACGTGCTCGACATCGCCGCGCCACCGGAAGTGATGCGTTACATCGTTTTCAAGGGTTCGGTCGCAGTGGATGGCATCAGCCTCACGGTTGCCGGCGTGCAGAAAAAAAGTTTCCGCATCTGGATCATCCCGCACACCTACGAAATCACGGCTTTGCGGGAGCGGAAGGTTGGTGACGCGGTGAATCTGGAGGCCGATCTACTGGGCAAATACGCTGAAAAGTTCATCGCGGCGCGCAGCAGGCGTTGACCGGGGTGGCGGCGACGCCCCGTCGCCATGAGGTGAATGCGACGCCCGCGTCGCTTGTGCCGAAGGCCTCGACTGGTGGTAGCTCCCGGTTGGCGGCGGCGGCGGAAAGTGCGATGTTGCAAGGATGGCCTTCCCTGCAAAGTGAAGATGCGCGAGATTGAGACTGTGAAAGCTGCAAAAACGGACCCGGCTTCAAAGTCCCTGTCGCCCGTGGTCCAGCGTCCGAAAAAGGGCGGGGCACTGGCCGACCTGCTGGACCGCCACACGAGGGTGGGCACACTTTGGAAACCGGAGGAAGGCCGGATTCGTTGCGTGGCGTGCGGTCATCGGTGTCTGATTGCGCCCGGCCGGCGCGGGATTTGCAAGGTGCGCTTCAATGACGGCGGCCAGTTGCGCGTGCCGTTTGGTTATACCGCCGGCGTGGCCTGTGATCCGGTGGAGAAAAAGCCGTTCTTCCACGTGCATCCCGGCAGTGACGCGCTCACCTTCGGCATGTTGGGCTGCGATTTCCATTGTTCGTACTGCCAGAACTGGGTCACCAGCCAGGCGTTGCGCGATGACGCGGCGTCCGCGCCGTTTCAAGCGGTCACGCCGGAGGAGCTGGTCCGTGCGGCCCGCCGAAATGGCGCGCGGCTGGTGGCGTCCAGCTACAACGAACCGCTCATCACCGCCGAATGGGCGGTGGCCGTCTTCCAACCGGCCAAGGCGCAGGGCCTGCTGTGCGCTTTTGTTTCCAACGGTAACGCGACGCCGGAAGCACTCGATTTTCTCCAGCCGTGGATTGTGGCTTACAAGGTGGACTTGAAAGGTTTTGACGACCGCCGTTACCGGACGCTCGGCGGCACGCTCGACCACGTGACCGACACCATCAAAATGGTCCACCAACGCGGCATCTGGCTGGAAGTGGTGACGCTCATCGTGCCGGGCTTCAACGACGACCCGAAGGAACTCCGGGACATTGCCCGATTTCTCGTCTCGGTGAGCCGCGACATTCCGTGGCACGTCACCGCATTCCATCCAGATTACAAAATGACCAGCCCGCGCCCGACGCAGGCCGACGATTTGGTGCGCGCGGCGGAGATTGGAACCGAAGCCGGCTTGCGTTTCGTTTATGCCGGCAACGCGCCCGGCCGGGTGGGCGAGTGGGAAAACACGCGCTGCCCCGGCTGCGGCGAAACCCTGATTGTCCGCATCGGTTACGCAATTCAAGAATACAAAATCACCGCTGGCGGCAAGTGCCCGCGCTGCGATGAGGCAGTTCCGGGTATTTGGCCAACGAATGGCGGTGGCCAGACCTCCGGCCAATCCCGCTGGCCGAGACGCGTGAACTTGAGATAAAAATGTGCGCCCTTTTCAAACCCGCTTCAGGTGGTCCGGCGGTCCGTCAGCCGGCGGTGGCCGGACAATTTTATCCCGACGACCCGGAGAAATTGCGGATGGAGGTGAATGATTTTATCGCCGCCGCGAAGACGGATACGGACAAAATTCCCAAGGCAATCATCGCGCCCCACGCCGGTTACATGTATTCCGGACCGATTGCCGGCTCGGCCTACGCCTGCCTGGCGCGCGGACGCGACCGGTTCAAACGAGTGGTGCTCTTGGGCCCGTCGCACTTCGTAGCGCTTGATGGCTTGGCAGCCAGCAGTGCGACGGTGTTTCAATCGCCACTGGGACCTGTTCCGGTGGATGAGGAGGCGCTCGCGCGGGTTCGCGCGTTGCCGCTGGTAACGACGCTGGACGCCGCGCACCGGCACGAACACAGCCTGGAAGTGCATCTGCCGTTTCTGCAAATCGCGCTGGGCGAATTCAAGCTGGTCCCGCTGGCGGTGGGCGACGCCACGGCGAACGAGGTCGGAGCGGTATTGAACGAACTCTGGGGCGGCCGGGAAACCTGCATCGTCGTCAGCTCGGACTTGAGTCACTACCACGATTATCAGACGGCGCAACAAATGGACCGCGAGACCGCCCGCGCCATCGAGTCGTTGAACTGGGAGAAACTCGACGCCGACCAGGCATGCGGTTGCCAGCCGATTCGCGGACTCCTGCGCGTGGCGAAGGAGCGCGGCCTGCGATGCCGCACCATGGATTTGCGGAACTCCGGCGACACTTCGGGCGGGCGCGACCGCGTGGTAGGCTACGGCGCCTTTGTGTTTACGGAGAACTGAACCGGGTGACGCGAATTGAAAATTCGGGTAAACCACGGAATACATCAAACACGCGAAACTTCGGAGAGACGAGCAAACGCGGCCCTTGAATCGTTTCAAATGTTTCCTGCCCAATCAGGATCCACTCTTGGGATGGAGCAGGACAAAGTCGTCGCGACGGTTTTTCGCCCAGGCCGAATCATCGTGCCCGGGATCCGCCGGCTTGTCCTTGCCGTAACTGATGGTGCGGATGCGCATGGGGTCAATCCCGCCCTTGGCCAGCGCCTGGCGGACGGCCTGCGCGCGGCGTTCGCCGAGTGAGCGATTGTATTCCTCCGTGCCGCGCTCGTCGCAATTTCCCTCGATGAGCAGCTTGGCACTCGAATCCCGGCTCAAGGCATCGGCTACGGCCTGGATATTCGACCGTTCGCTCTTTCTCACAGCGGAGCTATCGTAGGCAAAATGCACCGTGTAAGCGGCCAGCGCCCCGGGGTCTTTGACCATGCCTTCAAATTCATCCAACGGCGCCGCCGCAATGGGTCCAGGCTGAATGTTATAAGGTTTGGTGTTCAAATCGGTTTGATCGTTCGGATTGCCCGTTGGTGATCCGGGGATCTGCGTGACTTTGACCGGTCGGTGGTTTTTGCAGCCGGTGTCAGCCAGTGTGACGGCCAGCGCGAAGGCCAGCAGGTAAGTCAGTTTCATCATTTTCATATTTTTCCTTCAGTTAAAAGTTCGTTAAAAAAGCTTAAGTCATCTCGCCCAAGCCGGTTGAGAGTCGCTGCCTGAAATCCGGGCAATATCCTTGACCTGTTTCGTGAACACGTCAAGCACAGATAACACATAGCGGCCGCCCGTGCGCCGCGTGAAGATCAGCGTCCGCGAGTTTGGCGACCACGACGGGTCTTCGCCCGCCACGAGCACGGTGGGGTCACCGCCGCCCGCCGGTACGACGCAAATGTCGAACTCGCTTGTCTGCGACGTGAACGCGATCCACTTGCCGTCCGGCGACCAGTCGGGTTCGGTCGGGTTCGGCGCGCCGGGAGTCGGAATCCGCTGCAGTTCACCGCCGCCCGCCGGCACTTTCGCGAGCACGCGCCGATCGGCGATCTTCGTCGCGAAACAAATCCATTGTCCGTCCGGCGACCAGCACGGCGACGAATCCTCGCTGCTTGAAGTCAAGCGTTTCAAATCCGTGCCGTCGGCATTGCCGATCCAAACATTTGGACTGCCGCTCTTGCTTAAAATCATCGCCACCTTGGAGCCGTCCGGCGAAACCGCTGCGCTGGTGTTCAAACCGGAATAGCCCGCGACGACATGGCGCTGGCCGGTACTGAGGTTGTGATAAAAAATGTCCGGGTTGCCGCGCTTGTACGACGTGTAATAAACCGCCAGCCGGCCCGGCACCCAGGCCGGCGCGGCAACGATGGTGTCGTCGTGCGTGATGCATTGCGCGTTGTGGCCGTCGAAATCGGCCACGTAAATTTCGCCGTTGCCCGTGCTGGATTGGACCTTGAAGGCGATTTGGGTCTGCGCGATGCCATTTTTGTGCGCGATGGCCTGCACAATGTCGTCGGCAAACGCGTGCGCCTGCCGCCGCAACGACGCCCCGGTGTAACTGTGCGAAAGAATCGTGCTTTTGGCGAAACGGTCCACAACGCGGCCCTCCACGGTGCCCGTGCCAGTGCCGCTGATTTGATACTGTGCGGCGTCGGGCGCGACGAAGGAAAAACCCTGGACATAAAGGTCAAATTTCAAAACGTCCGCGACCTCGCCGCTAAACCCCTCGAGCGAAACGGGGATGGGCTTGGTGTTTCCAGGAACGGTTATCGTTGGGTTTATGGTTATTTCATTCTGGCCGTGCGCAAGAACGGCGGCAAAAAGCAAAACCATCAGGCAAATTTGGGGCAGACGGGAGTAATATTTTTTCATTCGAGCAATCGTTTGACTTGGGGGTTAAAGTTGATGATATAAGTCCGTTCTTTTTCCGTCGCTCCTTCCGGAAATGGCGCGATGGATTTGACGCGTTCCAGAGTGCGCTGGACCGAGGCGTCCAGGCCAGCATCGCCTGATGGGCTGACAATTCGCGCGGTTATGACCGTGCCGTCGTTGGCAATGGTAACGCTTGCTTTCGTGTTTGCGTTGTCGCTGACATCATTGGGCAATATCCAAGCCTGCTCGTAAACGCTCTTTACCACCGTGGCGTAATTCGCGTAGGCCACGCTGCTGTTGCCGGGCAGGTCAATCGTCGTACCCGGCTTCAAATTGCTTTTCAAATTGCGAAGGGCGCTTCGGATTGCCCGCGCGCGGGCGGCGGCGCTGGGAGACGTTTCCGGCGCGGTGCGCGCCACGAGCTGCGTGCTGATTTGAATTTTGCGCAGTTCGTTCGCGTCCAGTTTTTCCACCGGCGCCGGGGCCTTCACCGTTTCCTTGACCGGTTTTGGTGGTTCAATTTTCTCCGGCACGGGTGGCGGCGGTTGCGGCGGAGCAGCCGGCGTGGGCGGCGGCGGCGTGGCGTTGGCAACGCCGCTGTTGAACGCCGCGTCAATCAAGTTGGCCGGAATCACATCCAGCACCTGCATGTCGTCGGCTTTCGGCCTCGAATAAAAAAACGCCGGACCGACGAACAAAATCACGAGCAGCAGCAGGTGGACGCCCGCGGTTCCAATGACGCATTTTTTTTGCAGGCGGTTCATCTGGTCGGTTCGGTGCGCAGCGAATAGCGGGTGATACCGCTGCGCTGGCAGCCGTCAATCAAAGCTGCGACGTTTTTGTAAGGCCCGTCCTGGTCGGCACGAATGTAAACGATGAGGTTCGGGTTCGAGCGGAATTCGGCCGCCAGCCGGGGGATTAACTGCCCCAGACCCATGCGTTGTTTGTCCAGCGCATAGACACCCGTGGTGGTGACTTCGACCGTGCAAATGTTGCGTTTTTCAATCTGTTTGTCCGGCTGGCCCATGCCGCTGGGCAACTTGAGGTTGATGCTTTGCTCGAGCAGTGGCGTGGTGATGACGAAGATGATGAGCAGCACGAACGCAAGGTCGAGCAGCGGCGTGATGTTGATTTCACTCAACGTCACGAGGTAACTGCGTTGTGAAAACCTGCGCATGGGCCAAATTTACTCCTCCGACAAAAATTCCGTTTCCATCCGGGAAACAAGTTCCTGCGCGAAATTATCGAGATTGACGGTAAACACGCGCAAATTATGCACGAGCCAATTGTAGCCGAACATCGAGGGAATCGCCACCAGCAGTCCGGCGACCGTCGTGATGAGCGCCGCCGAGACGCCGGGCGCCATCGCCGCCATCGTCGCCGCACCCTGCTGGGCGATGCCGGCAAATGTGCTCATCACGCCCCAAACCGTGCCCAGCAAACCCATGAACGGCGCGCCACTGACCGCGATCGCGAGCAGAATCAAACCGGATTCCAGTTTCAAGGATTCCTGCGCGACGATGTTTTCGAGCGCGCGTTTGACATGCTCCATGTTTTTGAGCGTGACCTGCTGTTTGCGGCGTTCGCCGCCCGGCCCGCGCAACCGCGCGTCGAGCTGCACGCAGCCGGCCCGATAAACTTCATAAAGCGGACAGCCTTCGACCTGCAACTTGCGGTCAAAAAGTTCGAGCACGGATTTTTGCGCGCGGAATTCCTCGTTGAAATAATGGTTCAACCGGCGGGCGCGCCGGACCTGAATGGCCTTGGAAACCATCACCGACCATGCGAGGATGGAAAATAGAATGAGACAGACAATGATCGCCTTGGCCTCCGGCGTTGCCTGTGTCCAAATGTAAATGAGTTCCGCTTGATTGGAAGCGGCTCCCACGACAGCAAACGATAATCCGCTCATAAAACAACAAACTTGGTCGTGAGGAACCGATCGGGCGTCCAAGCGGCAGGGGGTCGAGCAATTTCCTGCCGCACCAATTTCTACCTGCCGCGCCGGAAATTGCAACGTCTTTTTTCCGAAAAATAACTTTGTCTCCGCGCTTGCCGTGCGGGCAAAATCGCCTACAAAGAACCCAATGTCCCGTCCACGCCTCATTGGCCTGTTGCTCGCGCTCGTCACGCTGCTGGTTTATCTGCCGGCAACGCGCGATGGTTTTGTAAATTACGACGATCAGGATTACGTCACGGAAAATTCCGTCGTGCAACAAGGGCTGACGTGGCCGGGAATCAAATGGGCCTTCACCACCGGCCACGCCAGCAACTGGCATCCCATCACCTGGCTCTCCCACATGGCGGACTGCGAACTCTTCGGCCTCAACCCCGGCGCACACCATCTCGTCAACGTGCTGTTTCACACGGCGAATGTGGTTTTATTGTTGTTGCTGTTGCTCCGGCTGACGGGCGAATTGTGGCCGGCGGCGTTCATCGCCGCTTTGTTCGCGTGGCATCCGCTGCACGTGGAATCCGTCGCCTGGATTTCCGAACGCAAGGACGTGTTGAGTACGTTCTTCGCGCTGCTGACGCTGCTGGCCTACGCGCGTTACGTGCAATGTGTGACAGGCGACTTGTGTCAAGAGACACGAACGCCCCCCACCTTGCCACCCGTCACCCGTCACCCGTCACGCTTCTACTGGCTGGCCTTGTTTTTTTTCGCGCTGGGCCTCATGTCCAAACCAATGCTGGTCACGCTCCCGTTTGTGATGCTGCTGCTGGATTACTGGCCGCTAAAGCGGGTGGCCAGCGACCCGCGGTGGGTGTCGAAAGTCATGCGTCTGGCGCTGGAGAAGTGGCCGTTTTTTTTGCTCGCGGCGGTTTCGTGCGTCGTAACCTTTCTCGTCCAGTCTCAACGAAGTGGCGACGCGGTTGCCTCCCTCGAACTCGTTCCGCTGCATTATCGGTTTTGTAACGCATTGGCATCTTACGGGATTTATCTGCTGAAACTGGTCTGGCCGGTGGGACTCGCGGTTTTTTATCCGCTGCCCGACCGTTTGACCTGGATATTGATGGTAGCGACAGTATCGGGCGTCGTACTGGTCATCATTTCAAGTTTTGTCTGGCGGATGGGACGGGCGCAGGCGTATTTACCCGTTGGCTGGCTGTGGTTTTTGGCAACGCTCGTGCCCGTCATCGGGTTGGTGCAAGTCGGCGGGGCGGCATTGGCCGATCGTTACACATATATTCCATCAATCGGGGTGTTCCTCGCCGTCACCTTCGGCGTCTGCGAACTGGCGGACCGATTTCAAGTCCCCCAAAAGGCAATCGCAACCGCCGGCGCTTTGATCCTCGCGATTTGTTTGATTCTCACCGAAAACCAACTGCGTTACTGGCACGACAGCGAAACGCTCTTTGCTCATGCGCTCGCGGTGACAAAAAACAATCATGTCGCCCACGTCAACCTGGGCGTCGCGCTCGAACAAAAAGGCGAATTAAACGAGGCGCTCGCCGAATACCGCGCCGCCGAACAGCTTGCGCCGGAACTTTATCACATTCACAACAATCTCGGCAATCTGCTCGATAATTTGGGCCACCCCAATGAAGCGCTCACCGAATATCGCTGGGCCGTGCTTTTGAACCCCGGCCGGCCTTCCTTGCATAACGGCGAGGGCGTGGTGCTGGCCGAACTCGGGCGTTTCGACGAAGCCCTGCGCCAGTTTAAAGAAGCCGCGCGGCTCGATCCCGCCTATCCGTGGGCACACTTCGAAATCGGCCGGCTGCGTCTCAAACAAGGCCGCGATGCCGAGGCGGTTGATGAGTTTCGTGCCGCGCTGCGGATGGACCCGAATAATTTTCAAATCCTCGCCTACACTGCCCACGTGCTGGCCGCCGACGAAAACCCTCAAATCCGCGACGGGAAAACCGCGCTCGTGCTCGCCGTCAAGGCCAAAGTCCTGACTGACGGTGCGCAGCCGCTCGTGCTCGACGCGCTCGGCATGGCCTGCGCCGAGACCGGCGATTTCACCAACGCGCTGGAAGTGACGCAAAGGGCGATTGACCTCGCCACTGCCGCCCAAATGAAAAAACTCGAGCCTTTGCAACAACGAATGGAGCTTTATAAAAATCACCGGCCGTGGCGCGAGTCATTCCGGGCCACCAACGCGCCGGCAAAAAATTGACCTTCATCCTGATTCGGCCCTTCGGTTGCAACTTGAGATTTGCCGCAAATTAATTGATTTGCCATGGTGTTCCACGGCCCTATAGGTTATTCGAAACCCGATTATGACGAAGAACAAAAAGTATTGTCTCTTGTGTCCGGCTCTCCTGTCGCTGATGGTCTTGTTTGCCTGCCGCGGTTTCGCCGGTTCGCCGACCGCCTGGGAGGAAGTGACCCGGATGGGTTATGGCATCAACCTGGGCAACTGCTTTGACGCCCCAGACGGGGAGGGAACGTGGTGTCACGTGCCGGCGCAACCAGCCTTTTTTGATGATTTCAAGGCGGCCGGTTTCACGCATGTGCGACTGCCGGTGACCTGGGCGAAGCATATGACGACCAAAGGTCCGGTTTCTGTGGATGCCAAATTCATGGACCGCGTTGCTGAAGTCGTCGGCTGGGCGGTGGACCGCCGACTGATCGTGGTGCTGAACGCGCATCACGAGGAGTGGTTCAAAAAGGATCCTGCTGGACAGATGAAGCGGTTCGAAGAGTTGTGGCGCCAGATCGCGACCCGGTTCAAGGATGTGCCGGACGCGTTTCTGGTATTTGAAATCCTGAACGAATCCGACGAGAAAACCATCACGCCGGCACTGACAACCGAAATGAACGAGCGCATCCTCAAAATCATCCGCGAAACCAACCCGACACGTTGCGTGATCATCGGAGCCACCGGCGACAATGGCGGCCGCCTGGTGAAGGAGTTGAAGGTGCCGCCGGATGACCGCGTCATCGCGACCTACCATTGCTACGATCCGTGGTTTTTTGTCTGTGGTGAACCGCGCAATCCCGCCGAAGCCAAATGGGGCTCCGAGACCCAAAAAGCGGCTTATCTCCGCACCATGGATCCCATCAAAAAATGGTCCGATGCCGGCAAGGTTCCGATCTATCTGGGCGAATATGGAACGAGCCGGAAGTGCGACCCGGCTTCGCGGTCAAACTATTACGGTTTCGTTTCCAGCCAGGCCGCCGCGCGCGGTTTTGCCCAGGCCATCTGGGATGACGGCGGCGACATGTGGATTTACAACCGGGAAACACACCGGTGGGACACCAACATTCTTCATTCCGTCTTCCCGCCGGCGGGCGGGGTTCCGGCAAAGTCACCCTGAGCCCTTGAGGTTTTGGCCTGTGGCAACCCGGTGGGCTGCTAATCAGCCAATCCAGCCAATGTCCGTTTGACTTGCGGTATTTCCAATAGACGTGCGGGGGAGAATTTTTCTTTGAACCGCGGCAGCGCGAAGATTTTTGCTGCCGGAATAAAGTGTTCCAGCAATTCTGCGTTCGATGCGGTGGCGGAATCCGGCTTCGCTGGCAACATCAAAACGATTTTTGCCTGCGTACGGAAAGTTTTTGGCAGCGATTCCAATGTCAGCCGAGCGTGGTTCGCCGCGCCCAGCTTGTTTGGGGCGACGATGACTGGCGTGGCGCGCAAGGCGGAAATCAAATCGCGCGCATCGAAATTTTCACCGAGCGGACTCAATAAACCGCCCGCGCCTTCAATCAGCACCACGTCAAATCGTTTTTGCATCGCCCGGACATGTGCCAGCACTTCGGCCCGCCGGACCCGCCGGCGCTCGCGGCGGGCGGCCAGCAACGGCGCGATGGGCGCGTGAAAGTGCCACGGGTTGATTTCATCCAGCGTGAGCGCGCCGTTCATGGCGGCGCGCAGCCCCCGGGCGTCGTCACGTCCGCCGGAACAGACCGGCTTGAGCGCCACCGCATTGATGCCGCATTCCCGCAGGAACAGCGTGAACAGAACGGTCAGCACGGTTTTGCCGACGCCGGTGTCCGTGCCGGTGATGAAGAATGTCGTTCGCTTCATTCCAGCAACATCAAAGCGGAAATGCCGTGGGTAAGCCATCAAAACCATTGACGAAATCCGCGTGGTTCATCTATTTTAAGCGGCTCGCTGACCAGCGGGAACTATTGTGAATATCACCATCGAAAATCTGGCTCCGTGCAAAAAATTGCTGCGGGTGGAGGTGGACGCGAAGTCCGTGGATGAAGCGTTCGACGCGGTCACAAAGGACTTTCAAAAACAGGCGTCGCTGCCCGGCTTTCGTCCGGGCAAGGCGCCCCGCGCCCTGGTGCTCAAAAAATACGAGCCGGACATCAAGAACGAGGTCAAACGCAAGCTCATCGGCGATTCGTACCGCAAGGCGCTGGACGAGAAAAAAATCGCCGTGATCGGCTATCCGGACATCGAGGAAATCCAGTTTGGCCGCGGCCAGACGCTGCAATTCGCCGCCACCATCGAGACCGCGCCGGAATTTCAACTGCCGGAATACAAGGGCTTGCCGGCCAGACGCGAGGCGAAATCGGTCACCGCAGCGGACGTCGAGCGCGCCATCGAGTTGCTCGCCCGGCAGCACCTGAAGTTCGAGACGGTCGCGCGCGAGCTGCGCCTCGGCGACATTGCGGTGGTGAATTATACCGGCACGTGCGACGGCAAGCCGATCACCGACACCGCGCCGACCGCGAAAGGTTTGACCGGGCAGAAGAATTTCTGGGTGGACGCCGCGCCGGACTCGTTCATTCCCGGTTTTGCCGACCAGCTCATCGGCGCCAGGGCGGGCGACCGGCGCACGGTGAATGTGAATTTCCCCGGCGACTTTGTGACCAAGCAACTCGCGGGTAAACAGGGCGTTTACGAAGTCGAGGTCGTCGAGGTGAAGGAAAGAGTCCTGCCGCCGATTGACGACGCGTTTGCCAAAAAATATGACGCGGAAAGCCTGCCCAAGCTCCGCGAAGGCGTGCAGCGCGATCTGGAGAATGAATTGAAGTATTCCCAGGCCAAGGCGGTGCGCGGCCAGATCATCCGCGCGCTGCTCACCGCCGCGAATTTTGACCTGCCGGAAACCGCCGTTGCGCACGAAACGCGCAACGTGGTTTATGACATCGTGCGCGAGAACAGCCAGCGCGGGGTGGCGCGCGAATTGATTGAGAAACAGAAGGATGAAATTTATTCCGCCGCGACGCAGAGCGCGAAGGAGCGCGTGAAATTGTCGTTCCTGATTCAGCGCATCGCCGAGAAGGAAGGCATCAAGGTTGCGCAGGACGAGGTTTTGAAACGCGTGCAGTCGCTGGCGCTGGCGTACCAGATTCCGCTGGAGAAATTTCTCAAGGATCTGCAGAAGCGCAACGGCGTGCCGGAGCTTTACGACCAGATCGCGCACGAAAAAGTGCTCGCGTTCCTCGAACAAAACGCCAGAATCGAGGAGGTTCCCGCAGCGGTGGCTAAAGCCGGTTGAGCAATGATTTGGCCGCAACCTTGGCCGCGGTGCGGGGTTGATTGGACGGGCGCGGGCGTGAATTAACCGGAGGGTTACCTTCGGTCGCTCCAGCGCGTCTTAGGTTTGATGAATTTTGGCGAAAGCCGCAAAATTGCAGCACCATGAAAAGTTTCAGCGTTCTTTTGGTTTTCATTCTCACGGCCTTTTCGACCGTGGCGCAGACGGATACAAACGCGGTCTCCGCACCGGTGGACACGAATGCCATCGTCGTGCCCACAGACACCAATGCCCCCGCCTCCCAGCCGAGCACGAAGGGGATCGCTGCCCAAACCGGCACGAACACGAACGTTATCCAGACAAACACCACGACGAACGCCGCGCCGCGCCAAATGTCGCTGGAGGACTGCATTCAGGAAGCCTTGCAACACAACTTTGATGTGCAAATCTCACGCTACACTCCGCAAATTCAACTTTACACCGTGCGCGCGGATTATGGCGGTTATGACCCAACGTTCAGTTTTTCCGGCCAGCACCAGTACAATGACACCGGCCCGGAATTTTTCAATGGATTGCCCGTGCCGGCCTCGACCTCCGATGAAAACGTTTTTAATTCGGGCCTGACCGGTTTATTGCCTTGGGGCATGACTTACAATTTCAACGGCAATGTCACGGACACTCACAGCATCAATTTTTCGGCCATTACGAACAACTCCTTTCAAAATTCCAGTGGTTCGGCGGGAGTGACCCTGACGCAGCCGCTGTTGAAAAACTTCTGGATTGATAGCACCCGGCTGACGGTCAGACTTGCCAAAAACCAGCTCAAATCCGATGAGCAGGGGTTGCGCCTGCAGCTTATCACGTCCGTCGCCGCCGTCCAAAACGCCTATTATGAGCTTATCTACGCACAAGAATACGTGAAGGTGCAACAGGAGGCGCTCGTCCTCGCCCAGACGCAGCTTGATCAGGACCGGCAGCGCGTGCAAATCGGCACGCTGGCGCAACTGGACGTGCAGCAGGACGAAGCGCAGGTGGCAACGAGCAAGGCCAATTTGATTGCCGCGCAATACACACTGGCCAACGATCAAAACACCTTGAAAAATCTGCTCACCGACCAATATGCGCGCTGGCATGACACGGACATTCAACCCACGGCAACGATAACCAATGCGCCGCTGCAATTGTTCGACTTGCAGGACAGTTGGAGCAAAGGCATGACCGAGCGCCCGGATCTGCTGCAGGCGCGCCTGAATGTCGAACGACAGGGCATCCAGTTAAAATTCGACCGCAACCAGCTTTTCCCCGAAGTCGATGCGACCGGCAGCTACGGGTATAATGGTGCGGGAGTACAATATAACGATGTGTTCGCACAAATTGACAACCGGGATCGTAACTTTTACTCCTATGGCGGCCAACTGTCGGTGCCGTTGAGCAATGTCGGCGCGCGGAATACTTACAAGTCCGACAAAGTGACGCTGCAGCAACTTCTGCTGAAAATGAAACAATTTGAGCAGAACGTCCTGGTGCAGATTGACAACGCCGTCAAGAATGCCGAATCCGCCTATGAAAGCGTGAGTGCCACAAGGCAGGCGCGCATCTATGCCGAGGCCGCCCTCGACGCCGAACAGAAAAAATACGCCGTTGGCAAGAGCACGACCTTCACCGTGCTGCAACTCCAAAACACGCTCACCGCCGACCGCGGGCAGGAAATCCGCGCCCTGGCCAATTACTACGAAGCGCTCGCCAACCTCGCACAACAGGAAGGCAGCACGCTGGAACGCAACCGCATCAGCGTCGAAGTGAAGTAATCCGAGGGGAGGGCTGGCCTTTGGCCGGCCCCAATTCAGGGACGGCGACACAAAGTCCTTGCCGGGAATTCACCAAAACTGCCAGGCCCCGCGCCAGATGATCCATAAGCCGAGCAGAAAATTTGTGATCGCGTGCGCGGTCATCGCATCCCCGAGCCGGTTTTTGCGAATCACCAGCCCCTGATACGCCACGCCGCACAGAATGCCGGCCAGCCATTCGTTGTGGGAAAAACCAAAAACGGCCGCCGTGGCCAGAAACGGCGTCCAAGAAAACCGGTTCAGCGGCACGGACAAAAAATCCGGTTTGGCGATATAGCGATACAAAAACGAGCGATAAAAGACCTCTTCCAACGGCGGCACGACGAGAGTGGAACCGATGATTCGCGTTCCCACCAACAGCCACGCCAGCACGGAACCAACCCCAAATTGGTCATTGGGGTTCCAGGGTGCGGGCGGGTTGGCCGGGGGATGTGACACACTCAATTTCACCCAGAGCGAAGTCTGCGTCGTCCATTCACCGGAAATGCCCACCCAAACCGCAAAGACACCCAAGCCAACGACGATTGCCTCCCAACTCACCGCCCAGCGCATCTCGGAAACGAACGGGCGCATTTCCCAAATCAGCCACGCCCCGGTAAGTGTTTTCGCCAGGTAAAACCAGTAACGCGAAGCTTCCCCGAATTGCCCCTGGCAAAACGTCAGCGCAAGAAAAATGACAAATGGCGCAACGCGGACGAACGGCGGGGACGCGGCGAATGGTTTGCGCAGGAACATCGGGTCATCTGGCGGGGAACAGCCTTTGCCGGGAACCGTCCCTGCCTTCCCGCGCAAAGGTGTCCGTTGAAACTTTCTTCACGCAGCCAGGCGCATCGCTGGTCAGGCTCACAGGTGGATTTTTCCTTCGAGTTCGCGGATGGCGCGGCCCACCATGCGGAAATCGATCAGGTTGCTTTTTTCGACGAAACCGGCCAGCAACGCCTTGTCGCAGATGGCGTTGACCAGCCGGGGAATGCCGCGGCTGTATTTGAAAATACGCCAGAGCGCCGGGCCGGTGAACTGGGGCTTGCCCTTCGCGCCGGCTTGAGTGAGCCGGTGTTGAATATATTGGGCAACTTCGGCGCGCGTCAACGGCATGAGATGATAGCGCACCGTGATGCGCTGGCGAAGCTGGCTCAGGCGCGGGCTGTTGAGCCGGTCACGCAACTCCGGCTGGCCGAGCAAAACGATTTGCAGCAGCTTGCGATTCTCCATTTCGAGGTTCGACAAAAGCCGCATCTGTTCGAGCAATTCCTCGGTGAGATTTTGCGCCTCGTCAATGATCAGCACCGCGTCGCCGCACTGCTCGACCTGTTGGACCAGAAATTTGTTGATGGCTGCGACCGTGCCGTGCCGGTCCGTGTCTTTGACGTCCAGGCCGAATTCCGTGGCAATGCCCCGCATCAATTCATTCGCGTTCAGCACGGGGTTGACGATCAGTGCGGTGGAAAAATGGCCGTCCAGTTGTCGCAACATCGCGCGGCAGACCGTGGTCTTGCCGGCGCCGACTTCGCCGGTGAGCTGCACGTAGCCCTTCCGCTCGCGAATGCCGTAGAGCAGATGATTGAGCGCCTCCCGATGCTTGTCGGTGAGAAAGAGAAAGCGCGGATTCGGCGTAATGTCGAACGGCGGCAGCGTCAATCCATAGAATTCCAAATACACACCTGGCTTGTAGCAAAAATCGCGCCTGGGTCAAAGAAAAGGTTTTGGGGCGGTTTTGGCGCCGGGCGCCGGTTTCTTCCGGCCCCAGACTCAACGCCGCGTCAATATCTTGCGGATGGCGCGGACCAAAGCTTTCGCTTCCGCCGCCGTGCCAATCGTAATTCGCAAATAATCCTTCACCTCCGGCCGGTCAAACCAGCGCACGAGGATCTTTTGGTCGCGCAAGCTTTGCAACCACGCCGGCGCCGAAAATCGCGGTGGCCGGGCGAGAATGAAGTTCGTCCGGCTCGGCAAAACCCGGAAACCGAGCTTGGTCAACTCGCGACTCAACGATTCGCGGGTGGCGATGATTTTTTTGAAATTCGCCCGATAAAACGGCAAATCGCCCAGCGTGGCTTCGGCGGCAATCTGGCCGAGGCCGTTCACATTGTAACTGTCACGAATCTTGTGCAGCGCGGCGATGAGATCGGGATGTCCGACAAAATAGCCGACCCGCTGGAAGCACAGCGAGTACGCCTTGGAAAACGTCCGCGCCACGAGGACGTGCGGATATTTCAACGCCACCTTCAGCGCGTTTTCCCCGGCGAACTCCACATAGGCTTCATCCAGCACCACCACCCCGCGCTGCGCTTTGCACAGCGCGTCGAGTTCGCGCGTCGAATACCCGCGCCCGCCGGGCGCGTTCGGTGTGGTCACAAACGTCAGTGCGGCTCGGAAATTCCAGATTCTGCCGCGCTTTAATTCTGCCATACTTGGCAGGCCGAAATCCGATTTGAGCGGCACCGCATTCCTGGCCGCCCCATGAATATCCGCCAGCACCGGATAAAGCGAATAGCTCGGTGAAAAATACTGCACCATCGACTTTGGACTTTGGACTTTGGACTTTGGACTTGGCTCGGCGAAGCCGCGCACCGCCAGTGCCAGCAATTCATCCGAACCGTTGCCGACAATGATGTTGTCCGCGTGACAACGATGCAGTTTCGCCAGCTTTTCGCGCAACCGCTCCGCCGTCGGGTTTGGATACAGCCGCAACCGCCCGTCCACCGCCGCCCGGACCGCCGCCAGCACCTTCGGCGACGGCGGATACGGACTCTCGTTAGTGTTGAGCTTGATCAACCCCTTGATCTTCGGCTGCTCGCCATAGACATAAGGGTGCAACTCGCGCACCAGCGGGCGGATCAAAAGTTTCGGACTTTTCATTTTGAGGAACGAATTTCGGCAGAACGTCCATGCGCACCCAGCCCTTCCAGTTCGGTAAACTTTTTCACGGCTGGCAGCGCTTTCCTGAGCGAGCTGCGGGTGCATTGTATCACTATCGGGCAAGGCTGCGAGTGTTTTCCCTCTGAAGTTCCGTCCGGATTTGCGTGAGGATTTCGTAATAGCGCCATGCCGCCGGGGCGTTGGGTTCTTGATGATGGTCCGGCTTGAGCACCAGGTTGCCGGTCGCAAGCAGGACCCTTTTGACTTCGGGATTCTGGCCGATCTTTTCCCGTGTCGCCGCCACGATGAGACGATAATGTTCCCCCGGCACGGTGGGGCGGTATTCCATTTGTTTGCCTTCAAACGTGACCCAGGCGATGCCCATGCGCTTCATGTTTTCACTGCCGAGATCGCCGGCGCGCTTCGCCTCAAATGCGGTCATTTGCGCGACCTGTTCGCGCGTGCAGGGCCAACGCAGACTGGAGAATTTGGCGCGCGGGTCGTCGTCGCCCTCGGGATATTTCATCATCTGCCAGAAACCCTCGAGACTGGCGTAACGTTTGCCGCGAAACGTGAAGGGCGTGGCGGCGAAGTTGGAAAGTAAACCCAGCTCGTTGCGTTTGGAGAGAATCACTTCCCCCGGGCAGGCTTCCTGCGGGAGAATTTCCCACGCCGGCGCGCCGTTCGTGGGGACCGGTGCCCACCAGCGGGCAGGATAATTTGTCCGCGCAGCCAGGAGTTCGCTGTTGGAAGGAGTGGCTGTGTGTGGTGAGTGACAACCCGCAACCATGAGCGGCAAAATCGTCAGCGCGAACAGAACAGAACGGCTCGGAAGCGGCGAATTCATCGCAGCGAGAATTTATTTCCTGATCTCCGCCGAGTTCCCATGTGCGCCTAGTCCCTCCAGTTCCGCGAATTTTTTCACGGCGGGCAGCGCTTTCCTGAGCGCGGCGCGATTGTATTCCACCAGGCTCGTGCGGCGCTGGAACTGGTCCACCGTCAGGCCGGCAAACGACGCGCCCGCGCCGCCGGTCGGCAGTGTGTGGCTCGGCCCGGCCACGTAATCGCCCAACACCGTCGGCGTCCAAGGCCCAAGGAAAATCGCGCCGGCGGTCAGAATGCCGGTAGAAACCCGGCGCGGATTGCGCGTCATCACTTCGCAATGCTCCGGCGCGAGCCGGTTGGCCAGCGCCACCGCGTCGTCGAGTGACTTTACTTGAATCAACCACGTGTTGTCGGCAAGCACGCGCTGGATGTATTCGCGCCGCGCGTGCCTGGGTAATTGTTTTGCAATTTCGCCCTGAACGGCTTTCAAAATTTTTGCCGAGGTCGTCACCAGCCAGACGCGCTCGTGACCGGAACCGTGCTCGGCCTGAGCCAGCAAATCGGCGGCGGCGAACTTCGGGTTGGCCGTCTCATCCGCCAGCACCAGCAGTTCGCTCGGACCCGGCAGCAAATCAATCGCGACGTGGCCGACCAGCAATCGCTTGGCAGTAACGACATAGGCGTTGCCGGGACCGAAAATCTTTTGCACCCGGCGGATGGTGTTCGTGCCGTAAGCCATCGCCGCAATCGCCTGCGCGCCACCAACCCGGTAAATCTCCGTCGCTCCCGCCGCGCGCGCGGCAAACAACAGCGCAGGGTTGATGGAACCATCCCTGCCGCAGGGCGTGCAGACGACGATTTCCTTGCAACCCGCCACTTTCGCCAGCGTGACCGTCATCAGAACCGTGGAGACGAGCGGCGCCTTCCCGCCCGGGATGTAAGCGCCCACGCGCTGGAACGGATCGAATTTCTCGCCCACGGTCGCGCCATGCGAATTTTTCATCTGCCAGTTCTTGAGCAGGGATTTCCTGGCAAAGCTGGCGATGTTCTTCTCAGCTTCGGCCACGGCGGCGCGCAGCGATTCATCGGCTTTGAGCGACGCAACCATCAATTCCGCCTGCGTCACGGCGAGCTGGCTGGCGGCGAGCCGGGTGCCGTCGAATTTTTCGGTCAATTCCAGCAGCGCGTCGTCATCGCGAGCTTGAACGGCGTCGAGGATGGCGCGGGTGCGCTGCTCGATGACCGGGTCGAACAGGCTGGACGGCGCGGTCAGTTCGCGGAGCCGGGCGGCGAAGTTTGCGTCAGTATGGCGGACAATTTTCATGCAGCCAGTTTCCAGTTTTCAGTTTTCAGTTTCAAGTTCCGAAAATCTGTGTTTCATCCGTGTTTCATCTGTGGCTAAATAAGTTCATGCGTAATCCCATCATCGCCGCGCTCGACGTGCCCAACGTCGAAACCGCACTGAAACTGGCGGGACAAATTGCGCCGGTCGTCGGCGCGTTCAAGATCGGCGGCGAGCTGTTCACCGCCGCCGGGCCGGACATTGTGCGCCGGATCCGTGATACGGGGGCGGCGGTTTTTCTCGACCTGAAATTTCACGACATTCCCAACACGGTCGCCAAGGCCGTCGCGTCCGCCACGCGGCTCGACGTGCAGATGCTCACGATTCACACGAGCGGCGGTTTGGAAATGATGCGCGCAGCGGAGGAGTCGGCGCAACAGACGGCGAAAGCGGAGGGACGGGCCGCACCGCTGGTGCTGGGCGTGACGGTGTTGACGAGTTCCAACGGCAGCACGCTGGCGGAAACCGGTTGTGAGCCGGATGTCGTTGCCCAGGTTGAACGCCTCGCCCGGCTCGCGGTGAAAGCGGGTTTGCGCGGGCTGGTTTGTTCGCCGCTGGAAATTGTTGCGCTGCGAAAAATCCTGCCCGCACACGTCCAGTTGGTGACGCCCGGCATTCGCATGGGCGCGGAAAAGGCCGATGACCAGAAACGCACGCTCACACCGCGCGAAGCCATCGCCGCCGGCGCGAACTGGCTGGTGATTGGCCGGCCGATTTATGCCGCCGAAAATCCACGCGCCGCAGCGGAGCAAATTCTGGAGTCGCTAAATTAACCACGGATGACACGGATAAACACGGATTGGTAGGGCGCGCAGTCCGCTGCGCGCCGTCGGGTGAATCTGGCAAAACTCCGGCGGGCAGAGACTGCCCACCTTACTAGTTGAATTTTAAATGACTTCCGCAACCAACGGAGTCTTGCGCGGTCGCTTCGCAGAAATATCAAATGCAGTTTTGAGCCGGGCGCAGGCCGGCTTCGCTTGCGATGGGTCGGCGGCATGAATGCGGGCGAGAACTGAATTCTTCTGCACGGCTTCGCCGAGCTTGGCGAGCCGGTCAATCCCGACGTCGTAGTTGATGCCGGATTCCTTCGTGAGCCGTCCGCCGCCAAGGTCGCGGATCACTTCACCGATGATTCGCGCGTCACACCTGGAAACAAACCCCGATTTTTCGGCTTTTAATTCGACGACCACCGGCGCGGTGTGATCCAACGCGAGCTTTTTGCTGAACGCGGTCAAATCCGCGCCTTGAGCAACGAGCATTTCGTCCCATTTCTTTCGCGGCGCGCCGGAGTTCAAACAATCTTCAGCCTGTTTGCGCGCGGCAGCGGGCGTTTTGGCTTTGCGCGTTTGCACCAGCAAATGCGCGGTGCAGTCGAGAACGAGTTCAAGCAAGTCGGTAGGGCCGCGCTGCTGCTCGGCCTGGCTGACCAGCAGGTCAGCCCGACCAGTTTCCAGACACACCACACTTTCCTTCACCTCCAGCCAGTTGCCGGCGGCGCGGCCCAGCGGCGTGTTCATGTCGGTCAGAATCGCGCGCGTGTTCACGCCGCATTCATTCCCGAGCGCAACCATCGCTTTTGCGAGTTTGCGCGCATCGGCCCTGGTTTGCATGAACGCGGCGCAGCCGAATTTCACGTCAAGGATGAGCGCGTCGAGGCTTTCGGCAAGCTTTTTGGAAAGGATGGAGGCGGTGATGAGCGGGATGCTGGGCACGGTGCCGGAAACGTCGCGGAGCGCGTAAATTTTTTTGTCCGCCGGAACCATCCGGTCGGTCTGGCCGCAGATGACACAGCCGACTTTCTGGACCTGCGCGATGATTTTTGCAGCGGGCAGCAGCGTCTTGAAACCGGGAATGGAATCGAGCTTGTCCAGCGTACCGCCGGTGATTCCCAAACCGCGCCCGGAAATCATGGGCACGCGGAAGCCGAGACACGCCAGCAGCGGTGCGAGCGGGAGCGAAACCTTGTCGCCGATGCCGCCGGTGGAATGTTTGTCCACGAGTGGGCGCTGATCCCTAGGGAATTTCAGCACGTCGCCGGAATCGCGCATGGCCAGCGTGAGCGCGGTGGTTTCGGCGGTGGTCAACCCGCGAAAATAAATGGCCATGAGCATCGCAGCCATCTGGTAATCAGGAATTGTTCCGGCGGTGAACTCGCGGACGAAATTTTCAATCTGATCGGGCGCGAGAGCTTTTCCTTCGCGTTTCAATTCTATGAGCGAGAGGAAATTCAAATTACATCACCAGTTGCACGCCTGCCTTCAGCATCTAACCAATCGTTGGGAACAGAAAACGCTGTTTGTCTAGTGGAATTCGCATGGTCAAATGCCTTCGCAATTTTAGCTTTTAAGAAACGGTCAAATGCTTCTGCGCATTGGTGGCAAAGAACTATTGCATTGTCTGGATGATCTGGACCGCCATTTTGGTCTGAAATGACATGCGCTGCTTGCAGTCCATTATTTTCTAAACGAGGAATGCGCGCTCCACAGAATTCACAACAATCGAAACGACCGTCCCTTTTCAGTTTCTTGATTGTGGATTTGCTAAAGGCCATGACAGCGAAAGTTTAGCCCACAAACTTTTTCGCCGCGATGCTGGCGTTGTGGCCGCCGAAGCCGAACGAATTGTTGATGATGACGTTCACCTTCAACTCGCGCGCGGTGTTCGGCACATAGTCCAGATCGCACTCGGGATCGGGCACCTGCAGATTGATGGTCGGCGGGACGACGCCGTGTTTGATGGCCAGCGCACAGGCGGTCATCTCCACCGCGCCCGCCGCACCCAGCATGTGGCCGGTGGCGCCCTTGGTGGAACTGACGGCCACCTTTTTCGCATGGCTCCCGAAAACGGTCTTGATGGCCTGGGTTTCACAGGTGTCGCCCTGCGGCGTGGAGGTGCCGTGGGCGTTGATGTAGGAAATGTCGCCCGGATTCAGCCCGCCCTGGCGCAACGCCATTTTCATGCAGCGGGCCGCGCCTTCGCCGCCGGGGGACGGCGCGGTGACATGATGCGCATCGGCCGTGTTGCCGTAACCGACGATTTCGCAATAAATTTTTGCCCCGCGCTTTTTGGCGTGTTCCAATTCTTCGACCACAATGACGCCGGCGCCTTCGCCCATGACGAAGCCATCGCGTTCCTTGTCGAAGGGGCGCGAGGCGTGTTTGGGATCGTCGTTGCGCGTGCTCATGGCTTTCATGGCGCAAAAGCCGCCGATGCCGATGGGCACGATGGTAGCTTCCGCGCCGCCAGCGAACATGACCTGGGCGTCGCCCATTTTGATGGAGCGCCAGGCTTCGCCGATGGCGTGGTTGGCGGTGGCACAGGCGGAGCAGGTGGCAAAATTCGGCCCGCGCAAATCCTTGTACATCGAGAAAATGCCGGAAGCCATGTTGCTGATGAGCATCGGGATCATGAACGGCGAGAGCCGGCCGGGCCCGCGTTCGAGCAAAATTTTGAGTTGCTCGGTGGTGGTGGCCAGACCGCCGATGCCGGAGCCGATGATGACGCCGATTTCATCGCGGTTTTCCCGGTCGAGGTCGAGTCCGGAATCGAGCAGCGCCTGGTGCCCGGCAAAAATGCCGAATTGCGAATAACGGTCCGTCCGCCGGACTTCCTTCGGCGACGGAAACGCCGGGAGCGGATCAAATTTTTTCACCTCGCCGGCGACCTGCGTGTCGAACGGCGTCGCGTCGAACGCGGTGATGCGGTCAATGCCGCATTGGCCGGCAACCAGGTTGTTCCAAAAAACATCGAGTTGATGTCCGAGTGGTGTCACCACACCGAGGCCGGTGACGACCACCCGGCGGTCTATCCAATTGTTTGCCATAAAAAATCAAACGGGGCAGCTCAAGCTGAATTCAGCCAAGCTGCCCCGAAGCGACCGAAGTCGCAACTATTTTTGATGTTCCTCGATGTATTTGATCACATCGCCGACGGTCAGAAGCTTTTCCGCCTGTTCGTCCGGCACTTCGATGCCGAATTCCTCTTCGAGCGCCATGATCAACTCGACGGTGTCGAGTGAATCCGCGCCGAGGTCTTCGATGAATTTCGCCTCCGGCGTCACCTGGTCCGGCTTCACGCCGAGTTGTTCGACAATGATGTCTTTTACCCGTTGGTCAATAGGTTTGTCAGCCATAAGTTTATTTTGACCCGTCTCTATGCCACGAACGCTGGAATCGTCAAGCCCCGAATCACATTTTTTTCAAATTAATTATTTTGCCCCTTTACATGACCATCCCGCCATCCACCGCCAAAACCTGCCCGGTGACGTAACGCGCCGCCGGACTGGCGAAAAACAATGCCGCTTCCGCCACGTCCTCCGGCTGGCCCAGGCTGGCCAGCGGAATCTGTTTGAGCAGAGCGGTTCGTGCCTCCGGGCCGAGCGCCTCGGTCATCTTGGTCTCAATAAATCCGGGGGCGATGGCGTTGGCGGTGACTCCGCGCGAGGCCAGTTCCCGCGCGACGGACTTCGTAAAACCAATGACGCCGGCCTTGCTGGCCGCGTAATTGCACTGGCCGGCGTTGCCGATCAGGCCGATGACGGAGGCGATGTTGACGATGCGGCCGGACCTCTGTTTCACGAAAGCGCGGCTGAAGGCCTTGGTGAACAGGAATGTTCCCTTGAGGTTGATGTCCAGCACGGCGTCCCAATCCGCCTCGCTCATGCGCATGAGCAGGCCGTCCTTGGTGATGCCGGCGTTGTTCACCAGGATGTCCACCCGGCCGGCCTCCTTCAAAATCTGTTCGACGGCAACCTCGACACTGGCGGCCTCGGACACGTTGGCGGCCACCGCCCAGGCTTTGCGCCCGCGTTTGCGCACCTCCTCGACCGTTTCCTGCACAAAGTCAGTTTTCAGGTCCACGGCCACGATGTCGGCCCCCTGGCTGGCTAATTTCAACGCGATGGCGCGGCCAATGCCCCGGCCCGCGCCGGTGACCACGGCGATTTGATTCTCAAGTTGTTTCATGTTTTTCAGCCACAGATAAAACACAGATTGAACACAGATTCAAGGCGGTAAATTTTTTATCTGTGTTTCATCTGTGAAAATCTGTGGCTAACTTGAAAGTGCTTTAATGGTGGCTTCCAAGCTTGGCACATCCGCGACATTGAGCATCTGCGCGCCTTTATCAATGCGTTTCATGAAACCGCTCAACGCCGTGCCCGGCCCGAGTTCGATGAACCGCGTGAAACCCTGCGCCAGAAGGTAACGCATGGATTTTTCCCACAGCACCGATGACGTGACCTGCTCGACCAGCCGTGCGGAAATGTCCGCCGCGTTGCCGTGCGGCTGCCCCGTGACGTTGGAAATCACCGGCACAACCGGCGGGGAAATTTTGATTTGGGCCAGTTCGGCCTTTAGCTTCGGTTGCGCACTGGCCATGAGCGGCGAGTGATACGCTCCGGCCACCGGCAATGCGATGGCGCGCTTCGCGCCTTTGGTCTTTGCGAGTTCAACAGCTTTGGCAATTTTGTCCGCCGCGCCGGAAATGACGATTTGGCCCGGGCAATTGAGGTTGGCAAGAGTCACGCCCGCTTCGGCGCAAATTTCGCGCGTGGGCGCTTCATCCAGACCAATGACTGCCGCCATGCCGCCGCGTGTAGCTTCGCAGGCCTCCTGCATGAACCGTCCGCGCTGGCGCACGACCCGCAGGCCGTCCTCGAAACTCATCGCGCCCGCCACCGTCAACGCCGTGAATTCGCCGAGCGACAAACCGGCAGCGGCGTCGAACTTGAGCGAAGGCACCCGTTCCTTGAGCAGTTGAAACGCGACCCAGCTCACCAGAAAAATTCCCGGCTGCGCGTTTTCGGTCTTGGTCAGTTCCGGTTCCGGCCCGTTGAAGCAAATCGAAGCCAGGTCGTAGCCGAGCGCGGCGGTGGCGCGGTCGAACCAGGCTTTGGCCGCCGGAAATTTTTCGGCGAGGTCTTTGCCCATGCCGACGACCTGCGCGCCCTGCCCAGCAAACAACAAAGCGGTTTTGCTCATGCAAGTTTCAAATTTTCAGAATTCAGTGTTCTGAAAAATCGCAGAAATCCCTGCGTCTGAAAACTTCAAACTGAAAACTTTCAACTCATTTTCTCTGATACGTCCCCATCAATTGCCCCTCCGCCAGGACGTGGCCTTTCATCGCGGCTTCAACGTCCTTCTTCGTCAGGCCGGGTTTCAGGTCAAGCATCCGGTCGAGCGCATAAAGCTTGAAGAAATAGCGATGCGGTTTGCCGGGTGGCGGACACGGCCCGCCATAACCCAGGCGCGGCCAACTGTTGAATCCCTGCTTCGCTCCGCCGGAAATGACCTGGGATTTCGCCACGTCTTCCAGAAGTTCGGTCGTATTTGGCGGCAAATCGTAAAGCACCCAATGCACCCACGTGCCGACGGGCGCGTCGGGATCGTCGGCGATGAGCGCGTAGCTCTTTGTGTTTGCGGGCGCGTTCGTCCACTTGAGCGGCGGCGAAATGTCGCTGCCTTCGCAGGAATATTTTGCCGGAATCGGTTGCCCTTCGGAAAAGGCGGTGCTGGTGATTTGGAAGTTCATAACTTTTTGGGGGTTGGGGTTGTCCGCGCCGCTGGCCGTGACCAGATAGCCGAGCATCGCGACGGTAAACAACACGTTCATCCGTGTGTTCATGGCGCGATTTTACTCCGTTGCAACGGAACGCAAGCGGAAATTTCACTTGCCGCCACCGCCGCGTTGACAACAATGCGCGCCATGTTTTCACACATTGTCGTTTTTTGGACCAACCCGGCGTATCTGGGCGCCGCGGATGACTTGCTCGGCGGCGCGAACCAACTGCTCAAGGACATCTCCGGTGTGCTGCAGTTTCACGCCGGCAAAATGGTGCCGAGTACGCGGCTCGTGGTCGAACAGAGCTACCAGGTCGCGTTGAACCTCACTTTCGCGGACAAACAGGCGGAACAGGCATATCAGGCGCATCCCCGGCACACCGAGTTCGTTGAGAAATACGTAAATCGGCTGGTCATCAAGGTGGTGGTTTACGATTTTGAATAATTGTTTTCGGAGGGGCGAATTCCACGAGCCCCATTTGAAGTGGGCGTCGCAGAGCTCCGCCCTCCGATTTCACGTCCGTGGATGAAACTTCCGATGGATGTCGCGCAGCCGGTTGCCGGTGACGTGCGTATAAATCTCCGTGGTGCTGATGTTCGCGTGGCCGAGCAGTTCCTGAATCACCCGCAGATCCGCGCCGTGCTCCAACAGATGCGTCGCAAAACTGTGCCGCAGCATGTGTGGCGTGATGTTGCGCTCGACTCCGGCACGGTGGACGCGGTTTTTGATGTGAAGCCAGAGCGTCACGGATGCGAAAGGCGTGCCGCGCCGGGTCAAAAAAACATTCGCCGGCGATTTCGGGGAAATGAGCTTGGGCCGGCCTGCTTCGAGATAACGGTTCAAAGCCGCCACGGCCATTTTCCCAACCGGCACCACGCGCTCCTTGTTGCCTTTGCCGATGACGTTGATAAAGCCGGCATCGAGGTGAAGCTGTTCCAGCCGCAAATTTTTCAATTCGGCGAGCCGCAAGCCGGAGGCATAGGCGAGTTCGAGCACGGCCTGGTCGCACAGGCTCTCGGGCGTTTCGGGCGTTTCCGGTCCGAGCAGTTTTTTTATTTCATCGTTAGTCAGCGCCTTGGGCAACCGTTGCCAGCGGCGCGGCAACGACAAATTTTCCGCGATGTTGGCCGGCAGCAACTTTTCATTTTCCGAAAAGCGATAAAACGCCCGCAGCGCGGCGATTTCGAGATAAACACTCTCGCTGCTCAACCGTCGCAATGAATTCTGGTGGGGCGAGGCTGCTGACGAGCCGTCGCCGCTTGATTTTGTCGCGCCGAGTCCGGCTCGCGAGGACGCACGCCCCACCGGCAACAAATCCCGCGCGCGTTCGTGTTGCAGGAACGCCATGAGATGCTTCAGCTCGACCGATTTCCAATCCGTCAGGTTCTGTTTGGCCGCCCAGTCGGTAAATTTTTTCAGCAGCGCGGCGTAGGTTTTTTGCGTGTGCTCCGCCTGCCCGCGCTCATGGCGCAGGTATTGCAGAAAGTCTTCGACGAGCGTTTGCATCAGCCAAGCTCGATTATATCATCAGCCAACTGACGCTGCAGCCTTGGAAAGCGTTCGGCTGGAATGCCCATTTCAGTCAAAACGCACATCTGAAAAATTAATTTTAGCTTTTCATTCAGGCGAATAAGCTTTGCACCTTTCACAACTCTGCCAGCCGGGTTGAAGAAGTGTAACGAGACTACCGTTTTGGTCGTGCCCATGAATCGTAGGCGCTGCTGCTAACTTTTTAGTTATTGATGCAAACGCACTCTTCTGAACATCAACGGTTAGTTTCGGGTTTTTATCAGGTTTCAGGGTAAGCGTTCCTGTCCAACGTTCATCAGGCTTTGATGATAACCACCACAACCCGGCGATGTCGCGCTTTTCACTCATTGATTTGGAGTTATAGCTTCTTCCCGGTCAGCCGCTCGTACGCCTCCAGATATTTTGCGCTGGTTTTGGCGACGACGTCCGGCGGGAGCCCCGGTCCAAGCGAAGTCATTTCGCCACGCCATTTGATTGAAGGGTCAAAATCATTCATGTGTTGTTCGTGCCCTGTTTTACGCCATCGCCGGTTCCAACGCGGCCAGTGGTTCAACGTCGCGCTCAATCTGCTTTTGCTTTTGGTAACGTGTCAGCCGTAAATCGTAATCGGCCTGCAAGCCGGTCCACATTTCGGCGCTGGTGCCGAAATACCGCGCAAGCCGCAAGGCGGTGTCCGCCGTGATGCCGCGCTTTTCCAGGACAATTTCATTGATGCGGCGCGGCGGCACGTTCAAGGCCCGCGCCAGTGCGTTTTGCGACAGGTTGCGCGGCTTCATAAATTCTTCCCGGAGAATTTCCCCCGGATGAATCGGCGCCAATTTGTTCGTTTTCATACTCGTTAATGATAATCCACAATTTCCACTTCAAACGCATCCTGGCCCAGCCAGCGGAAACAGATCCGCCATTGGTCGTTCACGCGAATGCTGTGCTGGCCTTTGCGATCGCCTTTCAAGGCTTCCAAATGGTTGCCATACGGCACACGCAAATCATTCAGGCTCCGCGCCTGATGCAGCAGCAGCAATTTCCGCCGCGCCACGCGCTGAATCTGCCCCGGCAACCGCCGGGAGGATTCGTCATTGAACAGCTTTTCCGTCTCGTGGCAGGCGAAACTGCGGATCATGTGTAGAAAGTATAACGCTTGACGTTATAGGCGTCAAGCGGACAGGCGCAGGAATTTCCGCGCCTTTTTCCAATCATAACTTTTTCCCCGTCAGCCGCTCGTAGGCTTCCAGATATTTCGCTGAAGTTTTGGCAACGACGTCGGGCGGGAGCACCGGACCGGGCGGCGTTTTGTCCCAATCGAGTGTTTCCAAATAGTCGCGGACGAATTGTTTGTCGAAGCTCGGCTGGCCTTTGCCGGGCTGATACTGGTCGGCGGGCCAGAAACGCGAAGAATCCGGCGTCAACACCTCGTCAATCAGGATGAGTTTGCCGTCAAACAGGCCGAACTCGAATTTGGTGTCGGCGATGATGATTCCGCGCTTGCGGGCGTAATCGCGGGCGGAATTGTAAATCTTCAGGCTCTTCGACCGGGCTTCTTCCGCGATGTCCGCGCCCACAATCTTGGCCGCTTCCGCAAACGGAATGTTTTCGTCATGGCCGGTTTCGGCCTTGGTGGCGGGCGTGAAAATCGGCTCCGGCAGTTCGGACGATTCATTCAAGCCGGTCGGCAATTTGATGCCGCAGACGGTTTGGGATTTCTGGTATTCCTTCCAGCCCGAACCGGCGAGGTAACCGCGCACGACACATTCGATGGCCAGCGGCTTCGCTTTTTTCACAATCATGCTGCGTCGCGCGAGTTTGATTTTCAAATCGTCAGGCAGGCCGGCTAAAGCCGGGACACCGAACATGTCGCCGGCACGGGAGAGCAAATGGTTCGGCTGGAACGATTCCGTCTGCGCGAACCAGAAATACGAAATCTGCGTGAGCACCTCGCCCTTGCGCGGGATGCCGTTGGGCATGATGACATCGAACGCGGAGAGGCGGTCGGTGGCGACAAACAGCAGGCGGTCGCCGAGGTCGAAAACTTCGCGCACCTTGCCGCTCTTGAGCTTTTTGACGCCAGGCAGTTCGAGTTGCAGGACCGTTTCTTTGTTTGAATTTGCCATGCGCAAATTATTAAAGTCCAAAGCCCAAAGTTCAAAGCCCAAAGTCACGTGGCGTAGCGGCGTCTCGGTAGAGCGCCGCCATTTTTTCGAAGTTTGAGACAGCGGCGCTCTTCCGAGTCGCCGCTACGGGAAGAACTTGCGCCGGCGCAGCAGCCGTCTTGAGCCACGCGGGCAGGTTGCCTGCGCTCCTTACGCCACCGCTTGCGCCAGATTTTTGACCGACAACGGAATGCTCGTCTGCGACTTCTCATCAAGCCGGACATCCACGGAATACAGACCGAACTCGGTGAATTTCAACTGCTGGATGTTCACGATGAAATTGCGTGTGACAAAGTGGATGTCCTCGGGCAGAGCGACTTTCACCGGGATTTCGATGGGTGGCATGATGCTGTGGCCGTCGGCGTTGACGAAGTTCAGCTTGAGCTTGTGCGCGCCCTCATCGCCGGGGTTGAACGTGACGCGCAACGCGACGGCGCATTGCGGATGCACGGCGGGCAGTTGCGGTGTGTAAATCGTGTCGAACGCGCCAAGGAGATTGAGCTTGCCATGGTCCTCGGTCGCGGCGTCGCAGAGAATGGCCACTTGAATGTTCATGCCTCAAAATTAAGCCATGAATTTCACGAATTGCCACGAGTTTCTTTTATCTCAGTTTTTACGCTTGACATACATATAAACTCTATGTATCGTGTCTCTATGATTCGAAAAGAACTCGTGGCGGCGTCGGCGGAACCGCTGATTTTGTCGCTGCTCTCCCGGGGCGAAAGCTACGGCTACGCCATCATCCAGGAGGTCAAGGCCCGCTCCGACGGCAAGCTGCAATGGACGGACGGCATGCTTTATCCGGTGCTGCACCGGATGGAACACCGTGGGTTGATTAAATCGCGCTGGGGCGAAAGTGAAACCGGGAGGAAGCGAAAGTATTACTCGCTCAAAAAAGACGGCAAGGCAGCGATGGCCAAACACCACGAACAATGGTCGCTGGTCCATGCCGTTTTGGCCGGGCTGCGAAAGGAGCAATATGTTTGACCTCGACCAATTGGTCGCACAATGGCGACGAAAGATGCTCGCCGCCGGCATTCAAACTCCCGTGCCGCTGGACGAATTGGAAGTTCATTTGCGTGAAGACATAGCGCAGCAGATGCAATCGGGGCTAGGCGCGCCGCAGGCTTTTGGAATCGCCGTGAAAAAAATCGGCCAGGCTCCCGAACTCAAAAGGGAATTCAGAAAAGTAAGCGCCCCGATGGAAATACCGAAGATTATACAATTGGCAGGAACCATTTTTGTTGCCCTCGCATTATTTTGTCCGCTGTTCATTTTCCTTCCTTTTCTTTTGGATCCCGGAGTAAGTTTGATGGCGAAAATGCTCGCGGCGGCCCTATATGCCACAATCGTTGCGACCATTGTTTTGAGCTGGAGATATAACCACAAACTTCTTCCGGTCATCCACAATCAACCGCTGCGAAGAGCTGTTGGCATCGTGTGCTATGCGGGATGTCTGCTTTGGATGCGATTCGGCGTATTCCATTTTTCACCGGGAGGCTCGCACCCCCGAAGCTTTTTCATGCCTCTGTTTGTTTTTGGATTGGAATGGACGGTGATGGCCATTTTGGGCGGTGTCGGTCATGGGTTGGAAAAGGCCACATCCAATCAGGACCAGACGGTTGCTGCGTGAGCAACCAACGGAAGCCCTGTCAAACCAGATATGTTCAACCTCGAACAGGCAATCGTAGAATGGCGACAGCGGATGCTCGCCGCCGGCGTCAAAACTCCCGTGCCGCTGGAGGAACTGGAAAGTCATTTGCGCGAAGACGTGGAGCAGCAAATGCGATCGGGATTCAGTGAACAAGAAGCTTTCGGTTCTGCTATCAAGAAAATAGGCCAGCCCCGTTTATTAAAAACCGAATTTAAGAAAGCCGATTGCATCGGAACATTTATGAAAACATATCGCATTCTAGGCGTACTTTGGATGGCACTAAGCGGCGTGCTCGGCACCTTGTTTTTGTTTGCGCTTTTGCATGCTGTTTTTACTCATCCGAAGGTTTTATTTTTGCCACGTTTTCATTTACACACTTTGGCTTGCCTGTTGTATCTGGCGGGCGGTGTGGCGGGTTTTTCCCTTTTTCACTGTACGCAGTGGGCGCGCAGATTTGTTGGTTTGATTGCAGTTTTGATTATGATTGTGACAATAGTGCAATTTGTTGCATACAGGTCACTTTCATGGGCGTATGAAATTGTTAGTGTTCTCGCACTCGTTTCTGTTGTTCTTTTACTGTCGGAGCGCATCGCCAAAGGACTGGGTAGAAAGCGCGCGGATGTCGCCTAGCTTCGCGCCTCCAGAAATTTCTTCAGTTCCGCCGCCGCCTTGCCGCCGAAACCGGGCACGGAGGCGATTTGTTCCAGCGTCGCCGTTCGCAGCCGCTGCACCGAGCCGAATTTTTTCAGCAGCGCCTGCTTGCGCCGCTCGCCGATGCCGGGCAACTCGTCCAGCACGCTCTCCGAAATGCGTTTGATGCGAAGCTGCGCGTTGTAGGAATTCGCCACGCGATGGCACTCATCGCGAATCCGCTGGAGCAGCTTCACCGCCGGATGATTGAGGCCCAGCCGCAGCGGTTTGCTTTCGCCCGGCTGGTAAATTTCCTCGAATTCCTTCGCCAGCCCGATGACGGGAATTTTTTCGAGGCCCAATTTTTTCAACTCCGCGCACGCGGCGCTCAACTGTCCCTTGCCGCCGTCAATCAGGATCAAGTCGGGCAGGTTTGTTTGGAGGGCAGCGCTACGTCGCTGCCCTGAATTTTTGGGCACTGACGAAGCAGTGCCCTCCATGAGCAATCGCGTATATCGCCGCTTCACCACCTCCGCCATGCTTGCAAAATCGTCCTGGCCTTCGACGGTTTTGATTTTGAATCGCCGATAATTCGCGCGGTCGGGCCGGCCATGCTTGAAACTCACCAGCGACGCCACGGCAAACGTGCCGCTGATATTCGAAACGTCGAAACCTTCAATGCGTTGCGGCGGCGCGGATAAACCAAGAACTTTTGCGAGTTCGGCCAGATCCTGCTGCGGGTCCATCGCCAGCGGCAAGGTGTACGGCACGCGCTCAAATTTCCGTTCCTTCTTCGTCGTTTCCTTCAGGTCGCGGATGAGGTCGCGCAGGCTGGCAGCCTTCTCGTAATCCTGCGCAGTGGCGGCTTTGCGCATTTCGATTTCGAGCTGGTCCTTCATTTCGTGGCACTGGCCGGCGATGAAGTCACACGCGGCAAGGACCTGCTCCAGATATTGTTCGCGCGTCACGTTGCCGATGCACGGCGCGGTGCAGTATTTGAGGTGCGCGTAGAGGCAATGCTTGTAGTCGGCCTCACCCGGCGTGAACACGCGGCAACCGCGCAGGTTGAACTGGCGCCGCACCAGCGCGAGTGTGTTGCGCAAGGCGCCGGAATTCGAGAACGGCCCGAAATAACGCGCGCCGTCGTCCTTTTTTAGCCGGGTGAAGGTGAAGTTCGGGATCGGGTCGTTCAGGTTCACCTTGAGCATCAGGAACCGTTTGTCGTCGCGGAAACTGATGTTGTAGCGCGGATGAAATTCCTTGATGAGCTTGCCTTCCAGCAGGAACGCCTCCGGTTCGCTCCGCACGACGTGGATGTCGAAATCATGGATGGCCTCGACGAGCGCGTTGAATTTCAGGTCCCAGCCCAGGCGCCGCGACGGATGGAAATACTGGTTCACCCGCTTGCGCAGGTCGCGCGCCTTGCCAACGTAAATGACCGTGCCGAACCGGTCCTTCATCAGGTAGATGCCCGGTTTGTGCGGCAGGACGCCCAGTTTTTTACGGATGGCTTCAGTCGCAGGCACAACCGAATTTCAACGCAAAGCCGCCCAGGCGCAAAGTTTTTTTAGACGCTAATTACGCTAATTTACGCGAATCCAATTGGCGATAATTCGCGCAATTCGCGTCAAACCTTTTCCTTTTTTGTCATGTGCCGATGCACAAAGAAATAATACAGCCCGCCCAGCACCAGCATCGCGCCCGCGAGCCAAAGAGTGACGCGATGATACTCGCCTTTCATCAATTGTTCATCCTGCCCCATCTTCACGCCCAGCCAGCACAGCACCGCACACCAGATGCCCGAGCCGAGCAGCGTGAACAGGGAAAATTGCAGGTAACTCATCCGCACGATGCCCGCCGGAATGCCGATGAGATGCCGCACCACCGGCAGCAGGCGCGAAATGAAAATGCCCATCGCCCCGTAATGCGCCGCCCAGCGTTCCGCGCCTTCCACTTTGTAGGCGGAAATGAAAAAGTATTTGCCGAAATGGAGCACGAGCGGCCGGCCGGCAATGCGCGACGCCCAATACATCAGCGTGGCGCCGATCCACGACCCGAGGGTGCCCGCCAGCACGATGCCCCAAAGCGACAGCCCGATCTGATGCGTGGCCGCCAGATGCGCCGCCGGTGGAATCACAATTTCGCTGGGCAGCGGGAAGATCGAGCTCTCCACCACCATCATCAGCGCGACGAGCGGATACCCGCCCGATTGCAGCGCGTGCGAATACCAGTCGTTCAAGCTCTGGATGATTTGATGCATAAAGTTAAAATGGGATTTCCAACCGACGAAATTCTCGCGGCTGCATTGTCGCAACGACGGATTGAATCAATGCCGCCGCGCTTTGAATGCGGCGATGGTCATTGGTCGAAAGTTCGAGAATGGCGATTTGCCGGCCGGCAAGATTTTGCTGGTAACGGATGTTTTGGTCGGACGTGATGAACAGATCGAATTCCTTTTCGGCCAGTTGCATCAAATCGCCGTTCTTAATTCCGCCCCAGCCGCGTTGTTGGACGGTCGAACATTCATGGCCGGTCAGAAATTTGTGCATCGGCCACGGGACGCATTCGTCCAGCAGGATTTTCATGCCGCGGCGGGCGTCAGCAGCGCCGATTCGGAACTTTCCAGGACGCGACGGGCCAGTTCGCGCGTCACGGACGGAAAACATTCGAGAAATTCGTCGAGCGAGTAATTGTTTTCCAAATACTCGAACAGCGTCTTCACCGGCACACGCGTGCCTTTGAACACCGGCGTGCCGCCGAGAATGTCCGAATCAACAGTGATGAGGTCGTTCGACTTCATGCAGGCAATTTACCACACTTTGCCGCTGGCCGTAAATCCTTGAATGGCGGCAATGGTTTTGAGCCTCGGGCGCTGGGTATAGCGGAAAATGAGGCCGAAGCAATCCGCGAATTCAGTAGGAGTCGAGGTAAAGCACAACCGGCCAAAGTGAATTGATGCAGCTTAAATCAGCGGTAGTGCAACGGTTTTCTGGCTGGAGCGATTCCCGCTACGGCTGGACTTGTCTGTAACCCTAGAAGCATTATCCGTGGCGACTATCGTTTCTCCAGCGCCACCGCGGGGCCGAACTATGCAATTTATTCGACAATGTTACTGTACCGATTCGTCCAGAACAATGGTATTTGACATTGAGGACGAAGGGAAATCTTCAGAGAGAATTTTTTTAATTCTGTCGGCACCTCGTTTTTTAACAGGTATGTCATCAACTCATCGATGAGTGGCATAATCTCTTGGCGAAAAGAAAAACCTTCACCTCCTAAGTTCTTTGTAACAAACATGCTGTTAGACAAATCGAATAGACGCACTGCGCGACCATCGGTGGAGTGTCTTATAAGCCGCATAGAAAAAAGTTCACGGCGGAGGATTACAGGAAGTTGTTTAATTTGAGATTTTGAGAAGTCAGATTTCGCTACGCTTTGCAAAAATGGTCTTATTTCGTTCGGATTTGCGAAAAATGCTTTGAGCTCTTGTAAGAGTCCAGCGTCTCCCTTTGAAAGGGAGAGCAGTCGTCTTAAGTATTGTGAGGAGCTTTGGTCTTTGGCGCTTAGAATTGGTTCAAGAAACGGCTCGTTTTTGCAAGAGCATCTGTTTGTTATTAACCTTTGAGAAAATAATTCCGCTGCTTGTCGCTGATGGGTATTTCGAGTTTTTCCATCACGGCCAGCATGTCTTCCCAGACTTTGCGCTTCTCGCTCATCGCCTGGTTGCGCAGCAGATACGCCGGATGATACGTCGGCATGAGTGGCGTGCCGCGATACGTCTTCCAGGTGCCGCGCAGTTTCGTGATGCCGAGGGTCTTGCCCAGCAACCCTTCCACCGCCGTCGCGCCCAGCGCCACGATGACCCGGGGCCGGATCAAATCAATCTGCTCGTGCAGATACTGAATGCACGTGGTCATTTCGTCGGAGGTCGGCTTGCGGTTGCCGGCGGATTGGCCGGGCGTGTCCGGACGGCATTTCAGAATGTTGGCCATGTACACGTCCGCGCGCTTCAGTCCCGTCGCCTGGATGATTTTCGTAAGCAACTGGCCGGCCTTGCCAACGAATGGTTCGCCCTGTTCGTCTTCATCCGCGCCCGGCGCCTCGCCGACAAACATGAGCTGCGCGTCAATGCTGCCGACACCGAACGCGACGTTTTTGCGCGACGACGCGAGATGGGGACACTTGACGCACGCCAGCGCCCGTTCGCGCAACGCGGCGAAGGCCGACGCTTTCGCCTGCGGGTCGAGCGGCGGGCTTTGGCTGGGAACGGTTTCGCCCGGGAGCGCCAACAGGGTGGTTTGTTCGGCAACGGGCTGTGGAGCGCCGGTCTCCGACCCGGCGGGTTTCTGTCTTTCTGCGCGTGCCGGGCCGGAGGCCGGCGTTCCGGTTGGAGGCGGCTGTGACAGGGCGAGGAGCGTCTCGGGCGCGACGGCCACGTGGCGCACGCCACGCGCTTTCAAATCCTCCAGATGTTGGATCGTCGCGTCGAGGAGCTGGCCATAGGCGTCGGACATGGCGTCATCGTAGCGGCTGCGCGGCGAAGCACAAAAATTAGTTGTTCACAATCCACCCGCAAAATTCCACCTTCGGCATTTCCTGTTGCCTTGTTTTTTGCGTGTTTCACGTGTTTGGCGGTTTGCCTTTGTCCGTCCGCGCTGAAATCGTCTTCCGTGCCGACATCACGCCGCCCACGGATTGAAAACATAAATTTGCCGAGCCGGCAGAAATGTGATTTTGTATTGACTTGGATGAAACTTGGCCTTGGATTGTACCGGCACATGCTGACGCGCGAAAATTTCCAATTCGCACGGCAGGCGGGCGCCACGCACATTGTGGCGCATCTGGTGGATTACTTCAAAGGCGGCGCCCATAACCCCCGCGACAACCAGCCCACCGGCGGCGAATGCGGCTGGGGGCTGGCCGGAGATCCCGACAAACTTTGGACGTTCGAGGAGTTGCTGGAATTACGCCGGGCCGTTGAAGCCGAGGGGCTGACGCTCGAGGCCATTGAAAACTTCGATCCCGCCCACTGGCACGATATTCTGCTGGATGGCCCGAAGAAAGGGCAGCAACTCGAAAATCTGAAGGGGATCATCCGGAACCTCGGCAAGGCGGGGATTCCGATCATGGGATATAATTTCAGCATCGCGGGTGTCTGCGGACGGACACATCGTCCCTACGCGCGGGGCAACGCAATGTCAGTGGGGATGGAAGGGCCGCTCGAGGCGCCCATGCCGAGGGGCATGGTTTGGAACATGGTTTACGATCCGGACGCTCCGCCCGGCGCCGTCCCCGCCAGCACCAGCGAAGAGCTGTGGAAACGCCTCGGCGTTTTTCTGGAAGCGCTGGTGCCGGTTGCCGAGCGGGCGGGCGTCAAACTCGCCCTGCATCCGGATGATCCGCCGCTGCCGACGATGCGCGGGCAGCCCCGGCTCGTCTATCAGCCGCGCCTTTACCAGCGGGCCATAGATTTGAAACCCAGCCCGGCCAACGCCCTGGAATTCTGCCTGGGGTCGCTCGCAGAAATGGCGGAGGGCGATATTTACGAAGCCGTGGAACAATACAGCCGGCAAAGCAAACTGGCTTACGTTCATTTCCGCAACGTCACCGGCAAAGTGCCATTCTATCGCGAGACCTTCATTGATGACGGCGATATTGACATGCTCCGCATCCTGCGCATCCTGAAAAAGAACCGGTTCGAAGGCGTGCTGATCCCCGATCACACTCCGCAAATGTCCTGCAACGCGCCCTGGCACGCGGGAATGGCGTTCGCCCTGGGCTATATGCGGGCGGCCTTGCAACACCTCGAAAAGGAATGAGTCTGACACCATGAAAAATTCTTTCTCACTAAAAGGCGAAACCGCACTCATCACCGGCGGCGGCAGCGGCCTTGGTTTGGGGATCGCCACCTGCTTCACGCAGGCGGGTGCCCGGGTTGTCCTGGTGGGACGCCGCGCGGATGTATTGGAAAAAGCAGCGCGGAAATTGGGCAAGGCCGCGATTTTTGAACCGCATGATGTTACGAAGTTCGACGAGGCCGGGGCGCTGCTTCAATGCATCAACAAACGCGCCGGGCGCATTTCCATCCTCGTGAACAACGCCGGCATTCACCTCAAAAAACCGGCGGTGGACACAACGCCCGCTGAATTCAATGCCGTGCTTCAAACCCATGTCGTGGCGGCATTCAGTCTCACGCGGGTCGTCCTGCCGGATATGATCAAGCGCGGGCACGGCAACCTTCTGTTCATCGCTTCGATGGCCTCGCTGTTCGGCATTCCGCTGGTTACGGCGTACTCGGCGGCAAAATCGGCTTATCTGGGAATGGTTCGCTCGCTGTCAACCGAAGCCTCGCCGCACGGGGTTCGCGTGAACGCCATCGCGCCTGGGTGGATCGAATCGGACATGATGCGCAAAGCGCTGAACGGCGACCCTGGGCGCGCCCAAAAAATACTCGGGCGCACGCCCATGAATTGCTTCGGGAAAGCGGAAGATGTTGGTCTGGCGGCGACCTATCTGTGTTCCCCCGCAGCTCGATTTGTCACGGGAGTCGTCCTTCCGGTTGACGGCGGCGTAAGCATCGGCTTTTGATCGGGAGACATCATCTGTCTTTCCTGGCGGCATGGCGGAAGGTGGACGAATTGGGCGGTTGTATTTATCGGTCCCGATGAAATCGCTTTCCGGCCTCGGCCTTAGCCAATTACACTGCCCAACGAATTGATGAACATTTCCATCATCCTTGCTCATCCAAATGCCGGGAGTTTCAACCACGCCATCGCCAACACGGCGGCGGACTCACTTCGCCGGAACGGCCACACGGTCGTTCTCCGCGATCTCTGCCAGGAACAATTTCCACCGCTGCTCCCGGCGGAGGAACTTCAAAAGGATGCGAAGCTCGATCCGGTTGTGGCCCGGCACTGCCAAGAAATTGCCAGGGCTGACGGCATCATCATTGTGCATCCGAACTGGTGGGGCATGCCGCCGGCCATTCTGAAAGGCTGGATTGACCGCGTGCTGCGGCCGGAAGTGGCATATCGCTTTGTCGAAGGCGACGCAGGCGAAGGTGTGCCGGTGGGGTTGCTCAAGGCGAAGGCGGCGATTGTTTTCAATACTGCCAACACGCCGGACGAGCGCGAGCGGAAAGTTTTCGGCGATCCGCTGGAAACGCTTTGGAAGAATTGCGTGTTCGGCTTGTGCGGCGTGCGGAAGGTGCATCGCCGCACGTTCACCGTAATTGTCACCAGCACCCCGCAACAGCGCGCGGCGTGGCTGGTTGAAGTGCGGGAGATGGTGCAACAATTCTTTCCCGGGCGCGGTTAGCAACTGCACTATTCCGCGTTTTTTTGTAGCGGCTTTCCGTGAGCGACGGTGGAATTAAAATGGCGACGGTCACGGATCACCGCCATTACGCAAGGATTGCGGCGCGCACGGCTTGTCCCGCCATAGTCTTGCGACGGCGGAAGTGACGCGCCCTACCAATGATTCTGATTATCCCATCTCGACCACAACGTCATTCTCCTTTTTCATTTTGGACAAGGGAACCAGATTGCCGGCAATGGGCTGGCCGTTGAGCGTGATTTTTTTGACGCCTTTCTGGACGCCGGCGCGGTTTACCACCTTGATATTGAGCGTTTTGTTCCGGAACCGGCGGGTGGCGGTGAATCCCTTCCAAGGCGAGGGGATGCAGGGATCGATGCGCAGGCCGTTGTGTTCGGGCCGGATGCCCAGGATGTATTGGGTCGCGGCGTAGTACGCCCAAGTGGCGGCACCGGTGAGCCAGGGGACGCGCGAGGCGCCGTAGCGTTTGCTGAAAATGCTGTGGGTGTATTGCGAATAGACATACGGCTCGCTGCCGCGAATCTCGGCCTTGTCGTTGAACGAAGCCGGCAGGGAGCTGCGGAAATACTTGAAGGCCCGGTCACCGTGACCGAGCATCGTTTCCGCCATGACCGCCCAGCCCTGCGTGTGGTTGAAAATGCCGCAGTTTTCCTTGACGCCTTTGTTGAACACAATCGAGCGGATTTCCGCACAGGGCATGTTCTCATAAGGCGGCGCACAAAGCATCAGGCCGTAATCGGTCGCGAGCTTTTCCTTAACCGATTGCATCGCCTGCTCGGCGCGCTTTTCATCGGCGTGGCCGCTGATGACGCCCCAGGATTGCGGGTTGAGATAAATGGACCCCTGCTTGTTTTCGTGGGAACCGATTTTCTCGCCGGTTTCCTTGTAGGCACGGACGTACCATTTGCCGTCCCAGCCGAACTGGTCGAGCTCTCGGTCAATGATTTCGAGCTGGTTTTTCGCCCATTTGATTTCGGCGGTCTTGCCGAAGGTTCCGCAAATCTCGATATAGGTTGTCAGGCCGTAACGCACCTGCAAGGCCACGAACACCGAGGTGCCGCCCGTGCCCAGCCGCAGGCAATCGTTCCAGTCGGCGAAAAGGCCGCTGGGCAGGCCGTGTTTGCCCGTGCGTTTGAGATTGAATTCAATCGCCCGGCGGAGATGGCCGAGCACCGTCGCCTTGCCCTTGTCGGCGTAGGGCAGGACCTTGTTATAAAAGGCGATGTCGCCTGTTTCCTTGACGTAGGTGGTAATCGCATTGAACAGCCACAGGCAGTCATCGGAACGGTATTCGTCTTCCTTGGGCATTTTTTCCCTGCCGGGCTTGTGCGTGAAGGCCATGACAATGGGCATCGCGCCGCCGGTGGAGCCTTGCCCGGTAATCATTAGTTCGAGACGCTTTTTCGCCTCATCCGGGATGATTTGCATGACGCCCATGAAATCCTGGACGGTATCACGATACCCCAGCCCGTCGCGTTCGCCGCTGTAGATGAGACTGGCCATCCTCGACCAGGCGAAGGTTATGAGGCAATTGAACGGGCTCCACATGTTCATCATGCTGTTGAATTGCGGATCGGGCGTGGAGACGCTCAATCCCCCGATGCGGCGGTGCCAGTACTGGCGGAGTTTTTCGAACTCGGCTTTGACCCTGGCGATGCTGCCGAACTGCTTGACGGTTTTTCTGCCTTCGACCGCCGCCTTGCCGCGACCCATCAGGACGACCAGCTCTTTGGTCTGGCCCGGCTCAAGCTCGATATCCATCTGGATGGTGCCGCAGCCGTCATCGCCAAAGGCCTTTGAGCCGGTGCATTGGCCTTTTTCGACGACCATCGGATTCGCGTAGCCGCGATACGGGCTGATGAACACGTCACGGTCGGTGTCGAAGCCGGCGATTTCGCCGCCCAAGAACGCCAGAAAAGACCGGTTATCCTGGCCGCTGATGAGGACGGAGCTTCCGTAATCAATGATGCCGTCAACGAAATCCATTTTCACTATGCCGTGCGAGTATTGCAGGTTGAGAAAATCGTGGAAGCACTTCCAGAGGTTTGGGTATTCGACGAAGGTGAACAGGCTCAGGTTTCTTTTTACCGCGTCCCGGTTCGTGACCTTCAACAGCCAGCATTCGAAATGCTTGCCCAGTGGAACGAAATAGGTGGTTTCCGTTTCAATCTTGGAATACCGGGAATTGATGATGGTATAAGCCGTGCCATGCCGGCAGGTGGTTTTATACTGGTCCAAGGGTTTGCCGACGGGCTGCCAGGCGTTCGACCAGTAGTCGCCCGACTGCTGGTCACGGATATAAATATACCGGCCCGGCTGGTCGGTTGGGACGTCGTCGAAACGCAACCGCGTCAGGCGCCCCTCGGCGGCCGACTTGTAAAAGCTGTAACCGCCTGCGTTATTGGTGATGATGGCGCCGTATTCCGTCGAGCCGAGATAGTTGGCCCAGGACCGCGGCGTGTCGGGTCGTTCGATGACATATTCCTTCGCTTGATCGTCGAAATATCCGAATTTCATAATTCACCTGTTTGTCTAATTTGATGGTTAAACTTCGCCCCGGCGCGCTTCGAGTTTCAGCCGGATTTCCTCGCAAATCTTTTTGGTCAGCGGCACTTGTAAAACAAAGGCTATCACCAAAGCCATGCCAACAATAGGGACAACGGCAAGCATGACGCGAACCCAGAAAATAGTGTCAGGATTCCCTGCTTGGAGAGCGGCATTATCACCAACCTTGCTAATAATGGCCCCCGCCAAAAAACCTCCCAGCGAACTGCCCAGTTTGAGAATATACGTTCCGCAGGAAGTAAAAGAACCCTCGCGGCGTTTGCCGGTATGAAGCTCGTCGTAATCAATGACGTCGGCACAGATAGCGCCATACAGCATCCAGAGGCCGGAGGCGGTAAGCCCCATCAGTCCCGAAGCGATTGGCTGCAACCACTGGATATGGGGGTTATAAAGATACCAGGAGCTTGCGTAAGCAACTATGCCGATCAAGGCGGTAATAATGAGCGCATTACGTTTGCCGGCAAAATATGCGACCCGGTTGAGCACAGGAGCCCCGATAAGCCCGCCGAACATAAACGCCAGACCCATCCAGAGATTCCAGTCATTGCCGAGCGCCTGATTACCGCCGCAGACATAATAGACCGTCGTGACATAGCCCAGTGTGCCCAACATACTCGTACCGAGGTTAAAAAAAGCGCCAACCAGCAGCATAAACAGAAACGGCCGACAGGTCAGCGTTTCATAAAGGGCGCTTTTAAGAGAAACGTGATCCTGGTTTTTTTTGACAACAATCTTTTCGTAATACCGCTCTTTGACCCGCAGAAAGATTATTATGGCGAAGACTGCCATTACAACGCCGAGGATACAGGTATATACCTCCATGCCGCGAAGCACGTTATGCTTGTCGGTCCCGGGGATAAGAAACCACGCAAGGTTCGTAAATTTCAACCCGTAGAAATTAGCCACCTCAAAGACCTTCTGCATCGCGCTTCGGTAGGTCATAATAGAGGTGCGCTCCTCGTAATCGGGAGACAGCTCATTGGCCAAACTGTTAAACGGCACTGTGAAACAGCTGAATATGGGGATGTAAACCATATTCGACAAAATCATATACCAGAAAACAGCCGATAATCCTAAAATTGTCTTATCCGACCAGGAAGGTGACACCAGAAACAATATCGGAAGCCCCAAGCCGCACAAAATGCCGGCGATTAAAATGAATGGGCGACGCCGACCGTATTTTGTCCGGACGTTGTCCGATATCCAGCCCACAAACGGATCAGTAAACGCGTCGTAAAAGCGGATCAAGGTCAACGCCAGGCCTACCTGCCAATAAGGAACGCCCAAATAGATATTAAAAACCCCTACCGCAACACTCGCATACAGCCAAATCCCCCACATATCCAGCGCCGTTCCCAAGCCATAGGCCATTTTGGTAAGAATCGGGACGCGATCCCGGACGATCTGGCCGGTATTATTTGCGGTCGTTTCGGGTGCCATCTTTGCTCCTGATTGGGATGAGTGGCTGATTGATTTTGATGCGGTTAAACTTCCGAGTTTTTCTTGATGTAATTAATCAATTTATCCACCTGAGTAAACGCGATGGCTGTGCAGGTGTCAGCAGCGCCGTAATAAATGGTGATGCGGCCCGTCGCGGCATCGTAGAGGTTCGCGCAGGGGAACGTCACGTTCGGCACAAAGCCGGTCGTCTCGTACGGCTTCTCCGGCGTGAGCAGATAATCGCGCGTCCGGTACAGCACCTTCCAAGGTTTGTTGATGTCCAGGATTGCCGCGCCAAAACTGTAAACGAAACCGTTGCACGTCCCGGAAACTCCATGGTAGAATAACAGCCAGCCTTCCGTGGTCTCGATCGGAATCGGGCCGGCGCCGATTTTAGTGCCCTGCCACCAGCCGCTCCCGCCCTTGCCCATGACGTATTTGTGATTGCCCCAATAAATCAGATCGGGACTTTCGCTCATGTAAATATCGCCGAACGGCGTGTGGGCGCTGTCGCTGGGCCGGCTCAACAGCAGATACTTGCCGTTGATCTTTCGCGGGAAAAGAACGCCGTTCCGGTTGAAGGGCATCAGCGGGTTCGGCATCCGGATGAAGGTCTTGAAATCCGTGGTCTGGCCCAGGCCGATGGATGCCCCGTGCATGTCGTCGCACCAGACGATGTAGCAGGTGCCGTCAATCCTTACGAACCTCGGATCGTAGGCATAGCTGGTCGGATTGGGTTTCCCCTTTTCATCCACCCACTGGATCGGGTCGGGGCCGATTTTCCATTGGAGGGCGTCCTTGCTTTTGCCGAAAAAAAGCGTCGCCCGCCCGTTTTTCTGGTCGGCGCGGAAGACGCCAACAAATTCACTTTTATGCGGCAGCACCGCGCTGTTGTAAATGCGCGCCGCCTTGGGGATGGGGTTCCAATTCAGGATGGGATTGCCGCTGTATCGCCACAGCACGTCGAGGCAACCTTCGGGTCTGTCTTCCCACGGCAGGTTGGGTAGGGCTTCGCCAATAATTGTGTGCTTCATCTTTTTGTCCTGGTTGGTTGTTAAATGGAAAACAAAATTATCTTACTGCCATGCGCGCCGGGGACGCCAAAAAACAATGTCATATTCTGTAATCTTTTCGGTCTTTGCGGCGAATGGATTGGTTACATGGTCGCCGTGCCGGTTTCGCTCAACTTCCGTCTTTCATCCAGGTCCGCCTTGATTTTTGCCATGGTCGGCTCGTCCAATTTGTAAAACAAGAGAACGATTAATGCGACCACTCCGATCGCGGTTGGGATTATGCTCATCATCGCTTTCAGACCATTCTGGACATCCGCGTTTTGAACGACATTGGCCACGAATCCGGTCTGCGATAGAATCACGCCCGCGATCACACTCCCAACGGTCCAGCCAATCTTGTTCGACATGATGGAAGCCGAAAACACAAGCCCGGTGGCCCGGCGGCCGGTTTTCCATTCGGAATAGTCGGCGGTGTCGGCGTACAGAACCCATAACAGCGCGGAAATGGGGCCGCCCGTCAGTGAGCCGATGATCTGAAAGAGGAAAATCAGCAGCAGGTTTTCCGGTTTGAAGAAATAGAATGAGCCGGTGCAAATAAGCGCGGTGACGAAAAGAATGATCAGCGCATTCTTTCGCCCGCAGACTTTTGCGAACCACGGGACCAGGATGACTCCCAATATGGCCAGAGCCTGACCAATAGTGTTGAAAGCGGACGCCAACACCTCAAAGCCATATTTGTGGGTTGTGCCAAAGAGGGTCACTTCCTGTTCTCCGATGTAATACTTGAAATAGTGAGTGGTCACACTCATGCGGATGCAAACGAAGAGGATGAAAAGAATAGTCGCGGCAAATAACAACATCCAGGGCACGTTCTGGGTCAGGTCTCCCAGGTCCCTGGCGATGGACGTTCTTTCCTTGGCGATCGGGGTGATGCGTTCGTGCGTCATCAGGAACGTGAGCAGGAAGAGAACGACCGCCGCCACGCCGTAAATCAGCAGCGTCATGTGCCAGCCCTTCTGAGGGTCGGCGCCGTCGTGCCCGAAATACCGGGCCAGCGGCAAGGCCGTGGCGGAAACGATAAAACCGCCCACATAAGCGCCGATAAATTTAAAAGACGAGGCGCTCGTTCTTTCGACCGGGTCCCCGCTGATGACCCCGAGCATGGCCGTGTAGGGAATGTTGATGGCCGAATACATGAACATGAAAAAAATGAAAGTGACATAGGCATAGACCATTTTCGCCGCGCCGCCAAAGCTGGGCGTGGTAAATGCCAGAATCGCTGAAACCGCCAGCGGAACCGCCATCCATAATAAATAGGGCCTGAACTTGCCCCACCGGGTGCCGGTCCGGTCTGCGGTCATACCGATGACCACATCAAAAAAAGCATCCAACAACCGGGAGACTCCGATCATGATTCCGGCGGCGGCGGCGGCCATGCCAAACACATCGGTATAAAAGAAAAGCAGATACAACGTGATGGTCTGCCAGAACAGGCAGGAGGCCAGATCACCAAACCCGTAAATGGCTCTTTCGATTACCGGACATTTCTGATTTTCGTTGCTCATGGATTTCTCTTCGGTTTCTTGGGTTTGTTCTTGGATGCCCGAATTGGAGGGATGATACGGTTTTGCGTTTTGATGTTAGGCGGTTAAGTAGGGATTGGTTCTGCCCATTCGCATGGCGGCCATCATATCCGGGCCGCCGGCGCGGTCGAGCGAAAAAACAGTGCTGGCTGCTTGGAGTTCTGCCTTCAGGCAGTTGGGCTTTGTCTTTTGCGACCCGCCCGCCTGAAGGCGGAACTCAAAACCGAAATACCAATGGGCGTTTGCGGTAGCATCTCGAAGACCTGTTGGCCAAATCCAATTTGGGTGGGGCGGGCGTCCTCGCGCGCCGGATTCTTCTGAAAAGGCCGGCTTGTCAGTAGCCTCGCCCCACCCAAAACGCGCTTGGCCGTGTAGAATCCTATTGGCTGTTTGTATTCTCTCCGCTTTAATGCCATCCGCATGAGCGTTTCCTGTCAAATCGTCGTTTGCGGCAGCATCGTGCCGGACCCGCTCCAGACCATGGAAATGGTTCGCTTGGGCGCCATAGTTCCAACATTTGACAGCATATCATAAACGATATATTATGAACCTGTCGCTTGGCTGTGTCCGGCTGGGAAACGGACGATGCCCGTTCCTGGACGGCCTGGAAGAACTGCCAGCAACGGATCAAGCGAAGGTTCTGGCCTGGGCCAAACGACTGGCCGCGCACGAAGAATTGCGGCGACCGCCTTATGCGAAGCATCTGGACGACGGCATATTTGAACTGCGGCTTTCCCTGCGGGCGGGAGAGCATCGTTCGTTCTTTTTCTATTGCCGGGGTGACCGCTTGATCTTCACGCATGGCTATTTGAAAAAGACCGACAAAACATCGCCCGTTGAAATCGTCCGGGCGAAACGAATGCGAGATTACTATGAAAACTGCGAACCACCGCCGCACGCCGGCATCAAGTAACCGGGCGCACGGGGATATTGACGCCTGCCTCAAGCGCAAGTTGCAGAACCCGGAGTTCCGGGCCGCCTACGACGCCGAGGACAAGCGCATCGAGCTGGTGCTCCAGATCATCAAGCTGCGCGAGCGGCGCGGCATGACGCAGGCGGACCTGGCCAAAGCCATCGGTTCCCGGCAGGCCAATGTCAGCCGACTGGAACGGTTCGACGCCAACCTGACGCTCGGCACGCTGGAAAAAGTGGCCCAAGCGTTGGGGGTGAACCTGCAAATTGATCTGGTGCCAAAAGCGGCATGACTTGGATTTGTCTGAATTCGTGTCCATTCGTGGTTTAATAACTTTATGAGCATTGCCTATCAAATCGTCGTTTGCGGCAGCATCGTGCCGGACCCGCTCCAAACCCTGGAACCGGTCACCGGCCCGACCGGTCCCGCTTTGAAAAATGAAATGATGCTGCCCGCCGTCCTCGACCCGTGGGCCAGTCACGCGCTTTACGAGGCCGCCAACCTGACAAAAAACTCGCCCGGCAGTAAAGTCTGGCTCGTCAGCCTCGGCCCCAAGGCCAAGCTCCAGCAGGTCATGATGACGGTCGCGCAAAAGGTGCCGTTCGAACTCGTCGCGCTCGACGGCCCGGCTAGCGGGTTCACCGAGGCCGCAGAAGTCGCCGCCGCCCTCGCCGATGCCATCCAGGCCATCCCCGGTCTCGACAAATCCAAACTGCTCGTGTTCGGCGGTTGGGAATCCGCCTCGCGCGGCGCCGGCGCCACCATGCAGATGGTCGGCGAACGGCTCGGCATTAACGACCAGTTCCAAGGCGTGGATGAACTGAAAATCGCCGCCGACGGTTCGCTGGAAATTTTGGAGCGCATCGAGGGTGGCAAACATCAGATTTCGAAGTGCGCCGGCGCGCCCGCGCTGCTCGGCTGGGCCACGGGCAATCTGCCGGAACCCAAGAACAATCCGCAGGTGGGCATGGTCAACATGCGCACCGTGATGCCCGCGTTGCAAAAGGCCAAACCGGTGAAACTCGCCGGCGAAGGCTTGAGCTTCGCGAGTGTCTCGCTCCCGAAACAATTGCGCGAAACCAAAATCGTGAAGGACAAATCGGCCGACGAGATCGCAAAAGAAATCGTCGAGTGGATTAAGAAATAGGAATTGCCGCAAAAAGGCACAAAAGGCGCAAAACCATGAAAACAGAAAAAGAAATTTTCGAGCTTTGCGATTTGATTCGTGAGACGGTGTTTGCGCTTCACCGTCATCTCCGGCACGGCCATTTGGAAAAGGTCTATGAAAACGGGTTGGCCCATCGCTTAAGGAAGGCCGGAGTGCGGGTCGAACAGCAACACCCATTGCAGGTTCTGGACGAGGATGGAACTGTTCTCGGCGACTATCTCGCCGATTTGCTCGTCGAAGGCGAACTTATTGTTGAATTGAAAGCCTGCAAAGCCATTGCCGACGAACATGTGGCTCAACTCTTGGGTTACCTACGAGGTTGCCGGATTAAGCACGGCCTCCTAATCAATTTCGGCTCAAGCAAACTGGAAGTAAGAAAATATGTGCTATCAGAAGCAGTTTAATTTTGCGCCTTTTGCGCCTTTTTGCGGCTAAATCAATTTATGGAAACAATTTTACTTCTCGCCCACACCGAGGCCGATGGCTCGCTCGCCAAATCCGCCCGCGAAGCGCTGCACGCGGCCCGCACCTTGAACAAATCGCTCGCCGGTTCCAGCCTCGTCGTGGGTCTCGTCGGCGAAACCGTCCAGGCGGCCGCGGATTCCATCGCCGCCTGTCCCGCCACAAAATATTTTGGCGTGGCCGGCAAGGACTTTGCCCAGTCGCGCTACGCGTCCGACGCGGCGGCGGCGGAAGCCATTTGCAAGTCGGCCCAAGCCACGATTGTTGTCGCTCCGGCGACGTCACGCTGGGCGCGCGTGCTGCCCGGTGTCGCGCAACGCCTCGGCGGACGCGCCGACACCCACGTGACCGGCGTGGCCGATGCCGGCGGCAAGCCGGCCATCAACCGCTGGTATTACCGCCAGCGCATGGAAGCCACGCTCACCCGCGCGCAACGGCCCTGGTTCATCCTCGTTGACCCCGGCAGCCAAACCGCGTGCGAATGCGGCGTCGGCACGGCCAAGGTGGAAGCGGTGACCGTTAATCTGTCCGACGCCTGCAAACGCACCACGGTGGTCGGCCTGCGCGAACCGAAGGCGGACGCCCAAACCATCCGGCCCGACGCGGAACTGCTCTTCGTCACCGGCGCGGGTTGGACGAAGAAACAGGCTGACGGCCAGACGCACGTGCCGGAGGCGGAAAAATTGATCCGCAATTTCCTTCAAGTCAGCCGCGCCTCGCTGGGCAGCAGCAAATCGCTGGTGGACCTTGGCGGCGAAGGCCAGGCCGTGCTGTCGTTTTTGTCGCACCTGAACCAGATTGGCCAGACCGGCTCGACGCCGCGTCATGCGAAGGGATTGAGCACCTGCTGTCACGGTGAGGAACCGCACACCGTCGGCTGGCGATTCATCGCCGAGCGCCGCGCCATCAGCCTGGACCCGAACTGCGGCTGGGCGCGCGGCAAAGCCGACGTGCTTTACGTGGCCGACGCCTTCGCCGTGATGGGAAAAGTGAACGAGTTGCTGGCGGCGGGAAAGTAGCTGTCCCGCCAAGCGGGATCAATCGGCGCATTCATTGCTGGCAAGAACCGGCTGGTTCCCGTTCTCTGTACCAGCCTTTGCCGCCACATCATTTTGCCTCGTCTTTCTTCATTAAACTGTTTTCCAAAACGTTATAAACAAAATCATCGCCTCCTGATTTGTAGGTAACCAAGTGATTGGTTGCGTCGAAGCGGAGACAATTCAGGTCGGCGAAATTCCTCATGTCAATCTCTTGACGATAAAGTGGCTTGCCGGAGAGGTCATTGTAAACGCTGATCACAAACTTGTTTGTGTTTCTGCTGTATTCATCCACCGGCCCCGTCACCACAGCAGCCCAGTAGTTCGTCCCTCTCTCCTCCCACCATATTTGCTTGTCCGAAGTATCGCTGTGACCGAAATCTCTTGGTACGAGTGCCAGGCATTCCGAAGGCTGGCGACCGGAGAAAATTGTGTCGTCCAATAGGCTGTAGATCTCATACCCGTGCCGGGTGCGATAGGTGAGATGCTGGTTCGCCGAGTCGAACATCAACTCGGGGAACCCATGCCGTCCGGCAGGCGCAAATGCAGTCAACCGTTTTACGCTGAGGGTGTCGGGCGTGATAACATAAATATCAAATCCAACATCCTTCTCCCAGTCGTTGGTAACCCCCGCTGGTGGCCAACTATAGAAATTAAGCAGCCCATGAACTGCGGCCCAGAGATTAGTCCCTAATATCGGGCGAAAGTGCCAGTCTCTGGAGAACCAAGCCCAGTAAGGCATATTCCGATCTATACTTTCTAAGCTTTTGTACCTGACGTTTGATTGATTAGTTCTGTCCACGTAGACACGCCTAGCAAAATCTTTTTCGGCGATGCCGGAACCCTCGCAAATCAGCATGCCGCCAGTATCGAGATGCAACATCACTGATTGTTTTTTGACAAGGCGCTCGACGACATTGCTATGAGCATCGCACCTGACGGCAAGAACATCTTCATTCGTATAGAATTTAGTGGGGAGCGGCGGCACTAAACAGCCGGAGGTAAAAACCAGACACAGGAATCCGACGGCTGCAAGCATGTAGCGCACGGATTTCACGCTGAATATTCTCATGGCGAATAAAAGCATTGTTTGGACAAACTCACTTTGTCATTTGATGTCTTTTCCGGAAAAAGCCAAAGTCCGAATGTCTTGTCCCTTCCCGCCATCCTGACTTCGCGGGCATGATGCGCCCCGGCCATGACCAGTCAACCCCTTTTGGTGGCGTTCTGGCGAAGCGTTGTAGTGTCGGCGCTGTGCGCCGATTTCGAGGCACAGCCTCGATGCTACACGCTTTGCAGAGGTTCCCTTTTGGTTTGTCAGCGGCTGGCTCCATTCGTTGCACCGTCTGGTTCGGCGACGGCTGTAACACGTGCAGTCACTTCGCGGTTGCTTCGGTTGTTCCAGAATCCGGCCACCGCCTCCGCAGTCTGAAGCATCTCTTTGTGGAAGCGGTCTGGCTCTTCAAAGAACGGAAAATGTGCCGATTTTTCGAACCACACAATCCGCTTGAGTGGAGCGTCGAGCCGGTCCAGGTATTGCGCTGCGAGTTCCGATGGGGTGTTGAGATCGTGCCGTCCCAGAAAGAAGAATACCGGCACATCTATCTTATGAATCTCTCCTTCCAAAGGCTTGGGCGCGACATCGTACTTCATCTCACGCCCAACGAGATCCGCCCCTTTTTTCACGTTTAGCGCGTCGCGGAGAGTATATTCCGGAGCAGCCAGTCCAGTCCTCAGGATCGGCCAAAAGCTTCTGGACGCGTATAACTCCCCACCGCAGCGAAACAGATCATCCTCAGTGATTTCTCGGGACACATCTGCAGCTCGGGCTTGAAGCGCCGAATCACCAGCTTCTTTTGCTGCCTGGCGCAGAAACGCACGTCGCAACGCATCAACTTCATCACGGGTTCCGGCGACTTGCCCCATCCCGATGAAGGCCGAGTAGCACTCCGGGTGTGCCTGGGCGGCCAACAGCCCCAAATAGCTCCCCCACGAATGGCCCACGAGGTAGATTCGCTGTTGACCAAAACGCGCCCGCAAGCTCTGGGTAAGTTCATAAGTGTCAGCGAGGGTCTGGCTGACGCTCACGCCTGTCTCTTGAGACCACGCTGCAAACGACTTCCCGGCTCCCCGCCGGTCCCAATGCACAACAACAAAGTCACGTTCAAGCTCCCGCTGGAATGCATGGCCGAGGAACATCGCAGGCATTCCTGGACCGCCGTGCAGGAACAGGAGGACCGGTTTGGTACGATCGTGCCCTCGAATAAGAATCCACTGCTGGACTCCTCCAATCTCCTGTCTCTCCAGTGAACTGATGCTTCGGGGAGAATCGATCCCCGGTGTACGACCTCGCAGGACAACGAATTCGAAAAACACGACGCCGAGACCAAGAATAACAATGGCAGCAACGCCGAGTTGAGCGGATCGAAGTCGTATTCTCATGGTAATTGCTCCCGGGCCGAACGTTGTGCCCTCATCGCTGCCGAACAGTATTATTCGGACAAACTCACTGTGTCATTGGATGTCTGTTTGCCGGGAAAAGCCAAAGTCCGAAGGCCTTGTCCCGTCCCGCCAGCCTGACTTCGCGGGCATGATGCGCCGAGGCCATGACCAGTCAAACACTTTTGGTTTGTCAATGGTAGTCGCGACGCCCCGTCGCGCCTGTGTGGCGGCGACGCCCTCGTCGCCATTGATGAAAACCACGAACTGCCCGGTGCGCGGGAATCTCGCGGCGGGGGCACCGCGTTCACCCCACTGCGACGAGGCGTCGCAGCTACACCTGAACGGCTTCCAACTCGATCTCGAACAGCAGGTTGTCCCGGCAGATGTCGCAGTTTGTGCTGACCACCGGCATGGATTGCAGTCCGTGCCGGGCCAGCCAGTCTGCAAACAACGGTGAGTCGGCAGGGTGCTTGAAAAAAGCCGTGGCGAACGCGGCATCCGCAAACGTCATCCGCCGCGATTCGAGAATGGCCCCGACGACCTGCATCGAGCGCTCGATTTGCGCCCGCGTGTCGCCGATGTGTTCCGTTTTTCCGTCGCGCGCAATGCTGGCCGTGCCGGAAATCAGCAACCGCCGAAATCCGGCGCACCCCATTTCCACCGCCCGGCTGAAGGCGCTCCCGTAGGATGACGCCGGGCACTGTTCCGGTGACGGGGCAAAATGCATCACTTTGGCAGCCTCATCATGCAGACGGATGGCCCACGCGGCGGCGGCCAGCGCAGCGCCCATCGGATTGCGACCGCCCACGCCCGTGCTGGCGGGAAGATTGGGCGGTCGCAGTTCGTTGCGCGCGAAAACGTCATTCCGGACGCGGTTGAAGTCGCCATACCACGAAAGCATGTCGTCGAGATAAAACCAGGTCCGCACGATGTCTTTCATGGTCATGCCCGCCGCAGCCAGGCCGGTTTGAAGTTTTTCAAAAACTTCACGGGCCTGTTCCGGCGCCGTGGCCTGTGTCCGTGCTGGCAAAACCGGGTTGACCACGCAACGGGTGGCCAAGGCATCATCCCAAATCCGGGCCACAACACCATGGGTGCCAAGCGTCCGGACGCGCGCGCCGGTGACGGCGTGAACTTGCATTCCGGCAATCACATTTTCACCGCAACCGGCGCCCTCCACCCAAGCGACCGGCAGTTCGGGGTCGTCCAGCACCTGGCGCAAGGTTTTGCGCATAGCCGGGTATGCCGCCGCCGATCCAAAAACAATTTGTCGCACCATCGTGGCATCCCACGGATTCAACGCTTCGGCGAGCCGTTTGGCCATGGCGTGAATGGATTCGCCTTTCATCGGCGTCACGGTCAAATGCAGCTCGGAGACGGGTGAGGACTCGACCACGACGAGGTCCAACCCGTCGCCGTGCTGGCGGCGGATGCGCGCGGGCGCGGCACAAGGCTGGGCTGGGCTCCGGGAGGGCACGGCTTCGGCAGGCATATACATCTCCTTTTTACGGCATTTACTGATTATTATGACGGAGCAGGCGGCATTCGAGTTACATCAAAATTGCCAATGGCCAGTAACCAACCGGGCAAAATGTCCGTCCAACTCCTTGGTTGTGATTCCAATCCCGGCAGCGCCAGGGCGGGCAAAGAATTTACAGGTCGTATCATGCCATGAAAATATCGGTGATTTCAGCGCTGGTTCTGACGGCCGTCCTGACCGGGGCGATTGCCGGCCGGGCGCAAACCAGCCCGTATGAAAGCCCGGCCAAGCTGGCACCGGCGGGTGAAATTGACCGGCTCGTTTTCGACCGGCTGAAACAACTGGACATCCAGCCGGCTAATCTCTGTTCCGACGCGGTCTTTGTCCGGCGTGTCTATCTGGACGCGATTGGCACCCAGCCGTCCGCGCGCGAAGCCAGCAGTTTTATTCTGGATCGCGACCCGGACAAACGCAGTAAACTCATTGATCAGCTTTTGGCGCGAGACGAATTTGCGGATTATTGGGCGATGAAATGGAGCGACCTGCTGCGGGTGAAGGCGGAGTTTCCCATTGATTTGTGGCCCAACGCGGCGCAGGCGTATCACCACTGGATCCGGACGGCCATCGCCGGGAACCAGCCCTACGACCAGTTCGTGCGCGACCAGCTCACAGCCAGCGGCAGCAATTTTGAGGTCGGCCAGGCCAATTTTTATCGCGCGATGCAGAACCGCGACCCGAAAGGCATCGCGCAGGCGGTGGCGCTGACCTTCATGGGCGAACGCGCCGACAAATGGCCCAAGGAAAAACTGGCCGGCATGGCGGCGTTTTTCTCACAAGTCGGCATCAAGACCACGGCGGAGTGGAAGGAGGAAATTGTGCTCTGGAATCCCGCCTCGACGAACGCGCAAACCACGGCGACGTTTCCCGATGGCACGACGGTCAAGCTTTCACCCGACCGTGATCCGCGCGAGGTGTTCGCCGACTGGTTGATTGACCCGAAGAATCCGTGGTTCGCGCGCAACATCGTGAACCGCGCCTGGTTCTGGCTGCTGGGACGCGGCATCATTCAGGAACCGGATGACATCTGGCCCGACAACCCGCCGAGCAACCCCGAATTGCTGGCATATCTGGAAAAGGAACTCGTCGCGTCGCATTACGATTTGAAACAACTCTACCGGCTGATCTTGAACTCGCAGACCTACCAGTTGTCGTTCATTCCCCGGAGCATCAAACCGGAGGCGGCGGCCAATTTCGCCTTTTATCCGCTGCGCCAGCTCGATGCGGAGGTGCTGGCGGACGCCTTGTGCGAGATCACCGGCACGACGGAAAAATATTCCAGCTCCATTCCGGAGCCGTTCACGTTCATTCCGGAAAAGGAACGCTCGATTGCGCTGCCGGACGGAAGCATCACCAGTTCATTCCTCGAAATGTTCGGCCGGCCGCCGCGCGACACCGGTCTGGAATCGGAGCGCAACAACCGTCCCACCGCCGCCCAGCGGCTGCACCTGCTGAATTCGAGCCACATTCAGCGCAAGATCGAGCAGAGTGAGAAGTTCAAGTACCTGCTCAAGACCCGGGATAATCCGCGCGACGTGGTCACGGGATTTTACCTGGCAATCCTCTCACGCTTTCCGACGGAGAACGAACTCCAGATTGCGGTGGGGCATTTCCCGACCGATGGCGCGGACAACCGGGCGGCGGCGCTGGATGTCGCCTGGGCCTTGATCAACAGCACAGAATTTCTTTACCGGCATTGAAAGCGGACGAAGCGTGAAGATATGAAAACAAAACACAATTTGGCCGGCATCTCCCGTCGCGAGGCGATGCGCCGTGGTCTGCTGGGCACGGCGGGATTGTGGCTGGCCAGCGGGTTGGATTTCCCGGCCTTTGCCGCCGCCGGCCCGCCGCCAGCCCGGGCCAAAGCGGTCATCCAAATCTGGCTCTGGGGCGGCGCGTGTCACCTGGACACCTTCGATCCGAAGCCGGAGGCGGGGTACGATTACTGCGGGCCGTTCAAAACGCCCATCGAAACCAACGTACCCGGGATCAAAATCTGCGAGTTGCTGCCCCTCCTGGCGAAACAGGCGGACAAATATTCCCTCATCCGCAGCATGACCCACGGCAACAATGCCCACGAAACGGCGTCCTACATGGTCCAAACCGGCCGGCCTGCCGGCGGACGCGACGTCTTTCCATGCATTGGCGCCGTGGTGTCGTTGTTCAAGGGTTATGACGCCGGATATCGGGGGCTCATTCCGCCCTATATCGTGCTGACCACGCCGCAGGGACGTTTTTCCGAGGCGGGTTTTCTGGGGTCGCGCTACAAACCGTTTGCCACGGGCGGCGATCCGGCCAAAACGCCGTTTGCAGTGGAAGGCGTCGTTGCTCCCGGCATTTCCGAGCAGCGGCAGAAAGACCGGCGTGACCTGCTTCAAAAGTTGGACTCGCTGGAGCACGTCATGCCGGGCAACGCGCAACTGGCGGAATCCGACCGGGCCGAACAACAGGCGTATGACTTGATTTTGGGCGACGCGGGAAAGGTTTTTGATTTGTCGCAGGAGAAGGATGAACTGCGGACCCAGTACGGCAAGAACACGTTCGGGCAGTCGTGTCTGGCTGCCCGCCGGCTGGTTGAAAAAGGCGTTCCCTACGTCACCATCAATTACAACGGCTGGGACACGCACAAGGAGCATTTCCAGGAGATGCGCCGCAAGTTGCCGGAACTGGACAAGGGTTTGGCGACGCTGTTGCAGGATTTATCCGACCGCAAACTGTTCGACAGCACCATCATCTGGTGTTGCGGCGAATTTGGCCGCACGCCGAAGGTTCAGTGGGAGGAGCCATGGAACGGCGGGCGCGGACATTGGGGCCAGGTGTTTTCCGCGCTGGTCGCCGGCGGCGGATTCAAAGGCGGGCACGTGGTGGGGGCGTCGGATGCGAAAGGCGAGGAGGTCAAGGAACGCCCGGTGTATCCGGTGGACCTCATCGGCAGCATGTATGAACTGCTCGGCATTGACGGCAATGCGAAACTGCCGAACCCGGAGGGACTCGACCTGCGCGTTCTGCCCACGGTGGCGGACGGCGTGAAGTCCGGCGGATTGCTGAAGGAAATCATGTGAGCGGCGAAAAGTTTCATGAGCGTAAAATTTAATTTCGTAGCGGCTTTCGGGAGAAAGCAGCAAATTCCATCGGCGGTTTGCCAACCGCCGCTACGCTTCGTCCGCCGGCGGTACAGCGCACGAACCCAGCCAGTCATTTTGGGGTTGATGATACTGCTCGCTTTTGCGCCGTTCGCCCAAGCCCAGAATGCTCCGCACATCGGCTATGTTTATCCCGCCGGCGGACGGCAAGGTACGACGTTTCTGGTGACGGTGGGCGGGCAATTCCCTTCCGGCATCACCAATTTCGCCGTGGTCATGGATGGCAATCTGGCGCGCGCGAAAGTCGTCGCTTACGACCGCCCGCTGAAGCCCGTAGAACAGCAGGCGATGAAGGAAGAGTTGAACCGGTTTCAGGAAAAGCGGAAAAGCGGCGAGCGGCTCACCGCGGCTGAACTGGTCAGACTGGAAGAAATCAAGCGCCTGCTCACGCAGTTCGGACGGCAGCCGGCCAACCCGGCCATCAGCGAATTCATGACGCTGCAACTCACCCTGACCACCAACCTCGCGCCCGGTGACCATGAAATTCGCGTGCGGACTCTAGGTGGATTGTCCAATCCGCTCAAATTCTGCGTGGGGCTACTGCCGGAAACCAGCAAGCCGGATTGGAAAGCCCTGCCCAAGGATCGCGGCAGCATGGACCCCGCGCTGCCGCCACCCACCGAAGCGACCGTGACGCTGCCTGTCACCATCAACGGCCAGATTCCGCCCGGCGGCGCGGACCGTTATCATTTTTGGGCGCGGCAGGGCCAGCAACTCGTCCTGGCCGTCGCGGCGCGGCAGCTCATTCCGTATCTGGCCGACGCCGTGCCGGGCTGGTGCGAGGCGGTGCTGACGATTTACGATTCCAAGGGCAAAGAACTGGCGAGCGAGGAACGGTTCCGTTTCAAACCCGACCCCGTCATGCATTTTGAAGTGCCATCCAACGGCACCTACACCGTTGAGATTCATGATTCGCTTTACCGCGGGCGCGAGGATTTCGTCTATCGCCTCACCATCGGCGAGTTGCCATTCGTCACCGGCATTTTCCCGCTGGGCGGCAAGTCGGGCGAAAAAACCTCCATCGCGCTGACCGGCTGGAATCTGCCGGAGAAATCGCTTGAGTACGACAATGCCGAAGCCGGAACCACTTCGCTGACCGGAAAATATTTCAACACCGTTCCGTTTGCCGTGGACGACCTGCCGGAATGCCTGGAGCAGGAGCCGAACGATTCACCGGAAACCGCCCTGGCCGTCACGCTGCCCGTCATCATCAACGGGCGCATTGACCATCCCGGCGACTGGAACGTGTTCCGGTTTGAGGGCCGGACCGGCGACCCGGTGGTGGCGGATGTGGATGCGCGCCGGCTCGATTCCCCGTTGGATTCGGTGATCAAGCTGACCGATGCCGCCGGCAAACAACTGGCGTTCAATGACGATTACGAGGACAAGGGTTCGGGACTGAACACGCACCACGCCGATTCCTATTTCAGCACGGTCCTGCCGACGAATGGAACCTATTATCTCTGGCTCGGCGATGCCCAGCACAAGGGCGGGCCGGAATACAGCTACCGATTGCGCCTCAGTCCGCCACAGCCCGATTTCGCGCTGCGGGTCGTCCCATCCAGCCTCAACGTCCGCGCCGGTGGAAGTGTTCCGTTCACCGTTTATGCGCTGCGCAAGGACGGATTTACCAACCAGATCACGCTGGTTTTGGATGGCGCGCCGGCGGGGTTCAAATTGACAGGCGGCTCCATCCCTGCCGGCCAGAACAAGGTGCAAGTCACATTGACCGCTCTACCGACAGAACTGGCCGAACCCGTCAGCCTGAGCTTGCAAGGCAGCGCGCTGGTTCAAGGACAAATGCAGACACGAAAGGCCGTGCCCGCCGAGGACATGATGCAGGCGTTTGCCTATCGTCATCTGGTTCCGGCCAAAGAACTGGAGGTGGCCGTGTTGAAACGCCCACCGCCCCGGGCGACGATGACCATTCTCAGTGGGACTCCGGTTCGGGTGCCTCCCGGCGCAACCGCCCGGATTGAAGTGGGCTTGCCCGGGCCGCGGATTGCGGAACGGGCGCAGTTCGAGTTGAGCAATCCGCCGGACGGAATCACGATCCAGAACACATCACCGGTTAGCGGCGGCGTGGAAATTGTGCTACAGACGGACGCAAACAAAGTCAAACCCGGCCTCAAGGGAAATTTGATCATCAACGGCTACGTGCCGCGCCCGGCGGAAACCAACACGGCCAAACCAAAGGGAAACAACAACCAGCGGCTGCCGCTGGGCGCCCTGCCAGCTATCCCCTTCGAAATCATCCCGCCGCCGTGATGGGAAAGTGAACGAGTTGCTCGCGGCGGGCAAGTAGCCGCCGATGTCAATCGGCGCAAACTTTTTGGTCTGCGCGGACTGACGTTCGTGTTTCACTCTGAGCGAGATGGCTGACTCCCGTTCACTGCACCCTATACATGTTGGTATCTTTCATTCTTTCAGGATGTCCCCAGACGACTCATCGAACTCCAAAAACTCGACCCCTTCCGGGATCAGGTGCGGGTATGTCCTGCGATAGTAAGAAAGCAGACTCTCGCCGCTGCCTTGCCGTCGATCGTGGAGAACAAAAAGAATCTTCCTGAAATCACGTGGGGCTAACTGGAAATAGAACATAGCCTCATTCCAGACTGTCATCTTTGCGCTGGGCACCTTCGCGCCTTCCGTCCACCGGTGCGACTTACACTCGACGAGAATCTTCGGGTTTGAGGCGCCGAGATTAAAGCAATGCTGCTTCTTCTCTTTTAGTCCGATGTGACTACTGACATACTTTGGTGGTCTAACAGTATTATTCGGACAAACTCGCTTTGTCATTGGATGTCTTTTGCCGGAAAAAGCGAAAGTCCGAAGGGCTTGTCCCTTCCCGCCAGCCTGACTTCGCGGGCATCATGCGCCCCGGCCATCACCAGTCAACCCCTTTTGGTTTGTCTGCGGCACCCGCCAGCCCGCAGGGATGTGAAGATTTCTGAAACGGAGCGCCGGTCTCCGACCCGGCGCGATGTTAATTTTCCCGGAAACCCGCCGGGTCGGAGACCGGCGCTCCGAATTCTTTGCGCCTTGGCGACTTTGCGTTAAAATCTCAAGCAAGATTTCGGATTGAAGTCCCACCCCGATTCGACCATAACTTTTGAATGTTAGCCCGGGTTTGTTCCGCCGCGCTCAACGGGATTGAAGCTTTTCCGGTTGAAGTCGAGGTCAACGCCGGTTACGGCGACACCCTGGTCGTCATCGTCGGTCTGCCGGACGCGGCGGTGAAGGAATCGCGCGACCGGGTTTCGACCGCGCTCACGAATTCCGGTTTCAAATTTCCGATGGGGCGCACGACCATCAACCTCGCGCCCGCCGACGTGAAAAAGGAAGGGCCGAGCTTCGACCTGCCCATCGCCGTCGGCATGCTGGCCGCCAGCGAACAAATCGAAACCGACCAGCTCGACAACTTCATCATCGTCGGCGAACTCGCGCTGACCGGCGCGGTGCGTCCGTGCAAAGGAGTGTTGCCCGTTGCGTTGCGCGCACGCGCCGATGGCAAAATCGGCGTGCTCGTGCCGGCGGAAAACGCCGCCGAAGCCGCCGTCGTCGAAGGGCTGCAGGTCATCCCGGTGCAAAATTTACGCGAGGCCGCAAGTTTTCTCGAAGGCGAAATCAAAATTGCGCCGGCCAAGGTGGATATTGCCAAAATCTTTGATCAAGCGCACGACGACGACCTGGATTTCGCCGAGGTCAAGGGCCAAGAAAACGTGAAGCGCGCCTTGGAAATCGCTGCCGCCGGCGGACACAACGCGCTGCTCATCGGCCCGCCTGGCACCGGCAAATCCATGCTGGCCAAACGCCTGCCGACGATTTTGCCGCCGTTGACTCTGGACGAAGCGCTCGAAACGACAAAGATTCACAGCATTGTCGGTTTGCTCGGGCCGGGCCAGGCGCTGGTGACGCGGCGGCCCTTTCGCACGCCGCATCACACGGCGAGCGACGCCGGCCTGCTGGGCGGCAACGTCAATCCCACCCGGGCGAAATTTCCCTGGCGCACAACGGCGTGTTGTTCCTGGACGAACTGCCAGAGTTCAAGCGCAGCGTGCTGGAGACCATGCGCCAGCCGCTGGAAGACGGACGCGTGACCATTTCGCGCGCGGCGGGCACCATGACCTTTCCGTCACAATTCATGCTCGTCGCGGCGATGAACCCGACGCCGGATGGAAAAATGCCGGGCGAATCGAGAAGCTCACCGCGCGAAATTCAAAATTATCTGGGCCGGATATCCGGGCCGCTGCTGGACCGGGTGGATTTGCACGTGGAAGTGCCGCCGGTGAAATTCCGGGAAATCGCCGGTGACCGCACCGGCGAAACCTCGGCGCAAATCCGCGGCCGGGTCGTGGCCGCGCGCCGCCGCCAGCACGAACGGTTCAAGTCCAAGCCGAAAATCACCTGCAACGCGCGGATGGGCACGCGCGAGTTGAAACAGTTCTGCGAGCTGGATGAGGGGACGAAGGAACTGTTGAAGAACGCGATGGCCGATTTGAATTTGAGCGCCCGCGCCTACGACCGGATTTTGAAGGTGGCGCGGACGATTGCGGACCTGGCCGGCTCGGAAAAAATCCTGAGCGACCACATTTCGGAAGCCATTCAATACCGCTCGCTCGACCGCCAGTTGTGGAGTTAACGGGCGACGGGGCTGTGCCCGTTGTTTTCGTGAAAACAATTTTCAAACACCCGATTTTTCGCCTTCTTGACTGCGGAAAGGATCAGCCCTTCGGCGTCACCAAATTTTCAAGGCCGGGTGCTGCCATGTGCCCGCCCTTTGGTTGTTGACGCGGAGAATGCCAAGGGGCAAAAGGGTTGTGATAAATTCAATTGACCCAATCATTCCATGAAAAAAATTCTTTTGCCGGTTCTGTTCAGCCTGGCCGTCGCGGTTTGCCGCGCCGACGGGCCTTATCATTTCATCAAGGAAATTCCCGTCGGCGGTGAAGGCGGATGGGATTACTGCTCCGTGGATTCGGCGGCGCAGCGCCTCTACGTCTCGCACGGGATCAAGGTCGTGGTCATTGATTTGGCCAAGGACCAGGTCGTAGGCGAAATCACGAACACCCCCGGCGTCCACGGCATCGCCATCGCCCATGACCTCGGGCTGGGCGTCACCAGCAACGGCCGCGAGGATAAGGCCGGCATTGTGGCCTTGAAGACGCTGCAAACGCTTTCGAAAGTTGACACCGGCAAGAATCCCGACGGGATGCTCTATGAACCGGGGCAGAAGGAAGCCTACCTGTTCAACGGTCGCGGCCAGTCGGCGACGGTGGTGGACGTGAAAGCCGGCAAGGTGGTGGCCACCATCCCGCTCGACGGCAAACCGGAATTTGCGCAGGCCGACCCGGCGGCGGGACGCGTTTATGACAATCTCGAAGACAAGAACGAAGTGGCCGTGATTGACACGAAATCGCACCAGGTCGTCACCAACTGGCCCATCGCGCCGGGCGAGGAAGCTTCCGGCATGGCGATTGACCTGAAAAACCACCGGTTGTTCCTCGGCTGCGGCGGCAGCAAGACGATGGTGATGATGGACAGCACCAGCGGCAAGGTCATCGCCTCGGTGCCCATCGGGCAGGGCGTGGATGCCAATGCGTTCGATCCGGGAACCGGGTTCGCCTTTGCTTCCTGTGGCGACGGCACAACCACGATTGCGCATGAAGACACGCCGGACAAGCTGACCGTGGTGCAGACGCTGGAAACCCAGCGCGGTTCGCGGACCATGACCATCGATCCCAAGACGCACAAAATCTATCTGGCCGCCGCCAAATTTGAAGCTCCCGCTGAAGGTCAACGGCGCGGCAAGATGGTCCCGGACAGCTTCAAAATCCTGGTTTACGGTATTGAGAAATAAATTGGTTCGACCACCGCCGTCTGTTGATCTGATTTCACCAGGTCTTCAAACTTCGGCCCGTAGCGGCGCGTCGGCAGACCGCCGCTGACCGAATTCAAAATGGCGGCGCTCTGCCGAGTCGCCGCTACGCTCCTTCAGTAAACGAGGACGAGAACGGCAGCATCTTGGGTGGATTTCACATCCTCAAACTTCCGGTCGTCTGATTGGTTCATATTCTCGCATTCACGCAGTAAAGACATTCAAACGCCCCTTGCCCCAGTCGTCCATCCCAAACTGATTGGGTATCGGGCTTTGGACTTGCCAGACAACGCGATTACCGCTACCGCTGGGAAATCTGGAGAGGAGAAGGGTTATGACAATTCGATTCCATGCCGGCGGCCTGCTGTTGCTGGCCGCGTTGGGTCTGACCGGGTGCGGCACCGTGGAGGCGCCGCTGCAACATGTCGTCCTCGTGGATCACGAGGGCCGGTCGCTTTACCTTGCCGGCCCGAAAGCCCGGAAGATCGAATCAACCAACGATTTCGAACAACATCTTGTGGCCATCACCAATGCCATCGCCACCTGCACCAATTGCATCGCTTCCGATGGAACGCGGCAAATTCTGATTTTTGTCCATGGCGGCCTCAACACCTACAATCAAAGCCTACAGCGGGTCAATGACATCACGCCCGCGATCGCGACCGCTCATTATTACCCGCTCTTCATCAATTGGGATTCGGGATTGAAATCGAGTTACCTGGAGCATTTGTTTCTGGTGCGGCAGGGCGAGGTTGAACCAGTTTGGGGGCCCGTCACCTCCCCGCTCTATTTTGTGGCGGATGTCGGGCGCGCCGTGACCCGGGCACCGGTCGTCTGGTATTACCAGTTGACCAGCGACTTTACGACAATGGTGCGTTATGAAAGTCCGATTCGTTTCGGCCAAAACCGTTCCAATGCGCTGGCGCGGGCCTCCACCGGCACCCGGTCCGGCCTTTATCTTTCGATCGGGAGCGACGAACGAACTTGGTTGAGCCAATGCGGTTATTTCTCATCCTATATCGTCACCTTCCCCCTCAAACTGGTGACGGGGCCGGTCATTGACGCCTTCGGCAAAAGTGCCTGGGACAACATGTCGCGACGAACGCAGACCATGTTCCGGTCGCCCGCGGAATTTGAGCAGCCGGCAAAGACCGACGAAATCCGGGTGGCCCGGCATCGGGTGGGCGAGCCGGCCCAAGGCGCAGTGGCCCGGCTGATGCAGGCGTTGGACGACTTCGTGGCGGCCAATCCGTCAAATCATTATGCCATCACGCTCATTGGTCACAGCATGGGCACGATTGTGGCCAACGAGATGGTGTTGATGCATCCCGGCCTCTGTTATTCCAACATCGTCTATATGGGCGCAGCCTGCGACGTGAGCGATTTTGCCAACGCCGTCATTCCCTGCCTGGAGCACGACACGAACGCCCACTTTTACAACCTCACCCTGCACCCCATCGCCGAGGCGCGGGAAGCGCAATGGACCTGGCTGGACGTCACGCCGCGCGGCAGTTTGTTGGAATGGATTGACAATTTTTTGTCCACCCCGCGCACCGTGCCCGAACGGACTCTGGGCAAATGGGACAATGTGGTCTCCACCACCGCGCTCATTCCGACGAATGTTGCCGGCCGGGTCCGCATCAAGGCGTTTGCCGTGGGGCCACGGGACAAATTTCCCGACAATCCGATGGTTCACGGAGACTTCAGCGAGGAACCTTTCTGGCAGGAAGAATTTTGGACCCGCCGGGCACCTTAACCTCCCCGCTTCGTCCGGGTTAAGGCCGGACTTTTTCCCGGGTTTGCATTCGCGCTCGACCCGGCTGCCGCAAACCGCTACCTTCCCGCACGTCTCACCACGAGGTGAATTATGGATGAACTGTTAAAAATTTTGCAGGCCAACGCGACTGAGTCGCGTGAAAACATCGCGAAAATGCTGAACACCACTGTCGCGAAGGTGAACGAGCGCATCGCCAAATACGAAAAGAGCGGCGTCATCCGCGGCTACCAGGCCATCCTGAACGAGGACCAGCTCGGGCTTGATACGGTCACAGCCGTTATCGAGGTCAAGGTGTCGCCCCAGCGCGAAGGCGGATTCAACACCGTCGCCGCCCGCATCAGCAAATTCCCCGAGGTGCGCTCGGCCTATCTCATGAGCGGCACCTACGACGTGCTGCTGTTCATCGAAGGCCGCAACCTGCGCGAAGTGGCCGCATTCGTCAGCGAACGGCTGTCGCCGCTCGAAGGCGTGCTGTCCACGTCCACCCATTTCATGCTCAAAACCTACAAGCGCCTCGGCGTGCTGATGGAATCCGGCCATGCAGAAGAAAGACTCAGTGTCGCTCCATAACCGCGTCAACGCGACGGTGCGCGACATCCCGCGCTCGGGCATCCGCGACTTCTTCGACATCGTCAGCACGATGAAGGACGTGATTAGCCTGGGCATCGGCGAACCGGATTTTGACACGCCCTGGCACGTGCGGGAGACCACGATGTTCGCGCTCGAACGCGGCGTGACGCATTACACCAGCAACTACGGCTACCTCGAACTCCGTAAGGCGCTCGCCAAATATGTCGGAAAAAAATTCGGCGCGGAATACAACCCGGAAGACGAAATCCTCATCACCGTCGGCGTGAGCGAGGCGTTGGACCTCGCCTTGCGCGCCCTCGTTTCCCCCGGCGATGACGTGCTTTATCACGAGCCGTGCTACGTGTCGTATCGCGCCACGATTTTGTTCGCGCACGGTGTGCCGGTGGCGGTCGAAACCAAACCTGAAAATGGCTTTCGTCTCACACGCGCGATGCTCGAAGCAAAGGTGACGCCGAAGACGAAGGTGTTGATGCTGAATTTCCCGAACAATCCAACTGGCGCGGTCATGAGCCGGCAGGATTTGGAGGACATTGCCGCGTTTGCCCGCGAGCGCGACCTCATTGTCGTCACGGATGAAATTTACGGCGAACTGACCTACGACTCGCCGCACACGAGCATGGTGAGCCTGCCGGGCATGCGCGACCGGACGATTTTCCTGCACGGCTTCTCGAAGGCCTGGGCGATGACCGGGTATCGCCTCGGCTACGCCTGCGGCCCAGCGGAGCTCGTAGAAGCGATGATGAAGATTCATCAATACACGATGCTCTGCGCCTCTTCCATGGGGCAAAAAGCAGCGATTGAAGCCCTGGCCCGGCCAGATTCAGACGTGGGCGAGATGGTGGACGAATATCGGCGCCGCCGGAATTTCATCGCCGCCGCCTTCAAGGACATGGGCATTGAATGTCATCGTCCGCTCGGTGCGTTTTATGCCTTTCCCAGCGTGGCGAAATTCGGGCTGAAATCGAAGAATTTCGCGCTGAAGCTGCTCGACGAGGAAAAAGTGGCGGCGGTGCCGGGCACTGCTTTCGGCGAATGCGGCGAAGGCTTCATCCGCTGCGCCTACGCGACCAACATGGAAAATCTCAAGGAAGCGATGACCCGGCTCAAACGGTTCATCGCGAAACGGTGAATTGTTGGAAACATGTTGAACCCGCAACGCAGGCTCGGCCGTAGCTCCTCGTGACAAGGTGGTTAACAAAACGCCTCGCGGCTTTTCTGTTTCTTGCTTTCCTTGGGAATGCCAATGATTACTGGGGAAAACTTTTGCTGGCGTCGGTTGAAGATGTTGCGGTTGGCGAAGGTGGGGTGAGTTCGAGCCGGGCTTGGGCACGATTGACCAGCGCGCGCATGGTGACGGACACGGCGGCTTGGCGTTCGGCTTCCTCAATGCGCGCAAATTCGCCATAGACTTCCGCGCGCACCGGCTCGTCTTGCGAGGGCAGTTCCTGTCCGGTGCCGGTGCGCATGGCTTGCAGAATATGGTGGGCGTTGATGGTCTCCAGCGGGCGCGCGGGCGCGTAGGCGGATTCGGCGCCGGCGATTTCAGTGACAAGCTGTGCCGCGAGGAGCGTATGCAAGACCTGTTGCGCGAGCCTGGTCGGAATGCCCAACTCGACGGAAATTTCCTGGATGGTGACCGGCGGCAGGCCGCGCTGGAAGCGTTGCCCAATACACGTCATCAGCCGCAGCGCGACGAATTCGCGTCCGCGCTGGTTGACGTTCTCCGCCAGTTTGTCCTGCAAATACGCCGCACGATTTTGGAAGGCGTAGGCGACCTGGGCGCCGAAGAGCAGAATCAGCCAGGAAAAATAAAGTCCGATCATGAATACGGGCATGAGCCCGAGGCTGCCGTAAATCTTGCTGTTGGAAACGACGCGGGAAACGTAGAGGAAGCCGAAGAGGTTGTTCAGATGCCACAACGATCCGCCCACGACCCCGCCGACGCATGCCGCGCCGAAACGGACCCGGGTGTTCGGCACGACCTGATAAACCAGCGCGAAGGTCAGCCACAAAACCACGAGTGGCAAAAGTTCGAAAATCAGGCCGCCGATTATCGGCATTTGGGTGACGAGATTTCTGGTGGTTTGCAGATGCGAGCCGCCGGCCAACCCCAGCGCCGCGACAATGGCGAGCGGACCCAGCGTGATGGTCGTCCAATAAAGCACGATCCGAAGCAGCCAGTTCCGTCCGCGGGTCACGCCCCAGATGTCGTTGAACGTATCTTCGATGTTCGCGAGCATCTGAATAGCCACATAGACCAGCAACAACATGCCGATCACACCGAGCGTGCCGCTGCGGGTGTTCTGGATGAATTTATGAATGTATTGGGCGGCTTCCTTTTGCGCGGCTGCCCGCGTGTCGCCACCCGCATCGCCCGCGCCGGCCGCGACAACATTGGTTTCGGCGACGACATTGGCCGGCGTCAATGCCACCGACAGGCCGGGGCTGAGATTGAGTGAAACCGCCTGGTCGTTGGTGTTGAGTGTTGCTGGCGGCATGACGGTGGAAACCAATTTATCAATCGCCCGGTAGATTTTTTGCTCACCTTCATTTTTGAGCAGGCTGCTGGTGACGCCGATGGCCACCGCGAGCAACGGGACGAGCGCCAGCAGCGTCGTATAGGACAACGCCGCCGCGCGAACGGGACAACGGTTGCGCACAAAACTCCGGATGACCAGCGCGCCAAGGTGCGCAAACCGCTCGAGCCGGCTCAGTTCGCTTTCTGCGCCGCCGTAAACGCCGGTCAAAATTTTTATGAGACGTGAGAACGGCTTTATTGCCATGCGTTGCGCCACGCTAACAAACCCATTCGCCAAGTCAATCGGCGTGCGAATCCTCCTTCATTGGAATTCCGGCGCGATAAATCCGCTTTATCGCCTGCCGCAACATCCGCACAATGTCCGGGCACGCATCCGTAGCTCAATTGGATAGAGCTTCTGACTTCGGATCAGAAGGTTGCAGGTTCAAGTCCTGCCGGATGCGCCAGATTTTATTGGGGTTTGATGCTTCTCAACATGCCACGAACAACCGTTTGTCCAACGCGTCTTAAGTTCAGCTGGTTTCAGACCTCGAATTGTCAACTCTCCGCCGAGTGCAGGCCGGGGCCGTCGCGGAAGGCGCTGTGGCCGCGTTTTTCCTCACCGCTTCAGAGAGACAAACAGGACGTCGAGTTTGCTGTTGCCGACCGGAGCACGTTCGTAACGGAAGCCGCGCCAGAGAAACGAGACTTTCTTGAAACCGTCGGTTTTGCGGTCGTAGGTGAACGACGGAAAGACATCCACGCTCACGTTTCCGTTGAGCCGCTCATAGTGCCAAAACCGCCACAGCACGCGGGCGCGGGTGTAATCGTTCGTCGCGACAGGCTGGACGCCCCCAGCGGACCCGCCTCATGCTTGTAATCATACAACCAGAACAGGATGGAGGCATCTAGCTTGCTCATTCCTTCCGCGGGTGTTGATTGCGCCGCGTATTTCCAAAAGGGAAAGGCCCCATGTGAAATGGTGTAATCACGAACCGACGAGTCATTGGTCATGGTCGTGGCGGGGGCAGGCGTCCGCTTCGGGGCGGAATACGGCGGCGGCGCGGTTTCGTTGGTTTCCGTGATGAATTTTGTAGCCGGGCGGACATAGCTGGCGCTTCGATACCAGCAAATGGGCAGACACAGGAAATCTTTGCCGAAGGAGCGGAAGTGTTGGCTGGCTTCCGGAGTGGAATCCGGCGGTAGAAAACTTTGGTAATAGAACAGAGGAAAAAACCAGGCATAGCTTTCCCATTGGGCCTTCTGGTACCCGCCAAGCAAAAGGTAATTGTCCTTTACCTCGCCGGCCGCTTTGTCCCGATTGTGCATGTAGAGGGGGAAGAGCCAACTGCCGGCGTGTTCATCCGTCCGGACACCAGCCAGCGGCGTGGCCAAGTACAAGAGATCCGCGCTGTTGTCCCAGCCAAAGAGCGGCGTCAGTAGCCGCGACGAATCGTGGTAATAGAGGGGCAGGACGTAATCCCCTCCGGGTTTCGCGCCCCAACTGGCGCGCGCCATGCCGCCGGCCACCCAAAGATCGCTGCGTTCCGGATCGTGCGTTCTCCAGGAGAGCAACCATGGGACGAGCGAGATCTCGGCCTCTTCATTCCGCCACCGGAGCCACAGCGGGGAGAGCAGCGTGCCCTGCTCCGGGTCCCGGTAGAAGATCGGGAAAACATAAGCCGGCCCTCGCTTTTGCCCCCAACTGGCGCGGGCGATCCCGCCAAACAGTGTGAGGCCGTCGCGTTCCGGGCAACGTGTGTTCCACGAGAGCAACTCTGGCGCCAGCCAGGTCTCGGACTCTCCGCTACGCCAGTGTGCCCACATCGGCGACAACAGGATGTGTTGTCGCTGGTCCCAGTAGCACAACGGAATGACCGCCCGCCAGTTGTTCGTCTCGAAGTGTCCCTGCGCCCAAAGCGGGGAGATGAACATGGAACTGGTTTCCGTTGATTCCTGATAAAAGAGCGGCGGCAGCAAACGCCTGTGATCGCCAGCGGGGTCCGCGTGGCTGAACCACAACCACGAGAGGAATTGCGATTCGCCGTTCTGGCGCCGGTACCAATACAGGGGAATCACGGAGCTTCCGTGGTCTGCGGCTCCATGGCTGAACCAGAAATGCGCCAGCGGCCAGGGGCAGTACAGGCTGGAGCGGTTGGTGCCCTCCTGGGTGCGAAGCCAGAAGGGTCCCGCCGCCTGCCAATTGTTTCTCTCGGAGCGGCCCTGCGCCCAAAGAGGGGTTATGAGCGTCGAATGAACGGCATTGGACGACTGGAAATACAGCGGCAGGAGCAATCGCCAGCAACCGCTTTGATCCGTGCCGCTGGACCAGGGAAGGGAGAGAAACCGCGAGGCCACGCCTTCGCGCGCCTGGTAATAAAGCGGCAGGACCATGCTGCCCCGGTCGCTGCCGCTTCCGTCCGACCACAAGCGAACCAGCGGCAATGGGGCGAAGAGGTCAAAACCGCCGGAGTCATCCCGGCTGAAGATCCAAAGCGGGAGCATGGCCTTCCAGTCCTCCGCATCAGAACGGCCCTGCTCCCAAAGTGGAGTGACGAGCAATGAGCTTTCTCCGTTGGCGGCCTGGCAATAATACAACGGCAGCAGATACTGCCAGAAATCCCCATTCTCCTTGCGCCCGGCTGACCAGAGCAGGGAATAGAACTCCGATCCCTGCTTGTTGCTCCGATGCCAATACAGCGGAAGCACCATGCTGCCGTCGGCATTGTTTGCCTGGTCGGACTAAAAGTGCGCGAGTGGCCATGGTCTCCAGAGACTGAAGCGGTTGTTTTCCTTCCGGCTGAGGATCCACAACGGAAACAGGGAATCCGAACCACCCTCGTTTCCCAAAGGCTCTCCATAATGCCAGTAGAGCGGGAACAACACGAAATAGCTGTCGCCCCAGAATACCGGGAACGTCCAGTTATCGTCGGTGCGCCGGTCGAGTTCCGTCAGCGGCCACAACACGTTGTACTGATGGTTGGTCTGGTCCAGCCCATACACCGAGAACAATGGCCTCACCGCGACATGATCGTCCGTCATCTCGAACAGCGGCCACAGCACCGACAACGCCGGCTCGCGATAATAAAACGCCGGCCAGACATTCACGCGATCTTCCACTGCGCCCTGACGCCGGCTGTATTCGCCGGTGTAAAACGGAGTGCCCTTCATCGCTGTCGTCGAACACCCGGTGGCAAACAACAACCCTGTCAACCCGGCAAGGCAGCAGATGCAGCTGTGTTTGAAATTCATGCGGCAGTTTAACCGGTCTGACGGCGCCAGCGTGAATCGAAAAAAAAGCCCTTTGCATTGACCCCTTCGATGCCGAACCATCAATTTTCAGCCGAGTGCAGGCCGCCGGCGCCGGCACGGAAGGCGATGTTGGTGCGCTCAGGGTTGTCCGGCAAAGGTTGCGTGCAGTTCCAGATACAGGCGCCGCAGTGGACGCATTTCTCACGGTCGAAATTCGGCACGCCGTCGTTTCCCAGCGTGATGGCCTGGCCGCTGCACGCCTCAATGCAAATCTTTGTGCCGCATTTCTCGCATAGTTCCGGCTCAAGAAACTCGACGTGGTCGGCGTAACCAGCAGGCGCCTGCACCTTGCCCCCCATGAGCAGCGCGTCCTGATGCGACATGAGCAACCGGCCGTCGTAAGGAATCGCGGGCCAGCCAACTTTTTCCATCAGCGCACCGTGAAGCGAACTGTTCCGCGCCTGGCATTCGGCATGAAGCTTCGCAATTTCTTCCGGCGACACGCGCCCACGATAATATTCCTCAATGGACGGGACGTGTTTCCATGGTGGCAGGGGTTCGCCGGCGAGTGTGAGTTTGCTGTTCGTCAAACCCGCCAGCGCCATGCCGATCATGCCGCGCACCACACTTTTTTGAAAACCGTCGCGGGATTTTTCGGCTACGATTGCCTCTTTTTCCACCCAGCTTTCGCGGCGGCGTTTCACGTAGGCATCGTCGAGGTTCTTTTTCGTGAACGGTTTCTTCGCCTTGAGCAGTTCGAGCACGGCTTCGGCGAGTTGCGTACCGGTGGCCCAGGCTTCATCCACGCCGGAGCCGGTGAGCACGTTCGTGCTCCCGCTGCCTTCACCGACGCGCGCATAACCGTCGCCGACGAGGTGCGGCTCCCCGCGGCGGCCCGATTCGCCAAGCGTCTTCGCGCCCCACGAGCGGAGCTTGCCGCCCTTGAGGTAACGCCAGAGATACGGGTGCAGCATCCAGTGTTGGAGATAACGGTAAGCCGTGCGCATCGGGCTGTCGAACCACGACGGCACGAAGATTCCGACCGACGCAACGCGACCGGGGTGAACATAGAAAAATCCGAAAATTTCCGGCTCCGGAAAACCGAACGTGTGCAGCACGGTGCCGGGTTTGAGCGGCGTGTCTTCAGGCAAATCCACAACAAACTTCATGCCCACCGCCCAATCGCGGGTGTGGTGTCCCTCGGGCAGGCCAAAGTGCGAGTCGAGTTGCCGGCCGATGGGCCCGACCGGTCCGTCAGCGACGACTGCGAGTGCGGCGCGAATGTCCATGCCCGGCGTGAAACCATCGGCCGGCTGCCCTTTTTTGTCCACGCCCTGATCGAGCAAGCGCACGCCAACAACTTGGTTTTTCTCAATGAGCGCCTGCGACACGGGGGTTCCGGGCCAGATTTGGACCGTGCCGGTGCTTTGCACCTGCGCGCCGACCCATTGCATGAACTGCCCCATCGAAAGAATCAGGCCGCCTTCCTTGTGCAGGAATGAAGGCGTCCACGGCAAATTGAGGGCGTCGTGTTCCACCGGCAGCGCCCATTTGAACGTGCGAACCATCGCATCCGCGGCGCGCAATGTTGCCGAGCGCCGGCTGGCGCCAATCGGATCGAGCAAATAAAGAACTTTTTCCTCGCCGACCCGCGCGGACATTGGAATCTGCGCCTGGTCGAGATCGGGAAACGTGGCCCGCAAAGCCCGCGCTTTTGTCACGACACCGGAAACGCCGAAGCCAATGTCATCGGCGCGTTCATAGCAGAGCACCTGCGGCGGCATGCCCGGCGCGGTTGCGCTTTCGATGGCCGGGGTGCCGTCGGGGTTGACGAGTTGCTTCGAGAGCGTGGTGAGGAAACCTGCCGTGGCCGGACCAAATCCGACGCAGACGATGTCAACGTTCATGCGCGGGCGGTCATTGAGTGGCGGGTTTGATTCAGTCACGGCAACTGATTGCTAAAATGGTACCAAGTTGACCAACAAAAGCAATCCGCTTTAAAGATGAGGCCCGGCCTTTACAGGCTTTTCACCACCCGCATCACCTTCGCGGCATCAGCTCCTTTATCTACTGCGATGTGGCAGATAAATTTCTTTCCGATGGCCGCCGCCGACAGGCCGCGCAGGTTCAGCCCTTTCGCAGCCAGCGCTTGGGCTAGTTGCGCGCCTTGTCCGCGCTTGTCGGAACCTTCAACCCGCACCGTATGCAGGTTCCGGGCCTTTTTGAATCCTGCGGCACCGGCTGCGCCGCACTGTTTCGCGCCCTTGATGGGTGTGACAAAGATGACGCCCGCGCGGGGCTTCTCCGGCGCCCGCCGCGCGATGAGGAACTCGAGGTTCACGCCCGCCGCTGACAGCGCCTTGAGTTTGGCCGCCAACGCGCCCGGTTTGTCCGCAATTGAAACCGCCCAGGTATCCACTCGTTGTGCTTTCATAGAATCAGTTTCCTTTCATTCATCGCCAGAGGTTTTTCTCACCAACGACGGCGAGCATAGGGCGCGCTCGAAAAGCTGTCAAACGCTTCGGCGACGGGGTCCTTTAAGATTGCGTCCCTTGGCGCGTGTCTAAACCGGATAATCCAGCGCCTCGCGGGTCATCACCTTCGTCAGCGCCTCGGCGGCGCGGTCCTTGGCGAGGCGGCAGCCGGTGAGGCAGCCGTCGAGCTTGGCGCGCAGGCGCATGAAGGTTTCGAGTCCGGCGAACTTTACACACGGACCGGCTTTCAGCGGATGCCCTTCGCCGGCCTCGAACACTTCCGAGTAGGCGCGGGCGGCGCCGTCAATGCCGGGGATGATGCCTTCCAGCGATTCGAGTTCCGCGGCGCAATAACAGACGTGGCTGCTGGTTTCATCCCACGCCGGATGCCGGTTGTAGCCGTGGATGAGTTCGGCGCAGGTGCGGCTGATTTCGCCGGCGGCGCGCGCGCATTGCACGTGGCAAAGGTCCATGAAAAAATCCACCGTGCCGGCCAGACCCTCGGCGAGCGCGGGATTCGCGGCGCCTTTCGTTTCCAGTTCGATCACATCCAGGATGAATTGCCGCGCGGCGAGCAGCCAGCAAAGCGCATCGGCCAGCGGAAAGGTCACGCCCTGGCGCGCCTTGTGGTAGAGCTTCACGCCATCGGCATCTTTGGCCTGCTGGACGTAATTGAGCGTCCAGAGCCAGAGTTGCATGGCGCTGGCGAGCGTGCAGGCGCCGGTCCCGGGCCGGTCAGAGGCGATGCGCCGCATTTCCAGAATCCACTGTTTGAATTGCGCCAGAAACAGTTCGTTGGTCATCGTGATGGAGAGCTGGAGCCGCTGCACGGCTTCCGGCCCTTCGTAGGTCGCTTCGAGTTGCGCGTCCATCCATTTCTGGCCGAGGAAGCCGGGGCAATCCTCCGTGACGCCATAACCACCCATGAGGCTGACGGCCTCGCGCATCATGGTCGCGCCGTGGCCGGTGTTCCAAAGCTTGCACGCCGGGCAAAGGACGCCGGCGAGTGAATCGAGCTTGACGAATTGAACGAGCAAATCGGCTTCAAGTTCCTCCTGGCGCTTCAATTCCCGTTCGCCAACGGATTGGGAGGTGATCTGAAGCAGTTCCAGCGCGTCCTTCTGTTTCGCCGCCAGTTCCTTGAGCGCGGCACGGCCGGTGAGTTTCTTTTCGGCCAGCAACTGATCCTTTTGTTTTTCCAGCGGGTCAAGCACGTCGAACAGCCGCGCGGCCTCGAAGCCGAGCGAGGCGCTCGCCTCGCCGGCGGCCCAGATGTCCACGAGCCGATGCAACACGTCCTCTTTTTGCTGCAAACCGAGTTCGTAGCGCGGCGTGCCGGGCGCGCCTTCGCCGCCGCGGAAACGGCGGCGCTGGTAAAGAATCACCGGCTCGACGGCGGAAAGCAGTTTCGCGGCGGTCATCAGGCCGACGGTCACACGGGTGCGGCGAAAAACGGCTTCGATGACGTCGCCATTCGAATAATTCGGGATGATGATGCCGTCCTTGACCGTGTAGCCGCCGACGATGCGGCTGGCCGGCACCTTGAGATTGAAGACAGGGTCGTTGGTCGAGGAAAGCTGGTGGACGAGTTTCTTGGTCGGTGTGCCGCGGTCCCAAATTCCCGGGTCGCCTTCCTCCAGAATCACCATGCAACTGCCCTTGATGCGTTTGTCGTCAGAATCCACGGCCGCGGTGACGACGTTGGCGAAACCCATGTTGGTGATGAACCGCCCGCGCTTGTCCACCTGCAGCAACGGCTCGTGGCCATCCTTCCACTCGGCCACGCGAATTTTGCCGGCGAGCATTCCGGTCTCAACCCCGGCGAATGGAATCGGTTCGGTCAGCGCAAAGGCGGCGCGGATCTGCTTGCGTTTTTCGCCTGGTTTGAGCGGCGCGGCGCCGCTGACGTATTTGGCGCGCTGCTCCGGCGTTCCGCGCTCATGGATCGGCGCCAGCCCCAGATTGCCCGCGAGGCTGCACGTGGCCGCCCCGGCGTCCACCCACGAAAGTTCGAACGCCACCAGCGCCAGCGCAAGGTTTTTGGGCCCGGCGAGGAAGCCGCCTTCCTCCGGATCAAGGGCCGCGGCGGTGATGCCGCTCTCGTCGAAGTGCTGGAGCAGTCCCGCTTTCGCGGGCGTCCACTCGTGCGAGTTGCGTCCGCCGTCCGCGACGACGCGGGCGACCGGCCCGCGCGCCACGGCGCGGCTGGCCTGCACGAGCATGTGCAATTCGTAGCGGTCGGCGAAACGCCACATGATCTGGCGAACGTCGTCGCCGGGAAGGGTTTGCAATCCGGGCACGGATTTGTTTCCAGCAATGACTTCCATAAAAATTCTTTCAGTTACGAGCCGTTCTTTTTGTCATCCAAGTTTTTGCCTGGTATCGGCAACCCGAACAGTCAACGAACCTTGCACAAGAATGTGCTGTCTTTCCAGAATAAAAGGCGGGTTTTCAAAAATAATGTCAAAAAAGGCTCCGTTGATTCCGGTATTGCAGGATCGCCATTGGCGAGGGGCTTATTTGAAGTGTTTTTGAAACCACAACAGCGACTGCTTCAGCCAGTCAAAATTGACAAATCCGCGATTGAAGGCGTATTGCACCAGCAGTAGGGCGACAAAAGCCGCCGCCCATTCCCCGCACAACTTCCGTTCCGTGCGCCGTTTGATCAGCCCCAGCGCTGCGGTGGCGTTTCCGGCGGCGGCGAGCGCCAGCCCCCAGAACATCAACCACTGCGATTGCGCGGCCTCGGAAATCTGCCAGTTGCCCCACTGCGCCCGGGTGGCCGCCGGCAGGCCGATGAAAATCAGCGCCAGCAGGCCGCCGTTGACGCATTGGATGAACAATCGTTGCATGGGCCGGTCCCCCGCAGGCGCGGCGGATCAGTTGACCTTCTCGGCGATTTTGTACTTGAACATGCGCTTCTTCATCCAGCGCACCGCCAGCAAATCATAAGCGGTTGCGAACAATCGGTTCCAAATGCCGTAGTTGGTCCGGCCGGCATGGCGGTGATTGGCCGCAATCGGGATTTCGGTGACAGTGAAGCCTTCGATTTTAAACAGCGTCGGCATGAAGCGGTGCATCCCCTTGAAAAATTTCAGGTTCGCGATGCTCTCGCGTTTGAACGCCCGGTAGCAGCAGCCCGCGTCGCTGATGTTTTCGCCGGACACCACGTTGCGGACCCAGTTGGCGACCCGTGACGATGCCGCCTTGATAAACCCATCGCTTTTGCGCCGCGCGGCCACGCGTGACCCGCAGGCGCAGTCGAATTTTTCGAGCGCCGCCAGTAACTTCGGCAGGTCCCGCGGATCGTTCTGCAAATCGGCATCGAGGGTGATGATGACCCGGCCCCGCGCCGCCTGCATGCCTGCCCACAGCGCCGCGGATTGGCCGCAGTTGAAGGCGAACCGCTGGGCACGGATGCGCGGGTCGCCCGCCGCAAGGTGTTTTAGGAGTTCCCACGTCCGGTCCCGGCTGCAATCATCAGTAAAAACGATTTCGTAGGCGAGCTTGAGCGGCTCAACCGTCTCGCGGACCGCCGTGATGAGAGCGAGCAGGTTTCCCTCCTCGTTGTAGCAGGGAATGACGAAACTGAGTTCGGGCGTTTCGGGCATTATAATTTCCGTAAAACTCGGCAATTACATCGCAGACTTTGCCGGTGGCGTCGAGGCTCATTTCGCCGGGAACCCCCGCGGCAGGCGAACGCCGGAGAACATCAATGGGATCACTTTGTGACGACGTTGTCGGGCCGGAGAATCACCTCGCGCCCCTTCCAGCTTTTGACGCCGATGTGGTTCATTCGACCGAGATGATACCGCCACGACATGCCGTAAAATGGATTGTGCGTCGGCCAGAACGAAATGATGTCCAGGTTGATTTCCTTCGCCATTTCGATGGCGCGCTGGATCGTTTTCGGATGATCGTTCCAGTTGAACAAAAGGTATTTCCATTCCAGCACCGGCCGGCGCAGGCCGCGCGCATCACGATACGCCACCATGGCTTTCATGGCGGCATGGGCTTTTTCAAAGCTGCCCTCCAGCATGTATTTCGCGCTCATCTTGTCGCTGATGCCGTGGACGGAAAATTGGATGTCGCTCAAATTCAACGCCGCCTCGCGCTTGGCGTCGGTGTTCAACAATATTCCATTCGTCGAAACCCGGATGAAGCAATCCGGATTTTTGGCGCGCAACAGCGGCAGTTCCTGGCAGATGGTCGGCGACAAAAATGGTTCGCCGAGATTCAGGTAAAACAGTTTCTCCATTTTGAGCTGATGCACCAGGTCCGCCATCCGGCCGAGATCCTCCAGGGACATCCGTTTGCTCGAGCGGATGGCCGACGCGCCTTCGCGGGCGCAACCAATGCAGTCCACGTTGCACAGCACGGTGTTTTCCAGCAACATCCCGCGGTGCGGCAATTGTGGTTTGGGTGCCGTGCCGCCCCTGGGCAGGCGCTTGATCGTGCAACGCACACAGGTGGGAATCGGAATTTTTCCCTTCGCCAGTTCGTCGCGAAACCGCTGCGCCACCGGCCCGAAATAGATTTCCTCGAACGTGTTTTTGCGCAGATCGCCGATATGTCCGGTGCCATCGTAATCCTGGCAACAACAGGAAACCGTCAGGTCGGAATTGACGGTGAGGTTGTAATCCTCCTCCCCCGCCAGCGTGGTACAATAATAACTGCATCCGGTGATCCGCGCGCGGAGCACAAACCACCAGACCATCATCCGGCGAACGAAATCGCTGACGCGCCAGTTGAAACGCGTCTTCGGATTGCGGATGGCCCGCGATGCCGGTGGATTTGCCATAAGTTAGGTTGCTTCTTTTCAAAAGCTTCACGCAAGCTCGTTTTTGGCCGGCGTGGCAATTTGATTATAAATTAACACGTTGGCCCGGGCTCCGCCAGAGGCTTTGCCGCGCGAGGGCATGCACTCCAACCCGGATCACCATGAATAATGCACCGTGTAGGTCACCGTGCGCTCCTCGTCGGGCTGGACCGGCACGCGAAATTCAATCGTTTGTGAGTCTGTTTTTTTGAATTCGTCTGTTTTAGCCGTAATGTCCCAACTGCTCCAGCGGTAAAGATGCTCGACCACGCGGATTTCCACCGGCTCCCTTTTGCGGTTGCGCAACTTGATCTCGAACGATTCGTCCAGCCATTTGTCGCTGGTGTCCACGCGGAAATTGGTCTGCTTGCGTTCGCCGACCAAATCGAAGGAATTGCCGGTCGTCACGCGGATGGTCTCGTTGCGCGGCGTATGGTCAATCATGTCCTCGCCCACAAACTCCATCTGGCCGTCGGCGTCGCGCCGGTAAAACCGCAGCTTGCCCTTGGGCAGCGCGATGCCGAGATGGTTCGTCTCCGCGTTCACGAATTCGCGCATCACCCGGACCTTTTTGTTGCCTTCCCGGCCAAAGTCCTGGTTGTAGTTCAACCCGCCATAAAACCGGTAATCGGACGAGCCGTCGTAAACGTAAATCACCGGCGCTTTAACGTCCGTGGCGCGGACAAACTCCACCTGCTTTGTCTCTCGATCGAGTAGTGTCGTGGGCCGCGCCAGTGAATAAAGATGGAATTCGTCGAAGGCTTTTTCCGTAACCGCGGGTGCGTTTGCCGGCATCGCGAAGCTCATCATGCCGTCCACTCGCCTCGTATAAGATTGCGGCTGGATTTTGTTCACGTCGCCGGCCATCAATTTGACTTTGGCGTCACGGAACGTTTTGCCGCTCTGGTTATTCATCGTCACCCAGCCGATCAAATCCACCCTGTCGCCCTTCTCCGGAGAAACCAGATTGTAATCCGCCTCCCAGGTGAACCCGCCGGTGATGTAGCTGACCTCGGCGTCGAACTTGCCCGGCTGGTCGGATTGCAGCAGCCAGTTCAGCGTCGGCTTGAGCACGGTATCATCACCCAGATCGGGAAACAGCGGGGTTCCGGGCAAAGTGAACTGCAGTTTGCCGTTCACCTCGATGATGGGCTGCTCCGAGCCGCCGCCCGGCACGTAGCCGCTGCGGATGATTTTGCCGGGAATGAGTTCGCGCACCTGCGTGTTGTCTTTCAACCGGAGGGTTTCAAAATCCAGCGTCTTGCCCTCGAACAGCGACAGCAGCAATTCCTGGGTGACGGGATCGTTGCGGTAATTTTGCTCCCAAATCTGGAGCGAATGTTTGCCGGCCGGGTCGCGCAAAATCACCGAGTCTGGCTCCACACGCGCGGTGGCGTCGGTGTAACGCACATTGTTGACGCCGGACTTGAGGTCGAGCGGCACGGTGTCGCGCACGACGGCGAAGTCCTGGTTGTAGATGGTCAAGGCCGGTTCGGCGCCGAAGACTGCCTGCGCCATCAAGCCGGTCAAACTAACGATGGAGATGATTTTATTCATAGATTTTTGCTTTCTTCTTCATTAACTCCGGGGCGGGCGGTGGTTGTCATAAAATTGTAAAAGTCTCGTAAAAATCCTTAACAGTTTGCTGAAAAACCCAGCGATTTTTGCCTGAACTGTATTTCGATCATGGTTAATTCTATTTCAGGTCGCTGCGGAGCGCGAATCTTTGTTCGGCGGCGGTCCCGGTTGACTGCTTTGAGCGGCTCTTTCGTCCGATCTGAACAGTCCACTGACCAACCGCGTCCTTCATCCGGCCTGCAAACTCATTCCCAGATTGGCTATCCGCAGCAAATTGTATGTCCCGGCCACGAAATAAGCCCAAGCCTGCGTCCGCTCCACTCCGCGATAGCGGCTGCGCCTCAATCCACCTACCATTTTCATCCAGCCAAAGATTTCTTCGACCCGCTTGCGCAAACGTTGGCTGGTACGGTAACCGGTGCAACTGGTCGTGCGTCCATCCAGTCCCGAAACTTCAATTCCTTCCTTGCACGCCGTATGCGGCGAGATTTCCCGCTGGCGGCACCCGGCCACAAATTTCTTTTGGTGATACGCTTTGTCCGCCCCGAGGGTCGTGATCCTGGCTTCGTGCAATTCCCGATGTTCATCCACCTGCGCCAGGGCTACGGTCGGCTCGTCCTGGGCAATGGGATTATGCACCGTGATGGCTGCGCACAGTCCATGCCGGTTTTCCATCAACACCTGCGTCCCAAAACACAGTTTGCTGGCCTGTCCGTTGGCTTTCCGATACAGCACGCTTTCCGGATCGGTCGTGCTTTGATGCGTCGCATTACGCCGCTGCTCCCCGTGGAAGTTGATCGTCGGATTGCCAGGGTCGTCATCTTTGGCCGAGGCCACTTTGGCCCCGTCTTGGCCATCCTTGCGCACAAAGCTCTTCAGACTGGCCCACGCTTCGATGAGCGTGCCGTCGGCCGTAAAGTGCTGGTCACTGGTCCAGCCTTCGGTCCGCGACAAATCATAGACCTCCACGAAAAACAGCTTCGCAGCCTCCACCGAAAGCAACCGGTCATAATTATGGGTGAACACCGTCGGATCGAAACTCCCTTCGTCCAGTTCCCGGTCCAGAAACCAAAGCCACAGAAGATTGTAGGCCAGTTGCTCGCAATACAGCCGCTCACTGCGCACCGAATAGAGCGCCATCAGAATCCGGCTCTTGAACAGTTGCTCCGGCGGAATCGAAGGCCGTCCCTCACCGGCATACAACTCATCAAACAACGGCGAAAGTTTCGCCAACACCTGGTCCACTCGTGTCTTGATCCCGCGCAACGGATGGTCCGCAGGCACCCGCTGGTTCAGGTTGATCGTCGTCAGAAATTCCGGTTGTGCTTGAGGTTTTCCACGCATGATTCTCTGACCTATCCCCTTCGCCGCCATTCAAACTTTCTGCGAGTTTTTCAGCAAACTGTTAACCCCCACCGCACTATTTCCCGGTGGGGCGAGCGTCCTCGCAAGCCGGGTACGCCCTCAATTCACCAGCCGGTACCAGTTGTCGCGCTGACGTGGTAGCCATACTTCAATTGTGTAATTGAAAAGAATTGAAGAAAGTGGTGCGGTCTTCTGGATATGGACTCCCTGTCATAAAAACAGCCATTAGTGAATAAACGCGCGGCCCAATCATTACATATTTAACTTTTACTGAATAATTGGCTTTCCCACCCGCTTTATATTCAAATTCTCTGGCTGGATAACTTCCAAATGTTGTTTCCCGCTCAGACAAAATGTTTCCATTCGCTTCGGCCACTACTATTGATTCGCTCTTTTCCAAAAATCCCTGCGCCCTTCCATTTTTTATGAATTCCTCAAATTTATGGTTATCACAGTAAGTGATTATGTATGCGTCTTGTATGTCTGCGTTGACATAGAAGAGGTGCTCTTCGGCGGCCATAATTGAATTTGTAATGAATTGGTTTGTTTCCACAGGCGTGCCCGGAAACCAAATGGAAAATTTGCCTTCTGTAGATGAAAATTTCTTCCATTTGCTTGTCGGCGCTGGAGGAGCATATTTTGTCAAATGGTTTCTATACCATTTGCGCGTAAATGGCGGGATGACGACGAAAACAATCAGTAATGCAACGCCGACGAAGGCCAAAATTTTGATCCATTTGACTTTACACATTGTAATTAATTTCAGTTTACCAACCGATACCAATTGTCACGCTGGCGCGGTTCGTAGCCTAGCTCCCGGATGAGCCGCTGCATGTCGGCGACGGTCATGCGGAAGGTGGTCCCGGCCTGGCTCACGACGTTTTCCTCGATCATGATGCTGCCGAGATCGTTCGCGCCGAACTTGAGCGCGACCTGCCCGATTTCCTGTCCTTGCGTGACCCATGAACTTTGCACGTTCGTGAAGTTGTCCAGATAGATGCGGCCCAGCGCCTGCGTCCGCAAGTATTCATGCGCGCCGACGGTCGGCGCCTTGAGCTTCGTGTGCTCGGCCTGGAACGTCCAGCAGATGAACGCGGTGAAGTGGCCAGGTAGCACAGGAGTGGCACAGACCTCTGGTCTGTGTATTGGGAAAACAGGCTGGAAGCCTGTGCCACGTTGCAAAGACTTGTCCTGCTGTTTGCGCAACCGCTCCAAGTGTTCTATCCGGTCTTCGATTGTTTCCACGTGCCCAAACATCATTGTGGCCGAAGAGTAAAGTCCGAGCCGGTGCGCCACGTCCATGACTTCGAGCCAGTCGTTGCTCATCGCCTTGAGCGGCGAAACTTTCTGTCGCACGCGGTCCACCAGGATTTCCCCGCCGCCTCCGGGAATTGAGCCCAGCCCGGCCTTCACGAAATCGCCGATGATCTTTTCCAGCGGCTCATTGAACACTTCGCGGAAGTGGATGAATTCGCTGGGGCTGAAGCCGTGGATGTTCACCTGCGGCCATTTCGTTTTGATGTGCGAGAGCAAATCGAGATACCACTGCTTGGTTAGCTTCGGATGATGTCCGCCCTGCATCAAAATCTGCGTGCCGCCCAGCGCGACGGTCTCCTCGATTTTTTTGTCCATCTCGGCGAGCGTGATGACATAGGCGTCGTCGTCCTTTTCCGTGCGATAAAACGCGCAGAACTTGCAATAGACGTTACAGACGTTGGTGTAATTGACATTGCGGTCAACGATGTAGGTAACTATGTCGTTGCCGCGCCCGTTGAAATCCTTCGCCTTGGCCAGTTGCCGGCGGCGGTCGGCGAGCGCGCCAAGCTCCTCCAGCGGCAGGGAATACAGTCGCAGGGCCTCGGCCTGGTTGAGGCGCCGGCCGTCCCAGACCTTTTGCCGCAACTCGTCCAATGACGCGTCGTAAATCACAGCCTGAAATTATCTGATTGCCGGCATGGAAACAAGCTGCCGGGTTCAGCGTCCACGGCGGAATTTTTCCGGTTCGATGGTGGCCAGCTTGTGGCAAACCTCCTTGACGAGGTCCATTTTTTTCAAGGCCTTCGCCGCGGTGGCTTTGTGCAGATAAGCTTCCACCAGCTTCGGGTCCAGCGCGAGGGCCCGGTCGGCATATTCCAGCGCCTTGTGATGATGCCCCATTCTGCCGGCCATCGTGGCCAGGTTCGACCAGGCAAGTTTGTTGTGGGGATCCATTTTCAAACCCCGCTCCAGGCAGCGGATGCCCTCGCCGGGGCGCTGCAATTTTTCGTAGAGCAATCCTCCCAAATTATTCCACACCCGGGCATCGGTGGTTTCCAGCGCCAAGGCATGGCGATAAGCCGTTTCCGCCATCGCAAATTGTCCCAGCCCGCTCAAGCCCAGGCCGATGTAATACAGCGCCCGGTAATCGGACGGGTCTCTTTCCCGCCAGCTCTGGGCGAACGCCAGCACTTCCGGCCATAACCCATTCTCGCACATCCCCCGGGCCGTCTTGACCTCGTGTTTTCCGTTTACTTGCATGTAAAAGATTTAAACTTAACGCCGGCCCGCCCCTTCGACTATAAAAAAATTCGGGCCTGCCCGGTCTCGCTGGAGTGCGTCAAAGGCGGATGCAGCCGTTCCTGAATTCCGTGGCGGCTTTCGGCAAAAAAGCGCCATTTCAAAGCTCCAGCGTTGGCCCGTGCGCCCAGAGAAGATTTTTCAGGCCAAACAGTTCCAATGCAAAAGGGATGTAGCCGCCGTAACCCGGCAACGGCATGGCGAAGACGTGCAGGAAATTCGCGCCCGGCGTGTGGTAAATCCATTGCGGCCAGGACCAGTAATTCCACATCTCCCAAAAGAACCCGCAGATCAACGCGCCGAGCGACAGCGAAATTACCGGCCGCCAGTCGCCGTGTTGCAACCAGGCCAGAAAGTGCGGCCGGCCCAGTCCACGGTTCACCGGCTCGAAGATGAACACGAGCGAAATCCAGACCAATGGATAAAAAAATTGGGGCCAGGCCAGCGTCAACGCCAGCATGACCAGCCCGGCGAAAAACAGTCCAAGCCCAACCCGGAGCGTGTCCGGAACCCGCGCCCCGATAGGAAGTGATTTGACCCAGCGGAATGTCCGTACCAACTCCGCCGTTTCGAACACGGCCGGCATGACGGTGGAAAACGACAGCGTGCAAAGGGCGTAGTATTCGAGTGGAGTGAACGAACCGGCGCCGAGGTATTCCCAGTTGCCCGTCCGCCAGTTGATGATTTCAAACAGCCACCAACCCGGCACGGACAAGATGAACAACAGGACAAATCCCCGGCGCGAACGCGTCCACAGCGACGTGCCGGTGCGCCGCCAGACCAGCGCGTCCATCACCAGGATGTAGCCCAACCACAGCGGGAAGAACAGGTAAGCCGTCCGTAGGCCGGGCAGCATCCAGTTCAACGGCCAGCACACCGCCAGCAGGAACAATCCCACCCAGCCTTGCGGCGCGAATCGCGGCAGTTGTCGTGTGGCATCCATTATTTAACCGACAAAGAAATAACCGGTGGCGTTCGTTTTTGGGAAGCTGGGGCACTGCGCCGGAGACGCGGAAGAAAATAGCCCACGGCTCGCGCCGTGGGTCAACGAACAAAATTAAATCAAGCCCCGGATGGGCCGATAAAAGACTTTCGTTGGTTGATTTACTGCCGCCCCCGCCCAGGGTTGAAAGGTTTGTGCCGCTTTTCCGCGCACTCGATTTCAGCTGATTCTGTAGAAATAAATTGCCAGCTTTTTTGCCATTGCCGCCACAAATTCAGGTTTAAGCTGAAGCACTTTTTGGGGGATTAAATTTTTGCCGGCGTGTCGCCTCAAACTAAAAAGTTTTGAGTAGTCCACAACTCCAAGAGAGAGAATTAACTCCGGCTCAATCTCAAACGCGACTGCGACTTGGAAATTTGCTACACGCATTTTTTGTTGCTTCAGTTTAACGGAAGGCTGGTCGTTTAATCAAGTGCTTGGCTTTGCATCGGTTTTGACAACAAAAACAGCCTTTTCGTTCGGATTTCTATCTGCGTTTCTTTTTCTGCGGTCAATTCATTTCGGCATTTGCAAACCGACCTTGTCCGCCACTTGCGTCACGTCCTTGTCGCCGCGACCGCTCAGGTTCACGATGATGAGCTTGTTCCGGCTCATCTTCGGCGCGCGTTTCATGACTTCGGCAATGGCGTGGGCGCTTTCCAGCGCGGGGATGATGCCTTCCAGCCGCGCCAGTTTCATGAACGCCTCCAGCGCCGCGTCGTCCTTGATGTAAGTATATTCCACGCGTTTCTGGTCGTGCAACCATGCGTGTTCCGGTCCCACGGCGGCGTAATCGAGTCCGGCGCTGACGCTGTGTGTGAGCTGGATCTGCCCGTTTTTGTCCTGCAAAATATAACTGCGTGTGCCCTGCAATACTCCAATCGAGCCGCCATGAAACCGCGCCGCGTGCTGGTTGGGTTTGATGCCGCGGCCACCCGCCTCCACGCCCACCATCTTCACGGATTTGTCCTTGAGGAACGGATAAAACAGTCCCATCGCGTTCGAGCCGCCGCCGACACAGGCCACGAGCAGGTCGGGCAGGCGCTTTTCCTGTTTCAAAATCTGCCGGCGCGATTCGTCGCCGATGACGCGCTGGAAATTTCGGACCATGAGCGGATACGGATGCGCGCCATAGACGGTGCCGAGGATGTAATGCGTGGTGCGGATGTTGGTGACCCAGTCGCGCATGGCCTCGTTGATGGCTTCCTTGAGTGTCTGCTGGCCGGCCTTCACCGACACGACATCGGCGCCGAGCATTTTCATGCGATAAACATTGAGCGCCTGCCGTTCGCAATCCACCGCGCCCATGTAAACGACGCTTTTCAATCCGAACATGGCGGCGACGGTGGCGGTGGCCACGCCGTGCTGGCCGGCGCCGGTCTCAGCGATGATGCGCGTCTTTCCCATGCGTTTGGCGAGCAGGATCTGGCCGATGGCATTGTTGATTTTATGCGCGCCGGTGTGGAGCAGGTCCTCCCGCTTGAGATAAATTTTCGCGCCGCCGAGTTCCCGGGTGAGCCGTTCGGCAAAGTAAAGCGGTGTGGGGCGTCCGCAAAATTCCCGGAGATAATACTCGAACTCGTGCTTGAACGCCGGGTCCTTCTGCGCGCGGAAATATTCCGCTTCCAGCTCGCGCAGCGGATGCATCAACGTCTCCGGCACGAACAGTCCGCCGTAAGGACCGAAATGGCCTTGGGCATCCGGCATTTTGGCGCGGGAATTTTTGCTCATCGGCCAATTTTCACGCAAAGGCGCACAGACGCAAAGGATTTATTTCGCCACAGATGAACACAGATAAACATAGATGTTGGAACTGTAGTTGGTAGGGCGCGTCACTCCGTGCGCGCCGTGGCTCGCGCTTGGTTGGGCGGCGGGCTGGGGACAGCCTGCCCTACCTCGGTTCATTCATCCGTGGTTAAAAGATTTGACCGCTACTTAATCCACTTCACTTCCTGTGGCGGCTGGAAGGTTTCCAGGCGGTGCAGCAGTTTTTCCGCGTCCTCCTCCACCAGGACCAACTCGCGGTGTTTGGGGCGGATGAAGCCTTCGCGTGTGGCGTGGTCGAAAAATTCCAGAAAGCTGCGGTAAAAACCTGCCACGTCCAGCAATCCAAACGGTTTTTGGTGATAGCCGAGCTGGCTCCAGGCGAGCACTTCGCAAAATTCCTCGTAGGTGCCGTAGCCGCCGGGCAGCGCGATAAAACCATCGGATAACTCGGCGATCAGCGCCTTGCGTTCGTGCATGTTTTTCACCACGCGCAGGTCGGGCAGCTTTTCATGCACCACTTCCTTGATGACGAGGGATTGCGGGATGACGCCGATGACGTGGCCGCCGCTTTTTAGCGCGGCATCCGCCAGAATGCCCATCAAGCCCACACATCCGCCGCCATAGACCAACTCAATTCCGCGTCTGGCCAGCTGGCGTCCGAGGTTTTCTGCCGCCTCGGCATAGGCAGCGCGCGTGCCCTTGTTCGATCCGCAAAAGACGGCAATGCGTTTCATTTTTGCTCCGCCTGGCGGACCTTGGCGATGAACGCGCGCACTTTGGCCTGGTCTTTTTTCCCGGGTGACGATTCCACGCCGCTGGCGACGTCCACGCCGAACGGGCGCACTTGGCGCACGGCGGCGGCGACATTTTCCGGGGTCAATCCGCCGGCGAGGAAAATGGGTTTGCCAAATTTCTGCGCCTCCACGGCCAGGTCCCAGTTGAATTTTTCGCCCGTGCCGCCAAGCGTTTCCGCAGAATAGGCGTCCAGCAGCCAGGCCGCCGTGGGGTACTTCGGCAGTTCCTTCAGCGATGCGGCGTCGCGGATGCGGAAGGCTTTCATGCTCATCAGCCCGAAACGCAGGCAAAATTCCGGTGACTCGTCGCCGTGAAACTGCAACAGCGCCAGGCCGCATTCTCCGCTGGCGCGCTTGACTTGTTCCTCCGCCGTGTTCACAAAAACTCCGACGCGCATGATGAACGGCGGCAGTTGGGCGGAAATTTTCGCGGCAGCTGGAATGGTCAGGTGGCGCGGGCTCTTGGCGTAAAAATTGAAGCCCAGCGCGTCAGCGCCCGCCTCGACGGCGGTTTGCGCGTCGGCCAGACTCGTGATGCCGCAAATTTTGATCTGCGTGCTCATTTTGGATTTTCGATTTTCGTTTGTCGCGCCTTTTGCCCGCAATTTCGTAAATCGTAAATCGTAAATCGTAAATTGCAACCTGCGGTATTTTTCTCCGTGCATTTTTGACTCGTCCCAAGCTCCGGTTTCCTCCCAGACTGTGTTGATGCCACGGACGATTTACTTCGATTACAACGCCACGACGCCGCTCGACCCGGCGGTGCGCGAGGCGATGCTGCCGTTTCTGGGCGAGATTTGGGGCAATCCGTCGTCCGTGCATCTCGTCGGGCGCCGGGCGCGGGCGTTGCTGGACGACTCACGCGAGCGCGCGGCGAATGTTCTCGGCGCGAAGCCCAGCGAAATCGTTTTTACCAGCGGTGGCACGGAGAGCAACAATCTCGCGATTTTCGGAACCGCCCGCCTGCTCAAACCGAAAGGCCGGCATTTGATCACTTCAGCCATCGAGCATCACGCGGTGCTGAATTGCTTCGATTACCTTGAAAAAAAGGAAGGTTTTGAAGTTGCGCGGCTGCCGGTGGATTCGGAAGGCCTCATTTCACTGGAAGATTTGAAGCAAGCCATCCGACCGGATACGATTCTGGTTTCGGTCATGGCGGCAAATAATGAAATCGGCACAATCCAGCCGGTCGCCGAACTGGGCGCGGTTTGCCGCGAGCGCGGAATTGTTTTTCACACGGATGCGGTCCAGTGGTTTGGCAAGGAACCGGTTGAAAACGCCAGCCAATTCAACGCGGACCTGATTTCTGCCTGCACGCACAAATTCCATGGGCCGAAGGGAGCGGGGCTGCTCTATATCAGGTCCCCGTTGCATCCCGACCCGCTTTTGATGGGCGGCGGGCATGAAAACGAACGGCGGGCAGGGACGGAAAATCTGTCGGGCATCGCCGGTCTGGTTGAAGCGATGGAAAGGTTTGTCAAATTCCCGGTCTTCGATCGTTCCAAGCTGGCCCCGCTGGCAGAAAAATTGATTGGATCAATTGATAAAATTGATGGTGCCAGTGTGGTAGGATCGCGCAATTTCCGTCTGGCGAACACAGTTGCGTTTGTTGTTCGCGGCGCAGACAGTGTTGCTCTTCTGGCCGGGCTGGATTTGGAAGGAATTTGCGCTTCAAGTGGATCGGCCTGTTCATCGGGTTCGCTTGAGCCTTCTCATGTCATTTCCGCTTTGGGCCGGAGTTCAGAGGCAAATTCTCTCGTGCGTTTTTCAATGGGTCGAGATTCGACAGCCGGGGAAGTTGCCTTGGTTGGACAATTACTGCCTGAAATTGTCCGGCGGGCACAACTTGGAAAATAACCCATCTTTTTCTTGTTAATGGACGGAGAATTTTGTGGAAAACTTCCTCTTTTAGAGTTTTGTGATTTCTTATCCGGCAATTCTCGTTTTTCTTTCCTTTACAAAACCTAGTGGCTGCCTTGACATTTGTCGTTGTTTGCTTTATTCACAGCATTTAATACTGATAATTTAATATTGGAAAAGAATTACTATTAAACGCGCATGAACCTCACCATCGCCAAAGACCAGATTCTCGTCGGCTTGCAAGCCGTTCAAAATGTTGTCAGTTCCCGCACGACACTGCCCATTCTTTCCAATGTGCTGATGCGCGCCGAAGGTGACCGGATTGAATTCACCGCCACGGACCTGGACGTGACGGTTGCTTGCAAAGTGGAAGCGAAGGTGAAAAAAGGCGGTAGCACGACCGTCCCGGTGAAAAAACTGTTTGGCATCGTCCGGGAATTGGGCGGTAACGAAATAGACATCGAAACCGATGAAAAAAATGTCACCAGCATCCATTGCAATGCCTCGTTTTATAAAATCAACGGCCTGGGAGCGGATGAGTTTCCTCCGTTGCCAAAATTCAAAGACGACAAGAAAGTTTCCCTGCCCCAGGAAACCGTGAAGGCGATGATGCGGAAAACCTCGTTTGCCGTGTCCACTGACGAATCGCGCTACGTGCTCAACGGCATTTTCATCAGCCTCAAAGACCACAAAATGACCATGGTCGCCACGGACGGCCGCCGGCTGGCGCTGGTGGACGAGGAAGTGGACATCGCCGAGAAAAGCAGCGGCGAATTCATCGTTCCGGCCAAGGCGGTGAACGAATTGAACCGCCTGCTTCAGGACAAGGGCGACGTGGAAATCAAGTTCGGCGAGAACCAGGCCTCATTCGCGCTCAAGGACGACAAGGGATTTTCCGTGCTCGTCATCACGAAACTGATCGAGGGCAACTACCCGAATTACCGCCAGGTCATTCCCGGCGAGGTGAAGGAGCGCGTGCCGCTCAGCCGCGAGGAATTCCTCCAGGCCCTGCGCCGCGCCGAAATCATGACCAGTGAGAAGGCCAATTCCGTCAAGCTCACCTTCGGTAAGAACAACCTGGCCATCACCGCCAATTCGCCGGAAGTCGGCGAGGCGCGCGAAACGCTCGCGGTGAACTACAAAGGCAAGGAAATTGCCATCGCCTTCAATCCGCGCTACCTCATTGACCCGCTCAATTCTTTGACCGAGGACGAGGTGTTCTTCGAGTTGATTGACGAACTCAGCCCCGGGGTCCTCAAGATCAACGGCCCCTTCCTCTACGTCGTCATGCCCATGCGGTTGAGTTAAGGAAGGAGTGATGGATGAGGGCATCCGCATCAATCGCTCTGCTTGCGCTTGCGTTGTCTAGCACCAAAATTTGCCTAAGTTGCAGGTCACATTTAGGAGAAGACTTAACCAAACAAATTGTAGAAGAGCCGACGCGTCTGGCAGCGGAGGCATCTGCATTTCAGGCTCTAAACAAAAGGTGGCCAACAAATTATGCAGAACTTTACTCCTTTATCGGAGGAGAGACAAATAAAGGATCACAGTTTCCTCAATACGAGCAGGTGGATTTAAAGGAATTATCAGGAGGCAAGCTCCAGATAAGCACGGTCAAAATCGAAAAGGGAGCAACCAACCACGTGACTTTCACCGTCACCACAGACCAAAACGAAGAGAAAAAATAATTATCACATCTGCTCGACGGTTTCAATGCCGAGGACGAACAGGCCCTGCTTCAAAACGCGCGCGGTCAGGTCGCATAATGCCAGCCGGCTCGCGCGCGTCTCGTCGTCGGCCTTGAGCACCGGGCAATTTTCGTAGAACGACGTGAACTTGCCGGCCAGTTCATAGAGGAAATTGCACAAAAAGTTCGGACGATATTCCTCCGCCACCGCTTCCAGCGTCAGCCCGAAATTCAACAGATGCTTGGCCAGCGCAATTTCTTCAGGAGAAGACAAAGAAAAATTTCCATTTCGGAGGGGCGAGCTCTGCGATCCCCCATTCTCTGATTTTGGGGGCTCGAGTAACTCGCCCCTCCGGAAAATACTTTTGATTCGCGTGTAGGCGTACTGTAGATACGGCGCCGTGTTGCCCTGTAGCGCGAGCATTTTGTCCCAGCTAAAAACATAATCGCTCTGGCGGTTCGGCAGCAGGTCGGCGTATTTCACGGCACCCAGCCCGACGACCCGCGCAATCTCGCGGCGTTGCGCCTCGGGCAAATCCGGGTTTTTCTCGGAAACGATCTTGAAGGCTCGCGCCTCGGCTTCGTCGAGCAAATCCGCCAGCTTGACCGTCTCGCCGCTGCGGGTTTTGAACGGCTTGCCGTCCTCGCCCAGAATCGAGCCGAACCAGACGTGGGCCAACTTGGGAATTGCAGACTGTGGACTGCGGACTGCGGACTGCCACTTGCGGAACGCGGTGAACACCTGCTGGAAGTGCAGTTGCTGCCGGCCGTCGGTGACGTAAATGATTTCGTCCGGGTGCCAGGTTTCCAGCCGGTACGCCAGCGTGGCCAGGTCGGTGGTCGTGTAATTGAACCCGCCGTCGCTCTTGCGGATGAGCGCGGGCTGTTCCTTGAGTTGGGGCCGGTCGTCGAAGAAAATGGCAATCGCGCCTTCACTTTCGCGCGCGATGCCGCGCTCGACAAAATCGCTAACAACTTCTTTAAGCATCGGGTTGTAATGGCTTTCACCGTAGGTGCAATCAAATTTGATTCCGAGCCGACTATAAATCTTATCAAACTGGATTTGCGACAACACGATCATGTCGCGCCAGATGTTGTAGTTCACGGCGTTACCGTTTTGAAGCTTAACAAGTTCCTGCTTGGCTTCCTCAAGGCGTGCGGGATTAGCAGCACTCTCGGCATTGATGACTTTATAAATGCGATCCAGTTCAGCGATAGGATCGCGGTCAAGTGCGGCGCGGTCGAGAAGACTTTTCCAGCCGAGCAGCAACATGCCGAACTGCGTGCCCCAGTCGCCGATGTGGTTGTCGGTGATGACGCGGTGGCCGAGGAGGCGCAGCGTGCGCGCGAGGCTGTCTCCGAGGATCGTGGAGCGAATGTGGCCCACGTGCATCGGCTTGGCCACGTTCGGCGAACTGAAATCAATGACGATTGTTCGTGGAACAGGCCTCTGGTCTGTTTCTGAACACAGACCGGAGGCCTGTGCCACAGATTCGAAAAACAAATGTTCACCGCGGGCGGCGGCCTGGAGGGCGCCGGCGAGCACGGAGCTTTTCAAGCGGAAATTCAGAAAGCCGGCGCCAGCGATTTCCACCTTCTCGCACAAATCACCGACGTCAAGTTTGGCGAGCACGTCGGTGGCAAGCCGGCGCGGATTCATTTTCCGCGCCCTGGCCAGCGACATGAGCGCGTTGCTCTGGTAGTCGCCGAATTTCGGATCCGGACACGGACGGACGAGAACAGCGGTTGTATCTGCATCCGGCAGGACGGCGAGGACGGCTTGTTGCAATTTCAGCTCAATCTGTTTATTCGGCAGCACGGAAATTATTTAACCACGGATGGACACGGTCTGTTGCATTGATTTAGATAAAGGGATGTTAGCTAATTGTTGGTAAAACTAAAGACTATTTGGTTTAAACCGCATGAATTTTCGGCTATTGACGTTTGCCTTCACTGACAGTTTCACTGACAGTGCCAGCCGGGGCAATCAACCTCCGGCCGACATTGGAGGGTTAGTTCCAGAAATAGCCAAGCTCGCGCAAACTGCGATGGCCGGGTCGGTCGGCGGTGGCCGTGCCCATGATGACGTGGTCAAGCAGGTCAACTTTCAAAAGCTGGCCGGCGCGGATTAAATCTCGCGTAACCTTTATATCCGCCTCGCTCGGCGTAGCATCGTATGCGTCTGACCAAGCACGTCGATCCTTCGGCAATTCTCAACTTTCAGGCGTGCAACAGGGTTAGCACCAAAAGAGCAAAAACTAAAGCCCCCTCACACAACGGAACCCAAATTCCTGGGCGTTTTGAGTCAGGATCGAGTCGGCGCGATAGGCGCAGTGTAAGCTGTAGGCGTTGCCGAGCCAATCGCCGCCGCGCAAGACACGGGTGTTATACGGAGAAGATGCCGGCCCCTGCGGATCCGTCCCACCCAAATAAGGACTGCCAGCCGGATACGGCGGAGGCGCATACCAATCCCAACACCACTCCAACAAATTCCCAGCCATATCGTAAAGTCCATAACCGTTCGGAGCAAATGACCCCACCGGACTCGTGTAGGGAGACCCTCCGAGAAGCCCAATAGAGTTGTAGCCGTTCGGTCCAAAATCGTAGGTATAGCTAGCTGTTTCTCCGTAGTAATTCGCCTGGCTCTCGGAAACGGTGTCGCCCACCCACGGAAATCGTTGCCCGCTCAAGCCACTCCGCGCCGCCTTCTCCCACTCCGCTTCCGTCGGCAGCCGATACCCGTTGGCCGCCCAATTTACATAAGGAGCTAAGACATCCGCAGCTTTATAGATCTGCGTCAACCCCGCATCCGTGTAATACACCGGCGTCAATCCCGCCTGCTGCGACCGCGCATTGCTCCACTTCACACAGTCATACCAGTTCACCGTCTGCACCGGCTGATTCGACGCCTTGGCCGAACCCACATCGTTAAAGGTATATCCGTTGGTTATGGCCCAATTATAGACCGACGCCCATAGATTGGAACTCACCAGATTCGTGTCCATGTAAAACGCCGACACATAAACGTTCGTGGGGGGATGGCATCGCTCTCCTCATCCAGCGTGTCCCCCATCGTGAACGACCCCGCCGGTATGAAAGCCATGCCGTCGGCTGTGGGAGGAACCAGTGACAACCGAAAGAACCTTGCTGAAGAGACATTGGTCACCGAAACGGCAATATGCGAGCCATAATTAACCGGGAAGGCATCCGTGGCCGACAACCAATTTGGCGAAACCAGATTGGTCACGCTCTGCAAAACGCCGTTCGTGCCGCCGACGATGATCGGCCAAAAGAGAATGACTTGATTATTCGTCCGCACAATTCCCAACGCCGGTTGCGCCAGCACAGGATGAACGACGGCCAGCAAGGCCAGCCCGATGAAAAAACACTGGAGTTTGGTTTTCATAAGAATTTAGATTGCCTCATTTGTATGATGACCTGTTCTTACAGTGCCGTTTTTACACCTCGGCCAAAGGAAGTACAACTAAAATTGGCGGCAGACGTTGGGTATTCGCCGGGAGTGCAATCAGCGTGGCCAAGAAATCGGCTTTCTCAAGCTGCCAAAGTGACTGCTTGATCCTTGGCCCTGGCCCACGCCGCAGGCGTGAATTGCTTGATTTGGGTGATTTTCGCGGCGGGCAAGCGGGTGAACAAGTCGTTCAAATAATCGAACGGATTGATTCCCTGCCGCCGACAACTGCCCAGCAAAGTATAAATTACTGCACTGCGTTCCCCAGCTTCGGGATGCCCAACGAACAGCCAATTTTTCTTTCCAAGTGCGCTGGGCCGGATCGCATTCTCGATTAAGTTGTTGTCGATTTCCAATGTTCCGTCCTCCACGAACTCCGTCAGTGCTTCCCACCGTTTCAACGTGTAATCAATCGCCTGTCCGAGCAGACCTTGCGGTAAAGTTTTTCTCCGTGCCAGTTCCATCGCCCGTCGCAACCGTTCCAGTACCGGACGGTTTTGCCAAACCCGCATCGCCTGCCGCATTGCTGGTCCAGCCTTTTTCTCGCGCAGTTTCTTTTCCACAGCGTAGAGCAGTCCAATCTGCCGCACAAACCACGCTGCCAATTTAGTCTCCGCCAACGCTTCGTGAAAACCTCGACGCGCATGGGCCCAGCAACCAATCAATATCAGATCCCCACGGGCTTTTGCCAAAGATTCGTATGCCCCAAATCCATCGGTCTGAAGTTTACCTCTGAAGTTTTTCAGGAATTCCTCCGGGCCTGCCCGTGATCGGCTCACCCGCCATTCAAATAGCACATTACTTTTTGGTCGGCTGTAAACCCAAAGATAACCTTGCTGACTTTTGCCTTTCACATCCGGGTCCAAATACCGGATCGGCGTCTCGTCGGCTTGCAGATAATTTCCAGCAAGCAAATCTTCCCGGATTGACCGATACACCGGTTTTAACAACTCGGCGGCTTGTTCCACCCAACTCCCCATCGTTTTGCGGCTCAACTCCACCCCAAACTGTTGCCGGAACATTTTCTCCTGCCGGTAGAGCGGTTGATGATATTCATATTTGCTAACCAAAATCTGCGCCAGCAATCCCGGTCCCACCATGCCTTGCTCAATCGGTTGGGGCGGCAGTGGTGCCAGGGCAAACCGTTCCTGTTTTACGTAACGCGGGCGTATGAAGACTCGCTTGATGATTTTGGGCGCAATCCAGTCCAGTTGGTTGGTGCGCTCTTCGCTGATTTTCTTCCAGCCATCGGGATGTGCCTGAACTTCCGCTGGTTCGATCACGATCTCCTGCGTTTCCAGCTTGTCTTCGACCAGCATCCGCCGCACTGGATGTGCCGCACCATTGCGCGTAGCGGTTGTAGTCTTGGGCTCTGCCGTTGGCAGCGTGATGACGTTGGGCAAACCTTGCAGCAGCAGTTCCAGTTGGTGTTTGTCCAAACCCTCGTTGCGCTGGCCGCCGAAGTAATGGCGGATATATTGGTCGAGCTTTTGGCGCAGCAGCCGGTTCTCCGCCTCCAACGCGACGACACGCGCACTCAGCTCTTCTACTTTTTGAAGCAGCGTGGTGTCGGTCACGTTACTCTGACGCGAACACAAAATATTTGTTCAATCGTGCCGAAACTTTTTTCTCAGCGCCGATACCAATCCTTTTTCGACCGCACTTCCAACCCGTGAATCAACGCGCTGAACTCCTCGCCCCGTAAATCAACCTGACCATTTTCACTCACCGGCCAGGTAAAGCGTCCCTGTTCTAATCGCTTGGCACAAACCCATAAACCCGACCCATCCCAGTAAAGCACTTTGATCCGGTTCCGCCGCCCATTAGTAAACACGAACAAGGTGCAGGTTGAGCACCGGCTGGCGATGCGCTTCATTGCGCGCGTTGATCAGCTTCAACGCCTCAACCTCGTCGCGGGTCCGCAGACTTTTTTGCTGGCCGGTCGCCGAATCTTGGGAATAATAGATTCCGCCGCGCCGGAACAGGGTGTATTTTGTTTTCATGTGCATGGGTCTGAATCATGCAACAGGCGCGTCGTGACACGTTAGGGTGTCGTGGGCGAGTTTCAACGGAGTATTGCTGAATTGTGGCCGATTATGTTTCAATCCGCCTCGCTTCTGACAGTTCCGCTGACAGTGGCCGTCCACCGCATCAAGAAGCCCTGTATTTATGCGGGCTTTGACAACTTGAACACGGATGGACACGGATGGACACGGATAAATTTTCGGAGGGGCGAGTTACACGAGCCCCAGTTGTAATTGGGGAATCGAGGAGCTCGCCCCTCCGCACAAGAAATTATTTTTTCCCGTATTCCTTGATGATGTTGAGCATCACGTCGGCATCCGGGGCCTGTTCGAGCGCCGAGCGGAAATCGGGTTTATGGAGGAACTTGGCGATGTTGGCCAGGGTGTGGAGGTGCTTCTGGAACTGGCCTTGGGGGACGAGAAAAAGCATGACGAGTTTCACCGGCTGGTTGTCGAGCGCGTCGAAATTCACGCCGGTCTTGGACCGGCCCAGCGCGCCGACGACCTCGTAAATCAAATCCGTCGAAGCGTGCGGGATGCCGATGCCGAAGCCGATGCCGGTGCTCATCGAGGTCTCGCGCTTCTTGACGGCGGCCGTCACGGCCTCGCGGTCGCCAGGCTGGAGCTTTCCCGTGGCGACAAGATTATCGATCAGTTCGTCAATCGCCTCCCAGCGATTTCCTGCGCGCAAGTCGGGAAGAATCTGCGCTTTGCTTAAAATATCACCCAAGTCCATACGTTGCTTCTTTAATGATTGAACCTAATCGCGATTTAATTCAAGACCGAATTGTTGACAAATTCCGGGCAAATTATTGGAACCATCGCGCCAGCCAGTGGATGATTTGTCCCGTGCCCTCCAGCCACCAGCCCAAGGCATCGAGCCAGCGGCCTCCGGCGGTCAGCCACGGCAGGCCGAACAGCAACACGGCGGCGTTGCCGAGAAAAATGATGACCATCGAAAACAGCCAGCCCTGCGACGTGATGTCCGATTGCCGCGTTTTCAAAGCTTGCCAGGTCAAGGTCACATGGAAAGCGTAAGATGTGCCGACGCCCAGAAGAAGCCAGACCTGATAGTCCCGCCAATCCCAGAAGAAATGGCCGAGGGCAAACACGATGATGACCAGCGCCGTGTAAAACGGGAAAAAATACGGGGCCAGCGTGATGACGAAATTGGTTTTGGTCACGACGACGTGGCCGCCCTCGGACGAGACCTTCATTTTTTTCACCTGCCCGCCGAAAAGCCACGTCCACAACGCATGCGTCAATTCATGGCCGAACACATAAATCCACAGGGGTTTGGGCAGCAGCAGAAAAACCACCAGCCAGCACGCCGCGCCCGCCAGCAAAGGCACCCAGACCGCGTCCGCCCCGCCAACGGCGCACAGCACCAGCCACAACGCCCGAGCCGCGCCGGCGCAGACTGGCAGCAGCAGGATGGCGATGATGAACTTGATCCACTTCGGCATGCGCGGAAGCCTATCCGCAGATTACGCAGATTGCACAGATTAATTAAAGCTTCCTGGACACAATTCCGATGGAACCATTCTTCCGCGACGCAATTTACCTTCTGGAGGGACGCGCGCCCCGCCCAAATGGCCCGGGACCAGGAAAGTAAGGCCAGACAGGGAAAAGAAAAATCTGCAAAAATCTGCGTCATCTGCGGATAAACTTGAAACTTGAAACGCGAAACTTGACACTCGTCCGATGACCCAAGACGAAGTTCTCCAGGTTTTCCGCGACAGCGGCGCGCTGCTCGAAGGCCATTTCATCCTGCGCAGCGGGTTGCACAGCCGCCAGTACTTTCAATGCGCCCTCGCGCTCCAGCAAATGCCCGTCGTCGAAAAATTCGGCGGCGGCCTCGCCGCCAAGGTCCGCCAGTTCTCCGCCGTCACCGTCATCGCGCCGGCCTTCGGCGGGCTGGTCATCGGACAGGAGGTCGCGCGGCAGCTTGGCGTGCGGTTCATCTTTGCGGAAAAAGAGGAGGGCAAACTCGTGGTGCGGCGTGGATTCAAAATTGCGCCCGGCGAAAAAATCCTCGTCGTCGAGGACGTGGTGACCAAAGGCGGGCGCGTGCAGGAGACGATTGATATTGTCCGCGCGCACGGCGGCCACGTCGCCGGGGTCGCCGCGATTGTGGACCGGTCCAACGGCGCGGTGAATTTCGGCGTGCCCTTTGCCAGCTTGATCACGCTCCAGGTGGAAGTATTCAAGCCGGACAAACTGCCGCCCGACCTCGCGAAAATTCCGGCCGCCAAACCAGGGAGCAAGTAAAAGGTAGGGCGCGATGTCCCTATCGCGCCGCAGTGAATATGGATCTACCTGTCCGCACCCGCCTCGGCCATGAAATTCCACCTTGGATTTCGGACGGCTCATTCTTTTTCATTACCATCAACTGCGAGCCGTGAGGAGAAAATCAATTATGCCGTGAAGGGATAGGTCAAGCCGTTCTGGCCGCTGCCGCGCACAATCATGAAGCGTTGGTTTGGCATTGTCGGCTCATGTTGCTGATGCCGGACCACCTTCACGCCGTCATTGCTTTTCCCCGCGAACCCGGAATGAAGGAAGCAATTACGAACTGGAAAAGGTTTCTGGCGCGGAAAGAAAAAATCGTCTGGCAGCGTGATTTCTTCGACCATCGCCTGCGTGACCACCACGAAGAGACGGAAAAAATCAGTTACGTCCTGAACAATCCAATTAGACGCAAGTTGTGCGAACGAGTTGAAGACTGGCCGCGGGTTTATCGCCCCAATGACCGATTGCCACCGTTGCCCTCGGCGCGATAGGGACATCGCGCCCCACCTGAAAAAAATCAGCCCAACTGTGCCAAACGGCACGATCAGCTGTGCCACGATGGCGCTTTTGACGCTGTTTTTCAGCTCTCCGAAAAACCCGAAAATCAGAAATCCGCCCTTTTTTTGCAAGGCTTTCGTGTCGCTTTTGGAAAGACGGCACCGTTATTGCATGGGAACAGGGAGCAGACAACCAAATTTTTATTTTTTATGGCAAAAGTACTAGGCATTGATTTGGGCACCACGAACTCCTGCATGGCGGTCATGGAAGGCGGCGAACCGCTCGTGCTGGAAAATTCTGAAGGCAAACGCACCACGCCATCCGTTGTCGCGTTCACCAAGAGCGGCGAGCGGCTCGTCGGCGAAGCAGCCAAGCGCCAGGCCGTCACCAACTCGCGCAACACCGTCTATTCCATCAAACGCTTCATGGGCCGCAAATTTGAAGAGGTGTCGGAGGAAACCAAACGCGTGCCTTACAAGGTCATCAAGGCGGCCAACGGCGATGCCGCTGTGGAAGTGGAAGTGGACGGCAAGCCCAAGGCTTTCACGCCGCCGGAAATCTCCGCGATGATTCTGAGCAAGCTCAAGGCCGACGCCGAAATGCGCCTGAGCGAGAAAATCACGCAGGCCGTCATCACTGTTCCCGCTTATTTCAACGATTCGCAGCGCCAGGCCACCAAGGACGCCGGCCGCATCGCCGGACTGGAAGTGCTCCGCATCATCAACGAGCCGACCGCCGCGTCGCTCGCCTACGGCCTCGACAAAAAGAAGGACGAAAAAATCGCCGTCTATGATCTGGGCGGCGGCACGTTCGACATTTCAGTTTTGGAAATCGGCGACGGCGTGTTTGAAGTCAAAGCCACCAACGGCGACACGCACCTGGGCGGTGACGACTGGGACGGCCGCCTCATGGATTGGATTCTCGAAGAATTCAAGAAGGACAGCGGCATGGACCTGCGCAAGCAGCCCGACGCGCTCCAGCGCATCAAGGAAGAGGCTGAAAAAGCCAAGATCGCCCTCAGCTCCGCGCAGCAGTACGACATCAACCTGCCGTTCATCACCGCGGACGCCAGCGGACCGAAGCACATTTCGATGAAGCTGACCCGCGCGAAGATGGAACAGCTTTGCGACGCGCTGTTCGAGCGCACCATTAGCCCGGTGAAAGCCTGTTTGAAGGACGCCGGCATCGAGGCGAGCAAGATTGACGAACTTGTGCTCGTCGGCGGCATGACCCGCATGCCGAAAGTCGTGGAAGTGGCGCACTCGCTCGTCAACAAACCGCCGCACCAGGGCGTTAACCCGGACGAAGTCGTCGCCGTGGGCGCCGGCATCCAGGGCGGCGTGCTCAAAGGCGAGGTCAAGGACGTGCTCCTGCTCGACGTGACGCCGTTGTCACTCGGCATCGAGACGCTGGGCGGCGTGTTCACCCGGCTCATCGAGCGCAACACGACGATTCCCACGCGCAAATCGGAAATTTTCTCCACCGCCTCGGACAACCAGCCGGGTGTGGAAATCCACGTGCTCCAAGGCGAACGCCAGTTTGCCCGCGACAACAAGACCATCGGCAAGTTTCATCTGACCGACATTCCGCCCGCCCCGCGCGGCGTGCCGCAGGTCGAGGTGACGTTCGACATTGACGCCAACGGCATTTTGCACGTGGGCGCCAAGGACCTGGGCACGGGCAAGGAACAGAAGATCACCATCACCGCCAGCAGCGGCCTCTCGAAGGACGAAATCGAGAAGATGCGCCGCGATGCCGAGGCCCACGCCGACGAGGACAAGGCCAAACGCGAGGAAGTCGAGACGCGCAACGATGCCGACAGCGCGGTGTATCGCTCCGAGAAGATGCTCAAGGAAACCGGTGACAAGATTTCCGGCGACGACAAGGCCAAGATCGAGAAGGCCGCCGCGGACGTGAAGGAAGCGTTGAAAGGCAGCGACAGCGCGGCCATCAAATCCGCCGCCGAGAAGCTGAACGAAGCGTGGCAGGCCGTGAGCGCCGAGCTTTACAAGGCCGCCGCCGCGAAGGCGCAGGCGGAAAAGGCGCAGGGCGCCTGCCTATCCGGCGGCGAGCCGAAAGGCGAAGCCAAGTCCGACGACAACAAGAAGGACGAAGGCCCGATCATTGACGCCGAAGTCGTGGACGAGAAGAAATAAGCCGTATGGCAGAGGAACAAAATAAAGATAAACGAGTGCCGTGGCACACAATCGTTGAGAATGTGAGGCCACACATCGTTCGTATTTCCACGCCCCGCGGATTCGGGACGGGTTTTCTCCTTGGACGCTCTCCGGCAGGTAAATTTACTGGTATTGCCACAGCGGCCCACGTTATCAACGAAGCGCATATGTGGCATGAACCAATACGAATTGAACATATAGCTTCGGGGCAGCAGATTTTTTTGGAACACAACAAACGCGGAATCAGAGTTGATCAAAATGATGCGGCTGCAATAGCTTTCGATTCAACACTACTCAATTCGCTGCCAGCGAAAACAATGCCTTTGCTGCCAAAGAGCAAAGTGCTCAAGATCGGAAATGAAGTTGCGTGGTTGGGCTTTCCACAAAACGCGACGGGAAACCTTTGCTTCTTTGCCGGCAGAGTCAGCAGCGTCTTAGAAAAGGAGCAAGCATACTTACTTGACGGTGTGATAATCAACGGGGTTAGCGGTGGTCCAGTAATTGCCAGTTATTACGATGGCAACTTTGTTTTTTTCGGTGTTGTATCGGCTTATCGTCCGAATCTAAATTCGGGTAGCACTTTACCAGGTTTGGGGGTTGCTACAAGTATAGCCAATTTTTACGCGGCATTGGAGGAACTGGAAACGTTGAAAAAATTTGAAACACCGCCAGCACCGCCAACATCACCAGAGCCGTCAGCGCCGCCAGCACCACCGGTGAACCCAATACCCGAAACAGCGCCAAAATAAGAATTTTCCCATCGCAAGTGCGGTGGGATTTGAAACCAAAATGAACAAGGCGCAGACCAATTTGTCCCGCAGGGACAGCCTGAAAATAGCCCGGCGTTTCAACGCCGGGATCGGATTGGATGGCGCGTCAAGTCCCGCAGGGACGGCCGAAAACGCGCGCCCATTTCTGCCGTCCCTCCGGGACTCGGTTAATATTGCATCGCAACCCGGCGTTGAAACGCCGGGCTATTGCCGGTCGTCCCTCCGGGACAAAATCCCGGCGCGGCAGACAAATTTGAGCAAGCTGGCCGCGGCAGCGTCTTGGAGTGCGCCAGCCCTCTGGCGCTTTGGCAGGCGTGAGGCGGTCGGGCAGAAAAGCGGCAGAGGGCTGCCGCAGTCCAAAACCCGAAGGGGCTTCGGACATTTCATTAACACCGTGGCTTCAGCCCGGTGTTAAACGCAACACGAGAATGGGAAACCGTTTCAACGGTTTTTAGTCAGGCGGAGAAGCCGTTAAAACGGCTGGAGTTTTTCGGCAGGGTCGGTTCACCGGGCTGAAGCCACGGTGTTAATGAGAAATGGAAGTTGAATAAAAATTGAGCGCAGCAAAATAAATTTTCCCATCGCGGGTGCGGTGGGAGTTGATTACAATTAACAGTTCAAACCAACAACAAGGAAAAACAAACTATGGCACTAAACGTCAAACCGATCGGCGACCGCATCCTGGTCGAGCCGGTTGAAGAAAAGGAAGTCAAGAAGGGCGGCATCATCATTCCCGATACCGCCAAGGAAAAGCCGCAGGAAGGCATCATTGTCGCCCTCGGCACCGGCAAAACCAACGACGACGGAAAGAAAATTCCGTTTGAAGTCAAGAAGGGCGACCGCGTGCTCGTGAGCAAATACGGCGGCACCGAAATCAAAATTGACGGCAAGGAATACAAGATTCTGTCCTCGGACGACATCCTGGCCGTGCTCGTTTAACCCTTCCGCCTTCGCCTCCGGCTTCGGCGCGACTGCGCCAAGCGAAGTGAAGACGGGCAACCAATAACCATCCACAAAGATTAAATATTACTGGCAGCAAAACAATTACTGTTTGATGAGGCGGCGCGGCAGGCGATCCTGCGCGGCGTCCAGAAGCTCTCCAAGGCGGTCGTCGCCACGCTCGGTCCCAAGGGCCGCAACGTGGTCATTGACAAGAAATACGGCTCTCCCACCGTCACCAAGGACGGCGTGACCGTGGCCAAGGAAATTGAACTGGAAGACGCCTACGAAAACATGGGCGCGCAAATGGTCCGCGAAGTCGCCAGCAAAACCAGCGACACCGCCGGTGACGGCACGACCACGGCGACCGTTCTCGCGGAGGCGATTTATCGCGAAGGCCTCAAATATGTGACCTCGGGCGCAAACCCCATCGGCATTCAGCGCGGCATCAACAAGGCCGTCGAAGCCGCCGTCGGCCAGCTCGACAAGATCACCAAGAAGGTCAAGGACAAGGACGAGATTCGCCAGGTCGCCGCGGTGTCGGCCAACTGGGATTTCCAGATTGCCGACAAAATCGCCGAGGCGATGGACAAGGTCGGCAAGGACGGCACGATCACGGTCGAGGAGGCGAAGTCCATCGAGACGACGCTCGAAGTGGTTGAAGGCATGCAATTTGACAAGGGCTATCTCTCGCCTTATTTCGTCACCAACGCCGAGACGATGGAAGTGAAACTCGAGGACGCCTACATCCTCAATTACGAAAAGAAAATCAGCAGCCTGAAGGACCTGTTGCCGTTGCTCGAAAAGGCCGCGCGCTCGGGCAAGCCGCTGCTCGTTATCGCCGAGGAAGTCGAAGGCGAAGCGCTCGCCACGCTGGTGGTGAACAAGCTGCGCGGCACGCTCAACGTCTGCGCCGTGAAGGCCCCGGGCTTCGGCGACCGCCGCAAGGCCATGCTCGAAGACATCGCCGTCCTCACCGGCGGCAAGTTCATCAGCGAAGACCTCGGCATCAAGCTGGAGAGCATTGAACTGACCGACCTCGGTCGGGCGAAATCCATCGTCGTGGACAAGGAAAACACCACCATCGTCGAAGGTGGCGGCAAATCGTCCGACATCCAGGGCCGCGTGAACCAGATCCGCCGCCAGATTGAGGAGACGACAAGCGATTACGACCGCGAGAAATTGCAGGAACGCCTGGCCAAGCTCGCCGGCGGCGTGGCCGTCATCAACGTCGGCGCCGCGACCGAGACCGAGATGAAGGAAAAGAAGGCGCGCGTCGAGGATGCGCTGCACGCGACCCGCGCGGCAGTCGAGGAAGGCATCGTAGCCGGCGGTGGAGTGGCCCTGATCCGCTGTCTGTCCGCCATTGAAGCGGTCAAATCCGCCAACGAAGACGAAAAGATTGGCGTGGACATCGTGAAGCGCGCGGTTGAATCGCCGACCCGCGCCCTTGCAAGCAACGCGGGCGTCGAAGGCTCGGTGGTCGTCGAGGAAGTCAAGAAGCGCAAGGGCAACGAAGGTTACAATGTCGCCACCGGCGAATACGAAGACCTCGTGAAAGCCGGCATCGTGGACCCGAAGAAGGTCACGCGCTCCGCGCTGCAAAACGCGGCTTCGATTGCCGGTTTGCTGCTCACGACCGAGTGCCTGATTGCCGACGTGCCGGAGAAGGAAAAACCGGCGCCGATGCCGGGCGGTGGCGGTGGTGGCATGGGCGGAATGGATTATTAAGGTAGGGACGCCGCGCCGCGGCGTCCGGTCAGCGCCGCGCGCTGATCCTACCAAAAACAACAACAAGCGGGGCCGGGAGAAATCCCGGCCTCGTTTTTGTTTGCCCGCAAACTTAACAAAGTTGATATTGACTTTAACTTTGTTTAGTTGTATAAAGTGAAAGAACAAATCAATTTTGTTAAATGAGCGATTCCGACAAAAAGCAATGGATGGATTTTCTTGAGGACGAGGATCTGGCGTTCATCAAGCGGTTCATCCTTTTTTCCGGTTCGCTCAAGGATCTGGCCGAGGCCTACAAGGTTTCCTATCCGACACTCCGGCTGCGCCTCGACCGGCTGATTGAAAAAATCAAAATCCTCGACAGCCAGAAGATTGACGATGATTTCGAGCGCCAGCTCCGCGCGCACTTCGCCGACGGCAGGCTGGACTCGCAGGTTTTCAAAAAACTTCTGACCGCCTATCAAAATCAAAAGAAAGGAACAAAATGAAAACAGCATTCCCCATCGGCCTGGTGTGTGCGCTCGTTTCATCTGCCGCCGCGCAAGGCACAGCAGAGTGGCAAAAGACCCTGCAGGTCTATGATTGGAAAGGCCCGGAGTTCCAACAGGCATATCCGGCTGGCGAGGTAATTTCGACAAACGGAGTATCCGTTTTAAAAATTGAAAACACCAACAATGCGCCGCTGGAAATTTCTCTTTTGAAGATCACCAATGCGTCGGCCATTAAAAGGGCGACTTCCATTTCGTGTGAAATGAAATATGAAAACGTTCTTTATCATTTGGTTGAACACACCGATCGCTTCCTTCCCGGCCGCACATTCACAACGGCTGAATCCGGCAGCTTGAAATTAATTAATCATATTCCGCCTTCCGCTCCTGGCGGAGACGAACGCACCAACGAAAGCGCCTTTTCTTTTGAAGGGACATCAAATTGGAAACTTTATGAGTTTACAGTTGATCGGGGACAGCCGGAAGGCCTGCCAGCCCAACTGGAATTCAAACTATCTTTGCCGACAAACGGAACGGTTTATCTTCGTCCGATAAAACTTTTAGGAATGGTCGGCAATTGGTGGTCGCCCAAACAAGCCGGCATGATTGGTGGCATCGGAGGTTCGGTCATCGGCTGCTTCGGCGGGCTGCTTGGCTGTCTGGCGGGAATGGGAAAAGCGCGCAGATTCGTCCTGGCCATGACACACATTTTTATCGGGTTGGGAATTCTTCTGACCATTGCCGGCCTGATTGCCGCAGTATGCAAACAGCCTTATGCCGTTTGGTACACATTGCTTTTGCCCGGAGGTATTCTGACTTTGGTTTTTGGGGTGAATCTGTATCCAATCAAAAGGCGTTACGACGATTTGGAAATTCGCCGAATGACTTCAATTGACGTGTAACAGTAAAGTCCGGCCACGGCTTTGTTTTCAATTGCTCACAGGCCCGGCGGGTTTTTCCTGGAGCCGGCGCAACTGGTTTTCGAGCTGGGTCACGCGGTTATGGAGGCGTTCCAGAATCTTGCGCACGTCGGGGGGAACGGCCACACAGTCCGCGCAATGGTGCCGCGTGGCATCGCTGCCCTTGACGGGATATTCGAATTTTTTCCCGCAGGCGCGGCAGGTGCGGAGACGCTGGCCAGAGGTGACTTTTTCCATGGGCGTAAATTTAACTTAAAATCCGCCGCGCGCAAACAGTTGCCGGTTCAGATTGCAGTGTCGGGGCTGGGCGCCGATTCCTTCGAGCCACAGGCTCGACGCTACAGCAAATTTCTACCGCTGCTTGCCTTCCAGACTGCGGGGCGCGCTGGTGATGCCGCCATCCATCAGCAGCCGGCGGTCGCGCGAGCGGGTTTCGCCCACGGCGCTGACCCGGATGGCGGCCTCGTCGGTGACGGGGCATTCGTGTTCGCAAATGCCGCAGCCGATGCAAAGCGCCGGGTCCACGTAAGGCCGGCGCAGGGTGATGGGATTGCCATCGCGCTTGGTGATGGTGACTTCGCGCGAGTAAATCGCCTTGGGCGAGACGGGACAGACCTCCTCGCAAACCACGCACGGGGTTTCCATGGACCACGGCAGGCAGCGGCCATGATCGAAAAATGCCGTGCCCAGCCGGATCGGACCTTCCGCAACGAACGGTCCGAGGCCGGTCTTTTCCTCGATGGTGATGCGCTGGATGGCGCCGGTGGGACAAACCTGGCCACAGAGGGTGCAGTTCACCTCGCAATAGCCGAGTTTCATGTTCAGGATCGGCGTCCAGATGCCTTCCAGACCGGATTCCATCAGCGCCGGCTGCAACACATTCGTCGGACAGGTGCGGATGCATTGATCGCATTTGATGCAGCGTTCGAGAAAAGCCTTTTCCTCCACCGAACCCGGCGGACGAATGACCTTTTTGTTGTAATTCCGGTCCGAGGCGCCGGAGGCCCGGCCAAACGCAAAAAACGCCAGGCCCAGCAGGGTGCCGAGAAAGGCGCGCCGGCCCGGCACAACGGGCGCGGTGATTTCGCGCTGGAGCGCCGGCATGAACTTGAACGAAATGGCGTCTTCGGGACAATCTTCGATGCAGTTGAAGCAGACGAAACATTCACTCTTGCGCAACTGTGTTTGCGGGTCGGACGCGCCTTCGCAGCTCTTCAGACAAAGGTCGCAGTCCACGCATTTGTGCGGGTCGCGGTCAATGCGCCACAGCGCGGCGGTGGACAACGTGCCGAGAAAAGCGCCGAGCGGGCAGAGCACCCGGCAGAAAAAGCGCGGAATCACCACGTTCATGCCCACCAGGAACAGGAGCATGAAGCCAACCACCCACGCGCCGACGTGAAAGTATTGCCGCACATAGACACTGGAGGGGAAAAACAGGTTCAGCATCGGCAGAATCGCGACGGACATCGAGCGATGAAACAGGCAGATCGGGTCGAGCCAGCCGATTTGCAGGCTGTGGCAGAAGGCCGCAACGATCATGGCTATCAAAATGACATATTTGAGCGAGTACAGTTTTTTGTAGCGGTTGGCTTCGATGCGTTCGCGTTCCTCCGCGCGGCGTTTGCCCATCAGCCAGCCGATGAAATGGTGCAGGATGCCGTAGGGACAAATCCAGTTGCAGAAGATGCGCCCGAAAAGCAGCGTCGGGATGATCAGCAGCAGACTCCACAGCAACCCCATGTAAACCGTGTGGGTGGTGATGGCCGTGGCGAAGGCAACCAGCGGGTCAAGTTCGAGGAACAGCGAAACCGGATAGCCTTTGAGATACCGCAGGTCGGTGACAAAGACGAAAAACAGAAACAGGCTGAAGAAAAAAACCTGCGATATACGGCGGACGGTGCGGGTTTTCATAATCAGGCCTGCACTTCCTTGTAAATCATGTCCTTCCAATGGGTGCTGCCCAGGCCGCGGGCTTCGGCCTTGTGAACATAGGTCAATTCGGCGAGGTCGCGTTCCATCAGATGCGTGTAACCGTAGCTGTCCACCGCCACCATGTCCAAACCCGCCACCACCGTGTTCATCTGCTTCACGTCGGAGAGACGTCCGCCGGTCGGGCCGTTTTTCATCAGCACGTTCATGCCGTCGAGCACCACGAGCGTCGGCTTCATCATCAGCGCAAAATCAGAAACTATGCTGTGGATGTATTGATGGAACTGGCTGCGGCGTCCACCGAGCAGGCCGTACCAGTTTTTCATCGTCATCGAAGCGTGGCAAAGATTGTGGTCCTTGCACGGCGCGACGCCGATGACCTTCGTCGCTTTCTTGAACGGCTCGTGGAAGAACGTCCAGTTGCGCAGCACCTCGCCGTCGAGTTGCAGCGGCGCGAACCCGCCGGCTTCCGGATAAAGCAAATCCACGTTCAAATCATCAGCCACCTGGCGCAGGCCGCTCTTGAGAAAGCAACCAGTCGGACTGTTGATCGGGTTGTCGGCGATGTAAACCCGGGCGGCGCCAGCTTCGAGCACGAGCTTCGCCACGGCGCGCAAGGTTTCGGGATGGGTCGTCGCCGCAAGCGCGGGCGGAGTGTCGAAGGCGACGTTCGGTTTGATCATGACCACGTCACCCTTGCGAATGAAACGCGACATGCCGCCGAGCGCGCCGATGGCGGCACGGACGGTGGCGTCGTGTTCTGTGCCGTGCGCAATCGCGAGCGAGGGCAGGGTTTTGTCCGGCGCGATGGCAAAACTGGGAAGTTGCAATCCTTTTTCCGGCTCAAAGCCGGGGACGAAATGTTTTGGCTGCCACAGGGCGTACCCGCCCGCCGCCGCGCCGGCGAGCAACGCACCGGTCGCGCCCGCGCGGATGAAAAATTCCCGCCGACTGATACCGCCTGACGCAGCATCGCCGGATTCGCCCGCCTTGATGGCCTCCGGGTCAGACTTCATAAACTGAGCTTCATCATAGCATTACTTTATTTGTCCAGCCAGATATTTTTCGACAAAGTCCCGCGCCGGAGCCTCGTCGCCGGCATCCACCACCCCGCCGATTTCACCGTCCCGCTGGAAAATCACCTTCCAGGCGCCGAAATTCTGGGCTTCGAAAATCCTCGCGTCGGCCACGTCCGGCAGCGCGGTCACCTTGCCGCCAAATTGACCGGAGAAATCCTGATACGATTTCCACGCGGCTTCGGCTTCGGCTGGGGTCGTCACCATCAGGAAAAACGGCAGCTTTTTGCCGGCAAAATCATAGTTTGCCTGAAAAACATTCTTAAGAAATGCCTGGCCTTGAGCGTTTTCCTGCACGAACTGAACAGTCGCCGAATCCAGCCCGGTTACCGGCAGGCGGCGGCGGGCGTCGAGTCCAGTGTCGTCAGCGGGGAGGAATTTCGCGCGGTCCGCCGCGATGGCCTTCGCCAGCCCGAGGGTTTTCGCGTTCTGGTCCGAGGCCATCACCTGGATGTAACGCGGGCCTTGCCGGAAAAAGAACCCCATCCCGCTCGCGTAGCCATCCGGCGCGAAAGCCAGCGGTTCGCCCTTGGGATCGCGTTCCAACGAGAACATGCCAAAGGCGTTGACGGGAGAGTCGAAGCGATATTCATAAACGTCCACGAAGCTGCCGGACGTGCCGGTGATGGAAAAAGAACGGCAGCGAAGATGTTGAAAATTGAAATTCAAGTAGGCCGGGGCACGCCCGTCAATCTTCTCGAATAAATTGTCCGCGTTGTAAAATTCCGTGTCACCCATCGGCTTCAACCCGTCGAGTTTGATTTCCAGCGGCTCGCCTTTGGCGGCCGGCGCGGGCACGGCAGCGGCTCGCTCGGCGGGTTCGCCGGCGGCTTCACTTTCGCCGCGGGCTTCAATTTTGGCGGCGGGCTTTGTTTCCCCCGGGCTGACGTCCGCCCCGCGAACGGTGCCAGTTTTTCCTTCGACGGTGGCGGCGGTGGATTTCAATGCGTCGGTGTTGAGCACGAAACGGTCGGGGTTATAGTGTTTTCCCTTGAACCAGATAGCGACGCCGACGGCGACGAGAAAAACAACGATGATCAGGCTTGCGACGCGCTCCACTGCCGGGACCTTGGTCCGCCGGAAAGTTTTACGATTTCCGGTCAGCGGCTTGGCGACGGCGGGAGCAACCATTGCGGATGGGGCCGGCTTACGCGAAGTAGCGCTCGGCGCGCCTCACGACTTCCGGATAATCAACGTGGAACGCGCAACGGTCGCGCAGCGCGGCCAGATCCACCCCGGAAGCATCGCGCGCGGACGCCGGCAAAGCGCGATAGGATTCCCGCGCGCCGAGGTGTCCGTCCTGTTCGTAATAAGTCACGTAGCGGGCGACATCGAGCAACGCGAACCCTGACGAGGCGGCAAAGGCGTCGCACGACGGACAGCCCGGGCAGAACGTACGCCGGCTGGCGAGCAATGTTTCCCTGAGCAGATTGATTTGCGCAGTCTTGAGCGGCGTCTTGTAGTTGCGGGCGGCGGCGGCGTTTTCCTCCATTTGGCCGACGTTTTCCAACTGGCAGCACACGGCGGAAATGCGCGGATCACTCCAGACCGCGTGGAGCATGGCCTGGTGGGTGGTCAATCCCAGCTTGTCAAAGTCGGGCACGCGCTTGGGAATGTCCGTGCCTGCGCTGCGCAGCGTTTTCATCGCCACGAGCGCGACGCCGGACTTGTGGCAGGCGTCCAGTGCTTTGTCAAATTCGTCGCCTTTCGTGAAGAACGGCGTGTATTTAAGCATGATAATTTCCACAAACCCGCCGCCGGCGGAGGCGTTGAGGAAATCATTCAAATCCCCGTCGTGACAGGAGAAACCGACCATTTTGACCTTGCCGGAACTTTTGAGTTTCTCAGCCGCATTGATGAATTCAGCGTTCTTGGGCCATTGGATCGAGTCCGCGCCATAGCCTTTGCGGCCGATGCCGTGGATGTAGAAGGCGTCGAGATATTTAGTGCCGCAGGCTTCGAGCCGGCGGTCAACCATTTCCCCCATTTGGGCGGCGCTGCCGGGATGATCTTTGCTGACCAGAAAAATTTCCTTGCGGCGTTCCGGATATTTGGCGAGCCACTCCGCGAAAATCTTTTCCGACTTGCCGTTCAAATAAACTTTCGCCGTGTCGAAGTAGCGGATCCCGCTGGCCCATGCGAGGTCCAGATATTGCGGACTGAGGGCGGTGGGCATGCCGCCCATGCAGAGCATGGTGACTTGCGGACCGTTTTTTCCAAGCTGGCGCCGGGGCAGCGGCGCAGAGGTGCTGGCTGGCACCGGGGCGTCCGCCGCCAGCGCGCTTTGGGTCACGATGGCCGGCGCGGCCGCCAGCGCGACGGGCAGGGTCAAAGTGGTTTTGAGAAAATGCCGGCGCGATGATTGCAACTTGTTTTCGTACATAAGGTTTTGAGTTTTGAGAAACTAGCACCCATTTGAGATTCCCGCAACGGGAAAGAATCACGGGGAGGGCATCAACCGCACAACGCTTGACCAATGCCGCGGACTGGGAGATTATATTATTGCCGAATGGAATGACGGGGGCGCACTGGTTTCGACCTGGGGAATGCGCCAGAGGCGGCATGCCGAGGATGGTTCGTTGGCCTCGTTAAAAATCGAACCAAACAAAACAGCTAATCAAGAACTAGCTCTCGCGGCCTAAGGCCACGACGTCCGCCACGGGACACCTGCTACGGTGGACGGACGCCACAGCAGGTTGGGTTGCCGGCGGAGTCTGCGCGCCGGCAGCCGAGATCTTATCCTGCGGACTAGGCAGTGCGATTCGAGTCCGGACGCCATCGCACAGCAGAAAACCTTATCCGGAACAAGCATGTAGTCGCGGCTGGTTTGTTTGCCAGGGACGCGGGTTCAACTCCCGCCGCCTCCACCATATTTTATTGGTGTTTTAAGATAGTGCTTGACAAGACGGGACAAAGACGGGACAGTGTTCGCATGAAAACGAACCTGTCCGAAGTCAAAAATTGCAAAGCCAACCGGCCATTGGAAATCGTCAAACAGGGTAGCATTTCGATCCCAATCTACGCCCACACCAACATCATTCCCCAGCGCGACCCACAGACGGGCGCAATTCTTTACGACAGCCTGCCGGACGGGAAGCGCAAGGCGCTGGTCAAATACCAGAGCGCCATCTATACCGTCGCCTACTACGCAGGCACAAAGCGCGTGCGGCAGAAATTTTCCGATCTGGCGAAGGCCCGGCGCGAAGCGGAGTTGATCGCCGTCAAACTTGCCAATGGTGAAACCGAAGCCCTCAAACTGACTGGCGGCGACCGTGCCGACTACGTTCGCGCCATGCAAAAACTCCACGCATGGAAGCCAGGCGTTGATCTCAACTTGGCAATCACCGATTACGTCGCTGCGGTCCGCCGCTTGCCGGAAAACGTCAGCTTGAGCGAAGTCATTGAGTTTTTCCTCAAACGCCATCCCATCGGCCTGCCGGCGAAAACAGTCCGCGAAGTCGTGGACGAATTGATCGCGTCCAAGGCCAGCGCCGGCAAGAGCGACGTTTATATCAAAGACCTGACCTTGCGCCTTGGCGCATTCGCCGACAAATTCAACATCCTCATTTCCAGCGTCACCGGCGCGCAGATCGAAACATACATTCGCGGATTGAAGACTTCTAACAGTGACGAAAGCCAGCGGCGTCAGCTTTCCGGGCGGACGCAGAACAACATTCGCCGACTGATTAGCACCCTGTTCAAGTTTGCCATCAAACGCGGCTATCTACCCAAAGATCACGACGAAATCAGCGGTGTCGAAAAAGCCACGGTGGACAGCGGTGAAATCGAAGTGTTCAACCCCGCCGAACTGCAAAAACTATTCGCCGCCTGCCTGACGCCGGTGAAAGAGCGCGGCAAATGGCGCACCCGCGAGGAAATGATTCCGTATCTGGCCATCGCCGCGTTCTGCGGTCTGCGCGCCGCCGAAATTATGCGGCTCGACTGGTCGGAGATTCATCTCACCGGCGCGGAAAGATTTGTCGAAGTCAAAGCTGGCAATGCCAAGACCGCCTCGCGCCGCACTGTGCCGCTCACAGACAACTGCGCCGCTTGGCTCGAACGCTACGCCAAGCCTTCCGGCCCGGTCATCAATCTTTCCCGCGCCGACAAACAACTTTTCCTCTATCTGGCGGAAAAATCCGGCGTGCCGTGGAAGCACAACGGCCTACGCCACTCCTTCATCAGCTACCGGCTCGCTGTGGTGAAAGACGTGGGCCAGGTCAGCCTTGAGGCGGGCAACTCGCCGCAGATGGTATTCAAGCACTACCGCCAACTTGTCCGCGAAAGCGAGGCGCAAGAATGGTTTGCCATCCTGCCACCCAAGCCAGCGGATGATGTCATTACCGTCACGGCTACGACCATTATCGCGCCTCAATCTGCCGTCATTCGTCGTGAACCTGCCGATATTTTGAACCTGCATCGCAACTGAAATTTTTCAGTTTTTACCCAGGACACGCCTTACTCCTCATCAAAATGAGGTTTTTGCGTCCGCGCAACGGTCGCGGTTTGGTCGCAAAATGTCCGCGCCAAAATCCGGTCAGCCGACCGCGTCCGTGTCCAGTCCGCGACCGTGTCCAGTCCGAAAGCCGTCCGCATCCGCGCCGTGACCGTGGCCGCAGCCAGTCCGCGTCCTTGTCCTGGTCGAGTCCGTAACCGCAACCAGTCCGTGTCCGAGTCCCGCCCGCAGTCGGTCCGTGATCGTGTCCAGTCCACGCCCGCAGCCGCAGCCACGAATTGTCCATGTCCGCGAATTGTCCGCACCGGCAATCAGTCCGCAGTCGCGCAACGTCCGTGACCAGTTCGTGTCCGTATTCAGTCCACGACCAATCCGGGGACACGACGCGCGGAAGCCGGTTCGATTTCAAACCGGAACGGCCAGCCAGCCATTTCGTGAAACGCCGAGCTAAAATGATTCAAGCCGTGTCCGCCGCGTTGGTTTTGCCCAAGTCCATCTCTGATCTCGACGCCAGCCGGCTCGACCTCAAATCTCACAGTTTTATCCAAGGCACGCGTTACCCCTTATCAAATTAACTTTTTTCGTCCGCGAAGTGATCGCGGTTCAGACGCCAACAAGCCGCGCAAGAGCCTCATCCGGCGTCCGCGTTCAGTCCGCGACCAGTCCGGGGAAATGACGCGCGGAAGCCGGTTCGATTGTGTGGCGTCGGCGGTCGCGTCAATCTCTTGCTCGCCCCTTCACCCTGCTGCGCTCCAAATTGACCCGCCCGCCGCCTCCGGGATTTTGCCTCTAGGCTTCCGGCGCGTGAACTTTTGGCGTCACCGAACCAATCCATCTTGTGCGCGTCGCACACCTTCATTCGGCGACGCCGTGACAGAATCCGGCTAAAAAATGAGGTGCTAACATGGACGCCGAACCATCAGGATTTTTCACCACACCGGATTACGAAACCAAGTCGCAAGTGGCGCGGCGCTTGAACGTCAGCCGGCGGACGATTGACAATCTCATGCGGCAGCGTCGCCTGCCGTTTATCAAACTCACGTCGAAGATCGTTCGTTTTCCCAAAGCCGAAGTGGACGCCTACCTTGCCCAACATTTCCGCATCAATGCGCGCGGCCAGGAATCAGGCTAGGCTGTCGGCGGATGGTTTCGCACCATCGCGCATATTGCGTTACCTGCGCACACGGGTAAAATCTGATTGTTACCTATGGCACACGAGCCGCAACACCCGGACAATCCATGCCGTGCGTCTTTGCCGGATGCAGAACGCATCCCGGCGAAGATTTGGGAACTGCTGCGGCGTAATGAGAAATTTGGTCGGGCTGTTCGCAAACTCCAACAACTTGACCGAGCCGCAAAAGAACAAGGCAAAATCGGACAGGCGTGGTTTGCCGCCGATGGCTTGGTCAAAACGCTAAAACGCCATCACGAGTTTGCGGGTTGCGCGCTCGAATGGCTTGTCCCCCAACCCTGGTTTGAAATCTGCCACACAGCCATAGAGGATGGCACTGATCTGACCGGAAAGCAGTGGGTGCCGACCAAATTTGTTAAACTCGAAAGCGGCAGCACACCAGACCCGACCGACACGGCCCACTGGCGAACATTCGATGCACATGACACATTTGACGCTTATGGTCGTCAAAGTCTCGCCGGGTGTGTGCCAATGGTGCGAGGGCCAATCATCACGTTCACAATTCCAGCAGATTCTCGCCTGCGCGGTAGCAAGGTAAATGGCATCCAAGAATGGCAGGACTATCACGCATCTCATGGCCCGTTCACGATCAACGATTCTTGGCGCGATGCACCGCCGGGATTCAGACGAATTTTCTGCTGGCTCTGGCGGCAGCGAGACAGCCGGGAGAAAAATCCGCTCACCAACTGTCGAACTGACGCACCGGAAGAGCATGAAACCAATTTTTTCAAAGGTTGGAGATTGTTCCCCGCCCTCGCCAAGAACAACATGAGTCAAGAGGATGCGGCACGCGCTTTCATGTTCGACGAGTTGGCGGAAGATTACCGCGTCTTTGCCGTCCCCAAGTCCATCCGCACGCGCATGGAAGCGCGCCGCTTGGCAGAGTGGCTATACAACCAACTGGCGGAAAATCTTCCCGCTCGTGAGCCGGACATATTTGGCAGTGCGCTGCAATGGGACATTTTGTTGACCGTCGAAGACCTCATGCGAGAAGGTGCGCCATTCGATGAAGCGTTGCAGGATAGCTTTGAAAAAATCCATTTGAAGGCGGACAACTGGCATGAAGGCCAGCCTATGCCCAACCAGAAAAAAGGCTGGGCACAGCGCGGCACAGATTGGCAGAACACCTTCCGCGTAATGGACGCTCCTCTCGCTGGCACGGGTTTTATCCAGACAATTTTCCCCGGCAAACCCAACTCGCCGTCGCCAACCACATCCGTTTCCGATTCTTGACGCTATTTCAAATAGCGTTTCGGAGTGCGTCTCATCGTTTTTGCTTCACTGCACCAGCGCGCAAATGCGACCTCGCGGAGCGCGTTGGACAACCAGTTGGCACTGGTGAAGCGATTGATACGCATCCAACGCCCCGCAGTTGCAAACGCGTGTTGGAAATATGCCAAACATCGAAAATCCCGCACCCGGCACGGCGGCACAGCAAATCGAGCCGGAACTGTTGACCAAGGCCGAAGCCGCGCAATTGCTCGGTTGCTCGCCAAGGAGTATTGACAATTTAATGCGCCAGCGGCGCATTTCATTTGTCAAATTGACCGCCAAGATGGTGCGTTTTCCCCGCCGGGAAATCCTCCAAAACATCCGCGAGAACCTCACCGTTCACGCTCTAGGCTCGGAAGGGAGGTGAATTTTATGACTCAAGCCTACGATCCCAAGGATTGTCCAATGCCGTTGGATTTTTTCCTCCGGCGCTATGGAATTTCACGCACAACCGCATGGCGCTGGCGCAAGAATGGCCTGCCCACGCTCCAGGTCGGCGCGAAAATTTTCTGCCGGGAATCGGAATTCGTCCGGTTCATGGAGGCTCAAACCGCCAAGCATCACGATGACGAGACACACCGCATTCCCTTACCAAACGCTAATTGAATTAACATTTCGGAGTCGCCTTTTCCTCTCATGTGATATTCGACGCTATGAACGAATTTGATTTAATCGCCCAGGCCAAGCAACGTCTGCCGCTGTCCGCGCTCATGGCGCAACTCGGCTTCGGCGACCGTGCCAAGAAATCCGCGCGGTGTCCGTTTCACGAGGATTCATCCGCCAGCTTCAGTCTCTATGTCGGCGACGATGGCGAGGAACGCTGGAAATGTTTCGCCGGTTGCGGCCAGGGCGATGCCATTGATTTTCTCGCCAAGCATCGCGGCTTAAACAATGCTGACGCCTGCCGCGAATACATCCGCCTCGCCGATGTCCCGCCGCCGCCCGCGCCGCCGTCGAGTTCCAATCCGTCTCCATCCTCGCAACCGCCGTTCGACTGGCAATCGTGCGTCGCCGCGCTGACGCCGGAACATCGCGCCAATCTCGCCAAGTGGCGTGGCTACGCGCCCAAGTTTGTCGAATGGTTGCACGCGGAAAATCTCGTCGGTCTGTTTGACGGCGAGCGCATTGCATTTCCCGTCCACGATGCCGGGCGCAACGTCATCGGCTGTCATTACCGGCTCAAAGAAGATGGCTCGTGGCGCTACCATCCCACCGGCACGCGCACCGCGCCGTTTATCATCGGCGACCTTGCGACCGCCAAAACCATTTTTGATTTCGAGTCGCAATGGGATTTGCTGGCCGTGCTGGACTGTCTGCACCACCACATTCAACCGCTGGCCGACACCGCCGCCGTCGCCACGCGCGGCGCGGGCAACGCGCGCTTGCTCGCGGGCCTGTGCGCCCCGGATGCCGTGGTCTATGCGTTTGGACAAAATGACGAGGCCGGCACGAAGTGGCTTGCCGCCGTCGCCGCCAATTCCGGGCGCAAGACGTTTCATGTCGTCACGCCAGCGCCACACAAGGATGCGAACGACTGGACACACGCGGGCGCAACTGCGGACGAAATTCGTGCTGCCATCGCCGCCGCGCAACCTGTCGCCGTTTCAACCGCGCCCGACCTTCACGCCGCGCCGCCGAAAAAAGTTTCAAACCCTGCCATCACGTTGCCACTGGAAGATGAAAACACTGACTCACCACCTGCGCCTTTTCCGCTCGACGCCATGCCGCCGAAATTGGCCTTGCTCGCCGCTGGCGTCGCCCGCACCGCGCGCGTGCCAGACCGTTTGACCGGCCCGTGCGTGCTCGGCCTCATCAGCGCAGCCATCGGCGCGGGCCTCGAAGTCCAGTCGGACACGCAGCGCACCACGCGCGGCAATTTGTTCCTGCTCGTTTCAGCGGAAACTGGCACCGGCAAGAGCCGGACATTTGAAATCATCGCCGTGCCGATGCTCGACTATCAAGAGCGGTTGCAGGAACACTGGCGCAAAGAATCCGCGCCGCATCTGCAATCGGAGTTGAAGATTCTCGACCGCGAAATTGCCAACCTCGAAAAGAAGGCGGGCAAGACCGTGGACACAGCGGAGCGTGAACGTCTGCGCGGGGAACTCGAATACAAAATTGCGGAGCGTGACGAACTTGCCAGGCGCAACGTCCAGCCCGTCCTGCTCGCCCAGGACGCCACGACCGAGCGATTGACCGCGATGGTCGAGGAGCAAGGTGAAGTCCTTTTTTCCGCCAGCTCGGATTGCCGCAAGGTTGTGGATAATTTGATGGGAAGATATAGCGCGAACAAATCCACCGACGAGAGCTTCTACCTTGCGGGCTATTCCGGCGATCACGTCCGTGTGGATCGTGGCAGCCGGCCTCCGGTCAACTTGCGTCGTCCGTGCCTTGGTCTGCTTTGGTTCGGCCAGCCTGACCTTGTGGAATCCATGCTCGCGGCAGATTCGCTGCGCGCTTCCGGCTTTTTGCCGCGCTTGCTCCTCTGTCACTCTCACGCCGTGCCGCAGCGCATCGAGGGCGAGCCGGAAATCATTTCCGAATCCATCCTCGCCGACTGGTCCAGCCTCGTCAGCGATTTGCTTGGCTCGTATCACCAACCGGCCACGCAACACGTCTTGCAACCGACGCCCGAAGCGCGGCAACGGCTGGTGGACTATCACAATGCCATCGTCGAGCGCCGCCACGCTGAACTGCGCGACGTGACGGGCTTTGCGGCACGCTGGGCGGAGCAGGCTTGGCGTCTCGCCGTCGTTCTTCATGCGGGCTTGCACGGGACCGAGGCCCACACCCACCCGCTCGACTCCGCCACGGCGGAGAACGCCGTGCGCCTCGCCGATTGGTTCGCCGACGAGCAGTTGGACATCCTCGCCAAAGGCCGCCATGAAGCCGCCCGGAAAATTGAGGAGCAGGTCTTGGAACACATTCAGGATCGAGCCGACCGCCAGAAGATTGACTATACCACGGCGCGCGAAGTCCACCGCGCTCGTATCACGGCCACGGCGGACGCTGCCAAGGCGCTGCTGGCGCAGATGGAAACCGACGGCCTGCTCGTCGCCGAGGGCATTGCCCCGGCGCATGGCGGCAAGACCACGCGCATTTACCGGGCTGTCAAAAATCCAGTGCCAGAATGAGCGCCACCAGACAACGCATCTGGCTTTGCTGGTCGCCTGGGCAAAATTGCTTTCACATTGAAAGCGAAGACGAAGGCGTGCGGACAAACTATCAGGCATTCAAGCGCAATGCCGGCGTGGATTATGTCCCCATCGGGGTTTTCACGAGCCACGAGCACGCCAGCAATGCGGCCCGCGAACTCTGGCCGGTGCTGACAAAGCGTGAAAACCTTTTCGGCCATCCTGCCATAAATGCTGAAAATTGACCTCGCCCCCGTGACAATCGCGCCAACCGTGACAACCGGACTGATTGCCGCCTCCTGCCGCTGATTTCCGCGCCAGTCGCCCGCCATGACAACCCCGTGACAATCGGTGACAACCGTGACAACCGCCCGCCTCGATTGTCACGAATGTCACGATTGTCACCGGCTGATTCTGGAAAACTCACTTTTGAGAGAGATAGAATCATCATAATTCTTCTTCTCTCCTTGTGACAATCGTGACGACCGTGACAACCGCGACCACCCTTTTTGCGCCAATCTTCCCGGCACTGAATGGGTTCTGCTGGGTCAATGGCTTTCTTTACGGTCGTCCAACTTTCCCGCAGGCACGAGAATCAGCTCCTTTTTCCACCTGGCGCAGTTTTCCCCGGCGGCACTTCACACGATCCCCAAGGCCGCGCCGACGCCCTTTTGGGAAAACTTTCTCCACGACCCAACCCATCCGGCGGGCTGGTCTTCATTTTATAGCCGGCTACTTTTGTGCGAGTAGTCGTCGCCTTTGTTTATGTGGTGCTACTTTTCCCTGAAGGCGTTTCACGCAGTTGCAGGTCACAATCGCCGCCCTTTTGGAATAACATTCTCCGCGACCCAACCCATCCGGCAGGCTGTTCTTCATTTTATACCCTGCTACTTTTCGTGCGGGTATTCGCGGGCCTTGTTTATGGGGGGCCAGATTGCCCCGCCTGCTCCTTTTTCTCTATGGCTACCAAATGCAGGCATCCATCTTTAAGTGGTGTTACTCGCGCTTGCCCGGTGGGACGGCGGATGTCCAACCAGCCAGGATAACATCGGCGGCGTGAACTCTGCCAGATACTTTATCCGCCGCGAGGACGACGAACCGCCCCGCACTCCGCCCGAAAGTCCCTTCCGGCGGTTCGACGTGAAGTGCCTCAAGTGCGGCTCATATCGTCTGGCCCTGACCAGTGGCTTTGATGAAACGACCGGCGAACAGCGTTTGTTGCTGACCTGCTCCCGCTGCCGCCAGTGCGAAATCTTGAAGGTGCGTTGACAGAATTGATTTGAAACATTTTCCGGCGCGCATTTTCCGCAACTGTTTGAAACAAAAAAATGTCGCGCGCGTCATTCCCACCAGCGCGATTTGAGCCAGCGACTTTCCGGCGGTGGTGTCGGCCTGGTCGTCTCCGGCGGCGCGAGCCAGGCATCCGTCACCGGGAACACTTGAAACTCGCCCGGCGCGACGGCCACGGGGGAAAAGCACGTCGCCTTCATCACGAAGCCCTCAATCCGCAAACCGCCCGCATCCGCTGCCAGCGTGATGTTTTGGTTGGGATGAAACGTCCGCAACACTTTCAGGAATTTCATTCGCGGCACATTGCACGCGCCATCTTCCAACACCAGCGCCTCGATCCCCGTCGCAACGCCGTTGGCCTCCACGAACACGCGCGCCACGCAAGCCGAGAGTCGCATCATGCGCTGGCTCTGCCCTTTCACACCGCGCTCGATCTTCAACTGCTCGGCCATCCCTTGCAATGCCACTCGCTCGACGGTGAATTTCATAACTTCATCCCTCGTCGCCCGCCGAGCCTTCGTAAAGCACCCGGCCCGTGCGCTTGCAAACCAAAATCACGTCCGCCGACTTGAGCGCATTCTCCTTCGGGTTTTTATACACCACCCAGGTATCTTTTACCGACCAATCGCCCCGGATGTAGATGCACAATTTCGCCTCCGCGCCGTCCCGCACAGTCGCGCCTTTGAACATCCGGTTCAAAACGTGACGCTCCGCCCGCCGCCGCGCCTCGGCGCGCGTAATGAATTTTATTTTGCTGCGCGGCCTCGGTCGCTTGGCCGAATTGCGAGCGGCCTTGTTCAGTTTTTTTCGCGCCTTCTTCATACCAATGCCATCCTCTCATCGCCTCTGACCACCGGGCTTCCACTGTTTGCCCTTGTCGCCGACCTCCGATTTTGCTTCGGCTTGAAAGTTGGCGATGGCCGCTTGCATTTCTGGCGGTAGTTTGTCGCATACCAGCATTTCGATTTTGGAAAGTTCAAGCAAGCCGTCGCACTTGTTCAGAAAATTCTGCCGCACGTCGTCGCTCACAAAGGCCATGATGCGGCGCTGAAATCCGGCGCGGAGCAGGATGGATGCGTCCACATGGAGTTTGCGCGTCCCGCCGGGCTTCACGGTATGGCTGGCGGAAACGAGTAACCCGGTTTGTCCGTCCTCGGATACGCCGTCGAACTCAAAATTAACCACCGCCCCGTCCGTGCGCGGGCCGACGGGAAAACGGCGCGACTGCAACGCCACGCCGATGCGCTGGGAAACCCATTGCACGATGAATGGCTCAATGATGTTTTTTAGATCGGTGCTGTCGGCCATGTTTGGTTCAGGATTTTTTGCGCCATCGTTTCAGGCTTAACACTCGGCCAAGTCGGATGTTCCTTTTGTTTTTTCTTTATAGTGAAATCCCCTTTTATCAAATGCGATGAACAGGAATTTTGAACCCTCCACTAAATTTCTGTAACCATCAATTGTCTCGTCAAAATACTTGGCCAACTCATCATTCTTTTTTTTAATTCGTTGCTGAAAAATCATCACTCTCAAGTCGGCATTGGCAACTAATAGCTTTTGAAAGTCCCACTTTATTGCGCTGAAATCGTCATCATCTTCGTCGCCCTTTCGTATCCATTCCCACTCGCATTCGACCACTAGCGGCAAACTTGTCTGTCTATAACATGACGGTTCTTTTTCCTCATACCAATGAAGGTCATAAAGCCATTCGGCTTTTTTGAATCCCTCTTTTTCAGCGGTGGCCGAAATGCGGTTCGACATGGATTTGAAGCCCTGTTCTCTGCCAAGTCGGGACAAGGCATCCATGATATGTTCCGTTTTCTTTCCTTGTGATTTTCCCGAAAAAGTGAGCAAGTCATCGCCGAGTGTCTTGACGATAAGTTCTGAAATGGAGTTATTAAGTTTTACCTCTTGTTTTCCACCAGCAACAAATGGTGTCCAATTTGTCATTTTCTATTTGCTCTAAACCAACTCCGATTCATATCTCTCCGGCTGCGCTTTGGGCTTTTTACCATCACGTCTTTGGCTTCTATCACACCACGGTCAACGAATGAGTTCCGGCTGTTCATGTTCCGATGTTTCTTCGCTTGGCGGTTTCCGTTCGTCCGCCGTCGGCTGCGGTAATTCTTCGGCGCGAAAAGTTTCCCCGGCGATCACGGCTTCGAGCGTTTGTTTTAATTGGGGAAATATCTCAACTGTGGCTTCGAGAACCCAAATCAGTTCCAACAATTCCCCGCTCATGGCGGTGGTCCAACGTTCCCGGCGGATTTCGTCGAGCGGAGATGAGGAGCGGCCAGCGCTGTCTTTCATGCGATAGCTCAACCACGAGTGGACAACCTGCAAGCCGGAGACACTGAAATCCAAAACAGCCTTTGGCACGGGTGCAAACTCGCCTTCGCCGACTTGCAGGGTTTGCGACGCTTCATTGTAAGAAAACCTTTCCGGGTAACGGTCTGGCGTGTCCGGCACGCCGCGACGGGCGCGGGCGCGGCCTTGCGGAACTTGGCCCCGGCGCTGGCGCGGCGGCACGAAGCGTTCGCCGTAAGTGTGCAACCAGATCAATCTGCGGCCAAGACGCGCGGATTGCTGGAACAAGTTGCGGTCTTTTGTCACCGGCACACGCGGGCCGGGCACGGTGAGTTCTTCGGAAAAAGTTTCGACGAAAGCGGGCGTGGCCAGCAGCGCGTAGCAATACGCAAAGAAATCTTCCGCTGTGACTTCGCCCAGGCGCGGATTGAGCGCGTCGAGCAGTCCGCCGGTGAGGTTGGCTTGTGTCGCTCCCGCGTCGCGCCAAAGCGGAATGACATCTTTCCCGCCGCGTCCGCAGAAATAATGCAGGTCAGGAACTAGAGCGCTGACTATTGCAGCCGGGCCGAGGCCGAGAACACCAGTGATCAAACTTGTGAGAAAAAGTTGACGGTCTCCGTTGGCAGACCAAAAAGACGGATTCAATCTTCCGCCGATACGATTATCAGCAATCGCAAATTGGCGGTCGAAACTCCGAAAACCATAGCGCACAATTTCCAAGGGAGGCGTTTGCGGTGTAAGAGAGGCAAGCGTTGGTAGTCTTCTACGCGGCGGTAAAAGCGCAGTGTATTGGCGTTCCACTTTTCTGTCGTCATCTTCTCGAAACATCCGTTTTTTTTCTGCGAGCGGAGCTTCCAGCAACAATCGCCAACGTTCATTTAGTAACTCTCTTGATTCGCCGATTGGCCAGTTGCGCTCGAACTTTGCACCGCAACCCTGCCACGGGCAGAGATCAGTCAGTAACGGCCATTCAAAGTAATTGCCCTCCCGACTTGGCAGGAACGGGTCATACCATCCGGTGAAACAATCCTGCCATTCGAGGTTGGCAAAGGCGCGAACCTCATTGAGCTTGCCGTATTTTTCCTCCCGTGTCCCGGTGATGCGCGTGTAACGGACATGCGCAGGTGTTTGCGGTTTTGGCTCACCGTAGCGCACGCCGATGGCTATGGCGACGGGCGTTTGAATGTTGAAAACATTTTCGGTTTTGCGTGCGCCGAGGTTGTCGCCCTCCAAATCAATAATCCAAAGTTCGTCGAACGCCTCGCGCATTTTCCGCCGCATTCCGACGAAGCCCGGCCCGCGCAGGTAGGACGCAGCCGTTATGAATGTGATGATGCCCGGCCCGCTGACTTCAGGATTTTCAAAAAGTTTCCACAACGCCCAACGCCAGAAATAAACGTAGTCGTTGTAAAGGTTCTGAATGTTGCGTCGCCCCGCCGGATGTTGCGCCGCCGGTTCAATGAAATCTTGGAGAATCGCGCGCGTGTGGTCGCTGGGATTGTCCGGCGATGGAACACGCGGATCGCCGCGCCGAACCCAGCCGCCTTTGCGCATGTGTTCCGGCCTTTCACCGTCCTCAACTTGCTCGCGGTCATAAGGCGGATTGCCCATGCAGACCAAAACGCGGGTGCGTTTCTTGATTCGTTGCGCGCGGCGATGTTCTTCCGTCAGCCGACGGGCAAACAGGTTCGTTTCGTGCGGTTCTTGATTCGGAGATTCCAACGTGTCAGTTAGATAAACGTGAATGCCTTCATCCGGCAGTGTGCCACCGTAACTGGTGATGAGTTGCGTGAGGCGCAAATGCGCCACGGCATACGGGCCGACCATGTTCTCGAAAGCGTGAATGTTCGCCGCGCATTTCGTCGCCGCGCCGGGAACAATACCCGCGCCAAATCGTTCGGCGGATTGACGCAGCGCGTATTCCGCAGCGGCGAGCGGATATGCGGCAGTGCCGGCGGCAGGGTCGAGGAAAAACACGCCGTCGTCGGCGAATGACCGCTGTTTGTTGAATCGTGTTTCCAGAAGTTCGGCAGCAAGGCGGACTTGAACACCGATGACTGGCTGCGGCGTGTAATAAACGCCCTGGTCTCGCCGGAGTTTCGGGTCATAGGCGGCGAGAAAAACTTCATAAAAATAAAGCCACGGGTCGCCAGCATCGCGCAGCCGTTCCGGTTCGACGGCGGCGATGACTCGTTCGAGCAAGTCAACCGCGACTGCAATTTCGGCGCGGGCTTCCGATTGTGCGAGGACGCGCAACGTCTGGGCGAGCAGGCCGTGCCCGCTGTCGAGCGAACGGGCCGCCGAGTCGGTTGTGAGCCGGGATTCGCCGTTGAACCGCGCGAGGAGCAGCGCATAAGTGAGCGTTTGCGCGTAGGCGTCGGCAAACTTGGCGTTATCGGCGTCGGGAAACAAATAATTGCGCCACTCGCGCGCGAGTTGCGCGAGGTTGGATTGTTCGTTAGCCACGGCGCGAAGAACATCCTCACGCGCGAGCCGGCAAAGCGGCGCGAGCATTTCTGCAAGTTGCGGTGCGTTGCGTGGAACAATGGGCTGCCAATTGAAAAAAGCGATCAGGATTTCGTGAAGTTTCTGGGCCGTATCGTCGGAAATCGCTTCCGCTCCATCCGTGGTAATGTCGCCGGAGAAACGAACAATTGCCGGGTTTTCTTCCGGCCACGGCTTGCCGCTGCGATATAGCGCCCATTCGTTGCCGTCCGTGTAAATGAGATTCGGCAGCGCCTTGAATTTCTCCCACTGCCTTTTGTCCGCGCCGGTGAATCGCTGCGGACGCGCGCCTTTGCCCGGAGCCTTCAATTCGACAAAGCCACAAAGCAAGCGATTTGAAGCCACGCCGATGTCAGGTCGCCCGTCCACGTCGTCGGCGTGTGCTTCTGTTCGTGTTTGGATTTGCCGAGCCGCTGCCTGAAGGATTTTTTGCACGCCCGGCTTGAGCTGATCTTCCGGTTGCGCCGCGATGCGTGAACTGAAGTTGCGCTTAATGTCTTGCGCAAACTCGCGAAGGATGGTTTTGAATTCAGGCATCCGCGCGAAGTTAGCAACAAAACAACGCGCGGACAAGCGCGGGAATTCTTACGCGCAAACCGAAAGCAAACCGCGCTATAGCGCGTCACGTCGGACGGGTTCTACAGCGAAAAGTAATAATCGCGAATTTTGGTCGCCATGAGCCGCCGCCGCTGCGCCAGGAAACTTTCATACTCGGCCAGTTCCATTTCGGAAACTGATTCAGGAACAGCGTTCATCTTAAAGTTCGCGAGCAAATTTTCCATTGAATCAATACGCCCAAATTTCAAATTCCCTCCGTTACATTGCTTCTTCACGTCCGCCAGATATTCCTTTGGAGACCTGCTGCCGATGCGGATGTTGATCTCCGACTGCATATAGACATAGTTCGCAATCTGATTGTAATCCCCCTTCGCCAGCCCGTTCTTTTTCAGATATTCCTTTGGAAAGATGTGATGAATATCTCCCTTGTGCGTCACCAAATCATGCACGGAAATATCCTTCGACAGAAAACCTTTGTCACCGGCTCGAATTTGGGCCGCGAGAAAAACAAGAAAGATTGGATTGCTTGCTACCGACGTGTTGAGTGCCTGAACAAGTGATGCCGACCAAAAGGCATCGGAGAGGTCGGCTTCTTCGCGATCTTGCAACACAGCATCAATTCCGCGAGCAGCAATCTGTTTAATGTCGAAATCAAATGACGATTCGGGAGAACCGCTGTAACGCCCGGTCACAATACTCATCACGAACCACCGGCGAACGCTGCTTTCGATTTTTTCAGCCTGAATACCAAGCTTGCGAAGTTTGAGAAAAAGGATGTAAGCAAAATTCACAACATTCTTTGACCGGAGGAGGCTCGCGTCCACGAATCCGGCCGAACGGATAATCATTACAAACCGTTTGAAGTTGGTCTCGTTGCCGAAATTGTCCACGCCGGCGCGTAGCTGCGCGAACGATTGTTCGGCAATCGTTTCATCAAACGATTTTGTTTCAAAATTGCGGCCAGAGAGCAAGCTAACCAAGTCGGTCAACCGCCCGCGCTCGAATTCCGACGTGAAGGCAACGCGCAACACATCGGTATAATCGGGGTCGTAAAGGTCGTCATTTTCATTGCGCAACCACGCCATTTTTTGAAATTCGGGCGTGGCTGCGAATTCGGGGTCACGCTCACGCAATTGCTCGAAGAATTGCGGTGCAATCGCCAAATGGCAAAAGTAGTCAATACACTTTCGGAGGTGAGCGCCGTTGTAAATCTGATTGGCGGCGATTTTCGACATCGCAAAGTCCGCTTGGCTCAAGACGACACCTTTCGAGTTGATGCGGATAAAAATCTCAGTGACAGTTTCAATGTCCAAATCAGCATCGAGTTCAATCAACCCGATTTGCTTGCCCTTGATTTGCTGAACACTTTGGACGCGGCTGAAAACTTCTTGCTGGCTAATGCTCGGATTTTTTGCGCAGTAATTTCCAACGAGGCGGAAGATGTCCAAATCACTTTGGAAAATTTCGGCGATGTCCGGCAGCCAGCTTGAATCTTTCAAGATGGCCGGGTTCTGGACTTCAAATTGTTCTTTGACTGGGTTGAACGCGATCTTGATTCGGATGCGACGATATTCTTGATCCACGACTTGTTGACCCAGAATCGCGGCGGTCAATGCTGTCACCCGTTGCTGGCCGTCTATCAAAATCTTTTTACCTTCCGAAAGTGTGCCGTCTTTCAATCTGACGTTGGGATTTTTCCATGCAATCAAGTAGCCAATTGGAAAACCCTGGTAAAGCGAGTCCATCAAATCGCGCACCTTGGTTGCGTCCCAAACAAATGGCCGTTGAATTTCTGGAATGGCGATCTCGCCTGACTGAACCCAAGCAAGGACAACCTCAACGTGATATTGATTAACTGCGTATTTTTGTGAGCGCGTGTTCATTGCAATTAAACCGGCCTCATTTTGCGTAACGGCAAAACGCATGTCGAGAAATTCGGACGCAAAAATATCGAGCAAAATGCTGGATTTGAGTCGTGCCGACAGTTAAATTTCACCTGTTAAGCGGCATTTATGTTTGAGTCAATTAAATTCGAGAATTTCAAAACGCTACGGGACACAACCCTGCCTCTCAATCCGTTCACACTTATAGTCGGCCCAAATGGAAGCGGAAAGAGCACTGCACTGAACGCTTTTTCTGCGCTTCGTCAACCAGGCCAGGCCCAATTTTTGCAATGTCGCAGCGTAAGTGCGCCCAGTGGCACCAAATTCGCGTTGACGGCCAATTGGAAAGAGGAAGGGAATAACATTCTCGTTCAAGTCACATGGCAGGGTGATAACAGTTTTGTAGGACCTAGTTTCAGACCGATTCCAGCATCCCCACAAACCCCGTTAAGAGCCGACCAACTTGAAAAGCCCGCTAAAGCGCTGAATAGGGGTAGATTTTACTCGCTGGATGCGAATGTGATAGCAGCGCCTATTCAACTTCAACCTGACATGGAATTGACGAGCACTGGCGCCAATTTGGCGGGAGTGCTTGATCGGCTTCGCGATAAAAACCCCGAACGCTTTGAGGCACTAAACGAACAATTGGGCCTTTGGATTCCAGAATTCAATCGAATCCTGTTTGAAACTCCGTTTGTGGGCCAACGTTCTATTGCACTTCGCACGCGCGATGGCAACCACACCATTAGGGCGAACAACCTTTCCCAAGGCACGCTTATCGCGCTTGCGTTGCTCACTATTGCTTATCTGCCTGACCCGCCGAGCATTGTCTGTCTTGAAGAACCGGATCGCGGGTTGCATCCTCGCCTGCTTCGTGACTTGCGTGATGCCCTCTACCGTTTGGCTTATCCCGAAGGCGCGCAGGAAAAACGAAATCCCGTTCAGGTTGTCGCCACGACACACAATCCATATTTACTCGACCTTTTCCGTGAGCATCCTGCGGAAATTGTCATTGCCGAAAAGGTCGGTTTGGAATCTAAATTCTCGCGTCTTTCGGATCGAGCCGATTTGGAGGAGATTCTAGGCGATGCTCCTTTGAGCGAAGTTTGGTATAGTGGTGTTCTCGGCGGTGTGCCGGCGGGAACATGAAAGTCGCCTATTTCGCAGAATCTCCGGCGGATCAGGCCGCGTTGACCATTCTCACTGGAGCAGTTCTTGGATTGGCAACAGAACCTGTCAGCCACGCTGGATTGCGCCACCGTGGATGGCCCACTGTCAGAACCGCTTTGCGTCCTGTTCTCATGGAATTGCACTATCACACTGATGCCGAAGGATTCGTGTTTATCGTAGATTCAAACGGTTCTCCGCCGCACCTGCCTTCGCATGAACCAGCAAATGCACGCGATCCAATGTGCCGCCTCTGCCAACTGCGTCGAATTGTAGATGACGTGATGCATCAAGTTCGCCCACGACAGCATCAACCTCCCCTAAAAATCGCTTTGGGCTTGGCTGTGCCGGCAATTGAAGCATGGCTTCTGTGCGGCGTTAATCCTCATATTACCGAAGCGGCTTGGATCAATGGAATGAAAGGAGGCCAGTTTCCATTCACCAGACCGGAACTGAAAAATGAGCTTTACGGAACTTCTCACCCATCACTTGCTGTAGAGACCGAAGCAATGGAAACCGCAGCTTCACGCCTTGCGGCAAATCTAAAAAATTTAGAAACTTTGTTTCCTTATGGCTTTGGCGCTTTGCAGGCGAATTTGAGGAATTGGTGATTTTACATGGTCTTCCGAAACAACGTTCATCATTTGGCCCTTTTGCCATAAATTTCCGCGCGCATGAACCCATCGAGAAAAATCACCCAACCCGCCGCGAGCACCCCCCCCCCGCCCCCCTCGCCGAGGACGGGACAAGACGGGACACGCAAGCGGTCATTTCATGCGTTGCGGTGCGTGATGCCCGGCGAGCGACGAAAAATTAAAACACGCACGACCACCTTTATTGACACCGACTTTGTGACGCACCACGCATGACGAGGAAAAATTATTTTTCTTCCCTGTTGAATTCAACTCCCGCCGCCTCCACCATGTACGGAGGACAGGCGTTTTCTTCTCTCCCGTTTTCTTGTTCCAGGTGAATGAGCCGGCGCAATTTTTTGTTTTTTATGCCGCTTTGCGGCAATAATGGAAGACAACGAAATCAGGCTTTATGGGCCGCACCTACATGTTTGAATGTTCCAGATGCGGTTATCGCGCCTGCGTCGCCGGCGGCGCGGACGAAGGGGAACACTTCGCCGTTCAAACCATCGCCTGTGCCGATTGCAAGGCGCTCCACGACGCGGTGGTCCGGTTCAAAGTTTCGCCGCGGCTCAGGGAAGATCCGCCCCGGACCGCGCCGAAATTCGCCGCGGTGTTGAACCGACTGCCGCCGCGCAGCGAGCGCCAATGGCTGAAATTCAAACCAGTTTGTCCCGTCTCATCCTTGCACCGCATCCGCCTCTGGAAACAGCCGGACAAATGTCCGAAGTGCGGATTTTTTTGGAGCAAAACGCCATTCCCTTCCGCCTCTGGGATTAAACCGAGATCAGGGCACGATGACGCGCAACTTTTCGCGTTCGACCGAGAAGGTGGCGGGCAAATAACCGACCCACTCTCCGTCCAGTTCAAAGGCCGCCGCTGGTTCGCCGTGCAGTTCAAAAGCAGTTGCACGAACGCGTTGCACAACGCGCTCCGGCAATTTTTTCCGCACGATTATGTCCGGCAGGCAGCGCAAAAAAGTCAGCCAGTTGACACGCGGAAAAACACAAATTTCCAGCAATCCGTCACGCATAACGGCCAGCGGAAAGATTCCCAACGGGCCGCCGTAAAAATGTCCGTTGCCGATCAAAACCAGTTCACCCACGGCCTGCCGGGCATCGGCGCGGACGATGATTTTTGGTTTTTGTTCCCGCAGGGCCTTCAGCCCGGCGATGAGATAGGCCAGCGGGCCGATTTTTTTCTTGTGCGACCAGTCCACCAATTCAATCGCCCGGGCATCAAAACCCGCTCCGGCGAGTTGAGCAAAGTAACGTTGCTGGCGGATGCCGTTCGCCGAAAATTCCACGCGCGGCAGGTCAATGCGCCTTTCGCGTCCGCGTTGCAAAACGTCCCAGGCCCGTTCGATACGCAAGGGAATTTTGAGTTCGCGGGCAAAAACATTCACCGTGCCGAGCGGCAGCACGCCGAGCTGCGCGCGCGCAAAGCCGTCCGGCGCGTCGCCAAGGCCGTTGAGCGTCTCGTTCACCGTGCCGTCACCGCCGGCAGCGATAATCAAATCAAAACCCTCACCCACGGCCTCCGCCGCGAACCGGCGCGCGTCCGCGGGGGCGGAAGTGGCTTTCAACGCGCATTGCGAACCGATGGCATTCAGTTGACGGCGAAAGTGTCGGGCTTTGTTGCCGCGGGCCGCCGGATTGAAAATCACACAAGTGCGCACGGTCCGGATGATTTGTGGCGACCGGGCGGTTAGTCGAGGAGAAAACAAGGCGTTTGCTTGCGTTCGCCCCGCGTTTCTCCGAAACTGGCCCTTATGAACGACGTGACAAACTGGAAGGTTCCCAAGTGGCCTTTTTTGCTCGGCGACGTGCTGTTGCTCGCGCTCGCGTATTTTATCGTCTGGAAATCACCGCATCCAATTGCCAAATGGGAAATCATCGCTTGTTTTGCCTCCGCTGCGCTCGGCACCGTGGTCGGCACCCTGCCGTTCATTCTTGATTATCGTGCGATGGGCAAGGCCTTGGAAGTCAATGCGCTCGGCGCGGTGGCCGAAAAAATTCAAAATTTGGAAAAGCTTGCCGCGCAAATTTCCTCCGCCACGAACCAGTGGGCGGGCGTTCAGGAAACCGTGCAGGGCAATTCTGACAGAACGGTCGCCAGTGCGAAGGAAATCGCCGACCGAATGGCGGAGGAGATCCGGCTGTTCAGCGAATTCATGAAAAAAACGAACGACAGCGAGAAAGTCACACTCCGATTGGAAGTCGAGAAATTGCGGCGCGGCGAACTCGAATGGTTGCAGGTGCTGGTGAACATCCTCGACCATGTCTTCGCGCTGCACGGCGCCGCCATGCGCTCCGGCGAGGTGAAGTTTGCCGCCCCTATCACGACTTTCCAGAATGCCTGCCGTGACACCGCACGCCGCCTCGGCCTCACGCCGTTTGTTGCTGTACCCAATGAGCCGTTCGACGCTGAACGCCACCAGGTTGCGGATGGCAAGGAAACGCCGCCAGCCGGCGCGGTCATCGCCGAAACCGTTGGTTCGGGTTACACGTTTCAGGGCCGGCTTTTGCGCCCCGCGCTCGTGCGCCTGCGCGACGGGGACGCGCCGGCGGAAAAGCAGTCTGAAAAACCCGCATCCGCCGCGCCGCCCGCGCCGGGAAAAGCCGAAGACCAATTTACGCTCGAACCGCCGGAGTGAATACGTGATTTGGGAGGGGCGGCATGTTGCCGCCCCCATTCAAAGTTCCACCGTCTTTCTTGCCGCAAGAAAGTGCAGCCAGCGTTCGGTGACCGGACGCGAATAAATTTTCTCCAGCGCGTGCGCGTAAAGTTTTATTTGAGGTTCGTAGAGCCGCTTCTTTTCCGGTAGTTCGGCAGGACGAACGTCATCCGTCTTGAAATCCGCCAGCCAGATTTCCTCGGGCAGCAGGACCACCAGATCCGCCACGCCCTGCACAACGACGAATTCGTCCTCCAATTCCGGCGCTGATTTCACGCCGGTGATGGCCGCCAGTTCCGCCGGGCTGAAACGCGCGGTGAAAGCCAGTTCGCGCCGGACGTTGGCGGCCTGCGCGCGAATTTTCCGGCCCGGCTCCGAATACCAGAACGCCGCAATGTCGCCGAGGACCAATGCCGCACGCTCATCCGCCGTCAGAAACCTTTCCTGCTCCAGGCGGTTCGCTTCCGCTTTGAGCGCCACAACATCAGCCGCGTTTTCCAGCGCGATTGCTTGAAGAAATTTGTGGTGTGCGGTGCCCGCGTCCGCCGCGCTCAATTTCGGATTTCGGATTTTAGATTTCGGATTTTGGGCTGGTGGGGCGAGTGTCTTCGCGAGCCGTTTTGCTGAAAACTGAGGTCTGAAAACCGGTTCCGCTTCTTCATCCGGTTCTTTCGCCGCCTGTCGCCGCAAAGCAGTGACGGACGATTTAGCCGCGCGTTGCGTCGCGGCGGCAAATGGATATTCCCATGACAGCACCGCGCGCAACTTTTCCGCGGTCGCGGCGTCAAGAGTCTCTGATGAATCTTGAGTTTGAGCCTCGTTGCCTCGGCTGCTACCGGTTGCAGCATCGCAAAGTTCCGCGTCATCGGCGATGCGCCAGCGCAAGTGCGGCAATTCGCCCGCCAATAGACTGTGGACTGTGGGCTGTGAACTGTGGACTCGTTGGACTTGATTTTGCGCAAACCACAAACCCAGCCAATCCGTGTAACTTTTCGCCGCGACGATGGCTGGCGTCGTGATCGCCGCCGGTTGAGTCCAAAGCGTCTCCCATTTCTTTTGCGTGATGGCACCGGTCAAAATCAGCGTGTCTTGCGCACGGGTTGTGGCGACGTACAGCAGCCGCAATTCCTCGCCCCATTGCTCGCGGCGTTGATGCTGCTGCGCGAGCCAGTGCGGCAAGCTTGGATACCGCCGGCCCGTGTGCGGCGGTTTGACGCGCGGACAAAGGCCGAACGCTTCGTCAAAAATAATTTCCCCGCGCAGGTCCTGCGTGTTGAACGGCTTGGCAAGGTCGGCGACGGCCACGATGGGAAATTCCAGCCCCTTGCTCTGGTGAATGCTCATCAACCGGACGGCGTTCTCCTCCGCGACCGGTGCGACGTCCGGTTCCACCCCGGCTTCGCGCTGCGCCTCGATGAATTTCAAAAACCGGAACAATCCCTGCCGCTGAAACTGGTCAAACTTTTGCGCGAGACCCAGAAATCGTTCAATGTTGGCGCGCCGTTGCGCCCCACGCGGGCGCGCGAGCAGCCACTCGGCGTAATGCGTTTCGGCCAGCACGCTTTCCAGGCATTGCGACAGCGAGGCCTGCCGCGCCAATTGCCGCCAGCGGCGGAAGCGCTCCAGAAAACGCCGGACTTTTTGGACGGTTTCATTCTGCATTCTGCATTCTGCATTCTGCGTTCGATTGAGCGCCGTCCAAAAATGCACGCCCTTCGCCGCCAGCCGGATCTGCGCCAGTTCGTCGAGCGACAAGCCGACGAGCGGCGAGCGCAGCACGGCGATGGCCGGCACGTCTTGCAATGGATTGTCCAGCAATTGCAACAGGCTCAACAAATCCAGGATTTCGCTGCGGTCGTAAAATCCACCGCGCTCGACCACCAGCGGGACGCCCGCGCGCTCAAATTCCTTCGCGTAAATTTCCGCCTTGCCCGACGGCGAACGCAGCAATACCGCCATGTCGCGCCATTCGGCGGGGCGAAAACCCTTTTTTCCCGCGTCCCAAATTTCGTGTTGTCCGGTTTCGAGCTGCTTCAACCGCAGCGCGAGCAGGCGGGCTTCGCTTTCCGTCTCCTGCAAATCCGCCAGGTCGCCATCGCCGGATTCCTCGCCCCCTTCCGCGTCGTTGCGGCCCTTTTTAAAAAGCAAAAGCAGTTCCGACCGCGGTGATGAACCGCCGGCGGAGCTGAGTTCCGCGCGGTCTTTGGGCGCGCCAAATTGCAATCGCGCCTCGGCATCATAACGCACCCCGCCGATTTCCAGGCGCATGAGCGGCTCAAAGACGGAATTGACGAAGTCGAGCAGACCTTCGCGGCTGCGGAAATTTTCGGCCAGGTGAACGGTCTGCCCGCTTTGGCCGCGCCAGCTTTGGGCGTAATCGCGGAAAATTTTCGGGTCGGCCAGGCGGAAACGATAAATGCTCTGCTTCACGTCACCGACGAGAAAACGGTTGCCTTTGTTCGGAGTTCCGCCTTCAGGCGGTTTGGGCCGCTTGCCGCCTGAAGGCGGAACTCCAAACGGGTCGCGGCTGAGCGCCTGGATGATTTTGTCCTGGGCGGCGTTGATGTCCTGATATTCATCCACGAAGACGAAGCGGATTTTCGCGCGCCAGCGTTCGGCGGCGGCGGATGGCTGGTTCGTGGGAAAATCCCAGAGCAGCTTCAACGCGAACTGTTCCAGATCGTGAAAATTCAGGACGCCGTCGTCGCGTTTGCGCGCAGCAAACCGCACGGAGAAATTCTGTGTCAACCGCAGCAACGCGCTCATGTGACCGCGCACCCAGTCCCAATCTTCCGCCAGCGGATCGCGGCCAGCTTTCACCGGCGCGAGTGAATGCAAAAACGCCGCGTCGGCAAAAAATTTCTCCAGCGGTTTGCGAAGTGCGGTGAATTTTTTTGGCGGAAAGTTTTCCTTGCCGTCCGTGGCGAGGATTTGTGCCAGAATCCCGGCGGCAGTTTCGCGGGAAAAGTCTTTCGGCAATTGCCGGAGAATGCCCGCCAATTCAGCGGCTTTTTCATTGTTCCTTGGAGCGCCGGCCTCCGGCCCGGCGTGTTTTGGGCTTCGTGCCGTGCCGGAGGCCGGCGCTCCGAGGCTTTCCAGAACCGGCAGCCATTCGTCGCGCCAGGCGCGAATGCCATCAAGCAGCCAAACCCACCATTCGTCCGGCGAAGGCGAAGCGAAGTGTTCGATTTGCCGCGCCAGCCAGCCCTCGGCGGCAGGCCGGGTTTGCGCGTAATTGTGCAAACGCAAAACCAGATGACGAATCGTTTGGTCGCGTCCGCCGCCGTAAATCTGAATCAGTTTCTGGACCGCTTCGGCCAGTTCGTTCTGCCCGGCGTAGTGTTCCTGCAGTTCCTCGTTAAGGGTTTCGTCGGCCAGCAGGCGCGCCTCGCCCGCGTCGAGCACGGCCAGTTGCGGGTCGAGGCCCAGTTCATGAAAATGTTCGCGCACGAGCTTGAGGCAGAAACTGTGGAGCGTGCCGATGTGCGCGGTGTCGAACAGCGCCAGTTGCTCCACCCAGCGCGGTTCATCCGGCTCGGCGCGAACTTTTTCCTCAAGCTGTTCGCGCAGCCGCCGGCGCATTTCGGCGGCGGCAGCCTCGGTGAAGGTAACCACGAGAATTTCCTCGAGCGAAGCGGGTGGCTGTTCCGCGCACAAGCAGTGCAGACAGCGCTCGACCAGCGTGTGGGTTTTGCCCGTGCCCGCGCCGGCCATGACCAGCACGTTGCCGCGCGCGGCGACCGCCTGCTGTTGTGACGGCGTGAGCGAATCGTTTTGGGTGCGCGGCGGTTTCATGCTTGCGGAAATTTTAGCCACAGATGAACACAGATGAAACATAGATTTGTCGCGCGTCAGAAAGTGACACAGGCGTCTCGCCTGAGAAATTCAAAACTACAGGCCGGAGGCCTGTGCCACTGTTAATTTTCCGCGTGATTTTGCCGGGTGCGCAGAATAAAGTTCGCTCATGTCTTCCAGCTTGCGCCTCAAGGATCAACCTGTCAGTGAACGTCCACGCGAGCGGCTCGTCGAGCACGGCGCGGACGCCTTGAGCCACGCGGAATTGATCGCGATTCTGCTGCGTACCGGCTTGAAAGGCATGAACGCGGTCGAGATTGGCAAACTATTGATTCAAAAATACGGCACGCTTCAGGCGCTGGCGCAGGTATCCATCGCCGATTTGCAAAAAGTCAAAGGCATCGGGCGCGACAAGGCGGTGACGCTGGTGGCGGCGTTTGCGCTGGCGCGGAAAATGGCGAAGGATTTGCAGCGCGAATCGCCGGTGCTCGACAACCCGGAGGCCATCGTGCAACTGCTGCGCGAGCAAAACCTGGTGAAGAACGTGGAAACCCTCCAGGTCCTGCTGCTGAACACGCGACGCCGGCTGATCCGGGTCGAGCAGGTCACCGATGGGACAATTGACACGCTGCTCGTGCATCCGCGCGAAGTTTTCAAGGCCGCCATCGCGGCCAACGCCGCCGCCGTGGTGCTCGCGCACAATCATCCGAGCGGCGACCCGACGCCGAGCGAGGCCGACATCAAGGTGACGCGCGATTTGATCCGCGCCGGCCAGCTTTTGAAGATTGAAGTGCTGGACCACATCATCATCGGACGCGCGACGCCGGAACGGCCAAAGGATTACGCGTCGTTGCGGGAGCTGGGGTATTTTTACCAGTAATCCTTGTGGCGGCGGCGGAATAGGCAAAAGATGGGTCGAAGAAAAACCATGTCCAAAGCCCTCAATCTGGACCTGAAGAAACTGGAAGTTCGAGCTTTTGACCGGGCGGAATGGGCGGAGCGCGTTCTTCGGCGGTATCACGCAGCCATCCCGAAAATTGACGCTGCGGCGGTTCCATACTTGCAGGCGCTTTATCATTGGATGTTTGTCCCGCCAACGCTATGGCCGTTTAATATCCAGGATGTGCTGGAGGATTGCTTGACGGCTCTGGAAAAACAAAAACATTTGAACTCCAGGCATCGTCTTCTCATTGACCTCCTGCCTGAACCTCCGGACGAAACCATCTGCGCGGCGGTGGCCGATCACGAACACCACATTCAGAAAGGCGTCTATGAAAACCTCGTCAAGACCCAGGCCAAATATGCCCAAAATGAACTCGCCATCAAATCCAGCCCAGAATTGCGCCGACAATGGGCGCGCATCAAGGCGGCTTTCAATGTCCCCGCCTTCCGCGACCACAAAGGCGTGATTCGCCGGAGCATGAGCGTGGAGCGCAACCTGCGTCCCTCATTTTCCGTCAATCTGCGGCGGCGCGGGGAAGTTTTTCAAGCCGCGTTCGATGCGTTTTGTTTGCGTTGGAACCTCTATGGCATGCAGAACGATGAGCCGCTCCCGCTCAAACTCGCGGTCCACCTCACGCCTTATGGCACCATGATTCACATTCCGGCCTACTGGTCGTTTGATCCCAAGCGCGATATCCGCTGGGACGCCATCGCCCGGCTCCACCGCTCGCGCGTTTCCGGTCGTCAAGGGCCCGCCCTGGCCGAAGGATTTGCCGAACGAATGCGAGCTGCCGCAAAACTGCGCCGGCTCGACCGCAAAGCTCTCCGGCTCGGGCTGAAGGGCGAAAAGAAACACGAATACCTTTGCGCCGGTCTTGGCTGGGACGCGCGCACCAGCCCCAAACGCATCAGCCGGCTCCGGGCGGAATTCTGCAACCGGTAAAATTCTTCCCGTCCGCTTGGGACAAAGTTTGGGGACATTCAGTTCCTTTGAGTCGTCAGCCGGGTAAAGATAATTTGAAGGGAACAAGGCAACCAATTTTATGACGGACAAAGAACTCAAAGTGGAACGGTGCAAACTTGACGTGCGCACCGCCGAGTCAAAACTCCGCGAAGCCCAACGCAACCTGGACGAAGGCTATCGAAAAGGGCAGGCTCAACTCGAACACGCGAAAGCCGACACGGAACGCGAATACTCCAAGCTGAAAGAGGAACTGGAACGCGCCAAAATCCACCTTGAAATGGAAAAGGCGTATCAGCAAGCCGCCGAAGCCGAGCTGGCGCGTGGTTATGAAGCATAAACCTCCCGCGAACAATGAACTTCGTCAGCCTTGATTTTGAAACCGCCAACCATTCCCGCGTCAGCATTTGCGCCGCCGGGCTGGCAGTCTTTGAAAACGGCGTTTTGACCGAGTCGCTTTATTGGCTGGTAAAGCCGCCCAAAGGTCACGGCTGGTTTCAGGAAGATTTCATTGAATGTCACGGCCTGACGCATCTGGATGTCTTGAACGCGCCGGAATTTCCCGCCATTGCGCCGGAGTTTCTGGCGCGATTGAGCCGCGCCGATTTCGTCATCGCGCACAATGCGGATTTTGATATCGGGCATTTGCGGGAGACACTGGATTATTTTGGGCTGGCGCAACCGGCGTTCAAATATCTTTGCACCTGCCAGCTTGCCCGGCGCGTCTGGCCGAAATTGCCGAACCACAAGCTCGACACTTTGGCGGCGCACATCGACTTTGACTTCCGCCACCATCATGCCAAAGCTGATGCCGAAGCTGCGGGACAGGTCATGGGGGCGATGATGAAACAGGCGAATGCAACGACGCTGGACGAGTTGTTGCGGAAAATGGAAATGGTGATGAGGCGGTTTTACAAATAGCATTTGAGGCAACATTGATTATGGACATAAATTTTATACGTGAAGAGGAAAAGCGGATTCAAGGTGCAGTAACCCGTGAATACTGTGATTCATCCGGCAATTCTGACTGCATCATATCTGATGGAATAGTAAATCCCGAACAATATTTGTCTTCATCTCCACGAATTTTATGGGTTCTTAAAGAGCCATATGACAATGGGGTGAGCTATAACAATCCCAACGATGGCGGTTGGTCTCAGGCCATTAACATGAACGAAAAGACAGATGAGGTATCGCGATTGAGGGCATTTCAGCCGATTTGCTACATCAATTACGGCATATGGTCAGGTCATGACTGGGACGCCATGCCTTGGTTGAGAGAAAGTGAGGAAATACGAAATGGGTTGAAAAAGATCGCTTTCATAAACATTAGCAAACTGCCGGGGCTTAAATACTCCCCGCCGAGCAGAATCGTTGAAGCCTATCAAAAGCATCGTGGAATCATCCTTGATCAGATTAAAACATATCGGCCAAACATTATTTTTGCATGTGACCCGCATGCAAACTTGATTCTGGAAGATTTGGGGTTTTCAACAACTCAATGGAATAAGTCGTTTGGATCGGCTTATTCGGTCAAAATTTCATCCGAGCCTGAGCAAAGGCTGGTTTGGGTTTGGCACCCTTCCCAAAGAGGAAAGGTGCGAAGATCGGAGTATGTAAATGATGCCATTAAAGCGGCAACCGCTGATTTGCAAATGCCGAAAACTGTGTGACAAAATTGCCAAATTAAACCCAATGGCACCAGCAAGGGCAAACATGCCCTGTATGAAGGCCGTGAAAAGGCCAAACACACTTGCAAGCATTGCGGCGTCAGCAATGCCAGCCTTGCCAATTTGGTCGCAAATCCCTGTTCACGCCATCCCCTAGGCCCAGGCAAAGGCCGGCACGAGTCGGCATTGTGAACCCAACTTTAACGCAGTCAACCGACATGGGAAGGCTCTGATTCCGTTGAGGCTGGAGAAGAAATTTGGAATGAGCCTCGCGACCTCGTCTCCTACAACGAAATAATTATTTCCCCATCTGACCACGGGTGACGCCGAGTTGGTTGAACAATTTCAATTCGCGCCAGAGCTGGCTGCCGGTGATTTCGCCGCGCAAAAGCTGCCGATACTTTGAAATCGTCTGCGTCACCTGGTCCGGCGTTTCGTTGAGGAATTCCACGCGGAAATGGCGCACGCCGAGTTCGATCATTCGTGACACGTATTCGGCGCCGGTCTGGGCCAGCGAGTTGAACACGGTGTTGCGGCAACCGACGTCGGCCTTCACCGGATGTTCCGCGCCCACGCGGTCGCGCAACTTCACGTCATGCACGTCGCACGGCCGGCCACAATTCCGAAAATCCGTGCCGGTGGACAGGAACGCGCAGAACACGCAGTGCTCCATGTGAAACATCGGCATGTGCTGGTGGATGGTCACCTCGAACCATTCGGGCGGCGCGGCGGACAGCAACGCTTCGAGCTGCTGAAAATTCAGGTCGTAACTTGCGGTGACCCGTTCCAGGCCGAATTGATTTTTGAAATAATCCGCCGCCAGCCGGTTGGCGACATTGAGCGAGTAGTCGCCGATGCACCGGTCGTTCGCGAAAAACTTCAGGTGATCGTAATTACGGACCAGATAGCCATCGGCGTTGCAGGAACGCACCTGCTCCAGCGTCCATTCCTCGCCCGGTTTGAAAATGCGCGGGGGAGCCACGAAAATTGCGGATTGCCGATTGCGGATTGCGGATTCGCAGCCGTGGGCGGTGTGGAACAGCGTCACGGCTTCGCGGTATTTCTTCGGGTCTTCAAATTCGCAATAGACGGTCGTTACCCCGCACTTCAGCGCGGCTTCGAACTGGGGAAGGTTGCGGACGAGTACGATCAAATCCGGATTCGTAGCAGCCGACGTGAGGAGGCTCTGACTAAATGGAATTGAAGAATGAGCCTCGTTACCTCGGCTGCTACAATCATTGAGTTGCCACCGCTTGGGCTGCGCGCGTTGGCGTTCCAATTCCACTGCGATTTCGCGGCGCAGACGATTCAGTTCGCTGACCGGCAATAAAACTTCGCCCGACAGATTATTTTTCAGCTCGCCGAGTTTGAACGGCGTGCCGCCGAGGCGGCCAAGCTGCTCGCGCAATCGTTCGGTGGTGAACGGCTGCTTTTCAGCTTTTGCCAGCGGCAGGGAGGATTCGACTTTGGCGACATTTCCAAATTCATCATGCGCAATGAGCGTGAGGGGTTTGCCGGAGACGCCATGCACCTCGATTTCAATCGGTCGTTGAAACTTGGGCGTGTCACCTTCGAAGCTTTGACGTATTCGCCGGGCCAGTTCCGGGTCGCTGGTTTTCCATAACTTGTCGCCGATGTGGACGCGCGAAAAATTGATGTCGCCGTGACCAAAGCGCAACTCATTCAGGCAGGGCTTGCTCTCCGCAGCCAGCCGTGCTTTCGGCGCGGTGGGGACACCGCGCCCTACCGGTTGGATTTCATATACGCGCCCGCCTTCCTCGTTTTCCTCCGGTTTGCCGGCGTCGAACACCACACCGTCGCCCGGTTTCAACGGCCCTTCGAGCCGGATGATCACACCATTGCGCAATACGCGCGCAACTTCGCCGAGGAATACGCCGCGTTTTTTGCCAAAGTGCGCATGGACGAGCTGCTGGTTGTTGGTGCCGCCGAACCAGCCGGTGTGCAAGCCCCGACTGAAAGCCATTTCCATTTCATACTTTTCGGGTTGGCCACAGAGACGCAGAGGCACAGAGGCCGTCACTGTTTTCAAACTCTGTGACGCTGTGACTCTGTGGCTGATGTTGTCCAGCGCGTTGCGGTAAATCCGCGTAATGTTCGCCACATACTCCGGTGACTTGAGCCGGCCTTCGATTTTCAGCGAGGCCACGCCGGCGCGGAGCAATTCCGGCAAAACTTCCAGTCCGGCCAGATCCTGCGGACTCAAAAGATACTTCCGGTCGCCGAGCGGAACTGATTTGCCGTCGGAAATCAATTCGTAAGGCATCCGGCACGCCTGCGCGCACTCACCGCGATTGGCGGAACGTCCGCCCAAGGCTTCGCTGGTGAGGCATTGACCCGAGTAGGCGATGCAGAGCGCGCCGTGGATGAAAACCTCCAGAGGCAACCGGGTAGGGCGTGCAGTCCCCTGCGCGCCGTCGTTGGTGGGCAATACAGCGGCGGGCAGAGGACTGCCCGCCCTAACTTGAGTGTTTTGGATTTTTTCAATTTCCTTGATCGAACATTCGCGGGCGAGCACAACGAGGCTACAGCCGAGTTCACGGGCAAACTCCACGCCGGCGGCGCTGGTGATGGTCATCTGGGTCGAGGCGTGAATCGGAAAATCGGGCGAGAGTTGCCGGATGAGCCGGCAAATGCCCGCATCCTGCACAATCACCGCGTCCACGCCGGCGGCGATCATGGTCCGCAGATATTTTTCGGCATCGGCGAGTTCGTTTTCAAAGACCAGCGTATTGAGCGTCACATAGCCGCGCACGCCGCGGCGGTGGAGGAATTCCATCAGCTTCGGCAGATCGGCCCCGGTGAAGTTGTCCGCCCGCATTCGCGCGTTAAACTTTTCGAGGCCGAAATAAATCGCGTCGGCGCCGTTTTCGACGGCGGCGCGGGCGCAATCCCAATCACCGGCGGGCGCGAGCAATTCGGGCAGACTTCGAATTTCGAGATTCGGAGTTTGAATTGCCGCCGGTTCAGATTGGGTTGTGACACTCATTTCGACCCGTGGAATCTACCACGAAGGCGCGAAGGCACAAAGCCTCTTCGTGCCGTGCGGCATTTTGAACTTGGCAATCAAGCCGAATGCGTCACTTTAATTCTGTGATTCATCCGACCGCCATCATTCATCCAAAGGCCAAGCTGGATTCGACCGTCCGCGTCGGGCCGTATGCCGTGATTGACGAAGGCGTGGAGCTGGGCGCGCACTGCGTCGTCGGGCCGCACGTTTATCTCACGGGGCTGACAACCATTGGCACGCATGATTCGTTTCATGCGGGCTGCGTCATTGGCGACGCGCCCCAGGATTTGAAATACCAGGGCGAGCCGACGCGCCTGCGCATCGGCGACCACAACGTGTTCCGCGAGCACGTCACCATCCATCGTTCGACCAAAACCGACGGGGAGACCGTGGTCGGGTCGCATAATTTTTTGATGGCCAACGGCCACATCGGGCACAATTCCCGACTGGGCGACCACATCATCATCGCCAACGGGGTGCTGTTGGGCGGGTATGTGACGGTCCAGGACCGCGCGTTCCTTTCCGGGAATTGTCTGGTGCATCAGTTCACGCGTGTCGGCAAGCTGGCGCTGATGCAAGGCGGTTCAGCCATCAGCCAGGACCTGCCGCCGTTCACGGTGGCGCAACGCGACAATGAAATTTGCGGACTGAACGTCATTGGTCTGCGCCGGGCGGGGTTTGCCGCGGAACAGCGGCTGGAATTGAAACGGATTTACCGGAAACTATTCCGCAGCGGGAAAAATTTGCGGGCGGCAATTGAGGAAGCGCAAAAAACATTTACCAGTCCCGTGGCAAAAACATTGCTGGATTTTGTCGCCGAAGCAAAACGCGGCGTATGCTCGGACTTTGGCGGCACGGTCGGTGGAAATGAAGACGAGCAGGAAGGCGCGCATGTATAAAATCCTTGGAACAGATGGCAGAGAATACGGTCCGGCAACCGCCGGGCAGTTGCGGCAGTGGGTGGCCGAAGGGCGCGCCAACGCGCAGACGCCAACGCTCGCGCCGGGCGCGCTGGAATGGAAACCGCTCGGCGCGCTGCCGGAATTTGCGGCCCATTTCGCACCGCCAATTCCGCCGGCAATTGGGCCGCTGAAAACGGGGGCTTCAACGGCGGGCCAATTGCCCAAAACCAATTCCTTTGCAACGACAGGACTGATTTTCGGCATTTTGTCGGCGACGTGCTGCTGCTGCTGCTGCTGCGGCTGTCCGTTCAACATCCTCGGACTGGTCTTCTCACTCATCGGACTGTCGCAAATCAACCGGCATCCCGAACTTTACGAAGGCCGCGGCCTGGCCATTGCCGGACTGATACTTTCGGCAGCAAGTCTGGTTTTGGGATTCGGTCTGAACTTGTTCAATCTTGCGCTCCATCCGGAGAACCTTGAATGGCATTTCAAAGCTTTCTGAAATCCCCCATGCCCGCTGAATCACAATCCGCGCCGCCGAAAATCGCCGCACCGCAGACCCTCGCATTTTTCGCGGTGGTCGTGCTGGTGGCGGCGGCTCTGGGGTCGGGCGCGGTCCTGTTTTTCTTCGATCCGGCGAAGCATGGTTTTTATCCCATTTGTTTGTTTCATTCGCTGACCGGCTTGAACTGTCCGGGGTGCGGCGCAACGCGGGCGGCATATCAATTATTGCACGGGCACCTGCTCCGCGCGCTGCATGACAATGCACTGTTTGTTCTGACACTCGCAGCGTTGACGGCGCTGGGCGCATGGTTGGCCGTGCAAAAAATCCGAAACCAACCGGTCGCGTTTGTTGTGTCGCCCATGATGTTGTGGGCGTTTCTCGTCACCGGGTTTGTGTTCACCGCGTTGCGGAATCTGCCGGCGTTTGCGTGGCTCTCGCCCTAGGCGCGAACAAGCGGTCCACGCCCCGGAGCAAACGGAACTTTTCGCTTTTGTCGGCGCGCGGCGTCGTGTTCAATCGGGGGCCATGAGCCTGACACATCCTTTGACGACAACGACATTTGAACTGCCTGGGTACCGTGTGATCAAATCGTTCGGCGTCGTCCGCGGCATCATTGTGCGGTCGCGGTCGGTCATCGGCAACATGGGCGCCAGCATCCAGGCCATTTTTGGCGGGAACATCTCGCTTTACACCAATCTTTGCGAACGCACGCGCGAAGACGCCTTCAACCGGATGCTCACCCACGCCGGAGAGCTCGGCGCCAACGCTGTCGTCGGGGTGCGTTACGACGCGACGGAACTTGCGGCGGGCATTACCGAGGTGCTTTGTTACGGCACGGCGGTTTATGTGGAGGCGGCGAGTTGACAGATAAGAGTTAAGGGCCGGGGAAAGAGCGGTTTGCAACTCTCAACTTTCAAGGCTCAACCAACAACCAATCATGTCCGGACACAGCAAATGGGCGAAGGTCAAGCACTTCAAGGGCGCGATTGACGCCAAGCGCGGGAAGATTTTTTCCAAGCTGGGCCGCGAAATCACCATTGCCGCCAAAATCGGCGGCGGCGACCCGGACATGAATCCGCGCCTGCGCATGGTGCTGCTCAAGTGCCGCACGGCGAACATGCCGCGCGACAACATCGAGCGCGCCATCAAGAAGGGCACCGGCGGCGGGGAAAGCGCAAACTTCGAGGATTTGACCTATGAAATTTACGGGCCCCACGGCGTGGCGCTGCTGGTTGAAGTGAGCACGGACAATCGCAACCGCACGGCGTCGGACATTCGCAGCATCGTGACCAAGAACAACGGCAGCATCGCGACGCCGGGCTCGGTCAGCCGGTTGTTTCAGCGGAAAGGGCAAATCATTTTGTCGCGCGAAGCGGCCGGTGAAGATGCGTTGATGGAACTGGCGCTCGAAGCGGGCGCGGAGGATTTCAAGGCCGAGCCGCAGGGATATGAAATTCTGACCGAGCCAGGAAATTTTGAGGCCGTGCATAGGCAAATTGAAGCCAGGAACATCAAATGCGAAGCGGCGGAAATCACGTCGCTGCCCACCATCACCCTGCCATTGACCGATGAAGCGGCCAGCACAGCGGTCAACAAACTGATTGAGGCGCTGGAAGAACATGACGACGTGAAGGAAGTTTATTCCAACGCCGAAGTCCCCGGCGACGCGGGGAGGTCATGAACCTCGTGCCTGAAACATGAAGGCATTAAGCGCCGATTCCTTTCTCGCGCGGCTGCTGGCCCGGCTGGCGGCGGCAGTGATCCGTCACCCCCGATGGTCTTTCTGGCCGCAGGTGGTGTTGTTCGTATTCTGCGTGGTTTACGCCCTGCCCAAGCCCTACGGCCACCTCGCCTTCGACAGGAACCAGGACAACCTGGTCGGTCCCAATCAGAAATATCACGCGAATTTTCTCCGGTTCCAAAAGGAATTTCCGCAGCCGGATGCCTTGGTGGTGGTGGTGGAGAGCGACAACATCGAGAAAAACCGGCAGTTTGTTGAACGCATCGCCGCCAAAATGCAGGCGGAAACGAACCTGTTCCAAGATGTTTTTTACACGCAGAACCCGATGATAATGGGCTCCAAGGGGCTGCTGTACGTACCGGAGACGAATTTGGTGGAGTTACAGACCATGCTCCACGCCGCCCAGCCGTTCATCTGCCAGTTCACCCAGACGACCAACCTGATTTCGTTTTTTGAACAGATCAATACGGCGTTCCGCACCGCGCCGCGCGAAGCCAATTCCAACACGGAAGCACTGGTCAGTTCGCTGCCCGCATTGACGCGCATCGTGACTCAGGCCACCGATTCCCTGCAACGGTCCGGCACGCCGCCTTCGCCCAACATCTTCAGCCTGGTCGGCGGCGGAGAGGATGCCGTTCTTTCCAGTTACATCACCTTTGCCCACGGCCGCATTTTTTTGGTCAAGACTCATGCTCCCAGCGAAGAATCCAACCGTGATACGGCAGGCCGGGCGGCCGCGCCAACCCAGGACGATCTGGACGCCCGCTCGATTGACCGTTTGCGCCAGTTGGCCAAAGAAACGCAAATTGAAGTGCCCGGCCTCAATGTGGGTCTCACGGGTGAGCCGGTCCTGGATTATGATCAAATGATGCAATCAAAGAAGGATGCCACGCTGGCCAGCATCGTGTCGCTCGTTTTATGCGCGTTGATTTTCATATACGGGTACAATGAGACCGGCCGGCCTTTCAAGGCAACGCTCTGCCTGGTCGTCGGGCTGGCCTACACGCTCGCGTTTGCCGCGCTGACGATCGGGCATCTGAACATTTTGACGGTCACGTTTGTGCCGATGCTCATCGGCTTGGGGATTGATTATGGCGTGCATTTGATCACGCGTTATGAGGAGGAGTTGCGGCATGGCAAAACGGCGGAAGCGGCGATGACGAGAGCGATGGTTTTTACCGGGCAGGGAATTTTCACCGGGGCGTTGACGACGGCCGGGGCGTTTCTGGCGATGGCATTCACGAACTTCAAAGGCATCCAGGAAATGGGCCTCATCTGCGGCGGCGGCCTGTTGCTTTGCTTCATCCCCATGATGACCATGCTGCCGGTGATGTTATTGCGGGGGCGGCAAAATGTCATTGACCACCGGGTGACCGAGGACGAAACCCGGGCGCGGATTGAAAACATCTGGCTGCAACGTCCGGTGCTGGTGCTGGGCATCACCGCCGGATTGTGCGTGGCGGCGTTGTTTGAAGCCCGCAAAGTCCATTTTGATTACAACCTGATTAAATTGCAGAGTCCCAGCCTGCCTTCGGTGGTCTTCGCCCACAAACTGGTGGATTCGGCGGATAAATCCCTGCTTTACGGAGTGGTTATTGCCAACTCGCTGACCAATGCGGTTGACCTGGCGGAAAAATCAAGAAAGCTTCCGGTGGTCGCGGATATTGAACCGCCATTTTACGGCGATTTTCTCAAGGATCAGAGCAAAAAACTTGAATTGGTTGGCCAGATCAAGCAGCAAATCGCAACCCTGGCGTTCAACCCGCCAGACCTGCGCCCGGTGGAAGTTTACGATTTGAGCCGGACGCTTTACGGGCTTTACGGATATCTCGGCAATGCGCTCGACGAGGTGGGAACCAACGAACCGGCTCTGACCCGGCAACTGATCGCCCTGCGGCAGGCGATTGAAGATTTGCGCAAAGCGATGCTGGCGGGCGACAATTCGGCCCTCGAGGAACACTCGCAGAAATTGGCGCAGTTCCAGCAGGCCCTGTTTTCCGATCTGATCGGGACCTTCCAGTTCCTGCAACACCAGGACGACAGCGCGCCGTTGCGTGTCGAAGACCTGCCGCCGGCGGTGCATAACGAGTTTGTGGGTGTGACGGGAAAATTATTGCTGCAGGTTTATCCCAAGGACGACGTCTGGGAGCGGGACAACCAGGAAAAGTTCGTCGCCGCTTTGCGGACCGTGGATCCCAATGCCACCGGCCTCCCGGTTCAGTTCTACGAATACGAGACGATGATGAAAGACAGCTATTTGCAGGCGGCGTGGTATTCTTTGACGGCCATTGCACTCATGGTGTTCTTCCATTTCCGGAGCGTGGGCGCCGTAATTCTATCCTTGCTGCCGGTGGGCATCGGCACGCTTTGGTTGGCAGGGTTGATGGGCCGGTTCGGCATTCCCATCAATCTGGCAAACATCATGACCCTGCCGCTGGTCATCGGCATCGGTGTGACCAACGGCATTCACATCCTTAATCGCTTTGCCGAGGAGCGCACGCCGAGCATCCTGGCCCGCAGCACCGGCAAAGCAGTGCTCGTGTCGGGATTGACGGCCATTGCCGGTTTCGGCAGCATGATGCTCGCCAAACATCACGGCTTGTACACCTTGGGTTGCCTGATGGCGACGGGCATTGCGACCTGCATGATCGCGGGGCTGACATTTTTGCCGGCGTTGTTGAACTTGCTGGGCCGGTGGCGTCCATTAATAAAACAACCCAGTGCCGACAACTCGCCGTTGACACCGGGTCAGGAGGAACCGAGGTAAAACCTCAATTATCTAAAAAGCATAAAGAAAATTCGCAAGAAGTCAACATCAATGTTAAACCTAACTTCCAACGGCCTGAAAACAAGCAAACTCTGTTTTCAATAACGATAACGCACGCAGCAAAAAATCTTGTCAAAACCCCCCCAATATTCGCCCTTCAAGCTTGAGGGCAGGAGCATGTTCACCGGACCCAAAATTCTCATTCATCGCTTGCAAGTTTATTACTTGGGCCTGGCAATCGGTTTGTCATCCGCCGCCCTGGCCGGGGATGGTTTTCCTGCCGGGCCGGCTTTCGATCAATTTGCGCTGGTTTTAGCTTCGGGCCAGCGCACCGAAGCCGCCGGGCCGTTTTTTTATGACCAGCGCAAAGGTTCGGAAAAAACCTGGGCGGTCCCGCCGCTGCTGTCTCATGACGCCGATCCCGCAACCGAATCAAAGGAATTCGATTTACTTTACCCGGTGCTGACTTGTGAGAGCTATGGAATGGAATACCGCTGGCAGCTTGCCCAACTGCTCAGTTTTTCCGGCGGCCAGAATCCGGATGATTCAACCGCAAAACGCTTCACTCTTTTTCCGGTCTATTTTCAGCAACGCTCGCCGAACCCGGATGAAAATTACACCGCGCTTTTCCCGCTTTATGGCCGTCTCCAAAACCGGCTGTTCCGCGATGAAATTTTTTTCGTCCTGTTTCCCGTTTATGGCGAGTCGCGGAGGCGGGACATCGTTACCGACAATTATCTTTATCCGATTTTCCATCTGCGGCATGGCGAGGGCCTGCAGGGGTGGCAATGCTGGCCGCTGGTCGGTAATGAACATAAGGACGCGACCACGAAAACCAACAGCTTTGGCGAACCGGAAATCAGCGGCGGCCATGACAAATTTTTTGCCCTTTGGCCGGTCTATTTTCACCAAAACAACGGCATCGGCACTGACAATCCGGAAAAATTTCGGGCGACGCTGCCGCTTTACAGCGTCATCCGCTCTCCCGAGCGCGATTCGACCTCCGTGCTCTGGCCGGTTTTCTCCTGGATCAATGACCGTGAAAAGAAATATCACGAATGGGAAGGCCCCTGGCCATTCGTTGTTGTCGCCCGCGGCGAGGGCAAAACCACCACGCGGGTCTGGCCGCTGTTCAGCCGTTCGCACAACGACACGCTTGAAAGCGATTTTTATCTCTGGCCGCTTTACAAGTACAACCGCCTGCACGGCGGGGCGCTGGATCAGGAACGCACGCGCATCCTGTTTTATCTATTCTCGGATGTGACCGAAAAGAACACCGAAACCGGCGCGGAGCGGACGCGTGTTGATTTTTGGCCGTTATTCACCTGGCGTCACGATTTTGATGGCGGCAGCCGCCTGCAAGTTTTCGCGCCGGTTGAGTCGGCACTGCCCGACAACCGGGGTGTCGAGCGCAACTGGTCGCCGCTGTGGTCGTTGTGGCGTTCGGAAAACAATCCCCGGGCCGGCGACGCCAGCCAGTCATTGCTCTGGAATCTGTATCGCCGCGACACGACGCCCGCGTTGAAAAAATGCTCGCTCCTGTTCGGGTTTTTCCAGTATCAATCGGATTCGGAAATGAAAGGGTTGCGTCTGTTTTATGTTCCAGTGCTCAAATGGCATGCGCCAGCGGGCCGCGCGGTGAAATAAATTATGTTTGAAAACATCGGTGAAATTTTCCTGTTGTTTTGGCGCACACTGCTGTCCCTGCCGCTGGCGTGGCGGCAGCGGCAGAAAATCTTTGACCAATTTTTTGAAATCGGCAATGCCAGCCTGCTGATGGTTTGCGTGCTGTCGTTTTTCATCGGCGCGGTCATTGCCTTGCAAACCGGCCCGGTGCTGGTCGAACGCGGCCTGGCCAGCGCCGTCGGCGGCATCGTCGGCATCTCGCTGGCCAAGGAACTGGCGCCGGTGATGATGGCCATTCTCATCGCGGGACGCATTGGTTCGGCGATGGCGGCGGAAATCGGGTCCATGCGCGTTTACCAGGAGATTGACGCGCTGCGCACCATGAACATCAACCCGGTTCATTACCTCGTGCTGCCGCGACTGGTTGCCATTGCGGTTGCGCTGCCGCTGCTCGTGGTCTTTTCGATTCTGGTCGGCTGGCTTGGTGGCGCGATCGTGGCCGAGACCAACAGCCGCATTGATATTCCATTTCAGGCCTTTTGGGCCAATTTGCGTGACGTGGTCGAATTGAAGGACGTGGCCAACGGCGTGTTCAAAAGTTTTTGCTTCGCGCTGATCATCGGAATCGTCTCGTGTCACCAGGGTCTGGCGACCATTGGCGGGCCGCGCGGCATTGGCCGCTCGGTCACCAAGGCCGTCGTCAATTCCATCATCCTGATCGTGATTTTTGACTACGTGCTCACGCGCGTTCTGCTGAAATAATGAACCCCTCAACCAGCAACCATTCCGGCGTCAGCCTCCAGGTGCGTGGCCTGCGCAAAAGTTTTGACGGGCAGGAAGTGCTCAAGGGACTTGATTTTGAAGTGGCGCCGGGAGAGATATTTGTCATCATGGGGCCGAGCGGCAGCGGCAAAAGCGTGTTGCTCAAGCAACTGATCGGACTCGACCCGCCCGATGCCGGCGAAATCCTCATCAATGGCGAGTCCATCCAATCACCGGAGGTTGCCAGCAAATACCGGCTCGCTCTTGTGTTCCAATCCGGCGCGCTGTTCAATTCGCTGACCGTCGGCGAAAACGTCGGGCTTTACTTGAGCGAACACCGGCTAAAACCGCCGGAGGAAATCGCGCGCATCGTTGCTGAAAAACTTGAAGCGGTCGGCCTCAAAGGCGTCGAGGACAAGATGCCCAGCGAATTATCCGGCGGCATGAAAAAGCGCGCGGCCATTGCCCGGGCGCTGGTCATTGAGCCGCAACTGATTCTTTATGATGAACCGACGAGCGAACTCGATCCGCTTTCATCCGTTGTCATTGGCGAGGAAATTCTCCGTCTCCAGCGGCGCATTCAAGTCACGTCGCTGGTGGTATCGCACGACCGCGATCTCGCGTTCGGCGTGGCCGACCGCATCGCCGTCATCAACGAAGGCCGCATTCTCATCATCGGCACGCCGGACGAAGTGAAGCGCTTCAACGATCCGCTCGTCCAAAACTTTTTGAACGCAGACTTTAAACATGAACCTTAAATCCCCGAATTTATGAAAAATTCACTCGAAACCCGGCTTGGTTATTTTGTCGTCCTCGCGATGTTTGCCGGCTGGATCATCACGGAAACGCTCGGCGGCGTGGAATCATTCCACGGGGGCTACCGTCTCAATGCCCTGTTCGACACGGTGCAGGACTTGAAGATCGGCAACAGCGTCAAGATGGCAGGCGTGGAAATTGGACGCGTCGAAAAAATCGTGCTCACCGGCAACCGGGTCCAGGTCACGATGAAACTCCACTCCGATGTCGTCGTGAAAACAGACAGCAAGGCCGTCATCAAATTCACCGGCCTGATGGGGCAGAATTTTGTGGCCATCAGCTTCGGCACGCCCGAAGCGCCACGCGCCGTTGACGGCGCGGTGCTTGCCACCGAGGAGCAGCCCGACCTCAATGCCATCATGACCAAGCTCGACGGCGCCACGACTGGCATCCAAAATCTCACCAAGAGCTTTACCCCCGACACCATTAACAACTTGATGGGTCCGCTGGTTGATTTCATCAAACAAAACAGCAGCCACATCAGCGGAGCGATCTCCAACGTTGAGAATATTTCCGGCCAGATCGCGAGCGGGCAGGGCACGGTCGGCAAACTCATTTATGAAGATTCGCTTTATACTTCCGCGCTCACGACGGTGACCAATTTACAGGACACCGTGGTCGAGGTGCGTGGAGTCGTCAGCGGAATCACCAACGGCCAGGGGACCATCGGCAAGCTGGTGACCGACGCAACGCTCTACAACGCGACCACCGCCTCGATGACCAACCTCGACCAGATTTTGCAGAAGGTCAATCAAGGCCAGGGGACCATCGGCAAGCTCGTCAACGACCAGGAATTCTACAAAAATGCCAAGCTCTCGCTGCAAAAACTGGATAAAATGGCCGACGGTTTGGAAGACCAGGGACCGTTGACAGTCATCGGAATCATGGCGAACAATCTGTTTTAAAAAACGGAGCGAAGCTTGTCTCATACCAACCTGCGTTCAAAATGCTACAAATGCGCAAGGCGAACCATGGCTTGATTTGGAGTGCGCAGACAGGTCTGCGCCTTGGAACGACGCGACATGTCGCGTCGAAGAGAGCGGCGTCAAGCCGCCGCAGTCCAAAGTTCGTTGCATTTTGAATGCAAATCAGTATCAAGCGGTGGTACGGATGAATTGCCGCGTCAGCGCCGGGAAATCAAACGGACGGCTTTCCGCGCGTCCACCGGCTGCGAGTTGAGGCAACTCGCGCTCCGCTTCACGCCAGACCGAGATTTTTCAAAACCTGCACGGTGGAGCGTGATTTGTTCAACGTGTAAAAATGCAGCCCCGGCGCGCCGGCGCGCAGCAATTCCGCGCACTGTTTCGTGGCGTATTCGATGCCGAATTCCGCGGCGGCTTCATCATTGCCCGCCAATTGATCGAGTTTTAACCGGAGCGGCGGCGGAATTTTCGCTCCACAAAGCTGTGTGAATTTCGTGATTTGCGACGCGCTCAAAATCGGAATGATGCCGGGCACGAGCGGCACGCAAACGCCAAGCTGGCCGGCAACATAATCGCGAAATTCAAAATAGTCGGCGTTGTCGAAAAACAATTGCGTGAGGACATAGTCCGCGCCGGCGTCCGTTTTTTCCTTCAAATGCCGCCAATCGGCGTATTTGCCTCCCTTGCAGGCAGTATGGCCTTCGGGAAAACCGGCGACGCCGATGGAAAAATCGCCCGACTCGCGGATGAGCTTGACGAGTTGCGCGGCGAATTCGAAGCCGCCGGTCGTCGGCTGAAATTCACCGCCGTCGGGCGGATCTCCGCGCAACGCGAGAATGTTTTTACAACCCAGCGAGCGGATTTTTTCCAACAGCTCGCGCACCTGCCCCCGGGTGTGATTGACGCACGTCAGATGCGCCAGCGCGACCAGCCCGTGTTGCCGCTGGATGCGATCCACAATCATCAACGTTTTGTCGCGTGTGCTCCCACCCGCGCCGTAGGTGACGGAGCAAAAATCGGGCCGGGCCGGGAGCAGGGCGGGGATTTGCTTTTCCAAAAGAAGGCGGTCGCCCTCGTCGGTTTTGGGAGGGAAAAATTCAAAGGAGACGACCGGCTGGTTGGCCGCCCGTTTTGCCGCGTAAATGTCACGGATGAATTGCATTTGGAGGGTGGATTATTGGCGGAAGAGCGAAGGAAGCCAAGTTTTGAAATGCGAATGTAGCCGCCGGCGTGAGCCGGCGCTGACTTTTTCTACGGAAAGAATGAGCGGACTCACGTCCGCTGCTACAATAAAAGCGACCGTTTCCAGGAAGATTTGAGCCTTATTACCGGGCTTCGTGACGAACGCTACGAACCCAGCAAGCCTCAGCTCCCACACAGATTGAAGAAGCAAAAGCCCCTTCCGGTTTGGCCGGAAGGGGCTTAATGATTCAACTCAAACTAGAACTTATAAACGGCCTGTAACGCAACCATGATTGCGTTCTCACCATAGCTTTGCGTATCGGTGGGGCCATTGAGGTTGCCGCCATAAATGTCATGGCTGGCATGATCCCAGCGGAATTCAAGCCGGGTCAGCACGTTGGCCCACAGGTCGTATTGAACGGTTGCCGTGAGGGCGACGGCGTTCTGTTCGGATGGCAGGACAACGCCGGTAGGAATGCTGGCAATGGTGCTCAGGTAATTCTTAGCCCACTCGATGCGTCCATTCAAAGACAGTTTTGGAGACGCCTGAAAATTGACATAACCCGCCAGCGCCCAGGGATTACCCGAACCGTAGGCGGTTTCATAGTCAAACGACGCACCCAGCTTCAAGTTTGAATTAGGCGTTGGCAACGTGCCGCCCACATACCAACTGGTGGTGGCATCGCTCTTACCGAAGGGGGAAGTCGTATCGCTGTAATCACCGCTCACCACGCCGGCAGAAAGCGTCGCGCCGGAAGCCCAACCCATGCTCTGCGGTGCCGTCAAGGTGACTGCACCCATGTATGTCTTGAAGGAATCAGACGCTCCTCCGACCGTATGTGTGCTTTGGTCATTCATAACCGGCCCCTTGCTGTCAGCGATGCCGGCGGTAGCCGACAGCGCATCACAGAACTTATAAGTTGCCGTCAGACCGGTGTGGGTCGTCGGCTCCATGGTGTAGCCGTAGGAATGAGTATAGTTCGGATTCAGCGGCGAACTGGTGGATTCGTAACCGATGATGGTGTCGAACACGCCGAGTTTCCAATCAATACCGTTGCCCACCGGGGTGCGCAGGGTGATATAGGCCTGGCGTATGGCAACATCGTTGCCAAGGGCGCCCCCGCCATTATTGTTCAAAATACTATTTTGTCCGCTGGTTCCCAGCGTGGTGGCATCCTGACCGAACCAAAGTTCCACATGGTAACCGGAAGCCCAAGGACCTTCGTCTTCTGGCTTGTCAAGGGCAATGTCAATCACGTTCAGATTGAAATTGTTGGCTTTGGAAGAGGTGGCGGTACTGCTTCCAACTATGCCTTGGGGCGTGTTTTGGAAGGCGACCGGGGCCACAAAGGCGCCACCTGACGGATTCCACTGGATTGAGGTATCTACATACCCACTGAGGGTGGTGTTTGAGAGCGCGGTTTGCACCTGGCTCATTTTAGTTTCGTCTGCACGAACCGCCGAGGCAAGGCTGACCACCCCGATGGCCGCGAGACCCACTGTCCATTTATTAAACTTCATCTGGTTCCTCCGATGTTGTTTGTTTGATTGTTTTCTCTCTGTTTTGTGCCTGCGCACTTTCAGGGCAAAAACCTGTTTACCCCGGCACCAAATGGTGCAATTGCAATGAAAATAGGAGAATCCGCCAAAATTTACAACATTTTTTTTAAGGAATCACATTATTGTAACATTCTTGAAACCAACAACCTGCGCTTACAGCGGGAGTTTCCAATTCAATTGTGTGCAGTGATTGTGTGAAGTTCGGGCACTCGTAACCCTGCCGGTATTTGGAGGTTATGGATTCTGCTTCATCGGATTTTAGCAAGCCGGACTGGAACAAATTGTGCTTTGTCAGACGGCGGAAGCCCAATGGCAGAATTGCGATTGGGCCGAGTCTTGAGAGCGGTTTTATTACGAAATCAAAGGTATGCCATCATATGCTTATTCAGCCCGGGAGACGGCCACCGGCCGGGAAATCAACAGCACGGTCGAAGCCGTGACGGAACAGGCCGCCATTGCCGCGTTGCTTAACCGCAACCTTTTGGTGGTGTCCATCCAGGAAAAAATCTCCAAACGGGGCAAAATGAAGGGCGGCGCAGTGGCGCTGGCCGACCTGGTCATTTTCACCCGCCAGTTGGCGACGATGATTGAGGCGGGCATTGCCATCGTGCAGTCCCTGCAAGCCTTGGCGGAGCAAACACCGAACAAAGTCATGCGCGACGTGATTCGGGACGTATGCACGCGCGTTGAAAGCGGTGAAAGTTTTTCCGAGGCGTTGCAAAAACATCCGAAGACATTCAATCGCCTTTATTATTCCATGGTGGCAGCGGGCGAAAAGGGCGGTTTGTTGGCCGAGATTCTCGGTCGTCTGGCGACCTACCTGGAAAACGCCGAACGCCTTCGTAAAAAGGTCAAGACCGCGCTGATGTATCCGTCCGCCGTGACCATCGTGGCGATTTCCATCACGATCTTCCTGCTGGTGAAAGTCGTTCCCACCTTCAAGGAAATTTACTCCGGTTTCGGCGCGCAACTGCCCGGGCCGACCCAGTTCATGATAAATCTCAGCGACCTCGTCAAAAAATATCTGCTCTTGTTTATCATCGCCGCGGCCGTGGCCATATGGGGCTGGTTTCATTTCATCAAGACCAAACCGGGGCGCATGTTTTGGGATTCCCGCCGCATCAAGCTGCCGGTTTTCGGCCCCATTGCGCATAAAATTTGCCTGGTCCGCTTCACGCGCACGCTGGCCTCGCTCGTTCGCAGCGGGGTGCCCATCCTGGAAGTGCTGCAAATCGTTTCCAACACCGTCGGCAATGTCATCATGGAAAAAGCCATCAAAACCGCCGCCCTCGACATTGAACGGGGCGAAGGCATTTCCGCCGCACTCGGCAAGAACCCGATTTTCCCCAGCATGATCATCCGCATGTTGAGCGCCGGCGAACAAACCGGCAACATTGACAACATGCTCGAGCGCGTCTCGAACTTTCTCGACGAAGAAATTGAAACCACGCTCTCCGGCCTCATGTCGCTCCTGGAACCCATGCTGATTGTCTTCCTGGGAGTGGTCATCGGCGGCATGGTCGTTTGCATGTTCCTGCCAATCTTCAACCTCGCCAACATCGTCAATGGCGGACACTGATTAAACTTGGGACGCAAAACACACAAACCGCCGGGCGAATTCGTTGCGTCCGGCGGATTTGCTTTTCACACCGAAACCGTCCCGGCCGGCTGCGGCTGAATGATTTTGATTTTCGGATGGCGCGCGCGGATTTGTTCCTCAAACCAGGCGCGCGAATCGTCGCCGCCGTGGCTGAGCAAAACTGCGCGTGGCGAAACCCGCCCGACGAAATCCAGCAAGTCCCCGCGGTCCGCGTGCGCGGTCAAATCGAAGTCCACCACTTCGCATTTGTGGGTGACGCGGCCGGCGCTGGGGCTGAATACAAAGGTTTCGCCCGGTTTCGCCGCTTTCAACCGTCCGCCCGGCGTGTCCGGATCCGCGTAACCGACGAAGAAAATGGACTGCCGCTCATCGCCAATCATGCGTGCGGCGAGGTTGTGCGCGGCGGTGTTCTCGCTCATCATGCCGGCGGTAATCACAAAGATGCGCCCGCCGCTGAGCTTCATTTTTTCCGCCTGGCCCTGTTCCAGCACGATGAGTTCCAGCGATTCGTGCAGTTGCAGGCTCGTGTGCTGCCGGTGCGTCCGGTGCGCCTCCAGGTCGTAAATTTCCGTGAACACGCGTCCCAACCCGCCGATGTAAACTGGTTGCGGCTTTAATTTCCCCGCGCGCATGAGCAACGCCAGCAGCGCCAGAATCTCCTGCGTGCGCCCCAGCGCGAACGATGGAATCAGTATGCAACCTTTGCGTTTGAGCGCGCGCTGGATGGCCGCGGTGAGCCGCTCGATTTCACTTTCGCGGGAAAGCTGTAGCGGCAGTGCGCGGTTGCCGCGCGTCGTCTCCATGATGAGCACATCAGCCTTCACGTCTTCAAAGCGCGCGGCACGCAAAATCGTCTGGTCGTGGAAGCAAACATCGCCGGTGTAAAAAAGCGTCTCCTTTTTGCCGCGGATCAAAATGCCCGCCGAACCCAGCGTGTGGCCGGCATCAAAAAACTCCAGCGTCGGCGAGGCAAGTCCGGCGCGGGTTTTATGAAACGCCGCCCACTCGACTTCGCGGTTGTATTTGAAACCCTGGAACAAAGGCGCGAGGTCGTCCACTTCGTCATGCGAATAGAGCGGATATTCCCGGATGCCCAGTTCGTCGCGCTGGCGGGTCATTACATTCACCGAATTGTGCAGCACGCGTTCGATAATGAAATAACTCAACTCGCTCATCAGCACGTGCGCCTTGGGAAAATGCCGCAACGCCACCGGCAGCGCGCCGACGTGGTCGTGATGGCAATGCGAAATTGCAATCGCGTCCACTTCCACATTCTCCGCCTTGCCGAACCCCGGCAGCGCGGCACGGCCTTCGCGTTTCGGGTGCATCCCGGCGTCCAGCAAAATGCGGTGGCCGTCCACCTCCACCAGCCACGCGCTCGCACCGATGTCCGTGTCGGGATTCAGATTCGTGATGTTCACGAACGAACTTTAACCGCCAAGACGCCAAGACCGCCAAGAAAAAACGGATGAATTTGCAAAGCAGCACAACGCAAATGAAAAGCAATTCCGAAAATTTTGTTTGTAAAACTTGGTGTCCTTTAGTCTTGGCGGTTTTCACTTTTGTGGATACCGCCAGACCCAGTCGCCTTGGTTGACGTCCACCGAGCCGTCTTTTTTGAAGCCGACCTCTCCGCCGTCATCCGTCTCGTTCCAGCCGACCGAGTAGAGAACGAATTGTCCATCCAAAGTGCGGCGATAATGCAACGGCTCGCCCCCGATGACGTCGTGCGGAAGTTTTTCGATGAATTGCGGCGCGAGGGCGTCGAGCGATTCGGGATAGGTCCCCTGCGCGAGCCGGTAACGTTCCAGCGCAATCGCCGTGCGCGCCAAATCCACGGAAGATTGCCCACAGGCAAATTTTCTCGCGGCTTGGCCCAAACCCGGTAGCAACAGCCGTTCGAGCCAATTGAAAGGACTGGCGGTTTTGCTGTCAGCCGCCAGAGCGGCATCACCGCGGCGAACCAGCGCCGGAGAAAAAGTGCCTTGGCCTACATCCGCCACCGGAATGTAAAACTCAATCATCATGCGGGCGCAGCGAAGCTGGTTTTGATAAAACCAGCCGGCGGGGATCAAGCGGGCGGCAATTTTGCCCGGCAACGAAGGCTCCTTGTAATTGCCATCTCCAGCGCCGATTCCAGCCAGATTCTTGATTTGCTCCGGGTGATGGCGCAAGCGATCCATTTCGCCGTCCTGGCATCCCAATTCACCGCGCATGGACAACTGGTAATCCGGGAGAAAATTCAGCTTCGCGAGTTCCGCATCGAGCGCGGCAAGCTGTTCATCCGACCATTTATGTTCCGCCAAGCCTTCCCAAACCGGCTGGAGGGTGATTTGCAGCATTGCAATGCGGACCAGATGCGAAATCAAAAACGGCTCGGTGCGGATTTTGTCGGTCAGTTGCAACCCCAGCTTCACATCGGCCAGCGCTTTATCCGGCTGGCTGTTTTGCAGTTCGGCAAGGCTGCGCAGTTGGAGAGCCTGACTGCATCTTTTCAGCGCCGCCAGATGCGGCAGCAAAATCGCCGCCGGGGATTCACTATCATAATTGAGCGGAAACCGTGAACGCGGCAACTGGCTGGCCTGGCGCAGTTCTTCGATGGCTGAATCGTATTTGCTCAACGCCAGCAAAACGTCGGCGGCAGGCGATTGCGGCTGCGACGGGACAGGAAATTCATTCGTCTTTGCCGCCAGCGCCTGATAGTAATTTTGCCATACTCTCAAATCGCTCGCGGTTGATTTCTGCCAGTTGCCGGTGCCGGTGGTGGGCCAGTTGTCATAGCGGGCAATCTCCATTTTGATGCGTTCAACGAAGTTTGTGTCGCGCTGTTCGTAAGGGATTCGCCTTCCATCGCGAGTCAGAATATAGCCATAACTCGTGAAAACTATGGGTGTCAGCGCAAAATTCTGGCCGTCGGGCACCGGCGGTGGCACAACGCTGGCAAAATCAAAATGTTCGCCTTTGGCTTCCCATTCGTGCTTGAATTTATTCCAGGCCAGCCAGCCGCGCCAATCCTCCTCGGCGTAAAACAGCGCTATCAGCGTGACCAGGCACGCCAGGCCGAAAAGGGACCGGCTTATGATTTCATGCTTCATAATTCTTGAGTTGCAGCCACAAGCTTCGGCCAGCGGCTGCATTTTCATGCCGTCAAAATTTCGAATGGTCGTTCGCTGCGCGGCTGGGGCGCAAATGATTTGGACCGGTCGGCATCGCTTGTGTCACGCGGGCCGATCAATTCCGCCAGCATCCGCTGCTGCTGCCGCAAATCCGCCACGACTTCCGGCGACGGTGGCGCGAAGTTCTCCGCTACAGCTGGCGACCTGTCGCGCGCGGAAAAATTCACCGCCAGAATCAAAACCCAGATCGCCGCCAGGCCGGCCCAGGCCTTGGGATGAGGCCACAGGAGGGTTGTGGGCCAGGACCATTTTGGGAGGGCCGCCGTGTCGGCGGGCCCAATTTCAAGGACGGCGGCACGCCGTCCCTCCCGAAGGATTTCCTCGCGCCAATCAGCAGGAATCCGCCGCAACGGCTGGCGTTGAAGCTTCTGTTCAAATTCGTCCATGTTCAAGCTTCTCCAATTTCTTCATTCATCATTCTGCCTTCTTTATTTCCTCGTAAAGGGGACGCAACCGCTCGCGCAATTTGTCTCATACCAACCTGCGTTCAAAATGCTACAAATGCGCAAGGCGAACCATGGCTTGATTTGGAGTGCGCAGACAGGTCTGCGCCTTGGAACGACGCGACATGTCGCGTCGAAGAGAGCGGCGTCAAGCCGCCGCAGTCCAAAGTTCGTTGCATTTTGAATGCAAATCAGTATAAGCCGTAGCGATAGCGGCTGGCGGCGGTGTTTAACGGAAGGTCCAGCGCATCGGCGATTTGTTCAAAGGTCAATCCTTCCCACAATTTCAAATGCACGGCAGTGCGTTGGTCCGCCGGCAGCTCCGCCAGCGCGCCGGACAGCGCGGCGCAAAAGATTTGTTCGTCCGGATTGCTGGCCGGCGCGAAGGGCGAAATGCTTTCGGCGGCGAATTGGTCGCGGGTTTTGTCGCGGGTGCCGCGCCGGCGCATCAAATCAATCGCCGCGTTGTGCGCCAGCCGGATGAGAAATGCCCGCTCGTCGCGCACACCAGCCAGCAGTTCCGGCTTGCGGGCGAGTTTGACGAAAACGTCCTGGAGCAGATCGCGCGTGTCGGCCTCGTCGCGGGTCAGGTTCAGGAGAAAGGCATAAAGCGGTTGAGCGTGCTCATCGTAGAGCCGTCTGAGGTCGGTGCCGCGCATGTTTGATGGTATGACGCGCCCGGCGGGCAAATTTGTCTAGCGGAAACCGGCGGCTGTTCTACGGGGGCGGTTTTTCTTTCTTCCGACAACAGCGTTGCCCTATCGCCAGAAGCAGCGCCGCCAAAACCAGCACCGGGACCAGGATCACGAAGGCCAGATACAACAGGATGTAAATGAGCGCCAGAAATCCGGAAAGTTTCCAACCCGCGGCCACCGAACCGATCGTCCCGTTCAACACGCTGGTAAACTCCCGCAGCCCGGCGAGGTGCGTCAGCAGATACAGTCCGCTGATCCCCAGCGCGCGTTGCAATAAATCCCGGGCCGACAAAAATTCCGCCTGCCGGAAAATCGCCAGTTTTTGCCACAAAAGTTTTATCATGGTTTCGCTCCGGTTTTCACCTTTTGCCAGAGTGGCCCGAGCGTCGCGGCGTAGAGCAGGGCGGCGTCGCCGACCTGATTGCTCGCGCAGTATTTTAACCGCCCGCCTGTCCGCGAGGGGAACCCGGCAAAATCAAGCGTGGTCGCGAGCGATCGGAGAAATTTCCCGTCGTTGAACGTGCTGGCGCCAATGAAGGCCATGCCGCTCGAACCGGCGCTGATTTCAAATCCGGGGACGATCGGGCCGGAATCAATATTGGCTTCGCCTTTCCATGATTTCGGCCATTCGTGTGCGTAGCCAAACCCCAGCGTGATTTCGCCGAGTTCCTTTCGGGCGCGCTGGTATTGATCGCGGGCGAAATCCTCATCCAACAGTTGCAGGCAATGTGCCACCATCCAGATGCTCGAGCCTTCCGGGCCGGCCAGCGGTGTGCCGTCCGTCGTGAAGCTGGAAATCAGCAGACCCGATTTGGGATCCACAAGCTTTTGCCTGGCCATGGCAACCCAGCCGCGGATCAAGGCCGAATGATCGCTGTCGTCGAGGTAATCGGCCAGTTTGATGGCGTCCAGCGCTACGCAATGATCAAACATCCAGCATTCGTCGGGATAACTTTCCAGCATCATTCGCGGACTTTTCTGGAAACGGTCAACCATGGCGTTCACGCGCCCGGTAAGCAACGACTTGTATTCCGCTTTCTCCTCCACCACCCGCCGCGCGGCCAGCATCAATGCGATCTCACCGTCCAGAAACAGGCTATGCGCCGGCTGCACGAGATAATGCTGGTCCTTGGCGTAGGCCATCAGAAAAAAGTACATCCCACGCTCTTTTTCAAGCCGCAAGGTTTCGTCAATGATTTGATCCATCGTTCGCAGATAAAGCGGTTTGGAGGCCGGGTCGCGCAAACTCATGTTGGCGAGCGACCAGACCAGGTAGCCGCGCCCCATGAAATCCCATTCGGCGTTGCTGGCCCGCATCTTTTCCAGTTCCCGTTCCCGCAAGGCCGGGTCCGTCCAGAGCTGCAAATGCCGGGCCGCGAGCTGGCGGGCCTTGGGTGAAAGGCCAGGATCCTGACGGAAGTCAGAGAGCGGCCGGGCGAAAAGGAGATGCAGGCACGGCAGCCAGATGATCGTGGCGATTACCAGGGCCGCCAGACCCATCAGGATTTTTTTTCATTCGTGCTTTCAAGGAATAATAATCTGCGGGCCGCCGCAAAGACAGTTTCAAAAAAACTGCCGTGAGAATATTCGCGGCCCATAAATTCCACCAGCCACGCCGGGTCCCGGATAAACGGCCGCAGCACCCGGCCAATCCGGCTGCTTGTAAAAAGGTTCACCGCCAGTCATCCGAACCGGAGGCCTGAAATTCACCGCGGTTTCCGGGTTGAAAAGATCATTGACAGACATGCGATACGATGCCAGTTCGATTTTTTCATGGCGCTTTCTGAGGGTCAGACCCGATCCCGTTGGTACCAGTCAATGTTGCGGGTGGCATAAAGGACAATGGCGAGCGCCGCGAACAAGCCTGCGGTTCCAAACAGCAGCGAGTAATCCTGCAGTTGAAGCGCAATGTAAAGGAATCCATAGATGGCGGCCAGCAAACCCGCAATGATGAACGTCCGTTTGCCGCTCTGGAGCACCTTCACGCTGTAATAGCAGATCAGCAGCGTCGTTGCCGCCGAGGCAGCCAGGTAGGAAAGGCCGAAGGGGATGAATTCTGAAAGTGACAGCAGTCCGAGATAGAACAGGCAGAACGCCGCGCCGACCAACGTGTATTGAAATGGATGGATCTTGAGCGAAGACAGGACCTCGAACAGAAAAAATGCCGTAAACACCAGCACGAGGAAAAGCATGCCGTATTTGATCGCCCGCTCCACGTTGCGGTAGGCATCAATGCCGGAGAGGAAGTTCACTCCAAACAGCGAGTTTCCAGCTGAAGTGGGGTTCAGACCCGCCGAAGCATCCTGGTCGGTCCACTGCTGGGCATAAGCGCGCCCGTAGTAGGAGATTTGCCAAGTGGCCTTGAACCCGTCCCGCGTGACCTTGCGTTCCGCTGGCAGAAACGCGCCCTGAAAGCTTGGGTCGGGCCAGAGGGACGAGAGCTTTACGGTATTCTGCGATCCCACCGGGGCAAAGCTGAGTCCGCCGCTGCCGTTAAACGTCAATTCCAGCCGAAAGGGGATCGCTGCGTCGCTCTCCCGCAAACCGCCGACGCCGGCGAACACGCCCGATTGAAACCTGTTCAATTTGCTCCCTGGCAACAGCGGATGACCGCTTTCCCCCCACTTGAGATTCAAGGGTTCCTTTACCCCGCGCAGGTCCGGGATGGCGAGGGAGACGAGCGCATCGTCCCACAAGACGTTCTGCTCCTCGATCCTCAAGCTGGCGAAATCGGGCCGGGTGAATTGCCCGGAGAATTCCAATTTTCCGGTGTACACCACGGCCTGATAAATCCCGCGCTGCAACCGGGTGGGCTGGATGTCACCTTCAATTGCAAGCGTCGAGGGCAGAAAGTACGCATTGGCCACAGCCGTTTCCACCACCTCCACTTTTTCACTTCTACCACCGGCGACCGGTTGTTCCTTCCACGACTTGATCGAATACCGATACGGCACGATCAGGACCGGGCCAATGATGTTCTGTTCCTTCCCCCAACTCGACGTGATCCCGGCCACGGCCTCGTTGCGTCTTTCCAGCCGTTCCCCCAACACCGAACGAATCATGCCGAGCGGAATCAACAACAGCAGGATCAGCACGGCCATGCCTGCCAGTTTGAAGAGGGTGGCACACCGTTTCAGGAACGCCGACAGGGAAGGTATTCGAGGAAGGTTCAATTCGTTCATGGTCTTTCCTTTGGTTGGCAATGGGTCAGGCAAAGATGGTTTGCGGAGCCGAGGCGGTCCGGAACTGTTTGGCCCGGGCCGCCAGCCATTGCTCCACTTGCCCAATAAGGGTGTCAGGTGTGGACGTGCCGGCGGTGACACCCACCGTGTCCGCTTCGTTAAACCATTCCGCCCGCAAATCGTCCGCTGTTTGCACGTAATGGACGCGCTGGCAAAAGCGGGCACAGGCTTTGACCAATTCCTGCGTGTTGTTGCTCTGCGCGCCGCCGATGACGATGACCACGTTGCATTTTTGGGCGAGTTCAATGGCGGCGTTCTGCCGTTGCTTCGTCGGCTGGCAAACGGTGTCAATGAAACGCACTTCTGATTGCGAAAAACGTTCCCGCAGCAGCCGCACCAGCTGCCGGACCTTGTCAATTGGCTGGGTGGTTTGGGCAACGACACCGAAGCGCGGCCGTTCACACAGTCCAGCCACGTCCGCCTCGTCCAGCGCCACATCGAATTCATCGAGGTCGCCGGTCAAGCCGCGCACTTCAACATGATCGCGCCTGCCAATAATGACTGGATGAAAACCTTCGCGTACCAGCCTTGCCAGGCTGCGGTGGGCAACATGCACCAGCGGGCAGGTTGCCTCCAGCACGTTCAGACCCCGTCCGCGCGCTTCAGCCATCGCGCGTTCCGATGCGCCATGCGCTGTGACCATCACTGTCCGGCTGCCCACCTGCGCCGGTTGTTGTTCAATGCGAATGCCCTGCGCGCGCAATTCCGTGAGCACGGTTTCGTTATGGACGAGATCGCCCAGAATGGTAAGCGGGCTGTGTTTCGCGGCTCCCAGCGCCAGCGCGATGGCGTCCTTCACCCCGAAACACATGCCCAAATGTTCGGCCCGGATAATTTTCATGACTCATCGAAAAAGGAACGCCGGCCTCCGGCCCGGCGCAAAGACGTCGCTTCAAGCCAACCCGCCGGGGAGGAAACCGGCGTTCCGGTTGCAAAGAGATGTTTCATATTAACTTTGTGTCACAAAGTAAAAGACCGCAGCGGTTCCGGTTTGTTCAAACATTTTTTACTTTGACCGGGTTTGCCGGATGATTTGCTCCAGCAGATTGATATATTCAGCGAACGCTTTGCGGCCGGCGGTGGTGAGCGAGCAGGTGGTGAGCGGACGGTTGTTTTGATACGACTTGGCCACGGCCACATAGCCTTCCTGTTGCAACGCGCGGATGTGGGTGGTGAGGTTGCCGTCGGTCATGGTCAGCGCGTCGCGGAGTTCTGTGAACGACAATTCCGGCGAGGCGGCGAGCATGGACATGATCGCCAGCCGGCCCTTCTCGTGAATCACGCGGTCGAGCTGTAGAAACGGTTCCGGGTTCACGCCGCATTCTTTCCTTTTTCGGTCAGATACAGGTAAACGCCATAGGTCAAATGCGCCGCCCCAAAGAAAACGCCCATGATGGCGTAAGCGTAATCGATTCGTGAAAAACCAGGTGGAACCCCAAATTCAAAAAGCACCGTTCCACCAAGCACGAACGCCCAACCAAATAATTTTATGCTACGCGGCATAAAGAAGCCGGCTGCGTGTAGAGCACACCCATAAAGAACAACCCAGCCTAGCGGAAGCCATAACATGGATATGGTTCGCCCGAGGTGTTGTAGTTCGATTTCTTGTGCTGATCCGAGCTGAAGAGCGATTGCAATACTAACCATAAAACCTGCTGCCAAAGGCGGAAGAAAGGCTTGAGTAACCCGACGTGTGGGTGGAGACCAAATTGGCTCGGCGTCCTTCAGCGCTTGGCGACGCATGAGTAGAAAGGAACCTGCCAGTGCCATGATCGCGACGCCACCCCAGAAGCAGATAAAGCCACGCGGAGAACCGATGTTTAAGAAACGACCGACGATTGCACTGGTTGCACCAAGAGCTCCACAGTAAATCATTACTGGCGCCAGCGCGCGCCGATAAACGGCAGAACGTTCCATCAAAGTGCGAATGGTTTGGAGTTGTTCAGCAGCCCAGTTTGTTTCCATGCCGACACTTTGCACCACAAAGTCAACTTTGGCAAGCATAAAATCGCGCCTGATCCTGCGGCTTGATTTCCCTGCCTGTTCCGCCGATGCTTTTCTCCTCAATGCCGCCACCCAGAAGAATCTCCTCCCGCCAGCGCGTGCTCGCGCAATGGCGCGGCGTGGACCTTGCGCCGCTCGAAGCCGCGCGGGCCGTGCGTGCCCGCCGCGTCGGCGACGTGCTGCCGCAGGTAACAAAGGATTTGCACATGGACCAGCGGCGCGCCGAGGCGGAAATCGTCAAGGTGTGGAATTCGCTGATTGACCCGAACATCGTCGCGCACGCCCAACCGGTGGGGGTGCGGAAAGGCACGTTGTTCGTGAACGTGGACAGCAGTGTGTGGCTCTCGGAGATCGTCCGTTACCGCCGCAAGGAAATTCTCGACCGGTTGCGGCACAGCTTCGGGCGGGAATTGATCCAGCGAATTTCGTTTCGCGTCGGCTGACTTCAACTTTGGAAACCCGGTGGGGCGAGTGTCCCCGCGAGCCGTCAACGATTTGAGGCCCGGCCCGCCGGGAGTCTCGCCCCACCCAATGACCTGCGTTATGTCATCAATTCCATCTGTCGCGGAGTGAGCAGCCACACCAGTTTCGCGCAGCGGCCATAAAGCAGGAATTCCGCCTCCAATTTGCACAAACCGCCTTTTTTGAAATCAATTTCCAGGCTGGTATTGCCGGCGGACAGCAGCGCGATGAACTGGCCCAGGTACGGCTCGTGGCCGACCAGCAGGACGTTCTCCGGTTCGGGACGAAACCGGTTTAACTGTTGAATCAACAACCGGGGATTGCCGGCGGGAGTCAAGTCTTCGGAGAAGGCCAGTTTTTTACGCAACTTGAAGTTCTTGGCGATGATCTCGGCGGTTTGTTTCGCCCGCAGGAACGGGCTGGAGAGAATCAGATCGAAGGACAAATCCAATTGCGCCATCGCCTTGGCGGTGGTGCGCAGGCGGTTTTTTCCCTTGGCGGTGAGGGGACGCTCGGAATCCGGTTCAAAACCGGCCACGCCCGGTTCAGCGGCGATGCCGTGGCGAAGCAGATATAGATTCATGAAATTTTATTTTCGCTTTTTCGATGGTTGCCGGAGCCCGGGTGGCGGCCAGAAACGCCGCAACCTGCCCGCCGCGCTCAGATAGACCTGAATCAGCATCTGGCGCCAGCGCACCAGCTCTTTTTTCATCCGGCGGGCCGACGCGGCGCTGACTGCTTTCTTTTGCACGAATTTGTCCAACGCCGCCAGCAATACTTCCATGTCCTGGATGTCACCCATCATGCACTGGTAACCGCGCAGGGCGCGGCGATGGTCCTCTGTGACGGCGGGCAACAGGGGCGCCAGCGCCTCGACCATGTAGCGGAAGCGCTTGAACGCAATCCGCGTGCGGTGGATGGTCTTGGTGTCGTCCGCCCGCACGTGCCGGCAAAGTTGCGCGACCCGGGCAAACGTCTGGTTTATGGCGCGCTGAACAATCACAAAAGCCCGTTCGCGGGGAATCCGTTTTCGCTGGAGCCGGATATCCTTTTCAAAGGCCACCAGACCCTGGCCCAGCCGCTTCGTCTTGATATGTTTGACGGCTTTGCGCGTTGTTCGGGTGAAACGGGCCTTGCGGTTCTGCAGCCAGTCGTAAAACGCGTGCGCGTCCGGAAAAGTGCCCGCCATTCGCCCCACGTAACCCAGTTGGACCTGTGTGTCGCGGAGCCGGTCGAAGGTGTCCAGGTGCCGCTTGAGGGCGCGGCGCACCTTCTTGATGTCCCGTTCGGGGATGAACGCGCCGAGCAATTCGATGGTCGAGAGCAGCCGCCGGGCTTCCACCCGCACGTCATGCACCGCGGCTTCGGAGAACCGTTCCCGGCAGTGCTTGAGCCGCTTGCGATAACGCCGCCACTGTGTGTTCAACGAATTGCCAAGGTGCTTCAGCACGTCGGCGGTCTGGACGGGGGCGATTTCTGACTGGCTTTGCCGGCGCATATCATGATTCATCAAATGCTTTGATCTGGAATGACTTCGCTCGTCGTTTTCAAAGAGTCGAGCCGCCCGCAGGGTAGGTTCGCCTTTGCGGACGGAAAGTTACAATTAAGTGACAAATCTTGCCAAGCGCGCAGATTCATGGTTTTCGGCCAGCTTTTCGCTTGGTTCCAAACGGCGGCCACGTCTTTTTCACTTGGGCACTTCCACACGCCGCGCATAATCTAAGTGCGTCATGCAACCGAGCCGTCGTGCGGTCATTGATGTCGGCACCAACTCGATCAAGTTGTTGGTGGCCGATGTCGCCGGGCGTGACGTGCAGCCGGTGCATGAGGAAAGCCGGCAAACCCGCCTCGGCCAGGGCTTTTATGAAACCCGTCAGTTGCAGTTGGAGCCTATCGCCTATTCGGCCAACGCCGTCGCCGATTTTGCGCGGACGGCGCGCAAACACGGCGCCCGGTCCATCCGTGTCATCGCCACCAGCGCCGCGCGCGACGCGGTCAATCCCGAGGATTTGACCTCCGCCATCGAAACGGCATCGGGACTGAAAGTTGAAATCATTTCCGGCGGGCAGGAAGCTGGCTTGGCGTTTCAAGGCGTGACCACCGACCCGGAACTGGCAAGGACCCCGCTGCTGTTGCTGGACGTCGGCGGCGGCAGCACGCAATTCATTCTTGGCTTGGGCGAACAAAAACATTTCGCGCACAGTTTCCCGTTCGGCGCGGTGCGATTGCTCGAAAAATTTCCGCACAGCGACCCGCCGACGCGCGGTGAATTCACCGCCTGCCGCGACTGGTTGAGACATTTTCTGCAAATTGAGGTTCGTCCCAAACTTGAACCCGCACTGCGCCGTGAGTCCGGTTCCAAGCCCGGCGAAATCCAGCTCGTCGGCACCGGCGGCACGACGAGCATTCTCGCGCGCATGGAAGCGAAACTCGACCGCTATGACCGCGAACGAATGGAAGCCGCGCGTCTCAGCCTGGAGCAGTTGAAAGCGCACCGGAAACGGCTCTGGAGCCTGCCGCTCGCTGAACGCAAGGAAATCACCGGCCTGCCCAAGTTGCGCGCCGACGTGATCCTCCCCGGCGTCATGATTTACGAGGTGGTGATGGAAGAATTCGGCTTCAAACGGCTCCGCGTCAGCACGCGCGGCCTGCGCTTCGCGGCGGTGATGGACTGAAAAGATTTACGATTTATGATTTACGATTTACGATTTGAACAACGCCCCGAGGCGCGAAGCAATCATAAATCATCAATCTTAAATCACAAATGAAATGCCTGATTGTGGGCTGTGGCTACGTCGGTTTGCCCCTTGGCGTGGAACTGGTTCGCTTGGGCCATGAGGTTTCCGGCCTGCGCCGGAATGCGGCGTCGGAAAGCGAATTGAAGGCCGCCAGCATCCAGCCGCTCTTCGGCGACGTGACCCGGCCGGAAACGCTGGCGAAGCTGCCGCGCAAATTTGATTGGGTCGTGAATTGCGTCGCCGCCGGTGGCGGCGTGGACGATTACCGGCAGGTTTATCTCCAGGGCACGCGCAACCTGATTGAATGGCTTGCGCCAAACCCGCCGAAGAAATTCGTTTACACCAGCAGCACGAGTGTCTATGGCCAGACCGATGGTTCACTGGTCAAAGAATCCAGCCCCATCGAACCGCTCGTGGAAACGGCGAAGATTCTCGTGGAAGCGGAAAAATTGCTGCTTGGAGACGACGGCTCGCGGGGACGCTCGCCCCACCAAAAAATTCCGGCGGTGATTTTGCGTGTGGCCGGCATTTACGGGCCGGACCGCGGCCATTGGTTCAAGCAATTCCTGAAAAACGAGGCGCGGATGGAAGGCGACGGTTCCCGTTACCTGAACATGATCCACCGCGACGATTTGGTCGGCTGCATCATCGCGGCGTTGAAAAACGGGCGGCCCGGCGAAATTTACAACGCGGTGGACGACGAACCGGTGAGCCAGTTGCATTTTTTCCAGTGGCTGGCCGGGGCGCTGGACAAGCCGCTCCCGCCTTCCGAACCCGAGAATCCGGCGGAAAACCGCAAACGCGGCGTGACCAACAAACGCGTCTCCAATCGAAAGCTCAAGATGGAACTCGGCTATCAGTTCAAGTATCCGAATTTCCGCAAAGGCTACAGCGCCGAACTTCTGCGGCTCGACCGCGCTGCAAGTTGAGCCGGACGAGCGGCGATTTCCTGCCCAGTGGCAGCCGAGACCGGGAACGGAATTTGCAGGGCCAGCTTGCTTTCATGATTGCGGCTCAGGTGGTATCAGAGCCGGTGCCAGTTCAAAATTGAATTAGAAACGAAGCAGGCAGACCGTTTCCGGTCTGCCTGTTCGCGGGGTCATGGGGTTCGGGGGACAATCCAATAACGATTACTTCACTGTTATTTCGGCGCATCAAATGGGACAAAGGGGCGAGGCGGCGGTTTTGGTGGAGTTTGAGACGGCACCAAAGCCGAGGCATTGGTTTGCTTCGGTTCCGGCAATGAGATTGGCACGTCAATCTTGGGGGGATGATGCCACAATGCTTGATTGTCAAAATAGAGCGACTTCAATTCGCCTTTATCTGCGTCCACTTCCGCGCTGATCCTAGATTCCAGGTCATCATGGGCCTCATTTGATTTTTCCCAGTAAAAGTCATAGCGCGGAATGCCTGGGACTTTGGGTTTGATGACCTGCGGCTTGAAATCCATGTGAACCAGATTGGTTGGATAATTGAGCTTGGCAAGGGTTCGCTTGACCAGCGCAATGGCTTGGGCTTCGGTCAGGTTCGTTTTTCCAACAAAGTCTTTTATCAAAATAGGTCGCCAGTCGCTGTCGAAAAAGTTATCTGGAGAATAGAAGCCGTTCACCATGCTGTTCCGATAAATGAAACGCCAGCCATTGGTCAGTTCCAGTTCGCTATGCGGCCAGCCGCCATTATCGCTGAGACTGAAGCGGGTGACCTGATTAGTGGTTAGCGGCCCGTGTATAGGCAGGCCGAGTATCTTGCTGTAATCATCCACCGCACGGAGAACGATGGGAAGCAACTTCCACGCATACTCTGGATTGGCCGACAACCCTCGATTGCGATAGACAGGCTCAACGCCAAATTTTGGCCACGGACGGCGAAGATTGGAGTTGAATCTAATATGGAGCCGCTCTACCCGTTTAGCATCCGCGTTAACCTCAATGTCAATAGCATCAGTGTTGGCGCGCGGATCCATCCATTCAATGCGATAGCGTGGTACAATGCCGGTTAGAGTTTTGGGGGGCAATGTCACCCGCGGCTCTTGTTCCGCATACACCGATTCGGGTGAGATGCCTAGTTTCTTCAACGTCTCCCTCGCCATTTGCACTGCTTCGCCTTTGGTCATTCTAACCGTGCCGACAAATTTCGGGATTTCATCCGGGTCCTGTAAGACAAAATAGGAATGGGGCGATGTAAAAGAATCAAAATAACCCCAACTGAACCCCAACCTCCATCCTCCTTTAATCAGTACTCCCCACCCGGCCAATTCGCCAGTCCAAGTAAAATAGGGAGTAACGCCGCTGCCCACAACTTGTTGTTGCGTAATGGGCAGCGGCACGGGCAAATCCAGTTTTTTGGCGGCATCGGAGACGTGCGGCAACATAGCCACGAGAACGGCGTTGGAGTATTGCGCCGTTACCTGAATCATGCCGCCTAACAGTTTGCTGAAAAACTCGCAGAAAGTTTGAATGGCGGCGAAGGGGATAGGTCAGAGAATCATGCGTGGAAAACCTCAAGCACAACCGGAATTTCTGACGACGATCAACCTGAACCAGCGGGTGCCTGCGGACCATCCGTTGCGCGGGATCAAGACACGAGTGGACCAGGTGTTGGCGAAACTTTCGCCGTTGTTTGATGAGTTGTATGCCGGTGAGGGACGGCCTTCGATTCCGCCGGAGCAACTGTTCAAGAGCCGGATTCTGATGGCGCTCTATTCGGTGCGCAGTGAGCGGCTGTATTGCGAGCAACTGGCCTACAATCTTCTGTGGCTTTGGTTTCTGGACCGGGAACTGGACGAAGGGAGTTTCGATCCGACGGTGTTCACCCATAATTATGACCGGTTGCTTTCGGTGGAGGCTGCGAAGCTGTTTTTCGTGGAGGTCTATGATTTGTCGCGGACCGAAGGCTGGACCAGTGACCAGCACTTTACGGCCGACGGCACGCTCATCGAAGCGTGGGCCAGTCTGAAGAGCTTTGTGCGCAAGGATGGCCAAGACGGGGCCAAAGTGGCCTCGGCCAAAGATGACGACCCTGGCAATCCGACGATCAACTTCCACGGGGAGCAGCGGCGTAATGCGACGCATCAAAGCACGACCGATCCGGAAAGCGTGCTGTATCGGAAAGCCAACGGACAGGCCAGCAAACTGTGTTTTGGGACGCAGGTGTTGATGGAAAACCGGCATGGACTGTGCGCAGCCATCACGGTGCATAATCCCATTGCCCAGGACGAGCCGACCGTAGCCCTGGCGCAGGTGGATGAACATCGGGAATTGCACGAAGCCAGGATCACGACCCTCGGGGCGGACAAAGCGTATCACCAAAAGAAATTTGTGGCCGGGTGCCGCCAGCGGGAAATCTCGCCGCATACGGCGTGCAAGGAAGGAATTGAAGTTTCGGGACTGGATGGACGCACGACCAGTTGCACCGGTTACCGTACCAGCCAACGTTTGCGCAAGCGGGTCGAAGAAATCTTTGGCTGGATGAAAATGGTAGGTGGATTGAGGCGCAGCCGCTATCGCGGAGTGGAGCGGACGCAGGCTTGGGCTTATTTCGTGGCCGGGACATACAATTTGCTGCGGATAGCCAATCTGGGAATGAGTTTGCAGGCCGGATGAAGGACGCGGTTGGTCAGTGGACTGTTCAGATCGGACGAAAGAGCCGCTCAAAGCAGTCAACCGGGACCGCCGCCGAACAAAGATTCGCGCTCCGCAGCGACCTGAAATAGAATTAACCATGATCGAAATACAGTTCAGGCAAAAATCGCTGGGTTTTTCAGCAAACTGTTAGGATGGTTCTGGTAGAAATCAAGCGTGTGAGTTGTCATGCTGATGTTAAACGCCGATGGCCAGCTACCTGCGGCAGTACTGCATCCGTCGAGAAACACGAAACGATAGCGGTTGTACCGGGTCTGTAGTGCAACCTGCCAACTGAAGATTTGAGCTTTGCTGTAATAGGATGCCAGCGCGCTGCCGGTAACCAAGCCGTTTGTATCCAGTGTGTGTCTATCCGCGCCAAGCTCGTTCGCCCCGCCGTGGCCGTGATAATAGAGATTCCGAACATGGAGATCGCCGATCCAAGCTAACAGATTGGTCCAGCTATAATCCCGGTCTGCCTGGGAATAAACATTGGTGCCGAATCGGATGGGGTACCACAACGTCGTGTCACCGACGTACGGCGACTGCGGCCAGTACCATACCGACTGCATTGCGGTGTTGTATTTATCCTGGCAATCTGACCCGTAACCTGGGGCATCACTAAACCAGCGATCTTGAAACGCGATTAACCATTCGCCACGGTCTGGATAACCTTTGACCGATGAGGGATTTGGTTTTGTGGTCTGTGCCGCAGGGCTGTATCCACCACTTGAAGCAGTATTAAAAGTGGTTTGGCTATAAAAATAGGGGTCGCTATCGAAGTTGTCCCGGCTGTTCCCCATCCAATCCTTTAGGTCCCATGTCCATGAAATATGCCCATCCGTTGTATGGCCCGATCCGCTGTTGACGTAATTGTAGCTGGCGTCAAAAATGTCAATCTGCCAATCTGTATCGGGATTGAGCGTTTGAGCATTGAACGTGTAGGTGTCGCCCTGGATGAAATCATTCCAGTCCGGGAATGTAATTTGATTGGTAACTGCGATGGTGCGCGTGAGATTGGAAAGCGTCAAATAGATGGCATCATAGTTGATGTCATCATTGAGATGCACGGTGGAAACCAGTTGAATCTGGTGTGTCCCATTGGTCAGGCGGTCGAAATAAATCCCCATGCCCCAATTAGTTTGCCCATTGTAATACATGGACATATACTCAGCGTCTTGCATCGGTTGTCCATCAATGAGCACTTGGATATTTTCCACGCGCTCCCGATAATCAGCAAAATCTACTGGAATAAAAATTGGGCCGTCAAATGTGTAATTGGTGATGCTGGCGGGGAAATTGGGAATATGAAAAACTTGGAAGAATCCTGTTGTTGGAGCAGGTGAAGCATTGGTGCCGCTGTCCAGTGGTTGTGGATCGCCTGATGGCAGGGGAACGTCCTGTGATGAGAATTGGGGCATGGAAACATAATCCACTCCGCTGATTGATTCTCCGCTTATTGGGTCGAAGATGTTAAAATTCGAGAAATCGAAACCCGGTGGATAAATCGCCACTGGCACTCCGCCGCCTGATCCATCAACTGGCACTGCCAATAGCCCGACACTTTCAGCAGCTAAACTCAAACTTGTGGACATATAGCAGCAAACGAACCGCCGCTTCCACCCGCTGGCGGAACAACACCGTAAATGATCAGCGTTGTGCGATTAGTGCTGTTTGCAGGATAGGCATTGGTAAAACATGACCACAAATCGTCAGGATTCAGCGTTTGGCGAAATCTGACGTGGTATTGTTGATATCCGCCGGGGCTTGGCCAAGAAAGCACAAGGTTCGTACCTTGAACTTGGAGAGCTTGACCGACAACGGCGTGAGAATGAATGGCAGAGGCGAACGACAATGCGACTGCCCCAATAATTGCATGTGTGATCGTTTTCATAGGTAGAAGTTTAAATTTTCCATAATCCGGCGGCCTCTTGAACACCTGAAGGTCGTCCCTAAAGTCATTACTTATTTGCACGCTCCGAAAGAGATTGCAAGGAAAAACTTAAACAAAAACTTCAGATATGTCTTATGGTGGATTGCGACGATTGCTGTTTGGCTTACTATTGTGCCATCAGTTCCACGTCACAGGCAAAATTTAGGGAAAAGAATCCGCCTCTATCGGAAGTTGAATCGCTTCACTCAAGAAAAACTCGCAGAAAAGGCAGAACTTGCCCCTTCTTATGTCAGCGACGTTGAGCGCGGACAGGTGAACATTTCCGTGGATGCCGTCCAGCGCATTGCAAAAGCATTGAAAATTCGGCTGCGCGATCTCTTTGAATGAGACTTGGGTGCGATGCGATAGCCCAAATTTCATTTCGACCTGATTGCCTTTCCCGGCTAATTTCCCCGCCGATGGCCGCTGAAGCCCAACTGACTCCCATGATGACGCAGTATCGCCGCATCAAAGGCGAACTGCCCAAGGACGCGCTGCTGCTGTTCCGCCTCGGCGATTTCTACGAGATGTTCTTCGAGGATGCGCAGACGGGCGCGCAGCTCCTCAACTTGGCTCTCACCGCCCGCAATGGCGTGCCGATGTGCGGCCTGCCGCATCATGCGGCCCATGCCTACATCGGCCGGTTGCTCAAGGCCGGACGGAAAATTGCCATCTGCGACCAACTCGAAGACGCCCGGCCCGGCAAACTCGTCAAGCGCGAGGTCACCCAGATTCTTTCCCCCGGCACGCATTTCGACGAGCGGATGCTCGTGGCCGAGCGGAACAACTTCCTCGCCGCCATTTATCCCAGTGGAAAAATCTTCGGTCTTGCGCTGGTGGATTTGACCACCAGCGATTTTATGACCACGGAATTGGAGGCCGGGCCGGCTCTCCTGGCGGAATTGGAACGATTGCGCCCGGCGGAAATTATTTATCCCAGCGAGGCGGAGGCAGTGCGCGAACTGCTTGGTAGCCGCCGACGGGAATCGGCGGAATCCCCGCCGGTCGCTGGCATCCGCGCTTTCACAAGCGCGGCTACGGGTCAAGGCTGGGTCCTCAACGGCTACGACGACTGGACGTTCGCGCCGGAAACCGCGCTGTTCACCGTGCGCGACCATTTCAAAGTCGCGTCGCTCGACGGCTTCGGGCTGAAGGATCGCGCCGCCGCCATCGGCGCGGCGGGCGCGGTGCTGCATTATCTCACGCAACACCTGCGCCGCGACGTGAAGCATCTCACGCGGCTTTCGTTTTATCGCCGGAACGATTATCTGGCGCTCGATTACACGACGCTGCGGCATCTCGAAATTCTGGAGCCGCTGCATCACGATGCGCCGCGCAACGCTTCACTTTACGGCGTGATCAACCGCACCGTCACGCCGATGGGCGCGCGGATGTTGCGCAACTGGCTTTCGCAACCGCTGGCTGCGGTTGAGCCGATTCGCCGCCGGCAGGAGGCGGTGCAGACATTCATCGGGAATTCCGCCGGGCTGGACAATTTCCGCGCGCAGCTTTCACAGGTGCGCGATCTGGAACGCACCTTGGGCCGCCTGAGTTCCGGCAGCGGCAACGCACGCGACCTCGTCGCCCTGCGCCTGGCGTTGGAACAAATACCGGCGGTGAAGGGGATTTTGCAAAGCGTGGCACAAGCCTCCGGCCTGTGTTCTGACAACTTGCAAATTTCAGAAGACAAAACAGGCCAGAGGCCTGTGCTACTCTTAGGTGACCTCGAATCCCAACTCACCGAATCGCCCGACCTCGTGGAGTTGATTTCACGAGCGATCGTGGATGAACCGCCGCTTGCCGTGAAGGAGGGCGGCATGATTCGCGGCGGCTTCGATGCGGCGCTCGACGAACTCCACGACGCGACGCGCGGTGGCAAGGATTGGATTGCCAAACTCCAGCAGCAGGAGATTGAGCGCACCGGCATCGCCTCGCTGAAGGTCCGGTTCAATTCCGTCTTCGGCTATTACATCGAAGTCACGAAGTCGAATCTCGACAAGGTCCCGCCGCATTACATCCGCAAGCAGACCGTCGCCAACGGCGAACGCTACATCACGCCCGAACTAAAGGAGATGGAGGGCAAAATCCTCGGCGCGGAAGAGCGCAGTGTGAAGTTGGAATACGAACTCTTCCAGCGCGTGCGCGAGGAAGTACTCGGACAATTGTCAAAAATCCAGCAGACCGCCGCCGCACTGGCGCAACTCGACGTGCTGGCGTCGTTCGCCGAGACCGCGCGCCTGCACAGCTACTGTCGCCCGGTCGTCGCCGACGAAGGCGTGCTGCAAATCCGCGATGGGCGTCATCCGGTGCTCGAACAGAATCTCGCCGATGAGCGTTTTGTGCCAAATGATGCGGGGCTTTGTGGCACAGGCTTCCAGCCTGTGAATGTGGAAGGAGACACAGGCCGGGAGGTCTGTGCCACTCTTCCCCAAATCGCGCTCATCACCGGCCCGAACATGGCGGGCAAAAGCACTTACATCCGGCAGGTGGCGCTCATCACGCTGCTGGCGCACACCGGTTCGTTCGTTCCGGCAGTGGAGGCGCGGGTTGATCTGGTGGACCGGATTTTCACACGCATCGGCGCGAGCGACGATCTCACCCGCGGGCAAAGCACGTTCATGGTGGAAATGACCGAGACCGCAAACATCCTGAACAACGCCACGCCGCGCAGCCTCATCGTGCTCGACGAAATCGGGCGCGGCACGAGCACCTTCGACGGCCTGAGCCTTGCGTGGAGCATCGTCGAGCACCTGCACAATCAGGTCGGCGCGAAAACGCTTTTTGCCACCCATTACCACGAGCTGACCGAACTGGCGCAACGCCTGCCGCGGTTGAAAAATTTCAATGTGGCCGTGCGCGAGTGGCGCGACCAGATTGTGTTCCTGCGCAAAATCGTCGAAGGCGGCACGGACAAGAGCTACGGCATCCACGTCGCGCGGCTGGCGGGTGTGCCCAAAGAAATACTGGAGCGCGCGAAGATGATTCTCGGCAACCTCGAAGAATCCGAGCTTACGCCGGAAGGAACGGTGCGCCAGTCCCCGCGCCGCCAGCAGGACCGGGACAAACTCAAGCAACTCGTCCCGCCGCCGCAGATGGATTTGTTTGGGTAATCAGCTTCTATTCGCTTTGCAGCGAAGTGAAGAACCGGTCCCAGCGGGGCAACCAGTGGTTGTTTCGGTCGAGCGACAGCACCACGCTGGTTGCGCGGCCCACGATGCGTTGGCGGTCCACCGGACCCCAGTAACGGGAATCAAAGCTGTCATCCCGGTTGTCACCCAGCATGAAGTATTGACCCTCCGGCACGCGCTGCGGCGCGAAGTTTCGCAGCGCCGGCAAGGCCGGATTGCCGGCGACGGCGTGAGTCTGGCCGGGGAGTTGTTCGGTGGCGAAGACGCGGCCGGCGCGATCCGCGGGCGCCAGGTCGCGCAGGAATTTTTCGGCAATCGGTTGGTATTCGACCGGGCGGCCGTTGATGACGAGCACATTGTTGCGCAGTTCGATGGTGTCACCCGGAAGACCGACAACGCGCTTGATGAGCCGCTTCCCATCGTGCGGCGAGAAGAAGACCACGACATCGCCGCGTTGCGGGTTGCCCCACCCGGCGAGGTGCCAGGTGGTGAACGGCGCTTTGAGGTCGTAGGCGAGCTTGTTCACGAAAACGCGGTCGCCTTCGAGAATGGTGGGCCGCATCGAGCCGCTGGGCACGTCGTTCCAATCAGCGAGCGAGGACCGGACGGAAAATAGGATCAATGCCAGGATGAGCAGCGGCCGGATTTCCTGTCGCCAGCATTGGCGGGTGCGCAAGAAAGCGTTTTAGTGTTCATGGGGAATTTGACCCATGCCGGCACAAACGGTTCAAAAGACCCGACAAGCTGAAGCAACGTGTCCCGCACCGCCGCAGATGGACTTGGTTGGCGGGTGTGATTTGTTGTGGAGGTTGAACGCGATCTGGGTTAGATTTCTCCAATGATTACCATGAAAATGAAAGCATTAGGCACTTGGACGGCGGTTTATGTGTCGGTCCTGACGATGGCGGGGGCGCTCGCAACGTCGGCGGATGACACGGAAACAAACGCAATCCCGCACAAATCCTACACCGACACAGTCGTGTCCATTGACACGAAGGAACACACGCTTGTCTTGGAAGGATTTTTCTCAAAAAAGACGTTCAACCTCGGCGACAACTGCACCTACACATTTGTGGACAAAAGTGCAGGCGCGATCAGCGATTTGCATCCGGGCCAGCGGGTCGAGGTCGTTTACCAAGAGATGCACGACGTGCTCGTGGCTGACCGCGTCACACAGGAACCGATGTATTACGAGGGGACGGTGAAGGCCTGTGACCCGGGCCAGCGCACAATAACCTTGCACGTGCGCGGCCGGGACAAAACGTTCCCCCTGGCGGGCGACTGCAAGGTGTTGCTCCGCGGGGACAAGCCGGGCTCGCTGGCGGACATTCAAACCGGCAATTACGTCACGGTGACTTACGAAACGCCGGATGACAAGCCGACCGCGCGGAAAATCACCCAGACCAGCGAGACGTTTACCGGTTCGCTGACGGCGATTGATCTCGATGCGAAAACGGTCAGAGCCAAATCGCTGTTCGACGAGAAGAAATTCAACCTGGGTGACAATTGCGCCGTCGTGGTCAACGGCAAAATCGGCGGACGACTCGCCGACCTGAAGCCGAATGACAAACTGGTTTTCAGCTATGACGAAATCAACGGGGTCAATGTGGCGAGCCGGATCGCGCTGGTGGGAACACCGCAGGCAACAGAAACACCGCCGGGCAGCCAATGACGTAGTTGCGTTGCCGGGCAACAGCCGATTTGAGCGCGTCCCAGTTGGCGTGCGCTATTTTGACTGTTAACCGGTGCGGCCTGCTGCCGGGCCGGAAACCGGGGCTTCGGAGCATGACAAAAACCGGGGTCTTCCGGTCGCCTGTGCTGAAACAGTCCGCGTTTTATGGAAATCACCAACATTCCCGGGCGGCTCCGCGAATTTGAAATCCCAGGCCGGGTCGCGTTCGCCAGCGGCAACAGCGGCCTGCCCAAAATCAACATCACAACCGGCCGAAGCACTGTGGAAATTTATCTGCACGGCGCACACATCACCGGTTTCCAGAAAAACGGCGAACCGCCGCTGCTGTTCCTGAGCCGGCGTAGCCAGTTTGCCGCAGACAAGGCGATCCGCGGTGGGGTCCCCATCTGTTTTCCGTGGTTCGGCAAGCGCGAGGGCGACGTGGCGCATGGATTTGCGCGGATCACGGCATGGGATTTGATTGAAACCGCCGCCACACCCGCCGGCGGCGTAACGGTCCGCTTCCGGTTGCCGTCCACGGTCGCCAATTACGCCTGGCCCGCGAATCGCGCGGAATTTGTTGTCACCGTCACCGACCAACTGGCGATGGAACTGATTGTCACCAATGAATCGGCGGACCGGAATTTTGACTTCGAGAATTGCCTGCACACCTATTTTGCCGTTGGCGACATCCGCGAAGTTTCCATCGCCGGCCTGAAGGACGCGCCGTTTGATGATTTCGCTGCCGGTGCCGGCGGCATACGCAAGGCGGAAAACGATTCCGTGCTGCGCGTCACGAAGGAGACCAACCGCCTCTATCCCGACACGACCGGCACGGTGGAGATCCGCGACCCCGAATTTCGACGGACAATCCGGGCCGAAAAATTCGATTCCCATTCCACTGTGGTTTGGAATCCGTGGACGACGCAACTCATGCCTGACTTCGACCCGGCGGAACACCGGCAAATGGTCTGTGTCGAATCCGGCAACGTGGGACGGAATAAAACCACGCTCGCACCAGGTGCGGCGGCGGCGTTGAAAGTGGTTTTGAGCAGCCGCCCCATTTGAAGCGATGGCCGTCGCCGGAAATCAGGCCGTTTCGATGCATCTGCCCGGCGTCGCTCAATTTTTCCTCGGGTTGCTTGCAACCGCCGGCTGGTCGAGGCATTGACGGACGGCGGCGAGCATTTGGGTGGGAGTAAAAGGCTTGGTCAGAAAGTTGCCGTTGCCCCGGATTTCGGTGTTGTTGACTTCGGGGCTGTAGCCGGAAGTGAACAGTACGGCCAGAGAAGGTTTGATGGCGCGCAGGCGGGTGGCCAGTTCATCGCCCAGGAGGTTTCCGGGCATCATGACATCGGTGAGCAGCAAATCGATTTCCGGACCATGACCCTGGAAGACATCCAAAGCGTCCTTGCCGGAAGTGGCCTCCAATACGCGGTAGCCGTTCTTACGCAGCACGGCAACCGTCAGACTGCGCACGTGGTCTTCATCTTCAACCACGAGCACGCACTCCGATCCGTTTTTAACCGCTTTTTTGGCGGGCGGAATCAGGTCTCCCTGCGGGCAGGTTTCCTGGCCGGCTGGCAGAAAAATCCGGAAGGTTGAGCCCTGATTGACCGCGCTTTGCACATCCACCCAGCCATGATGTTGCTTGACGATGCCGTAAACCGTCGCCAGGCCCAGCCCCGTGCCTTTGCCGATTTCCTTGGTGGTGAAGAACGGATCAAAGATGCGGGGCAAGAGCTCCGAGGCGATGCCGCAACCGGTGTCGGAAACGGAGATACGAACGTGTGGACCGGGCCGGATTTCAGAGTTTTTGTGGGCGTCGTCGGGGGTGATGGTAACGGCATCAATACTGACAGTCAGCCGACCGCCTTTGGGCATGGCGTCACGGGCATTGACCGAGAGATTCATGATGATTTGCTCCATCATGCTGAGATCGGCCCGGACCGGAGGCAGCGCCGGGGCGGCTTGCACGTCCAGCGTGATGTGATCCCCCAGAAGCCGCTTCAACATTTCCTCCAGATTGTTGACGACGCGCCCCAGGTCGAGCACTTCGGGCTTGAGGACCTGCTTGCGGCTGAAAGCGAGCAGTTGCCGGACGAGCCGCGCGGCTTTTTCAGCGGCGACCGAGATATCGTTGAGTGGCTCGGCGCCGGCGGGGTCCTGCCGGAACTGGTCTTGCAGCAAAGAAGCGTTGCCTTGAATCACCGTCAGAATGTTGTTGAAATCATGGGCGACCCCCGCGGCGAGTTGTCCCACCGCTTCCATTTTTTGGGAGTGGCGCAACTGGGACTCCAGTTTCAACTGTTTGGTGATTTCTTGTTTCAATTGCGCGTTTGCGGATTCCAATTCGGAAGTCCGTTGGCGGACCAACGCGTCCAGATCCTTCAACCGGGATTGCACCTGGCGGTTCAAATGCCACTTTTCCGTGAGGGCGTGGGCCAGTTGCAACACTTCGATGTTGTCGAACGGTTTCTTGAGCACGACCAGATTGGGGGAATAACCCAGCTTGCGAATCATCTCCACCCAGGAATAATCCGAATAGGCGGTGCAGATGACAATCTGGAGGTCCGGGCGGCACTCCCAAAGATGGCTGATGGTTTCCACGCCATCCCATCCGGGAGGCATTCGTATGTCCACAAACGCCAGCGCGTAATGATCCCCTTCTTCAGCCGCCCGCTTGACCATCTCCAAACCCTCCTGTCCCTGGTAAGCCGAATTGATCGTAAAACCGGGATGTGGCGAATCGGCAACACCTTCCCCAAACAGCAACGCCTTGGTGCGGTTCAGCCGGACGTTCTGGTCTGGATCTTGGCCAAGAATCTTCCGGATATCCGCATGGATGGAGACATTATCGTCTATGATGAGTATCCGGTTGCAGGGTTTGGCAGGCGGGGGGTTCATAAATTTTTGCCGGGAGGAATCAGCGGCAGGATCAAAGTGAAGGCAGCGCCGCGGCCCGCGCCATCGCTGGCGGCGGAGAGCGAACCGCCCAATTCCCGGGCGTTGAGCGCGCCGAGGTGAAGGCCAAAACCATGGCCGTTCGCGCGCGTCGTGAAACCATGGGAGAAAATGCGCGTCAGGTTTTCCGGCGGAATGCCGATACCATTATCCTCGACCTTGACCTGAACACCTTCATCGCCGGTTTTGGCGATGGTGATGATGATCTGTTTTTCGGCTGGATTGCCCTCGTCCAGCGCATACTTGGCATTGCGGATCAGGTTGATCAAAATCTGAAGGACTTTATGTTTGTCAACCATCAGTGGCGGCACGTCTTCAAACCGGCGGAGGACCGTGACCTCGTGGCGGTCAAGGGCGGCCGCATTGATTTGGAGGGCATCGTCCACCAGGCTGGCGGGAGCCACTTTTTCAATCACCCCGGCCACGCGCGCATAGCTTTGCTGCATGGCGACGATGTCCTTGATGTGATCAATGTTTTTGGCCAGTTGCTCCAGTTCGCTCGCAGCTTTTTCCTGCTCTTTGCGGAGCTGCCCGGCGACTTGAACAATTAATTCCGGCATCAATTTCCCCCTCGGATCGGAGGCCAGAAAAGCCTCCAGGTCGCCGTTATTCTGTTCTAGCAGCTCGGCGGCCTTCAAGAGCGTATGGGTTTCCGAATTGCGGACTTGATCGCGGAGCAGGGTGGCGGAGACATTGACGCTGGTTAGGACATTGCCGACGTTGTGCAGGACGCCGGTGGCCACTTCGGCCATGCCCGCCTGCCGGGAAGCCAGCATGAGGTCGCGTTGCGCCCGGGCCAATTCGGTGTGGGCCCGTTCCCTGGCTTGGACCTGGTCCTGGAGCTGCCGCGTCCGCTCGGCGACGCGGAGTTCGAGCTGGTCGTTGGCCGCCTTCAGTTCGGTCTGTGCCTGGCGCAGCAACGCGTTTTTGCGCGTGATCAGGATGCCCCAAATCAAACCGATCAGAAACACCGCGAGGACTCCGGCCAGCACCCACAACAGCCGCGCCAGCGTCCACCAAGGAGGGCGCTGCAGCAATCGCACATCGTTCCAGGAGCGGAGATGCAGCAGGAAGGAACGCGGCCGCCCGTTCTCATCACTCTGCACCTCATAAACCCCGGTTAAGGCGAGCCGGCTGCCCAGCTCCAAGGCTTGCGGGGTTTTTTGAGCTTCCGCCGCCGCCGGCTCCAGGCTGGCCTCAAAGGTGAAATCCCTGGCTTGGATGAGCAAGCGCGTTTCATTGTCCTTTTCCACCTCGTTAAGCAAAACCCCCCCGGCTTGGGCCAGAAGTCCCTCGGAATTCGCATCGGCGGAATTGGTTGCCGACAGTTGCACCGGATTTGGCTCCCGGCCACCGGAAATGCGGCGATAAGCGGCCTCCCGCAGAAGGAATTTCTGGCCCTCCTCGCCGGGGAACCCGACCACTTCGACCCGGTCTCCCGGCTGAAGCGCGTCGGATTGCTGGCTCAGGGCAAAGACACTGTCCGCGCCGTCCTGCACGTACAAGTACCGGCCGGGCACGAAAAGAACCACCGTGCCGGCGGTACGGATACGTTGGTTGAGCGCACTTTCCATGTTAAATCGCCGCAGGCCGCCCAATGGACGGAGTGGGACGGCAAACAGATCCTCCGGCGCGGGTTCTTCCGTCTGGATGTATTTTACATCTGGTGACCAAAGCTGAATCCCCGTTAACTGATGTCGCGCATTGACAACAGCGGAACACACTCCACGCACGCGAATAATGGAACCTTTGAACGAATCGAACGATTGCGAAGCCGGCGTCCACGCCTGAAATTCCCCGCTTGACGTGCTCAGATCAAAACGCACCAGACCGTTGATTTGCTTGAGGTCCCGGACGAAACCGCGCATTTCTATCCAATTGCCCTCCTCCGCCCCCGTCAACGCCTGTTCCAGTGTCACCAGACGCCGATCTTCCATGTTCCACCACCCCGCCCGGCGCAGGAGAGCATTGGTGACCACAGGCACAAAATCTCCCTCGCCAGTTGCGCCGTCCAGAAGCACGATCGTTCCCGGTTTGGCGGTGTTGGGTTCATCCCACCGGGGATTGACCACCCGGATTCCACCGCTGGCGTCTCGCACGTACGCGAAAGGCGTGCTGGCATGTGACCAGGCAACCACTCCGCGAAGATTAACCGGCAAATGACGGCTGGCTTCTTCGGGGTTCAGGTCCCGGATTCGCTCGGCCAGGCGCAAGGGCAAGGCGTTGGTGGCACTCGTCAAGGCTGGCGCGGTTGAGTTGGTCTGGGCGGCCAGCCGATACAAACCATCGTGCAGACACTGCTGCACCCCCAGCACGTAAGGATAACCAATGGCTTCGATGCGGTCTCCGAACCGCAGAGGCTGGCTCTGTTTGCTCTGGATCATAATTTGTCCCGTGGCATCCCAGAGGGTAACCCACTGCCCTGGTTCGTAGTTGCGCACGATGCCCTCCACGCGGACCAGGTCGCCCACGGGCGTATCCGATTGAATATCCTTGCTAAGAGTGACCGGAATGGCGAAGCGCTCGTCCCGGTTCAAAGAGCCAATGATTTCTATGTCCGCGGGGCGGCTCACCCACAGGGAGAGATCGCTCAAAATTCCGTTTCGGTCGAATTGGGGCGAGTAAACGCATTTCATCCGAATCAAATCGCCCCCTTTCAAAGGCAGCGGCGAATGGTTTGCTCCCTTCAGCACGTAGGCGCGGGCCAGGGTATTGCCGGACAAAAAATTAATGGTGAAATGCGTTGGATCATCCAGCGTGCTGTCGATCAAACCGGTTACGGAGACCAGATGATCCTTCAGTTCCTGGGGGTTTTTGCTCAGATCGGACACCGGTTCGGCTTTGAGCGGCACATTCTCTTCGAGGACGCGAATCCGGGTTTTGTTCCAGACAAACCGTTCCCGCTGCGGGATGATCACCCCGTCAATGGCAATCCGCTGCCCGGCTTTCAAAGGCGTGGGTGAGTCGTAAACCGGCAGCCACCGGGGAATGCCCAGACATTCCCCCGAGGCGTTGTCCCACTCGGAATCAAAGTAATAAATCACCACCTCGGTTTGAATCCGATATTCTTCATCCTGATGCGCGCGTGGTACGGTCCAAATCTCGGCAAGGTTGGTCAGAACCTGGTTGGCGATGGGCGGTGGGCTCGGAGCCTGGCCTTGGGCCGCCGGTGTCAGGGCTAAAAAAAGGCACACGCCCGTGCCGGCCAACTGCCGACATGGCCTTCCTCGACCGTGCCAAAATGACAAAATCCGCGTTAACACGCTGTTTGAATGTCTGCCAATGCCTGCGTTTGTCCGTGCGTGGGCATCCATCTTATATCGGGCTGATGCCGGGGGCCTTCTGCCGCGTTTCGTGTCCGGAATAGCCGGCCTGGTTCCATATAAAAAACGCCCCCAACCCACTACCGGGACGAGCGCGCCCGATTGGAAGCATTTGTAATACCACAATGCCCGCTTAATTAAGCAAGCGATGCGCCGGAACATTGGGTTTTTCGACGAAAACCATCCCTGTGGATTTCCCGATCATTCCGGGAATCCCAGCGGCAAAATGGGGAAGCCTGCAATAATTTTGTTCGCCGGGGAAACGACCCAACGGCATATTCCCGCGCCGTGATTGCGCCCACCGAACATCAACCTGCCGGCGCAGACCTGGTTGCCCGGGTCGGAGAGATTTTCTCGCCGAACGGGTTGTTGTCGCGCGCGAAGAATTTCGAGTATCGCCCCCAGCAGCAGCAAATGGCGGTGGCCGTGGCGCGCGCGCTCCAGAACCGCGAGCATCTCGCGGTCGAGGCCGGCACGGGTGTCGGCAAATCGCTGGCCTATCTGATTCCGGCGATTTTGTTCGCGGTGGCGCAGAAAAAGAAGGCGGTGGTTTCCACCCACACCATCAATTTGCAGGAGCAGCTTACGGAAAAGGACCTGCCGATGCTCGCCGGTGTGCTAGGCGCACTCGCCGTGCCGGTGAAATTCAACTTCACGATGCTCAAAGGCCGCGCGAATTATCTCTGCACCCGCCGTTTGCAAAAAGCGATGCAGCAGGCCGGTAATTTGTTTACGTCGTCCGAGGCTGACGAACTCCAGCGCATTTACGAATGGTCGAAGGAAACCACGGATGGCAGCCTGTCGGATTTCGACATCGAGCCGGACCTGAAAGTGTGGGCGCAGGTCTGTTCCGAGCGGGGTTTGTGCTCGCCCAAGGTTTGTGGCTTTCCGTCCGATTTCGCCAGGGACCACGGCGTTTGTTTCTTCCAGCGGGCGCGCAACCGCATTCTGTCAGCGGACGTGCTGGTGTTGAATCACACGCTCTTTTTCACGCTGCTCGGCGGCGTGGACGAGGACATCGAAGGTGGCATTCTCTTTAAAAATGATTTCGTGATTTTCGATGAGGCGCACCAGATGGAGCAGGTGGCATCGCGGCATATCGGTCTGAGCGTGTCAAGCGGGCAGGTCCGTTACGCGCTGAACCGGCTCTGGAATCCGCGCACGGAAAAAGGTCTGCTGGCGACGCTGCACAAAGGCGCCGCGGTGAAACTCGTGACGGATATTTTGAGTGAGGCCGACAAGTTTTTCGAAAATGTCGAGGCCGCGTGCGAGGAAATTCAGGCCGAGACGAAGAAAAATTCCTTCGGCGGCGAAGACGGCTCGCGGGGACGCTCGCCCCACCAAAGCAAACGCGCGTGGACGGAACTCCGCATCCGCCGCGCGGAACTGGTGCAGGACAATCTCACGCTGCCGATCCAACGCCTGCGCGAGGCCGTGGGCGACTTGATTAAAATGAGCGAGGACAAGGACATTGGCCAGGAACTGGTCGAGTGCAACCGCCGGCTGTCCGAGCTGCGCGACGAGGTGAAGGCGTTCCTCGAGCAGAGCGCCGCCGACCATGTTTACTGGGTGGAACGCGGCGGCAAGGCGCATAAAAATCTCGCGTTGAACGCCGCGCCGATTGACGTGGCGAAATTTCTGCGCCGTCGTCTGTTCGAGAGCGACACCAGCATCATCATGACGAGTGCGACGCTGGCAACCGACGTGGCACAGACCTCCGGTCTGTGTGGGCCAGAGGGCAAAGTGGCCCAATCTGGTCAAAAGGAACACAAGTCGGAGACCTGTGCCACGGCTTTGCCATTCACCCTTTTTGATCCCAGGTTACCCGTGTCCAAACCGGGACGAAATCTTCCGCACTGGCGGCAGGAAGGAACAACTTATTTCGTCACGTTCCGTCTGGCTGATTCCGTTCCCGCCGCGCGTATCAAACAGTTTCTCGCTGAACGCGAAGAGTGGCTGGCGCTTCATCCCGAACCGCGGCTGGAGGCGGATGATCGCGAATATCACGAAAAATTTGCCAACCGCCTTGAGAAATGGCTGGATGCAGGCGCGGGTTCATGCGTGTTGCGGCAATCGCAGGCGGCCGGAAAAGTGGCCGCCGCACTCAGGCATTTTGACGGCGAACGATATGTGCTCGGACATTTTGTCGTGATGCCGAACCACGTTCATGTTTTGGTCCGGCCGCTGGCGGGACACACGCTCTCGGAAATTCTCAAGTCGTGGAAATCCTTCACCGCACGCGAAATCAACCAATCGCTCGGACGAACAGGAACACTCTGGCAGGATGAATCATTCGATCACGTTGTGCGAACGCCGCAAGCGCTGGAGCAATTTGCCGAATACATCCGGCAAAACCCGGCGAAAGCCGGATTGAAAGAAGGAGAGTTTATTTTGGGATCTGGAACCGGCGTGGGTGGGCCACAACAAATAACCCCGGGAGAAGAGGCAGACACAGGCCGGAAGCCTGTGCCACGCGCCCAGGACACAGACCGGAGGTCTGTGCCACGGAAAGGCGGATTAAAATACTTCGTCCGCCGCGTCGGCGCGGAGTCCGCCACCCAATTGCAAGTCGGCACGCCGTTCGATTACGGGCGGCAGATGAAATTGTTCGTGGCCAGCAAGATGCCCGACCCGCGCGAAGCCGGTTACGCCGATGCGCTCGAGCACTGGATTGCCCATTTTGTGAAGCAGACGCATGGCAAGGCGTTTGTGTTGTTCACCAATTACAAGCTCATGCAGGAACTCGGCGAGCGGATGGAACCGTTCTTCAACAAGCTGCGCGTCGCGTGTTTTGTGCAGGGCAAGGGCACGCCGCGCTCGACGATGCTCGAAAAATTCAAGGACGACGTGGACTCGGTGCTGTTCGGCACGGACAGCTTCTGGCAGGGCGTGGACGTGCCGGGCGAGGCCTTGAGCAACGTCATCATCACCCGCCTGCCGTTCGCCGTGCCCGACCATCCGCTCATCGAGGCGCGCATCGAGGCGATTGAAGCGCGCGGCGGGAATTCCTTCGGCGAATTTTCATTGCCGGAGGCGATTTTGAAATTCCGCCAGGGCGTGGGCCGATTGATCCGGACGAAGACCGACACCGGCATCATCGTGGTGCTGGACAATCGCGTGCTCACCAAGCAATACGGCCAGGCCTTCCTCGACGCGCTGCCGAAGTGTCCGGTGGAGATTGTTTGAAGGAATTTTTCATCAGCAGATTGCGCCGATTTTCGCAGATTCCGTTAAAAGCCTGTAGGGCTGGCATCTCTGTAGTCTGGCAACGCCAAGGGAATCAAGCCCCGTCAGGAGCGGCATCAACGGGGTGATGAACGGAAAGCGGGGAGCGGAGGTATTAAGTCGTTCATGGCTAAAGACGGCATGCGGATTTTAAAGCTTTTCTAGTTTTAACAAATTCGATTTACGCCTGCAAAAAATCCTATGTCGAGAAGAATGTGGCAAAGAACTTTTGCCTGTGACATTCTGCGAAGCATGACGCGCACGGAAAAGCTCCTGGCCGAACTCATCGCGCTGCCCAGCGTGAATTCCGCCTTCGCTCCATCCGATGGAGCTTCGGCGCGACAGGCCCGCCTTCGTCAATCGCGTTATGGCGAAAAGAATGTGGCGGATTTTCTTGCCACCGTCGCCGCGCGCGCCGGACTCGAAGTCGAATTACAACCGGTCTTTGGAGTGCGCGGACATGTCCGCGCTTTGGAAAGCGGCGACATGTCGCCGCACTCCCAAATTGAACGCTCCAATGTCATCGCACGATTGTTGCCGCCGGGTAAAATCCGCCAGACCATCCTGCTTGCGCCGCACCTCGATACCGTCGGGGCTGACGATTCGCAATTCGTTCCGCGCCGGAAAAATGGGCGGATGTACGGGCGCGGCGCCTGCGACACCAAAGGTTCCGTGGCTGCGATGCTTACCGCGCTTTGCGAACTGGCGAATGCAAAATCACGTCCGCTGGAAACCGAGATCGTTTTTGCCGGTTTGGTGGACGAGGAAAATGCGCAAGCCGGTTCGCGGGCAATGGTTCGGTGTCCCGCCTTCAGGCGGTTCGGGCAACCAGCCGCCACAACTGGCCGCCTGAAGGCGGGACACCAAACGGCACTCGCCATCGTCGGCGAGCCGACGCGGTTGCAGGTGGTCACCGCGCACAAAGGCAGTTTATGGCTGCAACTCGAAACGCAGGGCAAGGCAGCGCATGGCGCGACGCCGCAGCTCGGCCAGAATGCCGTCCACGAAATGGCGCGCATCGTGGACGCGCTCGAAACGGATTACGCCGCGCGATTGCGCCGCCGCCGGCATCCGCTGCTGGGCGCGGCGACGGTGAACGTGGGCATGATTTCCGGCGGTGCCCAGCCGAACATCGTGCCCGACCATTGCGTCATCACCATTGACCGGCGGACGCTGCCGGGCGAAACGAAAACGAGCGTGCAGCGGGAAATTGCCGCGTTGCTGCGCGCGAAAAGATTGTCGGCGAAAATTTCCAGCACGAAACTCGCGCCCTGCCTGCCGCTGGAAACGAACCCGAAGCTGCCATTGGTCCGACAGTTTCTGCGAAGCGTCGGCCAGACGCGGCCCGCGGGCGTCGATTTTTTCTGCGACGCGGCGGTGTTGTCGCGGGGCGGCATTCCCAGCGTGGTGTTTGGTCCGGGAGACATCGCGCAGGCACACACGGCAGACGAATGGATTTCGCTGGATTCACTGGAGCGCGGCAAAAATCTGCTGTTGAGCTTCCTGAAATCGCTTCCCTGAACCGGTTGGTTCCCGTATTGTCCAACGCTCATGTCCACGGCCAAGACCGAAATGATACCGACGGTTGATCACAAACCGCACGCGGCCTTTTTCCGCCAGAGCGGCTGGCTGGTGGTCGCCGCCATCGTGGGCGGGGCGATGACGTGGCTGGTGCATTTTCTGGCGAAGTCCATTCCCGAATCGCAATACGCCACGTTCGTCACGTTGCTGATGGTGACGGCGTGTCTGCCCACAATGCCCTTGCAGATGGTGTTCGCGCAGCAGTCGGCGCTGGCGCTGACGACGGGCCGCGAACGGCAACTGGCGGGCATGATCCGGCTGGTGGCGTTGTGGACGTTAATCCTCTGGGTGGCGGGCGCGTTGGTGATCTTTTTGTTTCGGGGGAGCATTGTCCAGCGCTGGCAACTGCCCGGCGCGGCGGGACTGCTGGTGACGCTGCCGTTGCTGCTGGTTTCGTTGTGGGTTCCGCTGTTTTCAGGGGTGGTGCAGGGACGGCAGGATTTTTTCTGGCTGGGCTGGGCGCAGATTATCGGCGGCGCGGGACGATTCATCACGGCGGCGTTTCTGGTTCTGGCGCTGGCTTTGGGCGCGGCGGGCATGATGGCGGGCGCGTTGATTGGCGTTGGCATTTCGGCGGCGATTGTCATCTGGCGGACGAGGGATTTGTGGACGCTGCCGGCGGAACCGTTCGATGCCAAAGAACTGCGGCGGCAGGTGCTGCCGCTGATGTTTGGTTTCGGCGCGTGCCAGTTCATGTTCACCTCGGACACGATATTTGCGATGGCGTATTTCACCGGCGACGAGATGGCGCCTTATGGCGCGGCGGGAACGTTGTCGCGGGCATTGTTGTGGCTGGTGCTGCCGCTGGCGACGGTGATGTTTCCGAAAATCGTTCATGCCGCCGCGAAATCCGAAAAAACAAATTTGTTCAACATCGTCGTGCTGGGCACGGCGGTGCTGGCGATTTGCGGCGCGGCGGGCTTGTGCATCGTCGGGCCATTCGTGGTGAAGCTGGTCTATACGCCGGCCTACGTCGCGATGACGACGAAACTCCTTCCGTGGTATGCCGGCGCAATGGTGCCGCTGGCGCTGGCGAACGTGATGGTGAATGATTTGCTGGCGCGGTCGCGTTTTGCCGTGGTGCCGTGGATGGTGCTGCTGGCGGGAGCCTACGGTTTCACGCTGCCGGCGATGCTGAATCATTTCCCGGGGCACTTGGAGGTGGCGCTGCAAGTGCTGGGCGCCTTCAACCTGCTGCTGTTCTTCGTCTGCGCGTGGTTCACCTGGGGAATGAAAGGAAAAGCGAGGATGGAGGATGGAGGATAGAAAATGGCAAAGACGCCAGGACCGGCTTCAATTCTCCATCTTCCATCCGCTATTCTCGTTTCTTCAAGTCCGGTCCCGGCAACGGCCGCGGCGCGCGCAATTTTCTGTAAACCCAGCCTTCCAGCGGACGCAACGGACGCAGCAACCGGTAAACCCGCGGCCAGTAAATCAGCCGGATGCGCACGACGGAAAGAAACATCGTCAGCGAGGAATGAAACAGCACGACTTTGGAACCGGCGATATCCGTCCATTCGGTCGGCACCTCGCGGATATGATAACCGGCGCGCTTGATGGCGACGAGCAGGTTGATGTCGAAGGCCATGTCGGCGATGCGCAGGAAGGGATGAACTTTTTCCACGACCTCGCGCTTTATCACTTTTGCCCCGCATTGCGTGTCGTGGATGTTCAACCGGAAAAACAGTTGCACGATGGCGTGGAACACCCGGCTGGCGAACCGCCGGTCGCCGGTCTGCGATTGATGAATCACCGAATCCGGCAGCCAGCGCGAGCCGACCACACAGTCCGCGTCGCCAATGTGCCGGACCAAATCCAGGAACGCCTGCGGCATCGTTGCGCCGTCGGCATCCACATAGCCGATCAAATCGCCGAAGGAGGCAAGTTTGAGGCCCTCGATGAGCGCGCCGCCCTTGCCAATCGGCTCCTTGAATTCCAGCACCCGAAGAACCGCCGGGAACTCCGCCGCGACCCGCCGGACCACCCCAAGCGTGTCGTCGGTGCAGCCGTTGAGCACGACGACGATCTGGAATTTGCCGGAATAATTTTTACCGAAAAATTGCGCGTAGTCGCGCAGCACCGGTTCGATGCGGCGCTCCTCGTTGTAAGCCGGAATGAGGAGCAACAGACTGGGATCAGGCACACCGATTCAATAGCAGGAAGTCGCCGCGCAATCAATCTTGGGAAACGGGCGAAGGAAATTTGTAGAATTAAACTCCTTCGATTCTTTTAATTTCAAACCCCCTGTTAACTCCATTGAAACAGGCTAATAGATAAATCTCTCCGGGGGTTCCTCCTTGGTAAGTGCGGATGCCTTGCTCAAGTTCTTTGAAGAAATCAATGGCAGTCTGGCCATTGGCCTGAAATACCATAACTTTGAATTTAGACTTTGCGATGAGGAGTTTTTCAAAATCATATATTATCCCATATTGATTCCATTCGGATTCTAGCACTAGAGGCACATCGAGGAGTTTCTTATTCTTATCGGGCGCGCCAGAGTACCAGCATAGGTCATATAACCATTCTTTGTCGCCGAAATATTCAGGAAATCCGCGAACTGCGAAGCCAAGTTGCGTTCCTAACGTGCCAATTGCTAGCTTGATAGCCTTTGTATCTGGACATGGCACTCCAGTTGGGATCTGACTTGGTATAGCTTTAAGGGCGGATATAATTTGGTCTTCGATTTTTTGCGTATTCATTTTGCATAACAGAGAGTCGGCGGCGCGTTTTCCAGCTAACTCGTTTCACGTTGAAACCCTATTCCCGGCGCAAGTTTGTGTCCAGCGTCAAACAATTCCTGCCGCCGTGTTCGCCTGTTTTTCATTAACACCGCGGCTTTAGCCCGGTGATTTTGAAGCGCAAAAGATTTTAGCCGTTTCAACGGCTTTCCGCATGAAACCTGCAAACCAAAACCGTTGAAACGGTTTTTGATTCGTCCGGGATTTTCCACCGCGCTGAAGCGCGGTGTTAATGAAAGAATTCATACATTTTGTTTGAATTGGCCTAAATCGCCTCCACTTGGAACTTGAAACCTGAAACTTGAAACTCTTTAATTCGGCATGGACTCAAGGGAAGCGCTCATCGCTCTCAATCTCATCGAAAACGTCGGCCCGGTGCGCGCGCGGCTGTTGCTGGAACATTTTGGCGACGCGCCCAAAATTCTTCAGGCGTCCCCAAGCGAACTGCGCCGCGTCCGCAACATCGGCGACGAAACCGCGGCGGCGATCGCCGGCTGGGAGAAAACGGTTGATCTCGCCGGTGAATTGAAACGCATCCAGGAATTCGGCTGCCACGTTTTGATTCAAAGCGACGGGGATTATCCCGAATCGCTCCGGCAAATCTACGATCCGCCGCTGGTGCTTTACGTCAAGGGCGCGCTGACCGCGAAGGATAAAAACGCCGTGGCCATGGTCGGCTCGCGGATGACGACGCATTACGGCCTCGAGACCGCGCGCAAGCTGGCCTATCAACTCGCCTATGTGGGCGTGACGGTCGTGAGCGGCGGCGCGCGCGGGATTGACACGGCGGCGCACCAGGGCGCGCTGGCGGCAAAAGGCCGGACGGTTTGCGTGCTCGGCACGGGCATCAACATCGTGTTCCCGCCGGAGAACCGGGATTTGTTCGAGCGCATTGCCGAATCCGGCGCGGTCATCACGCAATATCCCTTCAACCGCAACGCGGACAAGCAATCCTTCGCCATCCGCAACCGCATTGTGGCCGGCATGACGCTGGGCACGATTGTCGTGGAGGCGGACCTGCACAGCGGCGCGCTCATCACGTCGAATTTTGCGACGGAATACGGGCGGCAGGTCTTTGCCGTGCCGGGGCGGATTGATTCGCCGCGCAGCAAGGGTTGCCACGACTTGATCAAAAAAGGCGCGAAACTGTGCGAAGACGCGGAGGATGTTTTGAGCGAGTTCGAGTATTTGTTTCCGGGGAGCAACCGTCCGCCTTCGCCGGGCGAAACCGGCGTGTTGCCCGCCCTGGAATTATCTGAAAACGAAAAACTCGTGTATGACGCGTTGAACAACGAGGAATCGAGCATTGACGAAGTCATCCGGCGCAGCAGTTTGCCGAGTTCGGCGGTCAGCGTGGCGTTGCTGGGCTTGGAAATGAAGCGTGTGGTCAAGCAATTGCCGGGGAAATTATTTGTAAAGAACACGTGAAATTGCGGCGTCACGGCAGAAGCGCCAAAAATCAGCGACGGTCATGGACCGCGGCTACAGCGAAACGGCTTGCGTCGCTGCGGGCGATGAACTAGAAGTCGGCGAACACGGGACAAGATTATGGCGAGCTACACCATCATTGGCGGCGATCAAAAACCATACAGCTCGGTCACGGCGGACGACATCCGGCGGTGGATTGCCGACGGCCGGCTCAATGCACAATCTTTGGCGAAGGAGGAAAACGACACCGAGTGGCGTCCACTCTCGGCGTTTCCTGAATTCGCTGATATTTTTGCCGCGAGTTCCGCCCCGATCGCGCCTCCGCCGGTCAGGCCTTCCGCTGAATGGCAGGAACACGATTATGATCTCGACCTCGGCGGTTGCATCAGCCGCGGTTTTGGACTGCTCAAAACCAATTTCGGGGTCCTGTTCGTTGCCGTCCTTCTGTTCGTGGTCATCGAAGTTTTCATTGCCGGACTTGGGGCCATTCCATTTATTGGGGCGCTGTTTTCAATTGCGAACATGATCATCATCGGTCCCTTGCTGGGTGGTTTGTATTATGTCATCATCCAGGCCATCCGCAGCCAGCCGGCCAGCGCGGGCGACGTGTTTGCCGGGTTTCGCAAGGGATTCCTCCAACTCTTTCTGGGGAAAATTGTCAGCGGCCTGCTCGCAGGGTTGTGCATGATTCCATTTGTTGTGGTCATGCTGGTTTTGGTTTTCAGCTTGGCGGCGACCCGACACGGGCAGCCACCCGAAGAACAACTGCACAGCCTGTTAATGGGGTTGCTTCCGATCGGTTTGCCGGTTTTCCTGATTTGCATGATTCCGACAATTTATTTGCAAGTGCGATGGGTGTTCACGCTGCCATTGATCATCGACAAGCAGATGGATTTTTGGACGGCAATGAAGACCAGTTGGAAAATGGTCGGCAAACATTGGTGGCAGGTCTTCGGACTGGTCATTTTGATCGGCCTGCTCAACATTGTGGGAGTGCTTGCTTGTTGCGTGGGCGCGTTGTTCACGGCACCCATCGGCTATGCCGCACTGATGTATGCCTATGAAACCATCTTCTCCCCAGCCGGATCGCAAGCCGGTTAGCCGTGCCGCCGCCCGCAACGCCGCGCTCGTCAATCAACTGGCCACGCCCGGTTTGGGATCGCTCATGGCCGGACGATGGATGGCAGGCATCGGGCAACTCGCTTTGGCCGTGGCCGGTTTCGTGATGGTGGTCGTATGGTTTTTTGAAATAATGATTCAGTACTATGGCCAGGTCACCGGCGATGTTCAGGTACGGTCAGTCGGTTGGATTGGCGAAGCAGGTGCAATTTTATTTATCGCGTCATGGTTTTGGGCGCTGGTCACAAGTTTAAGTTTGTTGCGTCAGGCAAAAGCGGACGAATCAGCCGGACAGAAACCCGTTCCACCACGACCGGCGGATTTGTCCGGCCAACCGCCGAAACTTTCGTGACAACAATTGAAACCAGAAAGGCGTGTTATGTATAAAATCATCGGAACGGACGGACGGCCATACGGCCCGGTCAGCGCGGAGGAAATCCGGCGCTGGATTGCCGAGAACCGTGTCAACGCCCAAACGTCGGTTCAAATGGAAGGTTCCCCGGACTGGAAACCGCTGGGTTCGTTTTCCGAATTTGCCTCCGAACTGAAGGCGGTCCCGCCGCCGATCGCGGCGCCACCGTCTGCCGTCGCATCCCGGGCGTCAAACAAAATTCCGGCGGGCATTTGCGGAATTCTGCTCGGCTCGTTCGGCATTCATAAATTCATTCTCGGCTACACCGGCGCCGGTTTGGTCATGCTGCTGGTCACACTGATCGGGGGCGTGTTGACTTGCGGCCTGGCGGCGGGCGTGATGCACCTCATCGGCCTCATGGAAGGCATCATTTACCTGTGCAAGTCCGATGAGGAGTTTGTGCGCATTTACGTGGATGGACGCAAGGAATGGTTTTAAGGGAAGGTTGAAGGAGGAAGGCGGAACCGGATCGCTGACAACCCCGTAATTGCTCTCATTAACACCCGGCTTCAGCCGGGTGGCGGAGGCATTCGGGCCGGCAAGCCGTTTCAACGGCTTGCGGGTGCGAGAAAACCGTTGAAACGGTTTTGACATTCCTTGTCGGTTATCACCGGGCTGAAGCCCGGTGTTAATGAAATGGGGTTACTCATTTATGCAAGATTCAATCGTATGAAAAAATTGAGCACAGAAAAAATTAAAACCGCGCTCGCCACCGTGCCGGATTGGAAAAAGAAGGGCGCGACCATCGCGCGGACGTATCCGTTCAAGGATTTTCCCGCCGCGATAAAATTTGTCCACGCCGTTGCCGGAATCGCCGAGCAGGCGTGGCATCATCCGGACATTGACATCCGCTGGAACAAGGTGACGCTCGTGCTCACCACGCACGACGCCGGCGGTTTGACGGAAAAGGATTTTGCGCTGGCCAAAAAATTCGACGCGCTGTCACTTCGCTGAATTCACCGAATTGGTTGAAGTGTCACGCGGCGGCGCAGCGGGAATGGTGGGCGGCAGCTCTTCCGGCGGCGAGTTGGTGCGCGGCACCCGCCCGATCCAGATCCCGCTGACGCCATACTCCCATTCCAATTGTGAACCGCTCGGCAGGCTGCCCCGGCCGCCGCGGATGACGAGGCGATCTTGCGGGCGCATTTTTTTCACCCACGGTTCGTAGGCTTTGGCATCACCGTTATTCCACATGATTTTGTGAAGCACCTCAAAATCTTCATCGGGCATCAGGGCGGGTTCAAAGCCGGTAATATATCGCCAGTCTGCGTTGGGATTCTTGTAAAAAGTCTGATAAAAAATCGTCATATCCGGGGAATAAATGATGCCGCCTTTTTCCGGCATCCAGCCTTTAAGCTCGGGATGTTCCGCCGTGGTCAGATATTGCTGGGTGAGATTGGACGTCCAGCGGCTGCCGCCATCATTGGTGATGGCCAGGAATACCGCCACCGCCAGCCCACAGGTCAGGGCCAGGCGCTTGAAAGAATCTGCGGCGAATCGCGCCTGTAGCAGCAGTTGCAAATCGCAGGCAATCAGCATCATCAGCGCCGGCCAGCCCCAATCTTCCATAAAACGGGTCGCCTTGAAGCCGAGCACCCAGGCCAGGCAGAGCAGCCAGAAAGCCGGATTGGAGGTCAGCGGTCGCGCCTTCAAGCCGGCCAGTTGGCGCAGAATCAACAGGCCGCCAAAGATGACCAGCCCCAAAACATCACCCGACGACGGCTGAAATTCACCGACCAGCGTGCGCTGGGTTGTGTGCATTTCAAAAGCCCGATAGGCCATTACGAGAGCCTGGTACATGGATTCAATCGGATGCCCGGTGAGTGAAGCGCCCAGGAATACGCCCGCCACCCATCCCGCAATCAGCATCAATCCCCAGCGAAATTGGCCGGCGAGGAAAAATGCCGCCACCGGCAGCATCCAGAGATACCACACCCCATGCACGAACGTGCAGACAGCAATCAATGGCGCCATCCACAACACCGTCCACCATTTGGGCGGAGACGAACCGTGGGCGTGCCAGGCAAAAAGAATCGTCAGCAGCCCGGCAATGGTCAGGATGAACGGCCGGCCGACCGAAAAGCGCATCCAGAGAATCTGACCCGAGCGCCACGGCCAATAACACAATCAACCAGGCTTCCGGCCGTTTCAACCACACCAACGCCGACCAGTTGACCAGTGCGAACAATGCCACGACGGAAAACAGGACCAACTTTTCGGTGTCGCATTTGCTCCACAGATAAATTTGCCGCAGCAGCAAATGCCAGCCGAAGTTGGTGTCTATCTTGAAAGCGGGACCGAGCACCAGGATGTCCGGCCACGGTTTGCCGCTCACCGCCTTGGCCGCGTGACGCAACGCGTCGTCACCCGGCAGAAAACCATAGCCGATGATTTTCAGCGGAATGGCGAGAACGACCAGAATGACGATGGCCCAAATCGCGAGCGGCACGTAACGCCGGACCGCGTCAAGGGGTGAAGATCCGGAAATTTCGTTGTCTTCGGTCATGGTGCGCGGTGCAATGTTCAAGATCAAAACACCACCGGCACGCCTTCGTCAAGCATTCGCACTTTTTGCATGAGATTTTTCTTTATCGCAAGCTCGACCAGCCATCGCGGCGGCTCATTGAGATCCTCGAAGGACAACTTAAACGTCCCATAGTGCATCGGCACCAGCCAGTGCGCCCGCAAATCCGTGAACGCCTTGATCGCCTCGTCCGGCCCCATGTGAACGTGGCGGAACGATTCCGGATGATACGCGCCGATCGGCAGCAGCGCGATTTCCGGCTCCAGCCGCCGGCCGATTTCCTTGAAGCCGTCGAAATACGCGCTGTCGCCCGCGTGATAGATCTTCCGGCCCTGATGTTCCAGGACAAATCCGCCGTAACCGCGATGATGATCGTGCAACGTGCGCGCGCCCCAATGCTGGCTTGGGGTGAAGGTGACCGCCCAATCGCGTTGCGCAAAGCTCTCCCACCAATCCAGCTCGACGATGCGCGCGAAGCCGAGGTCTTGCGCCAGATCAGCCACGCCGCGCGGCATCACGCCGATTTTCGGCTGCGGCAGCCGGCGCAACGTCGGCTTGTGAAAGTGGTCGAAATGCGCGTGCGTGAGCAGCACCAGATCAATTCGCGGCAAATCCTTGATTTTCAACCCGGCACGCCGGATGCGTTTCAAGAGAAACAGCCAGTTCGCAAAATTCGGATCAATTAAAACGTTCAAATTTGTGAATTGAATCAAAAACGATGCGTGGCCAATCCAGGTAATTGCCACCTGGCCGCGGATGAGCTTGGGAAAAACCGGACGCCGCGGCTGGCCCACACGCGGCGTGAGCAGCGTTTTCCAGACGAGTTCACGGAAAAACGTGCGCGGATTGAAATGCTTCGACGGCGTCAAATCCTTAAACGACCGCGGCAACCGCCGCCGTTGCAGCACCGGACGTTGCGAAACCGGCTTTGTCATACGACCTCTGCATTTTAACCCTTGCGGGCCCCGAAAGAAATGGAAAATCACAAGCCCTCGCCCCGCCAGCGGGGAAAGATTTCCCCGAAACATTTTTTCGAGCCTTGAATTCCTGAATCTGGGCACTGTTCCTGGGAGCGCTGGCGTCTCGCCGGCGAGTTCTGGTTTTCGGCTCCCGACTGGCCAGCGGGACGCTGGCGCTCCCAGGCGGTTTCATAGCGGCGCACAGTGCCGGGTGAGGGGGCTTTTATTTTCTTCGCGCGAAGACCGGGGACCTTATTAAACTCATGCATGAGCAAGATGGAAAAGCAGTTCGACAAGTTTCTGCGCAAAAAACCGAAGTTCGGCCAGGGCGTTTACATCGCCGAAACCGCGATTGTCATCGGCGACGTGACGCTTGGCGCGCAATCGAGCGTTTGGTATGGCGCGGTGGTACGCGGCGACATCAACCGCATCGTCGTGGGCCATCACACGAACATCCAGGACAATGCCGTGCTACACCTCGCGGACGACCATGCCTGCATCGTCGGCAACTGGGTCACCGTTGGCCACGGCGCGATTGTCCATGCGTGCAAGGTCGGGGACGAAGTGCTGGTGGGCATGGGCGCGGTGATTTTGGATGGCGCGGTCGTCGGCAAACAATCCATCGTCGGCGCGAAGGCGCTGGTGAAGCAGGGAATGAAAATTCCGGCCGGCTCGCTCGTGGTCGGCGCGCCGGCAAGAGTGGCGCGCAAACTGACCAGGAAAGAACGCGCCGGACTGAAAGGGTGGGCGCAAAAATACGTGGATAACGCAGCTTATTGCCTGAAACACAAAATCAACGTGGGCGGGCCGCCGCAAGACTGAGGATCGCTTTGCCGCAAAAATATCCGGGTCAATTCACGTGCGCAAGAGGGATTGAACCCAAATTAGGTTGAGAATTTTTTCCGCTCTTCTACCGTGTTTCAAAACCGGTAAACCGGAGTTGAAATGAGCTACCTGAAAATCGAGCGGGTTTCCAAAACTTTCGGCGCCATTCGCGCCGTGGATGCGGTCAGCTTCGAGGTGCGTCCGGGTGAAATCTACGGCCTGCTCGGCCCCAATGGCGCAGGCAAGACGACCACCATCTCAATGATCTCCGGCCTGCTTAAACCCGATGCCGGCGGGATTTTTGTCGCGGGCGCAGCCTTCTGGTCCGATCCCCAAAAGGCCAAACGCATCATGGGTGTCGTGCCGCAGGAACTGGCGATTTACGAGGAGTTGACGGGGCGCGAAAACCTTGAGTTCTGGGGCCGCATCGCGGGGTTGAGTTCCGTCGAAGCCAAATCCCGCACGGCCGAACTGCTGCAAGCCCTGTCGTTGACGGATCGTGCCGGCGACCGTGTGAAAACCTACTCCGGCGGCATGAAACGCCGCATCAACCTCGGCTGTGCGCTGCTGCACAAGCCGCGATTGCTGTTGCTCGATGAACCGACGGTGGGCATTGATCCGCAGGCGCGGCTGAACATTCTTGAATTCATCCGCGGCCTGCGCGCGTCGGGCACGGCGATCCTTTACACCACGCACTATCTCGAGGAAGCCGAGACGCTCTGCCAGCGGATTGGCATCATTGATCACGGCCAGTTGCTGGCCGAGGGAACTTTGAGTGAATTGCAGGAACGGCTGGGCGGAGACCGCGTGTTCGTGCTCGAAGCCGATTTCAAGGACACCTCGCCGGACAATTGGAACGGGTTCCATCAACGCTTTCGCATCATTCAGAAATCCGGGCGGCAACTCGTCGTCGCGGCAATTGGAACGCGGGATCCATCCGAGTGCCTGAAAGATTTGCTCAATCTGCCGGTCCATGTGGAAAACGTCACACTCAAGCGGCCGAGTCTGAACGATGTTTTTCTCCAGCTCACGGGCCGCGACCTCCGGGAGTAGGCATGTTGCGTGTCCTCCTCGCCAAAGACCTGCGGCGCGCATGGCGCAACCCGCTTCCCTGGCTCATCAATCTCATTGTGCCGCTGGTGATGACCGCGCTCATCGGCCTGGCCTTTGGCGGCAAGTCCGACAGCGGCGCACTCGGGCGCATCCGGTTTGCCGTGGTGGATGAGGACAGGACGGTTTTAAGCGATTTTCTGCGCGGCGCGGCCAACCAGGGTGAAGGGGCCAAATATCTCGAGCCCGTATTTCTGGATCGTGACGAAGCGATGCGCCAGGTCAACGGCAACAAAATCAGCGCCGTGCTCATCATTCCGGAGCATTTCATGCGCAATTATCTCACGGGCCGCGCGCCGGTGAGCCTGGAACTGATTAAAAACCCGGCGGAATCCATTCACCCCGCCGTGCTTGAGGAGTTGCTGGGGGCGTTGACAACGGCGCTGAACGCGCTGGCGCGAAATTTTCAGTCCGAACTTCCGGAATGGCAGGCGGTGTTTGAGGGCAGGGAAGATTACCACAAAGTTTCTGCTTTGATCGACCGTGCCGGCGATAAACTCCAGGTTGCAAAAAAATACATCAACCCGCCGATCGTCAGTTACGAAAAGGAAACACCCACCGGGAACGCTGCCGTCGGCGGGGCGAAAGGCGGCGAATCGAAGAGCGGACCGTCTTTCAACCTGTTCGCGTATTTGCTGACGGGCATGTCGGCCATGTTTCTGTTGTTTCTCGCCAGCAACGCCATGACCGATCTGCACCGCGAATTGCAGCAGCGCACGTTTGAGCGCTATCACACGTTTCATCAGCGGCTGTTTCCGTTCATCGCCGGCAAGGTTGCGTTCACCGTGGTGCTGCTCTTGTTGTGCAGCGCGATCATGTTTGGGGGCGGCGGGCTGATTTTCCGCATCTCCTGGCAGCAGCCGGGGACAATGATGGTGCTGATATTGGGTTATGCATTTTTCGCGGCGGCTCTGGCGGCGACATTGGTGGCGCTGGTGCCCGACGAACGCCACGCGGGCGTGCTCAACAACCTCGCGGGAATGGCGCTGGCGCTGGTGGGCGGTTGCGCCTTTCCACCGCAACAACTCCCCGCCTTTTTGCGCGAACACATCAGCCCGCTCCTGCCGACGTACTGGTTCACCGAAACCGTGCGGAGTCTCGAAGCCGGCAGCACAAATATTTCCTGGATGCTGGTGACGCTCAAATTGGCGGGTTCAGGCCTCGTGCTCATCGGGCTGGCCGCGCTGCTTCTCCGCCGGCGGTTCAAAACCGGCTTGCACGCATGAAACGCATTTTACTCATCGGCCACGTTGACTTGCGCCTCTTTTTCAAACACAAGAGCGCCTATGTCTGGCTGTTTGCCGTGCCGCTGGCATTCGTGTACTTCATGGGCTTTGCCAACCGCGGTCCGGGCAATCCAACCAATCGCAAACCGCCCGTGGTAATCGAAAATCAGGACACCAATTTTCTGGGCCGCATTTTCCTGGATGAACTCGGCGCGCAGGGCATGTGGCTTCTGGACCCGACGAACCGAGAGTCCGCCGCGCGCAGCATCCGCATCCCGCCCGACTTCACCAGCAACGTGCTTCAGGGAAGGCAGACCAAAGTGCAGTTTTTGAAGCGCGACAGTTCGGCGGAGGCCGACGCCGCCATTATCGAAGCGCGCCTCGTGCGGGCGTTGATTGCCATGAATGGACATATTCTCGAAGCCGCCACGCAGACGAATCAGCCGGGCGCGCTCACGGAAGCCGGGCTGCGCGAAATAATGGCCAGGCCCAATCCCGTGAGTCTGAACGCGCGTTTTGCCGGACGAAAACCCGTGCCCTCCGGCTTCAATTTTTCTCTGCCGGGCAATCTGGTGATGTATTTGATGATGAACCTCCTTGTCTTTGGCGGCGCGACCATGGCTGCGGAACGGCGCCGCGGCATGATCAAGCGGCTCATGGTTTGTCCGGTCACGCGCGGCGAAATTGTCATGGGCAAAATTTACGGCCTCTTCCTGCTTGGCGTGGCGCAGATAGTGTTTTTTTTGATGGTGGGCAAATTCCTCTTTCACGTGAACCTGGGCGCGAATCTGCCGGCGGTGACGCTTACGCTGCTGGTGTTTGCGTGGGTGGCCGGCTCGCTCGGCGTGCTCGTCGGCTCATTGACCGTTGCGGAAGATCGCGTCCTCGGCATCTGCATACTGGCCTCGTTGCTCATGGCGGCATTGGGCGGCTGCTGGTGGCCGTTGGAGCTTGCGTCGCCGGCGATGAAAATCATTTCCCTGTGCCTGCCCTCCGGCTGGGCGCTGCAGGCATTGCATCAGCTCATCAGCTTTGGCAGCGGCTTCGGTGCGGTGCTCAAGCCGATTGGCGTTCTGCTGGCGTTCGGCGCCGCTGCCAATCTGCTGGCCGCCCGCTTTTTCCGGAGTTGAAATGACGGGCGGAAAAATACGAGGACAGCGGAGCTTACGGCTTGAAGCACAAAATCAACGTCAGCGAACCATTGATTTACATGTGATACTGATTTGCATTCAAAATGCAACGAACTTTGGATTGCGGCGGCTTGACGCCGCTCTCTTCGACGCGACATGTCGCGTCGTTCCAAGGCGCAGACCTGTCTGCGCACTCCAAATCAAGCCATGGTTCGCCTTGCGCATTTGTAGCATTTTGAACGCAGGTTGGTATGAGACAAAAAACTCTTCTCCGCAAATTTCGCAGATAGACGCAGATTCCATTTGAAATTTCATCTGCGAAAATCGGCGTAATCTGCGGATAAACCAACTCTCACCTTCGCAGCATTCCCGGCAAGCCGCCGCCCATGCGGGCCATCATTTTCTGGAACTTGCCCATTTTCTTCATCATCTGCTGCATCTGGCCGAACTTGTTCAGCATCGTGTTCAATTCCGTCACGCTCACGCCGCTGCCCTTGGCGATGCGCACGCGGCGCTTGGCGTTGAGGATGGCGGGGTTCTGGCGTTCCTTGGGCGTCATGCCGCAAATCATCGCCTCCATGCGCTTGAATTCCTTTTCCTGCTTCGAAATGTCGGTCTGCTTCAACGCCTCCGCGCCGCCGGGCAGCATGCCGACGATGGATTCCAGCGAACCAAGCTTTTTCATCTGGCGCAATTGCTCCAAAAAATCCTCCAACGTGAACAGGCCTTTGCGCATCTTTTCCTCCATGCGCTTCGCCTCGTCCAAATCCACGGCTTCGGCGGCCTTTTCGACGAGGCTGACGACGTCGCCCATGCCGAGAATTCGCGACGCCATGCGCTCGGGATGAAACGGCTCGAACTCGTCCAGCTTTTCACCCACGCCGCCGAACTTGATGGGTTTGCCGGTCACCGCCTTCAAACTCAACGCTGCGCCGCCGCGCGCGTCGCCGTCGAGCTTGGTCAGGATGGAACCGGTGATTTGCAGTGCCTGGTCGAAATGCGTGGCGACGTTGACGGCTTCCTGGCCGGTGGCGGCGTCGAGCACGAGCAAAATTTCCTGCGGCCTCACAAGGTCGCGCAACCGGACGAGTTCCTGCACCAGCGGTTCGTCAATCTGCAACCGCCCGGCGGTGTCGAAAATCAAAACATTGCGGCTGTTGGCTTTGGCAAAATCGAGGGCCTCGCGGGCAATTTTCAAAACATCCGTTTCGCCGCGTTTGACGAAGACGGGAATTTCAATCTGCTTGCCGAGCGTTTCCAATTGATCCATCGCCGCCGGGCGGTTGACGTCCGCAGCCACGAGCAACGGCTGGCGTCCCTGTTTTTGGAGCAGCCGCGCGAGTTTGCCGCTCGAGGTGGTTTTGCCCGACCCGTGCAATCCGACCATCAGGATGCAACTGGGGCTGCCGCCGAGATTCAGGGCGGCGTTGGTCGAGCCGAGCAGGTCCACGAGTTCGTCGTGGATGATTTTGATGATTTGCTGGCCGGGCTGGATGCTCTGGACGACTTCCGCGCCAATGGCCTTGGTTTTGACGCGCTCGATGAAATCGCGGGCGACCTTGAAATTCACGTCGGCTTCGAGCAGCGCCATGCGGACCTCGCGCAGGGGATCGGCGATGTTGGCCTCGGAAATTTTTCCGAGCCCGCGCAGGTTGCGGAAAGCGTTCTGAAGTTTGCCGCTTAACGAATCGAACATCGGGTTAAGCTATCGCAGAAGCGTGCGGATTGACAAGGCTCGTGCGGTTTGGCTTAATCTGCGTCCCTTGCGTGGTAGGTTACCCAAGTGGCCAACGGGGGCAGACTGTAAATCTGCTGGCTATGCCTTCGATGGTTCGAATCCATCACCTACCACCACCCTTTTTTTAACAAAGAAAATGCTTATTTTAACCAGTATTTTCAATGGTTTTATCAAAATCATCGTTTTTGACTCTGTGCGCTTTGGTGCTTTTCCCGTCTCTTGCGCTCCTGTCCATAAAGCCTTCAAAAGTCATACAAAAGTCATACAAAGGAAACGGGCAGACTGAATATCTGCTTGTCCGCGAAATGCTCGCCACAGGGCAAATGCGTCGCGGAAATCTGTTTGACGGTTATTAATTTGCAAGCGAGGACTTTCTTTTATTGGCTGTGCCAAGCGCATCGAGAGAAATTAAAGCCTGCGGTCGAAGTTGTTGCCAAATCAGCTTGAGATTAATTGTTGATGGACGGTGACAATTTCACCAGTCAGCAACAACTTCGACCGCAGGCTTTAGTTCCGCCTCACGATTCCTGAATTCGCGCCGACTGAAGCGCGCCAAAGACGAATGGCCCGTTAATCAACCCGGACCGCCTCACGATTCCTGAATTCGCGCCGACTGAAGAGCAAACGCGGTCCCGGGAAAAAGGTGCTCTTCGTGCCGCCTCACGATTCCTGAATTCGCGCCGACTGAAGGGTTTTGCTCCAACCACAAAGTGAACATCCCTACTCCGCCTCACGATTCCTGAATTCGCGCCGACTGAAGGACAGCAGGCCGATCATCTTCTCGGTGACGACGGACCGCCTCACGATTCCTGAATTCGCGCCGACTGAAGTCACCCCTGCCGTCAGGCCCATTTTCCGTAGCGATTCGCTGCTGTTGGCGAGCGATAAGGCTTCGCAGCGTTCCAAATGATTTTGTCGGCAGGGTCTTCATGCGTTAGAGCTTCGCTTTCAATCGTTTACTCAATGCGAGCGTCCTTGCAGGCGAGCGCCAGCACTTCAGCGCTCGCGCCGCGTAGCCGCAAATCAGGCGCAGTCGTTCGCGATTTCAAAAATCATGCCTTTCCAATGGCGGAAGAAAGGTGGTCGGTGGCCGTGGCCGGGATTTATTCAACGCCTTTCAGAAAAAGTTGCAAGCCTGAAAATCAAATTATTGTCACGCGCGACCGCACTTCGTACGGCAAGCCCATTGCCTCAATTATTAGGCTCGCGTCGTTCGCGCTGGGGCCAAGTGAGACAAATAAAACTTGGTCTTCCTCGTGATCCAACAAGTCCTGAAGTTCAGCCTTCAATTTCGCCAGCCGCAAATCGTCCAGCGGACATTCAAAAACGGAGTATTGTAGGCGCACGCCAAAACCTTCCAGCGAGCGCGCCACTTTCCGCAAACGTTTCGGGTCGCTGATGTCGTAGCTTACAAGATAGCGCAAGCGGCTCATCGCGTGGTGAATCCGTGATAGGTCAACGCTTCGCCGCGCACGAACCGCCACAACTGCCGCACCTGCACTTCCAGCATCCGGCGATACGCCATTTTGTAGCTGAATTCCGGGTGGCTCACTTCGGCGTCCAGCCGTCTAAACCAAGCTTCCCAAAATGGTCGGCGTCCCCGGTCGTTCAAAAAAGTTCCGTTCGCGCTGCGGATGAAATCTTCCGGGCCAAGCTCGCCGCGATTGATAAGGCTGATTGCCACGCTGTCGGCAACCAGCGGGCGAAATTCCTCCATCAAATCCAGCGCCAGGGCCGGGCGACCATAGCGCGGCTGGTGCATGAATCCGAGAAATGGATCAAGCCCCACGGAATGACAGACGCCCGTGAGTTCCTTCGCCAGCATTGAATAGCCGAGCGAAAGGAGTGCGTTCACCGGGTCGCGCGGCGGACGGCGATTGCGCCCGCGCCAGTCAAATTTCCAATCGTCGCGCTGTTTCAACATGGACTCAAACTGCTCGAAATAAAGCGCCGCCGCGCTGCCTTCAATTCCGAGCAAAGCAGTCAAATCGCGAGCCGACTCTGTGGCGTCACGAAAGCCTGACATCAAACTCAACACGCGGTCTGGTGCTTCGCCGTTGCGCATGAGCATCACCCGCTGGTTGTGAATTTTGGCGCGGATGACTTCGCGCGCGAGCTGCAACCGCACGCCGGGCAGTTCAAAAAGCCGATATTGCCCGCGCCGGGCGTCAACACCGCTGGCGGGCAATCCGCGCAACATGCCAATAAATCTTCCCGCCGGGCTGAAATAGGAAACATCAATGCCAAGTTCCAAACACGTCTCGGCGGCCTGTGCCGTGATCTGCACTGCGCCGTAACAATAAATCGCCCGCACCTGCTGGCCGGGAATTTTGCGTGCGTCCTCACCCTTGACGCTGACGATCAATTCCTCGCCGCGCTGGCCGATCTGCGCGCCCGCCGTCTGCACCACCAGCACCTCGCCATCGTCGCCGCCGGGCCGGGGTGGTTGCAATGTGGGTTCCTTATCCGTGGATTCGGCGGCAAAATCCAGTGCCTCCAAGATACGGTCGCGCACGGTGTCTTCCGATTGTCCGGCGAAACCGAATTGAAGCTGTCCCTCCGGTTCGGTTGACTTGTGCCGTTTTGCCCACCAAAGCGATTCATTCGGCAGACAAATCGGATACGCGGAGCAATACAGACAACGCGCGTCATTTTTCAACGGCGGCGGGCAATGACCGCTGGCGGCAAGGGCTTTTGCCTCGGCAACGGCGTTCCGCACTTTGCCGAAAAGTTCCTCGCTGAAATCCACCGGCACGCGCCGTTTGTCCGCCGCATAATAAATCGCGCCGCGAACTGCGTTCACGCCATGCTCGCGCAAAAGCAGGGCGTGCGCGGCAACCTGCATGGCGTCCGGCTCTTTTGCCACGCGCTCGCCCTCCGCATCGCGTCGGGCCGAGCCGCGTTTGTAGTCAATGACCTCCGCGCCGTCCGGCCCGCCCTCCACGATGTCCACCACACCGATGAGGCCGAGCGATTCGCTCTCCAGCCGCAAACTGCGGAGCTTCGCGCCCTCCGGCAGACCAAGCTCCTTGGGATTATCCAGCTTGGATGGCACGTCCACGTTGCGATGAACATGGCTGCCGGCAACTGTGTCCGCGTTCTCCTGAAAAATGTTCTCAACCCACTGGAAATAAAACAGGCGCGGGCAATAGATGAAGTTGTGAAGCCGACGCACCGGCAACGGCGGTTGCAATTCGAGTCCGCCTTGGGTTTGAACCGGCGCGTCGCTCATGGTTCACATGGGAATGTCGTCTTCCTCGTCTGGTGGTAGTGCTTTGGAAATTATTTGTTGTGGCAGCGCGATTTTCCAACTGGCAAAGCGGGCGAGATTTATTTCCCGGCAACGCTGCATGGCAAGATCACCATTTACTTTTTCCCATAACCGTTCGCTACTTGAAATTGTTTTGAACGGGCATCCATTCCTCAAAATCGAATCGGGAAAAACGCCTGGGACATCCACAAGATAAGGCTTTTTCTCAATCCATGTCTGCCCCAACAATTCGGCGCGGTCTCTATGTGCGAGTGCGCGCAATGCGATGCGGTAAGCTGCATTTAAGTCGGCGTGGTAAAGTGAAGTGCCTTCTCCGAGTGGCACAAAAAACTCGCCACCTTTTTTGGGGAGGAGTAGTGATTTTCCATCTGGCACTTTGTTGAGCCAGCAGAGAAATTCGTTTTGCCAGCCGTTTGGTTCTTCCTTCGCTTTTCGTTGCCAGAACGAACGGCGTGAATCGTCTATTTGCACTTCCTCTGCCCTAAAACCGGGGCTGTGGTCTTTCGCGCTGAATCGTGAAGTGTATTCCGCATTAACAAAAACGATTGGCATACCAACCATTTCGCAAAGCTCTGCGAGAATTTTTTTAATTCGTCCTTTTAGCCAAGATGAGAGTTGCCGATTTTCTCGCCGCCCTTGTTTTGACGAAGGGTTGTAGCCGCCTAGGTTTTCAAGCGCGATAAAATTTACCGGGCCGCGTTCTAGGTAACGATAGACACCATGCAAAGATTCAGTTTGTTTTCGCTCCTGTTTGTCTGCCGGTGGTGGCGCAAGCTCAACCCCAAGAGCGATTGCGAAAATTTCGTGAGCAATCTTTTTGGCGCGATCTTCGCGTGCGTCTTCCATCGCTTGCCGACAGTCTTCAAAAGGTTCAGGCACGGTTTCGTTACGCTCAATTTGTTTCCGCCGACAAAGGTGATTCAAGGATTGAGCCAATTGCCTCAAATCTTTCAATTGGCTAAGTCTCGCTAGGCTGATGCCTCGCTGTCCGGCAAGCAGGGCTTCGGGTCTGGGTTTTGTCGTATCCAGTTCCATTCTGTGCCAATCATCGTCGCAAGGCTTCCACGACCAATGCCCACGACGCCAGGGCAAGACGCGGTCTGCGATGCGTGGAAGCAGGGTTTTGAAACAGTTGAGGTATTCGCTGGCCAATTCGGCAATGCGGCTTTTCAGTTTCTTCGGTTCGCTCTTGAGTGTCGCGAGTTCAATTAGTGGATCATCGCTGCGAAGATTACCGATGATTTCAATTGCTGATTGGTAGGGTTTTGAATCGCTTTCTTTGCCAAGTTGCTCTGACCAGCGATTTAGCCGGAAAAGTTGTGCGCGAACTCGCTTCAGTCCCCAAAGCAATTCATCATTCTGCTGGGGAAATGAGAGATTCTTTTCCCAGCTTGGTTGACGGTCTGTGATGTCAAAGCCTTTGGTTTTTAGGGTGCTGAAAAATTCCGCCGCTTCCTTTGTTTCATCATCCGTTGGATTGCGTCCGCCGCTTCCCGACAATTCCGGCAGGAAACCATGAGTTGCCGATTCAAACTCAATTTCCCGGTTCAGTGAAAGAAATTTGCGGCAAAGAGCATTCCGCTTTCCTGCTGGCTTTTTTTTCTCCGCACGGAGTTTGGCCTTTTCATCCGGCGCGAATTTTCGCCAGCCGCAGCAATCTTCGCCAGCCAAGCGGACAATTCCGTTTGCAATTGAATGAGCAAACCAAGCGGTCTTTTCAGAGTCAGGATTTAACCGATGGCGAAGCCGAGTTATCTTTGTGATTGCGTCTTTGTTTGTTGCTTGGAGAATTTGCCAAGCAGCACTGTTTGTCAGGCCGAGATCAGCCGCGAGACATTTTATTCCATCAGTTTCCAGCCAAGGAAGTTTTTCAGCTTCGGACTTTGGCCAGCGCAAACCAGATGCCAACCATTCATCATTTATTTTTTCCATTCTAGGCGTAAATGGCATTTTTTCAGCCCAAACCTTACTCAAGGCGTCATTATTTAATGCTGGCTCAAATACCAACTGGATATTTTCTTTGCAGCGCGGAGCTAGGCGCACAGAAGCACCGTCAAAACTTTGTTTGTCACAAGGCCACTTGCGCGCTTTCACGAACGCCCGCAAAACAGGCGGCATCCAATTTTGATCCGGTTCGTCCTTGTCGAGATTTTCGTTTTTGCTTCGCAATCCGTCGCGCCATAGTCGGGGCGACCAAAAATGGATTTTAATTTGTGATTTTTCCTTTTTGATTAAATCAAGAGCATCAGCCTTTAATTCAAACGGAACGTCTGGGGAACTTGCTTCCAGATGTTCTTTGTTGTTTGTTTCCGACCAGCGGAAAAAGCGCGGCGACAGCGTGGCGTGAGCCGGAGCAAAAAGGCGCTCGGTTTCTAAGTGAGCCTTTTCTTCAAGGTTCTCAACATAATCAGCCCATGTTTCCACAGCATCCGCTTTATCATCGTGATTCCAGATTTCAGGTTCTTTTGCAAGACGGTCAAAAAGTGCTGCGCTGCCATACTTCTCGCGCTGGCGCTCCTGCATCCGGTTTTTTTGCTTTGTCAAATCTTCCGCAGTAAGATTCGGCATTTTCTTTAGTGCTTCCCGCCACGCAGGACGAACTTTACGCCACCCCTTCAAAGTGCGCTCACGAATTCCATACGGTCTTTTTTGGCCGTTCTCATCTACTGCGGTATCCGGTAATTCATCTGCTAAATCTTCAGCAATCCTTTCAACAGCTTGTAATCTTGCATCGGATTTCTTCTGCGTTTCGATTTTGGCGATGGTTTGATCGGCAATCGCAAGCCGGAGTTCAAATTTCCGCCCGCGCACGATGAACTGACCGATTTTTGTAAAAACTTCACTGAACGCCTGTTTTTCAAAATCCGGCCAAATGCCTTGCCCTATTTTTTCATCGCTCACTTTTCCTGCCCATGCGTCACAGAAAAACGGGAAAACTGGACGCGCAACTCCGCCAGCCATTCGAGCAATGTAAGCGGCGTCACCTTTCTCTGTTGCCGCGAATTCTTCCTTAAGCCGCGCTTGATTGAACAAAAGAAATGCGTCCCGGAATCCATCCAAGTCTGGTTGTAATGAAAACAAGACAGCAGCTTTCAAGTCATAGCCGCCACTTCCTTTCCGCGTCGGCTCTGTTGTCGGCAGGTCAGTTTTTGGATTGTTGCACCAAGCAGCCAAAGTTTTTTTCTGTTTTTTTAACCGCTCGGCTAGGCCTGCCATTTTTTTCTTCTGGTCGCTAGTCTTCGCGTCTTTCCCTTTTTCTTCGACTTCTTCAACTAATTTGTCGAGACACTGGATTATGCTTTTTGCGGCGTCCTCGCGCGACCATTTGGCCTCGCTTGTGTCCGTTTTAAAACAGAAAACATCTGCCCACTTCAAATGTTTGCCCTCATTCACTTTTTTAGTGCATTCACTCGCGCGGTTGCGCTGCTTGGCTATAACATCACGCGGAGTAACTTTTGTCTTTTGTGCGCAGAGATTGACCAGCGTGCTGCCAAACAGGTCTTTGGCTTTTCCCTTCAAGGATTCCTCCACTGGTTCGTCGTGTTTTTTGAGTTTCTTCGCGGCTTCGGTCGCCGGTTCAAACAATTGCTTCAATGCCTCGAATTTTTGTTTTTCGGAAGCCTTCGAGCCGGTCAAGCTGTTTAATTTGCGTCGAAACTCTTTGAACGAAGCGTCCTTTTTGCATCCGACAATTACGCACGCATTTTCGAACGGGCGATCCCATTTGCCCTGCCTGCCCGTGTATGATTCCCAACTCCGTTCAATCGCGGCTTGATAGTCTTTCCAAATATCATCTTTGCAAGATGTCGGGACTAACGCAGCAAAAGCGGCAAGAAGATAATTCACATCGTCCTGAAACATTTCATGGTGCTGCCAAAGGACGGACTGCCATTTCCCCCGATTCTTTTTTGGCTCCGGGTCGAATGGTTTCCATTTGTCTTTGCCGTCGGGGATTTCAACGGCAGTTACTTTGCCCTGATAGATTCGGTTCATATCTTTGCCCTCTGGAACTGCTTGGGGTGTAGAAGTTCTACTGCGCGGCCCCAGCAATTGCCAGAGGATTTTTAGACCCGGACTCCTACACGTTGACATCTTTACATGGTTTCTTTCAAGAAACGCTCAATTTCCGCAGCAGGAATTATTTTATTCCGTAACACCTTTGAATTTTTTAACAGGCCGCGTTTAATCAGCCGATGGACGGTGATGTAAGAAACACCCATAATTTCAGCCGTTTCGCGCATGGTGTAAGCCAGCCGTTTATTTTCCGAATTTTCAGGTGAATTTATTTTCCCTGGCAACGGCGGGAAAATAGGCAGATTTTCCGGGCGTAATTCCACCTGCAACATTTTCAGGCTTTGGCGGCTGATAGAAATTTGCCCATTAAATTGAATGGTAATTTGATCTGGGTTTGGTGTTTGTGGTGGATTCATAAAATTGGCGGAATGTTTGAAGTCTGTGAGAAGTGATGTCCGAACATCCACCCCCAAAAACGTCCGGTTTTCCGGCGAAATAATTTTCGTGGTTAGGGAATTTGCCGGAAACTCACTCAAAAACTCTATATTCCGCCAAATTCCGGCGGAAAAGGCCGGAATTCCCCGGTCTTGTCCGCTTCCGGCTATGCCTTGTGTCCATCTATCCAAGCGATTATTCCGTCCGGCGCGATTTGCAGCCAAGAGGAAAATCGTCCGTTCGGCGTTAATGCCGCATAAGCCGCCGTCTTGCCGAAGCCGAGACTTTTCAACGCCGCAACTGCCGCTGTCCGGCTTAGAGTGCCTGCGCCGCGTTGGAAGACGGTAGCCATTTCTTCGCGTGTAACGCATTTCTTTTTGATCGGCGGCGACGGAGCTTGTGCCGCGATTTTAGGAACGATAACGGCGGCGGGCACAATGGCAGGTGATGGGATTTTAGGCACAGATGGAACGGCAGGCGGTGCAATAACGACACGCGGCGCGGCTGGACGTGTAACGACGGCAGGCTTGGCGGGAATTTCCGCCGGAATTTGACGAAAAACAGCGGGTTCCGGGTTGATCCGGGGAATTTCCGCTTTATTGGCTGGCACGGTTTTCGGTTTCTTTTCCTTGTCATCATCGGACAAAAGCGATTTCAACACCAATACAACCCCAAGGCCAATTGCGCCGCCAATAATCAAGGCCGGAGCGGCAGCGGCAAGGGCAGGTAGCGTTACGAGTAGCGGAGCGGTCTGTTTTGCATTCATATTTTATTAGGTTGAACCGGCACGTTCTTGCCGTTTGGTTGCCACGTACACGGGATGGAATCAGTTGCCCAAAATAGTTTCCCAAAAACTTTTGGGCTTTTCTGCGACGTTAAGTTTTGGGTGGTATTCCGCAATCATGGCATTTTGTAAATCGAGGGCACGGGCGGCGGGGCAACGGACTACGGCAACTTCAACTTTTGACACCGGGAACGTCGGCCCAGCCGTTTTACCCGTCCAATGTTGGAAGTGGCGAAGCAAAGTTGCATAAAGCCTGCCCGTGTGTGATTCGCCGCAATACAGCACTTCACCAAAAAAGCCCGGCTCACGGATAACATACACGCCGGATTTGCCTTTCAATGCCTTCACCCACTCGGCGACGGTACGGCCTACCTTTACGGGTCTGAATTCGAGGCTCATTGTTCGCCTCCATTCTTCTTTCCACAATCTGCGATTAGCCTGTCCACGTCGGTTGCAAGAAATCCCGCCGCGCGCACACGCCCAGGTAACTTGTGCTTCACCAAAACGCCACTAGCCGCAAGTTTGTCCACCATCCGCAAACAACACGATAAGCGGCGGGCGACTTCGGCTCTGCGAATCAGACGCAGTTCGGTGGAAATTACGGGTGCGGGCTTTTGAGCCACTGATTCGCGCAGGGCTGCGATCAATCGTAACCGATCTTGCGGCGTTAATGTGGGGTCGGCCTTCAAACCCGACCGGACAATTTCAAGTGTGGTGTTTAACATAATTACCCTTAACGCCGCGTTTAATCTCGCGGTGAAGACCGCTCGCTATTACCAGCGAAAATGTGCCTAATTTAAGCATTTTATGTAAAATAATATAGCATTGTTACAATGTCAATAAAATACTTGTATATTTGTTACAAGATGCTATTTTTAGCGCATGGCAAATCGCACTCGAAAAAATCTGGCTCGAAACATTCCGCTTTCGATTGATAACGAATCGTTGGCCGCAGTTGACCGCGTAGCTGGCGACAGAAACGAAACCCGCAGCCTTGTCATGCGAAAAGCGATTGAGGAAGGATTGCCGCTCGTGAAAGCCGGTGGCAATGCGGACGTGCTTACGTTGGACAGTGATCTATCCGATTTCGTGAATGAGTTGGCAAAAAATTACAAGCGAAAGCGCAATTCCATTTTGCTCGAAGCCCTTCGGCGTGGTGTGAGGGCTGTCGAGGCGCACTTGCTTTACACCAGCAATGACGAAATTCCCCCCGAAGTCTCCAAAGCAATGCTAAATACAAATCCAGACGCGGAACCGTTACTGCGCGAAGTGCGAAACGCGCGTATTGAGCGAGGCGCGCTTAAAATTCAGCTTGATGATTTGTTGCGTCATGTCCCGGAAGCCAAACGGCGGGCTGATGCCATTGAAAAACTTACTGCGATTCGGAGACAGCCGGGCGGTGGCGGTGGCGGTTCACCGTGGGGTTGCGGCCTAAGCACGGAAGAAATCGAGTGGCAAATTTCAATGTCCGAAAAATACGGAGTAAATTCTGCGTCATGGCCGAAAGAAGAAACAGACGCGCGTGAAGCCGCCCGAAAAGTGGAACGCCAAAAGTAACCCGCCGCCACAATTTCAAAAGTTTCCACTCGCCAGCGTTACCAGTAAAGCCGATTTTTGTTTTCGCCAGTTCTTCGCGGTGATTGATTTCGCAAGGTTTTGGACTTCGCGCAAAATTCTGGATGGCTCTAGTTTTGGTGGCTCTGGCGTGGCTTCACTCATCACAGAAGGCAATAAGGCAACGGCGCGACCGGCGGCAAGTTCGCCAACGTGTGTGTAATGCCGCGTCATGGCCGGGTTGCTGTGGCCGACAATGCTTTCCACCACAGCCAGCGGCGCGTTGCTTTCGCGGCACAGTGAAACGAACGTGTGCCGCAAACTATGAAAGCCAACCTCGATCACGGCGCGTTTGCCACCCGCGCCCGTGCCGGGCTTGTGCAAAGTGATTCCGCACGCTTTGAAATGATTTTGCACTTTGTCCGTTACCGCGCAAATGTTGCGAGCGTAGAGCGAAGCCATTTCTGGCAGGACATATTCCTTGCGCTGATTGGACGGTATTTCAGACAACATTTCCCGCAAAACCGGATGAATCGGCACAATTACAGGCTTTGGGTTACGGCGGGCGGTTTTGTTTGGAACACGGCGAATCAATCCACGCTTCAAATCGGTCTCCGCCCAGCGTAACGTCGCGCAATCGCCCAGCCGCAAACCTGAATAAACGCCAAGCGCAAGCAAAATGCGCAATTCGCCGGTGGCAACTTGGCAAGTATTTCGCAGTTCATCGAAAGTTAATTCGCGTCGGCTGTTTGTAATCATGCGTTTGCGTTGAAGATGGCCGCCGCGTTTTGGGGATTCCCATACGTTATTTGTCAGCTTGGCCTTGTCTTTTACAATGCGGAAAATCAGCGCAAGCAAATTCAAATGTTTGTTGTAAGTGGAGGGAGTCAATTTGTTGCCATGACTTAAATTGCTTGCGTATTCCTCGGCAAATTCCTTTGTCACGTCGCGAAGCGTCAATCTTTCGGGATACTTTTCCTTCATCCAATCGGCAAAAGCTTGCCATTGAAACCCATATTGCCGGAGTGTTGAATCGCCACTGTCCGGGCGGTTTGCGGAAGCAAGGAATTCGCTCCACGCTTTGGCGATTGTCAGCGCCGGGTTTTTTTCATCTTCCCATTTGGCAAGCTCGGCTTTGCGGCCTTGTATCTTCGCGTTTAGCTCTTCCAAAACTTTTGTTTCCGTTGACGCCGAAAATGGGCGCATGAATTCATCTCTGGCCTTGCGCGCTTCCTCAAGGGTGGTAATCGGTTGGCCGCTGGCGTCGCGAAGTGCGCGCGTGAGAAGTTTTCCATCGTGACGCCAGGAACAATAATAATTGTTTCCGCGTTTGATTAAATACCGATCCGGTTTCGTCTTCATTTTTATTTCGTGCTCTTGTTTTCCGCTACATGCACGAGACTGAAGATAAGGCGTTTGTTTGTCAAACAAAAATCATACAATGCTCATAAAAGCCGCGTGGTTATTGAAAAATAAGCAGACTGTAAATCTGCTGACTATGCCTTCGATGGTTCGAATCCATCACCTACCACCACCCTTCGTTCTCCGCTGCGCTCCGAGCTGCGGCCCGGCAGTCCAGCACTTTCGATGTTGAACCCCGCACACGCGCAGCAGTGTTGCCGATTTACGGTTTGGCAGCCGGAACATTCAAGCTTCAAATGAAAGCCCGGGCGGCGAACGAAGTAAAAAAGAAAGAGGCCGGACACTACTCCGGCCTCTCAATGAGAACTAAGCGCTCAAATTAACGTCTCGTGGTTGCGCGACCACGAACTTTTTGTTGGCTGCGGCGCCGCAGACCACGCCTTACTTCACACACGGAACACTGCGTTTCTGCATACCAACGATGGAATTAAGATACCAGAGGGCGCTTTCCCTGCCAGTCACCAGTTCTGGTTACACGCAAATCCTTGAAAACAAAGGGAAATCGCTAAAAATTGGTCAACGACGGAGAAATTTGGCCACAGCCTCGGTGCGGGTGCGGACCTGCAGTTTTTCGTAAATGCGGCGAATGTAGGTATGCACGGTTTCATAGCTGATCCCCAGCTTCTCCGAGATTTCCTTGTAAAGCAGTCCCTGGCTCAGATAATCAAGGACTTCCTGTTCGCGCGGAGAAAGATTTTCCGCGGGTTGTGCCGTGGCCGCCGTTTGTTGAAATGATTGCACGACTTTGCGCGCGATGTTCATCGTCATCGGCGAACCGCCCCGGTGGACTTCCTGAATGGCTTCCAGCAGTTCCTTGCTCGAGGTGCGTTTGAGCATGTAACCGTTGGCCCCCGCCGTCAGCGCGTTGAAAATGTTTTCCGTGTCTTCATAGACCGTGAGCATCATGACCTGGATTCCCGGCATCAGCACCTTCAATTGCCGCACGCATTCGACGCCGTTCATGCCGGGCAGGTTGATGTCCATCAGCACGACGTTGGGGCGGGCTTGGGGCAGGTCCTTCAGCGCGTCCTCGGCGCTGGCGTATTGGCTCAGGCAGCGAAAACCGTCCGACCGGTCGAGCAGGCGGGCCAGCGTCCCGCGCAGTTTGTCATTGTCTTCGACGATGGAAACGGTGATGGGCATAGCGCTGGTTTCTAAACCATTTTTCCAAAAGGAACGGCCAGGCATACAACCGTTCCGCCCCCGGTTCCGGGGCTGATCGAAAACTCTCCGTGAATATCTTCCATTCGTTTGCGCATGTTGCGAAGTCCGTTTCTCGCTGCGTTCCGACCACTCAGGCCGCGCCCGTTGTCTTCAACGTTCAGCGCAAAGCTGCCGGGCTGCAATTGCAGTCGCACCCGGACTTCGGACGCTTGCGCGTGTTTGACCACGTTATTGACCGCTTCCTTGAAGGCGAGGAAAACGTTATGGCGCACTTCCGGGGGAATATCAACCGCCGGCAGTTGGACCGGCACCTCGGCGCGATAACGCAACCCGGCCAGCGCGAGATATTCCTGCGCGTATTTGCAGACGTAATTGACCAGGCCTTCCAGCGTGTCGTTGGAAGGATTGACCGCCCAGACGATTTCGTCAAGGGAACGGGTGGTTTCGCGCGCGGCTTGGGAAATCTGTTGCGCGTGTGATTCAATTTCCGCGGGGGAATTTTTGTCGGCTTCCGCCATTTCGCCCAACAGCGCCACCTGGGTGAGATTCGCCCCGAGTTGATCGTGCAGGTCGCGGGCGATGCGGGAGCGTTCCTTTTCCAGCGAGGCCTGTTGCTGCAATTGGCGCCGCAGCTTTTGCGTGGAAAGATACCGCACCACGGCAACAACGGTTCCCACCAGGCACAGGATGACGGCGGTGCGAAACCACCACTTCTGCCAGAATTGAGGCTGCACCGTCACTTCCAGCGCATCGCCGGTTTCGTTCCACAGGCCATCTTCATTGCAGGCAATTACATGGAAACGATAATTGCCCGGCGGCACCTTGTTGTAATAAGCCACCCGCGTTTCCCCGGCTTCCGTCCAGGCAGTCTCGTGACCTTCCAGACGATATTTGAATCGCACTTCCGTGGGGGCGGGGAAATTCAGGGCGGTGTAATGAATTTCCAATTGTTCGTGACCGGGCGGAACCACGGCGGACCGATTCCACGCAGAGCTGAAGCGGTTGGTTTTTTGCTCCTGGCCCCCGATCCGCACGGATTCGATCATGACTTGGGGCGGCTGGCGATTGGGCTTGAGGTCCGCAGGGTTCACCGACACCAAACCTTTGGTGGTGGGGAACCATAATCGGCCATCGCGGGTGCGGCACGCAGCGGGTTGTGAACCGGCTGAACATTCGCGCGTCGGCAGACCGTCGGTTTCCACATAAGTCCGGCAGGGAATGATGTTTGCTGTTCCATTGGCAAAGTCATTCAGCGCGTGTTTTTGAATTCGCATCAATCCCGCATTGGAGCCGATCCACAACCAACCCGCGCCGTCTTCGATGATGTAATCAATGCTGTTGCTGGCCAGCCCGTTGTCCGTCGAGTATCGGGTCCACGTTCCTTTATAAAAGCGGGCCAGACCGTGTCCGGAGGTTCCAATCCACAAGACCCCATCCTGGTCAAGGTAAAGACTGGATATATCATTGCCGGGCAATCCGGCGCCCGTGGCTTGAAAAGGAATAAATTTCCCCGCCTTGAAAAAATTCAAACCCTGGCTCTCCGTTCCGATCCAAAGGCTTCCCTCCGCGTCTTCGGCAATGGCACGAACAATATTTTCCGACAGACCGTCGAGCGTCGTGTAAATTTTCCAATCCTGTCCGCTCCAACGCGCCAGACCATTTTGGGCGCCCACCCATAACTGTCCGGCGCGATCTTCAAACAGGGCAAAGATATGCTGGCCAAGGATTTCCGCGCCGGCTGCGGGCTGAAAATGGTTGGTTTGAAATTGGAAAAGTCCTTCGTCCATGGTTCCAACCCAGACTTGTTGCTGGCGATCCACCAGCACAGTCCAGGTGCTTTGATGCCGGCTGATGCCAAAATCTTGCACGGCGTTTGTGATCCAATAAGACACGCCATGTGCGTTGAAAGCTGTCCACAAACCGCCGGACTCGTCCCCGGATATCGATTGGACAACCCACGAACGGTGTTCTGCTGGAGTATCGAAAATTTTTCTTTTGATTCGATCCAGGCCTTCACCATCGGTTCCCACCCACAGGTTTCTTTCGTGGTCCATGCATAGCGAAAGCACAAAGGCCGACGACAAGCCCTGCTCCGTCGAGATATGCCGCCAGTTTCCATCCGCGCCCAGCCAGAAAACGCCCTCGCCCAGCGTGCCGACAATCAAGTTGCCGTCGCTGTCCTCGCAGGCGGAGGCAACGATTGTATTTATTCTCCACGGATAAACTCCGAGGTCGCGTTCCCTTTGATTGCCCTTCCACTTTTGCACGCGGCCATTTTGTATGCTCCAAAAACTTTCCGCTTGCCCCGGAATCAATATTTTCGCCGCGCGCAACGCCAACTCCGTGGAAATCAGCGACGGATCGGTGCTCATCTTGCCGGCTTGATACCGGCTGGCGCGTCCGTCCGCCGTGTAGAACCAGACGCAGCCGGTCAAATCTTCATACGCATACACAATTCTTCCCTCATGGCCAGCGCGCCCGAGGTCAAAACTTTTAACATTTCCATCCTTCACCAACACCAACCCCGCCGTATCCGTTCCGATCCAAAGATTCGTGTGACTGTCTTCAAACAGGTAAACAATCCGGTCACTGTTCAAGCCGGGCGTGTTGTACTCATTGAAGACGGTGAAATGGTTTCCGTCAAAACGCACCAGGCCGTTGAGCGTTCCGAGCCAAAGATACCCATCCTTGGTCTGAATCACCGAAATGACGGAGTTTTGCGGCAGCCCTTCCTTGGTGCTCCAAACATCCACGGTGAACGGCAAACCGGACGGGTCAACCGCGCCTGCCGGCGCGGGGAAAATGCAGCAACCAACGCACAGCAACAGCCATGCGAAATCGAGAATCCTGTATTTCTTCAGCATCGTTGAAGGCTCGGGCGACCCGAACCGGATGTAAGGATGTTTGAAAAAAGATACGAACCCAATACTGAAGATGGAAATTATTTTTCCAAAATCACTTGCCAGAACGCCGCGATGAGCTAGGTTTGCCCTGCCCGATGAGAACTGGGCGCGCGGCGGGTGTGGGCGATGTTAAATCGTGTGTGATCGCCCCGCCCGCCCGCTTTCTTTATCCGCCTTCGGTCGGGCGCTTAAATCCACCCGCCGGTCGCTATGACAAAACAAACTCCCACGGCCGGTTAACCGTGGGAGTTGTTTTGAAATATCAGCGGCTTAATCACCGACGGGAATCTTGCGCGGCTTGACCTGCTCGGACTTCGGCAGAGTCAGCGTCAGCATGCCCTGCCCCATTTTCGCCGAGATTTTGCCGGTATCAATCGCCGGGTCGAGCTCGAACACGCGCCGGTAATCCGCCGCGGAACGTTCCCGAAACAACACCTCGCCGTTGACCGGTTCCACCACCCGCCGCCCCAGGATGGTGATTCCATTACCTTCCAGCGTGACTTCCAGTCCGTCCTTGTTCACGCCCGGCATTTCCGCCTCAAGAGCGTAACCAAACGCGACAAATCCCCAAGCCGGCCGGCTTGGGGAGTGGTGGAGAATCTGAGTTTTAGTCGAAGGCGTGACCGGCACAGCACAGAACATCTTTGACTTTGTGCCGGACCAAATCTTTGACGCAGGCGCGGGCCGGGCCGAGATATTTGCGCGGATCAAACTCCTTTGGGTTTTCCACGAATACCTTGCGGATGCCGGCGGTCATGGCCAGCCGCAGGTCGGTGTCAATGTTGACCTTCGTGCAACCCACGCGCCGCGCGACTTCGATGTCGGCTTCCGGCACGCCTTGGGCATCGGGCATCTTGCCGCCGTATTTGTTAATCTCGTCCACGAGATATTTCGGCACGCTGGAAGCGCCGTGGAGCACCAGCGGGTAATCCCCCATGCCGGCGTCCATGAGCGCCTTCTTGATCAATTTTAAACGTTCCAAATCCAGGTGCTGTTCGCCCTTGAATTTGTAAGCGCCATGGGAGTTGCCGATGGCGACGGCGAGCGAATCGCAGCCGGTTTCCTTGACGAATTTGACAGCTTCCTCCGGGTTGGTGTAGTGGCCACTGGTGGAGTGGGCCCCGCCTTCTTCGCCTTCGTCGAATTGCGCGCCGACGAGATGGCCAAGTTCGGATTCGACGGAGCAGTTATTTTTATGGGCGTATTCGACGACTTTTTTGGTGATCTCGACGTTCTTGTCGAACGGCTCGTGGCTGGCGTCAATCATCACGCTGGTGAAACCTTCATCAATGCACTGTTTGCACAGATCGAAGGTGTCGCCATGGTCAAGGTGGATGGCGATGGGGATGTTGGACAGGCTGACCGCCGCCTCGATGAGTTTCTTGAGATAGACCGGGTTGGCATATTGGCGGGCGCCTTTGGAAATCTGAAGAATCAACGGCGCCTTTTCCTCTTCGCAGGCCTCAACGATGGCTTGGATGAGTTCCATGTTGTTGACGTTGAACGCGCCGAGCGCGTATTTGCCTTTCAACGCCTTTGCAAACAGCTCTTTGGTATGTGTCAATGGCATAGGTTTTCGAATTTGATTGTCGTTATCAACCAGCCGGGATTTCCCCGATGGGAAGGAATAATAATACGACTTTTCCGAAAGGAAACAAAAAACGCGGCCACCCACCAACCAACCGTTGCCAAAATTTGGCGATAAATTGCCTTGCGATTTCGCGTCTATGCGCGAAAAGAAGTCCGTGCAAGCGCGTTTTCTCCTCGGTCCGGCCGGCAGCGGCAAAACGTTTCGCTGTCTGGCGGAAATCCGCCAGGCATTGCACCAGTCGCCGGAAGGCCCGCCGTTGGTCCTGCTCGCGCCCAAACAGGCCACCTTTCAACTCGAACGCCAGCTGCTCGCCGACCGCGCCCTGCAAGGGTACACGCGACTGAATATTTTTTCGTTCGAGCGGCTCGCGCGGTTTGTCCTGGACGCGCGCGGCATCCCGATGCCATCGGGACTGCTCGCCGAGGAAGGCCGCGTGATGGTGTTGCGCGCCCTGTTGCTGCGGCACGAAAGCGAATTGAAATTGTTTCGCCCCAGCGCCCGCCGCCCCGGTTTTGCCCAACAACTCAGCCAGTTGCTCGGCGAACTGCAATCGCATCAATTCACGGCCGCCAAACTTCATTCGTTGTCCCGGCGCACCGACTTGCGCCATGAACTGCAGGACAAGCTCCACGATCTTGCGTTGCTGCTCGACGCCTACACGCACTGGCTCGCCGACCACGAATTGCAGGACGGAAACCGATTGCTTGGTTTCGCAACCGCCACCTTGCTCGGAACTGGCGTAGCGGCGACTCGGCAGAGCGCCGCCATTCCTATGAAAAAGTGCGGCGGTCTGCCGACCGCCGCTACAATTCAACATTTGTGGCTCGACGGCTTTGCGGAAATGACGCCGCAGGAACAGGATTTGCTTGCCGCCGTTGTCCCCTGTTGTGATCGCGCAACGCTCGCGTTTTGCCTGGAAAACGAACCGGCAGCCGAAACTTCGTGGCTCTCCATCTGGTCGTCCATTGGCAGAACATTTCAACAGTGCCGGCAGCGCCTCGCAAACATCCCGGATTGCGAAGTCAGCGTCGAAATTCTCAAGCGCGATTCGGATAAGAATCGTTTCGCCAGAAATCCGGTCTTGCAAAATTTGGAAGCGCGCTGGCAAAGCCGCCCCGGCGTCCCGCCCGCGAAATCCGGCGCAGAGGAGACATCCACCCCGCGTTCAATTCTCCTCGCCGCTTGCGCCAATCCCGAAGCCGAGGCTGTTTTTGCCGCGCGCGAGACTTTAAAATTCGTCCGCCACGGCGGCCGTTTTCGCGATGCCGCCGTGCTCGTGCGGCAGCTCGACGGCTATCACAAGCCGCTGGCGCGCGCGTTTCGTCGCTGCGGGATTCCCTTCTTTCTCGACCGGCGGGAATCGGTGGCGCATCACCCCTTGGCGGAGCTGACCCGCAGTGCCCTGCGCACAGTCACGTTCGACTGGCCGCAGGATGACTGGTTTGCCGCGCTCAAGGCCGGGTTTTCGCCGGTGGACGAGGCCGAAGTTGACCGGCTTGAAAATGAGGCGCTCGCCCGCGGCTGGCATGGCGCAAAATGGCGCGAACCCGCCCAAATCGCGGACAATCCCGAACTCGAAAAATTCCTGGAACGGCTCCGGGAAAAATTGCTGCCGCCGTTTAAACAACTTGCCGCGCAACTCGAGCGATGCAAAAACCGGCCGACCGGCGCGCAATTATCCGGCGTCTTGCGCGAGTTTTGGTCAGAGATGAAAGTCGAACCAATCTTGGAACGCTGGATGCTTGACGGTGGAAAATCCGCAATCCGCAATCCGCAATCCGCAATCCATTCCACCGTTTGGGAGCAAATGAACACGTGGCTTGGCAACGTCGCCCTCGCGTTTGCGGACGAGGCGCTGCCGTTGCGCGAGTGGCTGCCGATTTTGGAAGCCGGCCTCGCAAACCTGACCGTCGGCGTCATTCCGCCCGCGCTCGACCAGGTGCTCATCGGCGCGATTGACCGCGCCCGCAACCCCGATTTGAAACTGGCGCTCGTGCTCGGCGTGAACGAGACGATTTTTCCCGCCGCGCCGGCCGTGCCAATGATTTTAACGCATGCCGATCGTGATGAATTGAGTCAACGCGCCGGCGCGCCGGGCCCCGATTTGCGCGAACGCCTGGCGCGCGAACGGTATCTCGGTTACATCGCCTGCACGCGCGCCAGCGAAAAACTCGTCGTGACCTTTTCGCGCCACGACGCGGATGGCAGAATGCTGAATCCGTCGCCGTTCATCGCGCAACTACGCCGGATTTTACCCGGACTCAACGTGGAAGAATCCAGCGGTGAAATCAAATTGGCCAATGCGGAACACGCGAGCGAAATCGCGCCGATGCTGGTGGAAATGCAGGCAGCTAGTGAGAATCGAATCAAAACCCCTCTCCCGGTCACACAAAGCGGTGCCCACTCTCTCCCCGGCCCGCGGGGCGAGGGGCGCGTTAAAAGCTGGGATGAATTGTTAAAACTACCCGTCGTTGCTTCATTGGCCGAAAGCCTGCGCGCTTTGCGCGAGCCGGATTCGACAGAAAGTTTATCACCCGCGTTCGCGATAAAGCTTTTCGGTCCGACCCTGCGCTCCTCGGTGAGCCGGCTGGAAGAGTTTGCCGCGTGTCCGTTCCGGTTTTTCGTTCATTCCGGCCTGCGCGCCGAGGAACGGAAGGTTTTTGAGCTCGATGCCCGCGAGCAGGGCAGTTTTCAGCATGAGGTGTTGAAAATATTCCACGAGCAATTGCGCGCCGAAGGCAAACGCTGGCGCGATATCACGCCAACGGACGCCCGTGAACGCGTGGGCAGAATCGCCGTTGCCCTCGCGCCGAACTACCGCGACGGCCTGTTGCACACCGGCGAGCAAAGCCGGTTCACCGCGCGCGTGCTGGCTGAGTCGTTGCAGGATTTTGTCGAAACCCTGGTGACCTGGATGCGCGGGCAATATGAATTCGACCCGGCCGTGGCCGAACTCGAATTTGGTTTCGGCCCCGACGGCGCGCCCGCCTGGGAAATGGATTTGGCCGCCGGACACCGGCTCGCGCTCCGGGGCCGGATTGACCGTATTGATTTGTGCCGTGAAACCGCCGACCGCGCGTTATGCGTGGTGATGGATTACAAATCCGGCCGGCAAAAGCTCGATAAAATTCTGGTCGAACACGGCGTGCAATTGCAATTGCTGGCGTATCTGGCGGCCGCGCGCCATTGGCCGGATTCGCGCGCGCTGTTGGGCGTGCAACAATTGATTCCGGCGGGCGTTTTTTACGTGAACCTGCGCGGGCAATATGAAAGCGGCGGCACACGCGACGAAGCGCTGGCGGACACCGCCGCCGCGCGCAAACGCGCGTATCGTCATGCCGGACGCTTTGACGCCAGCGCATTATCCCGACTCGACCGCACCAGCGCGGCGGATCAATTTAATTACCGGTTGAACAAGGATGGCAGTGTGCGGTCAAATTCGGTGGAGGCATTGCCGCGGGCGGAATTCGAAGCATTGCTCGACCGCGTTGGGGCGCAGTTGCAGGAAATGGGGCGGGCGATTTTTTCCGGCGCGGCGCAGGTCGATCCGTATCGCAAAGGCCATGAAACACCTTGTGAATTTTGTGATTATCGCGCCGTGTGCCGGATTGATCCGTGGACACACCGGTATCGCGTGTTGCGTCCGTCAGCGGAGAAAGCTTTCGATGATTCACGCGTTGCATGATGCGGATGAAGAGCCGCTGCTGCCGGTCACCAAGCCCCGATTCCGCGCCCGCTCGAACAGCACGACCGCGGCAACTTCATCCCTTGCGCTTTCGACTTGTCGGATATAAACTGTTAAAATGGATGGCATGAATCCAAATAATATCATTACGAATTTTCTGACCACCGAACACACCGTGTTTTGTGAGTTGTTTGATGAGATTGACCGCCTCCTGCCCGACGTGCGGACAGTGGCCGAGGTGCGGCTGCTCGGCCGGCTGGTCGAAGGGGTGCTCTCCGGGCATGCCGATGTGGAACAGAACCTGGCCTATGCGGCATTGGACCATGTCTTGGCGGAAAAGGGCGAGTTGAATCAGTTGTACCAGGACCATGATGAGATTGATGCGTGCCTGCAACACGCCACGCAGGCGGCGGAGTTCGTCGAGGCGGTGCGGTTCCTGAGGGCGGGGCTTAAGGCTTCCCGCGAGCATTTTCGTCGGGAGGAGGAAACGGTTTTCCCCCTTTTCGAGAAACTATTCGATCCCGCGGCCCTGAAGGCTTTGGGGGAAGTGGCCGTCACCAGCGCGTCGCCTCTGTGGCCGCACGGCTTCGAAAATGCATTGCGCGGCCGATTGTGGAATCCAGAGTATTGCTATCAGTCGGCCCCACCGGCTGCGCCGTCCCCGCCCCCCAATCTCCGGCGCGCTGAAATTCGCCGCCGCAAAGAAGCCAGTTCCGACAAATAGCAAGATGGATGACGCGCCGCGCAAACATGATCACCACCGCCGTTTGACAGCGTGCCGGTCACGAAACCGTGCTTTGATTGTTTGAAACATGAAAGCGACGTTTAACTTGTCCGCGCTCGGCGCGCTGATTTTGGCGGTGGGCTGCAATGCCTCGCCGACCAACAACGTCGCTGCCGTGCCCGCAACCGCCAACTCAACCACGAATCAGACCATGAAATTTCCAGTTACCAAAACCGACGCGGAATGGCGCCGGGAATTGACGCCGGAGCAATATCGTGTGCTGCGCCAGGCCGATACCGAGCGGCCGTTCACCGGAAAGTATTGGAACACCAAGGAACCCGGGGTCTATCGCTGCGCAGCGTGCGGGGAAATCATTTTCACCTCGGACACCAAGTTCGACTCCGGCTGCGGCTGGCCAAGTTTTTATGATTTGGCGGCGGAGGGGAAAGTAATCCTGCGCGAAGATGACAGCTTCGGGATGCATCGCACGGAGGTGTTATGCGCGCATTGCGGCAGCCATCTCGGCCACGTCTTCGACGATGGCCCGAAACCGACCGGCTTGCGTTATTGCATCAACTCGGCGGCGTTGAACTTCGAAAAAACCAATCCGCCGCCGGATCCGGCAGAGAAAAAGTAAATCCGTCGGCACCATGGCCCAACGTGCCATTCGTCCCGACAGGGACATTCGGAAATCAGCCCGGCACAACGTGCCGGGTTCATCGCCCCAAAGCAAAATGCGCCCTGAAGGGACGGTGGAAATCCAGCACTCATTTTCCATCGTCCTTTCAGGACGTGACCTTTTTATTTCTACCGGGGACGTTGTCCCCGGCTAATTTCCGTCCGTCGCTCCGCGACTGTCAAATGTCATTCCGTGATTTGGTAGGGCTGGCTCTCCGAGCCGGCCGCACGGCGGGTTCGGAGAAACCGCCCTACCTCATCTGCGCCCGGGCGGCCCGGCGAATGAATCGTCGGCAAAAAACTGGCGCGGGTTGCTTTGCAAATAGGTTGCGATTTCGGCGAGAAACACCTCGCCAAACTCGCGCAGTTTCTTTTCGCCCACGCCAATGATGCGCGCAAACTCACGCTCGCTCTCCGGATAATCCCGGGCCATCTGCCGCAACGCCACGTCGGAGAAAACAATGTAGGCCGGCACGTTCCGCTCGTCGGCCAGTTGCCGGCGAAGTTTGCGCAGCTGGTCGAATAAAACCTCATCGCACGCGATTTCGCCCGCGCGATGCGTTTTTGTCTCCGGCACGGCAACCGGTTTGGTGAGGGTTATTTTCCGGCGTTGCTTGAGCGCGGCCAACCCCTCGTTGGTCAACTCCAGCACGCTGAATTTCCCGGTCGTCTGCCGCAAGTGCCCGAGCCGGATCAATTCCCGCCCGATCGCCGCCCATTCCGGCCGGCTGTGTTCGCTGCCGATGCCGTAGGTCGAGAGTTGCTCGTGGTTCCACTTGCGAATCTTCTCCGTGTCCGCGCCGGTCAGGACTTCAACCACGTGGTTCAAACCGACACCGAACCGGGTGTTCTCGCGAATGCGATAAACGCAGGAGAGAAACTTTTGCGCGGCGAGCGTGCCATCGAAGGTGGCGCGCGGTGAAAGGCAGTTGTCGCACGCGCCGCAGTTTGGAGCGCCGATCTCCGAATCGGCGGGTTTGGCTGGATCATCCGTGCGTGCCGAATCGGAGTTCGGCGCTCCAAACTCTTCGCCAAAATACGCCAGCAGTTCCCGCCTCCGGCAGCCCGAGCATTCCGCGTAATGCACCATCTTCTGCAATTGTTCGCGCGCAATCTGCTGTTCCTGCGGGTCCGGCTTTTCGTCAATGAACTGCGTTTGCTTGATCACGTCGCCGGCGCTGAAGAGCAGCACGCAATCACCCGGCAGACCGTCGCGGCCCGCGCGGCCGGTTTCCTGGTAATAACCCTCGATGTTCTTCGGCAGATCATAATGGATGACGAAACGCACGTTCGGCTTGTTTATGCCCATGCCGAAGGCGATGGTCGCGCAAATCACGCGCACGTCATCGCGCAGAAACAGTTCCTGATGTTCCGACCGCTCCTTTGGCGTCAACCCGGCGTGATACGGCCGGGCTTTTACCCCGTCCCCGTTCAAACGCTGGGCCACGCTCTCGGTGGATTTGCGCGACTGGCAATAAACAATGCCGCTTTCCTTCGGTCGCGCGCGGACGAATTCCAACACCTGGTCATACGGTTTGTTTTTGGCCAGCACGCGATAAGTGAGATTGGGGCGGTTGAAGCTGGCGACATAGCAGCGCGGCTCGCGCAGCTCGAGCAGTTTTACGATGTCGGCGCGCACCCGTTCGGTGGCGGTGGCGGTGAGCGCCATCATCGGTGTTTCGGGAAAAAGCTTCCGCAGCTCCGCGAGCTGGCGGTATTCCGGGCGGAAATCGTGTCCCCATTCGCTGATGCAATGCGCCTCGTCCACCGCCAGCAAACGCACGTTCCAACGCTGCAAATCCGAAAGCACTCCCGACAGCATCAGCCGCTCCGGCGCGAGGTAGAGCAGGCGGTACTCGCCGTTATGCAGGCCGCGCAGCCGCGCCCGCGATTCGCCTTGGGCGAGCGAGGAGTTGAGAAACGTCGCCGGAATGCCGCCAGCCTGCATCCCGTCCACCTGGTCCTTCATCAAGGCAATCAGCGGCGACACCACGACCGTCAGGCCGGATTGGACCATCGCGGGCAGTTGAAAGCAGAGCGATTTGCCGCCGCCGGTGGGCAGCAATGCGAAGACATCCTTCCCGGCCAGCGCATCGCGGATGATTTCCTCCTGCAACGGGCGGAACGAGGTGAACCCGAAATATTGCTTGAGCAACGGGAGCAGAATTGGAGCGGTGGATTTCAACGCCGCCAAAATAAAACAATCGCGTTGGAGTTCAAGCTTCAGCTTGCACCGCTGCCGGAACGGAACCGATTAACCACGAAACACACCAAACACACGAAACTTCGGAGGGGCGAGTTCCACGAGTCCCCAACTTTTATTCACCGCAAAGAACGCAGAGATCGCAAAGATGAAAACCCGGCTGTATTCCAAAGAATCCTTTTTCTATGTGTTCTTTGCGTTCTTTGCGGTTAAAAAATCTTCAATACACCAGAACCAGCACCGCCGCATCCTGCGCCGACTTGACCACGTCCTCAAACTTCCGATCAGCCGTGATTGGTTCCTTCAGCTTGGCTGAAACTGCCGGCACAGATTCAAGAAAGCTCAACAGAAAACTGCTCTTCACTGCGTAATTCACATTCTCCGGCAACGCCCCCGTGGCGTCCAACGCCGCCCGTGCGTTCAACTTGGCCGATACGATACCAACCACGTTGCCATGCTCATCCACCAGCGCCCCGCCCGAATTGCCCGGCTGCACCGGCACGCTGATCTGGAAATAACGCGGGTCATCCTGGCTGCCCGACAGCGACGCAATTTCCCCCTTGGCCAGCTTGGGCGAAAATCCCTGCAACCCGATGTCTGGAAAACCCACCGTGGCCACCGTGCCACCCAGCTTCACGCCCCGGCTCGCCGCCACTGGCAACGGCGTGAAGTGGCCTACGGCCTTGAGCAACGCCAGATCATTCGCCGCATCTACACGAACAACACTCCATATCCATTTTCATAGCATCGTCCCAGATAGTATTCAGCTTGCGCATTGCCCTGATTGGCTGCTTTACGAAACCATTTCAAGGCTTCGCCTACAGTTGAATCAGACTTGAAATAGTAAAATTCGCCGAGAGCGCATTGAGCGGTCGCGCTACCCCTCAGTGCCTTTGCCATTATTTCCTTGTCTGGAGAATTTGTGTCATTCGTTACGACGGATGAATTATTAGTGGACTGTTGAGCAGCAGCTATGCCCAACATCAAAAGGAAAATACAAACCGAGAAAATCCGTTTCATATCAGCAGATTACTTGGTTTCAATCGGCTGGCAAGTATCACGCAGCGACGCCAACACTTCAATTTCATCACAGTTTTTCTCCCAAATGTCTCTCGCCTTACTCATGCCTCCTTCGCTAATCCATTGTTTGTCGAGATTTTCGAGAAGATCGAATTGCGGCACTGGCACTGTGGTGGTTACCGAGTCCTGAAGTATCTGGACACCAACTGATGTCGTAACTTCGATAATCGCTTGATAACACGCCTTCAGTTGGGAGAGCGTCACTTGCGTTTGAGCCTTAGTTAAACCCACAAGGCTTGTGGGATGCGCAGCATGAGCAATGAACTTGTCAGCAAGGACGCAAATATCATCGCAGCTTTTGATTTTTAATTCTAGCGAGTCGAACCATGCGATTGGAATAAGATCGTCGCGGGAACGCCCAGGAACAGAAACATCGGAAAGTTTATCAAAGTGATTATGCGCCCTCTCCGACGAAGCCCACGCTTCCGGGCCGCTGGTATCCATGCCGACATAGGAAAGTATTTTTCCAGAGGATGCGAGGCTATCGTAAAATCTCTTTTTAGCCGGTTCGGGCTCATAAGGCAATCCATGACAAGCTAAATACACCTCGCGCGTCAGCAGTTCCCGCTCGGTTTTGATTTCATCAAGCAAAGCCTTTAACGATATGATATGCTTCGTTGGATCGCGCCATTGCTTTTCTGATAGACGGCGAATCCCAGTAGCTTGGGTAAAGACAAAACCTGCTTCTAACAAACGCAGCACCGGCGTATTAAAACCGATTTCTTTTATTGGGTTTTGTGCTGCTTCTATGCGGAGTTCCCTGATTGTTTTGAAAAGTGCATAATCCCAAAGGAGTGATGTAATTTGTCTCCAAATCGAATGCTGGTCTTCGCCATTCAACCACGAAAGCCATTCTTCGCGTTTCTTTAAAAACTTTTGAAGACGCTCCGTATCCACAATATCACATGCCTTTTGTTGACACATAAACAAATTCAAACGCCGTTTGCCCCGGTCGTCCATCCCAAAATCAATTTGGCAGCGGCAGTTTTCCCCTGACCGCCGGAGTGTGCCCGTCCCCGGGCGCAGCAACGTGGCAAAGCAGGCCGGGCATCGGTTTGGCCAAAGCGCGTCGCCGTTCGTGCCTTGCTGTGGCCGGGGACGGCCACACTCCGCTTACCGCGCGGTTGTAGTTTGGTGCAACGCCCTCCCTCAACCCGGCCTTCTCCCCAAGGAGAAGGAGAACCGTTCGCCGTCCTCTTGAAAATTTGCTCGACTGGATTGGCCGGACGGACATCCGCAAAACCAGAATCAGCCAATGGTGATTTCCTCTCCCGGGGGAGAGGATTTAAGGTGAGGGCGGACGTCAAAACAAATTTCATTCCGTATTTCGTCCATCTCAAACTGATTTTGGTAGCGGCAGTTTTCCCCCAGCCGCCGGAGTGCGCCCGTCCACGGGCGCAGCAACGTGGCAAAGCAGGCCAGCATCGATTTGGCCAAAGCGCGTCGCCGTTCGTTTGCGCCATTTCCAAAGCGCCAGAGGGCTGGCGCACTCCAAGACGCTTCGCGCAGTTCGCATGTCACAAGAAAACGCCTGCGTTTTGGACTGCGGTGGCCCTCCACCGCTTTGCCCCCTGACGATATCGCTCCGCTGGAGCTTTGGTTTGTTTGGATGGCCGGGCTACAAAGATGCCAGCCCTACGGGCTTGAAAAATCCGTGTCCATCCGTGTCCATCCGTAGTTAAAAATTCAAACGCCCATTGCCCGGTCGTCCATTCCAAACTGATTTAGGCAGCGGCAGTTTTCCCCCGCTCATCGGAGTGCGCCCGTCCCCGGGCGCAGCAACGTGGCAAAGCAGGCCGGCATCGGTTTGGCCAAAGCGCGTCGGCGTTCGTGCATCGCTGTGGCCGGGGACGGCCAACTCCGCCGTCAATCTTGTAGGAGTGACGAGACTACATTTCGAATCTGCGCTTCAAATTTTCAGCCAGAGGCTCCTTTCGCCTTTACCTGACTACGGCGAGATAAGCACGTCGTCGCCTACGATTTTCCGGCGAGCGCTTTTCCCTGCCGGTGGATGATGTTCGCCAGTGCGCGGAGGGAATCGTTCACCGCTCCGGCATTGGGGAAGGCTTTGGCCACGTCCGGCTCCAGCACCACCACGTTCGCGCCGCGATGGTAACGGCGGAAATACTTGCCGCGCACGCCGCGCGAAAAATCGTATTCCGCCCGCATGTCTTTATCGGCTGATTTAGCGGATGGCTTCTTCATAAAATTTCCGTTCGCGCCGGCTCGCGTGCCGCACGCTGATGATACGAATATTATCGCCCCGTTCTGTATGCACCACAACCAGCAATTTGTCCAGGTGGGAGCGGCCTAAAATGATAAAACGGTCTTCCGCTCGCGAGTGCGCCGGGTCGGGAATCGTCACCGAACGAGGATCCCCAAACACCGTGGTGGCTTCTTCAAAGCGGATGCCATGCTTGGCCTGATTTGATTCGGCCTTGTTCGCGTCCCATTCAAAAGTGAACACGCCGGATATTCAAACCTCACTCCGCCCCGGTCGTCCATCTCAAACTGATTTTGGTAGCGGCAGTTTTCCCCCGGCCGCCGGAGTGCGCCCGTCCACGGGCGCAGCAACGTGGCAAAGCAGGCCAGCATCGGTTTGGCCAAAGCGCGTCGCCGTTCGTGCATTGCTGTGGCCGGGGACTCCGATAAATCGCGAGCAGGCGGCCACACTCCGCCGTCAATCTTGTAGGAGTCGAGGTGACGAGACTACATTTCGAATCTGCGCTTCAAATTTTCAGTCAGAGACTCCTTACGTCGTCTCCTACGGTTTTGAAGAAGGATCAGTGATACTCCTGCAACGTCTGCACATCGTAACCGCTCTTTTTTATTGCGGCGATGCCACGGGCGGCGGCCTTGGCGCCGCTGAGCGTCGTCATGATCGGCGTGCCGGTGTAAACGGCGGTGGTGCGGATTTTCACTTCGTCGGCGCGAGGCGACTCGCCGGCGGGGGTGTTGATGACCAGCTGGATTTCCTTGTTTTTAAGCAGGTCAATCGCGTTCGGCCGGCCTTCGGCGAGTTTGAAAACGCGCTGGACGGTCAGCCCCGCCTTTTCCAGAACGGTCGCCGTGCCGCCGGTGGCGATCAGTTCAAAGCCCAGATCGGCAAACTGTTTCGCCACGGCCGCAACTTCCTTTTTATGCGCGTCGCTGACGCTGATGAAAATCTTTCCGCCGAGCGGCAGCGGCGAGCCGGCGGCCATCTGCGACTTCGCGTAGGCGATGCCGCGGTCGGCGTCGAGCCCCATGACCTCGCCGGTCGAACGCATTTCCGGCGAGAGCAGGATGTCCTGCCCGTGAAAACGGTTGAACGGGAAAACGGATTCCTTCACCGCCCAATATTTCGGCCAGATTTCCTTTGTGAAGCCGAGTTCCTTCAGGGTTTTGCCGGCCATGACCTTGGCGGCAAGTTTGGCCAGCGGAAAACCAATCGCCTTGCTCACGAACGGCACGGTGCGCGACGCGCGCGGGTTGACTTCGAGCACATAGACCTTTTCGCCCTTCACCGCGTATTGCACGTTCATCAGGCCGATGACCTTCAGCTCGCGCGCCATCGCGTGCGTATGGTCGCGAATCGTCTCGATGACCTTTTTAGAAAGGGTGTGCGGCGGCAAAACCATCGCGGCGTCGCCGGAATGGACGCCGGCAAACTCGATGTGCTCCAGCAGAGCGCCAATGACAATGTGGCCGTCATCGGGGTTTTTGAACTGGCCGACGTCGGCGATGCAATCCACGTCCACTTCGGTCGCGTCCTCCAGAAATTTGTCCACGAGCACCGGGCGTTCCGGCGACGCCTCGACCGCAAAACGCATGTAATGCTGAAGCTCGGCGTCGGAATAAACAATCTGCATCGCGCGTCCGCCCAGCACAAACGACGGGCGCACCAGGATCGGATAACCCAGCCCTTTGGCGACGGCGATCGCCTCGTTTTCGTTCGTGGCGATGCCATTGGGCGGCTGCGGAATTTTCAGTTTGTCGAGCATCGCGGCGAAGAGCTTGCGGTCCTCGGCGATCTCGATGCTCTGGGGCGAGGTGCCGATGATGTTGACGCCGTTTTTCTGGAGGCCGAGCGCGAGGTTCAACGGCGTCTGCCCGCCGAACTGCGCAATCGCGCCCCAACAGCCTTCCCGTTCATAAATGTGCAGCACGTCTTCGAGCGTGAGTGGTTCAAAAAACAATTTGTCACTGGTGTCGTAATCGGTGGAGACGGTTTCGGGATTGGAATTGACCATGATGGTCTCGAAGCCGTCTTCCTTGAGCGCAAACGCGGCATGGACACAACAATAATCAAATTCAATCCCCTGGCCGATGCGATTGGGTCCGCCGCCGAGAATCATCACCTTCTTCGCGGTGTTGCCCTTCACCTCATCGTCGCCGCGGTCGTAGGTCGAATAATAATACGGCGTGTAAGCCTCGAACTCGGCGGCGCAGGTGTCCACGAGCCGGTAGCTGGGCACGAGACCGAGTTTTTTCCGCAACGCGCGGATTTTGTCCTCGGTCGAGCCGGTCAAATGCGCGATTTGCCGGTCGGAGAAACCGAGCGACTTGGCCTTGGCCAGCAATTCAGCGTTGAGTGGCGGCATTGGCGCAACAGTAGGCCGGAAAATTTTCCGCGTGTCCAGCGGGGAGTGGATTCGCGCTTGCTGGCGGCGCGGCTTTGGGTTACGAAAACGGCGATGAAAAAAATCGGGCGCGTGCTGGTATGGCTGGCGTTGTTCGCCCCGGTTTCCGGGTTCGCGCAAATTGACCCGGTCAAGCGCGACCTGATCCAGCTCGGTTACAACCAGGCACTCGAGGGCCACGCGCCGTTCGCCGGCTACGCATTTTATTATCACAACCAGCCGGATTTCCTGCGCACGAACCTGACGCTGCGGCTGGCAGTGGCGCCGGTGTATCTCGATTCCGAGTTCGGTTTTGTCCAGGGACTCGGGCCGAATACGGACTTCGGCCTCGGGCTGGCGGGCGGCGGTTTCGCCGACAGTTACAACGAAATCCATGGCGGCACATACTATCCCAGCCAATCCTTTGAAGGCAGCGGCGGCGAAATCTCGGCGAGCGTCTATCATTTGTTCAATCCCGGCGACCTGATTCCGCTGAACCTTGTCCTGCGCGGCACGGCACACTATTCCACTTACGACCAGTGGGGGAACACGGCCACCAACTTCGCCTTGCCGGGGGAGCGCGGGACCTTCAGTGTGCGCACCGGTTTGCGCTGGGGCGGCATCGAGCCGACACTGTTCCCGGCGCTCGCCATGGAATTGTCCGTCTGGTATGAGGGACAATTCCGCACCAGTTACGGGCCGTATGGAATCAATGGCAGTTACCAGACCGAGGAGCAATCGCATCTGTTTTGGACCGAAGCGGCGCTGTCCTACACGCTACCCAAGAGCCAGCAAAATTTTTACGTGCGGCTGATGGCCGGCACGAGCGTGGACGCCGACCGTTTCAGCGCCTACCGGCTCGGCGGGTATCTGCCGCTCGTGTCGGAATTCCCGCTGTCGCTGCCCGGTTATTATTTTCAGGAAATCAGCGCCCGCCAGTTCGTGTTGTTCAACGCGAACTATCTTTTGCCGCTCGACCACAGCCAGCGTTGGAACCTCAGCGTGAACGAAGCCACGGCCGTGGTGGATTATCTGCCTGGCACGGAGCAGCCGGGCAATTCGCTCACCGGCGTGGGCGGCGGCATCTTTTATCGCGCGCCGTCCGACCGTTTGAAAATCATGTTCGACTACGCTTATGGCGTGGATGCCATCCGGTCACACGGTCGCGGAGCGAACAGCATCGGCATCCTCCTGCAATGGGACCTGGAGAAGCCGAAGCACGGTGAAGGCTTCAATCCAGCCCATCCCAACCGCTGGCGCGGCTGGCAATGGCTTTTCCCGGATTAGAAACAAATGGGCGCTCTTTTGCAGCCGGGCTTCGATTCAACTTGCACAAACCGCCGTCACTTGGTTCATTATGAAGGTGCGTGCGCATATGGTGGAATTGGCAGACACGCTACTTTGAGGTGGTAGTGGGGCAACCCGTGCAGGTTCAAGTCCTGCTATGCGCACCAGTCTTCGCTCGCTACGCAGAGGAGAGCGAAGACCGCCGCGCCGTAGCGCGCGAAGGCGGGCTGGATTCCACAGACAGAAACGTTGCGAGCTACGACCCGGCAAGCCAATCTTTTCTTCATGGCACGGCATCAAACACACCGGGGCCTCGCTCCCCAGGACGAGCGGCTTTTTGCCGCCCGGCAACTCCCCGCACTCCGCGCCGCCGCCGCCGATCTCTGCTGGCTGCTTGACCGTGGCTACGCCGCGCGCTCGGCGGTCGAGCTGGTCGGTAACCGCCACAACCTCACCAGCCGCCAGCGCATGGCCGTTTCCCGCCACGCCTGCTCGCGCGAAGACGTTCAACGCCGCCAGAAACTCCGCGTGGAACCCGGCCGGCTGCAAGGCAAGGAACTCTGGCTCGACGGCTACAATGTCCTGACCATCCTCGAAAGCGCGCTGGCCGGCGGGATTGTGCTGCTGTGCCGCGACGGTTGCTGCCGGGACATCGCCGGCATTCACCGCCGCTATCGCAAGCTGGCGGAGACCCTGCCGGCCTTGCGCCTGGTTGGCGAAACCGCCACGGCGCTGGGCGTGAGTTGCTGTCGCTGGTGGCTCGACCGGCCGGTCTCCAACAGCGGACGCCTCAAGACCCTCATCCGCGAAGCCGCCGCCGAGGCCGGCTGGAACATGGAGGTGGAACTGACCTTCAGCCCCGACCACGTCCTGTCGCACACTGATGAAATCATCACCACGTCCGACGGCATCGTGCTCGACCGCTGTCAACGCTGGATGAACCTTGCCCGATTGATTATCGCCGATCGCCTCCCACAGACACGGCTTTTGGATTTGTCATCCGCCAGCGAATGAAGAAGCCGCCCGGCAATGTTGCGGGAGCATAGTCATCGGGACCGCGAACTTGGGAATACGAAATTTTGTCGCATATACGACAAAGTTTCGTATATTCGTTTTGCGGAGTTCACGGAAAACGAGGCTGGGAAAAGCATTGCGCTCCCGTTCCATTCGGCGCAGGAAAAGGGCATGATTTACCAAAAACAAATCCAGCTGGAAACCCGGGGCCACCGCCAGATGCACGACCTCACGGCGGACGTGGCGCGAATTGTCCACGACTCCGGCGTGCGCACGGGCACGGTACACGTGTTCAACGTCGGCAGCACCGGCGCGCTGGGCACCATTGAATTCGAGCCGGGCCTGCTGGAAGACCTGCCGGACCTGCTGGACAAACTCATCCCGCCGGACCGTGACTACGGACATGAACAGGCCTGGCACGACGGCAACGGCCATTCGCATTTGCAGGCCACTTTGCTGGGACCGTCATTGACCGTGCCGGTGGCCGACCGGAAACCCGTGCTGGGCACCTGGCAACAAATCTTTCACCTGGAATGCGACATCAAACCGCGCCAGCGCACCATTCTGGTGACGGTCTCCGGCGTGTGATGCGAGGATGCCAAAGGACAAAGTCTGCCGGCTTCCACCCGCCAAAAAAAATTCTTGACACTTGCGTCATAGTGTACTAATTGTATTAGTACAGTATGCAATGGCATGATTAACCTCAACATCAATACCGGGTCGAATACGCCGATCTACAAACAGATTACGGATCAGGTGCGCCTGGCGGTCGCCTCCGGGAAGCTGGCGGTGGACGACCCGCTGCCGAGCATTCGCGCGCTGGCGGAGCGGCTGGTTATCAATCCCAACACCGTCGCCCGGGCCTACACCGATCTGGCGCGGGAGGGGTTGATCGAATCCCGGTCCGGCCGCGGGGTGTTTGTCATCCGCAAACGCAAAATGTTCACGCGCGAGGAGGGCTGGCGGCGGCTGGAGCCGTTGATGGATGCGGCCATCGGCGAAGCGATGGTGATGGATTTCACGCCGCAGGAACTGCGGGAGGCTTTTGAGAAGAAACTTGGTCAATGGAAAAGTGCGAAAGGAGAAAAATAGTCATGAATGAACAAGTCGTCATTCGCACCCGGGGTCTGACACGGTATTTCGGCGCCAGGCCGGCCGTTTATGACCTGAACCTGGAGGTGCCGCGCGGGTGTGTGTTTGCATTTCTGGGCCGGAACGGTTCCGGCAAAACCACCACCATCCGCATGTTGCTGGGGCTGCTCGAGCCGACGCGCGGCGAGGGCAACATCCTGGGACATGACATCCGCTCCCTGCCGCCGGAAGCCCGGGCGCGCATCGGCTACCTCACCGAGGAGCACCAGCTTTACGGCTGGATGAGTGTCAAGGAATGCGGTGAATTTCAATCGCAGTTTTATCCGCGTTGGAATGAAAAAGTCTTTCGCGGCGTCATCGGGCATTTCAGCCTCAAGCCAACGGCACGGGTAAAAGACCTGTCGCGCGGCGAACGGGCGGGCCTCTGTTTGGGCCTGACGCTGGCGCCGGAGCCGGAGCTGCTCATCCTCGACGACCCGGCGCTGGGACTGGACCCGGTGGCGCACCGGTCGCTGATTGAATCCATGATTTATCTGACGCGCCGTTCGGACCGGACGATTTTCTTCTCCTCGCACCAACTGGCGGACGTCGAGCGGGTGGCTGATTACATCGCCGTGCTGGACCAGAGTGTCCTGCGCGTGTGCTGTTCGCTGGAGACATTTCGGAACAGCGTGCGGCAGATCCGGCTGCGGTTCCCCGGCACGCCGCCGCCGTTGCCGCAGATTCCCGGGCTGCTTCAAGCCTTCCGGGCTGAGGGTGAACTCCGGCTCACCTGCGTGCATTACAACGGCGCGACGGAACAGAAGTTGCGGGCGCTGGCCCCGACGCAGATGGAACCGGTGCCCATCAGCCTGGAGGACGCGTTCATCAGCTATCTGGGCGAGCGAGGGGAAAAATCATTCATCCTGCCGGAAACGGAGGCACAACCATGAAAGCATTGATTGAGAAGGAACTGCGCGAGAATTTGAAACTGGCCGTGTTGGGTCTGGTGGTTTTTACGGTGCTGGCGGTGGGAAGTTATCGCTATTACGTCGGGATGATGGAAGAGACAGCCTTGGGATTAAGCAGCGCGGCCAATTACTCGTACCGACTGCAACCGGTAACCTCGTCGCTCTTTCTGGTGGAAGCCGGCTGGTTGTGCGCCCTTTTCGGCATGGTTCTAGGATGGGTGCAGATCCATAACGAGAAGCCCCGCGATCTTTGGGCGTTTCTGGTGCATCGGCCCGCCACCCGCACGGAAATCTTCTTCGGCAAGATCATTGCCGGATTGATGATTTATCTGGCCGCGGCGGGTTTGCCTCTGGCTTGCTTCATCGCCTGGGCGGCGGCGCCAGGAAACGTGGCGGCGCCTTTTCAATGGTCCATGGTGCTGCCGCTAGCCACGTATTTCTTCGGGGGCGTCGTTTATTATTTCGCCGGAATGCTCACCGGCCTCCGCCAGGCACGCTGGTATGCCAGTCGGGCCTTGGGTCTGTCGCTGGCCATTCTGGTTTCCATCGCGACGATCAATTGGCCATCCGACCAGCCGCGCGCCGTCGTTTTCACCGGATTGTTCATTCTGACCAGCGTCTTCATTCTGGTCGCAGCGGTTTGGGGTGCGTTCCATAGTGATGGTCACTATCGTGGCCAGCCAACGTTGGGAAAAATGGGTCTCACAGCCGTCCTTACTGTGGGCGCCGGCTTCGTTTTCTTTATCGTGGCGTTCGTCCTGGTGGCAACACTCCCGAACCGGGTTATGACCAGGCAATATTCGAAATATGTGATGGCCAAGGACGGTGCGATCTACAAGGCAAATGTGGGTGGCGGCAAACCGGCCGAGTATCTGGACTTGGACGGGAAACCGGTCAGGGATTTGAAGACCGGCAACATTATCAACCAGGAATATTTCTACCGGCTGGGCGGTAAAAACTATCCGATCCACGTGAATTTTGATGAGCGACGGTCAATCAATTGGAACCCGGAAAAACTGTTCACGTTCTGGCAGGAAACGCCGAAGACACTTTGGTTCTTTTGGAGCCGGTATGGGCGGTTTGCCGGCTACGATGTGATGACCCGGCGGGTTATTGGCAGCATAGGCCCGAATGGTTTCAGCCCGGACCTTTCCGGAAGCGGTGATCGTTTCCGTTCCCCCAATGACAGCTTCGACTGGTGGTATGCTGGTCCCAACAAGCGGACCGTCCGAACCGCCACGACGGTTTACCAGTTTGACCTGCAAGACCGGACGGTCAAATCACTCTTTACCGCCACGAACGGCGATGCCATCGGCGCCGTCACGGAAATATCACTTAAAGACGAGTGGGATTACACGGTTGTGGTCACCCGGCAGTTCGTCCATCTGTTGGCCAAGGACGGCAAAGTGATTTGGAAATCGCCTTACGGAACAGCCTATCCGGACTACAAGGACATTTGGGTTTATTTCCTTGAACCGGCAGATCAGTTTGCACTCTGGCTCGCTCCGACGGATGCGGCGAACCGAAAAGCCGGGGTAAAACTACCCACGCACGTGACCTGGTTTGCCCGCGACCAGGGGATGTTGAAGAGCACCGACCTGCCCGCTTTGTCCCTGCCCAAACAAGAGTTTTCGCTCATCGACAAAATGGTTTCGGTGCTGATGCCTCCGGGGCTTTGGGTGTTACACCTGTGCGTTGTGGGGGGTTGGAAGGAGATCGAACAGAACTGGCATGCATTACCGTGGAAAGAAATGCTGATCAGCCTGGCGACCGCGGTGATAATATGGGTCCCGGCGGGCGGGTGGCTGTGCCGGCGGTATCATTTCAACGTCCGAGCACAACTGGGTTGGGCGGGGTTTCTGCTGGTGTGTGGCCTGCCCGGCTTCCTGGCGTTCCTGAGTGTGCAGGAATGGCCGGCACAAGAGCCTTGCCCGAACTGCGAAAAGCCCCGGTCGGTTGATCGTGAAAAATGCGAGCACTGTGGCGCGGACTTTGCGCCGCCCCCAAAAAACGGAACCGAAATTTTCGCGCCTTTGGAAGCAAGCCGGAGCTAATTCGCGGCATGGCAAAGCGCTCCACACACCGAGAAAACGCTTGCGGATGCAGACCACTGAGAACTTGAGAGAAGGCCGGTTGGGAGACAGGCATGAATGATTTATATCGCCTTCCAACCCGGAATCGATCACATCCCCTAAACCGATCAACCCCTTGTCATACAGGCTTTTTGCGCGCCGACCGTCTCTCTTAACTGGACACTAGTGCGTTTGCCGCGGCCCTTTTTATTTTGCAGGATGCGCCGTCTCCAGCGCGGAAATCGGCCCGAACGCCGACACCATATTTACGGCTTTACTATTGGCCAAGGCAGGCGTAGGGTTGGCAAGGCTCGATAAAATTTATGAATACCTTGTTCGCATGGGCGATTGGCGGCACGGAACTGATTATCATTTTGGTGGCCGTTTTGATTTTGTTCGGCTCCAAGAAAATCCCTGAATTTGCCCGCGGTTTGGGTCAGGGCATCAAGGAATTCAAGAAGGCATCGCGCGAAGTGACGGACGAAATCCAGAATACGACCACCGATACACCGCCGGCGGCCAAACCCGCTGCGCCCGCACCATCGCGGGCCGATCTGCCGGTTTCCCAATCCACCAACCCGCCCAAGGCCTGACGGCGGGACATTTCTGGCATGGCTGGCGACCCAGCATCGGAGCGCCTCAACGAGGCCGAAGGCGGCCCGGTCAAAACTTTTCTTGAGCATCTCGAAGATCTTCGCTGGGTGCTCATCAAGAGCCTGGTGGCGCTGGGCGTGGCGGTATTGCTCTGTCTGCTCGCGGGCAATTACGTCGTTCAGATCGTCAAATGGCCGTTGACGCGTGCCAGCATCAGTTATCCCGGCACAAATCAAATCGTCGCCGTCAGCTTCGGCACAAACCGTCTCGGCCTCTTTCAGCTCACAGCGGACCAGCAAAAAATCTTGGAACTCGGCACGAACCGCTTCGTATCCGTTCAAGTCGAGCCGCTGGTCATCGGCACAAACCAGGTGCTCGGCTGGCGCGCCAGTTCCGATCCCGATGCCATTGCCGACGCGCACCGGTTGAAAATTGATTTGATCAATCTCGGTCCGGCAGGCGGATTTGTGGTCGCCTTCCAGGTGGCAATTTACGGCGGCACGGTGCTGGCGTCGCCGTTCATTTTTTATTTTGTCGCCACGTTCGTCTTTCCGGCGCTGAAACTGCGCGAGCGCAAATACATCTATCGCGGACTGGCTTTCGGCGGCGGATTGTTTCTGCTCGGCGTGGCTTTTTGCTATTTCGCCTTGATGCCGGTGGCGTTGACCGCGGCGCAGAAGTATTCGCACTGGCTCGGGTTCGGCGCTTTTCAATGGCGGGCGGAGGACTACATCAGTTTTGTCTGCCGGTTCCTGCTGGGCATGGGGCTGGGCTTTGAGCTGCCGGTGGTGATTCTGACGCTCGTGAAAATCGGCATTCTCGACTATCACACGCTCTCCCGGGCGCGCCGTTATGTGATTGTCATCAACCTGGTCCTTGGCGCGGTGCTGACCACCCCGGAACCGATAACGCAAATTGTCATGTTCGTGCCGCTGCAGGTCCTCTACGAAACCACCGTCTGGATTGCGTGGTATTGGGATCGGCGGGAACGGAAACGCGCCGCGCACAAATCGTAAAACGCACTTTACATCCGGCGATTTCGGCGTAAGCTCAACTCAACAGGTCAACTTAAAAAACGTATGCGAAACGTGATGTCCCTTCTCGCTTTGGCCGGCTTGGCCGCTTTATTCACGTCCGGTTGCGCCGGGCCGGAACAGAAACTCGGCCGCGGCATCAGCAACAGCCTTGAGATCACCCGCTTTGGCGACATGCGCCGTTCCATCGAGCAAACGGCCGTTTTCGAATCGCCCAGCGCCGGCTATACGGTCGGGGCCATCCGGGGTCTGGACCAAACGCTGGCGCGGACCGGAGTTGGCATCTTTGAAGTCTTTACTTTCCCCATTCCGATGCCGGGTTCCGGGTACGGCCCGATCTTCCCGCATTACCTCCCGCCGGGGCCCGTCTATCCCGACAGCTACAAACCGGGGCTGATTTCCGGTTCGACGTTCGACACGGACACTTATACCGGCTTCAGTGGCGGCGATATTGCGCCATTCATTCCCGGCAGCCGGTTCAAGGTGTTCGACAATTGACCGTGACCCGATCCGCTTTCATCGGCGCGCCAACCATTTCCCGTTGGCGCGTTTTGTTTTTGTGAAGGCCATGCCGCTTGGAAAAAATTCGCCCGCCAAAATCAACCTGCTGCTGAACATCCTCGGCAAACGGCCCGACGGATTTCACGAACTCGAAACCGTCATGCAGCCGGTCAATCTGTGCGACCGGCTGACGTTTGAACGCCGCGGCGGTGCGGTCGAATTGTCGTGCAGCGATGCCGCCCTGCCGGCGGATTCGCGCAATCTGGTTCATCGCGCCGCCACCGGGTTTTTGCAAGCCGCGAAAATCCGCGACGGGGTGCGCATTCATTTGGAGAAAAAAATTCCGCTGGCCGCCGGTTTGGGTGGCGGCAGCAGCAATGCCGCGACCACGCTGCTCGCGTTTAACGAATTGTTTGGCCGGCCGCTTCCCGCCGCCAAGCTGGAAGAACTCGCCGCGGCGCTCGGCTCGGACGTGCCTTTTTTCCTCCAAAACCGGCCTGCGCTTGCCACCGGTCGCGGCGAAAATATCCAGCCGCTCGATTCTTTCCCGGCGTTGCGCGGCAGGGCGATCCTGCTCATTCATCCCGGGTTCGGCATTTCGACGCCGTGGGCTTATCAGAATCTCTCGCGTTTTCCGGCGGCATTGAATGGCCGGTCGGGCCGTGCGCAAAAGCTGATTTCAGAACTTCAAACCGGCGATTGGCGCGTGGCGGGCGCAGAATTTTACAATTCGCTCGAAGCCCCGGCGCTGGAAAAATATCCCGTGCTCGCGCTGTTCCAGGAATTTCTCCGCGCGAACGGCGCGCTGGCCACATTGATGTCCGGCAGCGGCTCAACCACATTTGCCATCACCGAAACCAAAGCAGCCGCCGAATCGCTGGTGGAGAAATTCAAACCGACGTTCGGACAAAACTGCTGGACCGCCGTGGTGGAGATTTGATGGGAGGCGCACCGTAGCGGCTTTCGGAAGAAAGCCGTCATTTATTCTGAGAAGTTTCCGGCGGTCTGCCGACTGCCGCCACGCCCGCCCTACCGTTTGAATCGCGCCAGCGCAAACTCCGCCATTTCTTTTGCCGCCGGAATTTTGAACGCCAGCGCGGTGATGCCATAAACCAATCCCGCCAAAATCGCCGGCGCGAACACCTCGCCGATTTTCAGCGCCAGTGTTTGATGGCCGAGGGCGTGTTCCCAAAAACGCTCGCCCCCCCACGCTGTCAGTCCGCCCAGAAGACCGGCAATGGCCAGCGGCAGAAAGATGGCGCGCAACGGTTCCATTTCCAGGTTCCCTAGTTTTTTCCGCAGCGCATAGAGCAGCAGACTGCCATTGCCGATGGAAGTGATGGTGTTGGCGATGCCCAGGCCGCCCTGCCGCAGCGGACCAATGAGCAACACGGCCAGACCCAGATTCAGAAACAGGCAGGCGATGCTGATTTGCATCGGCGTTTTGGTGTCGCCGAGCGCGAAAAACGCCCGGGCCAGGATGTTGACCGTGGAAAAGGCCACCAGCCCCGGCGCAAGGCACATCAGCGCCAGGGTTGCGCGTTCCGTGGAGGCGGCGGTGAATTTGCCGTGCTCAAACAACAACCGCACAATCGGCTCGGCCAGCACCACCAGCAGGACGGCGGCGATCAGATTCGCCAGCAGCAGCGTGCCGAGACCATGGCGCAGGGTGGCGCGGAATTCGCCGAAGTTTTTCTCCGCCGCCAGCCCCGCCAGGGTCGGCAGCAGAAAAGTTGCGAGCGAAATGCCGAACATGCCCTGCGGCAGTTCCATGAGCCGCACGGCATAGTCGAAAGAGGCGTTGATCTGCGGGTCCACATAAAAGGCGACGGTCTGCGTCAGCAGCACATTGATTTGGAAGGCAGCGACGCCCAGGGCGCCGGGAATCATCCGGGTCACTACGAGGTGGACGGTTTCATTTTTCCACGGCGATACCCACCGGTAACGAAAGCCGTCGTGCCAGAGCGTCGGCAATTGAAAGGCCGCCTGCGCCACACCCGCCGCCAGCACGCCGATGGCCAGCGCGAAGATTTGTTCGCGCAAATCGTGCCCCATCTTCGGCGCCAGCCAGAGCACGGAGGCAATCATCACGACGTTGAGCATGGTGGCTCCCATTGCCGGGATGAAGAAATGTCCGCGCGCGTTGAGCATGCCCATGAACGCTGCCGCCAGGCACACGAGCAGCATGTAGGGAAACATCATGCGCAAAAGCCTCAGCATCAATTCGGTGTTGGCGTCGAAGGCGTGGACGTTCAATGCGATGGAGATGCCGAGCATGGCCACGCCGATGACGGCGGTGGCGGCGATGACCAGTCCGGAAATGACGGCATTGGCCGTGCGCCACATTTCGATTTCACCGTGTGTTTTTTCCTTTTCCTTGAAAATGGGGATGAACGCCGCGGTCAGCGCGCCTTCGCCGAGCAGCCGCCGGAACAGGTTGGGAATGGTGAAGGCAAGCTTGAACGCGCCGGCCACCCGGCTGTCGCCCATGAAATTGGCGTAAACCACCTCGCGCACCATGCCGAGCAGGCGGCTGACGAGCGTGGCGGCGGCCATCGCGCCGGACGATTTGAGCATTTGCGACATTGCGCGAAGGCTAAAGGCCAAAGGCTGAAGGCTAAAGGCTAAAGTTCGCGTTGGAGTTCACGCTTCAGCGTGTCCGAAAAGCAAGCTAAAGCTTGAACTCCAACACCGGCAATTTAATCTCCCGCTGTGAACATCCTGGAAGAACTCAAATGGCGCGGGCTGGTGGCGGATTGCACCGACGCGGCGGAACTGGCCAAACGCATCGCCGCGCCCATCACGCTTTACTGCGGCTTTGACCCGACGGCGGACAGTTTGCACGTTGGCAATCTCGTGCCGTTGCTCGCGCTGCGGCGGTTTCAATTGCTCGGCCATCATCCCATTGCCGTGGCCGGTGGCGCCACCGGCATGGTGGGCGACCCCAGCGGCAAGACCAGCGAGCGCCAGTTGCTCACGCCGGAAGTCCTCGAACGCAACATCGCCAGCGTCAAGGCCCAGCTCGCGAAGCTGCTCGATTTCGACACAAAGACCAATCCCGCGCGATTGGTGGACAACGCTTCATGGACAAAGGATGTTTCGTATCTCGATTTCCTGCGCGACATCGGCAAGCATTTTTCCGTCAACCAGATGGTGGCCAAGGAAAGCGTCCGCGCCCGGATGGAAGACCGCGAGGCGGGCATCAGCTACACCGAGTTCAGCTACATGCTGCTCCAGGCGTTTGATTTTTACGTGCTTTGCCGCGACCACAATTGCGAACTGCAAATCGGCGGCAGCGACCAGTGGGGCAACATCACCGCCGGCATTGACCTCACGCGCAAGAAACTTGGCAAAACCGTCTATGGCCTGACCCTGCCGCTCATCACCAACGCCGACGGCTCAAAATTCGGCAAGACCGAGGCCGGCGCCATCTGGCTCGATTCCAAAAAGACCAGCGTCTATCGGTTTTTTCAATTTTGGATTAACACCGCCGATGCCGACGTCATCCGCTACCTAAAATTATTTACACTCGAATGCTCCCAAGAAAAAATTGATGAACTGACGCAAAAGCACGAACAAAATCCAGAAGCTAGGGTGGCTCACCGTGTGCTGGCTGCTGAAATGACCTCTTTGATTCATGGCAAAGACGCTATGGAAAAGGCTCAAATTGCCAGCAGTGTTCTTTTCGGAGGTATCGCCTTTAACATGGACACCAGGTTCAATTATTTTGAGGATATTGACGGTGAAGTGCCGACGAAAGAAATTAGAAGATCGGAATTCGACGGCGCAGGTAAATCGCTCATCGAATTGGTTGTGCAAGTCGGACTCTGTCCGTCGAAAGGCCAAGCGCGAAAAGACATTGAAGCAGGTGGTATCTACGTGAATAACGTTCGCGAGCAGGAGTTGCGACGCGCCCTTACTGCGAAAGATTTGTTCCACGGCCATGTCCTTTTACGTAAGGGCAAGAAAAATTACATGTCCGTGTTGGCGAAGTAAGCAAATTGTGGTAGGGCTGCGTTGCTGCGCAGCCCAAATATCACGGCGGCGCGGCAGCACTGCCGCCTTTGGATTCAATAACTTGTGGATGGAACAAGCACGCTTCGATCCGACATCAGTCCTTCTCGTTTTCAAAGTCCTTTTGGATATACAGGAGGAAAGATTGGGTTAGAGAGTTGCTTGTCCTCGCAGCCAAGCGAGTAGGATCCTATGAATAGCTCCCAATATAAAACTCTTTCCCCGCGCCTCCACTCGTAAATTGCGAAAAGTTTCACGTCATCCGTCGCATCAAACTCGGTCTTGTGGAAAACGCGCTCGTAATCTGTGCCGTAACGTTGTCTGAGCGTCTCGAAGAGACTTGGCACCATGTCCTTGCCATCCCCGGAAGCGTAAACCTTGCAGACCAGATTGTCAGTCAAATTGAGCTTTGCCCAATAAGTATTAAACGCAGTGTTCGTTTGAGGTGGGATGACACGCAACTCCAAAAGACCTGCGTTCGTGGTGACAGACAGAACGCGACACTCGTGCGGCAGAGGCGCTCCGAGCTTCAGTCCAAATAGACCTTCAATGGGGGCGTTCGTTGTAGCCGCCACTTTCGCAACTATCGGGGCTTTCGACGCCATTGGCACAACTGCTCCATTCGGTGAGTTTGTTTCAGTCAGCGCTTTGATCGCGCCCGGCGGATTGCGGCGGTGAAAGAGCAAAATTGGAAGCGAGACGAGAAGTAAGACCAGTACGCAAATCAGCCCGATAATCTTCCTCCGCTTGGGTTGCCGTTGCACTGAATCACTCTGCACTGGCGGAACAAAAAGAACAGTCTCTATCCCGCAGTGTGGGCAGGTAATCATTGTTCCAGCCTGAAAGAGGCTGGCATCAAATTCAATGCCCTTGTCGCAATGCTGACAACGGCAAGTAACATAATTTGGCAACCGCTGGTAGTCTAATTGGTTCATATTTTCAGCTTCACGCAGTAGAGACATTCAAATGCCACATACCCCGGTCGTCCATCCCAAAATGATTTTGGCAGCGGCAGTTTTCTCCGTCTTGCCACGAGATCAAGCCTTGTTTTTAAGTGCCTGCAATAATTCTCTCGTCATCTTTAACGCCCGCATCACCTCGGCCTGATATTCCTGCAAATCCTGATATGTAAGCACGTGGTCAGTACCCTTCCGCCACGTCTTTCGACTCTTATTTTCCTTATAATTTATCTTCGAATCAGAGACCCCAACCTTTCCCTGATCGAGGAGCATAGGCGAGATGTCCCAACAACCATGAACAAAGAGGTTTCGTTTTTTATTAAGCGGTGTAACAATTGTCCACAGGCGATTGACTCGTGACTCAAGACGTGTGTCCCGAAACCGCGCGACCTTCTTAAGCAACTCAAGATTCCGCGCAAACGGACTACGTTCGAGAACCGTGGCAGCTAGCATGGGATCTTCCTGATGAACCAGCACACAGAGCAATTCTGCGATCTCCGCTTCAAGCGTCGAGAACAGGACTGACACTCGTCCAAGGATTTTAAAAATATCACCTCGTGCAATCATGCCGCGAGAATAGTTGGTTTCAACCGGTCGGCAAGTCTGGCGCATCCACCCATGCCAAGGCCAGGCACGCAAGGACATCGAAGGCGGCGGTGTGAACGTGAACAACGTCCGCGAATCAAACTTCCAACGCGCGGTGACGGCGGATGATTTGCTTTTCGGCAAACACCTCCTTCTCCGCAAAGGCAAAAAGAATTACGTTGTCGTGACGGCGAAGTGACCCGCTTCACGTTTCTTGCGCCAACTCCTCGCTGCGGATGGCGTCCACGAAGGGAGGCATGGGACAATCCAGCGAGTCGGCGATGGCGCGGAGCAGTTCGGCCTCGCGTTCGGTGACGTGCCCGTCGGCCGCAACGGTCTTGCCACAGGCCAGCAGGATATTTCGCTGGACGCCGACCGGACATTTGGCCAGCCGGGCCAGCGCGGCGTCAACCCCGGCCAAGTCCCAGTCCTTGCGCGGCAGGAACTGGATTTGATCGCCCGGCGCATCGAGAAACTGCCGTCCTTGGGCAAAGGCTGTCCGCGCCGCCGGTTCATCATCTTCCTGGCCGACGTGCGCCAGTGCCGAAAGCACCAAAGCACATTCCGGCAATACGTCCTGAATCCGCCCGTACCGTGCCTGGTCCAGGTCCGGGCCTTCGAAATAGGCCCGTAACTGGCGGGCAATCATTTTCATCAGCGCATACTCGAAAAGCTCGATGGCTTCGTCGCATTCGATGAGTTGTTGCACGGTTTGATCAAAGGCGGTGTATTCGTCGAGGCTGTACTGGCGCAGGGCCGGCACGGCAAACTCAGCCAGCGCGAGCTTGTATTTGACACTCAAAGCCTGGATTGGCGCAGCCAGCGCCGCGGTGCGTTCTGACATGCCATTCGCCCGCAGGATTTCCATTTGCCGGGCGCGCACCGCGTCGTCCTCGCTCAAGATCAGCGAATAAACGACCCCGGCCGCGCCCGCGGCTTCGCGCAAGGCCTGGTTTACTTCCGGCGGAAAATTGAAGCGCATGGCGGCGGCCGCCTTGATGTGGTCGGCCGTGAACCCGCCGACGCCCGCCACCAGAGTTTCGGGAACTTTCCACACCTCGGACATGACCCGGGCCAGGGTTTGCTCGTAAACCTGGTCGCGCTCGTATTGGTTGGGCGGCAAGGCCTTGATCTTGGGGAATTGGCCGTCAAAGGCCGGATCAATCGCCAGCACCCGTTTGGCCAGCGGCGGGTGCGTGGATTGAAAATTGAACAGCGGCTCGAGGGCCGAGTTCGCAAAATACAAATGGCTGGCGGTCTCCGCATAAGGCGTGTCGAGCCGTCCCTGCTTGTAGAGTCCGCCGATTTTTTTGAGCGCACCCGCGATGCCGGGCGGGTTGCGTGTGAATTGCACCGCCGCCGCGTCCGCCAGCCATTCGCGTTTGCGGCAAATCAGGCTTTTGATCAACCGCACGCAGGGCGAACTGATGCCGCCGACGATCAGGAACAGAACGCCGATGGGCGCGGTAGGAAGAAAAAAGGGGTTGGTGTCCTCGTCAAAAATGGACTCGTCAGGATCCCGGGCCTGGGGGCTGCCGCGCACCAGGACCCGTCCGACAATCGTCGGCCAGAACAGTCCATGCATCAACTCCATCAGCCGCAGGTTCAGCCGTGTGTCGCCATTTAAAATGTGGCTGAACTCGTGGGCGATGACGCCCTGCAATTCGTCACGGGTCAACAGCTTCAGGCAGCCGCACGTGACGCCAATGGCCACGTCGTCGCGGGTATGTCCGGCGGAAAAGGCATTAATGCCGCGCTCATTGTCGAGCACGTAAATTTCCGGCACGGACATTCCCGAGGCAATGGCCATTTCCTCCACTACGTTGCGCAACCTTTGTTCGTCCGGGGCCGAGGTGTTGGTTTCGACGCAACGTCCGTCCAGCAACTCGGCCACGGCGGAACCGCCGGTCGAGAGCAGACGGATTTTATAAAGGCTGCCCAAGGCAACCGAAGTCAATGAAATCAGCGTGACCCCGCAGAAAAGATATGGATTCCAGATTAATTTCAGAAACTCCATCGGAAAGACCACGGCCTCCCCGCAAAGATCAAGCAACGTGGCCAAAAATATAAACGGGTTCCACCAGACCCCGGAAAACAAGGGATGCTTGAAGGCATGAATGACCACGGCCAGCGCCAAGTTGGTCAGGATTACCGTGACGAGCACCGCCAAACCGAAAAGCCAGATCAGCCGGCGGCTCTGCTTCCGGGCGCGGGCTTCCTGGTCAAAAAAGTCCATGAGTTGCGGTTTGTTTGTAGCACAAGACCGAAGGCCGGGAAATCATTTTGCGACCGGGCAAAAACCCATCTGGGAGCGCTGGCGTCTCGCCGGCGAGTTCCGATTTTCGGCTCCCGACTGGCCGGCGGGACGCCAGCGCTCCCAGGCACTGCAACCCGCTGCCACAGACGAAACTTTATTTTTTGGCAAACTTCGCGAAGATCTGGTTGGCCTCTTCGAGCGTTTCCTTCGAGCCGATGTCGAACCAGAGTCCCGGCACGCGCCAGGTATAGACCGCCGTGCGCGGATACAGCCATTGCACCAATCGCCCGGGCTGGTCGGGATTGTTGCCCCCGGCAATGTATTGCTTGATGAGCGGAATCGTGGCCTTCGGATAAAAATAGAGCGCGATGCCGGTGAGGGAGCTCGTCGGGGTTTTCGGCTTTTCCTCGAAAAACGTGATGCGGCCAGCGGCGTCGGTGGAAATGGAATTGTATTTTTTGATCTCTTCGAGATTGCCCACGTCGTAAAGCGCAAGCACGGGCGCGTTTTTCTCGCGGCAAAATTTCACGAAATCGCCCAGCTTCTCGCTGAACAAATTGTCACCCGCCACGACGATGACATCGTCGTCCACGTTTTGCGTTTTAAGAACGTAATGAATGTCGCCGATGGCGCCGAGCTTGTTGGTGTCGTCGGTCGAGCCGTCGTTGACGACGGTGAATTCAAACTTGGATTCCGTGGCGCGGTAATGTTCCGACCATTTTTGAAAATGGCCGGCGAACCTGGCGTTCGTTACGACATAAACGCGGTCAATGCCGCTGATGGGCGCGAGGTTGTCGAGCACGTGCTCGACCATCGGCTTGCCGGCGACAGGCAGGAGCGGTTTCGGTTGCGTGCGGGTGAGCGGATACAGGCGTGTGGCGTATCCGGCGGCGAGGATGATGACTTTCACGTTTTACTTTCAAACAGGCTGGGAGCGGTGACGCGGGCCAGTTCCTGGCAGCGCCGATAAATTTCCGACGGGGACTCGCATTGCAGCGCAAATTCCGCCAGGGCTTGGGCTTCGCTCAGTTTGAGCCGGCGGATGATGTACTTCACCTGCGGGACGACGGAGGGCGCGGCGCTCAATTCATCCACGCCCAGCCCGATCAACAACGGGGTCAGGAAGGCGTCGCCAGCGATTTCACCGCACACGCCGGTCCAGATGCCGTGCTGATGCGCGGCGTCAACGATCGTTTTGATCAGCCGCAGGATGGCCGGGTGCGTGGGTTCGTAGAGGTGCGAAACCCGTTCGTTCGTGCGGTCGGCCGCCAAGGTGTACTGGATCAAATCGTTGCTGCCGATGCTGAAAAATTTGGACCGTTGCGCGAGCGTGTTGGCAATCAATGCGGCGGACGGGATTTCAATCATCGCGCCGATGTCCATGTTCCCGTCAAAAGCTTTGCCTTCGGCGCGCAGTTCGGCCTTGCATTTTTCGACTATGGCGTTGGCCTGGTTCAATTCGTCCAGACCAGAAATCATGGGATACATCATTTTCACGTTGCCCTCGGCGCTGGCGCGGAGAATGGCGCGGAGCTGGGCGCGGAACAGTTCCGGTTGCGCCAGGCAAAACCGGATCGCCCGCCAGCCGAGAAACGGATTCATCTCCTGCGCCAGTTGCAGGTGCGAGGCGAATTTGTCGCCGCCCAGGTCGAGCGTGCGGATGATGATCGAGTTCGGCTTGAGCGCGGCGGCGACCTCGCGATAGACCTTATATTGCTCCTCCTCACTGGGCAGACTGTCGCGGTTGATGAACAAAAATTCCGTGCGGAACAGGCCCACGCCCTCCGCGCCGTTCGCAATCACGGCTTCAATGTCGTTCTGGTCCTCGATGTTGGCGGAGAGATGGATGGATTTGCCATCGAGCGTGACCGCGGGCTGGTTGCGGATTTCACGGAGTTTTTCATCCAGGGACGCCTTGATTTTCGCCAACTGGCCGTATTCAAACAACGTCTGGTCGGTCGGATTGACAATGATGGTACCGCTGTAGCCATCGAGCAACGCGTAGCCGCCGCTGTCCAACTCCTGGCTGGCGGACTGCAATCCGACGACGGCGGGAATGCCCAGCGACCGCGCCATGATGGCGGTATGCGAGGTTTTGCCGCCGATGTCCGTGGCAAAGCCCAGCACGAACTTTTTGTTCAATTGCGCGGTGGTGGAGGGGCTGAGGTCGTGGCTGACCAAAATGCACGGCTCGACAATGTGGTGCAGGTCAAAGGCGTCCTTCACCTCCAGCAGATTGTCCAGCACCCGCGACGTCAGGTCACGCATGTCGGTGGCGCGTTCGCGAAGATATTCATCGTTGGCCGCGAGGAGCGCCTCGGCGTAACGCTCGGCCACGGTGTGAAAGGCGAATTCGGCGTTGGCCTTCTCTTCTTTAATCAGGCGGATGACTTCACCCACCAGAGCATGGTCCTCGAGCATCAGCAAATGCGCTTCGAAAATGTCCGCCTCCTTCGCGCCCAGATTTTCCACGACCTTGCGCTGCACCTCCAGAATTTCCTGGCGGGTTTGGACGAGCGCTTTTTCAAAACGCTCAGCCTCCCCAGCCTCTTCGCCGGCCGAAATCTCATGCCGGGCGATGATGTGGTGGGTGCGATGCAGCACGAGGATTTTCCCGCGACAAACGCCGTCGGAGACGGCGATGCCCCGAAGAATCTTCTCTCCTTTTTGAAGCCGCTCGGCCATGCGGGAGAAATAGCCGAAATCGTCCGGGTTGAAAAGCAATTACGCAGGAAAAGAGCGGGGTGCTGGAGTTATGGGGTTTTGGAGTGTTGATTTAACCGGCCCGGCATCCCACCGCTCCATCCCTCCATCCCTCCATTCCCGTCACGCCCGTTCCATGTATTTGCCGGTGCGGGTGTCCACTTTGATTTTCTCGCCCGTTTTGATGAACAATGGCACCTGCACGGTGATGCCCGTTTCGAGTGTCACCGGCTTTTGCACGTTGTTCGACGAATCGCCGCGAATGCCTTCCGGCGCATCGGACACCGTCAAAACCACGCTCGACGGCAATTCGATGGACACCGCTTTTTCCTCGACAAAGGTCACGGTAATCGAGGCGTTTTCCACGAGATAATTCTTCGCCTCGCCAACCAATTCCGCCGCGAGCGTGACCGTTTCGTAGGTGTCCGAGTCGGTGAAAACGTAGTCCGCACCGTCCTTGTAGCTGTATTCCATTTTCTTGGTGATCATCGGCACCGGCTCGATTTTTTCGGTGGAGCTGAACCGCACGTCGGAGGATTTGCCGGAGCGGATGCTGCGGAGAGTCGCCTGCACAAACGCGCGCAGGTTGCCCGGCGTGCGGTGCTGCATGTCCAGCACCACACAAATGTCGCCGTTATAATTGATCGCCATGCCCCGGCGCAGGTCGTTTGCAGTTGCCATAAATCAAATCATTAAAGTTGAGCCGCCTTCCCAGAGACGGGAGCCGCATAAAATAGTTGAAAATTGAGCGAACGCAAGCGCGGTTTTGGGGCCAATTCAGCGGAAAAAGTTATTAACAATCGGCATTTATCCAACAACTCCGCCTTGACACCACAAAACTTGGTATGTTACAAACGTGTTACCACAATTAGAAGTGGTCTTATGCGTTGCCCCAAGTGCGGCTGTCAGGAAGACAAAGTCATTGATTCGCGCGCATCGCGTGAAGGAGCCACCATTCGCCGCCGCCGCGAGTGTTCCAAGTGCAACCATCGTTTCACAACCTACGAGGAAGTCGAACGTGAAGGCTTGATGGTGCTCAAGCGTGACGGGCGGCATGAGGAATTTACACGCGAAAAACTTTTATCCGGCATCAAAAAAGCCTGTCAGAAGCGCCCCGTCAGCCCGCAAGTCATGGAAGATTTGGTGGACCACATCGTCGCCGCCGTGACCGGCAAATTCGAGGGCGAAGTGCCCGCCGAGTTCATCGGCACCATGGTCGTGGATGGCTTGCGCGACATTGATGAAGTCGCCTACGTGCGCTTTGCCAGCGTCTATCGCCGGTTTCAGGAAGCCACCGACTTTGTTCACGAAGTCAAAAAACTGGAGGCCAAACAATGATCGCGCTCGAATCCGGCTGCCTGATCTTCCAGCTTTCCAGCGGGGAAAGCGTCCCGTGCTCGGTGGAAATGATTTCCGTGGAACTCACCGGCAACGCCGGGGATGTGCTCGACCCGGAGGTGTTGAGCCACGCCGCTGCGTCCGTCTTCCACTATTTCAAAAACGAACTGCAGCGCGAAACCGTCACCATTGGCGAATTCGCCGGCGCGCTGGAAAAAGTTCTGCGCCAGCTCGGCTTTGTCTTCCGCTCCGGCGCGCTGGAAAGCCGCTCGCGGGAGACTGTCGAAACCGACCTTTGCCTGTTCGCGCGCGAATCCGCCGACAGCCTCGAACTTTTCTTTTTCCCGCGCCTGCGCGACGAATTGCGCGCCCAACTCCGCCGGTCGCCGCGCGTTTTGCGTTTTTGCGGACTGCGCGGCTGCGTCAAACAGCTCACTGGCGCGCGGCGCTGGAGCAGCCGTTGCGAAAAATTACAAGACCACATCGTCGAATACCTTCGCCGCTGCCTGACCGCCGAACCGGAGCAGACCGAATGTTCGTTGGTGGTGGAATGAACAACCAGGTTTGGAGTCCCGCCTTCAGGCGGTTCGGTGCCGCGTAAACGCGGAACTCCAAACGCAAGGTCACGCCAGACAATTATGAGCAAAACACTTTTTGAAAAAATCATCGCGCGGGAAATTCCCGCGGCCATTATTTATGAGGACGATCTGGTGTTCGCGCTTCGCGACATCAATCCCCAGGCGCCGAAGCATGTTTTGGTCATTCCTAAAAAGGTCATTCCGCGCCTGGCCGAGGCCAGGGCGGAAGACCAGCCGTTGCTCGGGCATCTCCTGCTAAAAGCCGCCGAAGTTGCCGGCAAACTGGGGTTGAACGAAGGCGGCTACCGGCTGGTCATCAACAACGGCGAGGATGGCGGTGAGAGTGTGCCGCACCTGCATGTTCACATTCTCGGCGGTCGCCGCATGGCCTGGCCGCCCGGGTGAGTTGGGTAGGGCGCGATGTCCTCATCGCGCCGCCGTTCGGCGCGTTCGGAGAACGCGCCCTACCTTTATAGAATTTCTTTAGACGGGTTGTGTACTGCAGCGCGAAGTCAAAAATTTAACAACATGAGCCTATCCTGATAAACTCATTGAAGAAGAATTGAAGAAAATAAAAAGAAGAAAACTATAAATTAGATAGGCCGCAAAATTTCTTCAACACCTTACCCAGCCGCTTGATGCCTTCGCGTATTTCTTTCTCGCTCGCGTTGCCGAAGCTGATGCGCATTTCGTGATTCGGTTTGCGCCGGGCCGGGTCGTCCGCATAGCAAATTTCACCCGGCACATAGAGCACGTCACTTTTCAGTGCGGTCGAAAAAACTTTTGATTTTATGCCCGTCGAAACGTTGCGCGGCAGTCGCGCCCAAAAATAGAGTCCGCCCTCAGGTTCCCACCATTCGACGGCGGGCGGGAAATGCTTTTCAATCGCCAGCTTCATCACGCGCGCCTTGTGCGCATAGCGTTTTTGCAGCCGTGCGACATGCCGACCGTAAATTCCCGAGGCCAGGGCGCGGGCAACGAGGTGTTGCAGCAGGTTGGACGTGCCAAAATCGTGGTTGCCTTTGATGTGTTTCACCGCCGCGAACAGCGACTTGGGCAAAATGCCGTAGCCCACACGCACGCCGGTCGCAAACGGCTTGCTGAAAGTGCCGGCGTAAATCACACGCTCCGCCGCACCGGGCACGGCCAACGCCGACGGCACATCATTGCCGGCGAAACGCAATCCGCGGTACGCGGCGTCTTCGAGCAGGTAGATCGGGTATCCCGCCGCCCGCTCGAACTTTTTCAGCAGCTTCAGGAGGCCGCGCTTTTTCTCGAAGCTGGTCGTGACGCCGGTCGGATTTTGAAAATAGCTGACCAGATAAAGCAATTTGACGCGGCGTAATTCGCCGCTGCGTTTGAGCGATTGCAAAACGCATTCCAGGTGCGCGAGGTCGAGGCCGTCGCGCTCGAGCCGCGCGGCGCGCGCGCGCAGGCCGCGGCTTTGCAGAATGCCCAGAAAAACAAAATACGTCGGGTCTTCCGCCAGCACGATGTCGCCTTCGTTGCACAACGCCTCGGCGGTCAGGTAAAGCAATTGCTGCGAGCCGCCAGTGATGAGCAGGCGTTCGGGGGAATAAATTTCGGAATGGAGTGATGGAGTAGTGGAGTGTTGGGTTGTTGATTTCATTACTCTTTCACTCCAACACTCCATCGCTCCTGTGTCATCCGCGGCTTGAAAATCAAGTTTCCGCAAATGCTCCGCTGTCAGTTGGCGTAACGTTGTGTCGCCGGCCGTGATGCCGTATTGCAGCGCGGGCCGGCCGGCTTTGGGCGAGCGCAATATCTGGTTCAACACGGTGCGCGCCTCGGCCACGGGTAATGAGGTGTTGTCTGTGAAGCCGGCGGCGAGCGAAATCAGTTTGGGCCGCGAAAGCGCCGCGTGCATGAGCCACGAGATGGGCGGCTCGGTGGTGCGTTGACCCATTTTTGACAACACCTGCGGTTTCATGTGAAAAGCAATGCGATGGTAATCGAAGCTGGCAAATGGAACAACAAAGGAACCCAGAAACGAAGTTATTGGAATGCGTCACGCTTTCTGAACAGCCTTATTAGCACCCGGCTTCAGCCGGGTGCTACCGGTCGTTGCAATCTCCCACCCGTTTCAACGGGATCAAATTGCCGTTTGAAAAAGCCGTTGAAACGGCTGGTTATTCGTTTTCAACCGCCGTCACCGGGCTGAAGCCCGGTGCTAATGAGATGTTCTTGCCGTTGTTTGAACCCGAATCAATGGCGCGTGCCAAAAACGCTATCGAGGATGACTTCCTTGGTTTTCCAGAGCAGCGCCATGGTCATGGCCAGCGGCAGCAGCGCGAAAAACGTCAGCGCCCAAAAGCCGAGCCGGTTCAGCGAGTCGGAGAAATTGCCGACCGCCAACTGCCACGGCGCGGAGAAGAGGAAAAAAATGTAAGCGGCGCCCAGAAACACAAATCCGACGAGCAGCCAGCAATTGAGCGCGGTGAACAGGCGCGTTTCGTGGCGGAGCGTCTCGTCTGGCAGCATCGCGCCGAGTTGTTTGAGAACGACGTTCAAATTGAACAAAAAGAGCAACGCCGACAGAACGAGCACAAAAACCGCCGCGTTGAAAAACGGCTGTCCCGGCATTTTATTCTGCCAGTAAAGAAACGGACAAAGGCCGAAATTGACGAGGCCGGGGAGTTTCGCGCGGTCGAGGGCATTGCGCCAGGGGCGTTCCTGTTTTTGGAAATCGCTCATTTGCCAGAGGCCGTAGAGCAGCAACCCGGTGCCGGCCAGCACGGGAACAAAGCCCAACGGCCGGAGCCAGTCGGCGCGCATCGTTTCCGCGCAAATGACCAGCGACGCCGGCAATCCCCAAAACAAGGCGGAAAGTCCGCGCGCCAGCCGACCGAGCGAACGGAGCAGTTCGGCTTCGTTTCGGGTCTCGGTTCCTGGATTTTGGGTCTCGGTCAAATTGGTTCCGGGTTTGACATGCCAGCCATTATTCCCTGCCGTCTTAAAACGACAAATAGGTGTAAGCCTTCAAGCCGCGCTCGTAATCGTCGAGCAGGCGCATGGCTTCGGACGGCTTCATGCGGTCGGATTTGATGGCCTCGTCCATTTGCGCCTTCATCTGCCGCTTGAGTTCGTTTTCATCGTATTGCACCGCCGCGAGCGACTGGATGATGGTGTTGCCTTCGATGATTTCCTCGATGTAATAACCGCTCGGCTCGTCGGGTTCCAAAAAAACGTGAACCTCGTTGACGCGGCCGAACAAATTGTGCAGGTCGCCCATGATGTCCTGGTACGCGCCCATCAGGAAAAAGCCGAGGTAATACGGTTCGGGCAAACCGTTGCCGTTGGGGTTGAGTTTGTGCAGCGGCAGCGTGTCGCGCACGTCGCGCAGGTCAATGAACTTGCTGACCTGCCCGTCGGAATCGCACGTGATGTCCACGAGCGTGACTTCGCGCGTGGGACGCTCATTCAGGCGCGCAATCGGCATGATGGGAAACAACTGGTCCAGCGCCCAGTGATCGAGCAGCGACTGGAAAACGGAAAAATTGCAGAGATACTGGTCGCCCAGGCTGTCCTCAAGCTTGCGGATTTCCTCCGGCGCATACGCCTGGCCCTTGTAGCTTTCGACGACGTCGCGACCGATCTGCCAGTAGAGGTCTTCAATCTTCGCCTTGTCGGGCAAATCCAGCACGCCGAGCGTGAACATGTTTTGCGCGTCTTCGCGGCGTTCCAGCGCGTCGTGGTAGGCTTCGAGTTTGTTCAGCTTGGAAAGATTCTTTTTGATGTCGAGCAACTCCCGGACGAGCGCGTGTTCGTGGTCGCCAAATTTCAAAAATTCGCCCGGGCGGATTTTTTCAATCGCCCCAAACACCTCGACGATCAACACGCTGTGATGCGCGACGATGGCGCGGCCGCTTTCGCTGACGATGTCCGGGTGCGGCACATTTTCGGCGTTGCAAACGTCGGCGATGTAATAGACCACGTCGTTCGTGTATTCCTGCAGCGTGTAATTCATCGAGCTGTCAAACGCTGACCGGCTGCCGTCGTAATCCACGCCCAACCCGCCGCCGACGTCGAGATACGAAATCGGGAAGCCCATCTTGTGCAATTTGGCGTAAAGCCGGGCGGCCTCCTGCACCGCCTTTTTCACCGTGAGAATGTCCGGCACCTGCGAGCCGATGTGAAAATGCAGCAGTTTGAAACAGTGGCCGAGATTTTCCGCCTTCAACATTTCCGTCGCTTCCAGCAGTTCCGCCGTGCTCAAGCCGAACTTCGCATTTTCACCGCCGCTGCCCGCCCAGCGCCCCGTGCCCTTGCTCAACAACCGAGTGCGGATGCCGATGAGCGGTTCGGCGCCGACCGATTTGGAAATCAAAATGATTTGCCGCAATTCCTCCAGTTTTTCGACGACCAGGATGACCGTTTTGCCGAGCTTGATGCCGAGCATGGCCATCTTGATGAAATCCGCGTCCTTGTACCCGTTGCAAATGATAAGGCTGCCCATCTGGTTTTGCATCGCCAGCCCGGCGAACAATTCCGGCTTGCTGCCGACTTCCAGGCCGAACTCGAACGGCTTGCCCGCGTCGAGAATTTCCTCCACGACTTCGCGGAGCTGGTTGACCTTGACGGGAAAGACGCCGCGATAACGGCCCTGGTAATTGAATTCGGTGATGGCATCGCGGAAGCACTGGTTGATCGCTTCGACGCGGTGGCGCAAAATGTCCTGAAACCGGATGAGCAGCGGAAACTTCAGCCCGCGCGCCCGGGCCTCCTCGGCCACATCCGTCAAATCCACCGCCACGCCCGCTTCCTGCAAGGGCCGCGCCACGACATGCCCGGCGTCGTTGATGTCAAAATACTTCGCGCCCCAGCGCTGGATGTTGTAAAGCGTGCGCGCCGCTTCGATGTCCCACGGCTGCGTCGCGTCATTTGGATTGCTCATCTCAGTGAATTCAAACCGAACGAACTATAAAATCCTCCGCGCAGAAAGCAACAAGCGGAATGAAAATTTTTGCGGTGAAAGAATCGCATCTAAAAAGCCTACCAGTCCACGAGGCAGGACTTCCGGGTGAACTGCGAACTTTGAGCGGTGTACTGGTGGAACTCCACCTCCGTTCCGTCGGGGTCCTGGAACCAGCATTGCCAGGTCTGGTCGCAGCCCATCTTTTTCGCGGTCACTTTCACGCCGCGCTGGATCAGGGCATCCCGCATCGCGTCAAGGTCATCCACTTCCAGGCAGAGATGATGGATCCGCTGGGGGCCGGCGGCTTCCGCCGGGCCGGCCTTGAAAATTTCGATGAACTGATTCTGGTTGATCTGGAGATAAAATCCGAACAACTCGCCGTTCTTCATGAAATCGAAATGCCGGCGCAGGCCGAGCGCCCCGCAATAGAAATCCAGGCTGCGATTCAGGTCCTTCGAGAAAATGCAAATATGAGCCAGGGTCTTGATCATAAATTTGTGCTTGAAATGAAAGCACTATAAAATGCTGCTTGGAGAATTCAACAAGAGGTTTGAAAATTTTCGGGGCGTTTCGCGCTTTGCAGTCCGGGTGAAATTTGGTTTTATCACGCCATGCCGAAAGTTTCACTCACCACCATCGTCAAACACTGCGATGTTTTGCTCCGCACAAAAAAAACCGGAGATTACGACGGCGCGGTCAATGGCCTGCAAGCCGGGAACGACGGCGCTGTCACGCGCATCGCGGCGGCGGTGGACGCCAGCCTCGCCACCGTGAACCTCGCCATCGCCGCCAAAGCAGATTTGCTCATCGTCCATCACGGATTGTTCTGGTCGCCGACGCATCCTTGGACGGGCAAAAAATATGCGCTGATCCGGCTGCTGGCGGAAAACAACCTGGCCGTTTACAGTTCACACCTGCCGCTCGATGCGCATCCCCGGCTCGGCAACAACGCGCAACTTTGCGCCGCGCTCGGGTTAAAAAATCTGCGGCCGTTTTTCGTCAGTCACGGCCAGCCCATAGGTTTTCAGTCGCGCACCAGGATTTCCCGCGAGGAACTCGCCGCGAAGCTCGCGCGCGCGGCCGGCGCGAAACCGCGAATCATTCCCGGCGGTCCGGAAATCTGCCGGCTCATCGGGGTGGTGACCGGCGGGGCGGGTGACGGTTTGAAACTGGCCGCGGACGGAGGCGTGGACACATTCATCACCGGCGAAGGCCCGCACTGGACTTATGCGCTGGCGGAGGAGCTGGGTATCAACGTGCTTTACGGCGGCCATTACGCGACGGAAACGTTCGGCGTGAAGGCGCTGGCGGCGGAACTCTCAAAAAAATTCAAAGTGCCGTGGGGGTTTCTGGATCATCCCACCGGCCTTTGAGTTTTTATTTTACAGCCTTGGAAAATTTTTTGTGGGCGGCGCAGCCGTCCAGAAAACCGCGCAAGTCGGAGCCGAACGATTTTGCCAACGCCGTTTTTCCAGTCAGTTTATATTGGGCGCTTTTGATGATGAGTTGGAGCAAGCGGCCATAAAACATGAAAAACATCGGCAGGTCTTTTCTGAATTCACGCATCATGGCCGCGCCAGCGAAGCTGTAAACATAGCGTGTTTTATAGACTTCGTCCGCACTGGTTTCGCGAAGGGTGCGGACGGCGGCGGAGGCTTCGGCATCCGACGTAAGGCGATGTTTGTGCCGCACGACCGCTGCGGGTTCGTAAATGATGGAGTGGCCGGATTTCAAGACGCGGTAAAGCATTTCCAGGTCGTCACAACCTTTAAACGGCGCGCCGGCGCCAAAACGCACGTCGCAGCCGCCGGTCTTTTCAAAAAACTCGCGGCGGAATGAGAGGCTGCTGCCGTGGCCGATGCCGAAGGGGGCGGGCGCGCGGGATTTCATGTGCTTGGCAAAAACCTTGCTGATGTTCGTCAGAAGAAATCTGATGCCGCCGCGAACATCTTCCGGCGTAAAGGAGCGTTTTTCGTCGCCCAAATCCTGTCCGGCAACTTCTTCAAACAGGTCGGAAGCACCGCCGGTGTTGTGCTGGATGACCCTCCCGGTGCAGGCCCAGACGGTCGGGTCGGAATAATTTTTAATTTTCTGAGCCAGCCAGTCTTTCGCGGGAATACAGTCATCGTCGGTGAAGGCGATGATTTCACCGGCGGCGGCGGCAATCCCGGTGTTTCGGGCGAGTGACAATCCGGGCCTCGGTTCGGAGAGGTATTTTGCCCCGAATTGGGCGGCGAGTTCCGCCGTCTTTTCCTTGTCCGCGCCGCTGCTGCTGTCAATGATCAGGATTTCAAAATCCGCACCTTTCAACTGGGAAAGCGCTTCAAGGGTTTCCGAGATGGAACTGGCACGGTTGCGAGTGCAGACGATGACGGAGGCGCGCATCTCTAGTAGCCGTAAATCGCAAAGCGGAGAAGTTTCTGGAGCCGGCTGCCCAGCCACTTGTCATAAATGCGATAGCTCAAAGGTTCTCTGGGGATCTTTGGCGCAAGTTTGGGTTCGTTGGTGACAACAAGATGGAAGCCGGGACGGCAAGTGTCTTTCGGACCACGTAAAAATTGGGTGTTGAAATAACGAACATATTCATCCACGCAACGCACGCCCAGGCCTTCGAGCTTCTCAACCCACCAGGTCTTGGGCTTGACGGTTTGGTGAAGATTCACGCCTTTGTGGAAATCGTCACACAAGGCGATGCTCATGATCCACAATCCACCGGGCCGCAAATGTTTTTTAACATTTTCAACCACTCCGGCGATGTCGCGTTCGTGGATGTGTTCCATGACCTCCCAGGTGGTGATGACATCAAACTGGAGCCGGTGTTCCCCCGCCGGAAATTCACCCAACACCTCGAAGGGCACGGTGATGTCGGCGGTGAAAAGGTGGTCAGCAATGGTGCGCCATTCGGCGCGGCGCAGTTTTTTGGAATAGTCACTGCCTTCGATGCCCACGGCCATGTGGCCTTCATCAAGGCAGTCCTTCACAAACCCGCCGCCCGAACAGCCCAGATCAAGCACCCATAGCGAAGTGTCTAGGCCAAACAGTTCGCAAAGTTTTTTATTAAAGCGCCGATGGGTGCTGTTGTCGCGCCGGGTGCCGAAAGGGATAAGGTGGTCGGGTGATTCGTAGGCGACTTCGCGGGTGGCGCGCACAATGAGGCGGCGAAGTTGCAGTGCGTTTTGCTCAATTTCGGGCATAGGTCAAAACTCAAAACTCAAAGTTTGCGGGACATCACTGGATTTTTCATGGCCGACTTGCGGATTTACGCGGCACAATGGATAACATGGAGCGGCAACGCAGGCAAGGTTTGGCAACGATGAAATTCCTTGTGTGTGACCGATGAATAATTCTAGTTTAAGCCGGCTTTGCGACCCAACCTGCCGTGCGTTGGCACAATGAGTGAAGATTTGCTTTAAAATGTATGTTTAGACAACTGGCTGCCGGATTCAAAAAAATTCTCGCTGGCGTGGTCATCTTTCCGGTTCTGCGCGTTTTATTTCGCGTGCTGGATTCGCTCCGGGCCGGGCCGATGCGGGATGTGGGTCTGCTGCTGGCGGGGGAGAAGTCCATTTACCTCGCGCGCCAGAAGCGCGCCCTGGCTTCCACGGTCGAATACGTCGAGAAACACATGCCGCACGTGGAGTCGGCGAAAAGCAAGCCGGAGCTGCTCACGCGGGCCTTGGGAATGGCGGATGTTTCGGGCGACCGGCTCATCTGCGAATTTGGCGTCTTCAAAGGCGAATCCATCAACCATGTTGCCAGGCTGACCCAGAAAACACTTTTTGGCTTCGACTCGTTCAAGGGATTGGCGGAAGAGTGGGGCGACACCTGGAAGAAGGGCGATTTCATCGTGCGCAAACTTCCAAAAGTACGCAGCAACGTCACCCTGGTTGAAGGCTGGTTCAATGAAAGCCTGCCGCCGTTTTTGAAGGAACACACCGGACAGGTTGGTTTTCTCCACGTGGATTGCGACCTTTATTCGTCGTGCAAGATTATTTTCGAGCTGATGGAATCCCGCCTCGTGCCCGGCACGGTGATTGTGTTTGATGAATACTTCAACTACCCGCAGTGGGAGGATGGAGAATTCAAAGCCTTTCAGGAATTCCTCGCGAAAACAAAACTCTCCTGCGGATTTATTGGATACCATCGCAACGGCGAGCAGGTGGCCGTTATCTTGAAGTGAATGATTAAAACTGTGACCGCAAATCCATCATCAACCCAGGTTGTCACTGGCGGCGCCGGATTCATCGGTTCGCACCTGATTGACGCGCTGCTGGCCGACCCGGCCACCCGGGAGGTCAGGGTTTTGGACAATTTCTCCTCCGGCCGACGCGAACATCTCGCGCAGCATGAGCGCGATGCCAGACTTAAGATTCACACTGTAGAACTTTTGGACCTGGACAAAGTCGGCGCGCACTTTCAGGGGGTTGATCAAGTGTTTCATCTCGCAGCCAATCCCGATGCCCGCTGGGGTATTGACAACACGCGGCTGGATCTCGAACAGGAAACCATCGTCACCTACAATGTCCTCGAATCCATGCGGCGCCATCAGGTGCCGCGCATCGTTTTTTCCAGTTCTGGCACGGTCTATGGCGACGTGGGGACAACCGTCACCCATGAAAAGCTTGGCCCATGTTTACCGGTCAGTCTATATGGCGCAGGCAAGGTGGCCGCGGAAGGTTTGGTTTCGGCCTTTTGTGGCACCTTCGGACTGCGCGCGATTATTTTCCGCTTTGGAAACATTGTTGGGGAGCGCACCACGCATGGCGTTATCTACGATTTTATCCGCCAGCTTGCGAAAAATTCCGCCGAACTCAAAGTGCTGGGCAACGGCCATCAGGCCAAGCCTTACGTCTATGTCCGTGACCTTGTAAACGGACTGATGTTCGGCAAAGCGCGATGCGGGCGGTTGGAACCGTCGAAATTTGATGTCTTCAATCTCGCTCCCGATGGCGCAACGAGTGTCCGTTTCATCGCCGCAGAATTGATCCGGCAACTTGGATTTTCGGAGCGGACGAAGATGCATTATGGCGAGTCCACGCAAGGCTGGCCGGGAGATGTCGCCCAGTCACGCATGGATTCCTCCAAACTCCGCCACGCAGGATTTGCCTTGCCGCGCAGCTCGGATGAAGCGGTTCGCCACGCCATTAATCAAATCATTCGTTGGCTTTCCACCCGCCCCCCGCAGGATGATTTGCGTTTGCCTCCGGATGCCAGGTTGGTTTTGTGAGCGGGGGAACCGGATTGGTTTCAGGCCGTGACAATTTCCCGTCGGACGGGGGGTTCCCGTTTCGCTGAAATGAGAAGATAGCCGGCCAGCCCCAGACCGATGGCAATACCGGTCAGCGTGACATAGAAGGGCTTGTGCGGGAGGCTGAAATCAAATTCGACCGTATGCTGGCCGGGGGTCAGATAAACCCCGCGCATGATGAAATTGCAGCGCAACAGTTCCGCCGGCTTGCCGTCCACAAACACGCGCCAGTGCGGATCAAACCGGTCATTAAGCAACAGCACCGAGGGGGTGGTGGCTTTTGCATCGAACATGATATTCTTCGGCGCGTAACAGTATCCCGATTGTTTCCACAAACCATTTCGCTTCCCCTTGAACACTGGGTCGTCCGGCACGTAACGTTTGAAATCAACCGTGCCGGAATTTTCATTGGTTGCCACGGCAGGCAAGTCTTTTTGCGGAGTGGAAATCAAGACGGTCTTCGCCGGATCGAAATTGAGGTCGGCGAGCGTTTTCAGATTAGCCTGGTCGTTGGTGTTGACCTGCCAGCTGGCATAAAGTTTTGCGCGAGGCAGCGCGCCGGTGAATTCAAATAGCGCCAGGTCGCCATCATTGTTGGTGGTGACGGTCAACTCCTCCAGTTGCGTCGGGTGGGCAATGCCGGGTTTGGCCACGACGTCAAACCGTTGTGCGATTTGGAAACGGTTTTGCCCAGGGTCGAACTGCTGATTCAGTATGTTAAGAAAACCTGCTGCGCCAAGCAGATAGCGTGTGTTGGTCAGTTCCCAGTGCCGGGCGAGCAGCGGAGCATCAGCTTGCGTGTGCGGCGTGAGCGCATTGAGATAAGCTTCCAGATCTTCTGGCATACGTGGCATCTGAATAATGTCGAGGCATTGGATATTGTAATATGGAAAATGATGCTGCATCCATTCAATGCGGTAAAGACCGTAGCTACCAAATGAGTTGTCATAGAACCGCAATGGCTGCTGGGCATCGGGCAGTCCGGCGACGCGATGTTCGTAGGGTTTATCGCGCAGAAACTCTACGGTGGGATTGAGTGAGCCAATTTCGTATTTTTGTTTGTAATCCCAGTGAATGATGAAAGGCAGGTTCGCGCGGCCAAGGTCAAAAACCAGAAATGCGCCGAGCAGCACCGCACCAAGTTTCGCGCGCGGCCCGGAAAAAAAACCGGTGATGACCAATGTCAACAGTGTGAGTGCAATGGCGAGAAGGATGAGAAACCACGCCACCTGACTGAGGCAAAAAGCAGCGATTTGGTTCGAACCAACAGAGCCAATGCGTGCGGCTGTTTCTTCGTCAGGAAAACCGACTTTTTGGAGATATTGTATAAAGCCGGCTTTTTCCCAGGAAAAAACCAGCCAGCCAATAACGCTCGCGCCGAAAACTCCCGCGCAAGCGAAAGTCCATTTGCGGTCAAAGGCATCCCGTTTTCCGATGGCAACCTTTGCCGTGAAGGATTTTGCCGGCGCGCTCTCCAGATGGCATCGGGCCAACGCGTGGATGCCGTAAGCGAACAGCACCACCATGGCCCACGCTAAAAAGATGAAGAATTTCGCCGGGTTGCGAATGGCGGAGAAGTACGGCAGTTGGTAGAGCAGGCCGTAAAACATGGGCGCGAACCGTCCCCACGCCAGCAACAGCGACGCGATCATGACCGCCGCCCAGAACCAGATGAATTTTTTCTGCCCGCCGGAGAACGGCGAATTTTGCCGGCGCAAAGATTGCGCGATGGCCCACAACGCCACCAGCGCCACCAGAATTCCACAGTAGTAGCCGCCGTAGCCGAAACGCATCATGCCGCCCGGCGGTGTCCCTTGCCCACCGCTGTCGAAAAAACGGTCAATTTCCGGGCTGCGTCCCATGCCGCCCCAATAAACTCCGCCTTCATATTCTTTCTGCAAAGATGGCGGCATTTTATTTGGCGTGTCCTGCCGGTAGCCAAACAATCCCGGCACGACGATGCCGAGCGTTTCTTTTTTTGGCAGGCTCCATTGCGTGGCCCAGTCCCAGTGTTGTGCTTTGGTCTCCGCGTCCTGTGCGGTGCCCGCAATGCCCTGAATGCTGTTGCCGACGAGTGAAAGCACGGTTTGCATGGCGATGAAACCAGCAAAAACCGCCACCACGGCCACGCGGCCGATGCTTCGGGCAATTTTGCCGATCCCCAAGCCTTCTTCGTCCACCAGTGATTTGAAGAAGACAAAGGCAGCGATGAACAAGCTCACCAGAGCACCGACATCGGCCGCTTCCATGACATTGACCCCGACGCACGCGCCAGCCAGAGCCAGCCGCGTCCAACGACCGGACCACGGCATTTCCAGGGTGTTGGCTGTGACCAACGCGAGCGCGAAGAACCCCATACCCAGGGCGATTTCCACTGATGCAACCCCCCAACAGGCACCGGCGAAAAAGACGGAATTGAGCATGGCTGCCATTGCACCGAGCAGGGCCGCCAGCGGGGTGAGTTTCAACGCGCGCAAAAACGTCCACGCGCCAAGGCCGAGAATAAACAGCCCAAGAGGCTGGAAAAATTTAGCAAAGGCGACTGGCGACAAAACCCACCTTATTAGTGCGCTCAAATCCAGCGGGTACGAACCGGCGTTGCCGCCAATGTCGTTCAAATCCCACCAGGTTCCAGTGAAAGCGGCGGGAAGTTGCGACCAAGAGGTGTTTTGTTGCCCCAGCGGCCCGTCGTTTGAAAAAAGGACGTAGTCGGGCAGGAAACTTTTCCAGAAAAGCGCGGCCAGAATGACCGCCAGTAAAACCGGCGCTGAGAAAAATTTCCGGGGCTTGGGCGCGGCTTTTGGTTTGATAACTTTCATAAAATTCGGTCGGCTAAAAAACGAAGCAAACATTCTCGGTTGTAGCTGGTTGAGTGTCAAGACGGTGGGCGCGTTCAAAAAAACTCGCCGCCCGCGGGCGGTGCGGCTAAATTCGCCGCATGAGTTCACAGGTTCTGGTGACCGGCGCGGCGGGCTTTATTGGTTCGCACGTCTGCAGGCATTTGCTCAAGGCGGAATACCAGGTGATTGGCTTGGACGATTTGAGTGGCGGCTTTCGCGATTACGTTCCCGCCGGCGTGAAATTTGTCAGGGGTTCGGTCACGGATGTCGCACTCGTGCAAAAGCTCCATGCTGGACACAAGTTTGAACACGTCTTTCATCTGGCCGCCTATGCGGCCGAGGGCTTGAGCCATTTCATCAAACATTTCAATTACACCAACAACCTGCTGGGCAGTGTCAACCTCATCAACGCCGCCGTGAATCACAACGTCAGGTGTTTCGTCTTCGCCTCGTCCATTGCGGTTTACGGCCGGAACCAGGTGCCCATGACCGAGGAGACCGTGCCGCAGCCCGAAGACCCCTATGGCATCGCCAAATACGCGGTGGAACTCGATTTGAAAGAGGCGCACGAAATGTTCGGGCTGAATTACATCGTCTTTCGCCCGCACAATGTCTATGGCGAAAACCAAAATCTCGGCGACCGTTACCGCAACGTCATCGGCATTTTCATGAACCAAATCATGCAGGGACAACCGATGACGATTTTTGGAGACGGCAGACAGACGCGCGCGTTCAGTTACATTGATGACGTTGCTCCAGTCATCGCCGCAAGCATCGCACGGCCGAAAGGTTACAATCAGGTCTTCAACGTCGGCGCGGACAAACCTTATTCGGTGAACGAACTCGCCACCGTCGTCGCCAAGGCCATGGGCGCAAAATCGCAGATCAAACATCTCGACGCGCGCAACGAAGTCGTCCATGCCTATTCCGCGCACGAAAAAGTGCGGAAACATTTCGGCGACCTGATAAAAAATGTTTCGCTCGAAGAAGGCGTCGTGCGCATGGCTGCGTGGGCAAAAAAAGCGGGGGCACGGCAGGGCAAGCCGTTTGAAGGAATCGAAGTCCGCAAAAATCTTCCCAAATCCTGGGCGGCGCTGGAAAAAATTGATTGAAGGCGGTGACGAAACGATCTTGTTTCGTGCTGTGGTGAAACGGGAATTTAATGACGTTCAATCCGTCAAACGGCCTCACCGCCGGGGCTCCTTGAATGACGGGGACAACGACTCGCGGAGGTTTTCTTCCAGACAAGTTGCCCGGATTGCCCGGGAGGAAGACAAAAAAACGCGAAGCCAGGCGCGCAAAAAGATTCATGGCCGCCTTCATGACCGATGAGCCGCCCTGCGCTTGGGCAAGCGTCCGTTCGTTGAATTGATTTTTCAAACCTTGGACAAACACCGGTCAAATTCTTTTTGCCAATCAACACCGGGCGCTTCCAGTCCGGCAGTCATGTGGGTGGCAATGGACGGACTGGGCGTCCATAAAGTATAACGCTCCCCGAACAGAATCTGCCGCCACCGAAAAAGCCACGCCAGAAACACGCAGGCGGCCCAGTAACGATACTTGACCAAAGACTTCAGAAACAGCGGCAGATTGAAAATTTTCGTTTTGGTCAGAGCCAGCCAATGCGCCGTGTCGGTATCGCTCCCCCAAACTTTATACCCCCCCCAAAAGGAGGCGCGAAATACCTGCCGGCATTTTTGAAGAGTGGCTTTTCGGGTCAGGAAAGTGTGGGTCGTTGTCGCTCTTGAATACCACGAAAGCCCCCCGCTTTTTCGCGCCTTCGCCGCCGGCAAAGGTTGTTGAAAAGGGATGACGTAATTATCAGGATGGTCGTAAAGCGAAATGAAGTTTGCGTCGGGATTGCTTCGCAAAAATTCAACCGCTGATTGAAACCTGTCGGGAAGATAAAAATAATCGTCCTCAGCCAGAAACACCAGTTCTGCGTCGGTCTGTGCGGTCAAAATATCAATCTGTTTTTGCAAGCTGCGCGGATTGCCAATTCTACCGACGCTCAAAACCACCAAATCTTCCTTCGGCCAGACCTTTTCGAACATTTGCTCGTATTCCGGCGGCCCAGTCAGGACGACCCACATTTTGGCACGCAAATTACCGAGGCTTGCCTTTAACGATTTCAAACAAAATTCAACCAGCTTGAACTTGTCTTCGGCAAAAATCGGCGGCTTGGTGGTTGAAGGGATCGAACAAACTCGACAGGCGATCGCAATGTCATATTTGCCGGTTGCTGGCTGCGCTTCGGGTTGACGGGCGGTATTGGGATGATGCATGAGGCTTGTTAATTCTAATTTCCGAACTCATTTTGTCAACGCGCGTCCACGCGCGGCAGGCCGAATTGAAACAGCCGCTTGATTTCAAACCACCGGTTCAATTTCAACCGGAAAAACCGCAGCATCCAGAAGTCCGAGTGTTTGCGGAATTTTACCGCTGCGCGCCGCTGTTCCCGGATATGGCCGCGCAGCCGCCAGCAGTCGCGCAGGGCATCCCAAAAACTCGCCCGCACAAACGACCAGCGGCGCAAAATCACGCCGCCGACGAGCGATTCCAAAAACAACAACGCAATGAGCGGAAAGATCGGCAACAACAAAATGTGCTGCCCGTTTTTGAGCAGAGTCAGGAGGCAGTTTCGATTGGTGAGAAACCGCTTTTTGTCCGTCGTGCGAAATTCCACCGTTTCAATGCCGCCGGCGGGGTTGACCCCGGCCGCGCCGCGGTGGTGCAGCCGCGCAGGAACAACGCCCGCCGCCTTGTAACCTGCGATCCACAACCGCCAGGCGAGGTCCGCATCGTCCGAGTAGATGAAAAAATTCGCGTCGAACATGCCCACCTGGTTGAAGACGTCCGCGCGGATCAGATACGAGCAGCCGCCGGGAATGAAAATTTCGCGCGAAGCGGTCACGGACGATGATGGGCTGGGAAGTCCGAAGAGGTCAAAGCCGAAAAATCCAAAGTCCTGATATGAATTATCGGGATAGTTCAATACCAGGGGCGTGGAAGCGACGGCACCGAGTTCCTCAGTGCCCCCAATCAACCGCTCCAGGCAATCCGCTTCCAGCCAGGTATCGTTGTTCAGGAAAAACAGGTAGCGTCCGTTCGCCGCGCGCGCACCGGAATTGTTGCCTTCGCAGAAACCGAGGTTCGCCGAATTCCGCACAATGCGGGCAGAGGGAAAATCTGCCAACCACCGCCGCGCCACCGCCACGGAATCGTCGTTGGAATTGTTGTCCACCAGGATGGTCTCGATTTGATCGAGAATCGTTTGCGCCTTGATGGACCCAAAACATCTCGGCAACCAGGTTGCGCCGTTGCAATTCAACACGACGATACTGACCAGCGGCTGGCCATCCATGCGGCCGAAGCGTTCGATGTGGCTTTCCATTTATTTCAAAGTCTGATTCGGCTTCAGCCTGGCGACCAGATTTTTTTCGTGCTTCCGCCTTTTGTAGGTCCAAACGCCCCAGGCGGTGCCGAGCACGCTGCCGGGGCACGCCGGCAAATGCCAGAGCCAGCGCGCGTCGTGGTCGTGAACCAGCCCGCGCAACGTGTGCCACAGCGGGCCGGCGAAGGTGACACAATAGACGCCCGCCAGCCAGAGCGGCACGGGCGGCTTCTCATTCATCCAGTTTGTTTTTGCCTCTTCCTGCACGCGGAGAAAATGAACCGTGGCGCGGCGGCGTTTTTGCACGAAGCCCCAGAGCGTCTGGACGTAATAATGATGAACGCCGCGTCCGCGGATGCGCAGCCATTCGCGTTTGCCCTCGCGCATGAGGCGCAACGCCGCGTGCGTATCCTGAAAATGGTCACCGGTTTTCACGGACTCCAAATCCGCGCGGCGAAACACAAATCCGTTGGCCCCGAGCGGATACGAAAAGGAATTGCCAGGCAGGGTCCAGCGTTCCACCTCGCCGTCGCACGCGACAAGTTTCGGATTCGTGCTCATCAGCCAGGCAATCGGATCGCTGATGTGCAACCGGTGCGTGAGGTAGGCGCAGAATGAGCTCATTTTCGGTGACGGCAGATAATAACTCTCCACGCCCAGCGCCTGCGGATTTGCGGCGAGCGCTTTTACGGCGAGTTCGATGTAATCGGCGTGGGTGATTTCGTTGTCTGCATCCACGAACACGATGAATTCGCCGGTGGCGTGCCGAAGCGCGAGGCGTTTGCCTTCCTCCATGTTTTTGCCGTCGTCGTCGAGGACGGTGGCGCCGTATTTTTTTGCGATTTCGCGCGTGCGGTCGGTCGAATGCGCATCGGCCAGCAGAACTTCATAGCGGTCGCGCGAATACGTCTGGCGCGCGATGGACGACAAAACGTTGTCCAGCAACGCCTCGACGTTCAGCGTCGGCACGATGAAACTGACGCGTGGCAGCAGAGCCGGCTTGCCTGTTTGGGACAGCACGGCGCAAGTTTAGCCAGATGCCGCGACCAAGGAAAAGCTTCTTGTACCAAAGCCCGGACCAATTCCGACATCGAGATTGAAACTCGCTGCGATGAGGGGCGGGGTTAAATCAACGGATCAGGAATGCGGATCAAGCAGTTTTAACAACTCATCGTCCTCATTGCGGATGGCAATCATGTTGGGGCCGCAAAAGTCCTCGTGCCGGTAGTGATAATTGCGAAACTCGACATGATTGGGATACAGCTTGCCGAGACGGTAATCAAAACGGGCAAAAAACTGGTGGGCATCGCGCAACAGAAACTTCGAGACAATGTTTGTTGTGTTGTATTCAAATTGGACCAACCGGATGCGATGCCGGGAAAACATGTCTTGAAAGCCATGCAAAACAGATTCCTCCATGCCTTCCACGTCTATCTTGAGCACATCAATGGTCTGAATGTCATGTTGCCTGGCGTAATCGTCCCCACGAATGACTTTGGCCCGGATTGATTTGGATTGCAAGGTTTTGTCCCCGAGCACCCTGTATGCATCATCCAGGTGTTCTTTGAATGCGGTCGTAAGACCATCCGCTGTTTCCGAATAGTAAACATCGATTTCGTCATTCCGGTCCGATACTCCCACAGGGTTGAGAACGACGTTGGGAAGGTGGCCGGTTTTTTTCTGCAATTTGTCGAAGGTGGGGGGCGCTATTTCGAAAGCGTGGATGGTGGCTCCGGGCAGATGGCGCCGGCATAACAACAACCAATCGCCAACATTGGCGCCGATATCGAACACATATTTTATCTCTCCACCTGGCTTGCCAAGCTGGCGCAGATACCATTCTTCACCGTTGGTTTGCATGTCAAAGTTGCGGTTTTCGTAAGCGCGCCAAAGCAGGTAGGACAGCTGCCCCGCCCAACGCCAGGGCCATCCGCGTCGGTGGCGGCAAAACCATCTCGCGGCCCGTTCTTTAATGCTGACTTGATCGTTCATATCTGTTTGCCGGTCATTGTTTGACTCAACAGTTTGCCCGGTCTCAATTCAGCGGGTTGTTTTGAAACGGGGGGCTGAAAAATATCTTCGCCATGAATCAGAAACCAGCCTAGCTGGAAACACTCCGTCGGGCAAATTCATTTTGAGGAAACTGCATCTTTTTCGCGCAAATGATTTTGTCACGCGATGGATGCGAGGCGGTCGTCGGGCAACGCTGGCAGCAGACCCAGCAGCGCCATCAAACCGCCCAACGCGCTCTTCGCATTGCCGTGTTGGCCCGCCCCGCCAGGTGCCGGCCCAGCACCCCTTGAAAGGCGGGCTTGCCCAGCCCGATGACAAAACTGATGGGGGAGAAAACAATGCCGCTCGGCAACAGATTCCCGGCGCGTGAATCGCTTTTCATACGAGCGGCCGCAGCTCCTTTTCGTGCGCGCGGACCCATTCAAAAACGTCCGCGACGATTTGCTCCACGCGGCGTTGGGGACGCCAGTTGGTTCGTGCAAACAATTTGGAACAGTCGGCAAGGAAAATGCGCAGGTCGGCCCGCCGGTTTTCCGGTTCGGCGGCGATGGGCACCCGGCGGCCGACAATTTTCTGGCAGGCGGCGGTGAGTTCCTGGAGCGAAACAGAAATTTCCAGCCCGCCGCCAACATTGCCGAGCCAGCCGTCCCAACGGTCGAAATTGGAAATTTGTTCCCCGACCAGTTCGCAAAGGTCGGCCACGTGCAGCACGTCCCGGACCTGTTTTCCCTTCCCGCCGTAGCCGATGTATTTGAGCGGTTTGCCGAAAAAATGCCGCAGCACCCAAAGCGCCACCACACCCTGGTCCACCTTCCCCATCTGCCACGGCCCGGCGATGACGCTGCAACGATTGATGGCGGCGCGCAGACCGAATCCCCCGCGATATTCTTCAATCAAGCCTTCGCCGGCGAACTTGGTCAGCCCGTAGAGCGAGCGCGGCCCGGTCATCGGACAATCCTCGCTGACGCCGCGCGCGGAAACCGGCGCGCCGGGCACGTCCGTCCACGCGAAACGCGCCGGTTGTTCGGTCCAGGGCTGCTGTTCCAAAATCCGGATGGGATAGACGCGGCTTGTGGAGAGAAACAGGAATTTACTTTTCCACAGGCGGGCCTGCTCAAGGCAGCGGTAGGCGCCCATGAGGTTGGTCTCCATCAAATAATCCGGCGATTCGCCATAACCCGCCAGAACCGACGGTTCGGCGGAACATTCGAGGATGAATTCAAACGGACCGGCCGGGAACTCGCGCGCGAAACGGATGTCGCCCTTCACGAACTCCACGCCGGCTGCCTGAAGCCGGGGAACGTTCAACTCCGAGCCGCGCCGGTACAAATTGTCCATGCACACCACCCGCGCGCGGGGATGGCGGGCCTTGAGATGGAGGGCGAGGCTGCTGCCGACAAAGCCTGCGCCACCGGTGATCAAAATGCTTTCTGGAAAGGCAGGCATGATTCAACTGGCCAGGCAGGCGTGATGGATTTCTTCGAGAATCCGCCCCAGGTTGTATTGGAATTTCCAGGCGGGATAGTGACTCTGGAATTTCCGCACGTCACTGATCCACCAGATGTGGTCGCCGATACGATTGTCTTCCTTGTAAGTCCAATTCAGTTTGCGTCCGCTGATTTGTTCGCACAAATCAATGGCCTCGATCATGGAGCAATTGGAATGGCGGCTGCCGCCGATGTTGTAAACCTCGCCCGGGCGCGGTTTCTGGAAAAACTGCCAGAACGCCTCGACAAGGTCGTGGCTGTGAATGTTGTCGCGCACCTGTTTGCCTTTGTAGCCGAACACGCGATAAGGCGTGCCGGTCACGGTGCAGCGCATCAGGTAAGCAAGAAAACCGTGTAATTCCGTGCCGGCATGGGCCGGGCCAGTCAGACATCCGCCACGGAAACACGCGGTCTTCATTCCAAAATAACGCCCGTATTCCTGCACCAGCACGTCCGCCGCGACTTTCGACGCGCCGAACAACGAGTGTTTGGTCTGGTCGATGCTCATCGTTTCCGGAATGCCGGGTTCGTATTCGTGGCCGGATTTGATTTCCCAGCGTTTGTCCAGTTCCACCAGCGGCAAGCGGTTGGGCGTGTCGCCGTAAACTTTGTTCGTGGAGGTGAAGATGAAAACGGCCTCCGGACAAAATTGTCGCGTCGCTTCCAGCAAATTGAGCGTAGCGGTGGCGTTGACGCTGAAATCCGCGTGCGGGTCGCGCGCGGCCCAGTCGTGGGAAGGCTGGGCGGCGGTGTGGATGATCAAGACGATATCCTTGCCAAGCTGGCTGAACAGGTTTTCGACCGCCCGACGGTCGCGGATGTCGAAGTCGTGATGTTGATAATTCGGCACGGTTTCGATGAGCCGTTGCCGGTTGGCCAGGGTGGACGCCTCCTTGCCGAAAAACCACTGGCGGAGATCGTTGTCAATGCCCGCCACTTTTAAGCCTTCACGGGCAAAGCGCTTGACGCTCTCCGAGCCAATCAAGCCGGCCGCGCCGGTTATAATTACAGTGTTCATAAGATACACCGCCACGTGATGATGCCGGGGAAAATCATTTGCCCCATTCGACCGTCTCGCGCGGGCTGAAACCAGCTTCCACAGGAGAGGGCTTGGGGCGCAAGAGGATTTTGCGCCAGCAGGACAAATTTACCCTGGAAATTCCTTGCAAAGTTATCCTAACACAACGGGGAACACGCGATAACCTGCCAGCAACGCCTCGAGGTTCAGTGTCAGGAGAATGAAGCTTGACGCACGGCGGTTGCCGGAAGTTGTCCAAATCTGACGACATGACGTGGCTTGATAAATAACATTGTCAAATTCAAATCAGCAACCCTTGAGGCATCAGACACTCAGATGGTCGAGTTTAAATGCCGGAGCCGCACGCAAAACCGCGTCGGTGCCGGGAATGTCCCGCACGTAAATGATGTTTCCCAACGCTTCATCTTCGACCCGGGATAGTCGGCGGGCAAATGGATCGTAGCGACACGGAATAAAACCGCATTGGCGGATTTGCAGGTGTAAACCCATATTTCCCAAATAAACTTCACAAGCAGGAGTTAGTGGCATACAATAAAGCCGCATAAACAAAGGCTTTCATCTATGTCCAACCAACGAAAAACCGAGAATCCAACGGGTGCAGGCATAAAACCGGGTCTGCGGATGGCTTTTGATAGTCGGTTGAAGCTGGAGTTTCACGGTTCCAAGATCACGTCTGATGCCGGGTTGCTGGCCTATCGGGAACTGGATGCGGCACTGGGTCTAACCGATCTGGGTGAAAATCTGTTGAGTGATGGTCGGACGGGTAAGAACACGCAACACTCGATGGTAGCGCAGATGCGGCAGTCCATCTTCAGCCGGTTGGCAGGTTACGAAGACACCAATGATGCCGAACGGCTCTCCGTTGATCCTACCATGCGGCAGATTGTTGGTGGGCGAGCCACGGAACACACTGCAGCGTCCACCAGCCAGATGGGACGGTTCGAGACCGAGGTATTGACCCAACCGGGCAACTTGAAGGCGTTGACGAAGCTATCAGGAAAATGGATTGACCGGCTACGGGAACGCCAGCCGATGCGGGAACTCATTTTGGACATGGATAGTTCCGTGAGCGAGACCTATGGCGAGCAGGAAGGAACCGCGTTCAACGGCCATTTCGGCTGCACCTGCTACCATCCGCTGTTTTGCTTCAATCAGTTTGGCGATGTGGAGCAGTCCCTGCTGCGAGATGGCAACGTGCATAGCGCCAAGGATTGGCGGGCGGTGCTGGAACCGGTGGTGGCGCGGTATCAGGGTAAAAATATTCCACGCAAATTTCGGGCGGATGCCGCCTTTGCCAACCCGGAGCTCTATGAATATTTGGAAGCCGAGGGATTCGAGTATGCCATCCGTCTGCCGGCCAATGATGCGTTGCAGCGGGACATCGAACCACTGCTGATCCGACCGGTGGGGCGTCCCTCGAACGCGCCGGTGGTCTGGTATGCCGGTTTTTTGTATCAGGCCAAGAGTTGGAATCAGGCCCGGCGCGTGGTGGCAAAGGTGGAGTGGCACAATGGCGAACTTTTTCCTCGGGTCGGATTTATCGTGACCAATCTAACCCGACCAGCCAAACGGGTGGTGCGGTTCTATAATCAACGGGGCACGGCGGAGCAGTGGATCAAGGAAGGCAAGAACGCCGTCAAATGGACGAGGCTATCTTGTCACGACTTTGTGGACAATCAGGTGCGGCTGCACCTGTTCGTGCTGGCCTACAATTTGGGCAACTTCCTGCGTCAGGCGGTGCTGCCCCAAGCGGTGCGTCACTGGACGTTGACGACGTTGCGGGAGAAACTGATCAAGATCGGGGCGAAGGTGGTTCGCCATTCCCGGAAGATCATCTTCCAGATGGCGGAAGTGGCGGTGCCGAGAGAGTTGTTCCAGACGATTTTGGAACGGATTGGACGGCTGAGATCACCAGCTGCAGCAACCGGATGAGGAAAAGTGGAAGGAATCACATGAAAACCACGGCAACAACGGAGGCGGTGTCTTCACCTCCAGAAGAAAAATGGCATTTGAGCCAACAATGGCGTCAAAACACCTTCCGCGCCGGACAAAAACCAAGGTCAGACTGGAAAAATGACTTGCAAACTTATGAAGAAGGCAGAAAATCACGAAAACCACCCACGCCGTTCGTGGGCATTAAACCATATGGGAAATCCCAGATTGAATCAGGTTGCCGTAAATATCTTTGTAACTGGAAGCGCGGTTGTAAGCATCATACGTCCACGAATTCGTCTGGCTGTTTTCGGTTGCGCTCGTCCGGTTGCCGTTGGCATCAAAACCATAAAGCGTGGTCGCAACATTATCCGTGCGATTGGTCAAGCGTCCCTTGGCATCGTAATAAAGGGATGTGGGCTGATTGGCTTGGTCGTTGATCGAACTGACTAATCCCTGATGATTGAAGGAAAGTGAAGTCGAGTAGCCTCGCGGTGTGATCGTGTTGGTCAGCCGGTTCGCACCATCAAACTGGAACTGCCATTTTTTACCGTTGCGATTGGTGAGCGTAATTTGGTTGCCAGCGGCATCGTAAGCGCGGGTTGACAAATGGCCTGCGCCATCGGTCAGTTGCAACATACTGCCCCGCGCGTCCCAAGTCTGGCCGGTCACTTCCTGGGCTGCATTGGTGGCAGCCAGTTTACGCCCATCCGCGTCGTAACCGAAGGTGGTCGTTCGCAACACCGGGTCAGTCTGCGAAACCAGCCGTCCAGCAACATCGTTGGTGTAGAGGGTCGGATTTTGCAACGGATCAACTGTCTTAACCAATAAATCACGGTTGTCATAGGCATTGGTGATAACCGGCACACCTTGGGGCGTGGATGGCATGGTCGTGGCGAGCAGATTGCGAGTGACGCTCCAAGTCTTGGTTGTGGCGTTGCCGCGTGCATCAGTGTTGCCGGAAACATTGCCCACGGCATCAAAACTGACTTTTACCGTCAAGTTCGTCGGGGCGACAGTATTGGTCATTTCCCGGCGATTATTGTAGGCGAATGTCGTTACATTTCCGTTGGCATCGGTGTGGCTCGTTGGGTCGCCCTGCAAGTTATTGACAAAACCTTCACCACCAAGACTGTTCGGATAAGTGATGTGGGTCAACTGGCGTAAAACCGCTTCATCGAAGCCGTAACGCACCCCGTTGTTGCCCCGTTCGACAATCATTGCCCGCAATCGCGGCTGCCTCAACAGGTTCGTCGCCCCCGAAAACACCTCGGATTCGAAGCCTTCCGTATCCACTTTCAGCAAATCGGGCGCAGCCGCAGACAACTCTTTGTCCAATGCGATCATCTTCACGGCCACTGAATTTTCAGCTGTCGTGCCGGTCGTCACGCAGTTTTCCGTTCCAAGGTCGGTGGTCAGTTGTATTGTCCCTTCGCTCCGCCCAACCGCCGCGCAAACAGGGTTTACCCGTTCCTGAAGCCCATTGATACGCACATTGCGCACGAGCATCTCAAACGTGCCGGGATTCGGCTCAAACGCCCTTACTTCGGCCCCGGCCACCCCTGCAGCCAAAACCGTGAAAGCACCTACATTCGCACCCACGTCCACGAACAGTTCGCCGGGGCGCAGAAAATGCATGACGAACGCCATCTCTTCAAATTCGCATAACCGGGGCGCGATATAATGCGCGGCGCCTTTCATGCGGGGCGACACGAGCAGGCGGGTGTGGTTGGGGAACTCAACACAAATGTCTCCCGGGACCAGTCGCGCCGCAGTTTGGATAAAACCATATTCCAACACCGCCATTAGCTTGCGGTGGTGATTGACCGGATGACGCGCAATGGCACGCAAGGCGCCCAGAGTTTTCGTGACGGGATTCATGACATCGAATTCAAAAGTTTGCAGCAACCGGCAAGTGCAGGCAAAGGCAAATTTCGATGTCCTTGCAGCCGGGTGGCGTGCCCCTCATGACATTCGCCTGCCGGATTCCTCTAAAAATGCTGGCGGGTTCCGCCGGTCCACACTAGACTCCGCACTCGATCATGGAAAAAGTTTTTGTCACCGGGGCCGCCGGTTTCATCGGCAGCAACCTTGTTGACCGGCTGCTTGCCGGCGGCAAACACATCGTCGGCTGGGATAATTTCTCCACCGGCCAGCGCGAATTTCTGGAATCGGCGTCAGCCAATCCCCACTTCAAACTCATCGAAGGCGATTGTCTGGATTTGTCCGCGTTGATCCGCGCGATGGCAGGATGTGATTTCGTTTTTCATCTGGCCGCGAATGCCGACGTCCGGTTCGGGCTGGACCATCCGCACAAGGATTTTCAGCAAAATGCCGTTGCCACTTTCAACGTGCTCGAGGCCATGCGCGCCAACAGCATCAAAGGCATTGCGTTCAGTTCCACCGGCAGCGTCTATGGCGAGGCGGAAATTTTCCCCACGCCTGAAAACCATCCGTTTCCGGTGCAAACCTCCCTGTACGCGGCTTCGAAGCTCGCCTGCGAAGGATTTATTCACGCTTACTGCGAAGGCTACGGATTTGAAGGCTACATTTTCCGGTTTGTCTCCATTCTCGGCGAACGCTACACCCACGGCCACGTGTTGGATTTTTACAAACAACTGCTCGCCCACCCCGGACACTTGAAAATTTTGGGCGATGGCGCCCAGCGCAAATCCTATCTTTACGTTGGAGACTGTCTCAACGCCATGTTGCACGTTGTGGATCGCGCCACGGCCAAACAAGCCAGGCACCACGTGGAAATTTACAACCTTGGCGCCGATGAATACGTGCAGGTCAACGATTCCATCGGTTTCATCTGCGGCGCGCTGAAGTTGAAGCCGCGCCTCGAATACAGCGGCGGCAACAAGGGTTGGATCGGCGACAACCCGTTTATTTTTCTCGACACCAAAAAAATCCGCGCCACCGGCTGGAAAACCACGCTCACCATCGAACAATCCATCATCCGCACGCTCCAATGGCTCCAGCAAAACCAGTGGGTGCTCCAACGCCGATGAATGTCACCGTCCTCGGCCTCTGGCATCTCGGCTGTGTCACCGCTGCGTGCTGCGCGCGGCACTTCCAGGTTGTCGGACTCGACTTCGACGAGGCGAACATTGCCAGACTGAATTCCGGCCAGGCGCCGCTTTTCGAGCCGGGGCTGAATGAACTCATCGCTGCCGGACTTGCCGCAAAAAAACTTTCCTTCACCGCCGATTCCAAAATCGCGTGCGCCCGTGCCGACGTGCTCTGGCTGTGCTACGACACGCCGGTCAATGAAAACGACGAATCGGATGTGGACTTCGTTCTCGCCAATCTCCGCCGCGCGCTGCCGCACCTGCCCCCGGGCGCGCTGGTGTTGATTTCCGCCCAACTGCCCGTCGGCACCTGCCGCCGGCTCGAAGCCGAATTCCCGCAATTTCATTTCGCGTATTCGCCGGAAAATCTCCGGCTCGGCCGGGCCATTGAAGCTTTTGAAAAAGCCGAACGTGCCGTCGTCGGCGTCCGCAACGATGCGAAAAGAGCGCTGATCGAACAATTGTTCAAACCGTTTGCGCCGCAAATTTTGTTCATGCGCACCGAGTCGGCCGAGATGGTGAAGCATGCCCTGAATTCGTTCCTCGCGCTTTCCATCACGTTCATCAACGAGATTGCGCGGCTGGGCGAACACGTCGGCGCGGACGCCAAGGAGGTGTCCGCCGGTTTGAAAAGCGAACCGCGCATCGGACCGAAGGCTTATCTCGGCCCCGGTGGTCCGTTTGCCGGCGGCACGCTCGCGCGCGATGTGGTCACGCTGACCAAACTGGCCGCCGCCAAAGGCGAAAAAATTTCCCTCCTCCCCGCCATCACGCAAAGCAACAATCTGCACCGCGGCTGGACGCTGCGCCGGCTGCAATCGCGGCTCGGCGATTTGCGCGGAAAGAAAATCGCCGTGCTCGGCCTGACTTACACCGCCAACACCGACACGCTCCGCCGCAGCGCGGCGGTGGAGTTGTGCCTGAATCTGCTGGCGGCGGGCGCGGCCGTTCACGCCTTTGACCCAGCGGTGAAACAATTGCCCGCCGAACTCGCCCAAGCGAGGCTCGCGGCGCAAATCACCGATGCGGTGAAAGCGGTGGATGCCGCCGTGGTTTGCACCGAGTGGCCGGAGTTTCGTCAGGCGGATTGGATGAAACTGGCCCCGGCCATGCGCCAGCGCATTTTTGTGGACGCCAACCGTTTTTTGGAAAAGGAATTGAAAAACCTGCCCGGCGTTGAACATCTTTCCGTTGGCCGCGTTTGAACATGAAACTTAAAGGCATCAATGCGCTCATCACCGGCGGCAGCCAGGGACTCGGCAAGGCCATCGCCGGGCGTTTCCTGGCCGAAGGCGCGAACACCGTCCTTTGTGCGCGCGGGGAGAAGGAGTTGCTCGCCACGCGCGACGAACTGGCGAAACAATTCCCTTCGCAAAAAGTCCTGGCCGGAAGTTGCGACGTTTCCAGCGAAACCCAGGTGAACGAACTCGTCGCGTTCGCGTTGCGTGAACTCGGACCGCTTCACGCGCTGGTGTTGAACGCCGGCATTTACGGCCCGATGGGCGCGACGGAATCCGTTTCGCTCGCAGAATGGCGTCGCGCGCTGGACATCAATCTTTACGGGGTGTTGCTCCCGTGCCGCGCGGTCATTCCGCATTTCAAAAAAGGCGGTCGGGGTAAAATTGTCATTCTTTCCGGTGGTGGTGCGACGAATCCGTTGCCGAACATCAGTGCTTACGCTGCGTCGAAGGCCGCCGTTGTCCGGCTGATGGAAACGCTGGCGGAGGAATTGAAACCGTTTCGCGTGGATGTGAACGCCATCGCGCCCGGAGCTTTGGCGACGCGGCTGGTGGACGAAGTTCTGGCCGCCGGTCCGGAAAAAGTCGGCGCGGCCTTCTACGAAAAGAACCAGCAATGGAAAGCCAAAGGCGCCACACCGCTTGAACTCGGCGCCCGGCTGGCGGTTTATCTGGCCAGCCGCGAGAGCGACGGGATTTCCGGCAAACTCATCAGCGCCCAATGGGATCCGTGGGAAAAACTGCACGAATTCAAAGCGGATTTGAACAGCGACATCTACACCCTGCGCCGCATCGTGCCGAGGGACCGCGGCAAGAACTGGGGCGACAAATGAACTACGCCATCATCGGTTGCGGATTAATCGGGAAAAAGCGGCTGGCCGGTCTGCCCGCCGGTTCGAAACTCGCCGTTGCGTGTGACACGAACCTGGCGCGCGCCGAGGAATTGGCAAAGCTCGCTCAAACCGGTCGCGCCTTTGCCGATTTCAAATCAGCCGTCGCTGATCCGCAGGTGGAGGCGGTGATCGTGGCGACCATCAATTCCGCGCTGGCCGGGGTTGCCGCCGCCGCCATTCGCGCCGGCAAACACGTCATCGTGGAAAAACCGGCGGGCATTTCAGTGAAGCAGATTGACGAATTAATTTCACTCGCGGAGCAGCATGGGGTTTGCGTCCGCGTCGGGTTCAATCATCGCTATCATCCGGCGTTCATCAAGGCGCGGGAAATTTTCGGGTCCGGCGTGATGGGCGACTTGATGTTCATCCGGGCGCGATACGGCCACGGCGGACGCGTCGGCTACGACAAGGAATGGCGCGCCGACCCGAAATTTTCCGGTGGCGGTGAATTGATTGACCAGGGAATCCATTTGATTGATCTCGCAGGCTGGTTTCTCGGCGGGTTCAAAAAAATTGACGGCCACGCGGCGACATTTTTCTGGAACATGCCGGTGGACGATAACGCCTTTTTGAATTTGCGGACCGCCAAAGGGCAGACCGCCTGGCTGCACGTCAGTTGCACGGAATGGAAAAATCTTTTTTCGTTCGAGATATACGGACGCCATGCGAAGTTGCACATCGAAGGTTTGGGCGGCAGCTACGGAGTCGAGAAACTTTATCACTATCAGATGAAGCCGGAAATGGGGCCGCCCGACACCAAGCTTTATGAATTTCCCGGCCCGGACGAATCGTGGCGGAAAGAAATGCTGGAGTTTGAAAAAGATGTTGAATTGAAACGCCAGCCTGACGCCGGTCTTGCGGAAGCGCGCGCGGCACTCCAAATTGTCGAGGAAATTTATAAGAAAAGCGGCAGGTTGGATTTATGATTATTGCGCGTTCACCTTTGCGCGTCACCCTCGGCGGCGGCGGGACGGATTTGCCTTCGTATTACGAAAAATTCGGCGGCTTCCTCATCGCGGCGGCGATTGACAAATATGTTTACATCACGGTGCATGAAACCTTCGTGCCCGACCTCATCATCAAATATTCCGAACTGGAACGGGTGCCGGCCGCGGCGCAATTGAAGCACCCCATCTTTCGTGAATCTTTTGCCCTGCTGGGCATGGATGGACATGGGCTTGAATTGGCCTCCATGGCCGATATTCCGGCCGGCACGGGCCTGGGTTCGTCCGGCAGCTTCACCACCGCGCTGCTCAAAGCCCTGCACGCGCACAATAAAAACCTCGTCCATCCCGCCGAACTTGCTGCGCAGGCGTGCGAAATCGAACTGGGACGGCTCAAGGAGCCCATCGGCAAACAGGATCAATACATCGCCGCTTACGGCGGCATCACCTGCTTCAAATTTCTGCCGGACGGCAAGGTCGAGGCGTGGCCGCTGAAACTTTCCGCCGAAACGCGGGACAACCTCGATGACAATTTGCTCCTTTTTTTCACCGGCTATTCGCGCTCGGCATCGGCGATCCTGAAGGAACAGGACCAGAAATCGAAACAGGCCGACGCGGGGATGATGGATAATCTGCACTTTGTCAAAGACCTTGGCCTGCAGAGCCAGCGCGCGCTGGAAGCCGGCGACCTGCGTGAGTTCGCGCGGTTGATGGATGTGCATTGGCAGCGCAAAAAGCAGCGCAGCGGCGGCATGAGCAATCCGAAAATCAACGAGTGGTATGATCTGGCGAGGGCCAGCGGCGCCCTCGGCGGCAAGCTCATCGGCGCGGGCGGAGGCGGCTTCCTGATGTTTTATGCGGAAGACAAGGCCGGATTGCGTCACGCCATGCGGCAGGCCGGGCTCAAGGAAGTCCGCTTTCGGTTCGATTTCGAAGGCACGAAACTCGTCAACGCGTGAGCGCGCCGCTCGACATTCCTGTGGCCATTCTCGCCGGCGGACTCGCCACGCGTCTGCGGCCCATCACGGAAAAAATCCCCAAATCGCTCGTGCCGGTCGCGGGCAAACCGTTTCTGGCGCACCAGCTCGAATTGCTTCGCGCCCGCGGCATCCGCCATGCGGTGCTGTGCGTTGGTTATCTCGGCGAAATGATTCAACGCGATTTCGGCGACGGCCACGCTTTCGGGGTGCGGCTGGATTATTCGTTCGACGGCCCGAAACTGCTGGGCACGGGGGGCGCCATCAAACGTGCGCTGCCGTTGCTGGGCGATGATTTTTTTGTGCTCTACGGGGATTCGTATCTGCCGGTGGAATACCGTCCCATCGCGGAATTTTTCCGGCAGAGCGGCAGGCTCGGCTGCATGACCGTCTATCGCAACGAGGGGCGTCACGACACCAGCAACGTCGTTTTTCACGACGGCGAAATCGCGGTTTATGACAAAAAAAACCGCCCGCCGGAAATGCGGCACATTGATTACGGATTGAGCCTGTTCAAAGCCCCGGTGTTTGAATCCTATGCCGCCGGCCAGGCGTTCGACCTGGCCGAAGTGATGGGCAAACTGGTCCGCGAAAAACAGCTCGCAGGGTACGAAGTGCGCGATCGCTTTTACGAAATCGGCTCACCTGCAGGCTTGGCTGAATTGGAAACGCTGCTACAATCAAAATCAATATGAGCTTTGCCAAACAATTCCTCGACGAAGTCCAAAAACTCGTCTCCGAACTCAACCCGGACACCATCGAAAAAGCCGTGGCCGAACTGGCTCGCGTGCGCGAGCGCGGCGGACGGCTGTTCATCCTCGGCGTCGGCGGTAGCGCAGCCAACGCGAGCCACGCCGTCAACGACTTCCGCAAAATCTGCGGATTCGAGGCTTATGCGCCCACCGACAACGTTTCTGAACTCACCGCCCGCACCAACGACGAAGGCTGGGCCACGATTTTCGCCGAGTGGCTCAAAGGCAGCCGGCTGAACGCCAAGGATGGCCTGCTCATTTTTTCCGTCGGCGGCGGCAATCTGGAGAAAAACGTCAGTCCCAACCTCGTCAGCGCCATTCAACTTGCCAAACAGGTCGGTGCTTCGGTTGTTGGTGTCGTCGGGCGCGACGGCGGTTATACCGCGAAGGAAGCGACCGCATGTGTCGTCGTACCGACGGTCAACCCTGACCATGTGACCCCACACTCCGAGGCGTTTCAGGCGGTGATCTGGCATTTGTTTGTCTCCCATCCCAAACTCAAGGTTGGCAAAACCAAGTGGGAAAGCACGCGGTGAAGCCCGAAGTCCGAAGTCCGAAGTCCGAGGCCAGGCGAGCCGTTTTTCTTGACCGTGACGGCGTCATCAACCGCGCGTTGGAGCGCGACCGCAAACCGTATCCGCCCCGGAACCTGGACGAATTTGAAATTCTTCCCGACGTTCCTGCCGCGTGTGCAAAACTCAAGCAAGCCGGCTTTTTGCTCGTGGTGGTGACGAATCAGCCGGACGTGGGCCGCGGCACGTTGCCGCAGAAAATGGTGGAAGCGATTCACGCCGAAATGTGCCGACAGCTGCCCATTGACCGCGTGGAGGTCTGTTATCATCCGGGCCAGGGCGGGGCTGAGTGCGACTGCCGCAAACCCAAGCCGGGCATGTTGCTGCGCGCGGCGCGCGAACTGGACATTGACCTGGCGCAAAGCTGGATGGTCGGTGACCGCTGGCGGGACATTGACTGCGGTCATGCGGCTGGCTGCCGGACGATTTTCATTGATCGGGGTTATGCGGAGGAACTCCGGCAAAAACCGCATTTTTTGGCTGGCAATCTGGCCCAGGCGGCGGACATTATCTTGCGCGAATCGAAACATTAACAAATTTGCCGGTTATTTTGAATCATGAGCACATTGAAGGATTTGAAGGTAAAAATTTTCGCCGACGGTGCGGACAAGGCGGGAATGTTGCAACTGAACGCCAATCCGCTCATCCAGGGCATGACCACCAATCCCACCCTGATGCGCAAGGCGAGCGTGCATGATTATGAAGCGTTTGCGCGTGACATTTTGCAGCACGTCACGGAGAAGCCAATTTCGTTTGAGGTGTTCTCCGATGAGTTTCCCGAAATGCGGCGGCAGGGGCTGAAAATCAAGGACTGGGCGAAAAACGTCTATGTCAAAATTCCCATCACCAACACGCGCGACGAATCCTCCCTGCCGCTCGTTCGCGAACTGGCGCTCGAAGGCGTGAAGCTCAACGTCACCGCCATCCTCACCTTGGAGCAGGTCGCGGGTGTCGCCAGGGCGTTGAATCCCAAAGTGCCGGCGGTCGTGTCCGTGTTCGCCGGCCGCATTGCGGACACCGGCGTTGACCCGATGCCGCAGATGCGTGAGAGCAAAAAACTCCTGGCCGGCCTGCCCCAGGCGGAATTGCTTTGGGCGAGCGTCCGGGAAGTGCTGAACATTTTTCAGGCGGACGATTGCGGTTGCGAAATCGTGACCGTGCCGCACGACATTTTGGCCAAGGCGATGAAGATGACCGGAATGGACTTGAAAAAATTGTCGCTGGATACCGTGAAGTTGTTCGCCACGGACGCGAAGGCGGCGGGCTTTTCGTTGTAAACCGCGTGCGGCTCAAAAAAATTTATTGATCTCGTCGAAAACACTTTCGACCGTCACTGATTCCATGCAGCGGCGCAATTCCTCGTCGCTTCCCCGAATGCCGCGCCCGTCGTAACGGTAAAATTCCAGGTTGCGTCCGGCAACGACCGGGTTTTTCACCAGCACAAACGGACGGCCATAAGGTTCGATGGGCTTGTTCCAGGTGGGGGTTTCAATGACGACCTGGGCGGGCACATTCATGGCGGTCGCCAGGTGCATGAGCGCCGTGTCCACGCTCAAAAATGCGCCGCACTTTTCAAGCAACGCCGCCGCCTGCCGGAGATTCCTGGTTTTCGGGAAAAACAAATTTTCTCCGCCAGCCGCCGTCTGGATTTTTTCATGGTCGGCCTGTTCCTCCGGTCCGCCAAAAAACAAGATGGCCAGTTTGGAATGGCGTTCCCGAAGGCGGCGGACCAGTTCCAGGTAATGTCCCAGCGGCCAGCGCCGGAGGGCGAGATTCTTTGTGCCGCCTGAACCGACGTGTACGCCCAACATCGGCCGCCCGGAAAGATTTTGTTCGGTGACGAAATCCGCCGCCCAGGCGTGTTCGGCGTCCGTTAAAAAAACTTCGTAGCGGTGCCGCGGCAACAACGGTTTGGCCTTGATCAATGAAAGCAGGGACAGATTATTTTCGGCGCTGTGCCGCGTGTAATCCTGCGGCAGGGTCCGGTTTGTCAGCCAGCGGTCAAGCGCGCCGGAACATTCATAATCATGGCCGAGCCGCATCGGCGCGTTGATGAATTTCGCCACCAGCCGGTAATATCGTCTGCTTTGCGGATGCGTGTTGAACGAAATGTCGTAGCCTTGCGCGCGGAGTTTCAACAGGAATTTGAGGGAGCCGATTTTGGAATCTGAAATGAAGTTTCTTTGGTGGATCGAATTGAGATGCGGGTTGCCTTCGAGCAAACCCTTCGCGCCACGCCACCGCACCAGCGCGTCAATGGTCGCATCCGGAAAATGGGCGCGCAACTCGTGGATCAATGGCGTGGCGAACAGCGTGTCGCCGTTGCCCGCCATGGAAATGACCAGAATTTTCACAGCCGTGAAATCTTTTGCAGCAACGCCGTTGTGGATTTGCCCGGCACAAACGGAATGATCACAATTTTTCCGCCCGCCGACTCCACCGCGCGCCGTTCGTCCTGGTTCAACGTGTCCAGGGTGTAATCGCCGCCTTTGACGTAAATATCGGGTCTTGCCGCCGACAGGAATTTTGTCGCCGCTATTTCAGCAAAAACGCAGACCCCGTCCACACTCGCCAGCGCGGCGAGCACAGCGGCGCGGTCGGCCTCAACATTTACGGGTCGTCCTGCCCCCTTCAACTGCCGCGTGGCATCATCGCCGTTGACGCCGACCAGCAGCGCATCGCCGAAATTGCGCGCGGTTTCGAGGTAGGTCACGTGGCCCAGATGCAAGATGTCGAAACAGCCGTTGGTGACGACCAGTTTCCGTCCGCTGGCGCGCACGGCCGCCCGCCACTCGGGCAATTTGTCCCACGCAATGATTTTCTCATGGAAGTTCACCCCGTCATTTTGCCCGCCCGCCGCCGCTTGGCAACGATTTTGAAAAAAGAACCGGACGTGTTTGCGCCGCGAAATACAGGTTGAGCGGTTCGCGGTTACAATTTCGACAGCAGTTTCCACACGCGCAACGCTTCGGTCACGCCCCAGGCCTGTGCGTCACAGCCGCGTTGCGCATGCGGCGCGTCGCCGTCGAGGATTTCGGGAATTTGCCCGAGGCAGCCTTCATTCATCAATTGCTCCATGCTGCCGAGATAGGCTTTTGCCGCCGCCATCGCTTCCGGGGCAAGATTCCAAGCCAACGCCAACGCCTCGCAAAACGTCGGGAACGTCCACGTCCAGGCTGTCCCGTTGTGATACGCCGGCTTGCGGTGCATTTCTTCGTCACCTTCGTAGTGCGGCCAATATGGCTCGATGGGGTTGTTGAGCAGTTGACCATCACGCCAGATCGGCAGCGGGATCGAAACCGGCAAGGGCGCCAACGACCGCAACGCGCCGGGCACCACCAGATATTTCAGCGCGGCCTCGACGCAGCGTTTGGCGCGTTCGCCGGACACCAGCCCCAGGCTCACGGCGAACAAACCGTTGCTGCGTAGCGCATCGTCGGGAATGGCTTCGCGAGCAGCGACCCCGGGTTTGGCCAGCAACACGTCGGCCGGCCAGCCTTTGTCTTTGAGCCAGAAAAGTTTTTCAAGCGAAGTGATTGCCTGTTCAGCCAGCCCACCCCATTTCTTCCGGTCGTCACCACCGCGGATTGTTTCAAGCTGACGCAAGAGGCGGATCCACAGAGCTTGAATTTCCACCGGATACCCTTCGCGCGGCGTGCCCGCGGGATGATTCGTGTCCATCCACGTGAAATGACTCGGACTCCAAATCAGCGCCGAGTCCGCATCCATGCGGATGCCGTTCGGTGTGCCACGCGCGTAATTTTCTGCGATACTGCGCAGCACGTCACGAATGGTGCGGCCTTTTTCATCAACCAATACGGAATAAAAATCGTCAGTGGGAGGGACGCCGTGCGGGCGTCCCGTTTTTTCGGATGAAGCCAGTGACGGCGGCACAGCATCACTCCCAAGATCAGCAAATTCCTCGCACGCAAGCGCGAACCACAGCGGAGCGTCCGAGGTGTCACGGTTCGAAGTGTTGTCGCCATGAATGGCGTTGGGCAGCGTACCGTTTTCTTCAAAGCGCGCGAAGGTCAGAAGCGCCAGTCTTACTTCGTCAGTCAGACCTGCTGCCAAAAGGCCGCGGGCGCAAATCAGCGAATCACGGCCCCAATTCAGGAACCACGGATAGCCGGCAATGACCGTTTTGCCCTGGTCGCGCCGGACGACGAAGGCGCGGGCGGCCCGGCTTAATTGCTCCTCGAAAGTTTGGTGTCCCGGCTTTGGCCGGTTCGAGCCGCCTGAAGGCGGGACACCAAACGAGGCCGTATCCCTTTCCGCCGTCACGACGAGCGTGACACTGGCGCCTTTCGGCAACGGCAGTTCAAACCAGCCGGGACTGTAGGCGTCGCCACTGCCGACCTGGCCGCGGCTTTGCTCAACCGGATGCGGAATGTTCTCGCACCACTCGGGTTGCGAATGATATTCACCGCTGTTCGCAAACACGCACAATTGCCGGTCCGGCGCGGGCGTGAAGGCGAAGCCGGTTTTCGGAAGTTCGGAATTCGGGGTTCGGAATCCGAACAATGTGTGTGTGTTTGAAGAAAAATGATGATCCGCACCGCCGTTGCGTTTGGTTTCCCAATGGAAATTCCGGTCTTCGATGTCAAAGCGCACGGTCAGCCGCACGTCGGCGTGGGCGGGCAATTGTTTGCCGCAGGCGCGTTCGGCCGTCGGCCGGGCAAAATGAAACACCGTTGTGTTTTTCCCTTCGAGCATTTCGGCGCGCAACTCGATTTCAACCGTCCGGCCGTCGCCGGCGTGGGCGACAAACTGCCAGACGGCGGGCGAACCGGCGGCGAAAGACGCGAGATTTTTGAAATCGAGCGGCGAAAGGAAACCATCGGCGTTGACCCAAGCCCGGATGCGTTTGACAAAGATATGACGATCCACCGGGACGCTGGGGTTCAGGTTTGCGCCGAGAATGCAGTCGTATTTGGAATTCACACGGCCCAAATCCACGCAGAGCCGCGCCATGCCACCGATGCCGTTGGTGAGCAAAACCAAATCACCGGATTTCGGATGTCGGATTTCGGATGTCGGATTGGCCGACAGGAAATGAATTGCAGCGGTAATGCGCTGTGATGCGGTGGCATAACGTTCCAAAATCAATTCAGCGTCAGTCGCAGTTTCGCGCGGCTGAAAACAGGCCATCTGACCGTCGTCAACGGCAATGGATTGGACATGAATCGTGCGCCCAATTTCATTCTGCATTCCGCATTCCGCATTCCGCATTTGGAGAGTGGCCCGGAAGGGAGCGCTGTCCTGGATGAGCAGCCAATGGCCGGGCGGAACCGGTGTCACGCGGCGGCGGTCGAGCAAGGTCCAGATGATGACGCGCGGGAATATTTTTTGTTGTTCCGCGGCATGTAACAGTTCGCCCAAGGCCAGCTTTGAGCCACGCGCGGCAAATTCACTGGCGGCGGCGAGAAAATTGGCCGGCGAACGCCCGGCTTGCTCCGCGAGCCAGCGCCAGTCGAGGCCGTCAATCGTTTCGACCGGCACGATGTCCCCCAAAGCTTTGAGCGCCCAGGCGGCTTGCGCGCGGGCGCGACGGTAAGCATCGCCGCTTAACCCTTGCGGCTCCGCCGTGGGTGCGAGGCAGTGGCCCGCGCCAGGGGCGAGGGTGAAAACAACCTTGTCCTTCCGGGCGGAGAATTCAGGCGCCGGCTGGTTGAGCAAATCGAACTTGAAATCCGAAAGTGGAGATTTGAGATCGGAAATTGTGAGCGTCAGTGAATTCGCCTTTTCAACACCCGTGTTGACCAAAACCAAAACGAAATCCTTGCCTTCGGCGGATTCGCGAAGCAGCGCATAAACCGGCGAGTCGGGCGGGCTGAGTCGCGTGAGTTTTGCGCCGTCGAAAAAGCACGGGTGGCCGGCGAGCAGGCGGTTGAGCTGCGCGAGTTCGGAAACGAGGTTGTCCGGGTTGTCCCACGCGAGGCCGGCACAGCCGTGGACTTTGATTTTTTCGGTAGCAAGCCATTCGACGCCCCCGGTGAAACCGAAACCGCCGCGCGCACTGGCCAGCGCGCAAAGACGGTTTCGCAATAGCGACCACGCGCGCCCGCGGGCGGCCAGGCGGTCGTTATCATGGGTTTCACTGTAATGAACGTAGGTGCCGACGCGCGAACTCTGGCGATTGGCATAGTCGAGGTAGTCGGCGACCTGGCGGCCGGAGTAATTTTGGAAAAGTTCGGAGTAAGCCCATTGCATGCCGCCGTCGGTGAGCAGGTTTTCGGTGGCTTCCCACGAGCCGCCGAGTCCTTCGAGCAGGCAGATGGTTTCGGGAAATTCGTCCTGCACGCGGGCGATGATGTATTGCCAGGCGGGCGCGGGGATTTTGTAGCCGGCGTCACAACGAAAACCATCCACGCCGCGCCGGCACCAGATTAAAAGCGCGTCGGCGATTTTGTCCCACAGCGCGGCGTCATCCTGTTTCAACTCGACCAGGTCTTCCCAGATTGTTCCCCAGGCGCCGGGGCTGGCGAAAGTGCCGTCGGCGTTCCGCAGAAAAAATTCCGGATGATTTTCCTGCAAGTCCGCGCCCCAACCGGTGTGGTTGATGACGATGTCAAGGAACACCCGTGCGCCGAGCGAATGCACAGCGCGGGCGAATTCGCAAAATTGATCCACCCCGGTGGTGCGTTTGTCAAATTCGACGAGGGCCGGATCGATCGCGGTCAGGTCCAGCGCGGCATACGGGCTGCCAAAACGCCCAAAGCGCGCGAAAGTTGTGGGCGTGGGGTGAATCGGCAGCAGATGAATGATGCGGCAGCCAAGCGTTTGGACGATGTGCGGCAACTGGCGGGCCAGATCACGGAGCTTGCCGGAGGGCGGAATGACGGTGAAGTTTTTTTCATCGAGCTGCTGGAGTTGCGCTTCGAGTTTTTTGTCGCGCGGGGATGACGAATTTTTCGTCGCCCCCAAAAGCCGGGTGAAGGCGCAATAAATGGTATTGGCGGTGCGGGCAAAATTGGGATGAACACTGACGCCGACGTCCGGTCCATCGGGCCAATGCTGCCAGCCTTTCGGGTCGAGCAGATACGCCTTGGCTTTGAAGAAGCCGGTTTCAGCGAGCGGCAATTCGATTTGCCAGGCCTCGCCGTTTTGTTGCATCGGCGCGTCGCGCCAGGAAGCGCCGGCGTGGACCAGCCCGCCGGCGTGCGCGGCGATGATTTCGCGCCGGAGCGCCGCGGCGCGGCCGAGATTGGTGCGGAGCAGGGCGCGCCAGCCATTGCGCCCGCTGCCGTCGTGGAGCGTGAAACGGATGCGGTCGCCGACGAAACGCACGAGGCGTTCGCCGGTCGCGGGTTCCATGATGGGAACGGGTTGCGGCATTTTCCGGTTCCGGTGGTGTGCCGGATGACGTTACGATTCCGCAGATGGTGGCGGAAAGCAATGCCGCAAGTGCATCTGGTGGTCCAAGAGGAGGTTGCGTTGTCGCATTTGAATGCCTAAAGTGGCGCGAGGATTGCTGATTTCCAAGGCTGGCAAACGATTAAATCATGGATACGGTAGCGTTAAGTCCCAGCGAAGAAGCTCAATTGCAACAGACGATTGAGATGTTCGAAGTCATTGCCCAATCGCAGCCCAACGATTGCCAGTCACTGGAAATTCTCAAGGAAGCCTATACCAAAATGGGGCGCGAGGAGGAAGTCGTCAAAACTTCCAAGCGCATCGCCCAGGCTTACATGCAGTCGGGACAACTTTCGTCGGCGATTTTGGAATACGAGACGGTTTTACAACGGCGTCCGGACGATGCCGACGTGCAGGCGGCGCTCAGGCAGATTGAGGACAAGGCGAACAACGTGGCGGTGCAATCCGCCGGCGTGGAATCGGCGGCGGCGGCGCCGGCGTCCCAGTCCGACACGGTGGGAATTCGCAAAAAGGCGCACCCGGCGGCAACGGAAATTGACGATGGCCGCAAGACGATGCGCAAAATTTTCGTCGAGAGCAAAATCATCAGCGCGGGTGATTTCGATTTGTGCTGGCGCACGGTGGACTTGACCGCGGCGGCCTCGGATGTGGTCGAGCCGTTCATCCACGCCCTCGCGGAGAAAAAGATTTATCCCGCGGAAAAATCGCTCAAGTTGCTGGCCGACCGGTCGCGCACGGCGTTTTTGCCGCTGGAAAAGTACGATGTGGACATTGACTTGACGCGCGGCTTTCCGGCGGAAGTCTGCCGCCGCTGGTGCGTGTTGCCGTTCGACCGGATGAGCAAATCCATTTTGGTGGCAACCGCCAATCCGTTTAATCAGCAGGCAGTGAAGGATCTGGCGGAAGCCACCACCCACCGGCTGCTGTGGTATTTGGCGCCCCCGGCCGACCTGATCTCCAACCTCCGCATCGCGTTCCGCTAAAGCCATGGCCAAAGTCAAATCATTCGGAGAACGCATCGCGGACGCACTCGTCGAGGACGGCTTATTGTCGGCGGGACAGATCGGAGAACTGCTGGAACAGCAAAAAAAGGAGGGGGCGCGGCTCATCAAACTCATCGTTGACAAATCCTACGTCAGCGAGCAGGACCTGGCTGTTTCCATGGGGCGCGTGCTGAACGTGCCGCCCATCAATCTTACGCGGATTAGCATTCCGCCGGAAGTCGTCGAATTGCTGCCGCGCGACACGGCGCATAATTACAAGATTGTTCCCATTTCACGGTTGGAAAACAGGCTGTTCATCGCCATGGCCGACCCGCTCAACGTCCTGGCCATTGATGACGTCAAGCGCATCACCAAACTCGAATATCTCCGCTCATCGCGTCTGAAAAAGCCATCATCGACAAGCTAAACGCCTTTGATGCCACCAAGGGCGGTTCGATGGAGGATATCATCCAGGACGCTCAAAAGCAGAAAGACGCCGACAAGGATGCCGATTCCATCGAAGCGATCAAGGAGGGGCTGGAAGAGGTCAATATTGACCAGCTCGCCGCTTCCAGCGGAGAAGCACCGGTCATCAAACTTGCCAATCTCATCATCGTTCAGGCCATCAAGGACCGTGCCAGCGATATTCACCTGGAGCCGTTTGAAAAAAACATGCGCCTGCGTTACCGGGTGGACGGCGTGCTCATGGACGCCACGCCGCCACCCAAGCAAATGCAACTGGCACTGGCCTCGCGTTTCAAAATCATGAGCAGCCTGGACATTGCCGAACGCCGCCTGCCGCAGGACGGTCGCATGCGTGTGCGCGTCAGCGGCAAGGACTTTGACCTGCGCGTGTCCGTGATGCCCACCGTTCATGGCGAGAAAATCGTGCTGCGCGTCCTCGATAAATCGAACCTCACCGCCAGCATAGACAAGCTCGGTTTGGATCCCGAAACCTTCAAGCAAGTCAAGGCCGCCATAGATGCGCCGCACGGATTGATTCTCGTCACCGGCCCGACGGGTTCGGGCAAAACCACGACCCTTTACTCCGCGCTCAACGAACTGAACAACCCCATTTACAACATCATCACCGTCGAAGACCCGGTGGAATTTCAGGTTCCCGGCATCAACCAGGTGCCGACCAAAAAGGAAATCGGCCTCACTTTTGCCAACGCCCTGCGTTCCATTCTGCGCCAAGACCCGGACATCATCATGATCGGTGAAATTCGCGACACCGAGACCGCCGAAATCGCCATTGAAGCCGCGCTCACCGGACATCAGGTCTTGAGCACCATGCACTGCAACGACGCGCCCGGCGCCATCGCGCGACTCGATGACATGGGCATTGCGCCGTTTTTGATTTCCTCGTCCGTCATTCTTTCCTGCGCGCAACGCCTCATGCGGCGCATTTGTTCGCATTGCCGCGAGCCGGTGACGTATCCGCCCAAAATGTTTGAAGACCTCGGGATTGACCCCGCCACTTTCAGCGGGGTGCAACTCTACCGCGGCCGCGGCTGCGACCGTTGCAAAAATTCCGGTTACGCCGGCCGCATGGCCATCATTGAAGCCATGACCATCACCGACCAAATCCGCAAGCTCATCATTGCCCGCGCCAACACGCGCGAGCTGGGCAAGGTGGCCATCAGCCAGGGGATGCGCACGCTCCGCATGGTCGGACTCGACCGCTCGCGTGAGGGCGTCTCGACGCTGGAACAAGTGCTCCTGATCACCTCGGCGCAGTGACGCGCCGTCCGCTTAAAATTTCCGTTGGGGAGCAGTGAATGGCTGCGGTGTGGGCGACAACCAAGGCGGCGGCTGCGGCGCCCAGGCGGCGGCCGAGGGAGGCGACGTTAAACTTAGACTCCAGATGCTGGGTAACTTCGGCATCTCGGCAGGTTTGCCAATCCCGCTGTTCAAGGGCGTGAGTGACGCGCCGACCGGAGTCAGTGCCGACTGGCCAATGCCGGAACTCAGCGCCGTTTGCGGCAGGGAGATTTTTATGCCGCTCAAGGAAGGGGTTGCTGCCGCGGCGGTGGAGGACGAACCCGGATTAAGCAAACGTCTGAACCGTTCCATGTCCAGCTGTTGCGGCAGGGTGGCCGCCGGCGCCGGCGCCGGTGAGTCGAACAATTTTGACCAGCTGTTGTTTTCATTTTGCCCGGCAAAAGTTTGATTGTCCGGCGCCGGATTGAACAGCGCGCCGGCCACGTTGTTTGAACCTCCCAATCCACCCGGGATGAAAGTCAGCGTGTCGGGCTGTTTATCGAAAAAATTCCAGGTTGGAAACGTATTGGTATTGGCGTTGACCGGCGGCGTTTGATTCCGTCTTTCGGTGTAGCGTTCCAGCGCCGTTAAATTTTTTGGCCGGCCGAATGCGTCATATTCCTGGATTCCCATGATCTTTTCCGGCGTGGTCGCGCCGAGGATTTCCGCGGGCGTCATCAGCATCCAATTCTTGCGCCGATCCTGCAGGTCCTGCATCCGCAACGCCTCGGCGCGTGAAACCACCGGCTCGCCCATCGGCAACGGGGGGGTGTCAACGACCGGACCGCTGAAGTTGAACGTAGGCGGAGCCTGCAAGGTGTTGCCAAAATTCAGCGATTCCGGCGATTCCGGCGAAAGCGACGGCAGGTTGGAGAAAACCGTGCCGCCCTCCGGCGAGGAAAACAAAATGGATTGTCCCGGGCGAGGGGCTGCGCGCTGGGCTTGGACGGAAAACACCGCAACCCATACGGCGACGCCCAAAGGCAGCACACGTTTCAGATATGCAAGGCTGAAACCCATCTCAAATTATCAGGCTAATCAATTGGACACCCGGCGTCAAAAATGAATTCAAAACCGGCGCCTTCTTTTGAATTAAATGACGATTTTGACGGTAAAAATCCGCCTCGGTCACAGTCCCGCCTTTCGATTTTCGACCGCTTTACTGCCGTTCGTATTCGCCCTTGCTGATCTTCTTAAGCACGGTGAACCCGGCCTTCTTGGCGTCGGAGATGGACAACGGCTTGAGCTTGTGCGGCGAATTGAAGGTGGAAATGATTTTGCGCACCGGCTTTTTGCAGGCGGGACAATGCGTCAGCGGCTTGGCCGAAAGCGGCCGGCGCAGGGTGAATTTCCCGCCGCACACCTTGCAGTCGCCTTCACACAACTCGTATTCGTAAAGAGGCATGGTCCAATGGCAAATTCCAAACGCCCAATGTCGAATTGGCAGACCGGTTCGTCAATCAAACAAATTGTCCAATCGGGGGTGAAGCTTTAATGACGACGGGTCCCGGCATTCCGCCATTCTCCGAGTTTGCTCCGGGCATTTTGTGCCTGTTCCGGGGTAAAGCCGGGACTGGTTTCAATCTGTCGCACGATTTTCTCGGCCCGATGAACATCACCACAACGTTGAGCGTAAACCTCGGCCAGTTTGAGCCTCAAAGCCAAATCCCGGGGCTGTTCCCCGATTTTCTGTTCCAGAATTTCAATGACCGTGCCGAGATACCCTTGGGCCAGCAGTTCGTCGATGGATTCCGGCGGGGCGTCAACCTTTTCAGGCTTGGGTTTTCCCTGGCTCCATTCCGCGATCGACCGGCGGGCAAATTCGACATGGGCAGGTGAAACATGAGGTTGCTTTTCAAGCGCCTGAAGGATTTCCATGGCTTGGTGCGGGCGGTGCTGGTCCTGTGCGTAAATTCGCATGAGCATCATGGCCGCATCCACATTGCGCGGATCTTCGGCCAGCAACGGCTTTTAAATGGATTCCGCTTCCCGGAACCGTCCCCGCGTGCGCAGGTGATACGCTTCGGTCAAAGGCCTGGGCTTCTGGACATTTTCTTGTTTGATGCCAAGATGTTCCAGCGTTGTTTCCAGTGCGAGGATGCTGACATCTCCGGATTCCTTGAGCATCTGGCATAATTGGATGGCCTCCTCCCGCCGGCCGTTTTTAACCAGGCTGGCAATCGTGTCCAGATCGCGCAGGCCCTGGTTGGGATCAAACTCCCGCCTGTCCGGGGGATCAACCAGATGATGAAACCACCGCGCAAACAATTCAGCAAGACAACCGGCCCATGTCAGGGCCAGCATCCCTCCAATCAAGAGCAACATCGGCATGACCTGTAGCGCCCCGGGCAACCCCAATAACATTCCCACCAGAAACAAGGTTATGCCACAGCGCGCGGCCCGGCGGATGAGGTCCTGCCTTGGATTCCCGCCGGTCACTTTCGCGTCATACCCGCTCAACCACCAGCAGGCCAGGCCGCGAACACCAATACGACAAAATGGGTAATCATGACCGTCAGGATTTTTATCATTTGCAGCTTTGCGATACCACTTTACAGCTTCATTTAAATCCTGTGGCACCCCTTGTCCAACGTCATAAATCAACCCCAGCCGGACCATCGCTTGATCATTGCCTTGCTTCGCAGCCGTTTGAAGTTCGGCAACGGTCATTTGGCCGACATCCTTGGGATTGGATTGTTTGCAACCAATACAAATCAACGCAACCGAACTTAAAGCGAGAATCCATTTGTTTAAAAATTCCGCCATCGTTTTCATTTTTAAAAACGCGCTGAACAAATCAATCGGCAGCGGCAGGAACGTGGTCGTGTTGTGTTAGCCCGTCATTATACGAGTGGCATGGAATTCAGCAAGTGACAAACCTCGATACCGTCATCCAAGTCAGGCCAGTAAATCGCAAAACCGCCCGGCTCAATCGTCCAGTTCGTGCGTTGTTTGGACGTGGCTTTCGCCAGCCATTTCAGCCACGGCACTTCGTTGAGCGGCAGACTGATTTCGCGCCCGTCATCGAGGTGGACGTGAATCGTGCCATCGGTGAAACGGACATTTTCAGCGCAAACCCGTTCGGCTTTTTTAGCGGTCAAAGTGTTCATGCCACGCCTCTAATAATCGCGCTTGGTTTCGTTCTGTCAACTTCAAGACGCGATTCAATTCCAACCGGTTGTAGCCGCGATTGTATTCCATTTGAATCGAGTCGAGCCAGATTTTCGCTTCGTTGTTGTCATGAATGACGTGAACGTGCGGCGGTTCATGCACATCGGACGAGTAAAAGCGAAACTTGTAGCCTGCGATGAAAATCGTCGGCATATCGCCCGATTACTTCTTCAAAAACGCGCTGAACAAATCTATCGGCAGCGGCAGGAATGTGGTCGTGTTGTGTTCGCTGGCCATTTCGCGCATGGTCTGGAGATAGCGCAATTGGAGCGCGATCGGCTCCTTCGCGATCAGCGCGGCGGCCTGGACCATTTTCTCGGCGGCCTGAAATTCGCCTTCCGCGTTGGTGATTTTGGCGCGGCGTTCGCGTTCGGCTTCGGCCTGTTTGGCCATCGCGCGTTTCATGCTGTCGGGCAGCGCCACGTCCTTGATTTCGACGGCGGTGACCTTGATGCCCCACGGCTCGGTCTGGCGGTCAATGATTTCCTGCAACTTCTGGTTGATCACGTCGCGTTGCGAGAGCAGGTCGTCCAGCGACGCCTGGCCGAGCACGCTGCGCAGCGTCGTTTGGGCGATCAGCGACGTGGCTTTCCAGAAATTTTCCACCTTTACCACCGCCGCGTTCGGATCCACGACGCGAAAATAAACCACCGCATCCACTGTGGCGGGCACGTTATCGCGCGTCATCACTTCCTGTTTGGAAACGTCAATGGTCACGACGCGCAAATCCATTCTTACCAGCTTGTCCACGACGGGAATCAGGAAAATCAGCCCTGGCCCTTTGGCGCCCTGTAGTTTGCCGAGGCGGAAAATGACGCCGCGTTCGTATTCGCGCAAAATCCGCATGGCTTGCGGCAGCACGATGATCGCCAGCACCACGACGACGACCACGACCGGGCCGAGTGTGCTAAACAGTTTTCCAAGCAGACCAATGAGTTGTTCCATAATTTTTCTCCGTTAGTTTTTTGGTTTCACTTTCAACGTCAATCCTTCAATGCCGGTGACTTCCACCGGTTGCCCGGCTTCCACCGGGGTTTCGCTGACGGCGTTCCAGTTTTCGCCCTCGATAAACACCCTGCCGCCCTGCGAGTCAATGCGCGAAAGCGCGTTGACCGTCCGCCCGAGCATCGTTTCCTTGCCGGCTTGGACGGGCTTGAACTGCGCACGAATGGCCTTGCCGACGACGAACACAAAAAACGCCGCCGTGACGACCGTCGCCGGAACAATCCAGGACAGTGGCAATCCGAAGCCCGGCGCGGCGTGACTGAACAGCATCATCGCCCCGAGGAAAAAGGCCACAATGCCGCCCGCAGTCAACACCCCATGCGTCGGCGAAAAAACGTCCACGATGAACAATGCGATCGCCAGCCCGATCAACACCAGTCCGGTGACGTTGACTGGCAGTATGGACGACATGTAAAGCACGAGGATCAACGCAATCGCCCCCACAATGCCCGGCAGGATCGCGCCGGGACTGCTCAACTCGCCGATGATTCCATAAATCACCATCAACATCAGGATGAACATGACTTCCGGGCGCAGGAAAAGTTGGGAAAATCGCTCCCACGGGTTCATGGGGATTTCAACGACCGGGACATTCGCGGTGTGGAGCGTTTTGTCGCCGGCTTCGCGTCCGTCGAGTTGTTTGAGCAAATCCGGCAGGTCCTCCGCGATGAGGTCAATCACGCCGATGTCCAGCGCCTTCTCCGCGGTCGTCGCTTTGCTTTCAATGACGGCGGATTTGGCCCATTCGACGTTGCGGTGCCGCTTGTCCGCGATGGTTTCGATGAAACTGGAGGCGTAATTCTCCAGTTTTTGTTTCATTACGTCGTCGGTCTTTTCCACGCTGCCAGTGGTGCCAATCTCGACCGGATGGGCCGCGCCGATGCTGGTGTTGGGCGCCATTGCGGCCACATCAGCGGCCAGTGTGATGAAAACACCCGCGCTCCCCGCGCTCGCACCGGATGGCGCGACATAGACCACGGTCGGCACTTTCGAGGCGTAAAAGGTCTGGACGATTTGTTTGGTGGATTCGAGCAGGCCGCCGGGGGTGTCGAGTTGAATGATAAGGCATTCGTCGTTTTGCGCCGCAGCTTCATTGACGGCACGGTCAATATAACTCTCGGTGGCCGGGCCGATGGCGCCATTGATTTTAATCAGCCCCACCTGCGCGGCTGGAACCGCCGCCGCGCCCAGAAGCAGTCCCGCCAGTGCGATGAAATGCCAACGCTTCATAACTTTCCCGACTCGACGGCAACTTAACAAAAGCCGCGCCGGTCGCAAACGATTTAATTCCGAACACCGCGCGGCAATCAGCGCGCAAAACCTTCCGCCATCGCCACGGCCTTGAGCATGGCCTTGGATTTGTTGACGGTCTCCTGAAATTCGCCTTCGGGCGTCGAATCGCTGACCCAGCCGCCGCCGGCCTGCACGTAAGCCCTGCCATCCTTGAGCAGCGCGGTGCGGATGGTGATGCAGGTGTCGAGATTGCCGTTGAACGAAAAATAACCGACGCCGCCGGCATACGGGCCGCGCGCGGTCTGTTCCAGCTCGGAAATAATCTGCATCGCGCGGATTTTCGGGGCGCCGCTGACCGTGCCTGCCGGAAAGGTCGCGCGCATCAAATCGTAAAGCGTCTTGTCGGCGGAAAGCTTTCCTTCCACCTCCGACACGATGTGCATGACGTGACTGTAACGCTCGATGACCATCAAGTCCTTCACCCGCACGCTGCCGAAGTCGCACACGCGCCCGATATCGTTGCGCGCCAGGTCCACGAGCATCACGTGCTCGGCGCGTTCCTTCGGGTCGGCCAGCAATTCCTTTTCCAGCGCCGCGTCTTCGGTGTCCGTTTTGCCACGCCACCGCGTGCCGGCGATGGGGCGGATTTCCACCCGGCCATCCTCGCACCGCACGTGAATTTCCGGCGAGGCGCCCACGAGCGAAAAGCCGTCCAATTCCAGCAAAAACATGTAGGGCGACGGATTCACCGAGCGCACAGCGCGATAAACGTCAATCGGCGAAGCCTTCACCGGCGTGGAAAACCGCTGCGAACCGACGACCTGGATGATATCGCCCGCCGTGATGTATTCCTTGGCCTTGAGCACGTTGGCAAAAAACTTTTCCCGGGTGACGTTCGACTCAAATGGCACCGCCGGCACTTCGCCCGGCAGGCTGACCGGATGGTGTTCGCTCGGCTGTTCGAGCAACGACACCAGCCGCTCGATTTCGCCGACAGCATCCTCGTAAACCTCGGCTGGGTCCGCCGCGCCGTCGAGAAAGGCGTTGACGAGGACCGTGATGGTCTGCGCCACGCGGTCGAAAACCAACAATTGGTCGGCGATGAGAAAAACCATGGTGGGGGTTTGCAATTCGTCCCTGGGCGGGCGCGGCACGACCGGTTCAACGTCGTGAATGAATTCGTAACCGATGAAACCGATGGCGCCGCCGGTGAAACGCGGCAAACCCGGCAGCAAGACCGCGCGATACTTTTTCATCACGCGCTCGACGACAACCAGGCCGTCCTTTACATCCTTGCCGAGGGAAGCGGTTTCAATGACCTTGCCATTCTCGATGACTTCGACGCGATTGCCGGTTTGCTTGATGACCGCGCGCGGATTGCAGCCGACAAACGAGTAGCGCCCGAGATGCTCGCCGCCTTCGACCGACTCGAACAAAAAGGATTCACCCTGGCCGCGAATTTTCCGGTAGGCGGAGAGCGGCGTTTCAATGTCGGCCAACAAGCGGCGGGTGACAGGGATCATGTTGCCCTGCGCGGCCAGTTTCAAAAATTCATCCAGTGTCGGTGAGTGCATGGGCTAAATGATTTTGTCAGGCGCGCGATTTTCGACGCGAACCCAGGTGTCAACCGTCAGTTTTTTGCCATTCGTTGCTGAATTTTGCCGCGTTTCCATTTTTTTTGCCGCGCGCCGTATCCTCCAGATCGCCAGCAGCGTGTAGAACGCCACGGCGATCGCATAGGCCACCATGCCCATCCCGATGGCGAACGGCACCAGCCGCCGGTTGCTGAAATAAATCAGCGCCGCGCCGACGCCGGCGGTCAACAGCGTGTTGCCCGCCAGGCACAGCAGATAAACCGTGATGCGCGTTTCCTGCACGCGCTCGACGTGCCACCGGCGGTAAATTTCCTCGCCCAGCGAATGCATGAGCCACGCGGACTGGAAATTGCGCGCGGCCACCAGGACGCTCGCGGTGGCGACGACGATGGCCGACAGCGGCCAGGCCGCCAGCGCCACGCACAGCACAACGTTGAGCGCCAGGCCCCATTTCCAGCCGAGTTTTTTCGCGAGGGGATTGCCTTCCAGCACCAGATTCGGCGTGGCAATCCACGTGCTGAGGAAATCCATGCCCCGCGCGAAAGCCAGCAGCAACAGCATCAGGCAATAATCGCGGCTGGCGAATGTGACTGTGTCATCCATCACTTTTTCTTTCCGTAGATCTGTTCCGGCGTTTCAAGTTGCGGCTCGGTGATTTTGACCGATTGGCCGTCCTTTTCCACCGAGTGGAAAAAGCACGACTGGTAGCCTTCATGACAGGCCGCGCCGATTTGGTCCACCTGGATCAATAGCGTGTCGCCGTCACAATCAAACGCGATGTCCTTGACCGTTTGCGTGTGGCCGCTTTCCTCGCCTTTCATCCAGAATTTCTGGCGCGAACGGCTCCAGAAATGCGTCTTGCCGGTTTCAATGGTTTTTTCGAGCGAGGTGCGGTTCATCCACGCCATCATCATCACGCGGCCGGTTTTTTGTTCCTGAACGATGGCGGGAATCAGGCCGTCCGAATCGAATTTCAGTTTGTCGTAAAAGCTCATGGTTGGTGCAAATGGTGTCCGGCAAGGTAGCAGAAATTTCACGGTTAACCATGAAAAAGTTTCATGGACCAGGATTCAATGCGTCGGCGGAACAACCAACGCGTTCGTGGACGTGGAAACGGCGGCAATATTGATGTTGGTCGCCGTGTTTTCGTGTTCGGCGAGGTTGTGTTCGAGCCGGTGCTTGACGTCGGCGAACGCCGCATTGGTCACGCCGTTGAGATGCGCGCGGGCTTCGGCAAAACGACCGGCGGCGATGTTGATTCGCGCCAGATGGAGGTAAACGCCTTCGCGCTCATTGTCGTCATGGGCGATTTGGAGTGCCTTCGTCCAGGCCTCGAGGGCATCGTTGGTGCGGAGCGGGCGGATGCCGTAATAGCTTTCCGCGTAATCGGTGGCGAGCAGGAAATTTTGCGGATCCAATTGCATGGCCTTGCGATATAGCGCGAGCGACTTGTCGAAAACCTGCTCCTCGCTGATGCCGTAAAACTCCCTCGCGTCCTTCCGGAAAAGAAAAACCATGGCCGCGAGATTCTGGTAATACACCGGCTCCGTCGGATTCAGTTCAAGGGCCTTGGCGTAATCCACGAAGGCGTTGGTGACCGGCCCATGTTCGCCGTAATAATTGGCGAGCTGGTTCCACGCCGCCGGATTTTTCGGGTCGAGCTGCGCCGCTTTCCCATATTGCTCCCCCGCCGCGTCTTCTTCGCCGGTATCGTTCAAAAAGCTGCCATAGGCCAGATGCCCGCGCGCGAAATCGGGATAACGCTGCAGCAAATCCTCGTAGTCTTTGCGCACCGACTCGAAGCGCGCGCGAATGCGCCGGTTCAATGTTTCTCTTGGCTCGCCCGCCCCCTGCGCGGCAAAGGCATTGTTGTCGCGAATCCATTTGTCCACCTCGTCCAGCGCCGCTTGATCCTCGGCCATCAACCGCGTCAATTCCTTCTCCGCCGGATCGTTGGGGTTCACCATCGTGACCGAGATGCCGGCGTTCTGCTGGATCAAATTGCTGACGGCCAGCGGTTGATTCGTGGCGATCAACGCGCCGACCAAACCGAGGAGAAGTTCATTCACGCGAACAACATATCATTTTGGCAACACCAGTCGAGGTGCAAGCAAGGGCTCCCATTCTTTGAATCTGCGCGGCGGCACTAAAATTAAACCCCACCTTTGCGCGCTGACGAATTTTTCACCAGTGCGCTGCGAAAATCCAGTTCCCAACCTTATGTCAGGCGAACGCGATGACGCTCACGCCACTTGCCGCATCATGTTCTGGCTGCCGTAAGGATTCTGTGTGCGAAGAGCGCATTCGGGGTCGTCGCGCCATTCGCCGTCCACGAGGAAACGGTAGTGGTGTGTGCCTGGTTCCAAGTCCACCGTTGTCCGCCACACGTCATCCGCGCCTTTTTGCAAATTGATGGGACGCTCCTGCCACTGAGTAAAATCACCCACCAATTGCACGCTCACCGCGCCGGGTGCGGAGAACGCGAAGACTTGTTTTTGACCACGGCCGCTGTTCCTTGAGTTCGTTTTTTTTGCCATAACTTTTTTCCTTTCCAAGGGCCGCAAAACTCCAAGCCCAAATGCAATCTTAGTCCGAAGCCGCGACAACGCAATCGTCAAACGAATTTTTATTCATTGATGCCCCAATGACGTGGCGGACGCGACGACTCTGCAAACAATTCAAGCGCTGGCACAACCGGTTGGGGCGGCTGTTTGTGCTGCCACAACCTATGGACAAAATCCGTCGAATCCACGTCTTCCCGCAAAATACGACCGCCCAGAAAAAACAGGCCGTGTCTTTCCGCGAACTCCTTCAGTTCGCGCCCAAACGGCGTTGACGCGGCGTTTTCCTCCAGGCACAGCGCCATTACGGCGGCGTCCGCGATTTGCCGTTTCATCGCCCAACTTTCCAGCCACCCAATCAATTCCTTCGGCGGCGCCGGGGTCTGGCGCAAGGCAACCACAATCAGGTCCGCATCGGCGGTTTCGCCGAGGGCGGCGTTGGCCAGGGCTGATGATTTCAGCACGTCTAGCCTCCACGGTTTGACATCCCACTTCATGGCTTCGTCCGCGCGAATCGCCACGCGCTCCAGCAGCGCGGCGGCTCGCGCGGCAAAATCGAAGTCATCGTAAATCACCGCTGCTTTCAGCGTCATTTCAAACAAACGTTTTTGACGCATTACGACGGCATTCATACGGCTTTGCCTTTCCCCTTTAGATCAGTGACACCAAGAACGCGGAATCAGTTCAAGAAAGTGAATAATTTTTTTGGGAAAATTTTTGACTGGGATGAAGGCGCCAACGCGTGCCATCCGCCCCAAAACGGGACAGATTTCAAACCTCTTTCACCACGCCCCAATAAACGTCGAGCCGTTTGCCGAGGTAAAGCTTCACGGCTTTGACGAGCACGCCGGCTTCAAGCTGCTGGCCGCGCGCGACGAGTTCCTTGAGCGCCATGCCGGGCCGGATTTGAAACGAGCCTTGGGCAATGATCGGGCCTTCGTCCAGCCGCATCGAGACGAAGTGCGCGGTGACGCCGGCGATCTTCACGCCATTTTCATACGCCTGCCGATACGCCTGCGGGCCGGGAAAACTCGGCAGCAACGACGGATGAATGTTGATGATCTTGTTTTTGTAACGCCACACGAAGTTGGGCGAGAGAATTTTCATGAAACGCGCGAGCACGACGAAATCAATCTGGTGTTCTTCGAGCAGCCGCAACACGCGGGCTTCGGCCCGCGCGCGGTCGTTCCACGGAATGTGCGCAAACGGCAATTTATTTTTTCGCGCCCGCGGCGCGAGGTCGGGGCGGTTGGAAATCACGAGCACGGGATCGGCTTTGAACTGGCGGCGGCGGTGCGCGGCCAGGAGCGCGTCGAAGCAATGCGTTTCCTTCGTCACCATGATGGCGAAGCGCTGGCGGCGGTTGGGTTCGGTGAAGCGCACCTTGATTTCCATGCCGAGCCGGCGGGCGAGGGTGTCCAGCCCGGCGCGAAGGCTCGCGGCGTTGCAGTCCGCCGGACGCCACGAGGCCTGGAGGGTCATGCTGAACTGGCCGCGGGTGACTTGTTCCTCCAGCGCCTCGATATTGGCGTGTTGCTCGAACAGAAAGGCAGTGACGCGCGCAATGACGCCGGTTTTGTCCCGGCCAATAACGGTGATGGTGGCGAACTGTCTCATATTGGAGCAGGAAATAGCGGATTTTTGACCCAATTGCACGAATTAAGGTGGCATATTGTTCGCTTGAATTTTTCGCATAAAACCGCAACTTTTGCGGCTTTTCGCTGTTAAACGAAGGGAACCTGAACTGAAGGAAACACATGGGTTTTAGCTCGGTAAAACATCTGGTCGCCTCGGTCGCCGACGCGACGCCCGTCCAGTTTGACGACTGGCGCAAGTCGTGGCGCGCCGCCGCGAACAACGGATCGGCGGAGCCGCTACTCGGGTTCATCGCCCGCGAGCGCGGTTTGGCCGAGGACGCTTTCCTCCAAAAGCTGGCGCAAACGCTCGGCTGGCCATTTTTGGATTTGCCCAAGCACACAACGCCGCCGGAAGCGCGGAACAAGATTTCCACAAAAATCGCGTTTCAGTATTCCGTGCTGCCCACGGACGTAAACGACGGCACGCTCCAGGTTGTCGCCAGCGATCCGTTCGATGCCGCGATGATGAATGCCGTGCGGTTCGACGCGCGGATGCCGGTGCAGTTCGCGCTCGCGCCGAAGGCTGAAATCGAGAAGGCACTGAAGAAATACTATGGTGTCGGCGCCGAAACGCTCGATGAAATGGGCGATGACGAGCCGATGGAACTGGAAATCGCCAGCGACAAGGAAATCACCGAGGACGATCAGGAGGCCAGCGTCATCAAATTCGTCAACCAAGTCATTTGGGAGGCGTTCAAGGACCGCGCGACGGACATTCACTTTGAGCCGGCGGAGGACGAACTGCGCATTCGCTACCGCATTGACGGCATATTGCATCAGACGCCGATGCCGCCGCAGTTGAAACGCTACCAGGCCGCGCTCATTTCGCGCATCAAAGTGATGAGCGGCATGAACATTTCCGAAAAACGCCTGCCGCAGGACGGCCGCATCAATGTCCGCATCAAGGGCGAGGAAATTGACATCCGCGTTTCCACCGTGCCGACGGTCTATGGCGAAAGCGTATCGCTGCGTTTGCTGACGCGCGGGAAAATATTCCTGAGTCTCGACAAGCTGGGATTTGCGGCGAGCGACGAGGCGATGATCCGCGAAATCATCATCAAACCGCACGGCATTTTCCTCGTCACCGGCCCGACCGGTTCCGGCAAATCCACGTCGCTCTACGCGTTTTTGAGCGCCATCAACTCGGTCCACAAACGCATCATCACCATCGAAGAGCCGGTCGAATATGAACTCAAGGGCATCAACCAGATCGCCGTGCGCCCGGAAATCGGGCTGACGTTTGCGATGGGTTTGCGCCACATCCTGCGCCAGGACCCGAACGTCATCATGGTGGGCGAAATCCGCGACCTGGAGACCGCCGAAATTGCGATCCGCGCGTCGCTCACCGGCCACCTGGTGTTCAGCACGCTGCACACGAACGACGCGCCGAGCGCGTTCACACGGTTGATTGACATGGGCATCGAGCCGTTTCTCGTGGCGTCGTCGGTCGAGGCCGTCATGGCCCAGCGCCTCGTCCGCACCATTTGTCCGCACTGCAAAACCGAACAGAAGGTCGAGCGCGGCTATTTGCAACGGATCGGTTTTCCGGAAGCGGAGATCGGCACGGCGAAATTCTGGCGTGGCACGGGGTGCGAAGAGTGCCGCCAGTTCGGTTATCAGGGCCGGAAGGGCATTTACGAACTGCTCTTCGTCAATGAAGCCATGCGTCCGCTGATCTTGAGCCGCGCGCCCGCTTCGACCATTGCGACCAAGGCCATCGAACAGGGGATGCGCACCTTGCGCACCGACGGCTGGACCAAGGTCAGAAACGGCGAGACGACCATCGAGGAGGTTTTGCGCGTCACCCAAATTGAGGAGCACCTGGACACGCTCGGCGGCGACACCAAAACTGAAATGTGGGTCAAGGAATGACATTGTCCACACCACCGTAACATTTTACCAACATGGCCCGCTGGCATTCCTGCAACATCCTGCAAATCACGTCCGACGCGAATCGCCTCTGGCAATTCGACGCCAAGGGCGGCGGTTTTGCGTTGAACCGCGAGCAGCGCGCCGCGCTGGATGAGCCGTTGCCGCCCCGATTGATCGCAAAATCATGGAGTTCATTGTGGCAGCCGCGGTTGAACGTCGCCTGGCTGCCGCCGGAAAATGTCTTTCTGCGCGTCATCGAATTGCCCCGGAGCAATTTCGAGGAAACGTTCGCGATGGTGGAGTTGCAACTGGAGAAACTTTCCCCGGTGCCGGTGGCGCAAATCGTCTGGACGATTCGTATCTTGTCGCGCTACAGCGACCCGCCGCGTCAAAACGAAGCGGAGGGGGGGACGAAGGCGGAGGCGGCGACTTCCGCCGAATCAAAAGCGGAAGATCTGCAAACCGTGGTCGTGGTCATCGCCGAGCGCGGGGTGGTTGAGGAATTTCTCGGCAAACTCGAAGGCCGGGGTTATCTCGCCGACCGGCTGGAAGTGCCGATGCTCGACCAGTTGGAGGCCACGCCCGCGACGGAAGACGGCGTCTGGATGTATCCGCTGGTGCTGGCCGGACAGAAGGCCATGCTCGTGGCGTGGTGGGGCAGCGGCGTGTTGCGAAATTTGAGTTATGTCGTATTGCCGCCCGCCGGCGACCGCGCGAAAAACATAAAGGCCCAGCTTGCGCAACTGGCCTGGGCCGGCGAACTGGAAGGCTGGCTGGCCGCGCCACCCAACCGATGGCATCTGGTCGCGGATCCCGCCCATGCCGCAGAATGGGAAAATGCGCTGCGCGAAGGGTTGAGCGAGCCGGTGCAGATCACACCGCCGTTGCCGCCGGCGGAACTGGCCGCACACACGGCGCGGCGCGCGGCGGCGTCAGGTTCGCGCGCGACGCTGTTGCCGGTGGAATTTCCCGCGCGTTACCATCAGCAATTTGTTGACCGTTTGTGGCTGCGTGGTCTCGGGGCCACGGGCATGCTGTATGCCGTGGGTGTGGCAATCTATTTTTGTGCCGTGGGCGTGTTGAGCTACCGCACCCAGGGGGTTGAGCGGCAGGTGGCGGCGTTGAGCGGCAATTACACGAAGGCACAGCAACTCAAGGCGCAATACGACGTGCTCAAGGAACGGCAGGAGTTGAAATACGCGGCGCTGGATTGCTGGAAAATTGTCGCGGAACAATTGCCCCCCAGCGTAACATTGCAGCGATTCAGCTTTGCGGACGGCAAGAAACTTTCCTTGAGCGGCACGGCGGCGCCCGATCAGGTCAACACGCTTTTTGATTTCAACACCGCCATGCAAAAAGTCACGGCCGACGGACGCCCCATGTTCAATTCCCAGGGCGGCGAACCGGTCAATCCCCGCACGACTGTAAACGGGGTAACCTGGAGCTTCAGTTTGCAGCTGCAAAACGCGGGGGGGGCGCCATGAAAAAATACTTCGCGCATCTGCGTCCGCTGGAGCGCCGCCTGGCCGTCGGGGTGGTGGTGGTTTTGATCCTGGTGCTGAATTTCGTGTTCATCTGGCCGCACTTTTCCGACTGGAGCCAGTTAAAAACCCGGCTGAAAAACGCCCGTGCCACATTGGCAAACTACCAGGCGATCATTGCCCAGGCGACCAATTACCAGGCGCAGGTGAAAAGCATGGAAGGCCAGGGCGAATTTGTCGCACTCGAAGACCAGGCCATCAATTTCATGCGCACGATTCAGGCGCAAGCCGAAGCCAGCGGAGTTGGCCGGGCCAATTACTCGCGCTCGATCATGCATACGAACGACGCGTTTTTCATCGAACAGGTGCAGAACATCAACGTGGTCGCCACCGACGAGCAGCTCGTGGATTTCCTTTACAAGCTCGGCTCTGGCGCCTCGATGATTCGCGTGCGTGATTTGGAACTCCAGCCGGACGGCCCGCGCCAGCACCTCAACGCGAACATCCGGCTCGTCGCCAGCTATCAAAAAAATCCAACCGCGCCAGGGCGCGCCGCCGTTTCGGCCGATTCCAAGCCTGCAACTAAGATCGCAAAATGAAAACAACCACGCTCCTCCTGATTTTGTTCTCAACCACCCTTGAATTATGGGCGCAACCGTCGCCCAGCCCGCGCCGTCTGCCGCAGCATTTCAACCTTGCGACCAACGCCCCGGCGGATTCCACCCTGCCCACCACTCCCGGCCTGCCGCCCGCCGCCGTCCCCGCCGCGCCAGCGGCCTCCAACGCCGCTCCAACCGCCGCTCCAGCGGCCACCAAGATACCGGAAGAAATGATTCCCGCTGGCAACATCAATTTTCAAGGGGTGGACGTGAGCCAGGTGCTCGATGTTTATGCGCAACTGGTTGGACGCACGGTGTTGCGCGCCGGGCTGCCACCGGCGCAGATTATTTTGCGCACGGAAACGCCATTGACCAAAACCGAGGCGATCCAGGCATTGCAGGCGGTGCTCGCGCTCAATGGCATCGCCCTGGTGAATGTGGGCGACAAATTTGTAAAAGTGCTGCCGGTTGAACAGGCGAATTCGGCCGGCGCGAAGATCAATCACGGGGAAGCAAGCCAGCTGCCGGAGATGGGTTCCTATGTGACGCATATCGTCCAGTTGAAGTACGTCAAGCCGACCATCATGATGCCCATCATCCAGCCTTTTGCGAAATTGCCCAATTCCATTCTGGCCATTGATGACAACGGAATCCTCGTGCTCCGCGACAATGCTGAAAACGTCAAGCGGATGCTGGAAATGATTGATCAGGTGGACGTTTCGGTGCCGGCGGAATACATCTCTGAAGTCATTCCGATCAAATACGCCATGGCCGATGACATCGCCAACGCGCTGAACAGTCTCGGTGGCAGCGGCGGGGGCACCACCAGCTTTGGTGGTTCGACCGCGGCATCGCCCATCAACGGCGTCAAAACGCAGTCCGGCGGCGGCACAACACCGGGGACGGCGGGTCAATCCCAGCCAAACCAGACACGGGCACTTGGCTCGCAAACAACGGCCGGCGGCGCACCGACGGGCGGCACTACTTTTCAGCAAAGGTTGCAGTCCATCATCCAACGCGCCGGAGCGGGAGGGAAGGAGGAGCCAATCCAGGTTTTTGGCCAGACGAAAATCATTGCCGATCAGCGGAGCAATTCACTCCTCATCTTCGCTACGCGGCAGGACATGGAAAAGATCAAGCAGGTTATTTCGGAACTGGACGTGCTGCTCTCCCAAGTGCTCATTGAATCGGTCATCATAGACTATTCGCTTGGCCCCAACACGCTTAATTTCGGTGTTTCCGCGGCGCAAAATCCGCAAACTTATTCGCAGAGCCTGCCGGCCATCGGCGCTGGCGGCGTAAACAACGGCCAGCCGCTCCTTTCGTTCTTGAACGGCAGCAGCGGTAGCACCAACGGAACCACCGGTATCGCCAGCAGTCTTGCCAGCGGCCTGAATTATTTCGGTAATATCGGCCCGCACTGGGAGGTGGCGTTACAGGCGGCGGCGGCGGACAGCCACGCAAGCATCGTCCAACGCCCGCGCATCCAGACCTCGCAGGCGAAAGCCGCGCAATTCTTTGTCGGTGAAACCGTGCCTTATGTCACCGGGAGCACTTACGGCAGCGCCTACGGTAATAGCTCCTCGTATTCGCAATTGTCGGTGGGTGTGGAACTGGACGTCACGCCCTTCATCAATCCCGACGGTTTGGTGGTGATGGATATCAATCAGGAAATAGACGACATCAACGGCTACACCCAGATAACCGGGGTGGGCAATGTGCCCAACACGGACAAACGCACGCTTTCATCCGAAGTCGCCGTGAGAGACCGCGACACCATCATGCTTGGCGGGTTCGTCCGTGGGGACAAGTCCACCAGCCGCTCCGGCGTGCCGTTTCTGATGAACATCCCGATATTGGGCAATCTGTTCACCAGCCGTTCGGACAGCAAGGACCGCACGGAACTCATCGTTTTGATACGGCCAACGGTTTTGCGGACGCCGGAACTCGCCGCCGCCCAAGCCGTCAAGGAACAACGGCGGCTGCCGGGGGTTTCCGCCGTTGTCGCGGAAGACGCGAGGAACGAACGCAAACAGATTGAAGCTGAAGAACGGGACGAAAGAATAGCCGCGCAAAAAGAGGCGCAAGAGGCGCAGCGGGAGGCCAAGGCCAGGAAACAGGGCACCAGCACGCCAACGACGGTCACCCCGACGAACAATGTTGGCAGCCTCCAACCCGATCCCAACGCTGCGTGGCATTGATTTCAATTCTCCGGCGGCGCGTTTGTTTCAGGTTCGTCGCCGGGGAACATTCCCTCCAAAGTGCGAATCGGGTGCAACGGCAGCAGCAGGAGTTTCGGGACATAAACCGGTTCGCTCTTCGGGTTTTTCAGCGTGCCGTTGATTTTGTATTCAAACAATTTGCTCACCGGCCAAAGCACGGTGCTGACGAGCGGACCGACCACCCAGGCGTTGCGCAGCAACTGGGCGATGACGCGCGCATGGACGTTTTGTTTCAAATCCACCGTGCCCGTGTATTCCAACCGCATCATGGTCGAGCGAATTTCCATTGAGCCGGTGTAAATCACGCCATTGGTGATGAGAAATTTCGTCGTAGCGTCCGTTGCGCGGCTGTTGCCCAAACCGGGTAAAAACGTGTTCAACACCGGCGACAAAATGCCAAAAATTGGAATGTCCCAAAGCAACCCGTCGTGCAGATTTGCGTGGCCGAACCCATCCCACGTCCGCCAATCCCTCGAATCCGCGTCCATCACGACGAGTTGTCCGGCCAAGGTGCCTTCGAGATGATTCGTCGGCGAAGACAAATCCATCGCCAGCGAATGCAGATTCACATTCGTCACGCTCACGGCAAATTGATAATCCGCGCCTTCGTGCGGCGCGCGAAAATCAAAATTCGCAAAACCATTTCCATTCCCTCCGTAAAACGCCGCCGCCACATTGGTCAAAATCAGCGACTGGTTCTTCCAGTGAATGGTGCCGACAATGTTTGTCGTTTTGAACCTCAGCCATTCAAACGGCGCGCCTTGAATGATGTCAAACCGCAAATCCGCGTCCGCCATGTCGCGCCCGCCGTTCATGTCGTGCAACGGCAACTGGCCGTTCACCCGCACCGTCGGCGGCTGCAGAAAATGATACGGCTCCACCACCCGCCCCGTCTTCGGCCCGATGGCGCGCGCCACCGGCTCCGGATCGGCGGTGCTGAAACCATTCGTGAAACAAATCAGGCGCGCGTTGAAATCCAGGGTCACCTTGTCCGCCGTCATCATCTGCGCGCCGGTGTGCATCAGCGGATTGACAAATTCCAGCACCCGGTTCGTGTAATTCACCGCTGACTCCACGTTGCCAAACGTCTGGCCACGCACCGAAAAATTCGTCAGTGCCACTCGCCCGCTGGCGGCAATGCTGTCGTAGTCATACAAACGCCCCGACACGTCCGCGTCCAGCGCCGGAGGTTCGGTAAACTTCATGATCGCAAAACCGCGCACCGCGTTGCTCGCCGTCAAAAACGGCCGGACGACTTCCGGGTCCAGCACGCCGCGAATGTGCCAGTGATAATCTTTGGTCGCGTCGTCCTCGCCGCCGCTCAATTTGAGCCGGCTCTTTGATTTCACGACCACGAGATCGGGCAGTTGCCACAGGAGATTTGAGTAGGAAAAGTGGGTGCGCGCCGAGTCAATCGCAACGCCGCTGAACACGCCGCCGGTGATGGCCAGTTCGCCATTTAATCGGATGGTCGGCTGCACTTCCTCGCGCCAATCCGGCTGGCGGTTCGTCCACGCGGGCAGAATCAGCGAGCCACTGGCCGAGAGTGACGGCGGTTGGGTCCACGAAAAATCCGCCAGCCGTTCACGCGTTTTTTCCGTCAACAATGCGGCAATCGCATGCACGTTGAAACACGAGGAGTTGGTGAAGGTGAACTCGCGCGTGGCAAGATTCAGCCGCGCCGAGGCGTCCAGTTGTCCGCCGCCCAGCCGGGCGGACAATTTGGTGACGGCCAGTTCCGGCGCCTGCCAGCGGCCGTTGCATTCCACAAAGTCCGCGGTCAGTTTTTCGGATTTCAATTCCTTGAACCTTGCCAGCCAGGTCAGCCGATATGGCTGCGCGTTTGTCCACCACGCCCACGCCGGGACGAAATGGGTTGGAGTTCCGGCGGGCGCGGTAAGGTTGCCGCCGAGCCGGATGTCGCGCCCGCCACCCCAGCGTGTTTGAATCGAGGGCGCGTTCAAATTCAGCCGGACGGCGAACGAATGAATGTCCCGCGCGTCACCGTCCACAACCAGGCTCAATTGCGGCGTACCCGTGAAATGTATCTGGTCGAGCGTGTCGGAAAATTTCCGCAAGCGCGCCTGCCAGACGGCGCGGCTGGCGGACTTTTTGCCATGAAAAATGTCCCAGTTGCGAATCTCCGGCGCGTGGATGATATCGCCTGACAACGAGAGATTCGCGCCGGCGAAGTCAGCCTGAAAACGGTCGAGCGACCAGGTGTTGTTCTCCTGGAAGCGCACTTCGGCCTGAATATTGCCGAGCGTGAGTGCATTGGTTGGCGTGAGCGGCCAGACAAAGTTGCCCCGGCGCAAAATGAGTCCATCAACCTGCCATTGCCGGCGCAACAGGGCGCGATAATTTAATTGCAGTTGAATTTCGGCCAGGGAGAGCACCGGGTCGTCGGGCGCTTCGGCGTGGCCAAGGCGGACGTTTTCGATGACCAGCCCGTGGACGAAATGCAGGCGCATCCGGGTGAATTCCAATTCGATTCCGCGCGTTTGCAGTGTTTCCACCAGACGCCTTTTCAGAAAATCCGGCAGGCCGATGCGGTTGAACCAGACGAGGGCGCAAACCAGCGCGAGCACCGCTAAAAGAACGGTGATGCGAAACCAGCGAAAGCCTGTTCGGCATTTCCGCCAGAAGCCGGGTTGCGCAGCCATGTCAGGGAACGTTTGCCGGAATGGTGAGATAACTCAAGACGAACTGGTAAAGCACGGGTGGAAAGATAAAGGCCCAGCGTTCGCCATCCAGCGTCACGGCGGCCAGCGCGGTGTGCGCCGACGGCGCTTCCGTGCCGAAATCCACCGTGTGTTTTCCGCCATTTTTCAGCTCGAAGGTGATCTGCAGATTATTTGTGTTCAGGCCGTAATTTTTTTCCGGCTCGGTGATGTTGCGCCCGAGCCAATAGGTGGCGATGAGTCCGCCGAAACGGTGCGCGGTTTCCTCGATGGCGGGCGGATTGATGATGCCTTGCGAACCGGGCGCGAGTGACCATTGATTCGGGCCGTTACGAATCATCACGCGCGTTTTTCCGTTCTGATGCAGCATGATTTGCGAAACGTCATTCTCGCTGAAATTCCAGATTTGCCGGTCACGGAACTCCCAGTCGGATTCAAAATCCGGCATCCGGCTCAAATCCGCGGTGGCCACACCGTAAATGAAATCCTCATCCGCGCGTTTGACGAAAACCTCGTTCGTTTGGGTTGCGCCAAAAATAATATCCGCGATGACGGCGTTGGTGTCGCCCGCCACCGACCGCAAAATAATCCGGCGGGACGGGGTGGCCAGGCCGTAAGCGGGCAAATCTGGCGCGGTCACCACGTCTTTGACGAATTCGGTAAGACGGAGACCGGCGAGAAATTTGATGAATTCCTGGACGTTCTCCGCGTCCCCCGGGAATTTTTCGCCCACGACCTGCCAGTTGTTCGAGCCTTGCCGTTGCAGGGTAAAATTAGTCTGGTCCTGCACTTCAATTTCCGCGACGGGCGCGGTCAATTCCAGCAGATGCGAATCACGGAAGTCATTCACCGAGCCGCGCCACGGCGACAACGGCTCCTTGGCGGTCGTAAAGAGGGCGTTCCACCTTTCGCGTTGGGCAAAGACCTGCGTTGGATAATTCGTCGGACTTTTGCCGGCGTGGATGGCGGAAATGAAGTTGGTGCCATGACCAAGCCACAAGTCGAGATCGGCGGGCTGCAAACCGAATCCGCTCAAATCCGACTTCGGGTCGTCGGTGATGAATTGGGTGACGCGCGCGGTTTGCAGGTGCTGCAACGCATCGGTGATGCGCCCGGCGTCGGCGCGCGCCGGAAACGGGCGAATCATGCGCCAGAAATGGTTCGTCGCGTTGCAACGAAGTTCAATGACTTTCGTGCCGTTGGTCAACACAATCCAATCCGGGCCGCCGTGATTCACATTCACCAGCGCGGTGTCGCGCCAGGCGTTTACCGAACGCGGAATGAAGTTGAGCCAGTCGGCATCGGCAACAAAAGCGCCGTCCACACCGACGACGCGCAAAAAAACCTGATCGCCGGGCGGGGTATTGTTGCCGACCAAAAGCTGCCGGCGCTGGCCGCCGGTTTCGATGACGAGTGAAATGCGGGGCGTTTCAAAGCCGAATTCCATGTCAGCATTGCGGTGATTGCGGAGTTCGGCGGCGCCAATGCGCGTGGCGGGCGTGAGTTTTTGGAGCGCGTCGAGCAGGGCTTCGATGGCGGCGGGCTGCGCGGGATAGACAATGGGTTTGGTCAGCAGCCACATGCCGTTCGTGCGGTCGGCGCGAATTTCCAGCGCGCCGGACGGAATCACTTGAATGCTGGTGACGGCGGGCGGGCACAATTCCGGCAGGATGAGGGACAGCTCGGCGGATGGCCGCAGGAAATGTTCCAAAATAAAAATCAGCGCGAACAACGCCGCGGCGATCAGAAACCAGATTCCAGTGATTTTCGAATTCATTATTTTCTCCGGGCCAGCCAGACCAGGCAGCCGAACAGCAGCACGGCGCCGGGCAGCGCGCCCAGCAACAGCCAGCGGACTTCGCGTTGTTGAAGCCGGGTCATCACCAGCCGGAATTCCGTGACGGGTCGCGGCCCGATGCCTTTGAGCAGGGTGTTGCGGTCGAGCAGCCAGTTGGCGGCATAGCCAATGAAATCGCTGTTGTCCAGGCTCTTGATGGATTGGTTGCCAAAGGCAAATGAATCGCCCACCACGAGGATCCGGGTGGTGCCGCGTGCGTTGGCCACACCGGCAACCGGCTTTTGCTCGACGGCCACCATTAGCGGATAGGCATGCGGCGGATTGCCGGGCTCGCCCGCAAGAGTTGACGCCGGACCGGTAAAGGCCAGTTCATCCACCTGCGGCGCGCCGGCGGGCGGGTTTTCCCAGTTCACTTTGCCGACCGGCCGTGGCAAATAAAGAAACAATCCGAAGCCAACCAGCGGATCGACCACCGGATGCTGGCTGAACCGGGAAACAACCGCATCCTTGCCGGAGACGGTTGTTTGTGGATCCTGAACCCAGTCGGAGCCGACATAGACACCCCAGCGCGCCAGAACCGGCTCCAGCCCCGTCGGACGCTTGATGGAAAAATAGTTGAAGAGCACAAACAGCCGTCCGCCTTGAGCGAGGTATTGGTCAATTTTCTGAAGCTCGGTTTCGGAAAGTTCCGTCCGCGGGCCGGCAATGATGAGCAAATTGCAATCCATGGGTACGGGGTTGTCGCCGAACAATTCAAGATTTGTGACCGCGATGTAATTCTGGGCGAGAAGGGAGCCGAATTTCAAATAGCCCGTCTCGCCGGTGTCGGTGAGCGAGGGTTCACCGTGGCCCTGCAGAAAATACGCCTTGAATGGCCGGCCGCTCGTGACGGCGAGCAACATCGAAGTGAAAGCCTGTTCGCCATTGAAGGCAATCGGCCGGCGTCGGAACTCACGCTCCTTGGGATTGGGCACCGCCTCAAGTTTGATCTGGGTGAGCGAATCGCCGGGAACGATCTTGATCCGGCCCTCGCAATCAAAGATGACCAGGTTTTTATCCGTCGGCGAGTTGAACTTGTATTGTTCCTTGATTTTTTGCGCCTCGCCCGCATCGCGCACATAATCCACGGTCGTGACGGAAATACGGGGATTCGCCGCGCGATACTCGTTCAGCAGCGCGACCATGTCCGGGTAAAAATTATCCGGGTCCTTGGTGTCGTAATAAAGCGTCACCTCCACGTGATTGGTCAGTGATTTGAGAATGTCCAGTGTTTGGGTGGATAGTTTGATGCGCGTCTGCGAACTCAGATAAAACCGGCCAAACAAGTGGGGGCGCACGGCGAGGTAATTCGCCATGACCACGATTGCCAGCACCAGCGCGGTGCGCACCACCACGTCCAGGCCGATTTTCCACCGGCGGACGGGCGAGAAGCTGGGTTGAGGTTTGGGCTCGGTCGGCATTTTATTTCCAGCGCCGGCTTTCCACCGCGCGCAGGGTCAGGAACAAAAAGAAAAACGTCAGGCTGATGTAAAAAACCACCGTGCGTGTGTCGACAACACCACGCGTGAAATCATCCATTTGCTTGAACAAATTGAAGCACATAAGCACTTGCGCCTGCCATTGCTCGATGGCGGGCATCACTTGAGCTAAAAAAGCCAGTATAAACAGGATTACACCCGCCGCCAGACTGATCACCGCTGCCACGACCTGGCTGTGCGTCAACGAGGAGGCAAAACAACCTATGGATAGAAACAGGCAGCCGCTTAGGAAAATGCCCAGATACATTCCTCCCAATGTGCCTGCGTCCAAGGCGCTCGCTTGATTTGTAAAATGCCGCACGATGAAGAGGCCCGCGACCGTCGGCAGCCACATGACCAGGTATAAAATCACCGCGGTTGTGAATTTGGCCGCAACCACTTCCATATCACCCACGGGTGTCGTCATCAGTGTTTCATAAGTGCCGGAAGCCTTTTCCAGCGCAAACAACCTCATGGTGATTACCGGCGTCGTCAGAATGACAATGACCCAAAACAAGAAGCTGTTGAAAAACATTTCCGTGACCGGCATGGTGAATGGATCGCTGCCCAGATTTCTCATTAGCATCACGAAACTCAATCCGATCAAAAACGTCACCGCCGCAATGATCACGTAACCGGTGATGGAACAGAAAAACGCGGCCAACTCCCGGCGCGCGAGCGTCCAGAAAATTTTCATTTGCCCTCCTCCTCCTCGATCGGCCGGGTTACCTGCACGTAAATGTCTTCGAGCGAATGGCGGCTGCGCGTCAATTCGCGCATTATCCAGCCGCGTTCCAGCACCAGCGCGAAAATCGCCGGACGCAGATCGTATCCGTCGCGCGGTGTCAGCGCGCAGCGTTGAAATTCGCCTTCGCAGGGTGACACGTCGAATTGTTCAACCCCCGGCATTTGCGAAAAGACTTCGCGCAACTCGTCCGCCGGCGCGGCGATCTCGGCGATGATCTGGCTGCCGCCCGCCATGAGCCGCTGCAAATTGTCCGGCGTGTCGGCGGCCAGAATTTTGCCGTCGTACAGGATGAGCATCCGGTTGCACGTCATTTCCGCCTCGGGCAAAATGTGCGTCGAAATCAGCACCGTGTGCTTCTGCGCGAGGCTTTTGATCAATTGCCGCACCGCGCGAATCTGATGCGGGTCCAGGCCGATGGTCGGTTCGTCCAAAATAATCAACTCCGGCTCATGCACCAGCGCGTCCGCCAGACCGACCCGCTGCTTGTAACCCTTGGAAAGCTGGCCGATGATGCGCCGGTCCACCTCCGTCAGCCCGCATTGCTCCATCACCGTGGTCACGCGCTGGCGCGAACGCCGCCGGTTGAGGCCCTTGAGCCGCGCGCGGAATTTCAGGTATTCCCGCACCCGCATCTCGGGATACAGCGGATTGTTTTCCGGCATGTAACCGATGCGGCGGCGCACTTCGTCCGACTGGTAAAAGACATCGAAGCCCGCGACGCGCACCGTGCCGGACGTCGCCGGCAGGAAACACGAAAGAATCCGCATGGTCGTGCTTTTGCCCGCGCCATTCGGTCCGAGCAAACCGACAATTTCGCCGCGCGCGACCGTGAACGAAATACCCGCCACCGCTGTGCGTCCGGCGTAGCGTTTCGTCAAATCCGTCACTGCAATCATCGCGTTGTCGTTCATCAAAAGGTTGGGCGGAGTCTAGCAGGAAATTCGGGATTCCGGCCAACAAAAATTCCGCCACCAAACGGGACCTTGCCATTTAAACCGGCAAAACCGCTGTTGGATGCGGTTAAAATTGTGCGTGCTAGCTTGACTTTGCTCAACCGCAGGCGCAAAAGCAATCCGCAGTGTCTCCGCCGACTGAAAATTTTTACGCCGACTGGCGCGCGCGCTTCAGCGTGGCAAATGTCCTGCGCGACGAAAATGATCCGCCGCCGGAACGCCTGCTCCAGGCCATCTGGCGCCACCAGCGGTTGCAGCGCGACCGGCTCCAGACCGCCGATGGCAGGTCCGTCCGCATTTTGCATCCCGGTTTTGTCAGCGTTGAAGGCGGGCCGGATTTTCGCGGCGCGGTCATCCAAATCGGCGCCGCCGCGCCGTGTTCCGGCGACGTGGAAATTGACCTGCGCGCCGCTGGCTGGCGCGCCCACGGTCACGACCGCAACCTGGATTTTAAAAACGTGCTGCTGCATGTCGTTTGGGAAAGGCTTGGAAGTCCGCCTTCAGGCGGCACCGGCAACGAAGGCCGCCTGAAGGCGGAACTCCAAACCAAACCGCCGGCAAGTTTGTCCCTGTGCGATGCGCTCGATGCGCCCATCGCCGAACTCGGCTTGTGGCTGGAAAATGATCCGCCGCGCGTCCTGCCCGAAAAATTGCGCGGCCAATGCTGCATGGCCTTGCGCGAACTGGATGAAACGCGGCAGGGCAAAATTTTGGACGCCGCCGCCCGCGTTCGTTTTCAGGCCAAGGCGGAACAATTCCGCGCCCGCGCCCGGCACGCCGGCTGGGAACAGGCGTTGTGGGAGGGCTTGTTCCACGCGCTCGGCTACAAACACAACGTCTGGCCGATGCAAAACCTTGCCGAACTGCGCCCGCGCTGGCGGCGCGGCACGGACCCGGTCTTTGCGTTGCAAGCGCGGCTGCTCGGCATCAGCGGTCTGCTGCCGGCGGAATTGCCGCGGACTCAGGCAGGCGGCGATGGTTATCTGCGCCGGGTTTGGGATTGCTGGTGGCGGGAGCGCGATGAGTTCGGCGATTGCGTTTTGCCGCGCACCGTCTGGAAATTTCACGGATTGCGTCCGGCCAACCATCCGCAACGCCGTTTGGCGCTGGCCGCGCACTGGCTGGCGTCGGGAAATCTGGTTTCAAAACTCGAACGTTGGTGTGCCGCGGATATTTCAGGCGGCAGGGCCGCGCTGCCGCGCGGCCTGGTCCCGCAATGCGGGGTCAGCCCCGCCAAACTGGTGGATTCGCTGCGGAAAATTCTTGAAGTGGAGCGCGACGAATTCTGGTCGTGGCACTGGACGTTCCGCTCGGCGCGGTTGCAAAAGCCGCAACCGCTGCTGGGCGATGCGCGGGTGACGGATCTGGCGGTGAACGTGATTCTACCGTGGCTTTGGACGCGCGCCGCCGAGGGCAGAAATGGGGCGCTCCAGCGGGCCATTGAACATCGCTTCTCCGCCTGGCCGCAGGCGGAAGACAATTCCATTTTGAAACTGGCGCGGCAGCGTTTATTGGGAGTTGGGCGAAGCCGCGCGTTGCGAAGCGCTTCCGCGCAGCAGGGGTTGATTCAAATCACGCGCGACTTTTGCGAGCATTCAAACGCGGTCTGCGAAAACTGCCGGTTCCCCGAACTGGTGCGCGGTTGGAGTGGGCTGTGAATAATGGCAAAAATGGACGGTTGGGATTTGGTTAACAAACGGGGAGAACCGTGGCCGGGACCTAATTTGTCACCGCCCGTGGAAGTTATACGGCAATCCCATTTGCAGGCGTTTGTATTGGCCAAGAAAATTGAGTTGCATCATCAAGGGGTGCGACCAGATCGGGATTTCAAACGGTTTGTCCGGTTCAAACTCAAGCCTGAACGCCTCCTGTTGGGCAGTTCGCTGTAGGCGGAATAGTCAGTTGTGAGTTCCTCACCTGCCTTGATGTGACGGAGTGCATAGAAAGTATAATCCGTCTATCACAGCCAACATTCGGGCGCTGCCCCTTCTTTGGCTCTTTGATGTAACCATTCGGGCTTTTGAATAACGAAGCGGAAATGACTTTGCAGGTTGCGTACAGTTCCTAAAGCTTCCTCAACCTGGTGACGATGGCGGCACTTTCGGTGAATTAATACGTAGATTTTTTTCATTTCTGTTTGGACCGGTTTTATTTCAATGGTTCTGTGCCCTCGTTGAGGATCTTCAGATATTTGGCGTAGGCGTAGAGCCGCCCGTAATTACGGCCGGTCGTTTCGTGTACGATCCCGAGCTTTTCCAGATGGCGGAGCGACGCGGTGACCGTCGGCACGGTCAGTGTTAATTCGCTGCTCGCGCTGGCAATGGAAATGATCGGTTGCGCCTGGAGCAGCCGATGGACACGCAGAGCGGAACCGGCAGGCTTGCCAATGGATTGAACACGCTTTTCGTCAGCGGCGGCGAGATTCATCAAGGCTCTGGCGGTCTGCGCGGCTTGATTGGCGGTTTCCTCAACTCCGGTGATAAAAAACCGCAGCCAGGCTTCCCAATCGCCCGTCAGCCTCACGGATTGCAGCAGGTCATAGTATTGCTGGCGATGTTGCTTGAAATAGAGGCTGAGATACAGCAACGGCTCGTGCAGCGCGCCCTCGGCACAAAAGAGGAACGTGATGAGCAGTCGGCCAAGGCGTCCGTTGCCGTCGAGAAACGGATGGATGGTTTCAAACTGGACGTGCGCCATAGCAGCTTTGATCAGCAGCGGTGTTTTGACCGGGTCGTTATGCAGGAATTTCTCCAGCGGGCCGAGACACTCAATCAACTGGTCCGGTGGTGGTGGGACATACACGGCATTGCCGGGCCGTGTGCCGCCCACCCAGTTCTGCGAGCGGCGAAATTCACCGGGCTCTTTCTTGCTGCCACGCCCTTTGGCCAGCAGAACGCCGTGGATTTCCTTGAGCAAACGGAGCGACAGTGGAAGCTCGGCCAGCCGCTTCAATCCGAAATTCATGGCAGCGACGTAGCTGGAGACTTCTTGCACATCATTCAATGGCACGCCGGCAACGCCTTCCATTTCAAAAAGCAGGAGGTCGGAAAGGCTGGACTGTGTGCCTTCGATCTGGGATGACAGCACGGCCTCCTTGCGCACGTAAGAATACAAGAAAAGTGTCGGGTCCGGCAGAACGGTGGTCAGCCCGTCCAATCGGCCAAGGGCCAGCATGGCCTTCTCAATGAGTTCCTGAATCTCAGCGTCAAGTGCCAGGGGCGGCACCGGTGGCAGCGGGTTTGGAACAAAAGCGCGGGCCTTCTCCCCCGCAGCGGAAGGGAGCGGAACATAGTGGCCGGTCAATCCACGATTCATGGTTGCCTCTTAAACAAGTTTTAATTCCCGATGAACAAATTAAAGGATACGCCCCTATCCTTTAATTGTGAAGCGCCAAATTAAAGTTTCGATTAATTGAAAAATTGTGCTGCCAGTATAGTTGTTGCAAACGCGGTTTTCCGGACCTGGCGAATTATCCTTCGCGAGCGATTGGGACCCGCCGTCAGTTACTTCACTTCCAGATTGGCGAACGGATTGTTCAATCCGCCGGACTGCGGTTCGGCTGAAACGGGCACTTTGTTTTTTGCGGGGGCGGAATCGGATGATTGATGATTGTCTGAAGATGGCGCCGGCCCGGCTTCGGTTTGATGCGGGTTTTTGGCGCGCTTGTTGCGCGGCAGCGGGCTGACCATCACGTTGATGCCGCGCCCGATGAGTTTCGGCGGAAAATCGGGATTGCCGAAGGGCGCGATCTCGGCCAGAAATTTGTTGATGACCTGGAAGCCGACTTCCGTGTGCGCCATTTCGCGGCCGCGGAATTTGAGCACGACCTTCACCTTCATGTCCTCGCAAAGAAAATCCACCGCGTGCGTGACCTTGATGCCGAGGTCGTGCGGGTCAATGCGCGGGCTTAATTGCACTTCCTTCACCGTCGAGGCGTGCTGATGCTTCTTGGAATCCTTTTCCTTCTTGGCCTGTTCGTAACGGTACTTGCCGAAATCCACGAGCCGGCAGACCGGCGGCGTGGCGGTGGCGGCGATCTCGACGAGGTCAACCCCGTTCTGCCGCGCGAGGTTGATCGCGTCGTTCAGCGAAATGACGCCAAGCTGTTTGCCGTCAACTCCAATGACCCGGACTTCACGGGCGCGGATTTTGCCGTTGACCCGGACAAACGAAGCAGGAGAAAAATTGCGTGAGGAAAAAGGGCGGCTCAAGACACCCTCGTCGGTTGTAGCATAACTGTGGTTTTTCGCATCAAGCAAACTGGCCCGGCCAGTTCAAAATCTGTTCCACTAATAAGCCTTTCTGGTCCAACGTGCAAGTAAATAATCGGCGACACTCAAAAATCACGGCCTGATTTGATGGCTTTAAGCGTGGCTTCGTAAACCTGCTTTAACGGTATCTTTGACCGTGCCGCCAGTTTTTTGCAGGATTCAAACTCCGGCGTGGCTTGGATCACCTTCCCGTTGAGCCGGCCGATTTTCACGGCAACCTCTCCAAACGGTGTCTTGATTTTTGTGAATTCCCGCCGCAATTTGCGCCGTTGCGCCATCGTCCGCCGCACTCCAAACGCGCTCGTTTCCCGCAAAATCAGTTCGCTAAACTTGTCCGCGTCGGTCTCGGCGCACAGAACCGTGAGCAACACCCCGGGCCGGTTTTTCTTCATCTGGATGGGGGTGTGAAAAACATCCAGCGCACCCGCCGCCATTGCCGTTTCGACAAAATCCCCGAGAATTTCCCCGCTCACGTCGTCCAGATTCGTTTCCAGCACCGTAATTTTGTCCATCTCCCAATCCAATGGGTGGCGGGTGGCGGGTGACGGGTGACGAGAACCGACGGCATTCCTGAGTGTCCCGCCACCTTCTCCCAGTACCGCTCGGAGAACATTGGGCCGTGTCTTGTGGTCGCGCGTACCGAGTCCGAAACCGATTTTTCCCGCGACCAGACTTTGCATCGGGCCAAAATGTTCGACGAATTCCGCCAGCAGCGCGGCGCCGGTAGGTGTGACCAGTTCATGGGGTTCGTCGCATTGCGTCATGCCGATGCCGCGCGCGCCCAGAATCGCCAGCGTCGCCGGGGCGGGGACGGGAAAACGTCCGTGCGCGCAAACCACCCAGCCGGTGCCTTCCACGACCGGCGCGGCCAGCATGCGCGGTTTGCCGAGCAGTTCCAGTGCAATGCAGGCGCCGACGATGTCCACGATGGAATCCACCGCGCCGACCTCGTGGAAATGAACCTGCTCCGGCGGCAGGCCGTGGATTTTGCCCTCGGCCTCCGCGATGCGTTGAAACACGGCGACGGATTTTTTCCTCACCCACGCCGATAATTTGCTGCGCCCAATGAGTCTTTTGATTTCCGCAAACGTCCGGTTTTCGCCGTGGTGAGGGTTGTGCCCGCGCTCATGGTGGTGTCCATGATGATGGTCGTGGGCATCGGTCAGGTGGACGTCCAGTTTCACGCCTTCGATGCCGGACTTTTGTTTGCGCGTGACGTGCAGGTGATAACCATCGAGCTTCAGTTTCTTCAACTCGCGCTCAAGCCGGTGTGCATCCGCGCCGAGGTCAATCAGCGCGCCGATGAACATGTCGCCGCTGATGCCGCTGAAAATGTCGAGATAAAGTGTTTTCATTTCCAATTCATTTCAGCCACAGATGAAACACAGATGGACACAGATTCACAAACTAATGCTTTGTCTTTCCGCGTCTCCACGACAATACAATACAATGATGATAGCACACTGCGCCAGCCAGCCTAGGACGACCGAGAAGACCAGCGGAGCAATGAACTCGAAGTTCAACAAACCCTCAATTCTGGACTGACCGGAAAACAAACCCCAAACACACTGGATATCATAAGAGGACAGCAGCAAACATACGAGCGCCGCCAAAAACCAAAGCAACCGGTTAGTTTTGTAAATGCGCGGACTCATAGCGCTCGCCATGCTAGCTGTGTTTCATCTGTGTTAATCTGTGGCTAAAGCATTGATCTGGCTCGCGGCGTAACCCGCGCCAAACCCGTTGTCAATATTCACCACCGTCAGACCGCTGGCGCAACTGTTCAACATGCCCAGCAAGGCGGCGATGCCGCCGAAACTCGCGCCGTAACCAATGCTGGTTGGCACGGCGATGACCGGTTTGGCAACCAGACCAGCGACGACGCTGGGCAGCGCGCCTTCCATGCCGGCAACAACGATGAGCACGTTTGCGCGCTGGAGGTTTTCCGATTTCGCCAGCAAGCGATGCAAACCGGCGACACCGACATCGTATATCCGCTCGACCCGGTTACCCATGATTTCCGCCGTTACCGCCGCCTCCTCCGCCACGGGCAAATCGCTGGTGCCGGCGCAAATTACCCCGATGGTTCCGGGACGTTTGGGCAGCAGTGATTTTTCAATGGTCACGCAGCGGGCAGTTTCGTGGTGAACGGCGCGCTTGAATTTTTTGCGCAACGCGCGGGCGTGCGCCTCGGTGATGCGCGTGATGAGCACGCGCGAATCGGACGCCAGTATTTTTGCGGCTATTTTGACGACCTGTTCCGGCGTTTTACCACCGCCAAAAATGACTTCGGGAAAACCCTTGCGGAGCGCGCGGTGCGTGTCCACCTGCGCGAAGCCGAGGTCGGCGACGGGCGCGGCTTGAAACGCGCGCAAAACCTGGTCGCGGCTTGCTCCGCCCGCGCGGAATTTTTCCAGCAATTGAATCGCCTCGGTTGTCGTCACGGTTTAAGCATGCCATTGCCGTGGGGCGGAGGTCACGCCGGAAAATTCAACGATGCCGGGACAGGCGCTTTCGGTTGGTGTAAAGATACCAGACAATCAATACGTTGATTGCCAGCACTACCAGCAGGCCGAGCTTGGGATGGCTGAACAATTCCGGGCGGGGATGGTCCGTGATGGCGGGCACGCGGTGGCGCACCAGTTCAAAAACCTCGACCGGGATGAAAAAGGCCGATTCGCCGATGGCCAGCCAGATAGCCCACTTCGCCCGGAAAGCCAGCCCCAGCCCCAGTACGATGAGAAACAGGCCGAAAAGCGACGTGCCGATGGCGGCTTGGCGCATGCTGGCGGGCCTAATGGTATCCAGCCAGTCGCCAATGCCCTGAAAAAAGTTCCGTTCCGGGTCGAGATGCACCCAGCGCAGGAACTGGGCAAACACGTCCGACAAATCCTTGTTCGCCAGCGAAAAGACCCCCAGCGCCAGCAGCAAGAGCGCGACGCCTTTAATCAACTTGATTGCCACGATGAAATACAACGTCGGTGCGCGCTTCTTCAGAACTGTCGGAGTTTGTGCATTGTCGGTCATCAGCGGATTTTCGGCAGCAGCCACTTTAACAATTCGCCAATCGCCAAACGCTCCTGTTTGCCGTCGTCGCGGTGGCGAATCGTCACCGTGTTCAGCAATTCCGGCTTTTCGCCGAGCGTGTCAAAATCAATCGTCACACAGAACGGCGTGCCGGCCTCGTCCTGCCGCGCATAGCGGCGGCCAATCGAACCGCCGTCGTCGTAAAACACATTCATCCACGGACGCAACAAATCCCGCACTTCCAGCGCTTTCTTCACCAGCTCAGGCTTGTTCTTGAGCAACGGCATCACCCCGACTTTGACGGGCGCAACGCGCGGATGAAATTTCAAAATCACGCGCGTATCCGTTTTCCCTTTGTCGTCGGTCTCGGTGACTTCGCTGTAGGCGTTGGTAATCAAGGCAAGGATTAGACGGTCCACCCCCGCCGACGGTTCAATCACGTGCGGGATGTATTGGCCTTTGGCAAGGCCGTCCGAGTCTTCGGAGGCGTCCTTGGAAGCCGGTTCTTCCGCCACGCCCATTTTGACGAGATATTTTTTCCGGTTGTCGTAATAGCGCCGCCAAAGTTCGGCCGATTTTGCCTTCGGCAACTTGCCCCAAGCGGCGCGTAGCTCCTCGTCAAACACACCCATCGGCTTGCCGGAAAAACGCTCGTGCTGGCTCAAATCGAAATCGCTGCGCGCGGCGATGCCTTCAAGTTCCTGCGTGCCGAACGGAAACTTGAACAAAATGTCCACGCAGGCGCGGGCGTAGTGCGCAAGCTCCTCCGGCTTCTGCCAGTATTCTTCGAGCGTCGCGCGCGGCAGTCCGATGCCTTCGTAAAATTTGATCCGCTCCTCGACCCAGTATTTGTGCCATTCTTTCCAACCCCAGGCGGCGGAAGTTTCAAGTTTCAAGTTTTCAGTTTTCAGTTCCGAAGCGTTCGGCTGAACACTTGACACTGAACACTTGACACTTTCGATGGCTTCGATGACTTCATCCGGTTTGATGAAAAATTCCAGTTCCATCTGCTCGAACTCGCGCGAGCGGAAGGTGTAATTGCGCGGCGTGACTTCGTTGCGAAACGCCTTGCCCACCTGCGCGATGCCAAACGGCACTTTCTGCCGCGACGTTTCGAGCACGGTCCTGAACTGCGCGAAGATGGCCTGCGCGGTTTCAGGGCGGAGATAAGCGATGCTGGAAGCGTCTTTGACCGGCCCGACGTTTGTCTCAAACATCAAGTTGAATGGACGTGGTTCGGTTTTTTCGCCGGCGCACTCGCTGACCATTCTGCTCGGCTTTTGCGGGCAGGAAATTTCGTTGACTTGGTCCGCGCGAAAGCGGCCTTTGCACGTTTTGCAGTCAATCATCGGGTCGCTGAAGGTCGAGACGTGGCCGGATGCCTCCCAAATTTTGGGGTGCATGATGATGGTGGCTTCGAGGCCGGCAACGTCGTCGCGCTGGCGGGTCATGGTGTTCCACCAGAGTTCCTTGACGTTGCGCTTGAGTTCGGCGCCGAGCGGACCGTAGTCCCAAAAGCCGTTGATGCCGCCGTAAATCTCGGAGGATTGAAAAATGAAGCCGCGCCGCTTGCACAGCGACACGATTTTTTCCATCAATGTGTTCTCTTTCAACTCGGCCATAGGGTCAAGCAGTGTTTGCAATGCGCGCGGCGCTGTAAATGAGATTTTCATCAATTCAAGGACTGTTGTTGGATTTGACTCGCGGCAGATGGCGTGGTTCGCTTAAATTTAAGTGTGTTTCCGCAAAGGTTGAACCGTTCGTTCAAGGATGCATTGTCCGGCGCCGCGAGCAATTTTCGTGCGGCGGCAAAGCGCGAAACTGTCTGGCGTGCATTCGTCGCGGCCTCGATGGCGATGATTTTGATTTACCGGATTGAACTGGGCACCGCCATTTATTGTCGAGCTTCAGACGTTGCCAGACTTCAGCCGGCGGCGGTGCCGTTGGGGAAATTTTTAATGGCGATTCTCAATGATTTCGCTTTTGTCTGTTTGTTGGGGCTTTGTTATCTGGGCCTGAAAACCTGGGCACATCGGTTGATGCCGCGATTGACGGCCAATATTTTTTATAAAATTGGCGAAGGAATATGCGCGATGACACTGCTCTTGTTGCTAGCGCTCATTGAACGCACGCATTATCAACTGCTGCTGCAACTGGACACGGGCTTGACGCTGGATTTCTTGAAGATCGCGCCGGCGATGGTGGAGCCGGGCGATTTTTTTCGAATGCTGACGTGGCAGGATATTGTTTTTCTTTTGGCTCCGCCACTGGTCTTTGTTTTGACGTGCTTATTTGCCCGGACTTGGCAACGGATTGATAAATATGTTTTTCTCTTTTTGTCGGTCTTCGTTTTGTTCGCGCAATTGGCCGGCCCGCAGACATTGCCTTTGGAAATTACTTCCAATCCGGTCGTTTACCTTGTGAACGACACCATTGATGACTGGGTGAATGAACTGACCTGGGAAAACGAATATTACGCGCGCTTCAAGGATTTGCCGGGCGAGGAACAAATGAACTCGATCCAGTTGGTGGATGGCGCATTTGTCAATTTGCAGGCTCAACGGCCCGCTCCACGAAACGAGCCGGTTTTAACCGACGACGGCAAGCCTTGGAACATATTGTTCTTCGTGCTGGAAAGCACCGGCGCCGATTACGTTTCTGACACGTCTTTAACCAACCCGATCCCGATGCCGTTTTTGCAGAAAATGGCCCGTGAAGGTTTGTCTCCTGGCAACCATTTTACGACCGCCAACAACACCACCCGTGCGGCGTTTTCCCTTTTCACCGGCTTGTATCCCGCCACCGGCCGCAAAATTCTTGCCAGGGAAAAAAACATGTTCATTCCGACGCTCAATCGTTATCTGCCGGCGGAATACGACTTCTTTTTGATCCATCCCACCGAGCCGAGGTTTTCGTTTCCGCCCGACTTGTTTCTCAACAACGGCCTGCATGATTTTTACAATCAGGAAACTCTGCCGCCCGACCGGCGGCCCGCGCCGAACGGGCTGGCGCGCAATGAAATTGACACCTTTGATTTTTTAATCTCGCGACTGGACAGCGCCCGCGAGCCGTTCCTGGGCATCTACTGGTCGTTCATTCCGCATTTTCCGTATGCCGACTACGGGCCGGAATTTCGCATTTTGCCCGGCGCCACCAAGAAGGAGCGTTATTACAACAATCTGCACACGCTCGACATGCAGCTTCAACGCGTCTATGAACATCTCGTGCAGACCGGGCAGGCCAACCGCACGCTGCTGGTTTTTGTCGGCGACCACGGCGAGGCATTTGGGCAGCATCCCCAGGTCTGGGCGCACACCTTCGGTTTCAACAGCGAAATGTTTCGCACCCCGATGGTGTTCTGGCAGCCCAAACTCATTTCGCCGCAAGTCATCAAATTTCCAACTTCGCACGTGGACGTGACACCGACGCTGCTCGATATTTTGGGAATTCCGCATGACGAATCCAGATTTCAGGGGGAATCCGTCCTGCGCGGCACGCCGCGTCGAAAATATATTTTCAGCCTGGACGCCCACGGCGAATACATTTCCGCCATCAGCCCGCAAATGACAAAAGTCATCATCGGTTTCCACAAAAATTACTTCGGCGCTTTCAATCTAGCCAAAGATCCGGGCGAAAAATTTCCCCTCGACGAAAAACGGCTTTGGCCGCAAGCCGAGGCCATCATCAAATTCCGCAATTACCAGCTTCGCATGATTACCAATTACAACCAAGCCATCCTTGCCGGCCATCCCTTTCCGCCAAAAGACCTGCCTCATTCTGGCGCGAAAACGGAACCCACGACGCCCTGACCGCAACACTGAATCGTTCCCGCCTTCGCCAACTGACTTTCAACCGCCTTCGAGTCCACATGGCGATTCTTCTTCATCGCCGACAAACAGTGTTTGCGGTGCCCGAAACTAATTCGTTTCCACAGGCTAAAGGCCGCGCATGCGTGAAATTCACGCGCGAAGCGTGAAAATTTCACGCATTGAGCCGTCGCAAAAATATCGCAGGCGATTTTTATTGGCATTTAGCGCGGAAAACTGGTTGGCATCGGCATTGCTAAACGTTTTTCAGACCAATGTTGACGGCACGGCGATTGATTCACGGAATTCGACGGACTGTCAGCCAGCAAACAAAAACCAAAAAAACCATTGACCCCATGAAAAGAATTCTGAAACAGAACAAGGCCTTCACGCTGATCGAGTTGCTCGTCGTGATCGCCATCATCGCCATTCTCGCGGCGCTGTTGCTGCCGGCGCTCGCCGCGGCCAAGCGCAAAGCCCAACGCATCAATTGCGTCAGCAACCTCAAGCAGGTCGGGATTGCCTTCCGCCTCTGGGAAGGCGACAACAGCGACAGATATCCCATGGCCGTCAGCACGGCGCAAAACGGCTCCAAGGAGAAAATTTACACCGCCGGCAATTTGCCCGCTACCACGCCTCCGGCCGGGTATGGCCTCACCAACGTTTTTGTGGTGATGTCCAATGAATTGAGCACGCCCAAGGTTTTGTATTGTCCGTCTGACAGCACCCGGACCACCACGACCAACTTTCCTTCATTGAACAACGACAATCAAAACATCAGCTACTTTGTGTGTGGCGACGCGCAGGAATCCTATCCGCAGATGATTATGGATGGGGACCGGAATATTGGAACCGCCACCGCCCAAAACACCCCTGCGACCACCACCAACATTCTCGGCGTGCAATGGACCGGGGGTTGGTGGGCGTGGAGTGCCGTTGATATGCATTTGCGGGTTGGCAATCTCGGAATGGCTGACGGCAGCGCCCAGCAGACAACGGTAAGCGCGTTGCAGGCCGCCTTGGCCACCGCCACCAACAACGCGTCTGTTTTACAGCCGTGGTATAATTTTCCGCAGGGCGCACCACAGTAAACGCGATCTGAATGGTACGGTTTCACATCACCGCAAGGCATCCGGGAGGGTGCCTTGTTTTGTTTTAAGCGGCGAGTGGCTCCGGAACGAATCCAATCAAAGGTTGCGGCCGGAGTTGCCGGGATCAGCGCCGCGGTTTTTCTTTTCCGGCTTTTCCGAAAGCCGCTGCCGGGCGAAAAAACTTTGCAACAATCCCCGGCAATCCGCCTCCCGGATGCCGCCCGTGATTTCGCAACGGTGGTTCAGCGTGGGGAATTGCAGCAGGTTCATCGCCCCGCCGGCCGCGCCGCCTTTGGGATCGCTCGCGCCGAACACCACGCGCGCCAGCCGGGTATGCACCATCGCACCCGCGCACATCGGGCAGGGCTCCTTGGTCACGTAAAGCGTGCAATCCGTCAGCCGCCAGTCGCCAATGGTTTCCTCGGCCTGGGTGAGCGCGAGCATTTCGGCGTGCGCCGTGGCGTCTTTGAGCTGTTCCACCTGATTGCAGGCCCGCGCGATGATCCGGCCCTCGCGGACGATGACCGCGCCGACCGGCACTTCGCCGGCGGCATCGGCGCGGGCCGCCTGGCGCAATGCCTCGCACATAAAATAATCGTCGCTTTGCAAATCAATGATGGGTTCGTCCATAAAATCAGTCCACAGCCCCCAGTCCACCGCCCCCAGTCCGATATCCTTCAACAGTGGACTGAAGACGGGACACCGTGGACTCTTCGAGCGTCCAGTCGTTACGGCCGTCCGGATGGCAATGGCAGTGGGCCGCGAAAAATCCGCCGCGATGCCGCCAGAACCACGGCCAGATTTGCTCCCGGTCGGTTTGCGGCAGCTTCAACCCCCCGAGCGCGGCGCGGGCGAAGAATTGAAAACGGCCCTCGGCATGATGCGGCGGCAGTGATTTCAGGCGCGGCTTGACCTCGAACAAAAACATCAACCAATGCGTCCGGCCCTGATAACCATGTTCGCTGACGAGGCCGGTCAGATGCAGGTCTTCCGGCCGCAGGGACAGCCCGGTTTCCTCATGTGCTTCGCGGCAGGCACAGGCGTAGGGCGATTCGCCGATGTCCATTTTTAATTTCCCGCCGCAGGGGCTCCACAAGCCGCGGTTCGGTTCCTGCGCGCGCTCGAGCAAAAGCAACTCATCGTGCTCGTTGAAGCAGTACAGCAACGTGGCGACTTTGTAGGGCAAAATCATAAGCAAATTATTTTGGCGGGCTGATGAATTTTGCGATCTCAATCAGGAACAACCTGCGGATGACGTCATAGCCGCGTTCATTGGGGTCTTCGAGATTATCATAAAACCAACAATGTGGGTCTTTGAAATCGTAATGTTTTGTCCAAAACTGCGCGCAATGAATTCCGTGTCCGAGAAAGGCCGAGTGAAAATCCACCAAATGTACGTTCGGATGTTTGTCCGCACAACGGCTGATAACATCATTGTAAGCATCCAGAATTTTCATTCCATCATTCCAAGCCGGCAAACCAGCGCGCTCAATATCTCCTGCGCCATCTGTCGGATCATAGATGTTGGCGAGGAAAATTTGGCAGCCGCCCGGAAAGCGCACCTCAATTTGGCTGATCATCAAATCCAAACGCTGCTGAAAATTATCAACCCAAGGCCTTGCCTGTTCCCAATCTGCCCCATACATGGCTTGGTCACGTGGTGGAGTTCGTCCATAATTGTGAATCAGGTCGTTCCCGCCGGTTGTTATGACGACAATTCCCAAAACATTCGAGTTGATCGTTGCCAGATGTGGCAATTCTCTGTCCATATGCTCCAACGAAGTGCTTCCCGAAATGGCGAAATTTGTGAATTGAAGTTTTGGCATCACTGCACTGAGACAAATTCCGTTCATGCCAATAAGTTCGTCGGGTGGATTTTTGACGAGACGGTCAAAATAGCCATATCCCTTTCGCGCGCCGAATCCGGCAGTCACGCTGTCCCCAATGCCAACCAGGAGAACCGGCCGGTCCGTCCACGGTCTGGAAAACAGGTTGAGCGGAACAGCGGGGCCTGCCGGGCCATGACCGACCGGGTGGACAAAACGAACAAACAGGTAAAAAAGTGCGGCCCCCACCAGAACAATGCCGGCAGCCAGAAGGGCAATCAGACGTTTTGATTTGGCGGACATTGTTCTTTGATTGAAAAACCTAAACGCAACTGAAGCAAGCGGATTAAACGGTTCTGGCGTTTCCGACACTCAATCGGCTTTTCATGCGATTTCGTGTTTGACGGCGGGGTGGGAAAGGGCGAAAAGAAACCTGCCCATGAAACTTAAAGACTGGCTTCTTTGGTTGTGCGTGGTGGCGCTTTTGGTCACCGAGGTTTTTCTCCTTTCGGCCAACCGGCAAAAGGAGGCAACCCGGGTCGAGTTGCGCGAGGCCAAAGCCGAGCTGGAGCAGTTGCATGCGCAATTGGATCAACTCAAAAATTCAAGTGTCGCCACGTTGAACACGGAAAACGCCCGATTGCGTGCCGAGAACCAGGGTTTAACCCAGAAATTCCCCCAACTACAGGCGGAAAACAACCGCTTGCGTGAACAGAACCAGAAACTGAACCAGCAATTACAGACCTCGCGCGATGCCGCGCAACAGCAGCAGGAGCAGTTGCAGCAAATGCAGACCGAAAATCAGCAAGCCAACCCCGCGCCTGAATCATCAACGGAACAATCGTTGTCGCCAGCCGCCCAACTCAACGCGTGCATCAACAATCTCCGGCAAATTGACGCGGCCAAACAGCAATGGGCTTTGGAAAATGACAAAACTGCCGATGCCATTCCGACCGCCCAGGACTTGTTGCCGTATTTGCCCAACCTGGTTTTCCCGGTTTGCCCTTCCGGCGGCACCTATACGATAAATGCCGTCGGTGTGCCGCCGACTTGCTCGGTCCCCGGACACGTCCTGCCGCAGTGATCCGTCTTTTTTCAATTTTCATTCTTGGCTTTTGCTGTCCTTCACCTAGACTTTCCATTCCATGATTGACACGGACATTGAATTACTGAAGGGCATCGCGAACCAGTTGCGGATTCACTCGATTGCCTCAACCACCGCGGCGGGCAGCGGACACCCAACCTCGTGCTGCTCGGCGGCGGATGTAATGGCCACGCTGTTCTTCGGCCACATGCGTTACGACCCGAAGAATCCGCATTATCACAACAATGATCGCTTCATCCTTTCCAAAGGCCACGCCGCGCCGCTGCTATATGCCGCCTGGGCGGAAACCGGTCTGTTCCCGACCGGTGAGTTGTTGAAACTCCGCCAGTTCGGTTGCGACCTCGAAGGTCATCCGACGCCGCGGCTGCCGTTTGTGGACGTGGCGACCGGCTCGCTGGGCCAGGGCTTAAGCGTTGGCGCCGGCATGGCGCTGGCCGCGCGTCTGGACAATCTCAATTACAACACCTACGTCCTCCTCGGCGACGGCGAAATCGCCGAAGGCGCGGTCTGGGAAGCGGCTTCGTTCGCGGGCGTTTACAAGCTCAACAATTTGATCGCCATCGTGGACGACAACCGTCTCGGCCAGAGCCAGGCAACGGCGTTCGGCCATGACATCGGCGTTTATCGGAAACGTTTTGAAGCCTTTGGCTGGCGCGTTGAGGACATTGATGGCCACGACATCGAGGAAATCTTGGAAGTGCTCGGCGGTGTCGGCCTGAACGATCAACCGCTCTGCATCATCGCCAAAACCTACAAGGGCGCGGGCGTTTCATTTTTACAGGACAAGGACGGCTGGCACGGCAGGCCCCTGAACAAGGAGGAAGCCGCGAAAGCCATTGCCGAACTTCAGCCCAGCGCAAAATCCGGCATCGGCGTTCCGATTCCCGCGCCGGCCCAACTGCCCGCGCCGAACAACGCCGTGCCCGCGGGTTATCCGCCAATCAATTACAAACCCGGCGACCTGGTCGCGACGCGCGAAGCCTACGGCACCGCCCTCGCGCGCATTGGCGAAGTGGATCCGCGCATTGTTGCGATGGATGGCGATACAAAAAATTCCACGTTCGCGGAAAAGTTTTTCAAAAAATTCCCAAATCGTTTCACGGAATGTTTCATTGCCGAGCAAAACATGGTCGGCGTGGCCACCGGTTTTGGCGCGCGGGGCAAGGTGCCGTTCGCGTCCACGTTCGCGTGTTTTTTCACCCGCGCGTATGACCAGATTCGCGTCGCGGGCATTTCGCAGGCGAACCTCAAGCTCGTCGGCTCGCACGTCGGCGTGAGCATCGGCGAAGACGGCCCGTCACAGATGGCGTTGGAAGACCTCGCCATGATGCGCGCGATTGCCGGCAGCGTGGTGCTGTATCCGGCCGACGCCGTGAGCGCGGAGAAATTGCTCGAGCAAATGGCTCAACAGAAGGGAATTTGCTTCCTCCGCACCTCGCGCCCCAAAACGCCGGTGATTTACGGCAACGACGAAAAATTCCCCATCGGCGGCGCAAAAGTGTTGCGCCAGAACGCGGGCGACAAAGCCACCGTTGTCGCCGCGGGCGTGACGCTTTACGAAGCGCTCAAGGCCGCCGACGCACTGAAGGCCGAAGGCATCGGCATCACGGTCATTGACGCCTACAGCATCAAGCCGCTGGGCCGGGACATCATCAAGGCCGCCGCGCAAAAGACCGCCAACACCATCATCACCGTCGAGGACCATTACCTCGAAGGCGGTTTGGGCGACGCGGTCGCCGGCGAACTCGGCGTGGATGGAATCAAAGTCCACAAGCTCGCCGTGACGTCACTGCCACGTTCCGGCAAATCGGCGGAGTTGCTGGCGCACTTCGGCATTGATGCCGCTGGCATCGTGAAAAAGGTCAAATCCCTGGCCTGATTTGGCGCGGGAGGTGCTTTGGGTGGAAGCAGGCAACGAAGAGTGTGCTTTTCGTTGCTGCGGGAAGTGTTTCCGCAAAGAATCAAACCATGCAACACCCCCGGAGATATCTTTGGGTTTTTTTGCTGCTGGCCGGTTTTTGTTTCGGCCCGCCGCTGTCGGTGCGGGGAGATGATTGTGCCGTTTGTGGCAAGCCAATTTCCGGCACAATTTACCTTGTCACCGACAAGGTCACCGGTGAGCAAAAAGAGGTCTGTTCCGACTGCATAAAACTGCCCCGTTGCTCCATCTGCGGCCTGCCGGTCAAGGATGGCACCCAATTGCCGGACGGGCGTTACCTTTGCGCCCGCGACGCCAAGACCGCGGTGCTGAAGGCTGACGACGCCAGACAAATTTGCGGTCAGGTCAAGGATGACATCGACCGGCTGTTCTCCCGTTTCACGTCGTTCCCGACGAATGTGGATGTCTCGGTCATCGATCGCATAGACGTGGATTCCATGTTTATTACGGAAGGCAATAACTTTGAAAGTCCCGACCTGCTGGGTTGCATCCGTCCCGAGACGGCCAACGACAAGACCAGATACAAAATGAGCCTGCTGACCGGGCTGCCGCTGGCCCAGTTGAAGGAAACTTGCGCCCACGAATTTTCACATGTCTGGGTGGGCGAAAATGTGCCCCCGGAGCGGAGGGCAAGATTGGGCCGCGACGCCGAGGAAGGTTTCTGTGAGCTGGTCGGTTATTTGTTGATGGATGCACAAAACGAAGAGGTGGAGAAAAAGCGGGTGCTGCAAAATCATTACACCCGCGGCCAGATTAACCTGTTCATCGAGGCGGAAAAACGATACGGGTTTGATCAAGTCCTGGATTGGATGAAATATGGCGTGGCCGCACAATTGGAAGCCGGACATGTGGATGAACTCCGGGACGTCAAGCTGCCGGCGGCAAAATCCGCGGACAGCAGTCCCGCCATTTACAGCCGGACCAACAAGCCGGTCCCGGCCCCGGCCATCATCAAGCTCGACGGAATTTTATGGGGAAACCGGCCGGTGGCCATCATCAACGGCCGTTCCTTTCTGGCCATGGACCAAAACCCGGTGAAAGTCGGGGGAACCAATGTGCTTATTCGTTGTCTGGGGATTCAGAAAACGTCGGTTCGCATCCAGGATGTAAATTCGGGAAAAGAACAGGAACTTCGCCTGTTGAACAATTGAAATTCCCCGCTGAGAATGTCGGGACCCGGTTTTCCGTGACGTTTGCTTTGATTTTCCGCCCATTGCCAGAAGCCTGTTTCTGAGGCACATTGGCAATGGACATGAGCGAAACGGGAAAATTCCTCAAAGGCAAATTGCTGCTGGACGGCGGTGTTTTGAGCGGTTCCTTTTTCCATCACACGGTGGTGCTGGTTTGCGAGCACAACGCCGAGGGGGCTTTTGGCCTCGTGCTCAACCGCGCCGCCGGCAACAAGGTGGGGGAAGTGCTCGTGGCCAACCTGCCCGAAAGGCTTCGGGAATCGCCGCTTTTTCTCGGTGGGCCGGTGCAGCCGACCGCGTTGAGCTTTTTGCATGCGGACAGTTTCATCCCCGACGCGAATGTATTTCCGAATTTGAGCCTCGGCCATTCGCTGGATGATCTGTTGGAAATCGGCGAATCGTTTTCACCCGAGAAAAAGGTCAAGATGTTCGCGGGTTACGCCGGCTGGTCGCCCGGCCAGCTTGAAACCGAAATCAAACGCAAGGCGTGGCTCACGTTTCCCGCATCGCTCGAACTCGTCTTTGAAACGCCGCCCGAACAACTCTGGCAGAAAATCTTGAAAAGCAAAGGCGGCTGGAAAAACAAACTCCTCTCCCAGATGCCGGAGGACTTGTCGCAGAATTGACTGCCCGCCCATGAAAAATAAATTTGTGGCCGATGGCCCGCTCCGGTTTTTGCGCGCCAAAAAAGCCGCGTTATCGCAAGACATTGAAAAGAAATACGCCCGCCAACTGGCGGAGGCGGATTCCATCCAAAAACGTCAAATCCGCAAGCAAATGGCGGAGGAATATTCGCAACGGCAGAAAATCGAGGGCCACAAACCGTCAGGAGCCACGCTGTGGTGAAATCAATTTGCTTCGACGTGCAATAAAACCGTGTCCGATTTTGCCAGGATTTCCGTTTTCTCCAAACTCGCCGGAATCAGACCAAATTGGCCGGCAATTAAGTTCACGGAAACCGAACCGCTTTGAATTTCAAGTCGGCCGCTTAATCCCGCGATTATTTGCAGTGTGCGCGGTTTTAATAAAACGCCTGCGCCTCCATTCATTCGCCAGGCCTCAATTTTGAAAAGCGAGTTGCGTACCAGTGGACGTTTTTGAATTGGGTCTTCGCCGGTGAATTTGCTTTGCACGAGCGCCGGCTCGAAGTCGTTGAAATCAATGCTCGCCAGCGACTGCGCGATGTGCAATTCGCGCGGTTTGCCGTCCAGCCCGACGCGGTTCCAATCGAATACCCGGTAGGTAGTGTCCGAGTTCTGCTGGATTTCAAAAAGCACCAGGCCGGCGCCGATGGCGTGGACCCGGCCGCTGGGCAGAAACATCGCGTCGCCCGCGCGCACGGGAACGCGGTGGAAACATTCCGCCACGTCCCCGGTCTTTACTTTTTTTTCAAATTCCGCGCGCGTAATACCGCGTTTGAGTCCGACGAACAGTTCCGCGCCGGGCGCGGCGTCGGCAATGAACCACATTTCGGTCTTCGGCTCGCCGCCAAGTTCAGCGGCCTTGCCGGCGGGCGGATGGACCTGTAGTGAAAGTTTTTCGCGCGCATCGAGAATCTTGCAGAGCAGCGGGAAGCGGTTTTCGTTTGCCGGCTTCGCAGTGCCGAGCAATTCAGCCCGATGATTTTCCATCAACCAGCGCAGATTTTTCCCGGCCAGCGGGCCATGGGCAATGACGCTGGCGTCCCCGGGCCGGTCGCTGATTTCCCACGATTCGCCAATCGGTCTGCCCGCCGGCAGTTTCTTTTTATAGAGCCGTTCCATTTCGCGTCCGCCCCAGACGCGCTCTTTGAAAATCGGATGAAAGGTGAGCGGATAAAGCACTGGGAATTATGCGGCCGATGCCTGGGGAACAACCCCATTCACAGACGGCTCGGTGTTTTCGATGAAATGCCCGTGCGCGCGGAATTTTTCGTAGCGCTTTTTCAGCCGTTCGGCCGGCGGCATCGCGGCGAGTTCGCCCAGGTGTTTGAGCAGGTGGGTCTTTAAATTGGCGGCGGCTTCAGCGATGTCGTTATGCGCGCCGCCCAGCGGTTCGGGAACAATTTCGTCCACGAGGCCAAGTTCGAGCAGGTCTTTGGCGGTGATTTTGAGGGCCTCGGCGGCTTTCGGCGCGGCGGCGCGGTCTTCCCAAAGAATGGCCGCGCAACCTTCGGGACTGATGACCGAGTAATAGGCATTCTCCAAAATCAACACGCGGTCGGCCACGCCGATGCCCAGCGCGCCGCCCGACCCGCCTTCGCCGATGACCGCGGCAATGATGGGCACTTCCAACAGCATCATTTCGCGGAGATTGACGGCGATGGCCTCGGCGATATGGCGTTCCTCCGCGCCGATGCCGGGATACGCGCCGGCGGTGTCAATGAGCGTGATGACGGGCAGCCCGAATTTGTTGGCGAGCCGCATCAAGCGCAGCGCCTTGCGGTAGCCTTCAGGATGGGCACAGCCGAAATTGCGCAAAATGTTTTCCTTCGTGTCCCGCCCTTTTTGCGTGCCGACGACGACGACGCGGTATTCGCCCAGTTTCGCAAAGCCACCCACCATCGCGCGGTCTTCGGCAAACAGCCGGTCACCGTGCAGTTCATGAAAATCGGTGAACGTCTTTGCCAGGTAATTCAGGGTGTAGGGACGTTTGGGATGCCGCGCCAGTTGGACGCGCTGCCACGCGTTGAGGTTGGAAAAAACCTGCCGGCGGGTTTCCTCCAGTTTTTTTTCGATGAGCTGGATTTCTTCCTCAATACTGATGTCCAGCGCATGCGTTTCCGGATGTTTGCGGAGTTCGTCCAGCTTGTCTTGCAGTTCGATGATCGGCTTCTCAAAATCGAGCTGGTGTTTCATGCGGCAGGAAAATTAAACGTTTTTCACCCTGCAATCAATGCGAATTCCATCAATGCAAAAAAAAGGCCGGACTTTCGTCCGGCCCCCGCGGTGACGAGGTTTAAACGCCTTCACCGAGGCGCTCAGAAGGGTGGCGCGACCAACTTGGGGTCGCTGTTCGAGCCGCGCCACGAGCAAAACCTCTATGCCAACCCTAAACGAACAGCGAAATCCTTCATTCGCTACTATTCCACAGACATGGTAACTATGCAAATGGTTCAAAAATTTGTCAATTTTTTTTGCGCATTTATACAATAAAAAAATCACTGAAAATTTTTGTGCGTGTCCTGAATTGAGTCACTCGGGCCAAAGGGGTGCGGCCTTTAGATAAGAGCGACTCGTGCAATACTGCTTCCTTGCCAGCCCCCGACACCAGCACCCAAACCTGTCTTGCCACTGCAATTACTGCATAGCCGAGTGTAACGCGCTTTGGCGGCGGCTTGGGCGAATTTTTCACCGCGCGATAAATTGCCCTGTCTGAAATTAAGACATCCGGTTCGCCCGGAAAAAGTGAAGCCACATGGCCGTCCTCGCCCATGCCGAGAAAAATCAAATCCAAAACCGGCTGGCCGTTTTCATTCACCGGCGCGATTTTGGAAATTTCTATTGAGGCTGCTTTTGCTGCGGTTTCCGGTGAATCTTCGCCGCGAATGCGGTGAATTTGGGCGTCGGCGATTTTCAGTGGCGCGAACAGGAATTTTTGGGCGATGGCAAAATTGCTTTCGGCGTCGTCTGGCGGCACGCAACGTTCGTCCGCCCAGAAAAAATGAACGCGCTCAAACGAAACTGCACGCGCCTTTGCCTGCTCAACCGTGGCCGCAAAAAATTTCTGCGCGATGCGTCCGCCGGACAACGCCACGTGATGCGTTTTGCCCGCGCGATTTGCGGCGGTGATTTCGTCCAGCCACGCGCTCGCGACGGCTTGCGCCAGTTCGTCGGCGTTGGCGAAGGAAATCAGCTCAAAATTTTTCACGTTATCTGCTGCGGCTCATGCCAGGCGTGGCCGCTTTGCGCGAGCAAATCCTCGGCGGCGACCGGGCCCCATGTGCCGGCGGCGTAAAACTCGCGGTTCGTCAGCGGCTTGCCATCCCACCCGGCACGGATGGAATCCACGATTTTCCACGCCGTCTCCACCTCGTCGCGCCGGATGAACAGCGTCGCATCGCCGGCGATGGCTTCGAGCAGCAGCCGTTCGTAGGCTTCGGGCGTGTAGGCGCCAAACTCGGCGTCGTAGCTGAAGTTCATCCGCACCGGCCGCACGCCGAGGCTCATGCCGGGCACCTTGCCGTTGAAGCGTAGTTGAATGCCCTCGTTCGGTTGCAAACGTAGTGTGATGGCATTGGGGTCGAGATTTTGCCCGCATTGCGCGGCGAACAGCACGTGCGGCGTGGGGCGAAACTGGACCCGCACCTCGCTCGCGCTTTGCGGCAGGCATTTGCCGGTGCGCAAATAAAACGGCACGCCCGACCAGCGCCAGTTGTCAATGAACAGTTTCAAGGCAACATAGGTTTCGACGTTGGAATCGGGTTTTACCTTCGGCTCCTGCCGGTAGCCCGGCACCGGTTTGCCATCCACCGTCCCCGCGAAATATTGGCCGCGCACGACCTGTTTCGTCACGTCTTCGGGTCGCAGCGCGCGGATGGATTTGAGCAGTTTCACCTTTTCGTCGCGGATGGCCTCGGCTTCGAGCGACACGGGCGGTTCCATCGCCACGAGCGCGAGAACCTGGAGCAGGTGGTTCTGCACCATGTCCCGCAGCGCGCCGGCCTCCTCGTAATAACCGCCGCGCTGGCCCACACCGGGTTTTTCGCTGACAGTGATTTGCACGTGGTCAATCAGGCCGCGGTTCCAGAGCCGCTCAAAGATGGAGTTGGAAAAGCGGAACATCAAAATGTTCTGCACCGTTTCCTTGCCGAGGTAATGGTCAATGCGGCAGACCTGCTGTTCATGCGCGAAACGGGTCAATTCACGGTTCAGCGCGCGGGCGGAGGCCAGGTCGTGGCCGAACGGTTTCTCGACGACGATGCGTTGCCAGGCGGAACCGTCCTTGTTCAACAACCCGGCCCGATGAATTTGCTCGACGACTTCGCCGAACTGGCTGGGCGAAACGGCCAGGTAAAACAGCAGATTTTCCCGCAACGGCCCGCTGCCGAACGAGGTCAGCCGCTCCTCCAGTTTCTTGTACGCCGCCGCGTCGGTGAGGTCGCCCAGGCAGTAAAATAGTTTGGCGGAAAATTCCTTCCAGACTTTTTCATCCACCGGCTTGGTGCGCGAGAACTGGTCGAGCGCCGCGCGCAATTCCGCGCGCCACGATTCGTCCGTTTTTTCCCGCCGCGCGAATCCAATGATGCGGAACGCCGATGGCATCTGCTTTTCCTTGCAGAGATGGTAAAACGCCGGGATGAGTTTGCGCGCGGTCAAATCGCCGCTGGCGCCGAAGATGACGATGGAGCAGGGCTCGAGTGCCTTGCGTTCGGAACCCATATGGTTGAGCGGCGCGTCCTCCAATGCAATCGAATTATTCACGGCGACACCATGACGCAACCGGCGGCCAAATTCAACGCTTCTTGTGTTGGAGTTCAGGCTTCCGCCTGCTTTTTGTGAACAAGCTGAAGCTTGAACTTCAACTTATTCAGAAATTCCTCGCCCCGAGCGTTGATTTTTTGCAAGCTTTCCGGGCGCAAGCATGAAAGCAAAAATCATCATCACTCCCAAGAAAGCCGTCGTGGACCCGCAGGGCAAAACCGTCCAGGGCGCACTCGAACAAATGGGCTACAAGGGCATCACCGGCGTCCATGTCGGCAAATACATCGAGATTGACCTGGCTCCCGGCACGGACAATGCCGCAGCGCAGCAAGCGTTGAACGACGCGGCGCACAAATTCCTCAGCAACCCGATAATTGAGGACTACAAGCTGGAGATGGAATGAACCAAGACATTTACGATATGCGATTTACGATTGACGAGCTGCCAGCCGGTTCGACGCGTAAATCGTAAATCGTAAATCGTAAATCACATGAACTTCGCTGTTCTCCAGTTCCCCGCCTCGAATTGCGACCAGGACGCCATCCACGCCGTCCAGTTGCTCGGCCATTCCGCCCGTTACGTCTGGCACAAGGAAGGTTCCCTTGGTGACGCCGACGCCGTCATCGTGCCCGGCGGTTTCAGCTACGGCGATTATCTCCGGTGTGGTGCGATTGCGCGGTTCAGCCCCGTGATGCAGGCGGTGAAACAATTCGCCGACAACGGCGGGCTGGTGCTTGGTGTTTGCAACGGTTTTCAGGTGCTCACCGAAGCCGGTTTGCTGCCCGGCGCGCTCGTCCGCAATCGCGACCTGCAATTCCACTGCGAACATATCTTTCTCAAGACCGCCACGGCCGATTCACCGTTCACCAACAGGATTCCCGCCGGAAAAATCCTCCGCATTCCCATCGCCCACGGCGAAGGTTGCTACTTCGCCGACGAGGAAACGCTGGCGAAGCTCAAGGCGAACAACCAGATTTTGTGGCAATACTGCGACGCGAACGGCAACCTGACCGACACGGCGAACCCGAACGGCTCGCTGCTGAACATTGCCGGCGTGTGCAACGAACGCCGCAACGTGGCCGGTCTGATGCCGCATCCCGAGCGCGCGAGCGAGGAAGTTCTTGGCAGCGCCGATGGCCGGTTGATTTTTGAAAGCATCTTCGCCGTGCTGGAAAGGAAAACAGTAGTGAAAGCGGCTTAAAATGAGTGATCCATCTTTCGCACAACTTTTTCGCCGAAGCCGGTATACCCGATTCGGTCCATCTAGGGAAGACGAACAGAATCAACAACGGTTGGAAATTTTTGCCGTGGCGGCTGTGGGATTTGTATTAAGGCACGATGTCCAATTCAAAAAAAACTTCCTTAAGAAATTTGCTGGCATTAAAGAAGATGCCGAAAAATACAAATGGAGCCTTCAGGACGCGCACTGCGCAGATTTAACTTTGAAGAGCGACGATAAACGCATTTTAGTCGTTTTTGAGTTCAAGGTTTGGGCACCTTTAGAAGAGCATCAAAACCCTTGGCACGAGTACGGTGCTCGAAAACTCGATGACAACGCCTCGCCGTTCTGGAGCAAAGCCAAAGACGGTAAGAACGGTTACGGATATGAACTTGGAAAGAAATACGGCAGGTTTACGACAATTTATTATATCGTCGTTCAACAAAATGACCGGCAACGCGACGAAAAGGCTTGTGAAAAATTCGGCAAGACCTTTTGGTTGAAAAGCCGGAGTTGGAAATCTCTTTTGGATCCGAATCCCGGATTGGAAGACGATTTGGTAAGATCTTTAGGTGAACTGGGAATCGAAGAATTGGAGGATTGGCGTATGAAAGAAATTAAAGTTAAAAACGAAGACCTTGAAGCTTTATTCAAAGGCACAGATGCCATGGAACTTCTCTGGCATATTGCGAAAAAGCTTAACTTAAGAAATGCGAGAAATGACTTAATAAAATTTTGCACAAAGCGTTCGCATGGAGGTCTTCGCCAACTTTGCATCCTTCTGCCGGAAGAAAAGATGAACATGCAAGCTGGAATCCGCGCCAATTTTAAAACGGCTGAGTATGGCTATTATTCAGAAAATAACCAACCATTCAGAGCGGGAGTCTGGTTTTACGACAGCAAATCCGCGAAACTTGAACTTCCACGATTAATCGAGGAAGAACTGAAAAATTCAACAGTAATCGAAGACAATCCTTATGATGAAAGTGGCTTCGGCTTGGGGGTGCTTCGCTTTGGTGAGACCCCTCTGGGAGATTTTGAATGGTTTTGTAAGGTTTTAGGAATCAAATGAACCCTCGAATGACCGAACCTGCCATCACCCTAGAGCTGGTTGCCAAACACAACCTGACGCCGGAGGAATACGCCCACGTCAAACAGATTCTCGGGCGCGAGCCGAGTTACACCGAGCTGGGCATCTTCTCGGTGATGTGGAGCGAGCATTGCAGCTACAAAAACACCCGCCCGCTGCTCAAAACCTTTCCGACCAAATCCAAAAAAATCCTCGTCGGCGCGGGCGAGGAAAACGCCGGCATCATTGACATCGGCGATGGCCTGGCCATCGCGTTCAAAATCGAATCGCACAACCATCCGAGCGCGGTCGAGCCGTTCCAAGGCGCGGCCACGGGCGTGGGCGGCATCGTACGCGACATTTTCACAATGGGCGCAAGGCCGGTTTGCTCGGTGAACTCCCTGCGCTTTGGGCCAATTGTTAATGACGTAGCCGCCGACGTCAGTCGGCGCACTTCGGACTCCAAGGAAAGTCAGCGCCGACTGACGTCGGCGACTACGAACGGAGAGGGAGATGCCACTTTGAAGAACAACCGCCGTCTCTTCGCGGGCGTTGTCAGCGGCATCGCGCATTACGGCAATTGCTTCGGCATCCCGACCATCGCGGGCGAGGTTTATTTCGACAAATCCTACGAAGGCAATCCGCTCGTGAACGCCTTCTGCCTCGGTGTGCTGCGCCACGAGCAAATCGCGCGCGGCGCGGCCAAAGGCATTGGCAATCCCGTTTTCTACGTTGGCCCGGCGACGGGACGGGACGGTCTCGCGGGCGCGGCGTTCGCGTCGCAGGATTTGACCGAGGAATCCGCCGAGCAACAGCGCGGCGCGGTGCAGGTGGGCGATCCGTTCATGGAAAAACTCGTCTGCGAAGCCTGCCTCGAATTGCTGGCCACCGGCGTGGTCGCGGGCATTCAGGACATGGGCGCGGCGGGCCTGACCTGCTCGACCTGCGAAACCGCCGCGCGCGCGGGCACGGGCATTGAAATTGAATTGGACAAGGTCCCGCAACGCGCGCCGAACATGACCAGCTACGAAATCATGCTTTCGGAATCGCAGGAGCGCATGCTCATCATCGTTCACAAGGGCCGGGAGGAGGAAGTAAAAAGGATTTTCGACAAGTGGGATTTGCCGTGGTCGGAAATCGGTTTCGTCACCGACACCGGTCGGATGGTGGTGAAACATCATAGCAAAGTCGTCGCCGACATTCCGGCCAAGAAAATTGCCGATGAATCGCCGGTTTATCAGCGCGATTCCCAGGAACCGGAGTATTTGAAAGCGGTTCGCGCGTTCCGGCTGGATGGCATCCCCGATAGCAAGGATCCGGCGGCGGAACTCAAGAAGCTCCTTGCGTGGCCGACGATTGCCTCAAAAAACTGGGTTTATCGGCAATACGACCACATGGTGCGCGATGGTTCGGTGGTCTGCCCCGGCAGTGACGCGGCGGTGCTGCGCATCAAGGCGGATTCGTTGCCGGACGCGGCACAGGCCTCCGGCCTGTGTCCCCCGGAAAATCACAGGCCGGAGGCCTATGCCACAAATGAAAAACTCATCGCCCTGACGGTGGATTGCAACGGCGCTTACGTCTATCTCGATCCTTACGAAGGGGCGAAGGCGGCGATGGCCGAGGCGTGCCGCAATCTCGCCTGTTCGGGCGCGGTGCCGCTGGGCACGACTGACAATCTGAACATGGCCAGTCCGCTCAAGCCGGAGTTGTTCTGGCAGATGAAGGAATCCGTGCGCGGTCTGGCTGAAGCGTGCCGGGTGTTCAACGCGCCCGTCACCGGCGGCAATTGCTCGCTCTACAACCAAAGCCCGGCCGGCCCGATTGATCCGACGCCAACCGTCGCCGTCGTCGGCATCATTGAAAAGCTGGAGCACGTCACGACGCAATGGTTTAAGGACGAAGGCGACGCCATCGTCCTGCTCGGCGAAGTGGTGGACATGAAAGATCCGCTGCAAGGCCTGGGTGGCAGCGCGTATTTGCAGGTGGTTTACGGTCAAAAAAACGGCACGCCGCCACGCTGCGATTTGGAAACCGCCAAGACCCTGCACACGACGCTGCTTGGATTGATTCAAAGCGGCCTGGTGAAGAGCGCGCATGATTGCAGCGAAGGCGGTCTGGCGGTCTGCCTGGCTGAAAGTTGCATCAGCCAGCTTGTGGCGCGAGAAACCCCGCGGCTGATTGGCGCGACCGTGGATTTGCAGGCTGTGGCACAGGCCTCCGGCCTGTGTTCAGGGCCCAATCACAGGCCGGAGGCCTGTGCCACGATGCGCCTCGACGCCCTGCTTTTTGGCGAAACCCAATCACGTGTCGTCATTACCTGTAAACCGCTGGACGCGGTGAAGGTGGTCGAGCGCGCCAGGTTGATGGGCGTGCCCGCCATTCAAATTGGCCGGGTGGGCGGTGACAAGCTGGCCGTCAAAGCCGCCGCCGGCGAATTCAGCTCGCCATTGGCCGAGCTTCATGACGTTTGGTGGAATTCCATCGCCCGGGCAATGGCCTGATTTTCATTTTGAACGAAACCGCCCGTCAAACGCTCAATTTCTCTGAAAATTCAAGCATGACCTGTGCAGCCGACGGAATAACCACTGGTAATTTGCCGCAGGTGAATTAAACTTCCCGGCACAATCGACATGCGACAATTTTTGACCATCGCCACCAATGCCTTCATGGAATTGATCCGGCAGCCGGTTTTTCTGTTGTTGATGACGGCGTCGGTGCTCTTCGAAATTTTTCTGGCCGTGCCGTATTACTTTGCATTTGGCGACGAGTCCAAGCTGGTCGAAAACAGCACCTTGGCCGTGATGCTGCTGTCGGGACTGCTCGGCGCGGTGTTGAGCGCATCGGCGTCGCTGGCGCGGGAAATCCGGGCGGGCACGGCGCTGGCGGTCCTGTCCAAGCCGGTCGGACGCGCGCAATTTTTCCTGGCCAAATACGCCGGGCTGGCCGCGGCGCTGACGGTGTTGTCGTATGTCAACCTCATCGGCGTGCTGCTGGCCAGCCGCATGGCGTTCGACGCCTACGGCAAAACGGATTTGCCGGCCATCGGAATTTTTGCGGCCGGGATCGTCCTGGCGTATGCGCTCGCGGGCTTCAGCAATTTTTTCCTGCGGCGTCCGTTTGTGAGCGATGCGGCGCTGGCGCTGGTGGTGATGGCGACGTTTGCGGCGTTTTTGATTTTCCGGTTCACCAGACAAATGGAGAGCCTGGGCACCCTGGCACACGTGGACTGGCGGCTGGTGCCGGCGGGGATCCTGATTTTGTTCGCGCTGTGGATTCTGGCGGCGCTGGCGCTGGCCTGTTCGACGCGGCTGGATACGATTCCGACCCTGGCGGTTTGTTCGGCGTTTTTTTTGATCGGGTTGATGTCGGATTATTTTTATTCGCAGATGGGCGGCAAGCTGACCGGCGGCGGTCCGTGGTGGGCTTCGACGCTTTACACCATCGTTCCAAACTGGCAGCTTTTCTGGTTCGCGGACGCTCTGGACATGGGCAAAAGCACGTTCCACTGGGGCTACGTCGGCAGGGCCTTTGCCTACATGGTCGCTTATGCGGGCGCGGCGCTGGCCGTCGGCACGGCGCTGTTTGAGGAGCGGGAATTGAGTTAACGCATGGAACGCAACATTCAAAAAAACGGTCTGGTGAATCTGGTCGCGGCGGTGGTGATTTTCATCGCCGCGTTCGTCGTGACGTGCTACGCGAATTCGCTGGCGGGCCAGGCGTGCTCGATTTTCCTCGGCCTCGGTGTGCTCGTGGCCTTCGCCGGCTGGTTCCAGATGCGGCTCGAAGAAAACGAGCGGCTGGAAAAACTGGAAGTGGAGGAGTTCGCCCGCGCCAAAGGCGAAACGGCGCTGTTTGAAACGAAGGACGCGGAGGTTTTTCCGGCACAGCGGGCGCGCGAACAGTTCGAGAAGTTTTTTGTGCCGGCTTTCGGCGTGCTGCTGTTTTTGCTCGAAGCGGGCGGTGCGTGGCTGCTCTGGCGCTGGATTTCCAAAACCACCAGCGGCGTGGCGCCCGACCGGGCGATGAAGTCGTTGTCGCTGTTCGGGATTTTTGCGCTGCTGCTGTTTTTGCTGGGACGATTTTCCGTGACCATCGCGCGGCTGGAAAATCACCGGCTGCTGCGGCCCGGGGCGAGTTTTCTGCTGGCGGGCGCCTATGTCTGTTTATTCACCGTGCTGGGCATGGCCGGAGTCAAGGCGGGATTCCCCAAGGTTGATTTCTGGCTCACGCGCGCGTTGTGCGTGCTGCTCGGTTTGATGGCGGCGGAAATGCTGGCCACGCTGCTGCTGGAAATCTACCGGCCGCGCGTGAAAGGCAGGATCACCCGGCCCATTTATGACAGCCGGCTTGTCGGCCTGCTCGCGCAACCGGAGGGGCTGTTCACAACGGCGGCACAGGCGCTGGATTATCAATTTGGTTTCAAGGTTTCGGAAACCTGGTTTTTCCGGTTGCTCCAACAAAATCTGCCCGTGCTGTTGCTGGCGCAACTGGCGGTGCTGTTTTTGTCCACCTGCGTCGTGTTCATTGACGCGGGCGAACAGGCCGTGCTCGAACGTTTTGGCCGGCCAGTCGGGGTGCTGGAGCCGGGCGCGCACCTGAAATTGCCGTGGCCGGCGGACATGATTTATCGCTATCGCACGGAGCAAATCCAGACTTTCGACGTCGGTTTCACGCCGGACGCGCAAAGCGAGCAGGCAAAAACGATTTTGTGGAGCGTGAGCCACACCAAGGAGGAAAATTTCCTCGTCGGCAACCGCGAACCGGTCGCGATTAAAAATGAGAACGCCGACACCAATGACACGCTTAAAGCGCCGCCGGTGAGTCTCATCACCGTCAGCATTCCCGTTCAATTTCAAATCACGAACGTCCTCGCCTGGGCTTACACCAACGCCGAACCGGCGAGTCTGCTCCAGGACCTGGCGACCCGCGAAGTCGTTCATTATCTCGCCGGCGTGGATTTGAACGAGGTGATGTCCCACATGCGCCTGGAGGCGGCGCAGCAATTGCGTTCCCAAATCCAGGCCGCGGTGGATGATCGTCACCTCGGCGCCAAGATCACTTTCGTCGGGTTGCAGGACATTCATCCACCGGTGAAAGTCGCGGGTGATTACGAAAAAGTAGTCGGGGCGGAGCAGACGAAGCTGGCCAAAATTCTTGACGCCCAGGCCGGGGCCATTCGCACCAATGCGCTGGCCGGCGCCCAGGCGTTCACCATGACGAACGTGGCCGATGCGATGCGGCAGCGGCTCAGTGTTTCGGCGTTCGCGCACGCCGCGCTGTTCACCAACCAGATTCCAGCATTTGAGGCTGCGCCCTCGGTTTACCGGCAGCGCAAGTATTTCCAGGCGTTCGCCGACGCCACGGCCGGAGCGCGCAAATACATTTTGCTCGTCACGAACACGCAGGACGTGGTGATTTTCGACCTGGAAGACAAAATCCGCGAAGACCTTTTGAATTTGAACGTGCCCTCATCCCCCAACAATTCATCGCCATGAAACGTAACGTAATGACCATCGTCATCGGCGCAGTGCTGATTGTGATTTTCGCGCTGCTGTTGTTTGTTTTTCAAGTCCGCCAATCCGAGGTTGCCGTCGTCACGACGTTCGGCAAACCGACGCGCAACCTCACCGAGCCGGGCGCGTATTGCAAATGGCCCTGGCCGGCGGAGAAGGTCTATAAATTCGATCAGCGCGTCCAGAATTTCGAGGACCGGTTCAGCCAGAATCTCACGGCCGACAACAACAATCTGCTCGTGATGGTTTATGTGGGCTGGAAGATTACCGATGCCAAGGCGTTCTTCCCGAAATTTGCCGGCGGTTCGACCCTGGCCGCCCAAAGCATGCTCGAAAGCATGTTGCGCAGCGCCAAAAGCGCCGTGGTCGGCAGGCATCCGCTGGCCGATTTCGTGAACGCCGACGCGAAGCAATTGAAATTCGACGCCATCGAAAACGAAATCGAGCAGGCCGTCCAATCGCAGTTGCAAACGAACAATTGCGGCATCGGAATTGCGTTTCTCGGCATCAAGAAACTCGGCCTGCCGGAGAATGTGACGCAAACCGTGTTCCAGCGCATGACCTCCGAGCGGCAAATTCTCATCAGCCAGTTCCAGTACGAAGGCGAGGCCGAGGCGCAAAAAATCAAATCCGCCGCCGACCGTCAGGCCGCCGAAACCATTGCCAACGCCGATGCCGCCGCGACGCGCATTCGCGGTGAAGGCGAAGCCGAGGCCGCCCGGGTGCTGCCGGTCTTTGAACAAAATCCCCAACTGGCGAATTTTCTGCTGCGCATCAGCGCCCTGCAACAGTCGCTCAACCAGCGCGCGACCTTGATTTTCGACGAGCGCACGCCGCCATTTGATTTGTTCCAACATCTGCCGACCAACGCGCCGAGCCGGTAACTATGAGCCACGATTCCGAACCCGATCATAGGCACGAGCCTCCCGCGCCGGTAACGCCGGACGACGCCGGTTCGCAGGCGCTGGCCGAGGCGTTGCGCAGCAGTTTCGCGATTGTCAAAGGCGTGATGCTGCTGATGGTGCTGGCCTTTTTCAGCTCCGGCTTTTTCACCGTCGGCCCGCAGGAAAAGGCGGTGATTTTGCGTTTCGGCCGGCTCGTCGGCGAAGGCGAAAAAGTTCTGCTCAGTTCGGGCTGGCATTGGTCGTATCCTTATCCGATTGATGAAGTGGTCAAAATTCCGATCACGGAAATTCAAAAAGTCAGTTCCACCGTGGGCTGGTATGCAACCACGGCGGAACAGGAATTGAGCGGCGAGGAATTGCCGGCCGGTCCATCGCTGAATCCGGCGGTGGACGGTTACGCGATCACGGCGGACCGCAACATCATTCACACCCGGGCGCTGCTTTACTACCACATCGAAGACCCGCGGCGCTTCGTATTCGATTTCGTTTCCGCGTCCAACACCGTCCAAAACGTGCTGAACAACGCGCTGCTTTACACCGCCGCGCACTTCAACGTGGACGACGTCCTCACGCGTGACGTGGCCGGGTTCCGGGATGCCGTGCTTCAGCGCGTCAGCAATTTGACCGAACAGGACCAGCTCGGCATTGTCATTGACCAGTGCGAGGTCCAGAGCATTCCGCCGCGGCAATTGCAGGACGTTTTTACCCGCGTCACGACCGCCCGGGAAAATCGCAACAAAGTCCTCAACGACGCGCGCAGTTACGAAAATCAGGTTCTTAGCCAGGCCGGCGCCCAGGCCTCATCCATCACCAATGCCGCCGCTGCCGACCGCGCGCGTTTCGTGGAGTCCATCACTGCCGAGGCGAAGCGCTTCAGCGATTTGCTGCCGAAATACGAAAGCAATCCGGGCCTGTTCGCGCAGAAAACCCTGGTGGAGATGATGGGGCCGATGCTGACCAATGTGCAGGACAAGATCTTTTTGCCCACGCGCGCCGATGGCAAACCGCGCGAACTTCGGCTAATGTTGAATCGTGAGCCGCCCGCGCTGAAAACGGCGCCGGCGAATCCCTAGGTTTAGATTGTATGCAAGTTACATCGCTTTTAACTCATCACGAGCACGGGCCCGAGTGCGGCTGCGGCCATGACCACGAACATTCCGTCGTACATCTGTGGCAGGCCGTGCTGGGCGTCGTCTTCGTCCTGAACGCCTTCATCGTGGACTGGCTGTTTGCCCAGGGCGACACCGTCGCCAGTGCCAGCGCGTTCATCGGCGCGCTCATTCTCGGCTATCCCATCGTTGTAACAGCCATCAAGGATTTGCGCGTCGGCCAACTCAGCATCAACGAACTCGTCGCCATCGCCGTGCTCGCCGCGTTCGCTTCCGGCGATTACAAGGTCGCCGGGGTGGTCGCGTTTTTCATGCTCATGGGTGAAATCATCGAAACCCGCACCGCCGAGGGCGCGCGCGCTTCCATCGAATCGCTCATCCAACTCACACCCACCAAGGCGCGCCGGATCAAAAAGGACGGCAGCGAGGAGGAAGTGGCGGCCAGCGAACTCGCCATCGGCGACGTGATTCGCATCCGTCCCGGCGACAACGTGGCGGCGGATGGCCTCATCGTCAGTGGGCAAGGCTCGTTCAACCAGGCCACCATCACCGGCGAATCGCTGCCGGTGGACAAAAAGTCCGGCGACGAGGTTTTTGCCGGCACGCAAAATCTCACGGGCGTTCTGGAAATCAAGGTCAGCCGTGCCGGTGAAGACACGACGCTGGGCCGGGTGCGCGAACTCATTCTGGCTGCCGAAAAGACCAAGCTCCCGATCATGAAGATCGTGGATCAATACATGGGCTTTTACACGCCGCTCGTGCTGGTCATTGGCGCGCTCGTCTGGGCGTTCACGCACGATTTGAGCCGCGTCATCGCCGTGTTCGTCGTTTCCTGCCCGTGCGCGTTTATTTTGGCAACGCCCACCGCGATGGTCGCCGCGCTTTCCGCCGCCGCGCGTTTGGGAATTTTGATCAAGAACGTCGCCGACATCGAAGCGGCGGCCAAAATCAACGCCTTCGTCTTCGACAAGACCGGCACGCTGACCACCGGCCAGTTGGCCGTCAGCCGGCTCGCCCCCATTGGCGAAACCAAACCGGCGGAATTGTTGCGGTTCGCGGCATCGGCGGAAAAATACAGCAACCATCCAACGGCCAAAGCGCTCGCGCAGATTGCGGGCGAAGCTGGTGTGCCGCTGGCCGAACCGCAGAATTTCTCCGAGACTGCTGGTCGCGGAGTGAAGGCTGAAGTAGGCGGCGCCAAAGTATTGGTTGGCCGGGCACAGTGGCTCAAAGACAACGGTGTGACCGAGGATTTTGTCAAATCCGTTGACCTGAACGAAACCGAGGGCTGGAGTTTGATTTTTGTCGGGCGCGACGGCAAATGCATCGGCTGGGTCGGTTTGCAGGACCAGACCCGCGCCGAGGCGAAGGAATCGCTGGCCGAGTTGAAGGAAGCGGGCGTTCGCCGCATCGCGATGGTTTCCGGCGACCGTCAGGCGGTGGCCACGCGCGTGGCCGCTGAAATTGGCTGTGAAGAGGCCCGGGGCGAATGTCTGCCGCAGAACAAGGTTGAGTTCGTGCGCGGCGTGAAAGCGAAGGGCTATCGTGTGGCGGTGGTCGGCGACGGTGTGAACGACGCGCCGGCGCTCGCGGCGGGCGACATTGGCATCGCGATGGGGGCGGCGGGCAGCGAGGTGGCAATTCATAGCGCGACGATTGCGTTGATGAACAACGACCTCCGCCGGCTGCCGTTCCTCGTGAAACTCTCCCGCAGCACTCGCGCCGTCATCAATCAGAATTTTTTGTTTGGTGTGGTATTCATTATCGTCGGCTGGACAACGACCGTTTCCGGGCTCATCGGCCCGATCGTCGCCTCCATCCTGCACGTAGTCGGTTCGCTGATTGTGATTTTCAACAGCGCGCGCCTCGTGCGCAAAGGCGAGGAATTGGAACATTTCCATCCCGAAACGGAAGAACCGCCGCACCGGGTTTCCGGCCAACTGACGCCGAAATTGGCGTAAAGTTTAATTTTCAATATCACGTTAATTTTTGGATTGAAAGCTCCAGCTTTTCCTAATGTTGCAACTTGCTGGCCGGGTGAATTGAGGTTAATTTAATCCTGTGAAAACAAACGGAATCAAATATCCGCACATCGCGTCCAATCCACGAATTCTTAATGGCGCGCCCGTCATCAAGGGCACGCGCATCGCGGTGCGCGCGATTGCCGGCTATTACCAGCTTGGCATGACGCCGGATGAGATTCTACAGAGCCTGCCGCACCTCACCCAGTCGCAACTGCACGCGGCGCTGACCTACTACTTCGACCACCAAAAGGAAATTGACCGCGACTTGAAACGCAACGCCGACACGGATCATTGGCGCGGACAAGTTCGCGAGCTTGCCGCCGTTTGAAGAATGAAACTGCGGCTCTTCCTTGACGAAGATGTCCACGCGGCCTTGGCCACCGCCCTTCGCAAACGCGGTCACGCCGCCATTCACGCGCTCGAAGCAAAGCGGCTCGGCCTGTCCGACGAATCCCAACTGAATTTCGCCACGGAAGAAAATCGCTGCCTGGTCACGTTCAACGTCGGCGACTTTGTCCGTTTGCACAACCGGTGGATTGACGAAGGCCGCGAACACGCGGGCATCATTGTGTCCAAACAATTGCCCGTCGGCGAATCGTTGCGGCGGTTATTGGTTCTGCTGCAAAGAGAAAGTGGCGATTCAATGCGAGGGCAGGTGCGTTTTCTCTGATGCCTCGCGGCTTGCTGGCGGTTGGAAACTCGAATAAACTTTCAACATGATTCCTGATTGGAAATTTGCAGACGCCAGGATGCCGACAGAAACCGAGAGACAAAAACTTTCCCGGTTGATGTATGTTGTTTTTTGCGATTTGCGCGCGCTCGCACTTGATGCACAAACGCAGCAGGCAAAAGATTTGGCCGAGGCGCTCCATAACATTCCGTTGCTAATGTACACAAGCAATTTCAGTTTCAAGGCGTTCCGGGATTTTCTTGAACGCTATCAGCAAAAATACGCGGATAAAGCGCGTTACAATTGCTTGCAGGAGTGGGAAAAATTTAACGCCACCGCATCATGACCGCTCTCGAACCAAATCCGCAATCGGAAGTCGCAAATCGTAAGTCCGAGGAGGTCGTCGTCTCTGTTCGCGGGCTGACGAAGGTTTTCAAGGATTTCTGGAACCGGCCCAAGGCGCGCGCGGTGGACAATGTGGATTTCGACGTGCGGCGCGGCGAAGTGTTCGGTCTGCTCGGCCCGAACGGCTCCGGCAAATCCACCACGGTGAAGCTGTTGCTCGGTTTGCTTTACCCGACCAAGGGGCACATCGAGGTCTTCGGCCATTCGCCGCGGCATGTGCCGACGAAGTCGCGCATCGGCTATCTGCCGGAGGAATCGTATCTTTACCGCTACCTCAACTCGCGCGAGACGCTCGACTTTTTCGGAAATCTATTTCACCTCGGCAAGAGTGAACGCGACAACCGCACCGAGCAACTGCTCGAAATGGTCGGCTTGAGCCAGGTTCACATGCGCTCCGTCGGCGAATTCTCCAAGGGCATGCAGCGCCGCATCGGCCTGGCCCAGGCGCTCATCAACGACCCGGACCTGGTCATTCTGGACGAACCCACTTCGGGGCTCGACCCCATTGGCTGCCGCGAGATCAAAGACCTGATCGTCGCGCTGGCGCGACGCGGCAAGACGGTGATTTTGAGCAGCCATTTGCTGGCGGACGTTGAAGATGTGTGTGACCGCGTGGTGATTTATTATGGCGGCCGGGTGCAGGCGATGGGCACGCTCAAAGATTTGCTCGCCACTCCGGACACGATTCGCATCACCACGCCGGCGTTGCCGCGCGAAACCATGCAGCGGGTGCTGGAAATCATTCGCAAGGACGTGGCGGGCGACCGGGTCAGGATTGACACGCCCACACAGAACCTGGAGAGCTACTTTCTCGACGTGGTGCAAAAAGCGCGCCGGGCCGCGTCGGAAACTTCGGGCGCGACTTCCGGCGCGCGCGTGGCGGCCTACCTGCGCGCCGGCGCTGATGAGCGCCCGCCCGCCGAGAAGATTCTTGAACGCCTGGCGTTGCCGCAAGTCGCCCAACCCGTTGTCCCGCCCAAACCGCCGGCACCGGCTGCCACCACGCCGAAGGTGGACGACAAAAAACTGAAGGCGTTGACGAAAGCCGCCGAACCGATGCCGCCGGACAAACCCAAGCCCGCGGCGGAGGAAAAACCGGTGGATTTGTCGAAGGCGGATGAGAAGCTATCGTCGCTGCTGGGAAAGAAACCCTAGTTCGAGGACAAGGACGATTTACCGATGCAAAGATTGTTCGCCATCGCCTGGTTGACCTGGAAAGCCGCCTTTCGGTTCCGGCTGTTTTTGGTGATTGCGGTGTTGTTGCTGGCGGCGGTGGTGGGTTTGCCGATGGTGATCCAGGACGACGGCACGGCGCGCGGGTTCACCCAGATTCTGCTGACTTACACGTTGAGCGTCATCACCGGCTTGCTCGGCCTTTCCACCCTCTGGCTGGCGTGCGGCACGCTGGCACGCGATATCGAGGAATGTCAGATGCAAGTCGTGGCGACCAAACCCATCGCGCGCTGGCAAATCTGGCTGGGCAAATGGCTCGGCATCATGTCGCTGAACGCGGCGCTGCTGGCGCTGTCGGGCGCGTGCGTTTACGGCTTGTTGCAATGGCGGGCGACGAAATTGCCGGCGGCGGAACAAACCGTTTTGCGCGAGCAGGTGCTGGTGGCGCGCGGTTCGGCCAGGGAACAGAACTTCAACGCGGAAATTGATGCCGCAACGGAACGCATTTTGCAGGAACGTTTGAAAAACAGCCCGGTGGACAAGGTGGACGTGCCGTTGGTGCGCAAGCAGATCCGTGAACAGGTCAAGGCGGATTTCCAACTGGCGCCACCGGGTTACTCGCGCCAGTGGCAGATTGATTTGGGCTTCGCGAAAAATTTCCTGCGCGACCAGCCGCTGCAATTGCGCGTCAAGTTCAACTCCGCGCAGAAGAGCGCGTCCGGCACGTTCTTCGCGCAGTGGCAGGTGGGCGATCCGGACTCCCCCAATGTGTGGCGCAGCGAGCCGATGAGCCTTGCGCCCGACACCTTTCATGAATTCTCCATTCCGCCCAATCTTTTCGACCGCCGGGGCGTGCTGACGATTGCTTTCCTGCCGAACGCGAACAACACGGCACTGCTGTTCCCGCTCGAAGACGGCATGGAAGTGTTGTATCCCCAGGGCGGCTTCACGCTGAATTTCGCGCGCGGTCTGGGGATCATTTTCTGCTGGATGGCGCTGCTGGCGGCGTTGGGACTGACCGCGGCGAGCTTCTTGACGTTTCCCGTCGCAGCATTTTTTTCACTGGCGGTTCTGACGATTGGACTTTCCAGCGGCACGCTGGCGGAGGCGGTGGAATCAGGCACGGTCATGGGCGGCAACGGGGAGACCGGCGCCATGGGCCATTCCGCCGTGGACACGGTGTTGATTCCGCTTTTCAAAGGCTGTTTGACGGTCATCAAGCTGGTGGAAAATTTTTCGCCGATTGACGCGTTGAGCAGCGGGCGCAGCATTTCATGGAGTGAACTCGGCACGGCCTTCGGGCAAATCGTTCTGCTGCCCGGTGGCATCATCGGCATCATCGGCATCCTGTTGTTCAACCGGCGGGAACTGGCGACGGCGCAGGGAAATCAATGAACGCCCGCGCCAAAAAAATTCTCTTGCTGCTGCTGGCGGCGGCATTGCTCTTCGGTTCCAGCCAGGTGCAGAAGTCGTTGAACCGCGACCGCGAGCAGCTGGGCTTGACGCGCACGGATACGCTGGACAACGCGCCGCCCCTGTTGGCGTTTACAACGGTGGCGCTGGGCGGATTCCGCGGGTTGATTTCCAATTACCTCTGGATTCGCGCCAACGATTTGCAAATGGACGACAAGTATTTCGAGGCGGCGCAACTGGCGGATTGGATCACGGCCCTGGAGCCGCATTTCACGCAGGTCTGGCTGTTTCAGGCGTGGAACATGGCTTACAACATTTCCGTCAAGTTCAAGGATTTTCCCGATCGCTGGCGCTGGGTGGAACGGGGCGTCGAATTGCTGCGCGACGACGGCCTGCGTTACAATCCCAACGATGTCCTGCTCTATCAGCAGCTGGCCTGGTTTTTTCAGCACAAAATGGGTCAAAATCTCGATGATGCGAATTGGTATTACAAGCAGCAGTGGGCCGGGGAAATGATGCCGTTCTTCGGTGCGAACGGGACGAATTTCTCCGAATTGCTCCAGCCACAAAGCACCAACGCCGCGTTGCTCCGCGAAAAATACAAAATTGACCCGGCCTTCGCCGAAAAATTGAACGCGCAGTACGGTCCGCTCGACTGGCGGCTGCCCGAAGCGCACGCGATTTACTGGGCCGCTTTTGGTCTGGAAAAGGCGAAGGAAAATCCCGGCAAGGTGAAGGCGGACGATTTGATCACGCTGCGCCGCAACATTTATCAATCCATGCTCCAGGCGTTTTATCACGGCCGTTTCATCGCCAACCCCTTCAACAAGTCTTACGCGCTGGGTCCGGACATCGGCCTGATTCCCAAAGTCAATGACGCCTATGAAACGATGATGCGGGAGGACGAAAAAAACCGCGACCATATCGCCATCGCCCATCGGAATTTTCTGCGCAACGCGATTTATTTTCTCTATGAAGAAAATCGCGTCGCCGAGGCGGCGAAATGGTTTCGCTATCTGGGCGGGAAATATCCCGACAAACCGATTATTGATGGCGACCCCGAGTCCTTCCCGCGCAATTTCACCCTTGATCAATACGCCGTCGCCCGTGTGCAGGGAGACATCGGCGACACGTCGCAGGAGCGCACGACGGCGGCGGTTGAAGGCCTGCTCGCCCGTTCCTATTATGAGCTGGCCATCGGGCAGGACGACCGCCATGCCGGATTCAAGTTGCTCGCCGCAAAAGTTTATGAGCATTACCAGGCTGAAGTTTCCCGCGTGAAAAGCAACCTGCAACGCATCGGCCTGCCTTCCTTCGCCGACCTCAATCGCGCCGTGCTCAACCGATTGCTTGATCCGCAACAAGGCGCACCCTACGCCATGCGCGCCGTCATTCGCTCGCAACTGGGAATGCCGGGGGAAACCAATGCGGCCCCGATGACGGTTTTGACGAACACCCCAGCCGCGGCAACTGTTTCCAGCAATGCGCCCGCTGCGGGTCCGCCAGGGTCCGCCAAATAAATCATCGGGCCGCCGCGCCGAACGGCGGAAGAAAAATGATCAAGCCGCCAGGGTCCCGCCACCATCCATGCGCTCACAACAACCCTGGCATCGCTCTGGTCCAAAGAAGGTTGTTGGACAAGACGATCGCTCAATTCAAGAACGTGTTGCAGTTCAAACCGGATGACCCGGATGTGAAGGAACGGTTGCGCGCCCGGTGTGCCGGTGCCGGAATGAATCCAACCTGCCTGAAATGAGTCAACCAGGCGCGCAGTAAAGACAGTTGCCCGTCGCGTTTTACTGCGGCAAACTTGCCGGGATGGCCGGAGTCGGCGCACAATTTGATTCTTTGCGGCTCAGCAGCCCTGAAATACGGCGGCTGGGCTTGGTGCTGGCGTTGTCACTGGCGGTGCATCTGCTGGGGTGGGGCGGTTATGCAGCGGGCAAGGACTTCGGCTGGTGGCAGCAATTGCATTGGCCAGCGTGGTTGCCCCGCCTGGCCATCATGAAAATCATGCCGGCGCCGGCGCCGCAAAACAACGAGGCCCAACTGACGTTCGTGGAGGTGGCGCAGCCGGCGGCCGAAGTGCCGCAAAACACGAAATATTATTCCAGCCAGAATTCCCGTGCCGCCGACCTAACCAAGGGAAACAAGGAAGTTCCGCAATTAAACGGCAAACAAACCGAGGTCGTTAAAACCGAGAACGCACCGCGCCCGGACTTCAACAAGCTTCAGCCGGCAACCCCGGCGCCGCCGCAGCAAAAATCGCAACCGGCGACGCGGCCGGGCGATTTGACGCTGGGCAAGCCGGAGAATTCCCAGCAACCGGAGCCGGAGCGTCCGCGCACCATCAAACAGGCGCTGGCGCAGCAGTCACATCAGTTGCCCGGCCAGCAGATGAAGCAGGACGGGGGAATGCACCGCGCGGCACTGGTACCATCGCTCGACGTGAAGGCGACGCCGTTCGGCGCGTACGATGCCGCGTTCATCGCGGCGGTGACGCAGCGTTGGTATGATTTGCTGGACAGCCGCCAGTTCGCCATGGACCGCAGCGGCAAGGTGACGCTGCGATTTCACTTGAATTACGACGGGAGCATCGCCGATATGACGGTTCTGGAAAACACCGTGGGGGACGTGCTGGGTTATGTCTGCCAGAAAGCGGTGACGGATCCGGCGCCGTTCTCGCCGTGGCCTAGCGAAATGCGGCGGTTGATTGGCGAGAATTATCGCGAAATCACGTTCACGTTTTATTATTATTGACCGCGGTGGCGGCGAACGGCAGGAATTTTTTATGGAAATACTGGTTTATCTCATGCTGGGACTGACTTCGGTCATCGGGCTGGCGTTCATCGTCGAACGCGCGCTGGCATTGCGCTGGGGCAAGGTTGTGCCGTCGAAAATTACCGACGCGCTCGCAGCCTGCCAGTCGCGTGACGACGTGAAAACACTCCGCCAGGTGTGCAAGCAAAAGCCGTCGCCGCTCGGACGCCTGTTGCTCCTCGCGGCCGACCATCTCGACTGGCCAAAGGCGGACAACGTGGACGCGCTGCAAACCGCCGCGCGCCATGAAGTCGTCCGGCTCGAACGCGGCCTGGTGGTGCTCGAAATCATTGTCGGCATCGCGCCGTTGCTCGGGCTGGTCGGCACCATCGCGGGCATGATGACCGTGTTCGGCGACCTCGGCCAGACGGGCCTGAACGACGCGGCCAAACTGGCCCAGGGCATCGCGCTGATTTTGCGGGCAACGTTGATTGGTTTGCTCATCGCCATCCCCTCGCTCATCACGTGGAGTTATTTCAGCAAAAAAGTCGAGGTGCTCGCCGTCGAGATGGAGGCGCTGTGCGACGACTTCATCCGGCGGCAATACACAGAACAGAAATGAAAAAAGTTTTCAGTTTCAAGTCTTCAGTTTTCAGGAAGCCCGTCACGCGCTTCCGAACTGAAAACTTGAAACTTGAAACTTGAAACTCAGCCATGCGTTTCCTCATTCATAAACGCCGCAACACCCCCACCATCATCATCGTGGCGCTGGTGGACGTGCTCATCGTGCTGCTGATTTTTCTGATGGTGACCACCACGTTCAAGCAGCAGCCGTCGCTGCGGCTGACGTTGCCACAATCCTCGCAGGCGCAAAAATCCGGAGTGGGCGAAAACCAGCAGTTTGAAGTCTATATTGCGTCAAATGGTGTTTTGCTAGATCTCCAAGATAAGATGCCGGTTAGTCTTGATGTTCTCAAAAGCCGGTTACTTCAAGAAGTTGCAAAAAACCCTCAACTTAAAATCGCCATCAACGCGGACAAAAATGCGCCGTTCTACCGGATTGTGAACGTGATGGATATCGTCAAAGAGTTGAAAATCAAATCCGTCAGCGCGTCTGTTGATACCAAGCCAGCGAAGCCGTGAAATCATTCGGAGGGGCGAGCTTCGCGAGACCCCAACTGATATTGCCAGTAATCAGGGCGTCGTGGAACTCCGCCCTCCGAAAGAACTTTATTTCAGCAACTCTTCCGCGATCTGCACCGCGTTGAGCGCCGCGCCTTTGAGCAACTGATCGCCGCTCACCCAGAAGCACAACCCGTTGTCCAACGCGCAATCCAGACGGATGCGGCCGACTTCGCAGTTGTATTTTTCCGAGGTAAACAACGGCATCGGATACTTCTGGTTCGCCGGCTCGTCCACGAGATCAAGCCCGGGCGCTTTCTTGAGCACGGCGCGCGCGGCGTCCACGCTCACCGGCTTTTCAAATTCCGCGCTCACCGCAATCGAGTGCGAACGATAGACCGGCACACGCACGCACGTGACGCTCGCCTTGAACGCCGGGTGATGCATGATTTTGCGGCCTTCGTTTTCCATCTTCATTTCTTCCTTCGTGTAACCCGTCGGCAGAAATGAATCCACCTGCGGCAGCACGTTGAAGGCGATCTGGTGCGGATAGACCTCCTTCGTCACCGGTTTGCCGGCAACGATTTCGCCCACCTGCCGCTTCAGTTCTTCAATCGCCTTCGCGCCCGTGCCGGAAACCGCCTGGTAGCTCGACGCAAAAATCCGTTTCACGCCAAACGCCCGGTGCAGCGGATACAACGCCATGAGCGTGATGGCCGTGGTACAATTCGGATTGGCGATGATGCCCTTGTGTTTTTTCACGTCGGCGGCGTTGATTTCCGGCACGACCAGCGGCACGGCTTCGTCCATGCGAAACGCGCTGGAATTGTCCACCACGACGCAGCCGGCCTTGGCCGCGATGGGCGCAAATTCCTTGGAAATGCTGCCGCCCGCGCTGAACAACGCGATGTCAATGCCGTTGAAGGAATCCTTGGTGAGTTCCTTGACCGTGATGTCCTGGCCGCGAAATTTGAGTTTCTTGCCGGCGGAACGCGCCGAAGCGAGCAGGGTCAGTTTGCCCGCCGGAAAATCTCTCTTTTCCAGCGTTTTAATCATTTCGATGCCGACGGCGCCGGTCGCGCCGACGACGGCCACATGTGGATTCCGGTTCATAAAAGGGTGAATTATAGCAAAAACCAAGTTCGCGTCAACCACGCCAGCGAATGCACAACACATTTTCTTTTGCTTTCCAGTTGACCGGACTTGGCGCTTGTGACGAAATACTAGTCTAAGTTTTTTCAGATGTCGAAAATTTCAATCAGAAACGGAACGGGCACGACGAAATACGACGCGCACCACAAGGTGCTGTCGCAAACCTACGGCGCGTTCGCTGATTTGCGCCGGGAACTCTCGGACTCGAAGGCGACCGTCAACGGGCGCGAGGACATCCTGAAAAGTTTCGCGGCGTGCCCCGATTCGCAGCGTTCGTGGCTGTTGCTCGAGGATTATTTCGAAAAATTGTCGCTCTCACGCCGCGATTTCCCCGACACGCATTGGTGGCCGCGTTTACTGAACGCCCAGGGCAAGGCACGCCTGGAGGAACTGGCGTTTTTGTTCCTCCGCGCCAAACGTTCCGTGCCGCCCGAATTGCAGGCGCACGCCAGCCCCGACCGATTTGCCCGGGCCGAGGAAGCCGAGCAGGAACAAAATCTCGTCAAGGAACTCGAAAACTGGCTCTCGCCGCCCGCGCTGCCGCTGCTCGACACGCCGCGCGCCACGCTGCGCGTCGTCTGCCGCGTGCAACCGGATAACGAGGAGCCGTCGCGTTACCGCCTGGCCGTGCAATTCCTTTTGCTGCGCCCGCGCACCGGCGAAAAGGCGCGCACGCTGCGGGAGCTGATTGACCTTGTCGTTCGCGCCACGCACGAACAGGAATTATTTTCACCCGCCGATTGGGAGTTCATCCAGTGGCTCGCCGACACGAACCGCAATTCCGCATTGCGGGACGCAGACACGCTGGTTTTGTCCGACGCCGAACTGCTTCAATGGCTCGCGCGCTGGGGACACTCGCCGCGCCTGGAATGCGACGGCCAGCCGCTCCATTTTCACGGCCAAATTGCCGCGCTCACACCGCACCTCGACAACGGCGACAAGGAACTGTCGTTCACGCACCGGATCGAATTGCCCGGCGGGGAAAATCATTCCGTTGCCGATGCGAAATTTTTCAACCGGCAGCCGCCGCTGGTGCTGGTCAACGGCACGTTTTACCTGCTGCGCAACGCGCCGCCGCCGCCGGTGCTGAAATATCTCGCGCACCAACCGTCCGTGCCGGTGCGCAAACTGAGCCATCGTCTGCTGCTGCACCTGCGCAAGACGCAGTCCAATCACGGCGTGGATTGGGAACAGCTTTGCCTGGCGCATCCGGCCAAACCGCAGTTCGTTTTTGAGTTGCTCGATGACACGGTGCGGTTGCGGTTGCTGGCCAAAAGTCTCCGCGACCAGAGCGTCTGGTTTTGGAACGGCCACGAGTGGGTCGCCAACGAATCAAAAAAACGTCCGGCGGACAAACCGGAGATCCTCGACGACCCGCGCTTGGAACCCGCCATGCAATGGCTGCGCAAACTCGATTGGTTCACGCCCGAACCTGGTTTGTGGATTGGCGACGCGAACGAAAATTTTCTTGGCACGCTCGCGGCCGTATGGGCGGAACGTCCCGGCGAAGCGGAATATCTGGGCAATCCGGCGTTTCACCGCCTGTTCCTGCAGCCGCGCCAGCTCAAGCCGCGGCTCATCGTCAAGGGCAGCGGCATTGACTGGCTGGCCGTGTCCGCCGAATGGGAAGCCGAAGGGCTCAAACTCAGCAAGGCGGACCTCGAACGGCTCGCCGCCGCCACCAGCCGTTTCGTCAAGCTGCCGAATTCCGGCTGGGTGGAACTCGATGTCAACGCCGTGCAGGGCGCGCACGAGGCCATGGCCGAAATGGGCGTGGACGGCCTCATCGCCGTGCCGCAAAAGGTCGGCCTGGAACACGTCGCGCATCTGGACGAAGGCGAGTTGACGCGCTTTGCCGATTCGCCGGAAGCGAAGGCGTTGCGCGAGCGCGTGCGGGATTTCAAAGGCGTGCCCTCGGTGAAGCTGCCCGCCGGATTGCAGGCTGATTTGCGTCCGTATCAAAAGGACGGCTTCGATTTTCTCTGCCACCTCTCGCAAATCAAGCTCGGCGGCATTCTGGCCGACGACATGGGTTTGGGCAAAACGCTACAGGCGCTGGCGTGGCTGGCGTGGCTCAAGGAGCGCAACACGAAAAATCCCAAGCCGTCGCTCGTCATCTGTCCGGCGTCCGTGCTCCACAACTGGCGGCGCGAAGCGGAGCGGTTCACGCCGGGTTTGAAGGTGCTCGTGCTCGAAAGCGGCGCGGCGCGGCACAATTTGCGGAAGCAGATTCCGCAGCACGATTTGATTGTGACGAATTACGCGCTGCTGCGGCGTGATCTGGAGGAGTTGCAAAAATTCGCCTTCCGCGCGGCGATTTTGGACGAGGCGCAGTTCATCAAAAATCCGGGCGCGCAGGTCACGCAATCGGTCAAACAGCTCAAATCCGAATACCGCCTGGCGCTCACCGGCACACCGCTCGAAAACCGGTTGCTGGATTTGTGGAGCATCGTGGACTTCATCCAGCCCGGCTACCTCGGCAATCAGGAACAATTTATCGAAACTTACGAGCCGCGCGCCAGCGTCGGCGACGAAACCGCGCCGGCGGAAGAACCGCTGCCGCGCAACGGGAAAACCGAGTCCGCCCAGCGCATCGCGCGCAAACGGCTCTCGGCCCGGCTGCGCCCGTTGTTGCTGCGCCGCCTGAAAAAGCACGTGGCGAAGGATTTGCCCGACCGCATCGAACAACGGCGCGATTGTCCGCTCGGCGACGAGCAGCGGAAGCTTTACCTGGCCGAATTGCGCCGCAGCCGCGACCAGATCATGCAGGCCGTTGCGGAACAGGGCCTCAACAAGAGCAAGATGCATGTGCTGGCCGCGCTCACGCGGTTGCGCCAGATTTGCTGCCATCCGCGCCTCGTCGGCAGCGACACCGCGTCCGGCAAGACCGAAACGTTGTTTGAACTGCTCGATCCGCTGGTGGCCGAGGGACAAAAGGTTTTGGTCTTCAGCCAGTTCGTGCAGATGTTGCTCTTGCTCGAAAAGGAATGCCGCGAACGGCAGATCAACACGCACATCCTCACCGGTCAGACGAAAGACCGGCAGCAGGTCGTCAGCGCGTTCCAGGCCGACACGAGCCCCGGCGTATTTTTGCTGAGTCTGCGCGCGGCGGGGACCGGTTTGAATCTCACCAATGCCAGTTATGTGGTGCTTTATGATCCGTGGTGGAACCCGGCGGTGGAGGCGCAGGCGATAGACCGGTCGCACCGCATCGGCCAGACGCAAACGGTGAACGCCTACCGCCTCATCGCGCCCGGCACGGTCGAGGAAAAAATCTGGGAACTGCAACAGAGCAAGGCGCAGACGATTGCCGACGTACTCGGCGAGGAAGGCTTCGCCCGCAGCCTCACCACGACGGATCTGGAATATCTGTTCGCGGAAGATTGAACTTTGAAGTGCGGCGACATGTCCGCGCACTCCAAATCCGCCAGCCGAATATACCAAGGCAGCGGGCGGGCGTAGCGGCGTCTCGGCAGAGCGGCCGCAAACCGTGACGGGAATTTTAGATGGCGGCTTTCTCCCGAATGCCGCTACGCCGAAACGGACTGGTCGCACTCTCCGCAATTCGCAATTCGCAATTCGCAATTGTCAGGGCTTCTTTTCCGGTTTTCATTTTGGGATGGACGATTGGGGGGAGCGCGCGCGTCCCGCGTGCGGGTTCGGGCGTCGCGCCCGAACCATTCGTTAAACCATTCAGTTTGTTTGTCGGGTTTTCGGCGCGACGCCGAAAACGGCAACCGGGACGGTCGCGCTCCCCATTACGGACTGGTCGCGCTCTCCGCAATTCGCAATTCGCAATTCGAAATGGTCAGGGCTTCTTTTCCGGTTTGCATTTTGGATGGACGTTTGGGGCATTTGGCGTTTGAATTTGTGGAGAAACAAAAAACTATGGCACTATATTTAGTTGTCCGACATCCGCAAAACCCAAATCAGACTTTTGTAAATAAATGGGAGAACGACGAATTGCTAACGAGCATCCAAACTACACTAGAAATTGCCAATCTTTGCATCGAGGCAAGAGCGCAGAATCAATGGGTTTATATCCATCGGTGCGGTTACAATGGTGTCGAGCCAAAGATCGAGCCAAAGATTTGTTGTGCTGTTCATGTGGCAGATGTAGAAGAAGCTGGCGGTTGGATTATCGTGACGTTTAGAGACCAAACGGGACTTTCGCCACTTAATAGCACGCCACGAGAGCCACCTCCACCAGATGAAGGCGATAATTCTTATGATGATCGTCCACGATTGTAGCAATGGCCCTCGCAAAACTTGAGAGACTTTTGAAACCAGCTAATATGGCGATATGAAAGCGACATTTTGGGGACTGCTCACCGTTTTGCTGCTGGCCGCCGCACAACTCCCTGCGCAGACAAATCAAACAATTCAGGAATTGAAGGCAAATGCGGAAAAAGGGGATGCTGATGCTCAATTCACTTTGAGCTGCTGTTATGCCTCTGGCCGAGGTGTGGCGAAGGATGAGGTGGAAGCGATGAAGTGGACTCGCAAAGCCGCTGAACAAAATTTTCCACAGGCTCAATTCGCCCTTGGCCTTTTCTACGAGGACGGCAAAGTTTTGAATACGAATTATGTAGAGGCAGTGAAGTGGATTCGCAAAGCTGCGGAACAAGGGCTTGCAGTTGCACAATTTCAAATGAGTCTCCATTATTTTGTGGGAGAGGGTGTCCCGCAGAATTTTGTTGAAGCATGTAAGTGGGATATTCTTGCCTCGGCTCAAGGAAATGACGATGCCGTGAAACATTTGTCCACTCTTGAAAGCTTGATTACGTCAGAGCAAATCTCCAAAGCCCAAGAGTTGGCCAGTGAGTTCAAGCCGCACAAAGAATCGGGTTCTGACAATTCCATTTCACCGACAAATCCTTCATTCAGCGGCACGGGCTTTTTCATCACGGACGATGGTTATTTGATTTCCAATTATCATGTGGTCAAGGATGCGACGAAGGTTCGTTTGCTCACGGGCGCGGGTTTGATTGACGCCAAGGTGGTTCAGGTGGATGCGGCGAATGATCTGGCCTTGCTCAAAGCGGACGGGAAATTTTCTCCATTGCCCATTTCATCCAGCCGGTCGGCGCAATTGGGCGGCACGGTGGCGACGGTCGGTTTTCCCGACATCGGGTTGCAGGGGTTCGCGCCCAAGCTGGCCAAGGGGGAAATCGCGTCGCTGTCCGGGGCGGGGGATGACCCGCGGTATTTTCAAATCAGCGCGCCGGTGCAGCCGGGCAATTCGGGCGGGGCGCTGGTGGATGCGCGGGGCAACGTGATCGGCATCGTGTCGGCCAAACTGGATGCGGGGGCGGCGCTGGCGGCGAGCGGGGCGTTGCCGGAGAATGTGAATTACGCGGTCAAGAGCAGCCTGCTGTTGAGCTTCCTGGAATCGGTGCCGGGCGTTTCGGCCAAACTCAAATCGCCGAACACGAAGGACGAGAAGTTTGAAGATGTGGTGAAGTCGGCACGAGATGCGGCGGTGTTGGTGCTGGTTTATTGATTTGGAGTGCGACGACATGTCCGCGCACTCCAAAGAAACCGGCCGCCGTCACTAGAGTTCCAATTTCTGCACGTGAATGCCGCCGCCGCTGGTCCCCAATCGCAGGAGCGGACCACCGCCGTTCACCGGGCCTTTCAGCCGGTTGCTCTCCAACTTGCCTTGCACGGTCACCGGCAGGTCGCAACTGACGCCGCCGCCTAAGGTTTCGGCGTCCAGATTGAATGCGGCATCCGCAGGAACTTTCACCGTCACCCCGCCACCGGACGTGGAAAGGCTCACGTCACCCGGCAACGGCGAAAGCAGCACGGCGTGGATCGAACCGCCCGAGGTGTCGCCTTTGACCTTGCCGGCGACATTTTCAACGGTGATGCCGCCGCCGCTGGTGTGCATGGACACTGGCCCCTGGAAAGTCCTGACAGTGATGGCGCCGCCGGAGGTGTCGCCGTCCAGCGACCCGGATCCACCGGTCACTTCAATTCCACCGCCGCTGGTGTGAATTTTTATTGGCCCTTCGCAATCGGTGACGTGGATGCCACCGCCGGAAGTGTCGCCGTTCAGCGGTCCATGCAGCCGCGCGAACCGGAGTCCGCCGCCGCTGGTGTCCGCCTTGACCTCGCCGGTCAGGTCGCCGGCCGTGATGCCACCGCCCGAGGTGTTGAGCCGGGCATTGAACCGGGCTGGGACCTGGATGGTGTATTTCGCCTCGTTACGGTTCCTGAAGCCGCTAAACCAATGGAACATCTCCTTTACCTTCGGGCGGCACCGGACGGTGATAGTGTTTCCCTCCTGAACAAAAACGACGGGATTTTCGGACAGGAATTTTTGCTCCTTCTCCGCGCTGCCTCGGGTGACTTTCCGCCACACGTTGACGGCGACGGCATCAGTGGAGTTGGTGCTGATGTCAATGGAGCCGAAGTCAACATCCACGACGAGCGTGCCGCCGGGTGAGACCTGAAAGGTTTTGTTTGTTTGTTCCTCAGTCGCGGCGAGCGCCGCGCAGGAGGTCAGGGCCAGCAACAGCAAGGTCAGTTTCATGATGATTGAATGATTTCTTTGTATGCAACAAAAGTCAGGCGCAACGAGACAACACGCTGATACATTCAATACCCATGAACCAGCCAAAGGTTTCAATTTTTTTGCCGATTCATCGCAAGGGCTTGTGCTCCTGTTGCTTGGCGCGTTTCTTGGTTCTTGGGAATTGAGTCGTTGTTTCGCCACCGGCTTTTCGATGGGTTCACGGTCGAACATCGTTTCAAGATCAGGCTGGCCCGGTTTGCAGCGGGCGCATCTCAGTTTTTGCGGGGGTGTCCGCCGTTGAAAGCCCGTGCGTTTGCAGTCCTTTCATTAACGCCCTGCTTTAGCTGGGTGTTTGCCGTGGTTGCGGTGTCCGCACCGGTTAGCGGTTTATCGGCACACGAAAACCGCTGAAGCGGTTGGTTGACGTTCCTCCCGCTGAACACCCCGCTAAAGCAGGGTGTTAATGAGATGCCATTTCCGAGTGCATAAAAACTGAGATGCGCCCGTTTGCAGCAGGCAAAAATAATTATGCTTGGAAGAGGCAAGGTTTTTTGGCAAAACCGGCCAAAGCCCATGAGCACAACTCCAGAGACAAACCCAATGTCTGCTCCGGTTGGCCCGCGCGAGGAGCAATCTTATCTGCTGGTCCTGATTTCCGGCCTGGCCACCACTGCGCTCGCGTTGGTCGGGGTGTACGTTTTGGACGCCAAGACCGACTTCCATATCATGGGCTGGTACGCCAACTACATCCTGCCGGTGGGAGCAATCCTGGTGGGCGTGGTGGCGTCCAGCGGGTATGGTCTGGCGTCGTGGTTTAGCGGCATCAAAATCAACCGTTCGCTGCTCTGGATGGTGTTGGTGCTCCAGTTGGCCGCCTATTTCGCCGCCCAGTATATCGAGTTTAAAGGCCGGCACCTGATTCACTTGAGAGATGGCACCACCGTTGGGTTCATTGAATATTTTGACGCGATGGCGCGGTCGTTTGCCTGGAAGCAGGACAACGGTTCGCCGGGCACGCCGCTGGGTGTGTGGGGTTACGCTTTTCGCGGGCTGGAGATTCTTGGTTTTGCCGCCGGCGGTTTGATTGTGCCACTGGTGCTGCGCAAGAAGCCTTATTGCCAGGCATGTCAGCGGTACATGCGCACGCGGCAACTCGGCCTGGCGCCGGCGAGCGTGCCGGCGAAGAAGGTGAAAAAATCCGACGCCGCCGGTCTGGCGGCGTACGAAGCCGAGCAACAGCAGGCGTTTGATTGCGGGAAACAGACCATTGAATCGCTTCAACAACATGCGGCGGGCGCCAAAACGGCCGACTTTCAGAAGATGTTGGCGGAGCTGAAACCGGGCAGAAAGCAGACAGCCAAACTCTCCAAACGGTTCAGCCTGCAGTTGGTCCATTGCAATCGTTGTTACGCGGGCCAATTTGTCGTCAAGCAATTGCTCGGTCAGGGCAAACAACTCAAACAGACTGACTTCAGCAGCACGGAGCTGCACTCTGAATTTACGCGGTCAGTCTGCCAGTAGGGTTTTGTCGAAGCCGATTGCACGCGGAGGATGGACAGACAAGCCTGTGATTTATTCGTATCTTAACGATTCGATGGGGTCGAGGTTCGCCGCCTTGTAGGCCGGGTAGGTGCCGAAAACAATCCCGACCACCGAGCAAATCGCCAGCCCGAGCACAATCCAGTCCGCCGGGATGGCGGGCGGAGCGTCCATGTACCAAGCCAGGCAGTTGCCGCCGAGAATGCCCAGCACGACGCCGATGACGCCGCCGATTTCGCACAGCACGACGGCCTCCATGATGAATTGGGTCATGATGTTCCGCTTCTTGGCGCCGATGGCGCGGCGGATGCCGATCTCGCGCGTCCGCTCGGTGACCGAGACGAGCATGATGTTCATGATGCCGATGTCGGCGGCGAGCAGGGCGATGGAACTTACAACCGCCATGCCAATGCGCACGGCGAGGGTAAAGGAGTTAAACTGGGCGATCATGGAATTGTTGGACAGGATCTCGAAATCGTTCTCCTCCCCGGGCGGCACTTTGCGGATGGCGCGCAAAACGCCGGTGGCTTCCTCCACGCAGGCGTCGTAGCTGGCCTGGTCGGGCGCTTGCACGAGCAGATTGAGGCTGCGCCACCAACTGCCGCCGTAGCGGTTCAGCCCGGTAGTAATGGGGATGACCGCAAAATTGTCCTGGTCGCCGCCCAATGAGCTGCCCTGCGGTTCCAGCACGCCCACGACGGTGTAATTGATGCCGTCGATTTTCAGCCGTTCACCGATGGGCGAGACGGACGGGAACAGGTTGGTGGCCAGGGTGTAGCCCAGCACGCAAACATCGCGCACGCCCTTGATGTCCGTGTCCGCCAGAATCCGCCCGTCGGACAGGGTCCAGTTGCGCGCGGAAAAGCTGCCGGGGGTTTCCCCGAGCATCTGCACGTCGGGCGCGGTCTTGGCGTGGGCCGTCTGGATTTCCCCCGCCCAAAAGTAGGACTGGATGCCGACGCTCTGCGCGAGCGTGACCTTTTCCTGGAACCGCAGGCCCTGCTGGAGCGTGATGTTCTTGCGGCGCCGGATTTTTTCGATGCCTTCCGGCAGGGTGAAAAAAATCGCCGGCCACTTTCGGATCATGAACGTCTGGCTGCCCAGGGAGCTGATCTGGGCTTCGATGCGGCTTTGCAAGACGCGCATGGCCGTCATCACGACGATGATGGAAAACACGCCGATCAACACCCCGAGCAAGGTGAGTGCCGAGCGCAGCTTGTGCGCGGTCACGGCATTCATGGCCATGAGGAAACTTTCGTGGATTTCGCCGAGCAGCAGGTTGATTCGTTTGGCTGGCATGGCTCATTCGCTCCTCAACGCGTCCACCGGATCCATCCGCGCCGCGCGCCAGGCGGGGAAAATTCCGGAAAGCAGACCCGTGACCAGCGAGACCAGCAGGGCGATGCCGACGACGGTGAGCGACATCGTTGCCGGCAGAAACCGCTGCACCACCAGGGTCAACGGCCAGGCGATGCCGAGTCCAATCAGCCCGCCAATCAGGCAGATGGCCGCGGCCTCGATCAAAAATTGCAGCAGGATGGTCCGGCGCTTGGCGCCGATGGCCTTGCGGATGCCGATTTCACGCGTCCGTTCGGCCACGGACACAAACATGATGTTCATGATGCCGATGCCGCCGACGAACAGGGACAGACCCGTGATAAACAGGCCGACGGTGGCAATGACCCCGGTCACCCGGTGCACCATGGCCAGAATTTGGTCCTGCTGGTTGATGGCAAAATCGTCCGGGTCACTGGGCGCGAGATGGCGGATTTTCCGCATCACGCTGTGCACTTCATCCCGCGCCTCGTCCAGATCGGCCACGGCCGCCACTTTCACCTGAATGTGGTCCAAATCACGTTTGTTCACATAGCCCGAGAGCATTTTCGGCATGGGAATGATCGCCTGGTTGTCAATGCTGCTGTCGAGGAAGGTGCCCTGCTTTTCGAGGACGCCGATGATTTCAAACGGCTGCTGGTCAATTTTGATTTTTTTCCCCAGGGGCGATTCCTTCGGAAACAGGTTGGTGGCGACCAGGGAGCCGATGACACAGACCGGCCGGCCGCCGTCAACCTCCAGCGCGGATAGAAACCGTCCCTGGCCGACGGTAAAGCCGCCGGTGAAAAGATATTGTTCCGTGGTCCCGATGATGGTAACGCCGCTCGCACTCCGTTTGTTGTAACGGATCCGTTCTCCCGAATAGATGACGGGAGCCACCGCCTGGGCCAGTTTCAATTCCTTTTCCAACGTACCGGCCTGCTCCAGTGTGATGGGACGCCGTTTTTTCATTTTCAACCATTCCTCCTGCGAATGCGGCGTCCAGTCGATGGTCTGAACGTAAAGCACATCCGCCCCAATGAATGAAATGGTGTTCAGAAAAGACCGGTTCAATCCCTCGATGGCCGTGCCCATGAGCGTGACAGTGACGATGCCGATGATGATGCCGAGCGTGGTGAGCACGGAACGCATTTTATTGGCGCGGATCGCCGCCCAGGAAATGCCGATCCCTTCACGGATTTCGGCAAGGAGCTTCATTGGATTGGTGGATTGGTGGATTTATGGATTGATGGTGGCAATACGTCCTGCCACTCGTTTGTCCGGCGTTTGTTTTCGAGCGATTCGATGAGCCGTAGAAGTTTATTTTCCACTTCGTAATGCAGTTTGTCCAAATCCTCGAAGTCATCGTTCGAAATGAGTTTGACGTTTTGCAATCCAATCGCGCGGGTGAGCTTTTCGGCCAGCGAGCCTTTGGCAATGTAGAGGAATTGCAGATATTCAGGAAGTGAACGCCGGCCGCAACCTTCCCCAATGTTTGCGGAAACGGATTGCGCGGCATCTCTGAATTGCGACTTAAGCTTAAGATCCGACACATTCGCGGACAACCGAAACGCCATGACAAACAAATCCATGCCGCGCTGCCAGGCTTCTAGCTTCATGTAGCCGCGATTCAAATTCCATCGCTTCGTGTATTCCATAAATCCATTTATCCATCAATCCCATCATCCCCCGGCCTGTTTTTCGTCGCTGGAAATCAAACCGTCGCGGAGGCGGATGATGCGGCGCGACTGTCGGGCGATGTCCTCCTCGTGCGTGACCACGATGATGGTGTTGCCGGCGCGCGCCAGGTCGTGGAACAACGCCATGATTTCGGCGCCGGTTTTGGAATCGAGATTGCCGGTCGGCTCGTCGGCCAGCAGGATGGACGGCTTGTTGACGAGGGCGCGGGCGACGGCGACGCGCTGGCGCTGGCCGCCGGACAGCTCATTGGGTTTATGGTGCATGCGATCGGCCAGGCCGACCTGCGAGATGGCCTCCAACGCAATCTTCCGCCGCTCGTCAGCGCGGATGCCGGCGTAAATCAGCGGCAACTCCACGTTGTGCAGCGCATTCGAGCGCGGCAGCAGATTGAAGGTTTGAAACACAAAGCCGATTTCGCGGTTGCGGACTTCCGCCAGTTGATTGTCGTTCATCTCGCTGACCAGAACGCCGTTGAGTTCGTACTGCCCGGACGTGGCCGTGTCGAGGCAGCCGATCAGGTTCATGAGGGTGGATTTGCCGGAGCCGGACGGGCCCATGATGGCGACGTATTCGCCGCGCTGAATTTCGAGCGACACGTCCCGCAGGGCGTGGACGGTTTCCATGCCCATCTGGTAACGCCGCGAAACGTTCTGGAGGCGGATCAGCGCCACGGTCAACTCTTGGGTTCTTCGCCGGTCGCCGCGCCCTTGCGAATTTTTTTGCCGTCGTCGAGGTCGCGGCTGATGGCGCGGAACCCGCCGGAAACAATTTCGTCGCCCTCCTTCAAACCTTCGACGATTTCCCAATGCGTCTCATCGCTGATGCCGGTTTTGACCGGCGTCATTTTCACGTGATCGCCTTCGACCACGAACACCACGTCCACCAGCTTCTGCGATTCCTTGGATTTTTTGTCGGTCGCGGCGGCGTTCGTTCCGCCAGCGACGGCCAGCCAGGTGTTCGTTGGGTCGGCGACGGCTCCGGTGCCGTTGGTTGCCTGGCCTGCGGACGCAACCAGATTGGTTTTTGGCGAGTGGCCCGCCGCCTTCGGCTTTGGTTTCGGCGGACGCGCGGTGACGCTGGCAAAGGGCACGGCCAGCACATTCGTGCGGGAGCGCGTCTCGATTTCACCGGTGACGGACATGCCGGGACGGAAGGATTCTTTTTCGTTGATCCGGATGCGGATCTCAAATTTGGTCGCATCCTGCGTGGAAGAGGAACTGACCGAGGACAAGGAGTTCAATCCTTCCGAAGAACTGGCCACGTCCGTGACGGCGCCGCTGAATTTCTGGTCTTTGAACGAATCCACTTCCAACGACACATTTTGTCCGGGCCGGATCAGCACCACGTCCATTTCGCCGACGTCCACCCGCGCCTCCATGGCATTCAAATCGGAGACGACCATGATGTCCGTGCCGGCGTTTTGGACGGTGCCCAGGACACGTTCGCCGAGCTGCGAATTCAATTTGCTGACGGTGCCGTCGAGCGGCGAAACGATGGTGGTTCGCTCGAGTTGCTCCTCGGCGTTGTCCACGTTGGCCTTGGCCACGTTGACCTGGTCGTCGGCACTGTCGAGTTGCGCCCGGGCCACGTCACGGGCGGATTTGAAACCGATGAAATCCGATTCCGAAAGCAGCTTTTGGTGGAACAATTCCAAATTGCGGTCGTAGTCCGCCTGGGCCTTTTCCAGACTCGATTCCGCCGAGGCTTTGGCGGCGACCGAGGATTCGTAATTGGCCTTGGCCAGATTGACCGCAGCGATGTAAATGTCCGGGTTGATCTTCACCAGCAAATCGCCCTTTTTGACCCGCTGGCCTTCCTTGACCGGCAATTCGATGATTTCGCCGCTCACTTCCGGGCTGATGTGGACCTGCACGACGGGATAAATTTTGCCGTTGGCCACGACGGTTTCGATGATATTGGTGCGGATGACCTTTTCCGTCTGGACCGTGATGACCGGCTGCTTTTTCTTGAAGACGGCCACCAGCGTCAGCGCCAAAAGGATCACACCGATGATCGAAAAAATGATGATTTTCCTGCGTTTCTTGGGATTTGCCATGATCGTTATGTATTAAGACAGGCCTTTCGGGATTTTGTTTCGTTTGATCTGGGCCATCGGTCAATGCTGCCGGAGTCAGCCGCCAAACGCCGCCCGCACCGCCGCGCCAAATCCAATCATTGCGCCGGTGAAGACGATCCAAATCGCGAAAATCCACGCCGCCGCTTTCCCGACGGAAGCGCCGCTCAATCTGGCCAGGCCGATGGAACGAACCGTCAGCAGCCACAAAACCATCACATCCACCATGGCCAGCAGCGAATGGACGGAATTCTGCGGGTCAAAATCCTTGACCAGGAGCACCAGGCTGGACGAGGCAAACAAATTGCCGGTGATCAGAACGAGCAGGGTTTTAACAATGACACTTAGAGCCAGAATCATGTTGGACAGGCCGGCGACTTCCACGGCTTTCATATAGGAGAAAGTCCCCTTCAAGGCAAAAACGCCGACCAGCCAGAGAATCAGCCCTCCAAAAAAAGGCGAGGCAAACGCCGCAAAAACCGGTGCGACAGCGCCTCCGATTTCGTAACCGACACTGCCAAATTTTTCCGCCGCCGCCCGGGCCTGGTCGGCCTGCGCACCGGATATTTTCCCCTTTTCAACCTGCCGGTCAATGGCTTTGGTTGACAATTCACTGATCTGCTGGCGGATGGCCGGCTGGGAAAAAATCAGTCCGGCACTCAACCAGCTCAGAACCATGAACAGGAGTGCCGGCACGAGCCAGTTGGCCACCGATGGCGCGGCGGTTTTGACTTCGCCGAAAACATCCCCCGGCGCAGCAAAGACATTGATCAGGCGTCCGGCCAGTGACGTTGCGGGTGCTGGCGGCGACTCAAGCGCAGGCGGCATCGGTTCCATATTTTTAAACAAGGTCTTATCCACTACTTAGGCAAAAACCAGCCAAAGTTACAAGAAATGTCGGGGTTTTTTTGATGGGCGGTATTGGCCGATTAGGGGGCAATTTTCAGTTACAGGTTCGGGCAAACAACGGTCAATCGTTGTCATCCGCCGCTTTCACCGCCCAGACCGGATAAGGCGTTTGCGGGCCTTTGGCCGCCCGCCAGAGGATGTGGTTGAATAAATCCTCCGGGCACTGGTCCTCCTTGTCGAGCGGCAATCGCGCCGAGACCTGGGCGTCTTTGCGCAAGAGCGGGTCGGAAATGAGTTTGGGCAGCGGGTTCATCTCGTCGAGCGGCACATTGTTGGTCAAGGCGTCGAACGGTGTGAAATCCGGTCCCGCCCCAGGCGGAATGAAACAGTCAAACATGGGTGTGGCCGTCGCGTCCATCTGATTCATCGGTGGCAGGCCGAGCATGAGTTCAATCGTGCGCAACAAGCCGGTTTGATTGTATTGCGTTTTGACCACGGCGCCGCGTTTCGTATAGGCGCTGACCACATAAGCCGTCGTGCGGTAACCGCTCACGTGGTCCCAACCATTCTGGGGGTCGTCCTCGATGGCAAAAATGCACGTGTTCGTCCAGAACCGGCTGTGGCTGACGGCCTCGACAATCCGGCCGAACGCCAGGTCATTGTCCGCCACTTGCGCGGCGGGCGTCGGGGAACCGGGTTTCACGCCGCTGGTATGATCATTCGGCAGCCAGATGATGATCAGATTCGGGAAGTTGCCAGCGGCCTCAAATTGTTTCAGTTCCTTGATGAATTGCGCGGCGCGAAAAACGTCCGGCACATCCAGATCCCAGCCAACCGTGTTCGTCACGAGATAAGGCCTCAACGATTCGATGTCCGGCTCACACCCGATGGCCAGGTCGTCCGTGCCATTGAGGAATTCATGGTAAAAATCGAGAAAATGCGGTTTGTCCTTGCGCGCGGAATTGTTCCAGCGCGTAACGGCGGTGGCGAATTCGCCGTAATCGCGCAGCGTTTTGCCCTGCGCGAGCGCCTGGTTCCAGATGAAACCCGCGGGCGAATAGGCCAGCGCGTCGCGGGTGTTCTCGCCGTCGCCGCCGCTCGGATAACTGCGCGGAAAACCGGCGAACTCGCGCTCCATGTAATCCGTTGCGAACGCCGTGTCCGTCCATTGATGGCCATCAGCGCTCAAGATGCTGCAGCAATACGTGTTGTCCAGCAGCGCGAATTCCTGGACCAGCTTGTGCTGATTGGGCGTAACGCGTTCGCCAAACACGCACAAGTCCCGGTTGCCGTTGCCTTCCGTCACGTCGCCGAGAACTTGATCGTAACTGCGATTTTCCTTTATGATGTAAATGATGTGCTGGAACACGCCGGGTTCGCCGACGCGTTCGGGCACGGGCTGGGCGGGCCGGTTCTCGCGCGGCGGCAATTTCGCCTGCGCGAGCAGCGGATAACGCAAATCTGCCAGCGCGGTTTGCGTGAACGCGGCCAGTTCCTTTGCCGACGGCACCTGCACCAGCGACAATGAGCCGGCATATTGCCTGGTGTTGAACCCCGTACCGTGGCCGAATCCCGTTCGCGGTTTTTCCATTTTTGTGCCGATGTTTTTGATGTTCGCGACATAAATTTCCTTCCGCGGTGCGTCGAAGGCGATGGCGCCGGGAAACCAGCCGGCCGGGATCAGGCCGAGCAGTTTCGATTCGCCTGGTTTGAACTGGAAAACGGCGACGGCGTTTTGCGTGCCGTTGCAAACAAAAAGGTTTTTGCCCGACTTGTCGAACGCCAGCGCATTCGGCTGCGCGCCGAACAAATCGCCCGGGTTCTGCCGCGCGCAAACCGTTTCGACAATCTGGTCCTTGCGGGTATCAATGACGCTCAACGTGTCGCTGCCGCTGTTGGCCACAACGAGCCAACGTCCATTCGGCGACAACGCGAGCGCGCCGGCGTGCAAGCCGGTCACAATTTCGGATTTCGGATTTCGGATTTCGGATTTTGGGTCGAGGTCAATCACCGACACCGAGCCTTCGCTGGCGATGAAGCGGGAATCCACCCGCACCTGTGTGCCGTGTCCGGCGGGACCGGTGACACTGTCGGCCTCGGCCGGCGGCCACCCCAATTGCTGACGTAAATTTTGCGGCCGGCGAGCACGACGTCGTAAGGCGCCACGCCCACGTCCCAAATTCGCAACACGCGGCCGGTCGCGGCGTCCAGTTCGGCCAGACGATTGGAAAGGTTCAACGCAACGTAGATTTTTTTGCCATCCGGTGAAACCGCAATGCCGGCGGGAATTTCCGACTTGCGCGACGGCGCATTGGCCGGCGGAAGTGGAATGGAGAACAGCGGAATGACCTTGTGATCCGGCTGAACGCTGAAAACCTTGATGTCACCATTGACGTTTGAAAGATAAATCCGCGAGCCATCCGGCGAAAAAACGAGACCGGTAAAACTGAGCTGCGCTCTGTCGTCCGGCGAAAGGATTTCAGTGGAAACCGGCGCTGGTTCCTGCGCCTTGTCCGACGGCAAGGGAACGCGCTGTAAAATTTTTCCCATTGCCGGATCCACCACCACCAACTCGTGCGTCAGGCCGGCGGTCACGAGCAGTTTGCCGTCGGGACTCAGCGCCAGCGCCAGTGGTCTCAGGCCGGGAAGTTCGATGCGGGTGCCGGCGGGCGTGACCAGTTGATTGACGGGGGTTTCGAGTCCGTTGGTGCTGTGGCCAACAACTTCAGTCGTTGCGTCGAAATTCTCCAGCAAAGCGGCCGCCTGCGCCGCCGTCAGGGCGAAGGCGGCCAGCAGGCAATGGATGCAAATTTTCAATTTCATTCCCGCTTAAAATGACAATAAAACCCGGTCGCTGGCAAGTTGTATGGCAGTGGGATTCCAGCCAAAAGCAGCAGCCGACGCCTGCCGGGTCGCAGCACTCGGTGTGAAGACTGGTGAGTCCGCTCATTCTCAATTGCGGAATTCGGAGTGGAAAGTGTGGAATGGAAATCAGACCCTCGTTCCCCCCGGCTTCTACGCAATTTACGCCACGGCCGGATCGAGCCGCCTGGCCGGCAAGAGATAATTGCGGATATAATCGCTCACTGCGTCTTCCAGCAATGTGACGGGGGCGGTGTAACCGGCGGCGCGCAGCCGGGACAGGTTCGCCTGGGTGAAATACTGGTATTTGTCGCGGATGGCTTCCGGCATCTCGATAAATTCAATCTTCGGTTTGCGTTTCAGCGCGGCGAAAACGGCCCGCGCCACGTCCAGCCAGGTCCGCGCCTTGCCGCAGCCGATGTTGTAAAGGCCGCCGGCCTTTTTGCTGGCGGCCAGATGCAAGGTCATTGCCACGGCGTCTTTCACGTAAAGAAAATCGCGCTTTTGTTCACCGTCATGAAAGTCGGAGCGGTAACTTTTGAACAGCCGGATGGCGCCCCCGGCCTGCGCCTGCGCCGTGGATTTGTGGACGAGCGACCGCATGTCGCCCTTGTGGTCTTCGTTTGGGCCGAAGACGTTGAAATATTTCAAACCGACCATGCGGTTCAAAAATCCGGCGCGCCTGGCGTGCAGGTCAAAAAGGTGTTTTGAGTAACCGTACAGGTTCAAGGGACGCAGCTTGTCCAGCCTGCCATCATCGTCGTCCATGCCCGCCGAACCGTCGCCATAAGTTGCGGCGGACGACGCAAAGACAAAGCGCGATTTCTGCCCAAGCGCCCAAGCGGCGAGGTCCCGGGTGAATTCGTAATTGTTGCGGATGAGAAAACTGGCATTGGTTTCGGTCGTGGATGAGCAGGCGCCCATGTGCAGCACGAGGTCAAATTTGCCCAATGCGCCGCTTCGCAATCGGGGGAGCAGATCGTCGGCCTCGACGTAATCGGCGAAGCGCAACGGCGTGAGATTGCGCCACTTTTCGTCCGTGCCGAGGCGGTCGCAGACGACAATGCATTCGCAGCCGCGGCGATTCAGCGCCCAGACGAGCGCACTGCCAATAAAGCCCGCGCCGCCGGTGACGAGCACCCGCGCATCGGAAAAATCATTGGGCTTCATGGATTTCGGACAGCATGGGGCGGGCTGGGTGGAAATTCAAGCCAATGGTGTGGTGCGAAATGAAAACACCGCAAGCCGCGCCGGAATGAAACGAAGACGGGAAAAGCCACGAATCGCACGAAATTTCGGAGGGCGGCTGTCCTTGCCACCTCCCACTTGGGGTCAATTCCGGCTTTTCCGATCATCCAATCGCTGTTGCGCAACGGATTTTTTGGTCCAAATTAAAGCTGTTTTTGCCAACGGAAAGGAAATGAGATGAAACAGCGAAAGCTTGGGAAACAAGGAATGACCGCCTCGGCGCTCGGTCTCGGCTGCATGGGCATGTCGGAATTTTACGGCGCGCGCGATGACCGGGAATCCATCGCCACCATCCACCGCGCGCTGGATATCGGTGTTACCCTGCTCGACACGGCGGACATGTACGGGTGCGGCGAAAACGAGCGGCTGGTCGGGCGTGCCATCCAGGGCCGCCGCCGCGAGGTGATTCTGGCCACAAAATTTGGCAATGTGCGCGGCGAGCGCGGCAATTTTCTCGGCGTGAATGGCCGGCCCGAGTACGTCCGCGCGTGCTGCGACGCCAGCCTGCGGCGATTGGGTGTGGATGACATTGATCTGTACTACCAGCACCGGGTTGATCCACAGGTGCCCATCGAGGAAACCGTCGGGGCGATGAGCGAACTGGTTCGCACCGGCAAGGTGCATTACCTCGGGCTGTCCGAAGCGGCGCCCGCGACCATCCGCCGCGCGATGAAGGTGCATCCCCTCAGCGCGTTGCAGACGGAATATTCGTTGTGGACGCGCGACGTGGAGGCGAAAATTCTGCCGCTCTGCCGGGAACTGGGGATCGGCTTTGTGCCATACAGCCCGCTGGGTCGCGGCTTTCTCACCGCGAAATTCAAGAAACCCGAAGACCTGCCGCCGGGCGACTGGCGCCGGAACTCGCCACGGTTCCAAAGCGGGAACTTCGAGCGCAATCTGAAACTGGCCGAACGGATCGAGGCGCTGGCGAAGCGGAAGGAATGCACGCCGGCGCAACTGGCTTTGGCCTGGGTGCTTGCGCAAGGCGACGACATCATTCCCATTCCCGGCACCAAGCGGCGGAAATACGTCGCAGAAAATGCGGCGGCGTTGAACGTCGAACTGACACCGGCGGAACTGAAAGAAATCTCGGCCGCAGCGCCACCCGGGACCGCCGCCGGCCTGCGCTATCCGGAACCGGCCATGCAGGCCGTCAACCGCTGAACCCAAAGAAACCAACCACTCATTCCCGCTCATCCGCACTGATGAGTGAAGATTGGCGGTACGCTTTTCCCTGCGACACCCGTTGACACCGCCGGCGCTTCTGCAATGCTCCCGCGCATGACGCTCCCCTCGCTCGTGAACTCCGCGGCTGCGCTTTGCCCGCTGCGCCGAATCGGCGCCTGCCTTGGCCTGCTCTGGCTGGGCTTTACGCTGACGGCTCTGCCCGCCCGCGCCGCCGAAACGCAACCCGCCAAACCCGCACCCATTCCCATCATCCTCGATACGGACATCGGCGACGACATTGACGATACCTGGGCGCTGGCCCTGCTGCTCAAATCGCCGGAGCTGGACCTGAAACTCGTGGTGGGCGATTACGGCAAGGCGCAATACCGCGCGCGGCTGCTCGCGAAACTGCTCGAACGCGCCGGGCGAACCAACGTGCCCGTGGGCGTTGGCCTCGACATCGCACCGCGCGGTGACGGCCGCCAAGCCGCGTGGATCAAGGACTACGATCTCAAATCCTATCCGGGCAGGGTCCATACCGACGGCGTGCAGGCCATCATTGACACGATCATGAACTCGCCGCAGACCGTGATTTTGATTTGCATCGGCCCCATGCCGAACATCGCCGAGGCGCTGAAACGCGAGCCGCGCATTGCGCAACATGCCCGGTTCGTGGGCATGGACGGCAGCGTACGCGTGGGTTACAACGGAGCGAAGCAACCCCAGGCGGAATGGAACGTGAAGGCCGATCCCAAGGCCTGCCAGCAGGTTTTTGCCGCCCCATGGGACATCACCATCACGCCGCTCGACACCTGCGGCCTCGTGACTTTGACCGGCGACAGATACCGGCGCGTCCGCGAGACGACCGACCGCAACGTCGCCGACGTCATCGCCAACTACCGTCTCTGGGTTGTCGGCGACGCCAAGTTGCCGGCGGACATGGCTGACAAGCGCAGCAGCACCTTGTTCGACACCGTGGCCGTTTATCTCGCCATCCGGCAGGACCTGTGCGTGATGGAGAAACTCAGCCTTCGCGTCACCGACGACGGTTTCACGGTCATTGACCCGCAGGCGAAGCAAGTCAACGTGGCCACGCGGTGGACAGACCTCGACGCGTACGAGGATTTCCTGGTGGAACGGCTGACGGGGAAGCGTTAAATCCATCGCGCGACACAAATTTCGGAGGGCGGATCCCGCAGTGCGGGAGAGGCCCAAAATTTCAGCCGCAAAAATCTTGACCGCGAAAAACGCAAACCACGCAAACGTTTTTTCTCAACGCAAAGACATAACCAACGCAAAACTTTAGCCGAGGATGGGCCCGGGTAAACATGAACTCGCTTGCTGACTGACAATCAGTCTCCCTTCCCGCTTCGATCGGGGAGAGGGGAACAGAAAATACAAACATATTCCGCGCGCCGTTTTTGTTTTATCCGTGTCCATCCGCGTAGAGCGGCATGGCTGCCGCGCGGCTTTACGCCGTGTTCCTTCCTCTTTCGCTTTGCTTCAGCGCGACAAGCCGTGGTTTAATCTTTCCGGATGAAACTTTCGGAAATGCGGGAACTGCTGGCCACGCGCGGGATTCAGTTGACGAAATCCCTCGGCCAGAATTTTCTGCACGATGGCAACCAACTCCGGCGCATCGTCGAGGCGGCGGAACTGAAAAAAACGGATAAAGTCCTCGAAATCGGGCCGGGGCTGGGTCCGCTGACGGAATTGCTCCTGGAAAATGCGGGTAAAGTCTTGGCCATCGAAAAGGACGGGCGGCTGGTGGAATTTTTGCGCGAACGATTTGTAAATCCGAAATTTACATTGCTCCACGCCGACGCCTTGGAATTTCTGAAAGTGGCACAGGCCTCCGGCCTGTGTTCGTTCCCCCAAATGACTGAGACAGGCAGGATGCCTGTTCCACTGGATTGGCGTGATTGGAAGCTCGTGGCCAATCTGCCTTACTCTGTCGCCTCGCCGATTTTGGTGGAACTGGCGCAATCAGCCAAACGACCGGAACGGATGGTCGCGACCTTGCAGCTCGAAGTGGCCCGCCGGCTGATGGCCAAGGCCGGTGACGAAGATTACGGCGTGCTGACGTTGCTGGTTCAACTCGGCTACGAGCCGCGTGAATGGTTTAAAATTCCGGCAAGCTGCTTTTTCCCGGCGCCGGACGTGGATTCGGCCTGCGTGGTTTTGATACGCCGTGCCACGCCACTGCTGCCGGATAATCAGCATGCGGATTTTGTGAAAATCGTAAAACGCGCGTTCTCGCAGCGGCGAAAAATGATGTTGAAACTGCTGTGCGAAGACTGGCCCGAACAAAAATTGAAACAGGTATTTCAACCATTGTGCATCTCACCACAGGAACGCGCGGAAAAGTTGAGTTTGGAACAGTTCGTGGCGCTGACGGAAAAACTTTTCAGCAATTGACTCTTCATTGGAATTGACCGTAAAACTCTTTTCCATGTACTGTGGTGTAAGTTCAACTTTTTTTCGTTGAGCCGGAAACACAGTAAAATAATCAGTAGTAATCAACAAAATAAAGGTATGAAATCAAACAAGCCGGCTTTTCGCGGCCATCGCAGTTGTGCTGGCGTTGTGGGCTTCCAATGCCAAAGCGGCACCTGAACTCCCCTTCCAATTTGAAAAGCTCAACTTCAGCCTTATCGCCTTACAGCAAGAGCTTGGCAACTCTGGGCCGTATACCAACATTGTTGTGCCCAACATCGAGACTTCAAAAATCATCAACAAGGACCTCTTGAGTTTTTTGGCGACGGCCTTAAACACAAACTGGCCCGCTGGCGCACAACTGGCACTGGGGGAAATAGAAGGCCCCTTCGGAATCCAGGACATTTTTGTCGTGGACAAAACCGGCACGAACCCCGTTTTTGATGTCAGCACAGGGATAAATGTCGGCGACACCAACATCGTTTACTTTGTTTTTGATTCTGACGCCGTTGTTTTTAGTTTTAATATTGAGACGCATAACGAAGGGCCATCTTCCTCGGCGGAAACTCAATTCGGAAAGATTTTCTTTCATCTCTTCAACGAACAAAATGGAGTCACCAACACGGACCTTTATTTTGATGGTCTCAATACAACCAAGTCCCGTTCAACTAGGGTTATTACAACCAACAAAACCATCCTGCATCAGATCATGAATGAAGATGCACCAGTCGCCGGCGATGGCACATTTAATGGTGAATGGACCGTGGTAAAAGGCAAGGTGACCAGTTCAGCGAAGCAGGAACTTGTGCCACTAATCTTAACGAATCCTCCGCCACCAATAATATTCACCAATATACTCACCAATATACCAATACGATTACCAACGAATTGGCCGCCGCCAATTATAATCACCAATATAATAATTCCACTCACCAATATATTTACTCTTACCAACAGACCGCCATCAGGATTCTATCCAACAACGAATCAACCGCTGCCAATACTATTCAATCCGTAGGCGGAAACGCAAACGCCGGCGGGTAGTGTCATCGCGCCGCGATGACTGCGTCCCGTGCAGCAGCACACAGGAAAACACCCGAGGCTGTTCCGCCCTGCGCCAGCGGGGGACGCCATAGCGCGACATCCCTGCCACTCCAAACTGTAGTCACCACCAGAAAACAGGTCGTTCTTTCCAAAGACGGTGGCGGGTAATAGGATTCCCGGCACGGAGCCAATTTCATTTTTGTGAGCGAAGAAATTTTTGATGTCGTCAATGAGCGTGACGAGGTGGTTGGGCAAAACACGCGCCGCGAGGTGCATCGGCTTGGATTGAAGCATCGCGCGGTGCATGTGCTGGTGTTCAATTCCCGCGGCGAGACTTTTCTCCAAAAGCGATCGATGACCAAAGACCGCGAGCCGGGCAAATGGGATTCCTCGGCCTCAGGGCACGTGGATTCCGGCGAGGATTACGATGCTTGCGCGGTGCGCGAATTGCGCGAGGAAATCGGATTGTCCGTTGCCAAAGCGCCGGGGCGGTTGTTCAAAATTGCCGCCTGCCCGGAAACGGACGCGGAATTTGTCTGGGTCTATCGCGATCACGCCGAAGGGCCGTTTCAATTGCATCCGGACGAAATCGAACGTGGCGGGTGGTTCGCGCCGGAAAAAATCACGCGCTGGATCGCGGAGAAACCGGAAGCTTTCGCCGGCGCGTTCCGGTTGATCTGGGAATTGTTTTTAGCCGCCAAGCCGCCAAGTGCGCCAGGGAACAAATAATTACAGCCACAGATTGACACAGATGAAACACAGATTTTAAGGCTAAAGTCCTGAAAGCAATCTGTGTTCAATCTGTGTTTCATCAGTGGCCAAGAACTTCCCGCCTTTACTTGCGGCAAAAATGGGGTAGTTATTTAGCCATGCAAGATTTTCTGGTTCCCATTGTGGTTGAACAGACCGGCCGCGGCGAGCGCAGCTGGGACATCTATTCGCGCCTGCTCGTTGACCGCATCCTTTTCCTCGGCACGCCGGTGGATGACATGGTCTCCAACGTCATCATCGCGCAATTGCTCTTTCTCCAAATGTCCGATCCGAAAAAGGACATTCACCTCTACATCAATTCGCCCGGCGGCAGCGTCACGGCCGGGCTGGCGGTTTACGACACGATGCAATATCTCACCTGCGACGTGAACACCTATTGCGTCGGCCAGGCGGCCAGCATGGCCGCAGTCCTGCTCGCGGCGGGCACGAAGGGCAAACGTTACGCCCTGCCGAACGCGCGCATTCTCATCCATCAGCCCTGGGGCGGAGTGCAGGGCCAGGCCAGCGACATCAGCATCCAGGCCAGGGAAATTTTGCGGCTCAAGGATCGGCTAAACGAAATCCTCGCCAAACATACCGGCAAATCCGTCGAAAATATTGGCAAGGACACCGACCGCGACAATTTCATGTCATCGGAGGAGGCCAAAAAGTACGGCCTCGTGGATCAAGTGGTGCAATCCCGCAAGGAAATCGCCGGCGTGGAGAAAACTTCAGTCGTTACGTGACGTTTGGCGACAGAAGCAGGCCCCGAAAGCGGCATAAAAAGTAGGACGGGCGCCCTGCCTGTCAATCCGTGCAGCTAAATCCGTTCCGCGGAGCCGGTCTGGCTGGCGGCAGTCACTGGCGCCGGAATTTGACCTGTCACGGCGAGCAACGGCGACGACGGATGAAGGCGGAATCCGCAAACGAAAATGGCCGGGTCGCGCGGTGGGACGGCCCGGCCAGAAATCATTTCACCGTGTCACGCGGAACGATTTTGATGCTGATGATGCCCATGCGTTTGTCGGGGCGGTCCTGTGGATGCGTGGGCGTGGTGCCGATTTTTTCCAAAACGTCGTCGCCTTTGATCAGCTTGCCGAACGCGGTGTATTGATGGTCGAGGAACGTCGGGTTGCCATGACAGATGAAAAACTGGCTGCCGGCGGAATCGGGATCGTTCGAGCGGGCCATGGAAATGACGCCGCGCACGTGCGAGCGGTCATTGAACTCGGCCTTGATCTGGTAACCCGGCCCGCCCGTGCCCCACAGGTCTTCCTTGCTCGGGTCCTTGGTCAGCGGGTCGCCGCCTTGAATCATGAAACCTTTGATGACCCGGTGAAAACAAGTGCCGTCATAAAAGCCTTTTTGGGCGAGGGTTTTGAAATTCTCGACGGTCTTGGGCGCGACCTCGGGCCAGAATTCGATGACCATTTCACCTTCGGTGGTGTTGATGACGGCGACTTCGTTGGTGTTTGCGGGAGTGCTCATGGTTGCGGTGGTTGGGGTGTTCGTTTTGGTTTCGTCAGCCAAAGCCGTCACCATTCCAGCGGCAAAGACAATGGCGCACATCAGGTTGAATGTTTTCATGGGCGCAAAATTTTCCAGATCCGCGGTCAAAAGTCACGCGCGGAATCGGACATTTCAAGTCGTGGGTGGCGGAATTTTTTTGGTTTCTTTCTTATCCTCGCGCCTTTCCTCATGCTTTTCCTCGTGCTTGCCTGCGTCTTTGTCCTCGTCTTTGTGCTCGTCTTTGCTCTCGCTCATCGCGAGTGTGATGAGGCTGGCGTGGTCGGCTTTGCCCAAGCGACGCAGCATGAAAAACACCAGACCACCCGCCACCGCCAGAATTGCCACGCTTATGGCCAAAGTGCCTTTCCAGCCAATCCCGGAACTTTCGGTCGGCGGCGCAGCGGGAACATTGGCTTGTGCGGGAACGGCACTGGTTGGCATCAACGACTCCTCCTCCGGCGGTTTTACTTCGGCGGCAACCGGGGGTGCGGACGTTGATGTGGTCATCGGCGGGGAGGTGATGGCATTGGTCGTTGTCAGGGACACAACGGTGCTGATTTGGGTCAATGGCACCACGGCCGGTGGTTTCACCTTGCGGACAACCGCCGGCGCGGGCGCCGACGTTGTGGCCATCGGCGGCGGGACGGCAACTGCGTTGGTGTTGGTTTCGTCAGCCAAAGCCGTCGGCATCCCAGCGGCAAAGACAACGGCGCAAATGTAAATCCATGCTTTCATGGGCGTGAATTTTCCAGACCTGCGGTCAAAAGTCACGAGCGAATCAATCCTTTTTCATCGAACTGTCGCCGGGGTTGTCGCCGCCGGTCCTGCGGATGCGGCGTAACATGAAAACCACCAGGCCCCCCGCCAGAAACGCCGCGCCAACGGCCAAAGCCCCTTTATGCCCGGTCTTGGAACTTTCAGGCGGCGGGGCGATGGCCTTTGTCGTGGTCAATGGCGAAGCGGCGATTTTGGGTTGAGCGGGAACGATGCCGGTTTGCATCAATAGCACATCGTCCGGTGGCTGTGCTTCGTTGGTTACGACGGGCGCCGGCGTTGAGGTTATGACCAGCGGCGGCGGATTGGCCAGCGCCGGTTTCGGCTCAGGTGGCGGTTTCGGCACCGGCGGTGGCACACGATTGGTGATGGTTGTGCCAACAATTATGAGCGATGGGACGTTGGATCGTGGCGGACCTGGCGGTGCGGGCGCATTCGTAATCATTGGTGGTGCCGGGGCGGCTTCGGGCAGAGGGGGAAACTCTGGAAGACTCACCGGTTGGGGCGGAAAACTCACCATGCAACCAACGTATTGGCCGCGTTGCGAGCGCAACCCGATGACAATGGGCTGCCGTGCTTTCTGCCGTTCCCACTGCCGTTGCTGAAAAATTTGATTGATTCCAACGTCGTAGGGTGTTCCATGGATTTCTCCCTGGCCGTCGCAGAAAATCAGCACCGTCAACCGCTTGGAATCCTCTACGATCCGGTTCAGCGCCGGCAGGACCGCATCAAATCTTGTTGTTTTTGTGTAACGCTGTTTGCCTACGAATGTGTTGATTGTCAACGTAATCAATGCCGCGTTCTCCGGTTCCCAGTGTTGCAGGGGAAACTGCCCCGCGTGCAAAACCTGGTCGAACGTCCATACGCCAATGGTGTCGCCTGGATGTAACTGCCCGTTCGTGCTCGCTGCCAGTATGTCGTTGAGCGCCTTTTGCACCGCGGGCAAGCGCCGCTTCATGTCCGACGAAGTGTCAAAAATGAGCAGAAAACGGCCATGCCCATTCGTCACCGCCGGTTGCGCCCACGCCGCCGGAACCAAAAAAATTCCCGCGAGCAGCACCGCGAAAATGAACGGGCGGCGGACCATTTGATTTTGGTGCATTGGTGTCTTCATTTCAAATCACGATGGTGACTTCGGTTGAAACGATTCCGTTCCGCCCGATTGCGACTGCGCAATTCATCCTGCAATTCCGTCAACGCATTTTCAACCATGCGAATGAAATTCGCGCAACTCGACGCCAGGCCGCCCATGCCCGTGACCGTGTCGCGCTCGGCAACATCGTCCGTGACGGCCAGCACTTCGCCATAGGCGCGGAACCGGTGCGCCGCGCGCTCAATCATGTCGTCGGCCGTCTGCCCGGCGCACGAAAATAAAACCTCGACCGCCGGGTTCGATTCCCGCGGCGGCGTTCCCGCCGGCGCGCCGGAGCCGTCGAAGAAAATCGTGACCGGCGTACCCGTCGCGTCGTGATAGCGCGTGAGCACATGAACCAATTCCTCGCGCACACGAGCCGAATGACGCGGTCGGCCGGGAGCCAGTTCCGGCCAGTTGTGCAGCAGGCTGTAGCCGTCCACCAGGATGCGCGTTAGCGCCATGGGTGGAGCATAGTCGCTTTAGTCCAAAGTCCAAAGTCCAAAGTGGGCGCGAACAGTTTTGGGCATTGAAGCTGGTTCGTACTTGAAACTTGAAACCCGAAACTTGAAACTGTCATTTATGGCCGCCGCCAATGTCATTTTTCAAAAATCCAATCGCGGCATTGCCGCGCTCGCGCTGGTGGTGTTTGCGCTCGACCAGTTCACCAAATGGCTGGTGCTGCACCACCTCGACCTGGGCGACGAAAAGACAGTCGTTCCCGGCTTTTTCAAACTGGTTCACTGGGGCAATACCGGCGCGGCGTGGAGTCTCTTCAGCGGCAACAACGCCGCGCTCGCCCTGGTCGCCCTGTTCGCGCTCATCGCGCTGTTTCTCACGCGCCACCACTTCAACTCCCACACGTTGTCCGGCCAGATAGCCTTCGGCCTGATTTTCGGCGGCATCGCCGGCAACCTCGCCGACCGCCTGTTACCCACCCGCCACGCGGTCGTGGATTTTCTTTATTTTTACCTGCAACAACGCGGCGGCCGCGTCATTGATTTTCCCGCCTTCAACCTCGCCGACACCGCCATTTGCACCGGGGTCGGGCTGATTTTTCTCATCACCTGGAAAACCGAGCACGCGCCGAAAAACGTGACGAGTGACAAGTGACATGAACAATTTCCCATCGCCACCCGCCACCACTTCTTGTCACCTGTCGCTTGCCACCTGTCACATTGAATAAAATGTCTTTGCGCACCGAGACGTTTGCCGTCGAAAAATCGCTCCCGGCCTGGCGGCTGGACACCTATTTGCGCGAAAAATTTCCCGCCGCCTCGCGCGGTGCGTTGCAACGGCTGATTGAACAGGGCCATATCCGCGTCAACGGCCGCATCGTCAAACCCACGCACCGCCCGCGCGCCGGTGAACAAATTGAAGTCCATTGGCCGGAGGCAAAACCCGCCGAAGCCCGGCCGGAGGCAATGCCGCTCGACATCCTGTTCGAGGACCAATCGCTGCTGGTGCTGAACAAACCCGCCGGACTGGTCGTGCATCCCGCCGCTGGACACGAGGAACATACTCTCGTCAACGCGCTGCTCCACCACTGCCGGGGCTCGCTCAGCGGCATCGGCGGCATCGCGCGGCCCGGCATCGTCCACCGGCTCGACAAGGACACCAGCGGCTGCCTGGTGGTGGCCAAAAACGACGAGACGCACCTCGCGCTCTCGGCGCAGTTCGCCAAACGGCAGGTGGAAAAAATTTACAACGCGATCGTGTGCGGCGAACTCGCGCGCGAATCCGGCGAAATCCGCGCCGCCATCGCCCGGCATCCGTCGCATCGCAAACGCATGGCGGCGCGCGATGACGATTCCGGCCGGGCCGCGCACACGAGTTATCGCGTGCTCGAACGGTTGAACTCGGCCACACTCGTCGAGGCGCAGTTGCACACGGGCCGCACGCATCAGATTCGCGTCCACTTTCAATTTCTCGGCCATCCGCTCGTCGGCGACGAAATCTACGGCGCCCGGCAGAATGTAAGGTTGAAGGAATTGACGAACTACGCCGCGCCACGCGTGATGCTGCACGCGCGCGAACTTTCGTTTGTGCATCCGCGCACGGAAGAGGAAATGACTTTTGAAGCGCCGTTGCCGGAGGATTTCCGCGAGGCGCTGAGGTTTCTATACACGGAAAGTTAAATGGCGCTTACGCGCAGGAATACCCGCCCTCAACCCGGCCTTCCCCTCCCCGGGAGAAGGAGAATTTTTCCCCGTCTCTTGCATTGTCGAATGCCGGGATTGGTTGGATGGATGTTCGCAAAATGGGGTCTGTCGCCGGGGGTTCCCTCTCCTTGGGAAGAGGGTCGGGTGAGGGAATTTTCTGGCAGCGCTGAAATTTCTTCAGTGAAAACGGCTGCTTGACGGGATTGGCCGGTTGGCCGATTATACAGATAATGAAAAGTGAATCTACAGTGAATGTGACGGAGGCGCAGGCGAATTTGCCCCGGCTCATCCGGAAAGACAGCTTTGCCATTTCGCGGCATGGCAAAGTCGTCGGTGTTTATTTGTCAAAAGACAGGATTGAAGCGTTGATTGAGACGATGGAATTGCTCGGCGACGAAAAGTTCATGGCCGCGTTTCGGGAATACAAATCGGGCAGGATGAAGTTCAAGGACATTGACGAACTGGATGAAAACTAAAGTTCGCGTCGGTCGGCCGGTCGAAGATTTTTTGAAGACACTCGCGCCCGAACCGCGCCGCAAGCTGCGCTTGGCGATGAAAGGCCTTGCCGGTGACAAAGGGGATGTAAAATTGCTTGAAGGAAAATTGTCGGGCCTTTGGCGTTTGCGAGTTGGAAAGATCAGGGTGATTTTTGAAGTCAAAGCCATTGGCGGCACGCGTGTGATTTTTTGCTTCCATGCGGATTATCGTTCCATTGTGTATGTGATCTTGGAACAATTGCTGGCCTCGGGGCTGATTGAGGAATTGAAACGAAACTAAAACACCCACGGAAGATCAAATGAGCTTTCTGACACCAAGTTTTCACTTTCGCGGCGTCCAGTTTTGATTGTCGAAAATTTATTCGCCTACGGCGGGGGGTTTCCGCATATTACGCCGGATGAAATCCATGACGGGCTACGGCCGGGGCGAGAGTGCGCGGGACGGCTTCAAAATCACCGTGGAACTCAGCGCGGTGAACCGCCGACAGACGGAAATTTCCGTGAACCTGCCGCGCGAACTGGAAATGCTCGAAGCGCCGGTGCGCGACGCGATCAACCGCGCCGTCGCGCGCGGGCGCGTGACGGCGCGGATTTCCATTCATGCCGCCGCAGGCAAATTGTCGGCGCGCATGCATATCAATCTGCCGCTCGCCAAAGCTTACGCGACGGAACTGACGCGGCTGGTCAAACAATTGAAGCTGTCCGGCGCGGTGACGCTGGATCAAATCGTCCGCGCGCCGGGGGTGTTTCAGACGGACGAGGAACTGGTCGAGGCCGAAACCATCTGGCCGATTGTGGAAAAGGCCTTGCAGCAGGCGCTGGCCGCGCTGGTGAAAATGCGCGAACGCGAGGGCGCGCATCTCGCGCAAGACCTGGCCGCGCGCGTCGGCATCCTGCGAAAATGCGCCGGACAAATCCAAAAACACGCGCCGCAAACTGCGGAGCGTTACCGCCAGCAGCTCATCGAGCGCATCAAAAGCGCGGGGCTGGAATCACCCGCCCCGGACGACGAACGGTTGCTGAAGGAAGTCGTTTTGTTCGCCGACCGTTCGGACATTTCGGAGGAATTGTCCCGGCTGCAAAGCCACTTCCAGCAGTTTGAGGATTGCCAGAAATCGAAGGAGCCGGTGGGCCGGACGCTGGATTTTCTGGCACAGGAAATGAACCGTGAAATCAACACCATCGGCTCGAAGGCCAATGATGCGCTGATTTCGCGCGATGTCGTGACGCTGAAGGCGGAACTGGAAAAGTTCCGCGAGCAGGCACAGAACGTCGAGTGAGTGACGGGTGACAAGTGACATGAATGTCGAGAGTCAAGAGTCGAGAGTCGAGGGCCGGCCGCCAAAGGCGGCGGGAGGCGGACCGTTGTTGATCCTGATTTCCGCCCCGTCGGGCGGCGGCAAGACGACGTTGTGCCAGCAGTTGCTGGCCGCGCGGCCGGACATGACGCGCGCCATCACCTGCACCACCCGCGCGCCGCGCCCGGGCGAGAAGAACGACGTGGATTATTATTTTTTGGACCCAGCGGATTTTCAACGGCGCGTGCAGGCCGGGGAATTCATCGAACACGCGACGGTTTTTGGCCGCAGTTACGGCCTGCTGCGTGCCGAATTGCTGGATAAATTGCGGCGGGGCAAGGACGTGTTGCTGAACGTGGACGTGCAAGGCGCAGCGACCATCCGGATGCAGGCGCCGAAGGAACCGGAATTGAAGAACGCGCTGGCAACGGTGTTTTTGACGCCGCCTACCCTGGCCGTGCTGGAAGCGCGGTTGAAAAAACGCGCGGCGGACGCGCCGGAGGAAATCCAAAAACGGCTGGGCATCGCCCGGAAGGAAATCGCCCAGTGGAAGAACTTTGACTACCTTTTGATCAGCACGACGATCCCGGAAGATTTGCGGCGGATGCTGGTGATTGTCGAGGCGGAACAAATGCGGGTGGCCCGGGCGCAAGCCCCGGAATTTTGAAACGGAGTTGCCGTATGAACAAAAACATCATTCTCGGCGTGACCGGCTCGATTGCCGCGCACAAGGCGGCGGATTTGGCGAGTCTGCTGACGCGGCAGAAATGCAGCGTGCGGGTGGTAATGACCGCCGATGCGCAGCGGTTCATCACGCCGCTGCCGTTCAAAGTGCTCTCGCGCAATCCCGCCGTGACAGACCTTTACGACGAGGAGGAAGGCTGGAAGCCGGCGCATATTGAAATGGCCGATAAGGCCGGCCTCTTGCTGGTCGCACCGGCGACGGCGAATGTCATCGCGAAACTGGCGCACGGTCTGGCGGACGACGCGCTGACGTGCATGGCGCTGGCGTTGAATCCGAAGGCCAGGATTTTAATCGCACCGGCGATGAACGGCAAAATGTGGCTGCACCCGGCCACGCAGCAGAATGTGAAAATACTGAAAGCGCGCGGCGCGGAATTCATCGGTCCGGACGAGGGAATGCTTTCGTGCGGTTACGAGGGCATTGGCCGGATGTGGCCGGTGGAAGCGATTGCCCGGCGCGCGCTGAAACTGGTGCGCTGAAAGTTTTCCCGCCGGTCGCGAGCTTATGAAACCAAGCCCCTGGCAATGGTTGAAGCGGTTGTTCACGCTGTTGGAAATCCCGGCGCCGGATCCGGCACGCCTGCTCCACCGCATCGAAATCATGGAGCGGAACATTACGCTGCCGGTGAAGGCGGTCGCCATCGGGTTCGTTTTTTATTCTTTTGTTTCGACGCCGTGGTTTGGAGTGACGTTGAGCACACTGGATGTGACGGTTGAAACGGTTCAATACATTTTTTGGTTTTATGTGCTCGCCAGCGCCGCATTGGCCGCCCTGCTGCTGAACATGGGAAGGCTGCCGCTGGCGATCGTGCAATGGACGGTGGTCACAAGCAGCCTGGTGGACGGACTTTTCCTCACGGGAATGGCGACAATCACCGGCGGCCTGGACAGCATTTTATTCTGGCTGTTTGTCGCATTGATCATTCGCAACGCGGTGAGTGTGCCGGCGGGGTTTTCGCAACTGTTTTTGAATTTTGCGATCAGCCTCTGCTACGTGCTGGTTGTCGCGCTGGACTTTTCCGTCGCCCAAAATCTGGACGAGTTCACGCGCCGCGCGCTGGATATGGCCTCGCGCGAGGATTTGGGCGAGCCGTTTGTGCTGCGGCTGGCCGTGCTTTTGCTCACGACGGTTTGCTGCTACGGCGCGCAGGTGCTTTGGGAACACCAGCGGCTGGCCGCCGAGGAAGCGGAAGAATTCGCCGCGCGCGAGGGACAGTTGCGTTCCGCCGGCAGGCTGGCCGCTGAGTTTGCGCATCAAATTAAAAATCCGCTCGCCATAATCAATAATGCCGCATTTTCGCTGCAACGCGCCCTGCGCGATGCCAGGACTGAAGTCGCGCAACAGATCGGAATTATTCAGGAGGAAGTGGCGCGCGCCGATCGGGTCATCACCCAAATCATGGGCTACGCGCAATTGAGCGAAGGTCATGTCGAAAAACTCAACGTCGTCGAGGAACTCAACCGCGCCATGGCGCAGGTGTTCCCGTCCGTCGTGCCGACAGGGATTCAAGTCCACCGCGAATTCGGCCGCAGTTATCCGCCATTGCTGATGCAGCGCGGCCATTTATCCGAGATTCTGGTGAACCTTTTAAAAAACGCCCGCGAAGCGCTGGTCGAAAAAGGCAACGTGTTTGTCGCCGCTGATTGCCACCGCGATCATTCGATTGAAATTTCCGTGCGCGATGACGGCCCCGGCATTGCGCCCGACAAAATCGAACGGATTTTCGAGGCTTACTACACCACCAAGGAACGCGGCACGGGTCTTGGCCTCGCGATCGTGAAACACAACGCCGAGCTTTACGGCGGCAAGGTGCGCGTTGAATCCGAGCTTGGAAAAGGCGCGAAATTCACGTTAATCTTCCCGGCGAAAGCGTCGCTGAACCCGGCCAAATGAGCGTACCGTTGCCACCCGTGCTCGTCGTGGACGACGAGAAGAACATGCGCCTGTCCTTGCAGACGGTGCTGAAGGACGAAAACTATGCCGCCCGCGCCGTCGAATCCGCCGAGGAAGCGTTGACCCTGCTGGCGGACGAGGATTTTTTCATGGTCATCACCGATGCCCGGCTCGGCGGCATGAGCGGTTATGAATTCCTCGCCAAAATCCACAACCAATGGCCCGATCTGCCGGTGCTCATGCTCACCGCCTACGCCACGCCAAAACTTGCCGTGGAAGCGATCAAAGCCGGGGCGATTGATTACGTGTCCAAACCGTTCGCGCCGGAGGAGTTGCTTCACGCCGTCACCCGTTGCGCCGAGCGTTACCGGCTGTTGCGGGAAAATGCCGCGCTGCGTTCGCGCGCCAATGTAACTTTCACCCTGGACCAGATCGTTGGTGAATCGCAAAAAATCCGCGAACTGCGGAAATTGATCCAAACGGTCGCGCCCACGGACGCGCGCGTGCTCATTCTGGGCGAAAGCGGCACGGGCAAGGAACTGGTCGCCGGCGCATTGCACGGATTGAGCCAGCGGCGCGAGGCGAATTACATCCGCATCAACTGCGCCGCCATCCCCGACACTCTGCTCGAAAGCGAATTGTTCGGCCACGAAAAGGGCGCGTTCACCGGCGCGTTGAAACAAAAACCCGGTCGCGTTGAGGAAGCCGAAGGCGGCACGATTTTTCTCGATGAAATCGCGGACATGAGCAAGCCGCTGCAAGCCAAGCTGCTGCGGTTTTTGGAGGATGGCACGTTCACGCGGGTCGGCGGCACGCACGAACTTCGCGTCAACGTCCGCCTCATCGCCGCCACCAACCGCGACATCGTGCAGGCCATCGCCGAGAGCCAGTTCCGCGAGGACTTGTTTCACCGCCTGAACGTGGTGCAATTCCGCCTTCCGTTGCTGCGCGATCGGGGGAGGACATCTGGCTGCTGGCGGGGCATTTTTTGAACATGTTCCGCGCAGCGATGAATAAAAACGTAAACACCATCACGCCCGCCGCGCACCAAAAACTGCTTTCGCATACGTGGCCCGGCAATGTCCGCGAATTGCGCAACGTCATCGAACGCGCGCTGATTTTGGAAACAACGCGCGAGATCCAGGCGTCCAGCCTGCCGGATTTCCAGGTCGAAACGCGTCTGCAAAAAACCACGTCCACCCAAGCCGCACCCCATGAATCGCTGGACGACGCGCTGGCGCGGCTGGAGCGTGAATTAATCACCAACGTGCTGGAACAAAACAATTTTAACCTGACGCGCACCGCCGAACGGCTTAAGTTAAGCCGGCATTCGCTCCGTTACCGGATGCAACGGCTGAATATGGACTTTGGTGACAGCACGCCGGATGAAAGCCCGTAACTTTCAACTGGGAATTTTGGGAACCTGATTTTATCTTACCATCATGGATGACGCACTACCAGCCGTGGGCCGGATGCCGCGGCCTGGGCGGATTTTTTCATCATGGTCGGCGCCTTTGCCCTGGTGGGGATCGGTACGCTGATCTGGATCTTTTTCTTTCGCAAGTCGGGACGGCGACGGCGCAAACGCCGCCATCGCCATGAGCATCTTTCGCCAAATCCCACCCTCGCCCAAAGCGGCGGGCTGCCGCCGGTTCGCCCGGAAGAAAAACCTTTCCCCCGACCGCCACCAACGCCTCAACCGTAAATGCATCACAGCCGCGCGATCACCCGCAAGAGCGCCTCAAATCTGGCGCTGGCCTTTGCGGTGTTGCCGCGCGCCAAACGTGACGCCATGTCCGCGCTCTACGCCTTTTGCCGCGAAGTGGATGACGCGGCGGACGCGGAATCTGCTCCGGTTGAAAAACGCCGCGAGCAACTCGCCGACTGGCGGACCGATGTCCGGCGGGCTTGCGGAAATGAGCCGCCGCAGCTTGTCATCAACCAGGAATTCCAGCCCATCATCCGCAAATATCATCTCCCCTTCACGCTGTTCGATGAATTGATCAAAGGCTGCGAGATGGATTTGGACATCAAGCGCTATGAAAATTTTGAGCAACTCGAACTTTATTGTTATCGCGTCGCGTCGGTCGTCGGCCTGTTGAGCATTGAGATCTTTGGCTACCAGAATCCCGCGTGCCGCGACTACGCCGTTTACCTCGGCAAAGCGCTGCAGCTCACGAACATCCTGCGGGATGTCCGCATTGACGCCGGATGCGGCCGGATTTATCTGCCGCTGTCCGAGTTGAAAAAATTCAACGTGTCGCCCGACGAAATTTTGCGGCACGAATACTCCGGACGCTTCGCGCGGCTCGCCGCCGGCGTCGCCGAACGCGCCAAAAATTTTTATCGCCTCGCCCGGGAAACCCTGCCCGCCGAGGACCGGCGCTCAATGGCCGCCGCCGAATTGATGGGGTCGGTTTACTGGCGGTTGCTGCAAAAATTGGAAGCGAAGCAATTCAATGTTTTCGGCCCGCAGCCCACCCGGGTAAATAACGGGCATAAAATCCTTCTGATTCTCCAAAGCTGGTTGCGGATTGCCATTGGCGCAACGGCCTCAAACTATGGACGGCCCTGAACCCGGTCTTTTGCCGCAGCCGAGACGATGAACTCCGTCCCTTCAAATCGGAAATCGGGCTGCCGCCTCATCGTCAACGCGGACGATTTCGGCCGTTCGCATTCCATCAATGAAGCCGTCATCCGCGCGCATGACGAAGGGATTTTGACAACCGCAAGTTTGATGGTGAACGAACCGGGACTTGAGGAAGCGGTTGCGCTCGCAAAGCAAAACCCCAAACTCGGCGTCGGCTTGCATTTGTCGTTGCTGTGCGGGCATGCCGCGCTGTCGCCGGAAAAAATTCCCGGCCTCGCCGGCCCGCGGGGTGAATTTTCTGAAAATCCCGTCGCCACCGGTTTCCGCTATTTTTTCCAGCGCGGCCTCCCGCAACAACTACGGGCCGAAATTCACGCGCAATTTGAAAAATTCCGCGCCACCGGCCTGCCGCTCGACCATGTCAACGGCCACTTGCATTTGCATCTGCATCCAACCGTGTTCCGCATCTTGATGGATGACGCGGAACAACTCGGCATCCGCCGGATGCGGCTCACCCGGGATTGTTTTTGGCGAAGCACGCGCCTGGCGCGCGGGCGCTGGTTTTATCGCGCTTCGCACGCGCTTGTTTACGAATGGTTATCCAACCGCGCCCGCAAGCCGTTGCGCCAGCGTGGCATCAAGCACGCCCAAATCACCTTCGGCCTGCTGCAAAACGCGCGCGTGGACGAGGCTTACGTCTTGAAGCTGGTGCCGGAATTGCCGCCGGGCGATTCCGAGCTTTACTCGCATCCGTCACTCGACGAATTTAAACCTGAGTTCGATGCCCTCGTCAGTCCGCGGGTAAAGGAACTGGTGAAAAAACTCGGCATCGAACTGATTCGCTACCAGGATTTGTGATATGACAAAAATTTTAATCATTCTCCTCATCACCTTTGCCTTCGAGGCCTTCGGCGTCATCGCCCTGAAAAAGGGCATCGACCAAATTTCGGTAAAATACACCGAGCGCAAAGCCTCCCTGCCGGTCTGGAAAAATGTCGTCACCTTGGTCGGCAACTGGTTCACGAACAAGGACATTTTGTTCGGCCTGTTGCTGGAAACGATTTTCTTCGTCCTGTTGCAATACCTGCTCGGCCAGCGCGACGTGAGCTTTGTCTGGCCGCTGACGGCGATCAGCTTCGTGATGACGACGCTGGCGGCGCAATTCCTCCTGCACGAGCGCGTGGACGCCATGCGTTGGAGCGGGGTGGCGCTCATCATACTCGGCGCGGCGTTCATCAGCTACAGCGAACACGCGAAGGAAAAATCCGCGCCCCCGCCAGCCGCCGCCCAGGAATCGATTTCCCACCGATAGTTTGGCAGCAGCCAACGCGAGGCTCTCAATAAATGATTGTTTGCAGGAGAATTTGAGCCTCGTTACCCCGGTTGCCACAAAAGAATACGTTTTTGAACGGGCGGCTATACCGGCGGCGGCGTTATCTTGCTCGTTCTCGAATTTTCCAGACGTGGATTTTATCCTTCAGCCGGCGCTCATTAACCGGTCACGTTCATCTTTACAGGCCAGCATCGCGGTCATAATCTCGGCGCATGGCCAACGCGGGTCAAATTCCGAGGCGTTTCGCATTTTGCCCGGTGCTTGCCTGTTTTCTTGGCGCGTTGCTGTTTGCCGGTTGCGGGAAGCAACCTCCCGCGCCCGAAAGTCAGTCCACCGCGACCACCAACTCCACGCCGCTGCCGAAGGTGGCCTGCCGGCCCAAATGAGAAGGTCTGCTTCGAGTGCAAAGGGCAAGGCACAGTGCCGTGTCGCGTGCCCGGATGCACCAACGGCGAGGTGGACTGTCCGGGACCTTGTCTCAAACTGTCAAAGGGGGTGTGGGTACACATGAACGTGGCCGGACATGATCCGAAGGAGTTGTGGCAGATATTTCCGAATAGGAATGGCCAGGGGGGATACCAAGCCTGGAATCAGGATCACGTCGGCGAGGTCATCGTGTACAAAAATGGCGTGGCGGTGAATATCGGCAAGTGCAAGGTCTGCGGTGGCACCGGCAAGGTGAAATGCGATGTTTGCAAGGGAACGGGAAGGCAAATCTGTCCGGTTTGCAACGGAACAAAGTTTGTTCCGCTCGCCTGGACACCCACGAACAATCCGTGGTTCAACAGTCAGCCCGATCTGATCCGGCTCAAGGACGGACGGGTGGTTCTGGGCCGGGTGGCGGTGGCAATTGGCGAGGAGCGGACGATCATAACGCGCGACAAACAAACCTTGCACGTGAAAGCCTCGGACATCCTGCCCCAGGCGGATACCAACCCGCCCGCAGCCAAAACGTCGTCTTCAAAATAATCGCGCTGGAGCCCATACCCGGCAATGACAACATTATGCGAGAGAACGTCGAACCAGAACTGACCTTGGAACAGTTGCGCACGCTGCTGCCCCACGTCGAAATGGATTTCGACACGCCGGAAGGCGCCATTCTCTGTTTGGAGGATGCCTGCCGCCGGCAGAACATAGAATCCGCCTGCGTCTGCAAGAACTTCATGATCGAGGGGACGCTGAAGTTGCTGGACCTTGACCCGAACCTGGCCCGCGACCCGGAGTTCCGGAAGAAGAACGCCCTGCTTTTGGAGCGGACCTACCGGATGACAACCCCGGAGGCTTGGCCCGACCTCAAGGGCGTGGAAAGCTTTTTCATTGACCGTCAGCCTTACACCGACGGCATCGTGATGGTGACGGAGCTTCACCGGTTGCGGGACGGCACGTTCAACCAGCTCATACGGCTCGTGGCAAAAACCAAGGACGGCTGGAAGGTGCTCAACGAGCTATCGGACAACGAACTCTGAATGCCGCGTCGAACTGGTGGCCCGCCTCCGGACGGCTCTCAACCGCAATGATCCGGCGCCACTTCAACTCTTTTTGAATTTCCACGCCGAATCGAGCATCTCCTGGCTGTAAGGTTCGGGGACCACGCCCGAGGCGGCGTAAAGATAAAGTGCGCCTTTGTAAATCTGGCCGGCCAGACTCGTCAGATAGGAGAGCACAAACATGGCCGCCAGCCAAAGCAGGCCGGCAATGGCCAGGAGCCAGAAATTATTCAGCATGATGGAGACTACCAGCGCGCCAAAGAGAAAAACCATCGAGGCGATCATCATCAGCCCGCTGACCAGGCCCAGGCCAACGTAACCAATCAGCGCTTCGCCCCAGGTACGTTTCAGGATGCCGGCGGATCTCTTGAGCAGGGCCACCGGATTGGCATTTTGCTCCTCGCATACGATGAGGGGGATGACAAAGACCGCCGCGATGCTCCATGCGATGCCGATAAAGCGCGCGATGATCCGGCCCACGAAACTCAGCCGCTCCTCCAGTTGCCGGATGATCAGACCCACCAGCCCGGCAAACAAAGCCCACATCAAAACCGCCTTCCACTTGGTGACGGCAAACTTCAAGCCGCGGACAATGGACACCGGCTGTCCGCCCAGGGCGACGAGGATTTCGTGATAGAAGGCGACGTTAAAAAACGTGGCGAAAAACATCGAAACAAAATAGAGAAACGCCAGATAAACCACCGCGCCCGGCGTGAGGCCGACCCGGGAGTTGTTGCCGGCGGCGTCCGGGGATTGGGTGAACAGCGAGTGGCTGATCGCCTGCCAGTGCTGGGCCGAGGCATAGGAATAGCCCGTGGGCCGCAGCACCACCGGCGCGAGGAAGAACAGGATGATCATCATCGTCAGGAAAAAAATGATGATGGGGAAGACCAGCAACTGTTTGTTTCTGGCGATGATGAAGAGGGAACTCTTGAACAACTGCCAGCTTCGTTGAAACCTGTTCATTATGTTCATGGCATCTCCTTCGTAAGCATGATGGTTATTGGTTCACTTTTGTTTGTTGCGAACGGCTTGAATCACCCCGGTACGAAGCCCGCAAAAGTTGTACCACCGGCCCGGCCATTGTCAGCAACAATTTTTCCAATGCCTAAACTCCGTTTTGGTCCATGGCCGTTGATGTGACCATGACAAGGAGAAGACTTCAATGCTTCACTTCACAACAGGCACCAGAAGCGCAGCCTGGCTTTTGGTTTCAGGGCAGCATCGCCAGCAGCAGGCCCATGCCGCACCAGTCGGTGACGCCGGCAAAAACAAGTCCCGCGCCCACGAACGCTCACGCATACCACCAACCGAAGAAAACGCGGCTGTCCGCAAGCCGAAATCCCTCGTCGCAGATGGAGCAGACTTCCAAGTGCGCTCGTTCCACCCACGATGACGACCTGCCATCCAACGCATTAGACAAAGCCGTTACTCATATCGGCGGGCAAGAATCTGCACCACTGCGCCGCGGCCCGTGTGGCCATCGCCTTCGATTACTTCACGCTCAATCTCGCGCCCAACCAAAAATTCCAATCCCGCGAGTTCATCACGAAGGCTGGCCAGATTCATCAGCAGTTCAGGGGATTTGGGCCCGCCGGTGCCGAACGCCAGTTGCGCCGGCGTATAGGCTTCGAGAACGAACACGCCGCCGGGCTGAAGCCCCGCCACCACGTCGCGGTGGATCCGCCTGCGCAAGTCCGGCGGCAGATGCGCAAACGTCGCGACGATGCCCGCCCAGGCACCAACAGTGATGGAATAGCTTGCCAGATCAGCAACCACGATTTCGATTTCCACCCCACGCGCGCCGGCCAGACGGCGGGCCTTGGCCAAGCCGACCTCCGATTGGTCCACGGCGGTTATACGGTGGCCGAGCGTGGCGAGATGAACGGCATTGCGTCCCTCGCCTTCGGCCAGACACAACACTGGGCCTGCGGGAATTTGCGGCGCGGCTTGCGCCACGAAAGCATTGGGCGCCTCGCCATAAACATGGCTGGCGACGGCGTAGCGATCGTTCCAGAAGGCGGCGTCCATGTTCAACTCCGGTTCACGCGAGGCCGCCATTGGTACGAAGATTCCGGCCGATAGCCAACGCGTCCTTTCCTTTCAAAGGACTATTCATTGACTCGAAGGTATCGAAAAAGTCCGGCGCTGGCGATTCTTCTGTTGGTTTGCCGCCCCCGGCCGCGCGGCAAAAGGCTTCTGACAGCAGCAACGAAATCAGTTACCGCCGCCCGCGTTGCCGGTGATTTCCCGGGCGCGACCAAACGAGCCGAGGTTGAAGGCGTTTGCGTAGCCCATACCATTCAATTTTTTCTTCGCCATGCCACTGCGGATTCCGCTCTGGCAATGTAGCAACAAGACCTGGTTTTTATCTTTCACGCGGTGCGGCAAGGCGGTTTCTATAGCAATTAACAATAACATTGGGACATATTGGCGATAAACAGGAAGGGGTTGGCGGCCGTGGCGAGGTCTTTGCGCAGGCGGGTCTTGAGTGCGGCCCAGAGATGTTCGATGGGGTTGAGGTCGGGGGAGTAAGTTGGCAGGAACAGCAACTGGCAGCCGGCCGCCTCCACCAACTTCTGCGTGGTCGGCGACTGATGAAACCGGGCGTTATCCAGCACAATCACGCTGCCCGGGGGCAATACAGGCAGCAGCACCTGTTCAAAATAAACCTCCACCACCTCGGTGTTGCAATGGCCTTGAAACACCAACGGCGCGACCAGCTTGTTGTGCTGGGAGGCCGCAATAATGCTGGTGCGCTCCCGCCGTTTGCCGGCCACCGCCTGATAAATCCGCTCGCCCCGGGGCGAGCGGCCATACTCACGATACAGGCGGTGATCCACGCCGCATTCGTCCAGGTAAAAGACGGTTCGGTCGTCGAGCTTTTCCAGTTCGCGCCGGAAGAGCCACCGCTGCACCTCGTTGCGCTCGCGGTATTTTATGAGTTTTTTTTAGAGTGAAACCCAACTGCCCCAGCCGCACCCAGATCGCCTGATGGCTGATGCCAAACACCTTTTGGAGTTCCTTGAGGGTGGCATCGGGATGTTGTTTGACCTGGGCCTGGAGTTTCTGCGGGTCGAGTTTGCGCCAGTGTCCCCAGCTGGTTTTCGGGGCCAACGCGCCGGTTTTGGCGGCGTCCAGATACCGATAAACGGAACTCCGGGCCAAGTCGAACCGCCGGGCGGCCTCGGCTTTGGAGCCGCCCGATTTGATGAAGTTCACCACCCGTTCCCGCAAGTCCAGCGCATATGCTTTCATGCCCTCAAGCCTATCACACTATGTCCCAATGTCAATGTGAAATGCTATATTTCATCCAGCGGGAGGTTGATCGCGGTCGGCAGATGGCCGGAGTTGAATTCGCCGGGGCTGCGCACGTCAATCACCAGCGCGCCGCTTTTGAGGAGCGCCAGCGCATCCCGTACTGAAATCTGACCAGCTTCTTTTATCACAAACCCGATCGCGACAACAACTGCGATAACCAGCAGCTGGATCCAATTCATGATTTTAACTTTTTGAAACTTCAATGCCGGCCTTCCGATTGTTGGCCATGAAATAAAGCACCGGCACGGCCATGCGGCTGATGAGCAGCGACGCGATTTCCCCCGCCATCAGCGAGATCGCCAAGCCCTGAAAAGTAGGGTCGGCCAGAATCACGCTCGCACCCACCACCACCGCCAGCGCCGTCAACAGCATCGGCCGGAAGCGTACCGCGCCGGCATCCACCACGGCCTCCGCCAGCGGCAGGCCTTCGCGCAGCCGCTGTTCAATGAAGTCCACGAGAATGATGGAGTTGCGCACCACGATGCCCGCACCGGCCATGAAGCCGATCATGGAAGTCGCCGTGAAGAAGGCGTGTAACGCGCCGTGCGCCGGCAGGATGCCAACCAGCGAGAAGGGGATCGCCGCCATCACAATGACCGGCGTCAGGAACGACCGGAACCAGCCGACCATCAGGATGTATATCAGCACCAGCACCGCCGCGAAGGCCAGACCGAGGTCGCGGAACACCTCGATGGTAATATGCCACTCGCCGTCCCACTTGAGAGCGGGTTCTTGGTCCGTGAAAGGCTGGACGGCGTTGTAAATTTTGATTGGAGCGCCCGTCTCCGACCCGGCGTGTTTCAGTTCATTGTCATTTCGAGCCATGCCGAAGGCCGGCGCTCCGCCAAAATCACGCGCATCGAGCTTTCGCAAAATTTCGTTCATTTTTAAGATGGCATAGACCGGGCTTTCCACCGTGCCCGCCACGTCACCGATGACGTAGGTCACCGGCATGAGGTTTTTGTGGTAAATGCTTTTGTCGGTGATCGTCCGCTCGATGGTCACGAGTTCACGCAACGGAATCAATGGCGGAACAGCGCTCGCGGAGCCGGGTTCGGGCAACGCGTTGGCATCGCCCGAGCGAACGCGCAACGCCAGCAGTTCCTCGGGGCTGGTCCGGCTGGCGAGCGGCAGTTGCAGGACGATGTTCACGTCCTCCTTCTCGCGGGGGACATGGAGCAAGTCTACGGATTCACCGCCCACGGCGATGCGCAGCGTTTCGGAAATCGTTTCGGCGCTGATGCCGTGGAGCGCGGCCTTTTCCTTGTCGATGACAAAACGCACCTTCGGCTGGTCGGCCTCGATGTACCAGTCCGTGTCCACGACGCCCGGCGTTTGGTGGAAAATGTCAATGACCTTCTGCGCCAGCGCCAGCCGGTCTTTCTCGGTGGGCCCGTAGATTTCTGCCACGAGGGTCTGCAACACCGGCGGGCCGGGCGGCACTTCGGCCACGGCCACCCGCGCATCATATTTCGCGGCGATGGCGGTCACGCGCGGGCGCACGCGCTTGGCGATGTCATGGCTTTGTGCCTTGCGTCTGCCTTTTGGCACAAGGTTGATCTGGAGGTCGGCCACATTTGCGCCGCGCCGCATGAAGTAATGGCGCACAAGGCCGTTGAAATTAAACGGCGAGGCGACCCCGGCATAAATTTCGTAGTCCGTCACCTCTGGTTCCGTGCGGACGGCGGCGGCGATTTCCCGCGCGGCTTCCGTGGTGCGTTCGAGCGAGCTGCCTTCGGGCATGTTGAGGATGATCTGGAATTCGCTCTTGTTGTCGAACGGCAGCATTTTCACCTTCACCCAGCCGATCCCCACCAGCACCATCGCCAACAACAACAGTCCGGTGATGCTCGCCAGAAATACATAACGCCAGCTCCGGTGCGCGATCAGCGGCCCCATGTAATGGCGATACAGACGGGTGAAGAAATCTTCCTCGTGCGCAAAGTGAGAATGGGGCTGATCGCCTTTGACCACACAGGCGGCGCCTTCGGTAAGGCAGGAATATTTTCGTCCCCACCGCAGGATGCGGACGCTCGCCCAGGGCGTGACGATGAAGGCGATGGCCAGCGAGAAAAACATCGCCGCGCTCGAACCAATCGGAATCGGCCGCATGTAAGGCCCCATCAGGCCGCCGACAAAGGCCATTGGCAAAACCGCAGCAATCACGGCAAACGTGGCGAGGATGGTCGGATTGCCGACTTCGTTGACCGCCTCAACCGCGATGGCCGGCCAGTTGCGTCCCTTGTTCTGTGGCAGGTGAAAATGGCGGACAATGTTCTCAATCACGACAATGGCGTCGTCCACCAGGATGCCGATGGAAAAAATCAGCGCGAAGAGTGTGATGCGATTCAGCGTGAAGCCGTGCAGATAAAACACCAGCAAAGTCAGCGCCAGCGTGGATGGGATTGCAATGGCCACGATGATGGCTTCGCGCCAGCCCAGCGTCAGTAGAATGAGCAGCGACACACCGACCACGGCGATGAGCATGTGCCAGAGCAGTTCGTTGGATTTTTCCTCGGCCGTCAGGCCGTAATTCCGCGTGACGGTCACCTGTACGTCGGCGGGAATGATGCGGCCTGTCAGCGTTTCAACTTTTTTCAACACCTCCCGCGCAACGGAAATGGCGTTTGCTCCGGGCCGTTTGGCGATGCTCAACGTGACGGCGGGTTGTTCAACGAAACGTGTTGCCGGCATCTTGCCGGCAATTCCATCTGTTGGTTCCGCCGGCGTCCCGCCGGCAGCACGTTGTCTGGTTCCAAAAAACACATACTGGCTCGGCTCCTCCGCGCCATCCACGATGGTCGCCACGTCGCGGAGGTAAACCGGTTTGCCGCCAAACACGCCCACAACCACGTTGCCCACGTTATCGGCGTCCTTCAGGAACGCGCCGGTTTCCACAACCACCTCCTTGTTGTTACTGGTCAATTCGCCGGCGACATACTGGCGATTGGCCTGCTGCAACATGGGAACCAGGCCGGCGGGACTGAGGTTGCGCGAGGCGAGTTTCACCGGGTCCAGCAGCACCCGCAACTGCCGGTGCGCGCCGCCGATCAGGGTGGTTTCAGCCACCTGCGGCACCTGCTTCACGGCGTCGTCCACCTGCGCCACGAGCCGGCGCAGCGTGAGATGATCGTAGCGCGGACTGTGAAATGTCAGCGCCAGGATCGGCACGTCGTCAATGGACCGGGCCTTGATGAGCGGCTGCGAAACGCCGTGCGGAATTTTGTCGTAATTGGATTGCAGCTTCTGGTTTAGCTTCACCAGGCTGTTTTCCATGTCTTCGCCCACCTTGAAGCGCACGATGACCAGCGACTGGCCTTCGCTCGAAGTCGAGTAGATGTATTCCACGCCGGGGATTTCCCAAAGCAGCTTTTCCATTGGGCGCGTGACGCGCTCCTCGACCTCCTTGGTGCCGGAGCCGGGCATGGTGACGAGCACGTCCACCATGGGCACCTTGATTTGCGGTTCCTCCTCGCGCGGCAACATCCACACCGCAAACACGCCGAGCAGAACCGACGTGATGATGATGAGCGGCGTGAGCTTGGAATCTATGAACGCCCGCGCGATGCGGCCGGCGAGGCCAAGGTGTTCGGCGGTTGGGGCTGGGTTTTCAGGTTTCATGGGAGCGACTGCGCCACCAACGTGCTGCCGACGTCTCGTCGGCAGTTCTGTTCGAGTTCTGCCGGCAAGATGCCGGCAGAACGTTCCGGTTCATGGAATGGACGAGTGTTCATTTCGCCTCCACCGGCTGTCCATCAACCAGATTAGCGGCGCCATCCACCACCACCTTTTCCCCCGCGTCCACACCGGAGACCAATTCAACTTCGTCACCGATGCGTTTGCCGGTTTTGACGATGCGCAATTGCGCGTGGCCGTTCACCACCACAAAAACCAGTTCCATCTGCCCCCGCTGCACAACGGCGGAAGCCTGCACGCGCAATGCCGAAGTTTCGCCCACTGGCATGGCGGCGCGCCCGAACTGGCCGGCCCGCAGACCCGGGGTGGCCGGCAAATCCAGTTTCACGAGGAAGGTGCGGCTGTTAGGGTCGGCGGACGGCGCAATTTCACTGACCACACCTTCGAGCTCGTTGGTCACGCCGGACACGCGCACCCCAAGCTTGTCGCCGAGGGTGAGATGACTGATGACCGCTTCCGGCACGTCGGCTTCGAGCCGCAAATCACGGGCGTCCTCCATTTCCAGCAGCGATTTGCCCGGCGCAGCGAGGTCGCCCACATCAGCGTATTTGCGCGTGATAACGCCGTCGAACGGCGCGATGACTTTGGTGTAGCCGAGCATGGCTTCCGCCTCCTTTGCCGCTGCGTCCGCCACGCGGAATTTGGATTGGGCGTTGTCGTATTCGGATTGCGAAAGGATTTTTTGTTGAATCAGGTCCGTGGCCCGTTTTAAATCGCTCTCCGCCTGCTGGCGCACCGCCAGCGCCCGGTCGAGTTGGGCCGGCACTTCGCGCGCGTCAAGCTGCATCAGCAACTCGCCCATTTTCACATTCTGGCCGGGCACTACCAGCATTTGTTCAATCCGGCCGCTGATCTTGGCTTCGATGATGGAGTGCAATTTAGCGCGCACGGTGCCCACCACCTCCTCAGTGGCAACGCGTTGTTTGTTCTCCACGGTTTGCACGCGGACGGCGGCGGGGAGGAGGTTTCCCGAAACCGGCGGTTCAACCTTCGCACGGCATCCGGCCAGCAACGCTGCCGTCAACAAAATGGCCAAGCGGGCAGTTCGTTTTTGAATTTTCATATCAGGGCTTATGGCCGGCGTCACCGCAGCCGCACAAATCGCCAGGCTTCTCCCCAACGCCGCACGAGCCGACGACGCCGAGTTTTTTCAGGATGATTTCCAGCGGACAAAATTTCGTAAACGACGCTTGCAGCAGGTTGAAGCCGACAAACGCCGTGACCCAAAGCCAGCAGGGGCTGTGATAGTGCGCCAGCAACAGGCTGGCCAGGACGAACGCCCCGGCGAACCGGCGGATGACGAGTTCCATTTTCATAATCGGATTCGCTTGGTTGAGGGTTAATGAAAACCGCCGGCGATCAATGCCCCCACGGTCATGCCGTAAAGAGTGCTGATGACCGGATGGCTTGTCAACGGGCAGGCGCCGGTGGAACAGCCGGCCAGCTTGTGCCCGCTGAAACCAAACCCGGCTCCAACCGCTGCTCCGATGAGAATACGCAGGATCATGGCGATGCTTTTTGATGGACAACCGATTCAATCATGGTATAATCATATAACCATATAGTAATATGTCAAAGAAAAAATTTACGTGGATGGCGGCCCCGAAAGAGCTTGGGCAGATTGCGGCCCGGTTCAAGCTGCTGGGCGAGCCGATGCGGCTGAGGATTTTACAGGCGGTTTGCCGGGGGCCGCGCAGCGTGAACGACATTGTGGCGACCACCGGCTCCACGCAGGCCAACGTGTCCAAACATCTTGCGTTGCTGGCCGCCGGGGGTGTGCTGACCCGCAAAAAGGAAGGGCAGTGCGTTTATTACAGCATGAAGAACCAACTGGCGGTGAAACTTTGCGAATTGGTGCGCGCGCAACTTGCCAGGTATAGCATTTCACATTGACATTGGGACATAGTGTGATAGGCTTGAGGGCATGAAAGCATATGCGCTGGACTTGCGGGAACGGGTGGTGAACTTCATCAAATCGGGCGGCTCCAAAGCCGAGGCCGCCCGGCGGTTCGACTTGGCCCGGAGTTCCGTTTATCGGTATCTGGACGCCGCCAAAACCGGCGCGTTGGCCCCGAAAACCAGCTGGGGACACTGGCGCAAACTCGACCCGCAGAAACTCCAGGCCCAGGTCAAACAACATCCCGATGCCACCCTCAAGGAACTCCAAAAGGTGTTTGGCATCAGCCATCAGGCGATCTGGGTGCGGCTGGGGCAGTTGGGTTTCACTCTAAAAAAAACTCATAAAATACCGCGAGCGCAACGAGGTGCAGCGGTGGCTCTTCCGGCGCGAACTGGAAAAGCTCGACGACCGAACCGTCTTTTACCTGGACGAATGCGGCGTGGATCACCGCCTGTATCGTGAGTATGGCCGCTCGCCCCGGGGCGAGCGGATTTATCAGGCGGTGGCCGGCAAACGGCGGGAGCGCACCAGCATTATTGCGGCCTCCCAGCACAACAAGCTGGTCGCGCCGTTGGTGTTTCAAGGCCATTGCAACACCGAGGTGGTGGAGGTTTATTTTGAACAGGTGCTGCTGCCTGTATTGCCCCCGGGCAGCGTGATTGTGCTGGATAACGCCCGGTTTCATCAGTCGCCGACCACGCAGAAGTTGGTGGAGGCGGCCGGCTGCCAGTTGCTGTTCCTGCCAACTTACTCCCCCGACCTCAACCCCATCGAACATCTCTGGGCCGCACTCAAGACCCGCCTGCGCAAAGACCTCGCCACGGCCGCCAACCCCTTCCTGTTTATCGCCAATATGTCCCAATGTTATTGTTAATTGCTATAGTCTCCCCCCTTGCGGCGCGACCGGCCGGCTGTCGTGGCCGGAGGTTTCGAATCGTCTGTTCGCGTTTTGTCAAGACGGCGGTAATTCCAATGCTATAATGGCTTCGTAACCAGACGCTGATTGAAAACAAAACCTGACCAACCATGAAAGTTTTCTTCCTTGGCGGTGCCGGCATCGTCAACACGGCCTGCCTTCCGCACCCGGACGTGGCGTGGTTGAGCGCCGGCGGAGCGAAGACGAGTTTCCCGGGTGGAACCGGGAGCAGAAAGGAAACAGAATCCTGACCCGGCAATATGGCGAACAAATCCAATCTGCGAAAGGACCAGATTATGAACAAGCAAAAGCGCGTCAGCCATCCCATTTACGGTTGTCTGCCGGTGGAAGTCCCGGGATTCGAGTCCCTGGCCGAGCTTGCCCTGGATCTGCGCCGGTCGGGGAACCATGCCGACGACAACCTCTGGCGGCAGTTCGATCCCGTGCCGTTGGACCTCACGCACAATCCCTGGGTGGTCCTGCAAACGGTTTCGCGGGACCAGCCCGAACGCGCCCGGAATTTCATGCAGGCGACCGGACAACCTTTCAACGTGGCCCTGGCCGTCACCCGCGCGGGCAATCTGTTCACCACCCACACCGCGGTGCCGGGCGGCTGCGTTCACCGGGCGGCGGTGTCTGCGGTCCGCCCGCCAGCGGACTACACGGCACGTACGATCCCGCTCTGCGCCGGCGCTGCGATTCCTCTTGAAGATGCACGAATCCTGTGGCAGCGATGATCCGGGCGACGGAAGAAAAAACGATGAAGAAAGCGACTGCCATCAACTGCCTGTTCCTGGACATCGGTGGAGTGCTGTTGACCGATGGGTGGGATCATGAGGCGCGCAAAGCGGCGGCGAGCCGGTTCAACCTCGACCTCCAGGAAATGGAAGACCGGCATCACCTGACGTTTGATACGTACGAAGTCGGCAAGCTGACGTTGGCGGAATATCTCGACCGGATCGTCTTTTACCGGAAACGTCCCTTCCCGCGGACCGAATTTCGGGACTTTATGTTTGCCCGGTCGAAACCCTTTCCGGAGATGATCGAACTGGTCTGCCGGCTCAAGGTCCGACACAAGCTCAAGATCGCCGTCGTCAACAATGAAGGGCGCGAATTGGATTTGCACCGGATTAAAAAATTCAAGCTCGGCGATTTTGTGGACCTTTTCATTTCCTCCTGCTTCGTTCATTTCCGCAAACCGGACACCGACATTTACCGGATGGCGCTGGACCTGGCGCAGGTTCAAAGCGACCGCGTGGTTTATATCGAAGACCGGCCCATGTTCGTGCAGGCCGCCAAGACTCTGGGCATCCGCGGTATTCGACACACGGATTACGAGACGACACGCGCAAAACTGGCTTCGTTCGGATTGAAAACCACCACATGAACACGCTGCCCGTCATCGCTGCCGTCGCGGCCCAGCCGAAACCGGTCATCCTGGCCATCTTCGCCATCACTTATTTGGGCATCGCGATGGGACACGTACCGGGCTTGAAGCTCAATCGCGCGGGCATTGCCCTGCTCGGCGCCATTGCCCTGATGATTTTCGGCAACATTGGCACCGGCGAGGTCATTTCCTACATCAACTGGCCGACGATTTTTCTGCTCTTTGGATTCTTCGTTCTCTCAGCGCAACTTCGCCTGTCCGGATTCTACGACCGGGTGGCCAACGGCATTGCGGCGCGGCTTGCAAATCCCGCGTGGTTTTTGCTGGTGTTGATGCTGGTCACCGGAGGCCTTTCCGCTTTTCTGAATCACGACATCATCTGCTATGCTTTTACGCCCATTGTTGGAACCGCGCTGCTCCGCAAACGGCTCAATCCCATCCCGTTCCTGATCGCGCTGGCCATCGCGAGCAACATCGGCGCGGCGGCCACGCTCATCGGCAACCCCCAGGACATGATGATTGGCCAGGTCGCGCACCTGAGTTTCGGCCATTACCTGCTTTGGTGCGGCGCTCCGGTCATTTTTGCCATGGCCGCAGCCTACGCCATCATCTGGCTGATGTCGCGGAAAGAAATCGAATCCGTTTTTCCGGTTCAAAATGAGTTCAACCCGCAAACGTATCCGTTCAACCGGTTGCACACGTTCAAGGGTTTGATCATTCTCGTGGTGGTCATCGGTTTGTTTTTTTCACCTTTGCCCAAGGAAGTGATCGCGCTGGCCGCCGCCGGCATTCACCTGGCCAGCCCCAGGTTTCGCACCGACGATTTGTTGAAGCTGGTGGACTGGCCTATCCTCGTGCTCTTCATGGGCTTGTTCGTCGTCACCGGCGCATTTCAATGCACCGGCTATGGCGACCAGGTGGTGCAATCGCTCGCGCATAGCGGGTTCAACCTGAACCAGCCGCACTGTCTGGCGCTGACGACGGCGGTATTGTCCAACCTGATCAACAACTCGGCGACGGTGATGCTGCTGCTGAAAGTCGTTGATCTTTCCCATCCGGCCACGGCTTACATTCTCGCCCTGGCCAACAGTTTTGGCGGCAGCCTGATCATCGTCGGCAGCGTGTCCAATATCATCCTGGTGCAACAAGCGCGCGAACTGGGCGTACACATTTCGTTCCGCGCCTTCGCGCGCCTGGGCGTGCCGGTGACGCTGGCGGCCATTGCCGGCCTGCTGGCGTGGGTGACGTTGATGACCTGAAGCCCTGAACCATGAACGCGAAACGAGCAAAGACCACGGGAAATCGAGCGGCCCGCCCGCGAAACGAACCGCCGGCGCCGGGCATCCTGACCATCAACGGCGGCTCGTCGAGCATCAAGTTCGCATTGTTTGAAGCGGGTGATCCGTTGCGACGGATTCTTGCAGGCCGAATCGAAGGAATAGGGTTGCCGCGAGGAAGCTTTGCAGTAAAAGGCGCGAACCAAGCCGACAATTTCTCCCGACCGGTCACTGTGCCGGACCACACAATCGCGGTGAACGTGTTGATGGATTGGATTCAGGACCGGATCGAACGTGGCGCGCTGGCCGCCGTGGGCCACCGTGTCGTGCATGGCGGACCGAAGTATTGGGAACCGCAGCGCATCACGCCGGCAATGATTGACGAGTTGCATCAACTCAGCCCGTTCGACCCCGAGCATCTGCCGGAGGAAATTTTGTTGACCGAGGCGTTTCACCACCGTTTCCCCAACCTGGCGCAGATCGCGTGTTTCGACACGGCGTTTCATCACGGCCTGCCGCGCGTGGCCCATTTGCTGCCGATTCCGAGGCGTTACGATGCCAGGGGAGTCCGGCGTTACGGATTTCACGGGCTGTCCTGCGCCTGGCTCATGGAGGAACTCGCCCGCGTGGCCGGCGCCAAAGCCGCGCAAGGCCGCGTGATTCTGGCGCACCTTGGCAACGGCGCGAGCATCACCGCCGTGCGCGGCGGCAAAAGCATTGACACCAGCATGAGCTTTACGCCCACCGCGGGTCTGCCCATGAGCACCCGCTCCGGCGATCTCGACCCCGGTCTCGGCTGGTATCTGTCACGCGCCGAGCAGGTGACGGCAAAACAATTTCATCATATCGTCAATCACGAATCGGGCTTGCTCGGCGTGTCGGAAACCAGCTCCGACATGCGCGAATTGCTGTTGCGGGAAAAGGAGGACATCCGCGCCGCCGAAGCCGTCGCCCTGTTCTGCTATCAGGCAAAGAAATGGATTTGCGGAATGGCCGGGGCGCTGGAAGGATTGGACACGCTGGTTTTTGCGGGCGGCATTGGAGAGAGAGCGCCAAAAATCCGCGCGCGGATTTGCAGCGGGCTGGAATTTCTCGGAATTGAACTCGCTTGGAAACAAAACGCAGCCAATGCCGGCGTGATTTCCAAAAAGACCAGCCGGGTTGCGGTCCGGGTCATCCGCACGGACGAGGAATGGATGATCGCGAAGACGGTCTGCAACGTTCTGGAAACTATGAGCTAATCACTTCTCTTTGCTTCTTGCCTGCTCACAAACTTGTTTGGACACCGCGTCTATAAGCAATCCATCTTCAGAGGGAAACTTTGCTTCGGACGCTTCATCTCTGTACAATTCAACAATTTCGGCATGAATCGCTCCAGCGCCAAATATATGAGCGATTTTAGCCCCGGCCAAATCTCTTGGTTTCTTGTTTTTCGCTAGAGTTTGCACAACCAAGATGACATCGATGCAATTTGGTTTTCATCCGTAAGGTTTGCGGCGTTTTTCAAACCGCCTCGTTTCAACATGTCCCAAATCTCCGAAGCCATTTTTGCTTCAATGGCGGCACCGATGAAAAATGTGTGGGGTTTGAGTTTTCGTTTGGCGAACGCTTTCTGAATTCGATTCAGCGCTGTGCTGGCGGTCTTCCAATGCTCGTCCGCTCCGGCGGGGTCAATACCACCCTTGAGTTCGCCCAGCGCAATGTAAGCCGACGACGCGTGAATGATCTCGCGGGTCAAGTCGCTAGATGAACATCTGAACAACGACAGGTCCACATTGTTTTTCACCAACGGCACGGTGACGTTGTAGAGCAACGTTCTCGGCCCTTTTGCGGCTTTCCACGAAAGGCCACGGAGCGATAATTCCACATCTGCATCGTCGTCCGGCAGTTCGGCCCATGTTTTGGTGTCCTTGTGAAGCCAATGACATTTTTGTCCGGACAACTTCAGGCAGGCGAGAATCGCGCGCGTCAGTTTTTTCTGTGCCATGAAACCGCCGATATTCCGCATCGAGCCGCCCAGCGTGTCGCCACGAGTCAGCAGGAAACGAAAAACCAGCTCCTCAATGAAATTGGTCCCGGCGGGTTCAAGGAAATTTTTGATGAGTCCGTTTACGGCCTCGCGTTTGTCAGAATCCTGCAAATGATTTGTTGCCTTGTCCGACACACCTGCCGCCGTTAACAGGCCCGGCTGGATTCAACGATTTTAAGCAAATCAGCCGGAATTTTGGCTTTGCCGGCAGCAGCTTTCAGCGCCCTGGCTTCTGCGACCAGCGGAGTCGCGCGACGATTCTTTTCCAATGCAAGGGCAACAAAACCCGCTCGTACTGCCTCGTAGGTTGTTTCAAGGCTATTGCTCGATTTAAGATGTTGCTGATATGGTTTCATCATGACTATTTCTTTCGCCAGAGATAAACGCACTTGCGCAAAGCGTCGCGCCCATGCGCCCCCATTTGCTGGCTGCTGTTTCCTTTCCCATTCGGGAGGACAAGAATCTGTTCAGCCACAAAACCCAGTTGCTCGGCGATTTCTGAAAGAATGATGTCCACGGATATACTGGCTCCGGCATACCGGACATTGTCGTTAACCATGATAAGCGGCGTTCCACGTTTCAGCACTCGGGCCGATTCATAAATGACACAAGCCATCTCGTAAAAATATCCGCGCACCATGCGGGGAATTCCATTGTTGTTGAGGAGATCCAGTTCCTTTTGGGAATCCAAATAAGCGAGGATGTTTTGCAGCAAAGTCTGATTATCCGCGGCGGTGATGGCTGGTTTCCAATCAGGATTAAGCTTCAGAAGATCTTTGGCGCGATTTTCAACAGTGCAACTCAGCATTTCCTGCCGCTGGTTCGTCAAACTGTCTTCGTCAACACCAAGCAGCGCGAGTTCCAGCGCGTAGGTGCGCGTGTAGTCGTAACGATTGCAGTAAGGCGGGGAAGTAATCAGGCAATCGTAGGATTCAGCTTTGAGCTTCGGCAAAATGTCGAGACAGGAACCGCCATGCAATTTGACATCCGCTTTCTTGAGTATTTTCGCGAATAAATCTTCGGGAATATCGCCAGCGCGCAAATCGTGAACTATTTCGTGCAGCTTGTGGGCAATGGCCGTGTCGAATGCCAGAATCTTGCCTTTGTCAAAAATCTTTTTCCCCTGTCGCCTGCCCGACCGATAGTCCCATCGCAAATACTGGCCATCCTTTCGGGTATAGCTGATGCTTTCGAGAATACAAAGCAACGCAAACAGCAAAACCACTTTCACTCGTTCGTTCTCCTGTTCTGATGCCGCCAAGAATCGCCCCATTGCATCAAGCGTTTCCGCCGGATATGCGCCGCGTGTAATCCTCAACTCATTGATGGGTTTTACAGTTTTGCACTTCTTCCACGGATGTTCATCGCGCCAAAACGCGAGTTGGTTGACATCCGCATCTTTCAAATCCCAATCAATGAGTTGTTTGGTTGCTATGACCGTTCGTCCAATGGGGAGAAGTTCAATGCCTTCGGCTTTCATGCCGTGGCCGCCCGCGACAAATAGCGCCGTTCCGCTTCCGGCAAAGGGATCAATCAAAACCCCCTTCGAAATCCGATACTTGTTTAATAAATGCTCAATCAGTCCGGCGGAGAATGCCTCTTTATATTTGAACCACCGATAGACAGCTCTTCCTTTGTTGGCCTGAAAACTGACCAGCGCGCGCGTCAGCGAGCTGTCAACACGCAGTTTTTCCCTCCACCGTGCTTCAGCTTCAGAATTTAATTTTTCGATTCGTGCCAACTCTTCCGACATTTCAGCCGGCGGCAAATCAACAATAGCTGTCTGAGATTCAGATTCAGGCGGTGTGCCAACGTCAAGTACGTTGGTAAAATCCGTGCGGTAAGCCGTCGCTTCTTCATGAAGAAAATTGTTTTCACCTTTTTCGTGCCCGTTATTCGCACTTTGAGGATGGATTCCCCCTTTTTTCTGCGGCGACAAGAAATAAGCTCTGCGCTTGTTACGCATCGTTTTCTTTGTTCTCTTTTGTTTGGCGCGCTTCATCTGCCATCGTTATACCAGATAAGCACGGAACGGGTAGAATTTCTCGTTGGCCCTGAATTTTGCCACAAGCTGTCGTACCCGTGCGAATGCCTCTGAGAAGGTTGTTGGCACGAAGGCGATTGTGCGCCGGAAATTTGTCAGCGTCAATCTGCGTTCATCTCCACTGGAACACCTGTGCCATTTTTCGCCCCTTGCTTGCGCTCGATTTTTTGACGACATTGCACAAATTGAAGAAAGCGGTTCATTCAAACTCCGCTTTGCACATGGAGGTTTCAAAGGATGATTTTTGTGAAAGCGAAAGAGACCAAAATCATGAACAAGCCATTGTCGCCCGATTTGCTGCGCAAAATGGACGCTTATTGGCGCGCGGCCAATTATCTGTCCGTCGGCCAGATTTATTTGTACGACAACCCGCTGCTCAAGCGGCCGCTCAAGCGCGAGCACATCAAACCCCGCCTGCTCGGCCACTGGGGCACGACGCCCGGGCTGAACCTCATCTACGTTCACCTTAACCGCGTCATCAAAGAGCAGGACCTGAACGTCATTTACATCACCGGCCCCGGACATGGCGGCCCGGGGTTGGTTGCGAGTGCTTACCTTGAAGGGACCTACAGCGAAATTTATCCGAACATTTCCCAGGACGAGGCCGGGATGAAGAAATTGTTCAAACAATTCTCCTTCCCCGGCGGCATTCCCAGCCACGTCGCACCGGAAACGCCCGGCTCAATCCACGAAGGCGGCGAGCTGGGTTACGCGTTGTCGCACGCATTCGGCGCGGCCTTCGACAACCCCGATCTGATCGTGGCCTGCGTCGTCGGCGACGGCGAAGCCGAGACCGGCCCGCTCGCCACCAGCTGGCACTCGAACAAATTTCTCGATCCCGTCCGGGACGGCGCGGTGCTGCCCATCCTCCATCTCAACGGCTACAAAATCGCCGGCCCGACCGTGCTGGCGCGCCTGCCGCATGACGAACTCGAATCGTTGTTCCGCGGCTACGGTTACGAACCGCACTTCGTCGAAGGCGATGAACCGAAGGCCGTTCACCAGCAAATGGCCGCCACCCTCGACACCGTCCTGGCCAAAATAAAACGGATTCAAGCCAACGCGCGCCGCAACGGTTTCAAGCAGCGTCCGCACTGGCCGATGATCGTGTTGCGCACGCCAAAAGGCTGGACCGGGCCGAAGGTGGTGGATGGAAAACAAATCGAAGGAACGTTTCGCGCGCACCAGGTCCCCATGGGTGACATGGACAAGCCGGCCCACATCAAGATTCTCGAACGCTGGATGAAAAGCTACCAGCCGGAGAAACTCTTTGACCCGACCGGCAGGCTGCGGCCGGAATTGGCGGAACTCGCGCCCAAGGGCACACGCCGCATGAGCGCGAACCTTCACGCTAATGGCGGCATTCTTCTCCGTGATTTGAAAATGCCAGACTTCCGCGACTACGCGGTAAAAGTGCCGAAGCCCGGGACGGTCACTGCCGAAGCCACGCGCGTCCAGGGCCGGTTCATCCGCGACGTGATGAAGCTCAATCCGGATAATTTCCGCGTGTTCAGTCCGGACGAGACTGCATCGAACCGTTGGAATGCGTTGTTCGACATCACTGACCGTTGTTCGACGGCGGAAATCATTCCGGCCGACGACCACGTCGCGCCGGATGGCCGCGTGATGGAGATGTTGAGCGAGCATCAATGCGAAGGCTGGCTGGAAGGTTACCTCCTTACGGGCCGGCACGGTTTTTTCTCCTGTTACGAGGCGTTCATTCACATCGTGGACTCCATGTTCAACCAGCACGCCAAGTGGTTGAAGGTGACGCGGCACATTCCCTGGCGGCGGCCCATCGCATCGTTGAATTACCTGCTCAGTTCGCTGGTCTGGCGGCAGGACCACAACGGGTTCAGTCACCAGGACCCGGGTTTCATTGACCACGTCGTGAACAAAAAGGCCGAGGTGATCCGCGTTTATCTGCCGCCGGACGCCAACACGCTGCTCTCGGTGACCGACCATTGCCTGCGCAGCCGGAATTATGTCAACGTGATCGTCAGCGGCAAACAGCCGGAGCTGCAATGGTTGGACCTGGACGCCGCCGTCAAACACTGCACGGCCGGAATCGGGATTTGGGAATGGGCGAGCAATGACCGCGGCGGCGAGCCCGACGTGGTGATGGCCTGCGCGGGCGATGTGCCGACGCTGGAAACCCTGGCGGCGGTGCAAATTCTCCGGGAACATTTTCCCAAGTTGAAAATCCGGGTCGTCAACGTGGTGGACCTGATGACGCTCGAGCCACAGAGCGAACATCCGCACGGATTAAGCGACCAGGATTTCGACGCCCTGTTCACCAAGGACAAATCCATCATCTTCGCGTTCCATGGGTATCCCTGGCTCATTCATCGTCTGACCTATCGCCGGACTAACCACCGGAACCTGCATGTGCGGGGCTACAAAGAGGAAGGCACGACCACGACGCCGTTCGACATGGTTGTGCTTAATGATCTCGACCGGTTCCACCTGGTCAGCGACGTGATTGACCGCGTGCCGGGCCTGGGTGCGGGCGCGGCTTACGCCAAGCAATTCATCCGCGACAAGCTGCTCGACCACAAGAATTACATTCACACATACGGCCAGGACCTGCCGGAAATCCGCAATTGGAGGTGGAACCGAACCCGAAGGGGCGCCGAAAGGGTTTCGTAAACAGACGCTGATTAAAAACAAAACCTGACCAACCATGAAAGTTCTTTTCCTCGGCGGTACCGGCATCATCAGCACGGCCTGCACTCAACTGGCGGTGGCGCGCGGATTTCACGTCACCCTGCTCAATCGCGCCCGGCGCCCCGCGCTGCCGGGCACGCATCAAATCACGGCCGACCTCGCCGATCCCGCGGCGGCGGCGGCGCTGGGCAAACAGGACTGGGACGCCGTGGTGGATTTCATCGCGTTTACGCCGGCGGAAATCGAGCAACGCATTGCGCTGTTCCGGGGTCGCACCGGCCAATACGTTTTTATCAGCTCGGCCAGCGCCTATCAGAAGCCGCTCGCGCACTACCTCATCACCGAGTCCACACCGTTGACGAACCCGTTCTGGGATTATTCGCGGAACAAGACCGCCGGCGAGGAACGCCTGCTGCGCGCGCTGCGCGAGGAGACGTTTCCCATGACCACGGTTCGCCCGTCGCTGACTTATGGCGATACCGTCGTGCCGCTCGCGGTGAACAGTTGGCTCAAGAGTTACACGGCAGTGGACCGGATGCGGCAGGGCAAGCCGGTGATTGTGCCCGGCGACGGGCTGTCGCTCTGGACCATCACGCACAACAGTGATTTCGCGAAGGGCCTGATCGGGTTGCTTGGGCAGCAGGCTGCGATCGGTCACGCCTTCCACATTACCTCCGACGAGGTCCTGACCTGGAACCAGATTTATCAATTCACCGCGGAGGCGGCGGGCGTTCCGGTTCCCCGGTTGGTGCATATCGCCTCCGACTTCATCACCGCCTGCATTCCGGAAGACACGGGGACGTTGCTGGGCGACAAATCGCACTCCGCCGTGTTCGACAACACCAAGATCAAACGCTTTGTGCCTGATTTTGTCTGCACCACACGATACCGCGAGGGCATTGCCCGCACGATCGCATGGTTCGACGCCGACCCGGCACGCCGGCAGATTGACGAGGAGGCCAGTGCCGCGTGGGACCGGCTGATTGCCACTTATGAACGCGGACTGGCCGCCGCCCGGCGAGAATTTGGGCGTTAAAGATTCATTCCAAAGAAACGCCAACCAACAAACCATGGCCAGGAACTCTTCTCCGATTGACGCCAAAGTCAGGATTGGCCACGTGCATCTGAAGGTGGCCGACCTCGAACGGACGATTGGTTTTTATCGCGATGTGCTCGGCTTCGAACTGACGCAGCGTTTTGGGCGGCAGGCGGCGTTCCTCTCCGCCGGCGGTTATCATCATCACATCGGCCTCAACACCTGGGAAAGTGCGGGCGGTTCGCCGCCGCCTCCGGGCACCACCGGTTTGTATCACGTGGCGATTTTGTATCCGACCCGCGCGCTGCTGGCCGATGCGTTGCGTCGCGTGCTCGCGACGGGCATTGAACTGGACGGTGCGGCGGACCACGGCGTGAGCGAAGCGCTTTACCTGCGCGACCCGGATGGCAACGGCGTGGAGCTTTATTGGGACCGTCCGCAGGAACAATGGCCGCGCACACCCGGCGGCGGCCTGGCGATGTTCACCCGGGCGCTGGATTTGGACGCGTTGCTCAATGAAAAATGACCCGGCGCCCCGGGTGCACAGCGGAAGAAAAAGCTCGCCAACGAATTCAAAACGGGGAGAGATTATTGCGCCATGAAAACAAGCGGTTCAATGGCGAAGAAGAAGCTGGACCCGGAAAAGCGCGCACCCGGCTGGCAGCTACGTTGCTTGCAGTGCGGCTTCACCGAGCCGTGGGGCAAATACGGCATCCGGCTCAAGGCCGTTGGCCGGACCTACACCTTCGGCCGCTGTTCACAGTGCAGACGCATCCGCATGCACGTCATCGAGAAGATTCCGCCGCCGGCAACTTGAAGTTGGGATGCGGGACTTCCGACGATGTTCACACGTGCGCCGGACTTGGATGCGCTACTAAAAACCTTGCTCCGTTGACGTGAACCGGCTCGTCCAACAGGCAGCGCACAACGTCCGCAGCGGTGTAAGTGTCGCAACCCGGCTTGAGAAACTGTGCCACTTGCGCGACGTCGTCGCCGGCGGTCATCAACGCCAGTTCCTCTTCCGAATTGGAACGCACCTGATTGAGGCCGATGTTGGCAACCAGTCCATTGCAGAGGCATTTACGGCCTTGCGCGGCGGCTATCGTCCCGCCTTTTTTGACAAAATCATCCACCGGCTCGGCCGGGCAACGGTAGCCCAGTGTCCCGTCCGGTTTGCGATAAAGATGCCGGAGATAACCCAGGTCGCAGATGCGTGTCCGGGCCGCATACCGATCGGCTTCAGAAAGCGTGCCGGGCATCTGAACCACCTTGAACGGAAAACCGGTGGGCGAGGCGACCGGGTCGGTGAAAACACGAGCGACGCCGGCACGGCTCATTTGCAGAGCCTCCTGCTTGAGCTCGGGGCGCAGGCCGGATTCATTGCAAAACGCAAATGCCGTTCCCACCTGAACCCCGGCGGCGCCAAGCCGCAAGGCCTCGGCCAGCCGGCCTGGCCGCCCATACGATCCGGCCAGCCAGAACGGCCGGCCCAGCTCGCGGATTTTTTCGAGGTCAACGATGTCACGCTCCCCATAAACCGGTTCACCGATGGCGTTGAGTTGCAGCGTTCCGCGCGGCGGGGCGTTGTGTCCGCCGGCGGTGTCGCCTTCGATGACGAAGCCGTCCACACGTCCGCTGGCCTTTTTGGCCAAAGTCATGGCGAGGGTCACCGAGGCGACGATGCCGAGGAACTGCGGACGTTTCAAAACGGGCGGCTGGCCGTTGAAAAAGGCGCGCGGGTCGAACGTGGAAAGGAATTCCTCGCCGGGCAACGCACCGATGACGTCAATCTTCATCTGGGCCGATTCGCCTTGCGCCAGACGATCCAGCGCGCCGGGAATGGCGCGGGGTATTCCGGCGCCCATGAGCACGTAATCCACATTGGCGAGCATCGCGCCGTAAAGCGAGGGCAGAGTGGGCAACTGGATTTTTTCGAGAAAATTAATTCCGACCAATCCGTCGTGGCCGTCCTTGGCCAGAAACACTTCCACGAAATTGGCCACCACTGTCAATTCCACCAGCGCCGGGCCGGGGCGGAGTGTGGGCATGGGAGCGAGTTTGAATGGCGTCGCCGGAGATTTTCCGCCAGGAACGAAGTATTGCGCCAGCACGCGTGCGGCGACTTCGGGAATGGGGAACCGGTGCAGGGCGTGGCGCAGGTGGCCATCGAGATCGCCCAGTTGCAGGCTGCGGGCCAGGATGATGGCTAGTCCCGTCCCGGAAACAACGCCCAGTTGTCCCAATTTGGAAACGGTGCGCGCCAAAGTCCAGCCGGACACGGCAACGCCCATTCCGCCTTGAATAATCTTCGGCTGTGACATAAAAAATTAACCGCACGACCAGCGCTTCGCTCCACGAGGAGAAAAGCTCACGACAGAAAAGTCCGGAATCACTGGAAGGGCGTCCCTTGAAACACCCTGGCGAGAGTCCGTCGGAAACCGACGCTGGATGCAATATAGCCCATTTGCCGGTAAATAGGAAGCACTGTTTTTAAAAATTAGCGTCGGCTTTGAGGTGGGTGCGCCAGGCGCGCTTAGTCCGTTTTTTATCTGTCCTGGCAGGAAGAAGCATTCCGGGAAGTTTGATGTGCGTGGCAGTCCTCCGCAGAGGCTGCGGCAAATCTTTGAACCGGGAAATCCCGCCGGTGTGGCTTGCGGAGTACCGGTCGTATCACGCCTTGCGGTCGAAGAATGGATTTTTGCCGGTCACGCTCAATGGAATGCCGAGCGCCTGTTTGACCTTCGGCCCGAACATTCCCAAATCCAGACACGCCCGGCCGATGGAATACATGATGCGGTTGTCAATGTGGAACCGGCCGGCACTTCCGCCGCCGACATGGTGGCCATGCCGAGGTCAATCGAATTGAAGGTGCAGGTCCCGCCGGCCATCTCCAGCGCTTCACAGGTCGGCTTGCCGCAGAACCCGCAGTTCAAGCCTGCAGGGTTGGGTTCCACGCCGATGACCACCAGCACAGGCGAGTTCTCAATGTTACCGGCGTCGCGCGCGAGGCCGGGCCGGCTTTCCTTGGTGGCAATCTCGCGCATTTTGGAAATGACCTTTTGCTTCGTCGGTTCGTCGTCAATCGCGGCGATCTTGATGTTGTCGATGCCGCACGTCTTGGGCGCCGTCCGCGCCGCCGCGGCCATCAGCGCGGCGACCTGCAGTGCCGCCGATTTTTCAAGTTCGACCGAAGTTTTCATGGCATAAAAATACAACTGCGCCGGTTGGAGACAAACTTTTTAACGTCGCCTGTGGCTTTGGTGGATGCGACCGGACTTCAATTTCAAGACATGGGTGATGCATGCGGGCATTTCCTTTGCGTGATGCGTGACGAAGATGAGGCCGGCGCGAGTCTGGCCGATGAGCCGGTCCACCGTGGACAGAATCGAGAGACGATGCGCAGCATCCAGTCCCTGGCAAGGCTCGTCGAGAACCAGCAGTTTCGGCTTTTTCACCACCGCCCGCGCCAGCAAGACCAGACGCTGGTCGCCCAAGGATAATTCTCCAAACGAGTTCCTGGCGCGACCCGCAAGTCCAAACCGGCGCAGCCAGTTGCGGGCAGCGGCGCGCTGACGGGACGTGCAAGGTTCATAAAGCCCCACGGCGTTGAAGAAACCCGAGCAGACGACATCCAGGCACGACCAGTCCGGCGGATAATGGAGATGCAATTCGGGCGAGAGCCAGCCGATTTGCCGGCGCAGGTGCCAGAGCGTTTGCGTGGTTTCGGGCTTCAAGCCGAAAAGCCGGAGGTCGAGCGAATAAGCCTGTGGGTTGTCACCTTGAATCAAACTCAACAAGGCGGTCTTGCCGGAACCATTTGGGCCCAGCAACGCCCAGTGCTCGCCCCGGCGCATCATCTAGGTGACATCGTCGAGAATGCGCTGACGCCCAAACCGGACGGTGGCGTGATTCAACTCGATGAGGGGAGCGGCGCGGCCTTTCCCGGCTGGTTCCTTCGAGGACGAGAACGCGGACAACACAACTGGTGAAGATATTAATCGGCGAGCCAGTGGATGTTGCAACACCGCGCGTTTGGTTCCTTGCGCGATGATCCGGCGGTTGCGAGCGAGCAGCAGGTGAGTGGTCTGCGACGGAAGCTCGTCGGGACGACTGGTGATGACCAGCACCGGCCAGCCGGCGCGCATCAATCGGTGAATAACCGTTTTCAAGCGAAGTCGCGTCGCCAGATCGAGGCCGCCGAACGGATCGTCGAGTATCAAAAGCCGCGGCAACCGCAGCAAGGTGTGGACAAGGAGCACCTTGCGTTGCTCGCCGTTGGAGAGGGAGATCAGCTTCCGGCAAAGCAAGGGTTCGATGCCCAGCCAGCGGCTGAATCGCCGGCGGTTTTCCCAAAACTGGTGCGGGTTGCTCTTGCGGGCACCGACTTCAAACGGGTTGATGTCCTCAACGCTGGCCTGCGAAAGGAACTGCGCCACGGTCTGCCGGCCTTCGGCGATGCCGCTGTGCCAGCGTGATTGGTAGAAAGAGCCTTCGCCGATGGCGAGCTCGCGTTGGACCTGTGGCGAAACCAGGGCGATGGATTGTTCCGGGAACGCATCCCTGGCAGCGGGATCGAAATGATAATGAATTTCCCCGTGGAGCAGCGGCACCCGGCCGCACAGCGCGAGCGCGAGCAGCGATTTGCCCGAGCCGTTGGGACCAAGGATGCCCCATTGTTCGCCGCGTTGCCATGTCCAGCAGGTGCGTGGGAAAGCCGCCCGCCCGTTCCCCCGGACCGCAATGTTGTCGAGGTCGAGCAGGCCGATGTTGGTTTTGGCCACGGTTGGTTTCGCCATGCTTGTCCGCTCAGTTTATCGCCAAGACGGGCGGGAAACAACGTTGCTGCCATTCACAATTCGGCGAAGGAGGCGAAACACCGCTTGCGACGGCGGGGGGAATGCCTAGATTAACCGCGTGGCTGCCGATGCCAAACTTTTGACGTTCAACCCGGCGCGCGAAATTTCCGCTGCGAATGCGCCCGGCCCCGCCGCAAATCCGCCGACGCCGGTTTTGCCGGCGGACTTGCCGGCATCGCGCAGCGCCATTTCGCTGCTGGGAGTGGATTACATTCACTTGAAGACGGCGGACGGCGGCGACCTTTATCTCACGCGCTTCGGGCTGCCGTTTTGGAGAAGCCTGTTGCCGGAGAACTGGTATGCGCGCGAATGGTTTGAGCACCATCGCCAGCGTCTGGAGGGCACGAGCACGGTCTATAAAGTGCCAACGCGCCCGGTGGACGGCAACCGGGTGTTGAATCTGGTCGTCAAATGGTCGCGCGTGGGCGAAATGGTTCCGTTCGACACCCTCACGGTCAACAAGTTCATTCAGGCGGAATTCAACAGCCCGTTCGAGGAATTTTCGCTGCTCATGGAGTTGCGCCGGGGCGAGGTCGGACCGGCGGCCATTCGCATCCGCACGCAACGTCCGCTGGCGATTTACGTGCCGAGCGAGCGGTTGCAACTCTGGCAGACGGGCCGGTCCGAGGACAAAATCCGCGCGAAGGTGACGCGGCATCCGGGGGTGGAAATTGACATTCTGCGGCAATACGTCGTGCTGTTCGGCTGGATCAAGGGCCTGGACGCGGTGGAAACGGTGGAAAAATTCGGGCTGGAAGGCCGGGCGCAGGCGGAGTTTCTCGCCCGTGTCACCAGCCTGGTCACCCATGAATTGTGGCAGAAAGGCTATCGGGTCATTGATATGAAACCGGCGCACATCATTCTGCGCCCGCAGCCGGACAAGTTGTTGTTGCGCGATCCCAACGACCAGTTTGCCTACGCGCTGGTGGATTACGAACTGCTCGAACGGACCCCCGAACACGAACAGGCCGTGCGGAGCGCCAACCGGCAGCTTTACCTCAAACACATGGCCCGCCGGTTCGACACCGCCGCGGCCAGTCCGCTGCCGGCGCATCTCCGCGCCACGAACGTGCTGGGCGTGGATTACATTTTTGGCCGCGCCGAAAGCACGGGCGGATTGCTCTGGGTGGTGGGCAAAGACCCGGACCTGTTCAATTATTTTCTGCCGGAACGCTGGCGGCGCACGCCCAAGAAAAAATTATCCGCCCGCAACCAGACTTTTTACACGCGCACCAAGGACAACATCAATCTGGTGTGGAAGGTCTCGCGCATGGGCGACTCGCCGTGGCTGAAGAATCCCGATGCCCACAAGGCGGCCGCGCGGGCTTACGGCTTCAACAGCCCCTTCGAGGAATTTGCCTTGGCGTTTGAAATGAGCCGCCACGGCGTCCGGACGGTTTATCCGCGCGCCATTTACATGACCGGCCGCCCGCGCGGTTCCGCCCGCCAGGTGTCTGACGAACGGCGTTACGCCGCCCTGGCGGATTTTCTCACGCCCGACGGCGCCCCGGTCGTTCGCAAGGAATACGACTACATCACCATCTGGGGTTTCTGGAACGGCCCGGACGAACTGCTCGCGGCGCAGGACGGAAAATACTACCAGGCCGTCAACGTCAAACGCGCCTGCACCAACAAATTGATTTCCAAACCAATCATGGAGGAACTGACGCAACTGGTCACGCGCCGGCTGGCCCATTGCGGTTTGGAAGACCTCAACCTCAAGCCCGATCACCTGCTGATTTCCTTCGATTCGGAGCAACACCTCGTGCTCGACACCCTGGGCAAACCGGAAGTGCGGCTTTGCAATTTCGAACTTATCCGCCGCCGGCCATGATCTTCGGGAAAGCTGTTGGTAAAAGACTTTGACCAGACCTTGCTGCTTTCGCGCGTAAGAATTCCCGACGGGACTGCGATATTTGTTTCACGGGTCGCGAACCGATTAATTGAACCCGGTTGGCGGGGGGTTGCAAACTCGGACAGGCTACTTCGTTCGACCGCACCAAGTGCAGGTATAGAGCCCCCGCGAATCCAGAACGAAAGTGGATTTGACCGAAAAGGAGCTACAGCAACTACAGGTGGCCTTGTAAACCCCGAGTATGGGAGGCAGACACAAAATCTCCCGGTCGCAAAAAGCACAAACAATCCGATCCTTCTTGATTAAGAAATCCGCGGTATCCTTGGTCGAGCACTTGCAGGCCAGATGTGTCAGGCTGCCATGTGACAAATTGGCCACGCCACTGTCCACATGTTTTCGAGGCGCCGGATTTGCCTGTTGGATGGCGGTATTGCCTACCATAAACTTCATGGAAACTACGACATTACATCTACCGCTCTACAGTAATCACTCTCCTCAATCTGAAACCGATTCCAAACTGATCGTGTTACAATAGTGCTGCCAAATTTCTCATTTCTCAGCGACCAGATTTTCTGGAAGCATCACTTTCCAAATTTTTTTCCAAGAGCAAAATCTGCTTCAAACCTTTTGCCCGTGGCCAATGCATGCAGTGTAGATTTTTAAGACACCTTTGTCAATAAATCATTACACTTTGTGAATAACTTCCCAAAATGGTGAATAACCTTCCGGATGGTGAATAATCCCTACGGTCTCCATGTGGAATGTGGATATCCCGTCTTTTGGTCAATAACCCAGGCCATTTTGTGAGTATTTAATGGTCAATTGTGAACATGAAATCATTGTAAGTTCTCCGGCTTCCGACGACAACAGTTTAAGTGTAAAAATGTGAAAATGAAAGGCAGTGTGCCTTGGATGAGACGGTGTGCGAATTGACGCGAAGCCGCGAAATAGCGGCTTTGTGGAATTACGAACTGGTCTGTGCGAATGAACACGGCATTACAAAATAAAGAGGAAATGCTGCCCAATGTGGGCTGGGCCAAGGGTGGCGCACGATACATGCCCATAGCCCGGTTCGATCAAGACGTTCAAGAGGGATGGGGCAACGGTTTCGCATCGGTCAAAGTTGAGGAGACCTGTTGCGGTCAGGAATTAAAGCCGTTCCGGTTGGAGGATGGGCGTTTGGGCGCGGTGTGCCGAAAGTGCGGCCAGCAGTTCACAGACAACACACAAGTGCGATATGGCGGGTCCCCGTGGATTGGTGTGGATCTGGACGGGACACTGGCCCGCGACCTGGGCAGCGCGCGCGGGGACGAGATTGGCAGTCCCATTGAGCCGATGCTGGCTCGCGTGCAGAAATGGATTGCCGAAGGACGCACCGTAAAAATTTTCACCGCCCGCGCCTCCTCACCCCGGCAGGTGGCGGCGATCAAAGAATGGCTGGCCAGTTGTGGGTTGCCGGATCTGGAAGTGACCAACGTAAAAGACCAGCGAATGATTGAATTGTGGGATGATCGTTGCGTGCAAGTAACGACCAACTTGGGCGAACCCATCGGCAAAAAGGCGGGATTCAGGCAACCGAGATCGGTGAAGATGCCGCAAGAAGATCGGCAGGGAGCATCCTTGGGATTCTTCAACCGTCTCAGAATTTTATTGGCTCTATAGCTCATGATTAATTTGAACCCCAATCCATTTCTTGACGCAGGAATCCGGCGTGCAGCCAGGATTCAAGCAGGCCCCCGAAAAATACCAATCAGAAAACAAAACTGGAATCAGGAATACCTATGAAAATTAGAATGCTTGCAATTATGGCGGTGTTGCTGGCGGGAGCCGGTATCAGCCGGGCGGATATGAGTGCCGACCTCTGGAGTAATAACACCAATATGACTTGTTCCTATACCTCTCCCGAACCTGTATCAGGCAGCTCCGATAACTACCAGTTGAGCATTTATGGGACGCAGCTCGCTTGGGCAATGGGGAGCATAGTCGGCACCATCACTACGGATGGGACAGACCCAACGCTGCAACTCGACGAGCAAATTAATAATGATACCGGGTACACTTGGTACGACTACGAAGTCACGATTACGATGAACCAGCAGTTTTCATTTTCCGGTGTCAACGTGGCCAGTCCGAGTGGGTGGACAGACATTGTCACCGGGCCGACCTTTAATGGCAGCGAATGGATTGGCTCCATTGAATATGATGCCGGCAATGCGGTTCCAAATGGGGGCATTCTGGACTTTAATCTTTCAGTAACCTTCACCGGAAATGCGAGTTTTGAGGAAGATCTAATGCCCTCCGTCCCCGAGCCGGGACAGTCGCACTCATGGTTTGCGGGCTGACAGGTCTGTTGGTCATGCGGCGGCGTTCAGCCATGAAATAACCCGATAACCATTAAAATCAACCGAATTATGCGTATTCCTCCAGAAAACCCAATCAATCCCATGTCACTCTTTTGGTATTTGGTTTACGCACTGGCCCTCTCTTTGATTTTTGTCATCGGAGTCCTGGCGGGGAGCCGGGATTCAAATAAAGCCCCCGCAAAAAGCTAATCAGAAAAACAAAACACGAATCAGAAATGAATTCAAACAGGCCCCCGCAAAAAACCAACTTAAAAAAAGTCAACCACAGCAACAAAAACATAAAGGGGATATGAAAATACAAAAATTACAAGTGGCGATCATGGCGGCCGCACTGGCTGTAGCGAGCAGCGCATCGGCTCAAGTAACGCTCACACTTGATAGCGTAGGACAACTGGGGCAGGATAACTATGAAACTGTAAATCTCTTTTCCAGCGCTCTCGGTATCAATGAATCAGGCGTGGAGGCGGGAATATACAATCTGACGGTTGATACAGTGGCGACTCCCTCCTTCTGCATTGATATAGCTACCCAACAAAGCGAACACACAGCGTACCCTGACTACAATTATACTGCCCTCGTATCAGCTCCGGTCAGTTCCGTTGGTCCCATGGGCTCTGCTGCCGCAACCAATATCGAGAAACTATGGGCAGCGTACTACTCACCCTCCATGGGCAGCCAGGATGCCGCGGCGCTACAGGTGGCCATATGGGAGGACATGGCTAACAATAGCGGCGGAAACAGCGGCGGAACTTACACTCTCACCGTGTCCGGCAATGATCCGGTCACAAATGAAGCCAGCACTATGTTAGATAGTCTCCCTGATCTCACTGCTGAGGCAAATCTGATCGCTTTAACAGACAACGGACAGGGCTACGTTGTGGCCGTTCCCGAGCCCACGACGGCTGGCTGTTTTCTGCTGGGCTTGGGTGCCTTGGTTTGCTGCCAACGCTTTACCCAAAAGCGACGCTACTGATCCAGTGTAACATTAAAAACGTAACGTAAACACAATCAAAACCCCTTATGAAGATTCAAAAAAAACACTTCGTAAACGGGGCGCAGATGTTACGGGGCGCTTTCTTTGCGCTAATATTGACAGGCATGGCATTTCAAAGTGAGGCACAGATAACCAACATTGTCAAAAGCGGCACTGGCTTTAATTCCAGTGTGGGGTTTGACGCCAACGCCGGTTTGATCAATTGGTACTTTAATGGTGTGAATCAATTGAACCAGGAAACCATTTATTACAATGTGGGTAATGGGATTCAGCAGTTAAACAGTGCAGACTTAACTTCAATTCTAATGGCAAAACACGGCTCAACAACCAATCAATTATCCGCTGATTATAATTTGGGCAACGGCAACACACTTACTTTAACTTACACTCTCGGTGCGACTGTTAATGGGGCTTCTTTATTATTGTTGATTTCCCAAGACTCTCCACTTTCTTTTGATTTATAGAACCACTTTTTGTTTTCAATACATCTACCAAGTTTTGAGTTGAATAAGGTTTCGATTGAGTCGTGAATATCTTTGAGTAATACCACACTAATCATGTTTTTGTAGTTATCACTCTCGTTAGGATGTTCAAAAATTACCTTGTATTCTTCTAGTAAGCTGGGATTTCCCATATGGTTTAATGCCCACGAACGGCGTGGGTGGTTTTCGTGATTTTCTGCCTTCTTCATAAGTTTGCAAGTCATTTTTCCAGTCTGACCTTGGTTTTTGTCCGGCGCGGAAGGTGTTTTGACGCCATTGTTGGCTCAAATGCCATTTTTCTTCTGGAGGTGAAGACACCGCCTCCGTTGTTGCCGTGGTTTTCATGTGATTCCTTCCACTTTTCCTCATCCGGTTGCTGCAGCTGGTGATCTCAGCCGTCCAATCCGTTCCAAAATCGTCTGGAACAACTCTCTCGGCACCGCCACTTCCGCCATCTGGAAGATGATCTTCCGGGAATGGCGAACCACCTTCGCCCCGATCTTGATCAGTTTCTCCCGCAACGTCGTCAACGTCCAGTGACGCACCGCTTGGGGCAGCACCGCCTGACGCAGGAAGTTGCCCAAATTGTAGGCCAGCACGAACAGGTGCAGCCGCACCTGATTGTCCACAAAGTCGTGACAAGATAGCCTCGTCCATTTGACGGCGTTCTTGCCTTCCTTGATCCACTGCTCCGCCGTGCCCCGTTGATTATAGAACCGCACCACCCGTTTGGCTGGTCGGGTTAGATTGGTCACGATAAATCCGACCCGAGGAAAAAGTTCGCCATTGTGCCACTCCACCTTTGCCACCACGCGCCGGGCCTGATTCCAACTCTTGGCCTGATACAAAAAACCGGCATACCAGACCACCGGCGCGTTCGAGGGACGCCCCACCGGTCGGATCAGCAGTGGTTCGATGTCCCGCTGCAACGCATCATTGGCCGGCAGACGGATGGCATACTCGAATCCCTCGGCTTCCAAATATTCATAGAGCTCCGGGTTGGCAAAGGCGGCATCCGCCCGAAATTTGCGTGGAATATTTTTACCCTGATACCGCGCCACCACCGGTTCCAGCACCGCCCGCCAATCCTTGGCGCTATGCACGTTGCCATCTCGCAGCAGGGACTGCTCCACATCGCCAAACTGATTGAAGCAAAACAGCGGATGGTAGCAGGTGCAGCCGAAATGGCCGTTGAACGCGGTTCCTTCCTGCTCGCCATAGGTCTCGCTCACGGAACTATCCATGTCCAAAATGAGTTCCCGCATCGGCTGGCGTTCCCGTAGCCGGTCAATCCATTTTCCTGATAGCTTCGTCAACGCCTTCAAGTTGCCCGGTTGGGTCAATACCTCGGTCTCGAACCGTCCCATCTGGCTGGTGGACGCTGCAGTGTGTTCCGTGGCTCGCCCACCAACAATCTGCCGCATGGTAGGATCAACGGAGAGCCGTTCGGCATCATTGGTGTCTTCGTAACCTGCCAACCGGCTGAAGATGGACTGCCGCATCTGCGCTACCATCGAGTGTTGCGTGTTCTTACCCGTCCGACCATCACTCAACAGATTTTCACCCAGATCGGTTAGACCCAGTGCCGCATCCAGTTCCCGATAGGCCAGCAACCCGGCATCAGACGTGATCTTGGAACCGTGAAACTCCAGCTTCAACCGACTATCAAAAGCCATCCGCAGACCCGGTTTTATGCCTGCACCCGTTGGATTCTCGGTTTTTCGTTGGTTGGACATAGATGAAAGCCTTTGTTTATGCGGCTTTATTGTATGCCACTAACTCCTGCTTGTGAAGTTTATTTGGGAAATATGGGATTATATGGTATAACACTTCTCAACAGTTCCGGAAATCCGGAAAACGTAAGCTTGTTCCAATATTCGGTCGCTAGTTTGCCTCCGGGACCCCAGACCATACAGATGTCCGTTACTACTCCCGGTTCCCAATACCTGGCCATGCAGTACGGGAACGGGGGCGCTTCTTCGCTTCAAGATCAATGGCAACCAACAGATCAAACTTCAACGGAAATGCTGGCGGACGGCGGGCCTCCGACCGGCCCCCTCCCGCCCGGTCCGCTCAACGGCACGACGAGTTTTACCTTTGAATCTGATGCGATGTCCTTGGCTAGTGGGAATGCTTTAAATATCAGCGGAACCGAGTTTCTTACGGTACCTGAACCTTCGTCCGTGGCGCTGATGGCGGGCGGAATGGCGGCCTTGGGCCTTATACGCCGGCGCCGAGCAGCGCAATTGAGACAATTTCGAGCGGTTGACAGCGAGAACAACGAAAACAACTAAAAACAAAGAATAAGCAAAAATCAAAAGCTAACGGAGGCCCATGAAAAATGTTAAGAAATTTATGACCGGAAGTGGAGTCGCAACATTGTCTGCCGCCCTGGTAATGGCCGCCTTGGTTTTTTTGCCGGGCAAAAGCATGGCGCAAAATTACTCGCTTTCCGATGGGGGTTCTACGGCGACACTGAACCTGGGCGCTGGCACCGGCAATCTCGGCATGAACAGTTGGACTGTGCTCGGCGGGCAGAATGAATTGACCCAGCAGTGGTTTTGGTTTTCGGTGAACGGCAGCGCGCCGCAGCCCATCAACACAATCGGCGGGTTGACCACCACCCCTGGCGGGGCCAATGACGTGACCGTGACTTATCAAAACTCGCTGTTGTCCGTGAATGTTGATTACACATTGACCGGCAATGGCGCCGGTTCCGGATCTGCCGATATAATGGAATACATCTGGATTGATAACGTTTCGTCGGACCAGACGTTGAATGTCAGCTTCTTTCAATATTCCAATTTTAACCTGCTGAACAACAACAACAATACCGTCAGTATTAACGGCAGCCCTGGCACTTATACTGGAGCCTTTCAATCAACCGGCACACCGGGGGGTACGGGCATTGCCGAAGTGCTTCTTTCACCAAACGCAAGTCACGGCGAAACTGCGTTGGTTCCAACAACGCTCAATGAACTCAACAACCCGGCCAATTCAAATTTTAACCTTAGTGACAATACCTCGGCGGTTACCGGCAATGTCTCGTGGGCATTCCAATGGGACGCAACCCTGGCCCCGCAAGGCGGCGAGTTAGACATAAGCAAGGACAAAGGCTTAAAAGTCATGATGGTTCCGGAACCGGGCACGACCGCGCTGGCCGTGTTAGGCGGCCTTTGCCTGACAGCATGGACGGTCAGGCGACGTCATTCCGCATCCTGATATCGGCCGTCAATACCAACCAGTCGTAAATCATGAGTGGGGCAATTTGTACCATCAGCCCGCTGCTTTTTTTGTGCGCCGTTTACGGGTTGGCACTTTCTTCCATTTACACCGTCGGAACGTTGGCCTGTAGCCCCGCAGCAAAGCGGTCCCCCGCATAATCAATCAGAAGCAAACCCGCAGCCTGGAAAGAACCAAACCAAGTAATCATCAAAACCGACGGCAAGACGTACGGGTGAAAGTCACACCAAAAGAAGTAACGGGTAACGACAACGCCGTCCCTGCGGTGATCTCGATGCCAAGGAGTGTAGTCACGGGTGGCACCGTTACGACCCATCGCATGAAGGCCAAACCAGTCAGTTCAGCAATCAAAAGAGCGGGGGGATACTTCGCGTTTCCGACGATGGGATCTGTGCGGGAAGACTTCACGCGTCGGTCCGGTTACTTCAGTTTGACACGGCATTCTCCCCGAACCCCGGTCCGGCGGGGCCGGCCCGATGGATTCAGGCCCCGGACAGCAGATGACCAAACAGACTCAAGGAGAAGCCCTGAAAAGGCATAACCTCCGGAAAGGTTGAACCACAGTAACACGACCGCGCAACACGAGCATGAAGAGACGAAATTTACACCTGGCCATTCTGATGGCGGGTTTGGCGGGAATGATGACGGCGCCCAGCCTGTTAGCGTACATCGGGCTGGATGGAACACTCAATTTTACCGCTTCCACGTATCAATATGGCGATGGCGGCGAGTTCAATGTAGTTACCACGGGGCTTGGCAGTTTTGCCACGTTCTGTCTTGAGACCAGCGAGTATATCAATCAACCCCCCAGTGGACCTTACACCTACACCATCAACACGGGGGCCGTTCCCGGTGATGCCGGCGCCTACGCGACCGACCCGAACACCGGCTTGCCGATGGACAATATTTCCATTGGCACCGCGTGGCTTTACAGTCAGTTCCAGGCCGGCACATTGACGCTGGATACCGGAACGGGCAGTTACTTCGACGCCAATCGATTGGCGAATGCCGGCGAACTCCAGCAGGTGATTTGGTATCTTGAGGATGAAACGGGTGGGCAGGACAATGGTTATGTAACTCTTGCTGAAACCGCACTGGGCGGTATTACTGATGCCCAAGTCAAAGCGGATTCAAACGGAGCGTATGGGGTGGTGGCTCTGAACCTCTTCAAACAGGACGGCAGCCTGGCGCAGAATCAGTTGGCCATGGTTCCCATTTCCTCCACGGCTATTCCCGAGCCATCAACCGTGGCGTTAATCGTCCTGGGGACTGCACATGGATTGGCACTGCGACGCAAGTTGTCCTGAGGCAGAATTTGGTTGGTTGCGGCTTGGTTGATCCAAGGCTGGTCGGTTACCGGCCTTTTTTTGTTGGCTTTAACAAGAATCCAGTTAAACTAAGACCTTGCGCCTGGCGGCAGGAGTGTACTGTCCGTTGGAAGTATTTGATTTTATGGACGGCAGCCTTCAGCGTGGAGTGTTTGGAATGGTTTTGGTGAGTTGTGCCTTCGTCTGCAAGTTGCACGCCGGCGGCAGCGGACTGAACACGGTCGTCGTCGTCAACCAGGCCAGTTCCAACTCCTGCGAGCTGGGCAATTACTACTGCCAGCAGCGCCAAGTACCGCCGCAAAACGTCTTATTCATCAATTGGTCGGGCAGCAACACCCTTTGGGCCAGCAATGATTTTCAAGCCAATCTGGTAACTCCCCTGCTGAACATGCTGGCGGCCAACCGGTTGACCAACCAGATTGATTACGTTGTCCTCTCGATGGATATTCCATTCCAGACGAGCTTTGGTTCCGTGATCAACAGCACCACCTCGGCTTTGTTCTATGGCCCCAGGCAGGGCGACGGGAGCGATCCTTTTGGGACCACCAACAGTTATGCTGCCAGCGAGGCGATCTTCCGCCAGGCGCCCCCGGTCGGCGCCCCCGGCTATTCCTTCCTGGCCACGATGATCACGGGTGATTCGCTTGCCCAGGCAGAGCAGTTGGTGGATCAGGGCGTTGCCAGCGATGGGACTTTTCCCCAACAACCGGTGGTCCTGGCAAAGAGTTCCGACACTGATCGCAACGTCCGGTACACGTTATTCGACAACGCCATTTTCAACGTGAACATTCTGGATGTTTCCTCGATTTTGCGCACCAACACCGATTTGGTTGCGTGCCCAAACGGCTGTCTGGGGTATCAAACGGGTTTGGCGCAATTCAGCGTCCCGCAAGGCATGTTCGTTCCCGGCGCCATTGCGGACAGCTTGACTTCCTATGGTGGCGTCATTTTCGGGAGCAACGACCAGACGAACCTGCTGGCCTTTATCAATGGCGGGGCGACGGGCAGTTATGGCACCGTAGAGGAAGCGGGCAACGATACGGTGTATTTTCCCAATCCCCAGGTTTACTTTTACCAGGCCCGCGGCTTCAGTCTGGCCGAGAGCTATTATCAAAGCGTCAACGACCCGTATCCCGGACTCATGGTGGCCGAGCCGCTGGCGGCGCCCTTCGCCAAGCCCGGTTCTGGACGTTGGGGCACCAACCTGCCCAACGCCGTGTTGAGCGGCACAACCAACCTTTCCGTGAATTTCAGCTCCTGGTCCGGGAACCACCCCCTGCAACAAGTTGATTTGTTCGTGGACGGCGTGTATTACAGCACGCTGACCAACCTGGCTCCGTGTCCCGGCAATCTGTTGACCGTCACCTTGAACGGATATCCGATCACTTGCACCGTTCCCACGAATTCAACCTTGAGCACGGTGGCGGCCGGGCTGGCCTCGCTGATCAATGCCGCGACCAACGCCACCCTGATGCAGGCCTTGGTTTACGGCGACCGCATCGAGCTGCAATCCATCGCCACCAATCCCATGACTGCCCCTTTCTACGTTGCCGACAGCACCCCGGCAAACACCCCCGGCCTTTCCTATAGCGTCAACTCCCTGCCGGCTTCTTTTCCACCACAGATGACGCCCGGCCGACCGGATAAAAACGGAGCCTACACGATGGAGGTGGAAATTCCCAGTACGTTGGCGTACGTCATCCTGGCTTCAACCAATTTAATGGCCTGGCAACCCATTTTCACGAATGACTCGCCGGGATTGCTGAATTTTACCGACTATGACTCCACAAACTATCCCATGCGCTTTTATCGCATGACCTGGCCGGTGCCGGACCAACCCCCCCAATTGTCTGCGCCGAGTGTCGGTCCGGGGACGTTCCAAATGTACGTGGACAGCACGCCCGGGCAGCCTTGGGCCGTTCAAGTCTCCACCAACCTCGTTAATTGGACGTCCGTCTTCACCAATAAACCCGGTGGGGCGATGTATTATTTTGATCCTTACGCCACTAATTCGAGCCGGTTTTACCGGGCATGGCTCGTGCCTCCGGCGCCACCCGGCTTCGCGGTGCTGAACGTGGCAACAAACCTAACGCTGGTCCAGGTCACCAATGCCGTGCTGCCTTACGTGGTTGAGGTCTCGACCAACCAGGGCCAGGTGACCACGTTGGCCACCAATTTCGCCCTCGGCCAAATCCAAACCACCGTCGCAAGTGCGATCGGCAGTGCCGGCAGCCTGACGACTTTTCTGACCGCCAGCCAACCTGAGTTCCTGGCTTCGAGTGCGCAAGGCTTTCAGGGATACTCGCTGGAAAGCTTAACAAATTTGGTCTCCACCAATTCCTGGATCGGGTTCAGCATTACCAAGACCAACGGCCAGACTGTGGTTGTGGCCGTCACCAATCTATCTCATGGCAATCCCGCCACGCTTGTCGGACAATTGGTCGCAGCGATTAACACGAATTCCGCCTTGCAGGGCAGCGACGGTGTTGTGGCTGGGGATTATCTTGTGAGTCTATACGGCACCAAAATCAACAACACCCTCTTCAATCTGTATGCCCGGAGTCCCGGCTACCAAGCTGCCGCAATACAGGTACAGGTCAATCCGAATTCGTCCTATATACCCACACCCTCGGGAAACACCACCCTCACGTATAACCTGTCCGACCTCGAGCCCCGAAACCATCTTTACGTCACAGCCGGCGCATCCAGACTGGCTCTGACCTTCCCCTTGGATACGACGACCCTGGCTGACGGTTATCACAATTTAACTGCCGTTGCTTACGAAGGCAGTGACGTGCGAACGGAAACCCAGGTGTCCGTGCCCGTCCAGATCCAGAACAGTTCCTTGAGCGCGACCTTGACACTGCTCGACCTGACCGATCCAGCCCCGGTGCAAGGCACTTACACCATTCAAGTGGCCGCCAACACCAACACGGTAAGCCTGATTACTTTATACAGCACCGGTGGCGCGTTGGGCGCCGTCACCAATCAATCCACCGCGACTTTCCCGGTGGCGGGAACAAATTTGTGGGCCGGATGGCATCCTTTCTATGCTGTTGTCGGGACTTCCGATGGGCTTGAGTACCGCACAGCAACCCAATGGGTCCAACTGGTACCCACGCCATAACGAGTTCAGGCCAGCTGTTCGGGCAAAGAAGCAACGGATGATTGGCTCGGCCCGATTTTCAGCCTGTTTTGCATCGGCAAATAAAGTCCGCGCATGGTATGTGGCAGCCTGCGGGTGACGACCAGCGTGCCTTGCTCGAATGGCTGCTTCAAAAATTCAAACTGGATGCCAGCCGGAAGCCTTAATTCAAATCAGGTTGCCACCCACAGCTTGACTTTACAGCCAGTTCCGAGCGGGATCATTAACGCTGGATACCGGAACGGGCAGTTACTTCGACGCCCATCGGCTGGCAAATGCCGGCGAGCTCCAGCAGGCGATTTGGTATCTCATACTGATTTGCATTCAAAATGCAACGAACTTTGGACTGCGGCGGCTTGACGCCGCTCTCTTCGACGCGACATGTCGCGTCGTTCCAAGGCGCAGACCTGTCTGGCACTCCAAATCAAGCCATGGTTCGCCTTGCGCATTTGTAGCATTTTGAACGCAGGTTGGTATCAAGGATGAGCCGGAAGGTCAGAACAATGGTTATGTAACGCTTGCTGAAAACGCACTGAGCACAGATTTGACCGGAGCCAAGACGGATTCAAAGGGAGCGTATGGGGTTGTAGCCCTGAACCTGTTCGACGCGAACGGCAACCCGGCTCAGGATCAGTTGGCTATTGTTCCCGCCCCTACTGTTGTTCCCGAGCCCATGACAACAGCCATTGAAACCATCGGTGCGTTTATCGGGCTGGTGGGCCTGCGGCGCATCCATTGTCGTAAAACCTGATTCATCGTCAGGCGGACTCGCCACTACGCGCAGATCAAAGAGCCGTCGCGCTTTTCTCCAGTTTCAAATCTTCCGGCGTGGGTTGCAGCGTCGTGTTCGGCCGGCCAAGACAAGTCCGGAATTCTGAGCCGGGATTTTCTTCGAGTAAAATCACGACGCTCCGTCGTTTGGCCGGGCCGGTTTTTGGTTGTGCGGTTCAGATTTGACAGCGCGTGGTTTGTGCCCAGAATGTAATGCCGGTCTCGGTTGCCAGCGTAGCTCAGTTGGTTAGAGCGTGGGACTCATAAGCCCGAGGTCACTGGTTCGATTCCAGTCGCTGGCACCAGCCCGAAAGCTTTCGGGGCTGCCGCGCCGTAGTCCCGCAGGGCGGGACGAAGACGGGCTGAAGCTGTCGTTCCGTGGTGCGCTTCGAGCTTCGGCGGGGAAGGCCATTTATTCGCTGCTTGACCTTTTGGGGCGTAATGGATTAACTGTGGGGCGTTAGGCAAATTCATGTTTGCGCAATTCAAAAGCCTGTTTTCCAATGATATTGGAATAGACTTGGGCACAGCCAACTCCCTTGTCTATGTGCGGGACCGCGGAATCGTCCTGCGCGAACCTTCAGTTGTAGCCATTCAGGCGGGCACGACCAACGTGCTGGCCGTCGGTGCGGAAGCCAAACGCATGCTGGGCCGCACGCCCGGCAACATCGTGGCCATCCGGCCCATGAAAGACGGCGTGATCGCCGACTTCGAAATCACCGAGGCCATGCTCCGCCACTTCATCCAAAAGGTTCACCATCGTAAATTGATTGCGCCACGCGTCGTGGTCGCAGTGCCTTCGGGCATCACGGAAGTGGAAAAACGGGCCGTCAAAGATTCCGCCACCCACGCGGGCGCGCGGGAGGTGTATTTGATCGAGCAACCGATGGCCTCCGCCATCGGCGTCGGTTTGCCGGTGCATGAACCGGCGGGCAACATGATCGTGGACATCGGCGGCGGGACTTGTGAAATCGCAATCATCTCCCTCGCCGGCATCGTCTTCTGCCGCAGCCTGCGGGTGGGCGGGGACGAATTTGACGAAACGATCACTGCGCACATGAAACGCGCCTACAACATGTTGATAGGTGAACGCACCGCGGAAGAAATCAAGATACGCATCGGCTCCGCGTTTCCGTTGGAACAGGAATTGACCATGGATGTCAAAGGCCGCGACCTGAGTTCCGGCCTGCCCAAAACCCTGACCATCCGTTCCGAGGAAATTCGCGAAGCGTTGCAAGAACCGCTGTCGAGCATTTTGGAGTCCGTCCGCCTCACGCTGGAACGCTGTCCGCCCGAACTCGCCGCCGACCTTGTGGATCGCGGCCTGGTCATGGCCGGCGGCGGCTCGCTGTTGCGCGGCATAGACCGGCTGGTGGCCGAGGAAACCGGTTTGCCGGTCCACCTCGCGGACGACCCCATGAGCGCCGTGGCCGAAGGCACCGGCCGCGTCTTGCAGGAAATCGAATTCCTCAAGCGCGTCGCGACCAACGCCAAATATTGATTTCCCGCCTTGGCGCGGCTGAAAGCCCCCTGGCGGGGCGAAAGGCCCGCGCGTTCGCCTGCGCGCCCCGACACGCTTGTCGGGAGTAGCAGGATGTTTAGGAAAACAAATTATCTCGCGCTTGGCGCGGTGACGCTGCTGGCACTGTTGATTCTCAGCCTGCCGCCGCGCGTGACTGCCCATCTCAAGCTCGCCATCGGCAGTTTGTTTTTGCCGCTGTTCGGGTTGGCCAACATCACCCAGCAACTCCCGGCCGACCTGGCCGACCGCGTCCTGCCCCGGCGCGAATTGCTTCAACAGATTGACCGGTTGCGGCGGGAAAACGAACAGTTCAAGGCCCAAGCCATCCAGACTGCCGCCATCGCGCGCGAAAACGACCAGCTCCATTCACTGTTCGGCTGGCAGCAGCAGGCGCCGTGGAAACTCAAACTCGCCAACGTCTTCCTGCGTGACCCGGCCAATTGGTGGCGCACCGTGCAGATTGACCTCGGCAGCCGCGACGGGCTCCGGGAGAATCTGCCCGTGCTCACCGCCGAAGGCCTGGTCGGTCGCGTCTCATCCGTTGGTCTCACACGCTCGCAGGTGGTTTTGATCGGCGACCCGAATTGCCACGTCTCCGCGCTCGTCGAAAATCCGGCGCACGACATGGGCATCGTCAGCGCGAGCGGCCCGCTGGACACTTCGCTCGTGGATTTGACCTATCTTTCCGGCAGCGCGAGTTTGAAACCCGGCCAGAACGTCATCACCAGCGGCCTCGGCGGCGTTTTCCCCAAAGGCATTCCCATCGGCCAGGTGGTGGATTCGCGCCCGGTCGAATTCGGCCTTTACACCGAGGCGCGTGTGAAGCTGTCCGCCGATCTCGGTGCGCTTGACCAGGTATGGGTGCTGTTTCCATGAACATCCTGCAAACCATTTTGATTCTGGCTGCTGCGTTTCTGGCGGTGTTTGGCGAAGCCACGCTTCCCGTTCTGCACCGCTGGCTCGGTGCGCAGGTGGATTTGCTGCCGGTGCTGATGGTGTATGCCGCGTTGAACGCGGACATCGCAACGGTCTCGTTGCTCGCCGTGCTTGGCGGTTTATGGTTCGACGCGCTATCGGCCAATCCGCTCGGAACCAGCATCCTGCCGCTTTTTGCCGTCGGGTTCGTGATTTATCTCCGGCGCGACCTGATTTTGCGCGAGCTGTCGTTCGCGCAACTCGTCCTCGGCACCCTGGCCAGTGCCAGCGTGCCGGTGTTGTCCATTTTGCTTCTGTTGACCGCCGGGAAACAACCGCTGCTGGGCTGGGGTTCAATCTGGCAATGGTTGGTGATGACCACGGGCGGCGCGGCGGCAACGCCTTTTGTTTTCGCGCTGTTCCATTGGTGCAACCGCGCGCTCGGCTACCAGCCGAGGACTGAAACCAGTTTCCGTCCCGACCGGGAAATCCGGCGGGGAAGATTATGAGTCCACAGTTGCCAGCCCATAACAGTCCACAGTCAAAACGCTGCGGCGATGGCAACGGTAAGACTGTGGACTACAGACTGTGGACGAAGGATTGTGTGCCATGCTGATTTTTGACGAGCTGAAAAAGAACGATCCGCAGCTTCGCCTCCTGGCGGTGACACTGGCGGGCGGTCTGCTCATTTTGCTCGCCGGGTTGTGGTGGGTACAGGTGGTTTCCGTGCGCAAATATGAAGGCCACCTGGAAACCCAATCGTACCGCACCGTGCGCATCCCCGCCGTGCGCGGCAAGATTCTCGACCGCAACGGCCGGGTGCTGGCTGAAAATCGTCCCCGCTACAGTCTCAGCCTTTATCTGGATGATTTACGCTGGCAATTCGACGTTGCTTACGGCGCCGCCATCGCACAGGCGCGGGCCGGCCAGAAACAGCGCATTGCCGCGCAGGAGAAAAAACTGGGCCGGTCGCTGACCAAGGCCGAACGAAAGCAATTCTCGCTCGCGACCGATCAATTGAAACAGCTTCGCGAACAAACGCGTTTCCAGGTGGCGGACAGCGTGGTGGAACAGGTCGGCCAGCGGCTCGGCCAGCCGCTGGAACTCGATCCGGCGACGTTCAAACGCCATTACGATACGCGGCTCGCGCTGCCGTATCCGTTGCTGCCCAATCTCAACGAGACGCAAATCGCGCGTTTTGAGGAGCAGTACCCAGGCGGCCTGGGCGTGGATTTGGACTTGCAGCCTGTTCGCTCTTATCCGTTCGGCACGACGGCGGCGCATTTGCTCGGTTATGTGCTGCGCGACGACAGTTCCAAGGAAGGTGAAGATGCCTACGACTTCAATTACTATCTGCCCGATTATAGCGGCCAGGTTGGTGTCGAGGCCGGGTTCGACGCGGAATTGCGTGGACGCCCGGGTACGGAGGCCGTGCTCGTCAACAACCTCGGCTACCGCCAGACCGAAAACGTGTGGAGCCAGCCGGAACCGGGCCACAATGTCGTGCTGACACTTGATCTGGACATCCAGCAGGCGGCGGAACGTTCGCTGGCGGCGCATCGGGGCGCGGACGCGCGCGCGGCGATCGTCGTGATGGATGTGCGCTCGGGGGACGTGCTGGCGATGGTTTCGTCGCCGGCCATCAACCCGGATTATTCCTCCAACGAACCGGCGCGGATGAACGATCCGAAATTGCGTCCGCAATCCAATCGCACGACGCAGGAAAATTACGCGCCCGGTTCCATTTTTAAAACCATCATTGCGCTCGCGGCGCTGGAGAACGGCCTGGATCCGGACGCGATTGTTGACAATCCGGGTTATGTCTATGTCGGGCGGCGGCACATCACGGATTTGGCGCCACCGGGCCAATACAATCTCCGGCGCGCCATCATTTACTCCTGCAATACCTATTTCATCACCGTCGGCCTGCGCGCGGGAATTGAGAATGTAGTTCGCATGGCCAAGAAATTTCATTTTGGCGAACGCACCGGCCTGCCGACGCGGCAAGAGACGAAGGGTATTTTCCCGACGTTAAAGCAGGTGCAAGGCCCTGACTGGCGTGATGGCGACTCGGCAAACATTTGTATCGGGCAGGGCGAAATGGCCGTGACGCCGATGCAAATGGCCGTCGCCTATGCGGCCATCGCCAACGGCGGCACGATCCTCTGGCCGCGGCTGGTCGAGCGTATCGAGCCGCAGGACCCGGCTTCCGGCGAAGCCATGACCAATTTCCCGACCGGCCTCGTACGAGATCATCTCGGTGTCAGCGCCCGTAATTTGAAAATTTTGCGCGACGCGATGCTGGCGGAAACCGTAGAAGGCACCGGGCAGCCCGCACAAGTGCCCGGTCTGCAGATTTGCGGGAAGACCGGCACGGCACAGGTGATGAACGAGCGCAATCAGGAGATTGACCGCACCACCTGGTTTGCCTCGTTTGCGCCGTATGAAAATCCGCGCTACGCCGTCGTGGTCATGGTCGAAAGCGGCACTTATGGCGGCCCAACCTGCGCGCCAATCGCGCATGACATTTACGAAGCGATTTTGAAAAGCGAAAAGTCAAACGGATCCGCCACGCCGGCGCTGCGCCACGGCGGGCAGGCAAATTAAATGCTCAACCATCCCATTAACGAACCTCACGCAAAGATCGACCGGTTGCAACTGGTCGTGCTGGCGGGGTTGATGCTGATTGGCACGGCGTTCGTTTACAGCGCCACCATGGCGAACGCCACGGAGGCGCTCAAACCCTGGTATGGCCAGACCTGGTTTCATCAAATCGTCTGGTATGCCCTCGGCATCGGTGCGGGGGCGACGTTGTGCCTCGTGGATTACCACACGCTGTCGCGCTGGTCGTTCGTGGTGTATTGGGCGACCATTTTTTGCCTGGTGGCCGTGATGATTCCGCATGTCGGCTCGATGCGTTTTGGCGCGCGGCGGTGGATTGATCTGGGCTTCTTCCAGTTTCAACCGAGTGAATTCGCCAAGCTCGCGTTCATTCTGGCGATGGCGCATTTCTTGAGCCGGCCGGAGGATGAATTGCGGCAGCCGGTGAATTTTTGGAAGGGCATTGGGCTTTTGCTCCTGCCGTTCGTGCTGATTTTGAAGGAACCGGATCTGGGTTCGGCCCTCGTATTATTGCCAACGGGTTTGGTGATGATGTTCGTTGCCGGCACGCCCAAAGAATACCTGCTGCAACTGGTCGGCGGCGTGGGTTTGCTGGCCGTGCTGTTTTTGGCGGACGTGCTGTTCCTGCCGCCGGGCCGGTGGCAGATTCCGATGCAACCCTACCAGCGCGACCGGCTGCTGGTTTATTTTGGACGGGATTACACCCATTTTGCTCTGCCGAATGCCACAGCGGCGGAGCTGCAACGCCTGCGGCAACAACAACTGGACGATGAGTACAACGTCCGGCAGGCGCTGATTTCCGTCGGCTCCGGCGGGCTGGCGGGCAAAGGCTGGCGGCAGGGCACCCAGAACGCCCTCGGTTATTTGCCGCGAGCCGTGGCTCACAACGACTTCATTTTCTCCGTGATTGCCGAGGAGGAAGGATTCGTCGGCAGCGTGATGGTGATCGCGCTGTATGCGGTGATTCTCTTCACGGGATTGAGAATCGCCGGCCAGGCGCGCGACCGCCTGGGCAAGCTCGTGGCGGTGGGCGTCGTGACGCTCATTTTCAGCCACGTCTTCATCAATATCGGCATGAACATCCGCATCATGCCCGTGACGGGCGTCCCACTGCCGCTGCTTTCCTACGGCGGGTCTTCAGTGCTGTGCTCGTTGATCGCACTGGGCTTGATGCAAAACGTATACATTCATCGAAAAGGATACTGATTATGAGTAACAACAATTTTTCACGGCGGCGCCGCGGAATGCGTTTCCGCCCCAAAGGCGGCTTCGGCCAGGCCCAGCAAAAACCCGACCGCGAAGCCGTGCAGGCCCGCGCCGACGTGGTGACGGAGCAGGGCGGGGCGGAGCACGTGTTCGAAAAACGGCACACGAGCGAAATTGAGCGCGCCGAGAACATCGCCGCCGGCCTGCCGCCGCAGGGAGCGCCGGAAATCAAACCGCCGGAACCCGGCACGGACAAAAAAGATTTTCGCGAGCCAAAGCTCGAAACTCCGGCCCCCGTGGAGGAGGAAAAACCCTTCGTGCCGGTGCCCGTGGCGGAACAGCCCAAAGGCATTCTGGACACCATCAAATTCGCCGCGACCACTCTCGTGAAGAAGGTTCAGCGGCTCATCCGGCCCGAGAAGAAAACTCACAAGGAAGTCGTCATCAACGCCGAGACGCTCGAAACGCGCGTCGCCGTGCTCGAAGACGGACGGCTGGAGGAATTCAACATCGAACGCACCACGGAGGAACGCCTCGTCGGCAGCATTTTCAAGGGCAAGGTGCGCAACCTCGAAGACGGCCTCAAAGCCGCGTTCGTGGATATCGGCTTCGAGAAGAATGCCTTCCTGCATTATTGGGACATCGTGCCGAACCAGTTTGACAGCGGTGTGGAAATCGTCGAGCGCGAGGGGCGCAAACGCGACCGGCCCAAGATCACCCAAAAGGACATTCCGCGGCTTTATCCGCCGGGCAGTGAAATCATCGTGCAAGTCACGAAAGGTCCGATCGGCACGAAAGGCCCGCGCATCACGACCAATCTGGTCTTGCCGGGACGTTATCTCGTGCTGCTGCCGAATGCCGATCAAAGCGGCATTTCGCGCAAGATTGAAAACCAGGAGGAGCGCAAGCGGCTGAAAAAAATCCTGCGTGAACTGGCCATCCCCGATGGCATGGGCGTCATCATGCGCACCGCCGGCGAAGGCCAGCAGAAACGCTATTTCGTCCGCGACCTCGCGCTGCTGCTCGAAGAGTGGCGCGGCGTGCAGGAACGCATGAAAAACCAGCCGCCGGCAACGTGCGTGTTTCAGGAACCGGATTTGATTGAGCGCACCGTGCGCGACTTTTTGACCGAAGACGTCGAACGCATTGTCGTGGACAATCAAAAAGCCCACGACCGGATGCGGGAGATGGTCGCCAAAATCTCGCGGCGTTCGGCCGACAAGGTGAAGCTCTACACCGACGCCCAGCCGATTTTTGACCGGTTCAACATCAGCAAGCAATTGGAGAACGCCTTCTCGCGCCAGGTGCATTTGAAGAGCGGTGGCTACATCGTCATTGACGAAACGGAGGCGCTGGTGGCGATTGACGTGAACACGGGCCGACACAAGGGCAGCCGCGACCAGGAAGCCACGATCCTCAAGGTGAACCTCGAAGCCGCCGAGGAAATTTGCCGTCAGCTCCGGCTGCGCAACATGGGCGGGCTTATCGTGCTCGATTTCATTGACATGAAGTCGCGCCGCGACCAGCAGTCCGTGTATCAGCGCGTCAAGGAAGGTCTGCGCCGCGACAAGGCCAAGACCCACATCCTGCCCATTTCGCAGCTCGGCCTGATGGAAATGACGCGCCAGCGCCACACCGAAAGCGTGCGATCGGCGGTGTATGACGATTGCCCGTATTGCAAAGGCCGCGGCAAGGTGAAAAGCACGCTGACGATGAGCGTGGAAATCCAGCGCAAGCTGCAGGAGATTTTGAAAACGCGCGAGCGCGATGAGTCGGATTTCCAACTGCGCATCGTGGTGAACCCGACCGTGCTGGAACGGTTGCGCACCGAGGACGAAAAACATCTCATCGAGATGGAAAAACGCTACTTCGGCAAGCTATCGTTCCGCGCCGACACCGGCATGCACGCCGAACAGTTCAAGATTGTGAACGTGGAAAACAACGAGGAACTGGCCAGCGTCGGTTCATAAAGGTAGGGCGCGATCTCCGCATCGCGTCGAGCGGCTCGCTCGGAGAGCAAGCCCTACCAGAAGAATCAAAACCGCCTCGCGGAAAACTGCGGGGCGGTTTTATTTTGCGCAAGGATCGGGAGATATTGCGGCTTATCTTCCGGTTAGGCGTCTGTTCACGGCTCCTTCCGCAGAACGCCTGCTATATCCCGTCGCCAATTCGCCCATGACGGGTAAACTTCAGGACAGCAGCCTCTTTGAGAATCGTCCAATATTTTCTTCATCTGCTCCGGGCTGAGGATAATTTGTTGCGAAACCTGCGCATAGACACCCAGATTGGGGGCTGAAAAAACTGTTGTTGGTGACTTTAGATTCCAAAAAGGCCCCATAGATTTTGCGACTGCTCTACCGGGAACGATCCAAATATATAAGCATTCTTTTGCGTGGTTTGTTCGGTGGGTGTTTCCACTGTGATCAGTCCATTCGAAGTAGTTTGGACGGGGGCCGAGTAGCATGAATTCACGTGTCACGGTATTTGCAAAAAAATTTGTGGCGTAAAAATGTTGCTCGGGCGGAGCGAGTGTTACCGTCCATTCGTGTGGGAGCGCAGAGACGATACGGTTGCTCGCAGCATCTAGGTTATAAGTGACTGGGGACTCTTTTGGAGAGCAGCCTATAACTAGCCCTACCAGAACCAGCACCAAAGGTAGGTTTTTCATGGCTTTCAATTTAATTTATCACCAACCTTTCGCCAGCAAAGACTGCAAATCAAAGTTTCCCCTTGGTGCTCGGCAATTGGCCGGCGATGCGCGGGTCGCGCCGGCAGGCGGCGTCCGTGGCACGGGCGAATGCCTTGAACAGCGCCTCGACGATGTGATGCGGCTCGTCGCCGTAGAGCAGTTCCAGGTGCAGGTTGCAGCGGGCTTCGTTGGCGAAGCCTTGGAAAAATTCGCGCGCCAGGCCAAAACGAAACGCGCTCGACGGGTCCTGGAATTTTTCGGATTTGGCAACGCGCTTTTGGGCAAAATCATTCAGTCCGCGCCAGACCAGATGCGGTCGCCCGCCAAAATCAATGACGCAGCGCGCCAGGCATTCGTCCATCGGCACATAGGCTTCGCCGGTGAACGGGTTTTTCGGATGAAAACCCGCGCCGTAGCGGCGGATGCCGCGTTTGTCGCCAAGCGCGAGCGTGAACGCCTGCCCGAGCGCGATGCCACAGTCCTCGACCGTGTGATGCGCATCCACTTCCAAGTCGCCTTTGCATCTGAGTTGCAAATCCACCGTCGCGTGCTTCGCGAACAGCGTGAGCATGTGGTCGAAGAACGGGATGCCGGTTTTGACCGAGGATTTTCCCTGGCCATCAAGGTTGAGGCTGACGGCGATGCGGGTTTCTTTGGTGTTGCGTGAGATTTTTGCCTGCCGGGCTTTCATGGCAGCCATTAAAACAAACTGCCGTGGAGAAAACCAAGCGCAATCTCAACTGTAGAAGCGAAGGACGAGACTCTGATTAAATTTGCGATATGCGATTTACGAGTCCGGCTACAATCCGCGTACGCCGCGTAAATCGCATATCGTAAATCGAACATTATGGGACGCCGGACGCCGGCTCCTGCAATTTTTGGACGCTTGCTCAATGCGGCTGGCTGTTGGTGGGCGATGGTTGGGCCGCCATTTTCTTTTTAATTTCGTCAATCCGATTTTGCAGATCGCCGGGCGTGAGCGAGACTGTTTTTGCAGCCTGAAACCAGTTGACGGCCTGGCCATAATTGCCGGCGTCGCTTTCGAGTTTGCCGAGATTGGTGGTGATTTGTTCGAAGATGAGCTTGTTTTCCTTTTGCCTCTCCGGTGTGAGCGCGAGCCATTTGCGGACGGCCTGTTTCCAGACATTCCGCGCACGGTTGGTGTCATGGTAATTTTCGTAATAGAGTCGTCCCAGTTCGAAGAGGATGTCGTAGCTGTCGGGATTTTGGCGCAGGCCTTCGTGCAGAAAGGTGTCGGCCTCGACGATCTTGTGCATCCGCACGCGCAGCCAGAAAGCGGTGACCGTGTAGGTCTGGACGTTGTCGGGATCGAGATCAGCGGAAAGTTTCAACCAAGGCAGGATTTCGCGGACGCTATCGCTGCTGCCCAAATCATCGGTGGGGCCGCCCTCGTCCAAGTGCGTATGCCGGTCGGGAAAAAAGTGGCGGCCAAAGGCCTCAATCCAGTCGCGCGGCGGGCCGAGAAAACCTTCTTCCGGGCCGTGATTTTTGCTGTTGACCGCGCCGGTGTCCTCGGCCATGTGCGGCGTCTCAAATGCGTCGCGGTTGTCGAAGATGGTCGGATAATAGCCGCTGTGATAATACTCGTCGGCTTTGACGTAGAAATGGTTGGCGAACAGGACGCGGCTGTCGCCCAGCAGGACGTTGAAAATATCGCCGGAGGCGCGGCTCAAGCGCATGGATTGGAATTGCGGTACCAGACTGGCAGCGAGGCCGAAACACAACACCAGCAGCGCGATGAACAGCAAAAAATATGTTCGCGATGAAACCATTTTCTAATTTACCGTTTTCCGGCGGAAAACCAGGCAGGCGGCGACGAGAAAAGCCGCGATGTAGGCCAGCGCGTAAAGGACCGCGAGGCCGAAATACTTCCAGCCAATCAACGGCCAGTCATGGATGATCAGGTCGCGCACGTCATACAGTTCCAGATGGGGGATGGCATAATAGATTGAATAGGCGATGGAACGGCTCGGTTCCGGCAGCGTCAGTGCAACCTGATTGATGTGCCGGCCCACGAGCAGAATGGCCGCGACGAAAACAAAACAAATCGTCGAGTTGGACGAGGGCGCCGCGAAAACGAGCGAGCCGAGCAGCGAGAGCGCCACCACGATGCCAAGCATGAACCAGTGCAAGGCGGCGGCCTGGAAATAATCCAACAGGGGCAATTGGTGCTCGCGGCTTGCCGCCAGCGCGCCAAAGAAGATGTAAAAGCAAACCAGCGTCAGGCCGCAGGCGAACCAGCAGCCGAAAAATTTTCCGAGAACCAGTTGCGTCCGCGTCAGCGGCTTCGCCAGCAGCGGAAGCAGGGTGCGGTTTTCGCGTTCCGCCGGGATTTGCCGGGCGGTGGTGGTGATGGCGATGACCAGGGCTGAAATCCAGATCAGCAGCAGGGAGATTTCCTTGAGGTAACGGACGATTTTGGCGTCGTCAAAAATATTCACCGAGGCCATGACCAGACAGATGAGAATGGTGATGATGAACAGGACGTAAAAATCCTTGCGGCGGTAAAGCTCTTTGATGGTGACGCCGGCCAATGCGAAAATCGTGTTCATGACGCGGGTTGGAGTTGATAGCCGATGATGTCCAAAAACGCCTTTTCGAGACTCGCGTGTTGTCCGGTTATTTCAGCGACCATGCCGACGGCCTTTAGTTCGCCTTGGTTGATGATGGCCACGCGGTCGCAAACGGTCTCCACTTCGCCCAACTCGTGCGACGAGAAGAACACGGTTTTGCCCTCGTTTTTCAGGCGTTGGATGATTTCACGAACTTTCATGCGGCCCAGCGGGTCGAGGCCGCTGGTCGGTTCGTCGAGAATCAACAAATCGGGATTGTTGATGAGCGCCTGCGCGAGGCCGACGCGCTGCTGCATCCCTTTGGAGTAGGATTTGATGGGACGCTTGCGAGCCGGCTCCAGTTCAACGAGTTTGAGCAGTTGATCAATGCGCTGGTCCGCTTCCGTTCGCGGCAGGCCAAAGATGCGCGCGTAAAACCGGAGCAACTCTTCGGCGGTGAGAAACTTGTAGTAATACGTCATCTCCGGGAGATAGCCGATGCGCTGGCGCGCGATGGGTTGGCGCACGTCGATGCCAAAAAGATACGCCGCGCCACGGGTCGGCGGCACGAAGCCGAGCAGGACATTGATGGCCGTGGTTTTGCCCGCGCCGTTCGGTCCGAGAAAGCCGAAGACTTCGCCGACCTTCACCTCCAAATCGAGACTGTCCAGCGCGACTTTGGTTGTCTGGCGCAATTCACCGCTGGTGAACTCAACGCGCAATTTTTCCGTTTTTAAAATGATGCTCATGCCCGACTTGAATGACCGGCAAATCCGGTTGTTCTCCTAACCTAAACGATTCTCGAAGTCAACCGCCACCGGATTAAAAATAAAAGGCACAGGGTGTCTCCTGTGCCTTGAACAAGTCGGGCAGTTATTATTGCAGGACATGAGGAGGATCAACCGTCGTGCCGAGTGAACAAATAGCCTGCGGAATCGTGCCCACTGTTTGCAGACTGTATTCACCGCCGGCAGGGCAGGGAGGAATCGACCCTTCGGAATTTAATTTGATGTAGGGTGTGATATCATCAGGATAATTGACCGTGTCCCCTACGTGCAATCCTTTCTCGATCGCAACCTGTTGGACTGCGGATTCAATCTGTCGCAGATTGTTGATGCAGGCGGTGGCTTGCGATCTGGTACGGGCGTGCAAGAAGCTGGGAATGGCAATTGCCGCCAGGACCCCGATGATGGCCACGACAATCATGATTTCCACCAGCGTGAACCCCGCCAAGAGCGAAGCTTTGGAGGTTTTCATACTATATTTTCTTTCGTTTATGCGGTGTGAACCACACAACGGGCGAGTTATAATGTAATGATTACGGTTGTGTTCACTAATTGCCCGTTGCGACCGCAATTTGATATTTAGTTAGCAGTACCAATGCCAAAATCCGATTGAAAAGCAGGGGTTTTTGAGAATCAGCCTGTCTGGGCTCAAAAAAGCAAAAAGGCCCGAAGCCATTGGCTTCGAGCCTTTGAATCTAACCCGGTATGATTACGGCAGAATGTGGGGATTGCTGGTCAGGGTGCTCAACGTACACGTCGGAGTATTGCCCACAAAACCGATGGCGTAAACGCCGCCCGCCGGACACGGAGGTATGCTGGTCGAAGAGTTCAGCTTGATGTAGGGCGTCAGGTCGGTGTTCAAGGTAATGGCATCACCGGTCTTTTTGCCTTGTTCCAGCGCGAATTCATTCGCGGCGGCGTCAATCTGGCGCAGGTTGTTGATGCAGGCATTCATCTGCGAGGTGGCGCGGGCTTTCACGAAGTTGGGAATGGCGATGGCTGCCAGGAGGCCGATAATGGCCACGACAATCATGATTTCCACCAAGGTGAAACCTGACTTGCGGAGGATTTTGGTATTTTTCATTTTCATTTTTCTTTCCGTTTGTTGCGGCGTGAGCAAATAAACAACAGGCGGGTTACAATGAGTACGTTTTTGCCCACTAAATTGCCTGTTGCAACCACAACTTATTTCTTATTTAAGCACTTGGAGTGCCAAAGTCCACGAAAACCAGACTGACAATTTCCTCAAAAACGGCCTTTGTGCCAGATAATAATAAAAAAGGCCCGAAGCCATTGGCTTCGAGCCTTGGAATCAAACCCGGTATTTACGGCAGAATGTGGGGATTGCTGGTCAGGGTGCTCAACGAGCAAGTCGGAGTATTGCCCACAAAACCGAGCGCGTAAACGCCGCCCGCCGGACACGGAGGTATGCTGGTCGAAGAGTTCAACTTGATGTAGGGCGTCAGGTCGGTGTTCAAGGTAATGGCATCACCGGTCTTTTTGCCTCTTTCCAGCGCGAACTCATTCGCGGCGGCGTCAATCTGGCGCAGGTTGTTAATGCAGGCATTCATCTGCGAGGTGGCGCGGGCTTTTACGAAGTTGGGAATGGCGATGGCTGCCAGGAGGCCGATAATGGCCACGACAATCATGATTTCCACCAAGGTGAAACCTGACTTGCGGAGGGCTTTGGTATTTTTCATTTTTATTTTTCTTTCCGTTTGTTGCGGCGTGAACAAGACAACAGGCGGGTTACAATGATTACACTTTGTCCACTGATTGCCTGCTGCAACCGCATCTTGTTTTGTAGGGTAGCACCCGACGTACCAAAGCAAAGAGGGAAATGTGTCTGCCTTGCGTCCGTCGCCCAATCCAGTGCATGGAATTAACGAAATAAAGATTCAACGGCCAAGAATTGTGTGGTTTTCCTGTAAGAACCGCCATGTGCTTTGTTGCGATGTCTCAACTTGAAACGCTCTGTAGGATTTTTGGACATGGCAAGCAACTAACTTGCACCATTTTAGTTCAATTCCCGCCTTCGCTGCTTGCTTCTGCCTTCATTGCATTTCGGCGTGACGAGTCGGCGGGGGCTGTGGCTAAATACAGTGCGTGAACACGATTGGCATCGTTCCCGCCCGTTACGCTTCCACGCGATTTCCCGGCAAACCGCTTGCGCTCATCGCCGGCAAACCGCTGATTCAGCACGTCGTCGAGCAATGCCAGAAAGCCAGGTCGTTGAGTGAAGTTATCGTGGCGACGGACGACACACGGATCTGGGAAGTGGCACAGAATTTCTGTCGCGCGGAGATGACGCGACCGGATCATCCGAGCGGTTCCGATCGCATCGCCGAAGTCGCCGGACGCTGCGCCTGCGACGCGGTGGTGAACATTCAGGGCGACGAACCGTTGATTGACCCGGCGGTGATTGACGCCGTGGCTGGCGCGCTCGCGCGCGACGAAATGTCCACCGCCGCCACGCGCATCAAAACCCCCGAGGAACTCGATAATCCGAACGTTGTAAAAGTCGTTGTCAGCGCCGCCGACCGCGCGTTATACTTTTCCCGGCGCACGATTCCGCATTTGCGCGAGGCCGCCAGTCGTTCAGCGGGCGAACGGTTGGCGGCATTTGCTTTTTTGAAACATCTCGGCATTTACGGCTACCGGCGCGAGACGCTGCTGCGGCTGGTGAAATTCCCGGTGTCGCCGCTCGAAAACGCGGAGAAACTAGAGCAGTTGCGCGCGCTGGAAAATGGCATTCAAATCGCGGTCGTGAAAGTGGATTACGACAGCGTGGGTGTGGATGTGCCGAAAGACGTGGCGCGGGTGGAAAATTTAATTAGCCACAGATGAAACACGGATGGAACACAGATTTGTGCGGATGCCAATTTGCTTGAGATTATGCGCGAGCTCGATGCCATCAATGTTTTCCAATTTGACAGACTCATTGCCGTGCAAACATATTTTTGCTGCGGCGCTGGCCTCACAGATTTCCCCTCCTTTAACAAAAACCGATTTTGAAACAGCGCGACAACAAGGGTTGGAAGTGGTATTTCAATTCCCGTAAAATCCGTGTTTAATCCGTGTTCAATCCGTGGCTAAAATAATTTGAAATGAAATACATCTTTGTCACCGGCGGTGTAGTGAGTTCGCTCGGCAAGGGCCTGACGGCGGCGGCGCTCGGCACGCTGCTCGAAAATCGCGGGCTGAAGGTCGCGCTCCAGAAGTTCGATCCTTACCTCAACGTGGATCCGGGCACGATGAATCCGTATCAGCACGGCGAGGTTTATGTGCTTGACGACGGCGCGGAGACAGACCTCGACCTCGGCCATTACGAGCGCTTCACCAACGTCAAACTCACGCGCTTCAACAACCTCACCAGCGGCCAGGTTTATCAGACCGTGCTTAACAACGAGCGTGAGGGCAAATACCTCGGCAAGACCGTCCAGGTGATTCCGCACGTCACGGATGAAATCAAAAATCGCATCCATCTGCTTGCCGAACAGACCAAGGCCGACGTGATCATCACCGAAATTGGCGGGACGACGGGCGACATCGAGGGTCTGCCGTTTTTGGAGGCGATCCGCGAGTTCGCGCTGGAAGCGGGCCAAAGCAACGTGATTTTTGTTCACGTCACCTATGTGCCGTTCATCAAGGCGGCGGGCGAATTGAAAACGAAACCCACGCAGCAGTCGGTCGCCAAGCTGCGGGAAATCGGCATCACGCCCCACCTCATCGTCTGCCGCTGTGAAAAACCGCTGGAAAAGGAGTTGCGCCAGAAAATTTCATTGTTCTGCAACGTGCCCGTGGAGGCGGTGATTGAAGAGCGGGACGTGGAACACTCGATTTACGAAGTGCCGCTCATGCTCCAGCGCGAGCGCGCCGACGATCTGGTCTGCAGCCTGCTGCGCCTCGATGTGCCGCCCGCCAACATGACGCACTGGCAGGAAATCATCCGCAAAATCATCGCGCCGCAACACCGCGTCCGCATCGGCGTCGTCGGCAAATACATCGGCCTGCAGGATGCCTACAAGTCCGTCTATGAAGCCATCAGCCACGGCGGCATCGGCAACGATTGCGGCGTGGAAATTGTGCGCCTGGACGCCGAGGAAATTGAAAAGGAAGGCGCAGCCAAAATCCTCAAGGGTTTGGGCGGCATCCTGGTGCCCGGCGGTTTCGGCGAGCGCGGCATCGAAGGCAAAATCAAGGCCGTGCAATACGCGCGGGAAAACAAAATTCCCTATCTCGGCCTCTGCCTCGGAATGCAGATCGCCACCATCGAATTTGCGCGGAACGTTTTGAAATTGGAAAAGGCGCACTCGACCGAGTTTAACCCGGCCGCACCGCACCCGGTCATTGCCATGCTCGACGAACAAAGGCGCGTGACCAAAAAAGGCGGGACGATGCGGCTGGGCGCGCAGCCGTGCCAGTTGGCGCTCGGCACCAAAGCGGCGGAACTCTACGGCTCATTCGTGGTCAACGAACGCCACCGCCACCGCTACGAATTCAACAACGCCTACCGCGAAAAATTCGAGAAGGCCGGGTTCGTGTTCAGCGGCCTGTCGCCCGACGGCAAGCTGGTGGAGGTCATTGAACTCAAGGATCATCCGTTTTTCATCGCGAGCCAGTTTCACCCGGAATTTTTGAGCAAGCCGCACCAGCCGCATCCGCTGTTCAAGGGCTTCATCGCCGCCGCGCACATGCATATTCACAACCGGTTGCTGTGACCTACGTCGAGGCCATTCAATTTCTCTACGACCTCCGGCTTTTTGGCGCGAAGTTCGGGCTGGAAAACACGTTCAAGCTCGCCGCGCTGGCGGGCAATCCACAGGACTGGCTGCGCTTCATCCACGTCGCCGGCACGAATGGCAAAGGCTCAACCTGCGCCATGCTGGAAAGCATTTACCGCGCGGCCGGGTTGCGCGTAGGATTGTTCACGTCACCGCACCTGGTTTCGTTCCGCGAACGGATTCAGGTCAACCGGCAATTAATTTCTGAAACCGAAGTCGTCCGGCTGATTGAAGCATTGCAACCGCTGTTCAAAGAATTTCATAGCGATCATCACCCGACGTTTTTTGAAGTTGTAACGCTCATGGCGCTGAAATTTTTCGCAGAACAGAAGTGCGACCTGGTAATCTGGGAAACCGGCTTGGGCGGGCGGCTGGACGCCACGAACATTGTCAAGCCGCTGGTCAGCGTCATCACGAACATCGCCCTGGATCACCAGCAATGGCTGGGCGACACGGTCGAAAAAATCGCCGCCGAAAAAGCCGGCATCATCAAGCCGGACGCGCCGGTCATCACGACGGCGGAGGATCCGGAAGCGTTGGCGGTTATCGAAAAAACGGCGCAGCGGAAAAATGCGCCGTTGATTAAAGTGGCGCCGGCGTCCCGCCTGTACACGGCAGCCGGGACGGCTGCCCTACCCTTGTCCGGCGACCATCAAAAATTGAATGCCGCGCTGGCGTTGGCTGTGGTCGAGGTATTGCATGGCAAAATTCCGGTGAGCGACCCGGCCATCCGTGCCGGTTTGGAAACCGTGCAATGGCCCGGCGCATGCAGTTGATCCAAAAGCCCGGCGGCCAAAAAATCCTGCTCGACGGCGCGCACAATGTGGCTGGAGCAAAGGTTCTGCGCCAGGCGTTGGAGAAATACTTTGGTGAACCGGGGCGAATATTGGTTCTGGGCGTGCTTCAGGACAAGGATTGGCGTCAGATTTGCGAGACGCTTGCGCCACTGGCCGTGCGGATATTGACTGTTCCAGTTTCGAGCGAACGCACCGCCGATGCGCGCGAACTGGCGGCCGCCTGCCGCACAGTGAATGCAACAGCTGAGATTGTCGCCTGTGATTCTTTGCGCGAGGCGTTGGAAGAAATTGCAGGCGATGATTTCACGGTCATCACCGGCTCGCTTTACCTGGTGGGCGAGGCGCTGGAATCCTTCGGGCTTTCACCGGCCACCGGCGACGAGCGCGCGTTGAACGAATGGGGCACGCATTCAGAATCGCTGTCCACAACCGTATCGTGATGCCGCTCAAGAACGCTCCAGGCTTTGCAGGGAGTACGGCGTTCGTTCTTCAGACATTTCATCGGCGTTAATCAGTGTTAATAATTGCTAAAAAAAGAACACTTTAAATTAACAGCGCTTGAAATCCCCATTGCTTATACTTTTCATGCCGGTTGACGCGGCTGTGCTCCGGCGATAGACTTCGTGACGTGATTCTTGGTTTGCGGGCTTCATGAATTTTTTGATGAAAATCTGGCATTCTTCCCTCGGGAAGAAGTACATCATGGGCGTCAGCGGCTTCGCGCTGGTGTTCTTCATCTTTGTGCATCTGATGGGAAACCTGCAGATTTTTGTCGGCCCTTATTGGCTCAACACCTACGGCCAGTTTCTGCACGAACGCCATGAAATTCTCTGGCCCGCGCGCATCGGCCTGCTCACGCTGGTTGTGCTGCACATCTGGTCGGCGTTCAAATTGCGGGCTGAGAACAAGGCTGCCCGGCCGGTGGGTTATGCCGGCAACCCGGCGCTCCCCGCCGCGAGCTATGCCTCGCGCACGATCATGATGAGCGGCCTCATCATCGCGGCCTTTGTGATTTTTCATCTGCTCCACTACGCCCTCGCCGTGCGGGCGGTCAACCTGACGGGCATTGATTTTGGCGCGCTGCGCGACGCCGAAGGCCGGCCGGACCTCTATTTGATGATGCTGCTCGGCTTCAGCAAATGGCCCATCTCCGTCTTTTACATCATCGCCGTGGGCTTGCTGGGTTTGCACCTGAGCCACGGCATGCGCGCCATGTTCCAGTCGGTCGGCTGGAAATGGACGTTTGGCGGCGTATCCAAGCTTCCTGACCGGATTGCCCGATGGACGGCCCTGGCGATATTCATTCTTTACGCGTCAATTCCAACCGCCGTGATGTGCGGCTACGGCAAGGCTTACAAGGAGAAGGCGCTTCAACAACTCACGGCCGGCGCGACCGCCGGGAAGGAGGTTGCCCGGTAACATGAATCTCGACGCCAAAATTCCTCCCGGCCCGCTCGCGCAAAAGTGGGACCGCTACAAGTCCGACATGAAGCTGGTCAACCCCGCCAACAAGCGGAAGTTTGACGTGATTGTGGTCGGCACGGGGCTTTCCGGCGCCGCGGCCGCCGCCACGCTGGCCGAACTTGGCTATCAGGTGAAGGCGTTTTGTTTCCAGGACACTCCGCGCCGGGCGCATTCCATCGCCGCGCAGGGCGGCATCAACGCGGCGAAGAATTATCAGAATGACGGCGACTCCGTTTTCCGCCTGTTTTACGACACCATCAAGGGGGGCGACTTTCGCGCGCGCGAGGCGAACGTCTTCCGGCTCGCCCAGGTGAGCGCCAACATCATTGACCAATGCGTGGCGCAAGGTGTGCCATTCGCCCGTGAATACGGCGGCACGCTGGCGAACCGCTCGTTCGGCGGGGCGCAGGTGTCACGCACGTTTTACGCGCGCGGCCAGACCGGCCAGCAGCTTTTGCTTGGTGCCTACCAGGCAATGTGCCGGCAGATCAGCCAGGGCAACATCCGCATGTTCCCCCGCACGGAAATGCTCGACGTGGTGGTCGTGGACGGCGCGGCCAAAGGCATCGTGGTCCGCAATCTCGTCACCGGTGAAATTTCCTCGCATGCCGCCGAGGCCGTGGTGCTGGCCACCGGTGGTTACGGCAACGTCTTCCATCTTTCGACCAACGCGATCGGCTGCAATGTCACCGCCACCTACCGTGCCTACAAGAAGGGCGCGTTCTTCGCCAATCCCTGTTACACGCAGATCCATCCGACGTGCATCCCCGTCAGTGGCGATCATCAGGCCAAGCTCACGCTCATGTCCGAGTCGCTGCGCAACGACGGCCGGGTCTGGGTGCCGAAGCGCAAGGAGGACTGCGGCAAAGCCCCGGTGTCCATCCCGGAAGCCGACCGTGATTATTATCTGGAACGCAAGTACCCCAGCTATGGCAACCTTGCGCCGCGCGATATTTCTTCACGCGCGGCGAAGGAAGTTTGCGACGAAGGCCGCGGCGTCGGTCCTGGCGGGCGGGGAGTTTATCTTGATTTTTCGAATGCCATCCAGCGGCTGGGGGAGAACGCCATCCGCGACCGTTACGGCAACCTGTTTGAGATGTACGAACGGATTACCGGTGAAAACGCCTACCGGCAGCCGATGCGCATTTATCCGGCCGTCCATTACACCATGGGCGGCACGTGGGTGGATTACGGCTTGATGAGCACCGTGCCCGGGCTGTTCGTCGTCGGCGAGGCGAATTTCTCCGACCACGGCGCCAACCGGCTGGGTGCCAGTGGATTGATGCAGGGACTGGGCGACGGGTACTTCATTTTGCCTTACACGGTCGGGAATTATTTCGCGTCGGCCAAGCCGGTGAAAATCCCGGCGAGCCACGCTGAATTCAAAAAGGTGGAAGCCGACGTGCGCCAGTTCACCCGGCGGCTTTTGTCCATCAACGGCAAACGCAGCGCGACGAGTTTCCACAAGGAACTCGGCCGGCGGATGTGGGAAAACTGCGGCATGGCGCGCAGCCGTCAGAGCTTGGAGACCAGCCTCAAGCGCATCCCGGAATTGCGCGAAGAATTCTGGAAAAATGTCAAGGTGACCGGCAGCGGTGAGGAGTTGAACCAGAACCTCGAGCACGCCGGCCGGGTGGCGGACTTCCTTGAGTTTGCCGAATTATTGTGTCTCGACGCGCTGCACCGCGAGGAATCCTGCGGCGGCCATTTTCGCGTGGAGCATCAAACCGGGGACGGCGAGGCCAAACGCGACGACACGAACTTTGCCTATGTCGCCGCGTGGGAATTCAAGGGCGCGGACCAGAAACCGGAGTTGCACAAGGAACCGCTGGTCTATGAGGAAGTCCACATGGCGACGCGCAGTTACAAATGAACCTTACTCTTAAAATCTGGCGGCAGAAGAACGCGGCATCCCCCGGACGCCTCGAGACGCACGAGGCTCACGACGTCAGCCCGGACATGTCGTTCCTCGAAATGCTCGACATGGTCAACGAACGCCTCATCGCCGCGGGCCAGGAACCGTTTGTGTTCGACAACGATTGCCGCGAAGGCATTTGCGGCACGTGCTCGCTGGTCATCAACGGCATCCCCCACGGTGGCCGCCAGGGCACCACCGCCTGCCAGTTGCACATGCGGAATTTTCAGGACGGCCAGACCATCACCGTCGAACCGTGGCGTGCGCGGGCGTTTCCGATGGTCAAAGACCTGGTCGTGGACCGCACTGCGTTCGATCGCATCATGCAGGCCGGCGGTTTTGTTTCGATAAACACCGGCAATGCGCCCGAAGCCAACGCGCTGCCCATTTCGAAGGAGATTGCCGATCTCGCGATGGATGCGGCCGCGTGCATCGGCTGCGGCGCGTGCGTGGCCGTCTGCAAAAACGCCAGCGCGATGCTTTTTGTTGCGGCAAAGGTTTCCCACCTCAATTACCTTCCCCAAGGCCAGGCCGAAAAGGATCGCCGGGTCAAAAGCATGGTGCTGCAAATGGACCGGGAAGGATTCGGCAACTGCACCGTCACCGGCTCGTGCGAAGCTGTGTGTCCGAAGGAAATCAGCCTCGACTTCATCGCCAAGATGAACCGCGACTATGCCGTGGCTGCGGTCAAGGGGGAACTCAAACCGAACAATGGCGGCGGAGTGGGCTAGACCGCGAAACCTTCCCGCTCGGTTTCCATCGTTGCCACCAGGTCCTTTTCAGCCAACACCCAATTTTCCAGTGTCAACGGATGATCCGGCAGTTTGTCGCGAAACAGGCGATACGCATGTTCGCACACCATGCTCTTGGTGACACCCGGAGTGAACGGGCTGGGCTGTTCCATGATTTTTGCTGTTTGGCTTTTTGTTTTCATAGGCAACTCCTCACCTCTGGTTGAACATAAGCCTCCCCGCCGTTTCTGCAAGCGGGGCGCGAGCGAAGGTCAATAAACCGGATGGTTCCGGGCGATTCCCTGAATCATCTCCTCGGCATGGGCGCGAAGTTTCGCGTCCACGCTGGGCAACAGCAGCGGTTGCAGGGTGTCGCGTGCGGCGTCAAGGTTGTGGTCTCGCAGTTGCACCTGGGCCAGCGAAAACAGATACGACGGGTTTTCGGGTTCCAGTTGGATGGCACGTCGCAGGTGCTGCTCCGCCAAAGCGAGATTTTCGCCCTGAACCATTTCAAAAAAGCCCAACAACTCATGCGCCGGTCCAAAGTCCGGCATCAACGCGAGGGATTTCTGAAGTTCGCCGCGGATTTCCGCCGCCGCCTCGTTTTTGAGCGGGGCATACCGGTCCTGCGCATCCGCCGTGAGCCGGTATTTCTCCCGGGCATGGACATAATAGGCCAGGAAACTGGTCGAGCCGCGTTGGAGCGCCTCCTGCAAATCGCGCAAGGCGGCATCGTGCTGTTTCCGTTCGGCAGCGAGCAAACCCAGTCCCTCGTAAGGCAGGGGACTGGCGGGCGCGAGTTTTTGCGCCTGCGTAAAATACAGTTCAGCGGTGTCGGGACGGTCAATCCGGAGCAGTTCGTCGCCCAATCGGAAATAGGTTTCCACGGGTGTGATGTTGCGCGTGGTCAGGGTTATGGGTGAGGAAACGTCCGTCGGCAAGGCCAGTTCTATCGGCGCAAACCGGCCCTGCCGGAGATAGCGGCGAAGCTCGGTTTCCACCGCCGGCAAGGAGGATTGCAACGCGTTGGTGAAGGCTTGTTCGGGAAACTGGCCTGCGCGGAGGAGTTGGGTGAACTGTCCGAAGCGGGCTTTGTAGGCGGGGTTGTCACCCGCCATCAGGAAATGCGTGAGCAGCCACGATTCGGCGTAGAAGATTCCCTGCCGTTCGCGCTCATTGTATTGGGGCGAGTCGTGAGTGACGGCAAACAGCTCGGCCAGCGGCATAAGGGGTTGTTGCGCCAGCAGGCGCAAATGATGGCCGATTGGGTCGCCGATGCGGGCGTTGTAGCCGGTCGTTTCAAAGGTGGAATAGACTTCGGCCATTCCCTCCTTGAGCCAGAGCGGCCAGACGCGGTCGTTGTGCCGAAACAGCAGGTGGGTGTATTCGTGAAAGATGACTTCCATGTCCGTGAAGGCCGAATTGGTGCCGGGCAGGGCAAGCACGATCAGGTTTTCGTCGCTGCCGCGCTGGAAGAAGGCGGCCAGATTGGCGGGCTGACCCTGGTACAGCGGCAGGAATGGTTTCATTATTTCGTGGTCGGGAAAGGCCATCACCACAATCGGCGGGGAGGCCACCGCCTGCGCCCCGGCCAGGAGGGTATAAGCCTGGCAAAACTGTTCCAGACGCGCGGAAAGCTTGTAAACGTTCTGGGGCGCACCGCAACTGTAGATGTTGAAATGCGCGGTGCGCGTTTCGAACCAGCGCCGTTGCACGAGTGGAACATCATTCGATTCGGCAGTGGCGGCGCAAGTCCCCAACTCCAAAAGCACGGCCAAAACCGGAAGCAGGCAACGAATCATAGACAGATGGATTTTAAAGGGTCATTGAAAAAATGTCACTTGGCGATAAACGGAACCTGGCTGGCTTGGTTTTTTACCCTATGCTCTGGAATGGCCTGCTCGCCGGGCCGTAGCTCGTTGGCACGGTGTTGCGCCAGCCCGCCTACGCGTTTCTCGTTCCGGCGCGGCAGCCTTTGACCTCGCTACGCTTCGGGCGGAGGCTGGTGCGCGGTACAAGACTTGAACTTGTGACCCCTACCGTGTCGAGGTAGTGCTCTGCCAACTGAGCTAACCGCGCATTCGCTGTCGAAAGACCGTTGAAAATGATTGTTTTTCATGGTCTTTCTTCATTTTTACGAAACAAAAAACTCGCCCTTTTTCCCTCTCTTGGCAAGCCTAAAAACAGCCACGGCCAGAACGAAAGTCAGGAAGGATGGCGCTGCGCGGAGTGTCGGCGTCCGACGCGCAGAGTCGGTTTGACCAACTGCTGAAGCAGCACGTTGAACGGCGTTTTTGTTGGAGTTCATGCGTGAGAACATTCCCATGAATCATTTCGCGTGTCGTTTGAACAATCCCACATGCGCGCGGAATTGAACTCCAACGCAACGTTTCAGCTTTTCAGCGGACTGTGATTACACCCATGCCTTGCGGACCAGCCAGGTTTTGATGATCTGGGTCAGGCCGACGTAGCAAAGCAGGGTCGCCAGCAGAATCAGCCAGAACAGCGGCGGCAAAGGAACAAATCCCAGCGGAGCCGCCAGAGGCGTATACGGCAACACCGCGCCGATAAGCATGATAAGAATCGTTGTCATCGAAAGCTGCCAGCTCGAACGCGACTGGATGAAGGGAATCAGGTTCGTGCGAATGACGTGGATGATGAGCGTCTGGGTCATCAGGGATTCGACAAACCAGCCGGTGTGAAACAGCGCGGCAGCGTAAGTGTGGTCATTGTCGGGAGCGTTGGCGAATCGCGCCATCAATTCCGGCGGCGGCACCAGGCCAAGGTTGTTGCATTTGAACACAAACCACATCACGGCATACGTGGTGTAATCGAAAATGGAGCTGATGGGGCCGATGAAAACAATAAACCTGGCGATCTCGCCCATGTTCCAGGGCCGGGGCTTGGCGATCTGCTGCGGCCCGACATTGTCGGTGGGAATCGGCACCTGCGAGAAATCGTAAAGCAGGTTGTTGGTCAGGATCTGGATGGGAGCCATCGGCACGTAGGGCAGCCAGGCGCTGGCGCCAATGACGCTGAACATGTTGCCGAAATTCGAACTGGCGCCCATGCGGATGTATTTCAAGATGTTCACGAAAACTTTGCGGCCTTCGAGCACGCCTTCCTCCAGTACCATCAGGTTTTTTTCCAGCAGGATCACATCGGCGGATTCCTTGGCGATGTCCACCGCGTTGTCCACGGAAATGCCCACGTCGGCGGCGCGCAATGCCGGCGCGTCGTTGATGCCGTCACCCATGAAGCCGACGACGTGTCCTTTCTTTTGCAGCGCCTGTACGATGCGCTTTTTGTGCGCCGGCGAAAGGCGCGCGAACACATCCATCGTTTCCACCGCCTCGGCCAGTTGCAGGTCGGTCATCGTTTCAACCTGGCTGCCGATCAGGATTTTTTCCGCGTGAATGCCGACCTCGCTGCAAACCTTGCGCGTGACGAGGTCGTTGTCGCCGGTCAACACCTTGACCGTCACCCCATGCTGCCGCAAAGCCTCAATCGCTTTGCCGGCGGTATCCTTGGGCGGATCGAGGAACGCGAGGTACCCGGTCAGAACCAGATCGCACTCGTCGGTCTTGGAAAAGGTGGGTTGGTTGCCGAGTTTCTTCGTGGCCACCGCCAGCACGCGAAAACCGTCTTCGCTCAATTCATTAACCTGCTGGACCAGGTCGCCGGCCAGAATCGGCTCCATCGGAAAAATCTCGCCCTCGCTTTCGAAATGTGTGCATTTGGCAAACACCGCTTCCGGCGCGCCCTTGGTCAGCAGTTGCCGCTCGCCGTCCGGTCCCTCGACGGCCACCGACATCATGCGCCGCGAGAAGTCGAACGGGATTTCGTCCACCATTTTGTATTTGTCGATGGATAGTTCCTTGTGCAGTTCCTTGTAACGCAGCACCGCCCGGTCAAGGACGTTTTTCAAGCCGGTCTGAAAGTGGCTGATGAGGTAGGCGTCGCGCAGCACCGCCTCGCTTTCGTTCTTAAAGACGTCGCAATGGATTTCCAGGATGACGTGGTCAATGGTCAGCGTGCCCGTCTTGTCGGTACAGAGCACGTTCATCGCGCCGAAGTTCTGAATCGAATTCAGGCGTTTGACGATGACCTTCTTTTTCGACATCGCCAGCGCGCCTTTGGACAGGCAGACCGAGACAATCATCGGCAGCATTTCCGGCGTAAGTCCAACGGCCACCGCCAGCGAGAAGAAGAACGCCTCCTTCCAATCGTGCTTGGTGAGGCCGTTGATGACGAAGACCAGCGGCACCATCACCGCCATGAAACGAATCATCAGCCAGGTAAACCGCCTGATGCCCCGGTCAAATGCCGTTTCCACCTGCTGGCCCGCCAGGCTGCTGGCCACCTTCCCGAAATACGTCTGCGCGCCGGTGGCAATGATGACGCCGGTGGCCGCGCCGCTTTCCACGCTGGTTCCCAGGAAACAAATGTTCGAGTGTTCAATGGATGAAACGTTCGTGCGCAAGTCGCGCGCGTCGGTTTTCTCCACCGGCAGTGACTCGCCGGTCAGCGTGGCCTGGATGATGAACAGGTCCTTCGCCGCGATCAGCCGCACGTCGCCGGGAATCATGTCGCCGGCGGACAATTTCACCACGTCGCCGGGAACGAGCTGGTGCAAGGGAATTTCCTTCGCCTGGCCGTCGCGCAAGACCGTGGCGGTGACCTTGATCATCGCCTTGAGTTTGGCCGCCGCGGTGTCCGCTTTCGTTTCCTGGATGAAACGGAGCGACACCCCGAGCACCACCATCGCCAGCATCACCACGCCGCCGATGTCGTCACTGGATGTTTCCGCCGTGGCAAAGGTCAGGATGGCCAGGACCATCAGCAGGATCACCAGCGGATTGCGCACGGCCACCCAAAGCCGCCACAGCCAGTCGTGCTGTTTTTCCTGGGCGACCTCGTTGGGACCGAACACCTCCAGCCGTTCCGCCGCCTCTTCCTCGGTCAAACCGGTGGACGAGGTGTTGAGTCGTTGGAGAATTTCGGCGGTTTCCTGGGTCGCCGCGTCGCGCACCAGATCGGCAGTGCGCTGACCATTGGAATTTGTCGCGACAGGCATAAATATAATATTTTAGACGGCGTACCTTTCCAAAACCGTGAGCAGTGAGCGCAGGCTGTGACGGCCTTCGGACGGGGTCGCGGCGCCTTCGATGCACGCGCGTACGTGGGACTCGAGGACTTTTTCGCTGAATGATTTCAGCGCCTGGCGCGCCGAGACGACCTGCATCAGCAGGTCCGAACAATCGGTGTCGGCTTCCACCATTTTTTCAATGCCCTCAATCTGGCCTTTGATTTTTCGCAGGCGGACGACCAGTGCCCGTTTTTCCAGCCCCGGGCGGACAGATTTCACTTTCATATTAAAACCTTTAGCATTTTCGGTCCGGCGCGCCACTCCCAAAACGGGCGCTTGACGCAGTATGGGGGGTAGGGGTATATGGCCGCGCGCTGTTTGTCAACCAGCTTTCACGGGCTTGACGCTTGGCCCGAAGCGGCCTAGCTTTGACTTTATTCGGGGAGCCAACCGGTTTCGCAGACGAAACAAAGGCTGAGAGGGCGACGCGGGAGCGCCGCCGACCCAGGAACCTGATCCAGGTAATGCTGGCGTAGGGATTTTTAACCGCCCTCCGCCGCCTGACCCCGATCATGTCACCTGTCACCCGACACCTGTCACAAACAATATGATCGCAACCAAAGATTCGTTCGAGCCTCACAGCAGCGAACAACTGCCGAAGAGCAAGCGCGTTTATGTCCCGGGCCGGCTGCATCCCGACGTCCGCGTGCCCATGCGCGAAATCGAACTCACGCCCACCAAGTCCTACACCGGCGCCATCGAGCAAAATGAACCGGTGCGGGTTTACGATTGTTCCGGGCCGTGGGGCGATCCGGAATTCAAAGGCACGGTGGAGCAGGGGTTGCCTGCGTTGCGCCGCAACTGGATTTTGAAGCGCGGTGATGTTGAAGAATCTGGCGTTCACAGTCCAAAGTCCAAAGTCCAAAGTCCAAAGTCCTCAATCGGTCGCAAATCGTTGCGCGCAAAACCCGGCAAGGTTGTGACCCAGCTTGCTTACGCCCGCGCCGGCATCATCACCCCGGAAATGGAATTTATCGCGATTCGTGAAAACCAACGGATTGCGGATTGCGGAGTGCAGATTGCGGATTTATCAAAAGACAACGCGCGCAACGATTTGCTGAAACAGCACGCCGGCAGTGCTTCGCTGAAAACTGAAAACTTGAAACTTGAAACTCCCTCAGTTTTTCGCCGCTTTCCACAGCGCATCCCGCGCGAAATCACACCCGAGTTTGTGCGTTCCGAAATCGCCGCTGGCCGCGCCATCATCCCGAATAATATCAACCATCCCGAATCCGAGCCGATGATCATCGGCCGCAACTTCCTCGTCAAAATCAACGCCAACATCGGCAACAGCGCCGTTGCGTCGAGCATCGAGGAGGAAGTCGAGAAAATGTGCTGGGCCACCAAATGGGGCGCGGACACCGTCATGGACCTTTCCACCGGCAAGAACATCCACGCCACGCGCGAATGGATTCTCCGCAACTCACCCGTGCCCATCGGCACCGTGCCGATTTATCAAGCGCTCGAAAAAGTCGGCGGCAAGGCCGAGGACCTTACCTGGGAAATTTATCGCGACACCCTCATCGAACAGGCGGAACAAGGGGTGGATTATTTCACCGTCCACGCCGGCGTCCTGTTGCGTTTCATCCCCATGACCGCACGCCGCATGACCGGCATCGTGTCGCGCGGCGGTTCCATCCTCGCCAAATGGTGCCTCGCGCATCACCAGGAAAATTTTACCTACACGCACTGGGACGAAATCTGCGACATCATGGCCGCCTACGACGTGGCCTTCAGCATCGGTGACGGCCTGCGTCCCGGTTCGATTGCCGACGCCAACGACGAGGCGCAATTCGCCGAGCTCAAGGTGCAGGGCGAACTTACCGAGCGCGCCTGGGCCAAAGGCGTGCAGGTGATGAACGAAGGCCCCGGCCACGTGCCCATCCACATGATCGAGGAAAACATGGCCAAGCAACTCGAATGGTGTCACGAAGCGCCGTTCTACACGCTCGGGCCGCTCACGACCGACATCGCGCCCGGGTACGACCACATCACCAGCGGCATCGGTGCGGCGATGATTGGCTGGTACGGCTGCGCGATGCTGTGTTACGTCACGCCCAAGGAACACCTCGGCCTGCCGGACAAGAAAGACGTGAAAGACGGCGTCATCGCCTACAAGATCGCCGCGCATGCCGCCGACCTGGCCAAGGGCCATCCCGGCGCGCAATACCGCGACAACGCGTTGAGCAAGGCCCGCTTCGAGTTCCGCTGGGAAGATCAATTTAACCTGAGCCTCGACCCCGTGACCGCGCGCGAGTTCCACGACGAAACCCTGCCGCAGGACGGCGCCAAGACCGCGCATTTTTGTTCAATGTGCGGCCCGCACTTCTGCTCCATGAAAATCACCGAAGACGTCCGCAAATACGCCGCCGAACAAGGCATCGCCGAGGAAGAAGCGCTCAAGCGAGGCATGGAAGAAAAATCAAAGGAATTTGTCGAGAAAGGGGCGGAGGTTTACAGCAAAGCGTAAATCTGTTATTCAACCCCCATGATTCAGCCGGAACAATTGGTTGAAGGCGAGTGGGCCGAATGGTATCGGCTTACGCCGGTTCAACGCTGGCTGGAGAGCGAGAAGCTTTGGCACACCTATCTCGCGCTCGGAGGCTCACTTGATCCCGAACCCGATACGCAAAGTCCTTTCTTTGATGCGCGCGTACCGCGTCCGCGCCCTTCTCATGGGCGGACAGGCGTGCGTGTTTTACGGCGCGGCCGAATTTAGCCGCGACACCGACTTCGCCATCATTGCCGACGCCGCCAACCTCGCGCGTCTGCGAAAGGCGCTGGCCGAACTCCAAGCCGAACCCATCGCTGTTCCGCCGTTTGCCTTGAAATTTCTCCGTCGCGGCCACGCCATCCATTTTCGTTGCCAGCATCCCGAAGCGCTGCGGATGCGGGTGGATGTGATGTCCAAAATGCGCGGCGTGGACACCTTCGCCAGACTCTGGCGGCGACGCACTGTCATCAAACTGCCCGATGGGACCGGGTGCGATCTGCTTTCGTTGCCCGACCTGGTGCAGGCCAAGAAAACCCAGCGCGACAAGGACTGGCCGATGATCCGTCGACTGGTCGAAGCGCATTATTTTCAGAACCGTGTCAAATCCAATCCGGCACAAATCCGCTTCTGGCTGCAGGAACTCCGCACCCCCGAACTCCTCGTTGAAGTGGCCCGGTCAAATACTGCGCAGTGCCGGCGACTGTTTTCCAAACGGCCATTGCTCGCCCATGCTGCGCTTGGCAAGCTGGAGAAACTGGAACCGGCGTTAATGGCCGAGGAATCAACCGAACGTGAACGCGACCGTCGTTACTGGTTGCCGTTGCGCGCGGAATTGGAAAAACTGCGCCACGCCAAATGAAAAACAAAACCCGCTTGAAACTTGAAACCTGAAACTTGCAACTCCGCGCAGCGGCCCGGCATCGCCGAGGAAGAGGCACTGAAGAAGGGCATGGAAGCCAAGTCGAAAGAGTTTGTCGAGAAGGGCGCGGAGGTTTACGCGAAGGCGTGAGTCCAATTATCTATGTCGGGTGCGGGAACAAATGCAGGTATCGAGTATCAGCAGCGAGTCGCTTCGTTGTTGCTCACTTATCAATATGGTCAAATGGACATTTCTGGCCTGTTGAGTTTTCACAAGCCCGGGCACATTATTGAGACGCGATTCGAGACCGATTCGCCAATTGATGATATTGCGGTGCGTTGTCAGGAAAACTGGGGTGTTGATTTTCAAGTCAAACGCGCATTGTCGCTTTCAGAAGAAAGCGACTCTGAATTCGCGAAAGTTGTTCTTCAGTTCGTTGCAACTTTTGTCGCAAACCCCAACGCAGAAACATATTTTGCTTTAGTAACTACTACCGACGCTTCCGCTAAAATACGTTACGAGTTGAGGAAAATATTCGAAAGCGTTCGCCTCAATGATGCAGGTTTCGCAAAGAACCCGCTCACCAAATCGGAATCCGAAACCTTGGCTCTTTTCCGTCGCCTGCTTGATCAAACGTTTCTTTCAATTGCAGGAAGAAAACCTAACGAAGATGAATTTTTGGCTTTTTCAAAAAAGGCGTTCGTTTCCATCATTGATGTCGAGCCGGGGATGCCTCTCGAAAATGCCACACTCATCATTCTCAAAGAACGTGGGTTCGCACAGCCTGAATTGGTTTGGAGTTTGTTAATTAAGAATTCACTTCATTATGCGACGGAGCGGATGGATGCGGACAATTTTCGGAGATGGTTTTCATCCTGTAATTGATCCGATGTTTGACATGAACAAGAAACTTGTTTCAGGACTGGTGATTAAACACCAAGAGGCAATGATGGCTGAAGCTGCCAAACAACAAGAGGAGAAGAAGTAGAAGCCATCCAAACTATGAACAACATCAAGACCAATAAAAAGGAGTTGTCCCCAAAACAACGTGAAGAACTGCTCAAAGCATTGAAAGCCCGTTTTGAGAAAAACATGAGCCGCCATACAGGTCTTGAGTGGGCCAAGGTGCAGGCGCGGTTGGAGGCCAAGCCGGACAAGCTGTGGTCGCTCTCGGAAATGGAACGCACCGGCGGTGAACCGGATGTGGTGGGGCAGGATAAAAAGACGGGTGAATACATCTTTTTTGATTGTTCAGCGCAAAGTCCCAAAGGCCGCACCAGCCTGTGTTACGACCGCGAAGCGCTGGATTCACGGAAGGAATTTAAACCGAAAAACACCGCCATGGATATGGCCGCGGCCATGGGCATCGAGCTTTTGACGGAAGAACAGTATCTGGAACTCCAGAAGCTGGGAGAATTCGATACGAAAACGTCGAGTTGGATTGCAACACCGGCTGACATCAGAAAACTCGGCGGCGCGCTTTATTGTGATCGCCGCTACGACCGCGTCTTCGTAGGTCACAACGGTGCGCAGTCTTACTATAGCGCCCGGGCGTTCCGTGGCTCGCTCAGGGTCTAAAGTGCGTGCCGCACGGGCCACCGTGATCTTGCGACTTCTCGGAAACTGGACGCTTATCAGAATGGCGGCCATGAAATCACCGGTGAAGGCGGGAACGCTTCACCGGTGATTGGCGACGCTGTCTTGTTTGCAACAACTCTCGCTGCGTTGTCTCTTGCCTTAATTGCTAGAGTTGGCGGCTTTCTCGATGATTTCCGCGACCTCCGCCGGTTTGGAGACATAGACGGCGTGGCTGCCAGGCACTTCCATGACCTGCGCTTTGGCGCGTGCGGCCATTGCCCGCTGGGCAGGAGGCGGAATCATTTTGTCGTCCGAGGCAACCAAATAATGGCTCGGCTTGGTTTTCCAAGCTGGCTCTGAGACTGCGCCAGACAGCGCATCAAGACCCCAGGGCACTTGAGAATCGGCCATGAATGGCTTGGTTAAATTTTCACCTCGCGCGCGGCGTTCGTTTCTTCCACCTGTCCCCGCTTGTGGTGCGTTGCACGAGTTGATTTACTTTGGCGCGGCGAAACTTTCGCCAGCAAGTTTATGAAAGCCATTCAAGGTTACCATCTCATCAAGCTGGAAGACCTCTTCTGGCGGCCCTCCAATCTGATGCGCATCCCGAACGCGGATTATCTGGAGCGCACCGGCAGCGAGAACATGGGCGCACGGCTCTGGCGGCTGCCGCCCAAAAGCGCGAACACGCTGCACAAGCACGTCCGCGCGGAGGAGTTTTATTTCGTGCTGGAAGGCACGGGCCGCCTGCGCGTGGGCGACCAGACGTTGACCGTACCGCGCTACGGCGGCGTGCTGGTCGGGCCGGACCAGTTGCGCCAGGTGTTCAACGACACTGACGCCGAGGTGCTCTGGCTCATCATCGGCGCACCGGAGGAACTGGAATTTCTTCAAGGCTCAAAATCCCAGATGGACCTCTCGCACATCTACCCGGTTGACCCGAAACAGTTGCCCAAGGAACTGGCCGGCGTGGAGTGGCCGCCCAAAAGTTGATTTGTGGGAAAAAATGCGGAACTTTACGCGAAGGTGTGAAATAGAAATGACCCTGACATAACTGGAAAAGGAGTTCAAAATGCAAAAGCGCAAACTTGGAAAGAGCAATTTGGAAGTCTCGGCGGTCGGGCTGGGCTGCATGGGAATGAGTTTTTCCTACGGTCCACCCAAAGATAAAAAGGAGATGACTGCTCTGCTTCAGGCAGCCGTCGAACACGGCGTCACATTTTTTGATACCGCTGAGGTCTATGGCCCGTTCACAAACGAGGAACTCGTGGGCGAGGCGCTCGCGCCGTTCCGCAAGCAGGTGGTGATTGCCACCAAGTTCGGCTTCGATCTGAGTGGCAGCGACCATCGGCCGGGAGCGGCAGGACTGAATAGCCGGCCGGAGCACATCAAGCAGGCCGTCGAGGGTTCGCTCAAGCGGCTTCGGCTCGAGACCATTGATTTGCTCTATCAGCATCGGGTTGACCCGAACGTGCCCATCGAAGACGTGGCGGGAGCGGTGAAAGAGCTGATTCAGGCCGGCAAGGTCAAGCACTTCGGCCTGTCCGAAGCCGGCGTGAAAACCATCCGCCGCGCGCACAAAGTCCAGCCGGTGACTGCGCTCCAAAGTGAATACTCGCTGTGGTGGAGAGAGCCGGAAGCGGAAGTGTTGCCGACCCTAGAAGAGCTCGGAATCGGATTCGTTCCGTTCAGTCCCCTGGGCAAGGGCTTTCTCACGGGTGCAATTAATGAAAACACCCAACTCGACAGCACCGACTTCCGCAATACCGTCCCCCGCTTCAGCGCGGAGAATCGAAAAACGAATCAAGCCCTCGTGGATGTGCTCGCGCAATTTGCGGAACAGAAAAAGGTGACTTCCGCCCAGGTCGCGCTGGCGTGGCTGCTGGCCCGGAAGCCGTGGATTGTTCCCATCCCGGGCACCACGAAGCTGCATCGCCTGGACGAAAACATCGGAGCCGCTTCGGTAAAGCTTACGCCGGAAGACCTGCGGGAGATTGAAAGTGCGACGTCAAAAATCGCAATTCAAGGAGCGCGTTATCCCGAACACCTGCAAAAACTGGTCGGACGCTGAACGGCTGGCATACAATAAAAAGGATTCAAAGTTATGAGCAATAATATCGAAGGAAAAGTCGTTGTCATCACGGGCGCAAGCAGTGGGTTGGGCGAGGCGACCGCCCGATATCTCTCCGCGCAGGGCGCAATCGTCGTGCTGGGCGCGCGACGCGTTGAACGCATTCAGTCTTTAGCCGATGAGCTGACCGCCAAGGGCGGCAAGGCGCTCGCGGTCGCGACCGATGTCACGCACCACGACCAGGTGAAGAGATTGGTTGACACTGCCGTGCAGAAATACGGGCGTATTGACGTGATGATCAACAACGCCGGGCTGATGCCGCATTCGCCGCTTGAGCGCCTCAGGATTGACGACTGGAACAGGACGATTGACGTGAACATCAAGGGCGTGCTGTATGGTATTGCCGCGGCGCTGCCGTATATGAAGCAGCAGAAAGCCGGACATATCATCAACGTCTCCTCGGTGGCCGGTCATAAGGTCACCCCGAATGGAGCGGTCTATTGCGCGACCAAACATGCCGTGCGCGCCCTTTCGGAAGGACTGCGCGTGGAAGTGAAGCCCTACAACATCCGCACGACGATCATTTCACCGGGCGCGGTCGCTACAGAATTGCCGGACAGCATCACCGAGCCGGACGTCGCCGATAGAATCCACAAGTTCTATAAGGAAGTCGCGATTCCAGCAGATTCATTCGCGCGGGCAGTCGCCTTCGCGATGAGCCAGCCGGAAGACGTGGACGTAAACGAAATCCTGTTCCGGCCCACGCGCCAGGAATTGTAAGCTGGAACAATGCAGTTAAACCACGGATAGGCTCGGATGAACGCGGATTTGGAATTCCGAAATTAAATGCAAAACCATTTGATTCGCAGAGCAACGGAGTGCCGACACGATTTTTCATCTGTGTCCATCTGTGTTCATCTGTGGTAAAAAACAATAAAGCGAAAGGAATAAAAATGGACATCAAACGAAATGGCTCACAGCCTTCCAGCAAAGGACCGGCCGACTGGTTTACCGGCATGGTGCGCATTGACTCACCGTTTAAGGGAAGCGATCCCGCGCGGGTTGCCGGCGCAATCGTCACGTTCGAACCCGGTGCCCGGACCGCCTGGCACACCCATCCACTGGGGCAGACACTGATCGTGACCGCCGGCTGTGGACGCGTGCAGCGCTGGGGCGGCCCGATTGAAGAAATTCGACCGGGTGACATAATCTGGTTTCCGCCGGGCGAGAAACATTGGCACGGCGCGGCACCCACCACCGCCATGACCCACATTGCCATTCAGGAACAGCTCGACGGCAAAGCAGTTGACTGGATGGAAAAGGTCAGCGACGAACAATACCAAGCTTGATCGCGAGCAGGATTTTACCTGAGATTTCGTAATTACGGCTTCAATAGTTCGGCGAAATTTGTCCGGTGACGCCAGAGCAGGAACAGCGCGAGGGCCGCGACGACCGACGCAACCTGCCATCCTTCGTGATTCATGAAGATGTGGAAGCAGAGGATGTTCACAATCACCGGCCCGAGCAAGGTAAGCCCGAGCGGGATGAAGCGGCCAATCAGGAGGATCAATCCGCCGGCGACCTGGCAGAACCCGACGACGTACATGTAATGGCTTTCCATGAGCGCTTTGCTGAAGTCGGTCGCGAGCGATGGCGTTTGTGGCGGCATCGGGATGAAGTGCAAAAAGATGTTCGAGCCAAAAACAACGAACACGAGCCCGAGCAGGACGCGGGCGATGATGGTGGCGATTTTCATGCCGTAAATGTTGAACAGGATGAGCGGGATTTCAACCGCCTTTCAAAGGCCACAGCCTGTTGGCGTGATTGCGCCAAAGGCCCATGCTTTGCCCCGCTTCATCCAATAAGCCGTTTCACTTGACAAAATAAGCCAAATGCGGAAGAGATTATTTCAGGTTGCCGAAAAGGACGGAACACAAGAAAGGAGAACGCCATGGCCAAACTAAAGACCCTTACCGGTGTCAAGGAACACAAAGTCGTATCCGAAAAGCAGTGGCTGGCCGCCCGCAAAGCACTGCTCGTGAAGGAGAAAAAGTTCTCACGACTGCGCGACCAGTTGAACCAGCAACGGCGGAATCTTCCCTGGATGAAGGTGGAGAAGGAATACGTCTTCGACGGGCCGGACGGCAAAGAGACGCTGGCGGAACTGTTCAACGGCAAGAGCCAGCTCATCGCCTATCATTTTATGTTTGGCCCGGGCTGGAAAGAAGGCTGCCCGCACTGCTCGTTTTGGGCCGATCACTACGATAGTGTCAATATTCACCTGGGGCAGCGGGACACCACGCTGGTTGTCATTTCGCGCGCGCCCTGGAAAGAAATCGAACCCTTCAAAAAACGGATGGGTTGGAAGTTCAAGTGGGTCTCTTCTTTCAAAAACGATTTCAACTTTGATTATCACGTGTCGTTCACGCCGGAGGAAATCAAGAGTGGGACGCTGTTCTACAATTACGGCAAGCTCGAAATGGACATTGATGAACGTGAAGGCGTCAGCGCATTTTACAAGGACACGAACGGCGATGTGTTTCACACCTATTCATCCTATGCGCGGGGAATCGACATGTTGAACACCACCTACCATTTCCTGGACCTGACCGCCAAAGGCCGCGACGAGAATCCAGACCGGCCGCAAGATTGGGTGCGTTATCATGATAAATACCAGGACTCGCCAGCGTGCTGTTGCCACTGAATTCCAATCCGGCTTTCCGCCACAAAATCATCTTGATTCAACAAGAGATATCATGAACTACCAACTTCTCGGCAAATCCGGTTTGCGCGTCTCCGAACTGTGTCTGGGCACGATGACCTTTGGCGAAGAATGGGGCTGGGGCGCGAACAAGCACGAATCCAGGGCGGTCTTCGACGCATTCGTAAACGCAGGCGGCAATTTTCTGGACACCGCCGACGGTTACACCGCGGGCACGAGTGAAAAGTTCGTGGGGGAATTTATTCGCGGCAACCGCGACCAATTTGTCGTCGCCACCAAGTTTTCCTTCAATCAACGGCCCGGCGATCCCAACGCGGGCGGCAACCATCGCAAAAACATGGCGCAGGCGCTCGAGGGCAGTTTGAAGCGGCTCGGCACGGACCGCATTGATCTTTACTGGATGCACGCATGGGATGAATTGACGCCGATAGAGGAAGTCATGCGCGCGTTCGATGATTTTATCCGCGCGGGCAAAGTGCTATACATCGGTGTTTCCGACGCGCCGGCGTGGTGGGTGGCGCGCGCCAACACGCTGGCCGAACTGCGCGGCTGGACGCAATTCGTCGGACTGCAAATCGAATACAATCTCATCGAGCGCACGCCGGAGCGCGAACTGCTGCCGATGGCCGAAGCGCTGGGTCTCACCGTCACGCCGTGGTCGCCGCTCGCGAGCGGCTGGCTCACGGGAAAATACGCGGGCAAGTCGAAGGAGGAAAAGCGTCTCGACAAAACGCCGCAATTCGCCCGGCGCACCGCCCACAACGAAGCCATCGCCCGGATGGTGGTCAAAGTCGCGAAGGCCGCTGGAAAACCTCCCGCGCAGGTCGCGCTCAACTGGCTGCGGGCCCGGCGCAACACGATTCCGATCATCGGCGCGCGCAAACTGTCGCAATTGGAGGACAATTTGAACTGCGTCAAATGGTCGTTGAACGCGAAGCAACTCGCGCAACTGGACGAAGTCAGCAGAATTGATCCCGGTTTTCCGAGGGATTTTCTGGATCGCCCCTTCGTGCGCGATTATTTGCACGGCGGTTTGTTTGACCGCATCAAACGTTAAGCCATCCAATGAAAATCAATGCGGCCACGCAGAAACATGCGGCGGAGCAAGCGCCTCCGGGATAGCGGTCTGGCAAAAGAGCAAGGAATTCAACGGCAAGGGAGTTGAAGTCCCTGCCGGGGTCTGAAGTCAAACGATTCGAGTTGCCGAGGAGTGTTAAAAACAAACATGAAGACGAAGCATCAATTGGGGTGGTTGATGGTATTCGAGGGTTTGATTTGGGCCGGTCTGGTCGTTATTGGAATTTTATATTTGAAGGACTGGAAGTCGCCTTCCAAACCGTACTCCCAACTCGCGGCACTGCTCGCCCTGGTTTCCACCGCTGTCCTCCGGTGGCAGACCTTTGTCGGCAAAAAACTGCAAGCCGAAAATGAAAGGATAAAGGAGGAAGAACGGGCCGTGAAGGAACAATTGGAGCAGGAACAGTTTTCCGCCCCCCGGGCGCTGGCCCGAGGCTACTTCAACAACTTCGCCGCCCCGGCGACAACCCGCCTGCTCGACGACAAAATTAAAGACGCCGAAGACGTGCGCTTTTACATTTTTGTTCCGGAAAAACTCTCCGACCTGAATCCCGCTCCGGTCACCAACTTCAAGAGCGAGATGGAAAGAAAGGGATTTGTCCTGAATGACCGGCCGGTTTTGCTGGGTGGAAAAGACCGGCGCACGGTGTTGTCCGTCCGGAAAAAAGATGGTGGCAAGTTGGTGTTCCTCGATTTCCCGGCGACAATGCGCACATTGGTTGACGTGGTGGATTACAAAATCCCGTCGCCGGCCAACAGTATGGATGAACCCGCCAAGGACAAGCTCGGCCGGAAGTATATCGAGCTGTTCCATCAGGAGCTGGAGGAGCTTCGCATCAAGGCTGACGATACGATCAAGAAACGCATCCAGTTCGTCAAAAAAGATCTGAAATTCCCCAACGCACCTGCCGGCTTTTAGCCGCGATTGATGGCGCGATATGGATCCGCCTGGAGCATTCATTGACGAACGCATATCGAGTTCTACAATCTCGATGTCACAACATGAACACCGCCTCCCAAGACCTGCCACACCACCTCGGCGTACTGCGCGAGCGAATGTTGCATCCCACCGATTATGAGCTGGCGCTGAATTATTTCCTGGAGGAGTTCGCCGGCGACGTGAAGTTTCTGAACACTTCCGAACCGGACGACGCGCCACATTTGCTCGCGGTGCTGGCACACGTGGCTTCGAAGGCGCTGGGCCGGACGGTGGCGTTCGAGGAAGCGAAGCTGTTTTTGTTGCGCGAGCACCGGTTTTATCACGGCAACGCGGCGGTCGCCGGGCGCGTGGTCTTGTTTTTCTATTTCGAGGAAGCGGACACGGGTATCGCGGCACTGATTCCTGGCGTCCGCGGGGCGGTGGAAATCGCGCGTTTCCGGTTGACGGCGGGTTTGGCCGATCCGCGGAAAAATTGAACCGGCTTGCCGGCATCGCACCGGCTAAAATCCCCGTGTGACCCCCGCCAGTTACGCGAATGTTGTAACGTTCCTGCTTTGCCGCCCGTCAAGAATGGCGTGAAACGGATTTGGGCGATTGCCGTGCGGGTGTTGTTGCTGTTGCTGTCGCTGGCGGCGGTGGAGGCATGCGCGGGGAATTACGATCCGCTGGCAGCGAACCCGGCGTTCCACCCGGCGCACGTGGACCTGACCGTTCATGACGCGGCGCGTGGCCGGGATATTCCGGTGCGGGTTTATTTGCCCACGAACACCGCGCCGGAGCCGGTGATTTTATTCAGCCATGGATTGGGTGGTTCGCGGGTGGGCAGTGTTTTTCTCGGCGAGCACTGGGCCGCGCGCGGTTACGTGGCGGTGTTTATCCAGCATCCGGGCAGCGATGACTCGGTATGGAGGGACGCGCCGGTGCAGGAGCGAATGCGGGCGATGAACCAGGCCGCTTCGCTGGATAATTTTCTGTTGCGCGTGCAGGACGTTCCCGCCGTGCTGAACCAGCTCGAAGTCTGGAATGCAGACAAAACCAATCCGCTCACCGGCCGGTTGGACCTGAGAAAAGTCGGGATGTCCGGCCATTCATTTGGCGCGGTGACGACGGAGGCGGTGAGCGGCGAAACCATGCCGGTGGGAGGTCAAGCATTTACCGACCCGCGCATCCGGGCGGCCATTATGTTCAGCCCCAGCAGCCCGAAGACCGGCAGCGCGGCAAAGGCGTTTGGCTCGGTGAAGATTCCCTGGATGCTGATGACCGGCACCAGGGATGTCGCGCCCATTGGCGACCAGGATGTGGCATCGCGCCTGGCGGTGTATCCGGCGCTTCACGGCGCGCCGAAATATGAAGTGGTGCTCTACAACGCGGAACATTCGGTTTTCACCGACCGCGCGTTGCCGGGCGACCGCGAGCCGCGCAACCCGAATCATCATCGCGTGATTCTGGCGTTGTCCACGGCATTCTGGGACGCGTATCTGCGGGGTGATGCCGGGGCGCTCGCGTGGTTAAACGGCCCCGGTCCGCGAACGGTCCTGGAGCCGGCCGACCGGTGGCAGTGTTCCCCCCGTTGAGAACATTATCTGGTGGTGAAATTTGAGGCGTCGGAAAATTCGGCTTTCCTGTCACGAACACGCTTGCGCATTCGTCGTATCTCTGACAGAACCTCTGAAAGCAAAAGGAGAAAGGAGCGACATGAGCACGATACGAGTATTGGTCGGCACGAAAAAGGGTGCGTTCATCCTCACGGCGGACGGCCAGCGCAAAAACTGGCAAGTCAGCGGTCCGCATTTTGCAGGCTGGGAAATTTACCACGTCAAAGGCTCGCCTGTGGACCCGGACCGCATTTTCGCGTCGCAGACGAGCGGTTGGTTCGGCCAAATCATCCAGCGCTCGGACGACGGCGGCAAGACGTGGAACACACCCGGCAGCAGTCCCGAAGAATTGAAAGGCCCGGAGGGTATGCCCCAGGGCGAAAGCAATAAGTTCGTTTACGAAGACGAAGTCGGCACGCACAAGTGGTATGACGGCACACAGCATCCGTGGGAATTCAAGCGCGTGTGGCACGTCGAGCCGTCGCTCACAGACCCGGACACGGCCTACGCCGGCGTGGAGGATGCGGCGATTTTCAAAACGACCGACGGCGGCAAAACGTGGAAGGAATTTCCCGGATTGCGCCGCGCGAAGGGAAATCTCTGGCAGCCGGGCGCGGGCGGCATGGCCGTACATACGATCCTGCTTGACCCTAAAAATGCGAACCGGATTTACCTCGCCATTTCCGCCGCCGGCGCGTTTCGCACGGATGACGGGGGCGAATCCTGGCAGCCCATCAATCGCGGCCTGAAATCGAAAGGGGCGCTTCCCGACCCGGATGCGGAAGTCGGGCATTGCGTGCATCGCATCGCCCTGCATCCGTCGCGCCCGGACGTGCTGTTCATGCAAAAGCATTGGGACGTGCTGCGCACGGACAACGCGGGCGGGCAGTGGACGGAGGTGAGCGGGAATCTGCCGTCGGACTTCGGTTTCCCGATTGACGTTCACGCGCACGAGCCGGAGACGATTTTTGTCGTGCCGATCAAGAGCGACTCGGAACATTTTCCGCCAGATGGCAGGTTGCGCGTCTATCGCAGCCGGACCGGCGGCAACGAGTGGGAACCGCTCACCCAAGGCCTGCCGCAGAAGGATTGCTACGTAAACGTGCTGCGCGACGCCATGGCAGTGGACCAGCTCGACACGTGTGGCGTTTATTTCGGCACGACCGGCGGCCAGGTTTATTGCTCCGCCAACGGCGGCGATTCGTGGAACGCCATCGTGCGCGACCTGCCGGCGGTTTACTCTGTCGAAGCACAAACGCTGCGATGATTAGAGTCGTGCTGCCATTTCATTTGCGCAACCTGGCGCGCGTGGGAGACGAAGTGCAACTGGAGGTTGCGGGCCCCGTCACCATGCAGGCGGTTTTGGACGCACTCGAGGCGCGTCATCCCGTTTTGCGCGGAACCATCCGCGACCACGGCACTTTGAAACGCCGGCCGTTCGTCCGGTTTTTCGCCTGCAAGGAAGATTGGTCGCTCGAACCGCTGGAAACGCAACTGCCCGGCGCCATCGTCAGCGGCGCGGAACCGTTTCTGATCGTGGGTGCCATCGCCGGCGGATGAATTCCTTCCATCCCCCGCGGTTTATATTCAGCCGGCGAGGCTGAAAATTGTCAACCGCTGACCTTCCGCCAAACGTCAAGGCGAGGACGGCCGGGTTTCATCCAGCAGGCGCTCGATGCGGCGGTCGGGAACCAGCCAGAGCAGGGCGACGAACACGTAGAGGCAGCCAGCCATCCACGGCCGGAAGAATGAGAGCGGAATTGCGATGGCGTAGAGAATGGGAGACAGCTTGCCTTTGAAATCGCGGCCGATGGCCGCCGCCAGCTTGGAATCGCAGCCCTGCGCGGCGATGATGATACTTTGCAAAATGAAGTAGGCGATGGCGGCCAGGAACAACACCGCACCGTACAGCGCCGTGGGCACCGGCAGGAAGTGGTTTTCCCCCATCCAGCCGGTGACAAACGGAAAGAGCGACAGCCAGAACAACAGGTGCAGATTCGCCCACATCATCGCGCCGTTCACCTTGCGGACGGCTTTGAGCAGGTGGTGATGGTTGTTCCAGTAGATGCCGAGGTAAACGAAGCTCAACGCGTAGGTCAGAAACACCGGCAGCAGGGGCTTCAACACTGTGATGTCCGCGCCAGACGGCACTTTCAATTCCAGCACCATGATGGTGATGATGATCGCCAGCACGCCGTCGCTGAACGCTTCCAGCCGGTTCTTTTCCATGCGGCGATGGTAACCGAAGCGTCAAGGGTGTCGCAATGGCTGCGGTGTGAACATTTGCCTGAACGAGCCCCAAGAGGACGGCGAACACATACCGGTCGTTCGCAAACCACGAACGGCAACTCCCTTTGCTGGACATCAAATTCTGCGAACCCTATTATCAGTAGAAAGATTCAAGACATGCTCCAGACCAATCCCACCGCCAAAACAGCCTTGCTGGCCGATCTCCCGCCCTACATTTATGGAACGACGCGGCTGGGCGACAACCAAATCCCTTTCGACGACCGGGTGCGCATGGCGCACCTCGCCATGGACGCCGGCATCTGGTTTCACACCAGCCACACCTACGGCAATGCCCTCGAGGTGCTCCGGGCAGCGTTCGACCAGGCCCGCGCCAAAGTTCCCAAGTTGATTGTCAAAATCATCGGGAGCACCGTGGACGAGTTGCGGGCGGTCATTCGCCAGAATATCGAGCCGCTGGGGGTGGACCGCATTGAACTCGGCCAGCTCTGCCTGGGCGCGGAACTGGCCAATGACTTCGCGCACGGAGGGGATTGTTACGAGGCGTTCTCCCGTTTCAAGCAGGAAGGGGTGGTGCGGCGTTTTGTGCTCGAAGTGTTTCCCTGGACCTCTGATGTGGCGCTCAAGGCGCTGCGGGGCGGCTGCCCGGAAGGGATCGTCGATGGCGTCATTTTTTACCTGAATCCCCTGCAACGATTTGCCTCCAACGAGCTGTGGGATTTGCTCAGGAAACGAAACGAACCCATCATTGCCCTGCGCACCGTTTCCGGCGGCAACGTGCATCGGCTGCGGGACGTTCCGGGCGCCGCGTGGAAGGATTACCTGCAGAAGCGGGCGGTGGAAGTGGCCCCGATCTTTGAACGTTCCGGTATCAAGAGTTGGACAGAGTTCTGCATGCGGTTTGCCCACAGCTTTCCCCAAGTCCGCGCCACCGTCGGAGCCACCAGCCGCCCGGAAAATTTCAAGGAGTTCCTCGCCGCCAAGGACCGCCTCCAGCCGCTGTCCGGCGACATCGTGAATGAAATAGTGAAGCTGCAGTACCGCTGGTCCGACGAGACCGACACCCACGCGGAACCATGGTCCATGTAACGGAGCGCGGCGCGAATCAACGGCTCTTTTCCTGAGCTATGTAGTAATCGAGGTGTTCCAGAATTTTTTGCCAAGGATCGAACTCGAGGCCGAAATCCGTTTTCATCCCGGAGACATCCCAATAAAGCCCGTTCTCCTCCCACCCTTTGTCCACCAGCTCCACGCGGCTCCTCGACCCGGTCTTCTCCACCGCCGCCCGCGCAATGTCGTGCCACGAGACGAATTTCCGGGAGAGGCCGAAATACGTCTTCCGATTCATGTTCCCATGAAGGACTTTCACGTAGAGCTGCGCCAGATCGCCGGCCCAGATGAATTGGGTGCCGTCATGCTTGGTAACGGAGATGGGCTGGTTCTGCACGGCGTTTCTCGCGATGTCGCGAAAACGCGTGTCGCCCTGAATGCTGCCTCCCGGGACCACGGGATTTCCAAACACGTAGCCCGGGCGGATGATGTTGACCCGCATCGGGGAGACATGAGACTGCGCGGTGACAAAATTCTCGCTGGCCGACTTGGTCGCGCCATAGAACGTGGCCGGATGCTGCTTCGTGGTTGCGGTGACACTTTTAAGATCCTTCTCAGCCGCGTCCCGTGCGCCCATGTAAAGGCTGTCATTCGCCGCCGTGGACGAGGTGTAGATGAAGTGTTTCACCTTTGCCTGCGCCGCCGCGTCGGACAGGAACACGGTCGGGAGCGTGTCGTCGAGGAGCACTTCCCATCCGGTTTTCTTGGTGTAGTTGAGCGCGACCAGGATGCAGGCGTCCTTTCCGGCGACCAGTTCCCCGAGCAGCTTGCGATTGGTGATGTCGCCCTGTACGATTTCGAGCGCGTTGATTTTATTGAGCGCCGGCACTTTGCTGCGGTTGCGGGCCAGGATGGTGACGCGATGTCCATGTTTCACCAGTTCCATGGCCACGTACGAACCGATGAAACCCGTTCCGCCGGTCAAGAACACATTCATTGATTGAGTTTCCCGGCTTTGGGGCTTGGAGAAAAGAAATTAATCTGTGGGCAAAACCAAGGCGTGGCGTCATGGCCGTGACCCACAGGACAGGCAAGGACATGCGCATATTCTCTGCCAAAAGATATTTCCGAATAACTCTTGCCATTCCCCGGAAAGGTGCGACACTTTGCGCGTCTGTGTTAGATAGCTTAACGATTGCAAGGCATGGTGAATCTTCAGGTGAACTTCAGTTCAGTGATGATTTGAAATCCGATTAACGGGAACAGTCTGACAAGAGCAAGGTTAGTCTCACAGTTAAACATCACATGAGTAATAAATTGTTTGTAGGAAATCTTTCCTTCGACACCACTGAAAACGACCTGCAGGACGCCTTCGCGGCGCACGGCACCGTCGTGGAAACCAACCTGATGATGGACCGGACCACCGGCCGTCCCCGGGGTTTTGGTTTCGTCACCATGAACTCGCCGGAAGAGGCGCAGAAGGCCATCGCGGCGCTTAACGGCTCGCAACTGGGTGGTCGCGCCCTCACGGTCAACGTCGCCAAGCCGCGCGAAGAGCGTCCGGCCGGCGGAGGTCGTCGTGAATACGGCGGCAGCGGTGGCGGTCGCAATCGCTACTAACAGCGCTTGAGATTTCACGGCGGGGCCTGGGTAAAACCAGACCCCGCCTTTTTGCGAATTATTTCAGCCCCACGACCTCGGCATCGAAGGTCATCAGCGGTCTTCCGCTTTCAGCAGCAATCTTCGACCCCACAAACCGGATTTTTCTGGCGAAATAAATCTTCATTCCGGTTTTGGCCGAAATGTTCACATTCGTGAGCGTCACGTTGGCAATGGGCGCTTCCGGCAAACCCCGGATCGTGCCGGCGGTCGGACAATTGGTCGCGGTCACGTTGCGGATGATGATGTTCTGGTTGAGGGGCGTCCGGTCGGTGATGGATTCGGGCTGCTCGATTGACGGGTCCGTGGGCGCATTCCGTTCCGGATAATAATCAATGATGTAAATCGGGTTCTTCACGGCCGTCATCTTGAGGTTTTCATACGTGCAATTTTGCAGCAACCCGCCATTCCCGCGCATCGTCTTGATGCGGATGCCGGCATCGGTCTGGTTGAAAGTGCAATCACTCACCGTCAAATCCTCAACCCCGCCGGCGGTGCCCGAGCCGACCGAACATCCGTGCCCGTGCATGAACGTGCAATTTTTGACCGTGTAATTTTTGTTCCCCGGCGTGCGGCTGCCGGTGGGTTTGATGGCGATGTTGTCGTCCCCGACATCAATCGTGCAGTCGGCGATGAGAAAATTCCATCCGGAAGGGTCAATGCCGTCGGTGTTGGGGGCATCCGCCGGCGACTTGATGGTGATGCCTTGGATCGTCACGTCCAGGCAATTCTGGGGCACCAGATGGAACATCGGCGAGTTGCAGAGGGTGACGCCGTGGACGCGCAACCGGGTGCAGTTCGACAGCTTGATCATGTTCGGCCGGCGCATCGTGGACCTGCTCGTCCGAAAGGCTGTCCACCAAGCCTTGCCCTGGCCGTCAATTGTTCCCTCCCCGCTGATTTCGAGGTCATGCGCGCCACTGGCGCTGATGCTGTCCTGATATCTCCCCCTGGCGGCCGGGTAATTCGTCAGTTCGTCGCTGATCAAAACAAATGCGTCCCTGGCGAGATGCAGGTTGATGCTGCTGGCGAGCGTGAATGGCTTGGTCAGAAATTTCCCGGCTGGCATCAGGACCGTGCCCCCTCCGGCCGCGGAAGCCGTGTCAATTGTTTTCTGAATGGCGGCGGTGTTCATCGTTCTGCCATCGCCGACCGCGCCGTAGTTGGTGACGTTGAACGTCGCGTTGGGAATCACCGGCAACGGGATGCCTTGCGCCGGAACACCGAAGGCGCACGCGAGGACGAAGCCGGCACCAATTGTGGTGACACAAGTTTTGGAAAGACTCGTGAACGGATTCATTTCGCAAGGGTAACGCCGCCCTGAGAAGCGTCAAGGTTTCAGCGCGGTTCGCCGTGATGCCTTATGGCCGCGATACAAAGGGATTGTTTTTGATGTAAAACCGCAAATGCCGCTTCGCCCAATGCCGGGCGTAATCCACACCCACGCGCGGGCGCTTCACAATCACCACGGGTTCGGCTTTCGTTGGCACGGCGATATAAAAATTGTCACCGAGCAGGTCGTGCGCGTTCAGGCGCCGGTCAATGTGCAGCGCGCGGCAGAGCAGGCCGGGACCGCAGGTCCGGCCCCCGACATGGCGCACCGGCTCGACGGCCCGCAACAACACGGCGGACGCATGACCTTCGCATTCCGTTACCACGTTCATGCAGTGATACATCCCGTAGATGAAATAGACGTAGGCGTGGCCCGGCGGACCGAACATGACCTTGGTTCGCTCGGTCAGTCCCCGGGCCGAGTGCGCCGCGAGATCGTGCGGGCCGAGATACGCCTCCACCTCCACAATCCGTCCGACGCGCTCCCCGTGGACCAGATATTTGCCCAGCAATTCCCTCGCGACCGTAATCGTGTCCCGGTCGTAAAATGAACGTGGCAACTTTCGCATGGCGGCACTATACCAGAAGCAATGCAAAGAAAAGCATCACGCTTTGGAAAATGGAACTGAAGTTTACGCGAAGGCCGATGCCCAGGACGACGTTTACTTCCCGTGATGCTCAAAAACCTCCCCGATGGACAGCTTGAACGATCGCGCCACGTCGAAAGCCGGCGGCAGGCTCGGATCATACCATTCAGCCTCAATGGCGTTCCCGGTTTGCCGTGAGGCGCCTGGTTTCCCGGCCAGGTCGGACTGCTGTCATCGCGGCAAGCAGGGCGGGAAGCCGCGGATTAGTTCTTAATCGTGTCCACGTTTGGAGTCACTGGCGACAAACGCAACTTTTCCATCTGACCCTCGAGCAGGCTGACTGATGATTTTGAACCGAAATGAGCGAAGTTTTGGAAACACACGTCAATCAAAGCCGCCGCCGCCTTGGCGTGTTTTGCATTTTCACCGCTGGAATGTCTGCCTATTTCCAAAATGAGTTCGTATGCGACCAAAAGGTCGGAAAGGGAACCATCAATCACGGCCTGTTCATTGAATTCCTTGCTCATAATTTTCCTTTCTAAATGTCACCCTACCAGCAACCGGAACACGCACGGCGGTTCCCGGTAAAAACACGTCTCCGCCGTTTCGACGGGAGATTGCACTGTTCATGCCGAGTTGGCAATACCGGCTTGTTGTAGCGCCGCGTGCCCGCACGCGATGGTGCGCCAGGCATTATCACAAAGCGGGACCGGCAGCGCATGGCTGGCTGACACAGCCGACGCTACGGTTCAAACTGCCTGCCGCCTATGGCTCACGCTTTGGAGAGACTTTGGCGGGGCGCCGGGTTAAATTCGCGCGTATGAGTTCGCGACGGGTCATTGTGGTCGGTGGCGGCGCGGCGGGATTTTTTGCCGCCATCACCTGCGCCGAGACCACTCCCGATGCGGAGGTGACGCTGCTCGAACGCGGCCCGCAGTTGCTCTCCAAAGTCCGCATTTCCGGCGGCGGGCGCTGCAATGTCACCCATGCCTGCTTCGAGGCGCGTGAATTGACCGCCAGCTATCCGCGCGGCGGGCGGGCGTTGCTCGCGCCCTTCAAAAACTTTCAAGCGGGCGATACGGTGGCGTGGTTTGAATCGCGCGGCGTAAAGCTGAAAACCGAGGCCGACGGCCGGATGTTCCCCGTCACCGATTCCTCACAGACCATCATGGATTGCCTGATGAATTCCGCGAAAGCGGCAGGGGTGAAGTTGCGGCCGAATTGCGGCGTCGAACGGGTAACGAGACTGCCGGGCGGTAAATTTGAAGTTGAATTGGAGCGCCGAGTCCCGTCTCGGCACGAACCGGTTCCCGGCTTGGCTGGACAAAACGCCGAGGCGGTGCTCGGCGCTCCGTCTGTTGTGGAAGGTGAATCATTCGGAGAAAAAATCCCGTGTGACCGGCTTTTGCTGGCCACGGGCGGATGTCGCGTGGCGGCGGCGGGACAACTGGCCGTATCGCTTGGTCACACGCTGGAACCGCCCGTGCCGTCGCTGTTCACATTTCGCACCGAATTGCCGTGGTTGCGGTCGCTGGCGGGCATCTCCGTCGAGCCGGTTGAGGTATCCGTGCGGGCGGCAAAGCTGCGCGAACGCGGCGCGTTGCTGGTGACGCACTGGGGCTTGAGTGGTCCGGCGATTTTGCGGCTGTCGGCGTGGGGCGCGCGGGCGTTGCACGAATTGAATTATCAGTTTCCGCTGCACGTCAACTGGCTGCCGCAGCTTCACGCGGAGGCGATAGCCGCTGAACTTAAATCGCGCCAGGCAGTGCAACCCGCGCGTCTCGTCGTCAACGTGCCGGTGACGCCGTTGCCATTGCGACTGTGGGAACAACTCGTCCTGGCCGCCGGCATTGCGCGCGACACGCGTTGGACCGCGCTTTCGCGTGCCGCGCAACACCAGCTCGTCCAGCAATTGATCCGCACGGAATTTCCGGTGACGGGCAAGAGCCTGAACCGGGACGAATTCGTGACGTGCGGGGGCGTGCGATTGGGCGAGGTGAATTTCAAGACGATGGAGAGCAAAGTCTGCCCGGGACTGTTTTTCGCGGGCGAACTGCTGGACATTGACGGCCTTACCGGCGGATTCAACTTCCAAGCCGCCTGGACGACCGGTTGGCTGGCCGGGAAGGCAATGGCGGCGAAGTGAACCGATGATTCCATCGGTGCGGGTGCTGGCGGGCGCGCTGGTTGAGGCAAAAAGATAGTTGCCGATAGTTATCGCTATTGCGACCGAACCGGTCATGCTGCACTGGTCTGTTGGATAGCTTGTCTCTTTCAAGGCATGGTGAATCTTCAAGTGAACCTGGTTCAGTGATGATTTTAAACCCGGCGTTCGGGAACAGTCTGTGGAAAGTACCGGTTAGTCGGACAGTAAAACATCACATGAGCAATAAATTATTTGTCGGGAATCTTTCCTTTGACACCACCGAAAACGACCTGAACGACGCGTTTGCCGCGCATGGCACGGTCATGGAAACCAACCTGTTGATGGACCGGGAAACCGGCCGTCCTCGTGGATTCGGTTTCATCACCATGAACTCCGCCGAGGAGGCGCAAAAGGCCATTGCGGCGCTGAACGGCTCGCAACTGGGCGGTCGCGCCCTCACGGTCAACGTGGCCAAGCCGCGCGAAGAGCGTCCGGCCGGTGGCGGCGGTGGTCGTCGTGAATACGGCGGCAGTGGCGGCGGTCGCAATCGCTACTAATCAACCGCAGGATTTTCACGGCGGGGTTCGGGTGAACCGGACCCCGTCTTTTTGATTTCGTTCCCATTGCCGATTTAATAGCCATGAAAGAACAACACATTGAAGTGGAAGGTTCCGTCACCACCGTGCTGCCTGGCACGATGTTCCGGGTTGAACTGGCCAACAAACATCTCGTGCTGGCCACCATCTGTGGCAAGATGCGCAAACGCTGGGTGCGCCTGACCGTCGGCGACCGCGTGAAGATGGAGATGTCGCCCTACGATTTGGACAAGGCGCGCATCACCTGGCGGCTGAAGTAAAACTTTTCTCGTTACCTCGGCTCCTGCCAAGATGAGACGTTTTTGAACGGGGTGTCAGTGATACCAGGACTTCTGGATTTCCTCGGGCGTCATCAGGTGGGCGGTTTTCAGGAGGCGGCAAAAGTCCTTCTTGCTGACGTGATGGCGGGTGCCTTCGCGGGTGGTGAGGCTTTTGACGGATTTGTATTCCACTTCCAGACGCTCCAGGTGCAGGATGCGAAGATATTCGTCACCGCGTTTCCAGACCTGATCTTGTTGCAGCTTCATGGCCAATACTATACGAACCGCATGCGGGCACTGGCCACACGATTGTTTTGACGGCTGATGGACGCGGACGCTTTCCGCTTGTTCCGGCATGGACGAATCGCTAGAAAATGCGCATGAAGCTTAAAATTATTATTCCTTTGCTGGCTTTGACGTTTGCCTTGTTCGCGGCGGAAACCAACCAGGTCACGCCGGCACCCGCCAGCGACGCGCAAATCAAACGCGGCCAGTATCTGGTCGAGTGCGTGGGGATGTGCGGGGAATGCCATTCGCCGCGAAACGACAGGGGGGAATACGACCGCTCGCAATGGTTGCAGGGCGAGCTGATTGATTACAAGCCGACACACCCCATGCCTTTTGCCGCCATCGCCCCGCCGATTGCCGGACTGCCGACTTTCGCCCGGGACGAGGCGGCGGCGAAATTTCTGGAAACCGGCACCAACGCCATGGGCAAAACGGCCCTGCCGCCCATGCCGCAATTCCGTTTCCATCACGACGACGCCATGGCGGTGGTGGCCTATCTGCGTTCATTGAAACGCTAGCCGCGAAGTGAACCCGAGTGGTCCCAGCGCGTCCGGCCCGCTGCGTGGCGAAGTTTTACGCGGGAAAAGACCGGAATTACCACCAGACCAGTGGCGCCACCTGGCATCCGCCGCATTTTTTCGTTGTTCATGGGGCCGTGCTTTGGCTCACACAAACACCCGAGGCCGCCGACCAATTCCGGTTGCATCCGGTTCACAACGGAAGGTTGGGCGCGCCCATTTCGCGCCTGGTGCAAATCCAGCGACGAGGATTGAAGCTGGCGGACGGTGCGCCGGACTAATGGTTGAGGTCTTGTCTCACAAAAAGGATCAGGCCGGCGGCGAACGTGACGGCGGCGGACACGCCGGACAATTCGATCATCTTCCACACTTCCGGACGCCATTGATAATCCATCCCCTGGGCGATCTGCAGGAAGTTCAGCCAGGAATAAGTGATGTAGCGGGTGAAGATGTAGGGATCAAGTCCCGCCAGGTGCTTGGTAAATTCAATGACGAACAAGGTGCTGATGCCCACTGTCACGGCCGCTCCCGAAGTGCGAACGATGGTGGAGATCAGGATCCCATACATGACGAGGGCGCTCAACGGTATCCAACTGAGCGCGTAGCTCACCAGGAGTTCATGCATCGCCTGGTTCCGGCCATACACAATTCCGGCGGAATCGGTCACCGCGCCGAAGTGGTAATGGATCTTGGCCAGCGTCGCGGAGAACAGCAGCGCGGCGGCGGAGAGGACCATCATGTAAAACAAACCGATAACCGCCTTGGCCAGGTACAACTCCCAACGATGTACCGGAGCGGCCAGGGCGCTGCGGATGGTGCCGGTGCCCGTTTCGTCCGCCACCAACTTGGCCGCGAACGTGATGATAAATATCGGACCAATGTCCGTGAACACTATTTGCATCGAAAAGCCGACATAGCCCCAGGCGTTCGCCGTGGCCGCGCTGCTGATCTGGCCGGCGATAAAATAAACGATCACACACGCCAGGCCCACGGCGAAAATGCCGAACCAGGACAACTTGCGGCGCGCTGCCTTCGTGATCTCGTTTCGCAGCAATGGTATGAATTGGCTAGTCATGGGGTTTGTCTCCCGCCGGCGTGGCCGAAGCCTGGCACTGCGGTGCGCCAAGCCCCGCCTGCGCGGACGTAGCCTGATCGATCGAAGGCGGCACTTCAGCGTGGTGAAGGCCCGTTATGGAAAGGAAAAACTCTTTCAAGGTCTTTTGTTTGGGCGCAATGGCTGAAACTCTGAACCCCGCCTGCTGCAGGCATTGGTTCAGCCACGCGGAATCGTCCTGGGCCAGCGTGATCTCCATGGTGTCCGAGGTCACGGATTCCGCTTTCCGGATCTGTTCGTGGCGCGAAATGAAATCGCGATCGGGAACCCTGCCCTGAAAGGTGACTCGCACGATCCGTTCGTGCGGTTTCAACAACTCCTTCACGCGGCCGGAAGCAACCAAATGCCCGCGATTGATGACAAAAACCGTGTCGCAAAACTCCTCGATCTCGGACATCAAATGACTGGAGATGAATATCGTAAGCCCGTCGTTCCTGACTTTCTCGCGCAGGAACGAAAGCACTTCGTGGGTTCCCTCGGGATCCATCCCGTTGGTCGGCTCGTCCAGGATCAGGAGGCGTGGCCGGCCCAACATCGCCCGGCCGATGCCCAGGCGCTGTTTCATGCCGGTCGAATAAGCCCGCACGCGATCGTGCTGCCGCTCCGCCAAGCCGATCCGTTCCAGGATTTCATCAATCTCACGCGGCGAAACGTGGTCGAGCAAACGGGTGGCGAGTTCGAGGTTCTTCCGGCCCGACAGGTATTCATAAAAAGCCGGGGTCTCCACGGTGATGCCCACGGAGCGGATGGCCTTTTTGTAATCCTTCCAGATATCCACGCCGAAGAGGCTGATGTGCCCGTGGTTGGGCCGCACCAGCCGGGGAATCATATAAAGCGTGGTGCTCTTGCCCGCTCCGTTCGGCCCGAGAAACCCGGACAGGTGGCCGGGTTCAACCTGCAAGGAAAGATGGTCCACCGCCTGAACGCGGCCAAATCGCTTGGAGACGTCTTCCAAAACCAGTGCTGGCGGAGATTCCATCATGGATTTTTACCTTTTGCCTGGCGGGGTGGCGACATGAAAATGGAAAGGTTGGGCTTGTCCCACTCGTGCCAGATGATATCCGACAATCCATCGCCGTTCAGATCCTGGATTTCGATATAGCCGTGCGTCGGCACGTCAAAAGTCATGGCGGGTTGCGGCGCGAACCAGTGTCCGTCCATCGTGCTGCAAAAGATATTCCATTGGGTGTCCGAGCGTCTGACCAGAAGATCGAGGCGGCCGTCGCCATTGAAGTCTCCTTGAACCAGGAACGGCCACCCGGCCAAAACTTCCGATGGCAGGATCCCCGTCACCGGCACGGACGCGTCCGGGCTGCGGGAAAAGGCGCCGTGATGGAACGACCGGATCGTGAGCGCCCAATCCAATCCATGCGAGATCACCGTTTCCATCAGTCCGCTTTCAGAGGTAATGCGGGTCTTCATTTCGAGCAGGACCAGTTCACATACGCCATCGCCATCCAGATCATGAACGGGCGATCGCTTTTTCGTGGAACCGATGGGAATCGGGAACCCGCGACAGTGCAGAACTTGCGTCGGCTGCTCGGGCAATTTTTGGTCCGCGCCGCGCAAAAAGATATAAACATCGGTTTTGAAATCCAGCTTGCCGCCGGCCTGCCACACAACCAGGTCTTCCCGGCCATCGCCATCCACATCCACGCGGTCCAGTTGTGGCGGACTCGCGGAGGTGTTCTTTTTCATGTCAGCGATGATCTTTTGGATGGCTTCGTTCTCCGGTTCCTTGTCCCGCGCCAGCTCCGGTTTGGTGCGAAACGATTGTTCAACGTCCAGGCTGTGCGCGGGATTTGGTCCCAACGCCCAAAAGTCGCGCCACGGGTAGCGGTTGAACTGCCAGGCCGTTTGTTTCACGTCGCGGACCAGCGACGGTCCGGGGCTCCATTCATAAGCACGGTTCCGATGGTACAGCACGGTCTGCCCCGCGGAAATCACCGGGATTAAATCATTCGTTCCGGTTTTGTTCGTGTTCAGCAAAGTCAGGGTCGGCAGGTCGTAGTTGGTGAAGGCCTGGCTCACCTCGATGAGCGGGCGTCGCTCCGATTCGAACAAGCCGGCGTTCTGTCGGCAATAAAACAGCCCGGTGGCGGTGGACATCAGCAGTTCAAGACCGGGATGCGCATCCACGTCGCACGGGGCGACCCAGGCGGTTTGGGGCGGCAGGGGAATGACTTGATCGGGTGAATTGGTGAAGCCATCCGGGCGCTGGCGATAATTCAGAAGTTTTTTCTCCGCCGTATCAATCACGAGCAGATTGCAGCGGCCGTTCCCTTCAATATCAACAAAAAGCGGTTTCCCGGCGCTGGCGGGGAGTGTGATCAACTGGGGCAACAGCACCACCGGCTCGGCCCGGCCCACATTCAGCGCGAGGAACAGCAACAGAATGGCGCCGCGTGCTGGCAGCAGGCCGTGACTAATAGACGGAAAATATGTTGCTGTCATTGGCGACTCCTGACCTGTTCAAGCATTTCCCGGATGACACGGACAATCAATTTGGGCTCTTCAAATGCCACGGAATGGCCGCTGTTGTTGGTGATAATGTGTTGTCCCTTGGGCAGTTTCTTGACCCACGCCGCATGGAATTTAAGCCACATTGGCATGAATTCGTTAAACAGCTCCTTTTGTTTTGCGGTCAGGAAGATGGGAAGCACGTGAAGCACTGTGGCGGTGATCAGAACAACCGGAATGCCTTCCGGCACCAGGCTCTCTTGCGCCTGAGCGAGGCTTGCCAGAAAGTCTCTCCAATCGTCATCGTTCGCGCGTGGATCACGAATTTTGGCCCAGTTGTAATATTCTTCCTGCGCCGGATCCACCAGCACCATGCCGCCGACATCCGCGGGGAACATTCCTGCAAAAACCCGGATGAGCGGACCGCCAAACGAACTCCCCACAAGAATATACGGCGGTGCCACGCGCGCATTTCCAAGCGCGGTGTGGAGTTCGCGGGCAATCTGTCGCGCGTCCCGCGGTTTGGGGCCGGGCGCGGAGAGTCCAATTCCCGCCCGGTCATAGGCCACCGTGCTTGTGAACTTGCTCACTTCAGGTTGTACCCGTTTCCAAGCCTCCAACGGGTTTCCGCTCATGGGGTATCCTCCCGATTCAAACACCACGGTGGGACTTCCGCGGCCGCAACTTAACATTCGAAGCTGATGCCCTCCCGCATCAATGTATTTGAACGCGAAACGCCCGGTATGCATTCCCAGGAGGCTGGCAGCACGAGAGGCAAGAACTTGAAGCCGGAGGTAATAGCGCCCAACACTAATCCCCAGAACACGCCCCATCAAATCAGTGATTGTTAACAGGACTTTCTTCATAGTGGCAGGAGATTCATGCGTTATTTCTGGCTGATGAATATTCGATAGCCCTTTTGTTTCGCCAGTTTCACGATCAGGTCACTGACGCCATCGTGGTTCAGGTCCGCGACCTGCCATTCGTCAATCGGTTCCGGGCAACTGAATTGCAGGTCCGGTTCCGGGCTGAACCCTTTCTCTCGCGACACAAAGGAGTAAACCGAGATGTCATCACTATGGTCCCGCACCAGCAAATCCGTTTTGCCATCCCCGTTAAAATCGCCGCCGAGCTTGACGTAGCGCCCGAAATATAGAGGCAGGTCCTCCTGTATTTCGGCTCGATCCAGATGGATAACCACGTTCCGTTGACAGTCCGCTTCTGTTGGAAAACCAAAGCCGGGCCGGTAGAAGTAAAACCGGAGATTGTAATCGAGCTTTTTGGAGGTGATCATTTTGCGAAGGCCCTCCTTGTCCTCGATGTGACTGTAGCCCAAAACCAGGTCGGGGTAACCATCGCCGTCCACGTCCACCACCGGCACTGTGGGCGTCCAGTCGTTCTTGCGGAAGACCTGTTGCGGTTCGGACGGAATCCGTCCGTGCTCGTCGGCAATATAAGTGCTCACCAGCACTTTGCCGGAAGGAACCCCGGGCAGAAACGAAGCCTCGTTCAGCCAGATGCCCTTGATCAGATCCACTTTGCCGTCGCGGTTCAGATCGGCCCAGCAAAGCCATGAGAACGGTTCCACCTTGTCCGCGTACGTCAACGCCGGTTCAAGGGCGAACAGGCCGTTGGTTTGCTGAAGGTAAAGGCTGTAGGTGTTGGTCCAGCCATTACTGCGTCTGACCATCAGATCATCACGTCCGTCGCCATTGACGTCGCCCACGCTCAGATCGAATCCAAGCGATGTGGTATATCCGGGATCGGTCACTAACAGTTGCAGGCTGGCATCCATTACTTGGCCAATGATTTGTGCCTGACGCCACTCGTCTTGATGTTGCCCGTCCTCCGTAGCAGTGCTACTGCGGAGGGTGGACCAGACCTGAATTCCGTCCGCCGCCGGCACCAGCAGCAACGGCCAGTCGCGGCCGGTTTCGACCGACAGCGGAAAGTAAATCGCGTTCGTGCCGTCCGCTGCATCCATCGCCTCGGGAATGATTGTGGGTTGCCGGATGATTTGCCGGATGGCGGGAGGACCGGTTCGATTGGTAAAACAAAGCTCGGTCACTCCGTCGCTGGTCATGACGAGCAAACTCCCGGCCGGCCCGCCCAGTTTCGCCGTCCAGACCAGACACGGCCGGGGATCGAGATGCCAGGTTTGTTGTGGTTCGCGGGTGAAGCCTCGTTTGGGATCCTGATAGAAGATGGATAGATTGGTATCGTCCATCAGGACCAGATCCTTGAGGCCGTCGCCGTCCAGGTCGCAAATCATCAACTGCTGGCATGGGCTGGCGACTTCACTGACGTTGAACTTCGGTTTGGCCTGAGCCGATAAGCAGGCCAGCAGGAAAATGCTCAACAGGACTGGCGGGAGAACTCTCAGTTCCCGTCCTCCGTAGCTGTGGTGGGAAGGGTAGGCCGACGCTCCCGGGGTGTCACTGGGAAGGGTGGATGCGTCGGCGGCGGCAGCATTGCGGAGGGTGGATGACCTCACTTCGTTTTGCTTCATTTCGAGAATATTTGACCAGACCAGACGACATCCGTCACGCGACTGAATAGCCACAAAAAATGTTGAACTGCGGCTGGAGCTTTGTCCCATATCGGAAACCCGACATGGCCGCTCAGACGCAAACATTTTAATCACGGATGGACACGGATTCACACGGATTGGGCTGGGGAAACGAATGCCAGAAACCGACCCATTTACGACCAGCTTTCGTTGACGCGAGATGCACCTTATCAATCAGAGTGCCCGGCCCGTATTGTAAATTCATTGGGAATCCAATAATCCCGGCCAGGATTGAATCTTCGATAACACTTTCGCCAATTGCTCTGCTGCGAACCGGGTTTTCTTCTGCAATTTCAGCAACGCGCCGATTTTCCCCGGCGATAAAAGAAGGGCCAGGGCCAGCTTGCCGTAATGCAGGTGCATGTCCGACTTGGCCAGTTGGTTGAAATCCAGCGGCAAATCTTCGCTGGCGGTGTCCGAAATCACGCGCACGGTCGCGTAGGGAATTCCCCGCTCGCGGCAGACGGTGTAAATCGCCCAGGATTCCATTTCCACCGCGTCGGCGCCGGTTTCGTCGCGCAGTTTTTTCTTTTCGGCGACCGTCGTGGCGATGCGGTCGGCACAGTAAAACTTCGCCGGTTTTGCGCCGGCAGCGATCAATTGACTTTGGACTTTGGACTCTGGACTTTGGACTTCAAACACCACGTCACCCAGTTTCAAATCAGGATTTAATCCGCCAGCGAAGCCACAAGTCAGCACCAGTTCCGGTGCCTGGGTGGCCAGAAATTCGCGCAGGGATTTTTCGGCGTTCTTCCGCCCGACGCCGGTGACAATAATGGCGACACCCGGTTTGTCCGCCGCGATTTTCCGAAACAGCGCGGCTTCTTCCTTCAGGGCGAAACAGATGAGTGTGAACATGAGCGTGCGCACGTCATCGGAATTCAAACCTCATAATTTTGCGGCTTTTGCTTTCTTAACTCTTGGTTTAGGAATTCCGGAGTTGGATTCAACCAGCTTGTTCCAATCTATTGCTCCATCGCTTATTCATGAAAAATATTTTGTCTATGCCAGCGGATCGCATTGTGATGGGGCCGAATTTCGCTTCGTTTTGGCATACGAATTTTCGCGCTACTATTTCCAAGCTCGCGAAAGAATTCAATGCTGTAAAATTTACCATAGTCCGATGGAAGGTGATTGACCTTTGATGAAAGCTGAATTTGATTATCGTCCAATAAAGTAAACCAGCCAACATCAAATGCCCAATGATGAAGATGGCATAGCGCTATTCCGTTAAAAATATCATCCCGTCCAAACTTGCGATGAGGAACGATATGCGCAGCCTCAACCTCCCATGATAAGGAGTCGGGCGAATTAAGTTTCAAATCACAAACAGCGCACCGACAACTGTAAGCCTCGATAACAGCCTGACGAAAACCTCGCGTTCTTAAAGCAGATTCCCTAGTTATCTTGGTAACTTTCTTGTTCTTATCAAACGGGTCGTAATTTTCGATTCGTTTTGATTCAACAAGGCTCTTCACTATTTTTTGAACCTCATAAGACTTAGTTGGTAAAAAATCTTTGCTTGAGACTGGAATTTTACAGAGTTTGAGCACCTCATCGAAACCTTTCTCGGTCAACATCCATTCTTTCTTTTTTGTGAGTTGCAGCGTTTGAGTCGGACGAGAAACAAAATCTTGCCTGGCAAGCGCATCTGCGGCACGAAACAGCAAACGATGCCATAGTGGAGATTTTTTTAAGCGGTTTTCTTTGCGAACTATAGTTTCCAAAAATGCTGCACGCTGGCGATGGCTCAACTCGAAACTATCAGCAATTTCATCAACGATTTCTTGTCCAGAACCAAACTCTTTAATTATACCGCCGTGATGGAACAGCGCCCGGAGTAACGCTTGCTCTACTTCTTTTTGGGCTGGCATCGCAAATTGTTCCAGCATTTTTCTTTCGTAACTCATTTGCGCTCCATTCCATCCGTATTAATTGACAGCAATAACACCCTTGCCAAAGCAGTGCGGGCATTCGATAACATTTACGAGTTTGATATATTGGAATTTCATTAACCAGTCGTTATCCCACCATTCCTTGATTTCGGGTGTTTCGCCTTTGGGCGTTTTAATTTTGTGTGTGCATGCGAATTTTTGCAGTGCTGCTCCTTCATTCCGCGCTTTGATATGCTCTGAATACCATTCGCTTGATTCTCTTAAATATCCCTTGAAGCCTATTTCAAATACTTTCTGTTTTGTTTTTTGAATAGTTTTCATTTTGTTCAGATTTCACGTCAACGAATTATCGCCAACGAGTGCATGGACTCAAGTTGTTTCACGTTCATAAGAAAAACGGTAGTTATTTAATTCCCGCCAGCCTTTCCTTCCAAATCCGGTAAAGCTCCACCGTGGCGCGAACGTCGCGCAGACAGTATTCGGCTATTTCGCGGAATTTGCCCTCGGCCATCAGCGTGTTCACGTCCATGCCGGTGACGCCGTGGCTCTTGGGTGATTCGATGCCGAACGCCTTGCAATAAAAATCCAGGTTGAACCGCCGCGCCGCGCCTTCACGCCCGCTCACACCGTAAAACGTGAATTGCTCCGCCAGGTCGCAATGCGGTTCGACGGCGTACCGATAGCCGAGCCAGTTCTTCTTCGACATGGGCACGTTGAGCAGCGCCGAGCGGAGATAAATGAACGGCACGTCAAAACCGCGCCCGTTGAACGACACGACCGAATCGTAATGTTTAGCCACGTCCCAAAACGCCGTGAGCAATTCAAATTCATCCGCGCAGGGCATGAATTCGACCGGCCCGGCTTCGGCGGCGGTATCTTCAAAATCTTCTGCGAGAAACAGCACCTGCCCGCGCTGCGTGTCGGCGTTGAGCATGGCGACACAAACGACCTGGGCGGTGAACGGCCAGAGATTGAACTGCTGCCGGATTTCGGCGCGCTTGGTTTCACGGGCCGGTCCATCGGCAATCTTTTCGGCCTCGCGGAACAGGTATTCCTGCTGCGCCTCATCAAACTGTTCAAGCGGCAGCGCAGACGTCTCGATGTCAAAAACAATGGTGGCCACACGGGAATTAACCGCCAAGACGCCAAGGACGCCAAGAAAATTTTCCAGATTTGTTTCTAAGAATCTTGGCGAACTTGGCGCCTTGGCGGTTCAAACCGGCTCGGCAATCAAATCGTAGTCTGTGTGGCCGACGATTTTAACTTGGGCAAATTCGCCGATCGGCATCCCGCTTTGCGGGACGTGAATGTAAACTCGGCCGTCAATGTCCGGAGCATCGGCCTCGCCGCGAGCGGCGAAAATGTGACGGGTGACGGGTGACCCGCCTTCACTTCGTTTCGGCGCGGCAAGCACGTGACGGGATTCACGTTCGCGCAACAAACCATGTTCCCACGAAGAAACGTTGGCCTGTTGAAGCTGCTTTTCGTTCGCCTTACCTTCGATCAGCACCTTGATTTCTCTGCCGACGAAGGATTGGGAAACCTGACGGGCGATTTTGTGTTGCTCGGCCATCGCCAGCTTGCGGCGCTGCTGTTTTACCCGGTCGGGAATCTGCCCGGTCATGGCCCCGGCGCGCGTGCCGTCCTCCTGGGAATACGCAAACACGCCGAGCCGCTCGAATTTCGTTTCGCGGATGAAATCAAGCAACGTGTTGAAGCTGGCCTCGGTTTCGCCGGGAAAACCAACAATGAACGTCGTCCGCAGAGCGATGCCTGGTACGCCGACGCGGATTTTCCGCAGCAGATCCACGATGTATTGCTGCGAGGTCTCGCGCCGCATCCGTTCCAGCATGTTTTCGTGGATGTGCTGGAGGGGAATGTCCACGTACCGCGCCACCTTCGGGCAGTCAGCCATGGTCCGGATGAGTTCGTCCGTCCAATGCGCCGGATGGGTGTACAGCAGGCGGATCCAGAAATCGCCTTTGAACGAATTCAATTCACGCAGCAAGGTGCATATCGTCGTGGCATCGGCGGAAAGCGATTTGGCCGCGGCGGAAAATTTTTCCGGCGAAGAAATCGCGCGGCTGTGGTTCGGGCGCAAATCCAGCCCGTAATACGTCGAGTCCTGCGAAATCAGGTTTAGCTCCTTCACACCGTCGGCAATCAGCGCCCTGGCCTCGGCAACAATGTCCGCCTGCTGCCGGCTGCGATGCGAGCCGCGCATCCGTGGGATGATGCAAAAGCTGCACGGATGATTGCAGCCCTCGGCGATTTTGACGTAGGCGAAATGGCGGGGCGTGAGGCGAAAGCGCGGCGTGCCGAAATCGGGGATGAAAGTCGGGCGCGGGGTGACGGCCAGCAATGGTTCATGACGCGTAGCGGCGTCTCGGCAGAGCGCCGCCGATGTTTCATTGACGGTTGGAATAGCGGCGCTCTGCCGAGACGCCGCTACGACGGTTTTGGTTTTACCAAACTTTTTGGTTCCACGGATGGATTCTTCCTTTTCGTGGACGGAGGCTGCACCGTCCTTGTTCAATTCAGCCAAACGGGAAACGACATTGGACTTTTGAACTTTGGACTTCGGACTTTGGACTTTTTCGGCGCGCCTGGCGACAGCTTGCCGGACGATGTCCGCGACCTGCGTGACCTGATCAATGCCCATGAAGGCGTCCACCTCGGGCAGGAGCCTCGGCAATTCGTCACGGAACCGTTGCGGCAGGCAGCCGGAAACGATGAGGCTCTGGCCGCGATTTTGGGCGGCGCGGACCTCGGCGGATTCGAGGATGGTGTCCACGCTCTCTTCCTGCGCTGCGTCAATGAACGAGCAGGTGTTGACGATGACGGCGTCGGCCTGTGCGGGGTCGTTGGTGATTTCCACGCCGTCCCGGAGCAGCGCGCCGAGCATGATTTCGGCGTCCACCAGATTTTTGGCGCAGCCGAGCGAAATCAGGCCCACCCGCAACGGGCGCCGGCTGTTGTTTGCTTTGGTCACAGGCTGGACAACTTACGCGATGCTTCTTTGGGGATGCAACAGCGCAAATGAACCCCGCGCGGCAAGCGACGCCCTCCTCGCACGTATTTTAAAGCCTTAATCCTTGCAAAATGAACCAGACAGATTAAAAGACCACCGATGCCAGATACTGCCACGCGACCCATCAGCCCCGGCGCGGACTCACTCAGCGTCTTTTTCCCGTGCTACAACGAGCAGGACAACGTCCGGCGCGTCTATGAATCCGCCGCAAAAGTCCTTGGGCAAATCGGCGTGGATTACGAAATCATTTTGGTGGACGACGGCAGCACCGACCAAACGCCCCAAATCACCGACGCCATCGCCAAAGCGGATCCGCGGGTAAGGGTGGTCCACCATCCGACCAATCTCGGCTACGGCGCCGCCGTTCAATCCGGCTTCCGGGCCGCCACCAAAACGCTGGTCTTCTACACCGACGGCGATGGCCAGTTTGACCTGAACGAACTTCCGCCGCTCCTGCCATTGATGAAAGAGCATGACATCGTCAGTTGCTTCCGTCTGAACCGTCAGGACGGCCTGCTCCGGAGGCTCAACGCCTGGGGCTGGACCAGCCTGGTCTGCCTCCTTTTCCGCATGAAGTTCAAAGACATCAACTGCGCCTTCAAACTCTACCGCCGCCGGATTTTTGACGACATGGAGCTGCGGAGCACCGGCGCGCTGATCAATGCCGAAATTCTCTCGCGCGCGACCCGGCGCAGATATGCCATCACCCAGGTCGGTGTCCATCATTTCCCGCGCACCCGCGGCCAGCAAACCGGCGCTCATCCCCGCGTCATCTTCCACGCCTTTCGCGAACTGTTTAAACTCTACCAGCAGATCAACGGCTGACGCGCCTGGGGGTTTAACCCGGACGCAGCGGCGTAAGCAGTGTGTGGGCGAGGATCGGTCATCGCCGACCACACCGGTTCGCGCGGCGCATTGAACTCGCGCGAGATGACGATTTCGTGGTCGGCAGTTTTTTCAGCGAAGTTTTTTCGCCGTAGTCATTTTTTAGAGAGGTTGATTTCGTTTCAACGGGAAACGGAGCGGATTTTTACGACGCCACGAGAATCATCCAGCCCACGCCGAAGCGGTCGGTGACCATGCCGAAGCGCGGGGAAAAGAAGGTCTTGGCCAATGACATCCGCACCTGTCCGCCGTCGGCCAGGGCGGCGAACCGCCGTTCCGCCGCGGCTTCAGTGGGCACCGTGAGCGATAGCGAGAAGCCCTGGAAGTCCGGTTTTCCCGTGCAACGTCCGTCAGATGCCATCACCGTGGTTTCACCGATGCGAAAACTTGCGTGCATGATCTTGTTGTCGGAACCGGGCGGGGATATGCCTGGCTGGGGTGGCTCAGGGCTTTCCTTGAAGCGCATCAGCATGATCAACTCCGCGCCGAGCGCTTTGCGATAGTATTCGAGCGCCTCTTCGCAGCAGCCTTCGAAAAACAAATAAGGTTGGACAACGAGATTGTCTTTGGTCTTGGTCATAATTTCAGTTGGTTGGTTGCTTTTTTGTGGTTTCCAATTAAAGGCAAAGGACCCGTTTTAAGAGCGCGATTTTATTTTCGCTAAATATTCTCCGAGCCGTTCCAAGGTCTGTTTGCCACCCTCGATGGCACCGAATTCCTTGACCACAAAATCGCGTTCTGCCGGCGACGGAAAAACCATCCGGATGGTCACCCTGGTCTTGGCGACCGCCATCGCGTCAAAGGTCCACGTCGCCACAAAACTTGCGCCCGGACCGTTCTCGCGGCCACCGCCGTGCGAATAAACGATACGCTCGGGCTTCACGACCTCCTTGAAAAGACTCTTGTTCGGGTAATTCGCACCGTCGGGACCGTGCATGACGTGCTTCCAAACACCACCGGGCCGCACGTCCATTTTCTCAATCGTGGTCGAGAAGCCGTGCGGTCCCCACCAATTCACGACGTGCTTTGGGTTTGTCCACGCTTCCCAAACCAGTTCGCGCGACGCGTCGAAAACGCGGGATAGTTCCAGTTTGATGTTGTTTCCCTCCATTGTTTTATTTGCGCTCATGTTTTTTCTCCTTGGTTTGCAATTTTTTCAGATATTCGTCCAGCCGGTCAAGGCTTCCTTCCCAGAAACGGCGATATTCCTCAATCCATTGCGACGCCTGCTTCATCGGCGCCGCCTCCAATTTCAACGAATGCACCCGGCCTTTTCGACGCCGGCGGATCAATCCCGCGTTTTCCAGCACGCGCAAATGCTTCGAGACCGCCGGCAGCGACATGGAATACGGCCGGGCCAGGTCGGTGACGCACCGGTCGCCCAGGGCCAGGTGCTCCAGGATGCGTCGGCGGGTCGGATCGGCCAGTGCCGCAAAGGTCCGGTTCAACAAACGCGGTGAACATTTAACCATATGGTTAAGTATTGGGGTAACCCGACGGGCAAGGCAAGCAAAATTTTCAGGGAGTTTCCAGCCTTAAAGGGAGGTGTCCATGCCGAGTTAGCCGCCGGCAGCCAACTCGCTGTGGCGTGGCCGGTTAGGTCGGCCGGGCTTTTGGCGAAGATGTTGTCGGTTTGCGGTTTTGATGTTTTGGGTTACCCTGTCGCCACCATGAGCAGCGCCATCTGGAACACAGGGATCATTGCGTTTATGCTGGTTCTATTCACGGGCACTGATGCCGCAGCCGCCAATATTCCCGACGCGTTTGCCATCAATCAGCAGATTGGCCGCGGGGTCAACATCGGCAATGCGCTGGAGGCGCCGGCGGAAGGCGAATGGGGCGTAACCGTTAAAGAGGAATATTTTGACGTCATTAAGGACGCCGGCTTCAAATCTGTTCGCATTGCCATTTGTTGGTCCGCCCATGCCGGCCACGAAAAACCGTTCATCGTTGACCCCGGCTTCTTCAAACGAATTGACCAGGTGATCGGTCAGGCTTTGGCCCGGGGATTCATCGTCATCCTCACGATGCATCATTACAACGAATTGTACAACGACCCGGCAGGCCACCGGGAAAGATTTCTCGCGATCTGGAAACAAATTGCGGAGCGCTACAAGGGTTACCCGATTCAGCTCGTCTTTGAACCGCTCAATGAGCCGCATGACAATCTGAACGCCGGCGAATGGAACCGGCAGTTCAAGAACGCTCTGGCCATCATCCGTCAGTCAAATCCGACCCGGGCAATTGTGCTTGGCCCCGCCAACTACAACGACCTGCGGCAACTGGGCGCCCTCGAACTGCCCAAAGACGACCGCAATCTCATCGTCACGTTTCACTATTATCTGCCTTATCATTTCACCCATCAGGGCGCGCACTGGGCGCCGGGTTCCGACGCCTGGCTGGGAACCAAATGGACCGGCTCCGATTCGGAAAAACAGGCGGTCGCGAATGATTTCGACATCGCCGTCGCCTGGGCCAGGAAGAATAACCGCCCCATTTTTCTCGGTGAGTTTGGTGCCAACAGCAAGGCGGACATGGATTCCCGCGTCCGCTGGACGAAATGCGTCGCTGACACCGCGGTGGCGCACGGCTTTAGTTTCACTTACTGGGATTTTTGCGCCGAATACTTCGGCCTGTATGACCCGCAGGCCAAAGTCTGGCACAAGGAATTGCTGGACGCCGTGGTCCCGCCGCGTTGACCCAAGAGAGCGCGGATGGAGATTGCGAAACAATTCGGGCTGAAATTCGGCCGCCGCCCAAATGACTTTTCAATTCTTCCCCGGCAAGGATGCGGGCGGCGTGTAGTTCATGAGTTTGTTCGCCCACTCAATGAAGTATTTCATATTCGAGCGATCCTCGTGTCCGCCGTCATGCTGGCGCCAGGCGAGTTCGCCGTCGAGCAAGCTTGTGTTCACCGGCGGCATTTTAGCGACGCGATAATCGTTGGTATCGCCGATGTCTTTTGCCCCTAACAAACGGAACACCGGGCCGGCGGCGACGGTGGCCATGTAACTGCCCTGATGATCAAGCCAGTTGGCATCGCCTTTTTCGGGCACACCGTAGCTGATGAACGTCAGACGTGGCGCACATAAAGCAATCAATTCAGGCGCGTCCACGGGCAAATCATTCGCGGTCTTTCTGCCAAATGTCGCTTCCTCAGCCCCGTATTTCAAAAAGTTGCCCGCCATCCAATGATATTCACCCGAACCCGTTAGATTTTCCACCGATTCGCCGAAATCGCGGCGATGCGGTTTCGCTCCGCCTTCACCGGAAGAACCAATCAGGCCCATCGCAAAACGCGGCTCAAACGCCATCGTGACCAATGCCGCCTTGCCAAAACGTGAGACGCCCTCGATGCCCACGTGCTTCGCGTCAACCATCGGATCGGTTTCCAAATAATCGAGACCGCGCGCCGCGCCCCAGGCCCACGCGCGCAATGCGCCCCAATCATCCGGCTTGCGCGGCTGGCCCTGGTTGCACAAACCGATGATGCCCTTCGTCAATCCCGCGCCGTTGTCGGCTTGGATGCTGGCTGGGATGATTGTGGCGTAACCCCAGCCGGCGGCGATCAACATTTCCTGTGAACTTGGGCCGGACATTGGCGGGCCAAATCCGCGAAAGCGATTCGTGGGTTCAGGCTCGCCGGGCCGACGCGGAAAACCACCGCCGCCAAAGCCGCCGAACATCATCAAAACCGGCACCCGGCCTTTCACATTCGCCGGCGTCACGAGCGTCATTTGAATATCAACGTTGATGCCGGGACAGGCGGAATTATCCACGTGCCCAACCAATTGCCTGGCAACGACGGGAAGTTTGCCGACGACGCGATCCGTCGCCTGCGTCGTAACGGTCCACGTCACCTTCAGAACGTCTTTGGGCACTCGCCCGACGACTTCACGCTCGAAGTCCTCCACAATTTCCGGGCGACGCTGCTTCCACCAGATTTCGGGAGTCGTGACCTTTTGCCCGTTCTTCAGCGTGAGTGCGTCTGGCCAATCGGGATAAGGATTGGCTTTTGCCTGATCATAATTGGCAAGGTTGTTGGTGGCGTTGGCATTGCCGTTTCGCCCCGGCCGCAACTTCGTGATGCCCAACTGCTCCATCATGTTCCGATGGTCCTGCTCCGTCGTCCAGTGCAGCGGAGCGGGTGCGGCATTGGTATTGGCAGGTTCAGTCTGGGCCGATAAAGAACTGGCAAGGGCCATCAGGATTAATCCGGCAGAGATACTGTAAGATTGCGGCCAAAGAATTCTGGCAAAAGTGCGCATAACTGGAATTGGAACCGCCGAATGGAAAGACAAGCCGGTGCTGCGTGCAAGGCAAATCCGCAAATTATCAAGCTGATGCAGCAACCACCACAGGACATCCCGCGCGTGATGGAGATTGCGAAAAAACTCGCGCTGGAAATTCCGTAGCTGCTGAACGGTTGAAAATGACTTGCGGACGAAGTTTACCGGTTCGTCTCCAAAGAAAACCAGCCGGTCAACGTCATGCACAAGGTCGTTTGCTTTGCCCACGACCTAGTCCGCTTTGTCCGCAAGCTCGTCCGTAAGGAAAACGAGGTCGCAGAAAACGTGGACGACCCCGCCTGTAACGTCCACAAGGCCGTTCACGAAAGGAACGAGTCCGTTTTCTCTGTCCGCAAGCTGGAAAACTTTGTCCACAACCTCGGAAATTTATAATTCAAGGTTGAAAACTTGATTTCCGGCATGGGAAAGGGCATTTCCGACCTTGAAAACTCTGTTTGCAATGTTGCGGACGACGTTTGCAAGTCATCCGATTGCGCGGAACAAGCTGAAAATGAGCCAATTAGCAGTTTGCTGAAAAACCCAGCGATTTTTGCCTGAACTGTATTTCGATCATGGTTAATTCTATTTCAGGTCGCTGCGGAGCGCGAATCTTTGTTCGGCGGCGGTCCCGGTTGACTGCTTTGAGCGGCTCTTTCGTCCGATCTGAACAGTCCACTGACCAACCGCGTCCTTCATCCGGCCTGCAAACTCATTCCCAGATTGGCTATCCGCAGCAAATTGTATGTCCCGGCCACGAAATAAGCCCAAGCCTGCGTCCGCTCCACTCCGCGATAGCGGCTGCGCCTCAATCCACCTACCATTTTCATCCAGCCAAAGATTTCTTCGACCCGCTTGCGCAAACGTTGGCTGGTACGGTAACCGGTGCAACTGGTCGTGCGTCCATCCAGTCCCGAAACTTCAATTCCTTCCTTGCACGCCGTATGCGGCGAGATTTCCCGCTGGCGGCACCCGGCCACAAATTTCTTTTGGTGATACGCTTTGTCCGCCCCGAGGGTCGTGATCCTGGCTTCGTGCAATTCCCGATGTTCATCCACCTGCGCCAGGGCTACGGTCGGCTCGTCCTGGGCAATGGGATTATGCACCGTGATGGCTGCGCACAGTCCATGCCGGTTTTCCATCAACACCTGCGTCCCAAAACACAGTTTGCTGGCCTGTCCGTTGGCTTTCCGATACAGCACGCTTTCCGGATCGGTCGTGCTTTGATGCGTCGCATTACGCCGCTGCTCCCCGTGGAAGTTGATCGTCGGATTGCCAGGGTCGTCATCTTTGGCCGAGGCCACTTTGGCCCCGTCTTGGCCATCCTTGCGCACAAAGCTCTTCAGACTGGCCCACGCTTCGATGAGCGTGCCGTCGGCCGTAAAGTGCTGGTCACTGGTCCAGCCTTCGGTCCGCGACAAATCATAGACCTCCACGAAAAACAGCTTCGCAGCCTCCACCGAAAGCAACCGGTCATAATTATGGGTGAACACCGTCGGATCGAAACTCCCTTCGTCCAGTTCCCGGTCCAGAAACCAAAGCCACAGAAGATTGTAGGCCAGTTGCTCGCAATACAGCCGCTCACTGCGCACCGAATAGAGCGCCATCAGAATCCGGCTCTTGAACAGTTGCTCCGGCGGAATCGAAGGCCGTCCCTCACCGGCATACAACTCATCAAACAACGGCGAAAGTTTCGCCAACACCTGGTCCACTCGTGTCTTGATCCCGCGCAACGGATGGTCCGCAGGCACCCGCTGGTTCAGGTTGATCGTCGTCAGAAATTCCGGTTGTGCTTGAGGTTTTCCACGCATGATTCTCTGACCTATCCCCTTCGCCGCCATTCAAACTTTCTGCGAGTTTTTCAGCAAACTGTTAGGCTAAAAAACAGCTTTTCATGTCCAAAATCCCACAAAACCGGCGCTGGTGGCCGTCTGCATGGACCCGCAGCAACCGCAGGACATCCCGCGCAGGATGGAGATTGCGAAAATATTCGGGCTGGAAATCCTGTGCCGCCCGGCGAGTGAATACAAATCCAGTTGCATTCCGGCCAAAGCTGGAGCCCGCGGAGGTATCCTTCGTTAAGCACCAAAGGCAATGGCAAGAAAACCACAAGCCAGACAAACATCACGATCAAACGCGGATGACCTTTCAGGAAATAGCGTTCCACAAGGATGCCGACAGCTTGAAGGAGGAAGTAAACCATCATTGTGCCGAAGAGAATTCTGCCTGTGACACAGTAAAGCGGGACGTTAATCACGCATTCATGCATGATGCCGGAAGCCGCAAAGACCAGGAACAGCGCGAACATGGGGCGACGGCGTAATCGGCCGAAGATGACGTAGCGAAACCAGTCGCTGGCCCAAAGATTCCATCGGTTGCCCCAAAAATCCGCAATGCTCCGCGCCGCCCACGGACGGCAATGCAGCGCGGGAAGCAGGCAGCCACAGGGCAGCAGGAACAGGTTCATAATGGCAACGAGCGATTCTCCGATCAGAAGCAGAAGTGGCACGGCAAGATAGCTCAGGAGAATTCCGTGAATTTGAAAACCACGGACCAGTTGCCAATAGACCCAATAACTCAACAACACAGCGGCAAACAGCATCAGGATTCGCAGCACCACCGGTCCAGCGCCGGTTGCCCGTTGCACGCGCAAGACCGAGTTGGGCGAAAACAGCACCCACGACATGGCTCTTCGCTCTATTTCACGTTTGGCCGGCAGCAGCAACGCCACCAGCTTCATCACGAATGACATCACCACCAGCACGAGCAGGAGAAGCACGGTCATCTGCCAGTTGGGATTGTCGGGCAACATCATCCGATGAGGAAATTAACTAAGCGGCGCGCTAACATCCAGCCCAAGGTGGCGCGTTGTGGCCGTCTGCAAAGACCATCCCGTGCGGGATGGAGATTGCGAAAAAATTCGGGCTGGAAATCCTGCCGCCGCCCGGCGCGTGAGCATAGCAACTCAAGCGCTGTTCAATCTGTCGTCCGTTGCTGGTAATTTAACAAATCGGCTTCAGTGACTTCTTTTGGAGCAACGAGCTTGTAATGTTTTTCGGAACTGATGCGAACATCACCATTGTTTTGCTCAAATTCAAACAAGGCAATCACATCATCGGCTATAAATTGCGCTCCAATCGGACGGCATATCAGCGAGGGAAACTTGTGAGCGCAAACGGCAAAATCTTGTTCAATTTGCACCACATTTAATTTATCAGAACCGCCTTTGGCCTGAATCGGAAAAATATAGTGCGCTCCTTTTTTATCAACACCGACATAAACCTCGTCGGTTTCAACTTGTCCCATGCCCGCAACCGTTGTGCGTAAATGATTTTGAAGCGAATAGCAGGTGACGCTGGTAAAAATGTCAACGAGCCGGTTGTAGCGCAACTTGGCCAGCAATGCTTGTTCATCTTTGAAAGCATACTTGCTGACGATTCCAGGCGTAGCATCTGGCACTTTCGTCACGGCAAGGTTCGGATTTGGCGCGAGCGGTTTGTCCGGCACTAAAACAAAACGATATTTTCCATGTCCCGTTGGACGAATAATCCAAACCTCACCTTTGCCGGCGTGCTTGCGGATGCTTTCCGGCAAATCGGCGCGATAGCGAAAACTATAAACCAGATCGCCAAGGTTTTTTGGCAGTTTGATCCGAAGTTTGCGGGCAACTGTCACCAACTCTTCACGAAGAAAATCCACCTCGCGTGTTCCCGACTGAAACTTTGAGTTAAAAATATGTTCAATGATGGCGGCGTAACGATTCTTATTCTTCATAACCTTGGATTTATTTTTTGCCCGGCCAACGCAATAAAACAACTTCTTCGCGCAATTGTTCGCGAGTAGCCGTCGCGAGACGGGTGCGAAACAAATCAATGCCGATGACTTCGTAGCCGAGTGAAATCGCGATGTCGGCGAGCAATTCGCCGGTGCGAATCATCACGCGCAAATACGATGCTTGGTCGCCAACAACATAAGCCAGCTTTGCGCCCGGACGCAAAACACCACGCAAGTCAGCGAGGTGCTGTTTCATCCCGCCAAAATATAATTTTGTCACCCGTGCATAAAGTCGTTCAAAGCCGGAGGTTTTTCCCAATGCAATCCGGCGTTGCTCGATCTCGGCCGCAATTCTTTCAATTTCCAAATGTCCATTCACCAGCAAGTCATCGCGGTCGGCTTGATAAACTCCGCGCGTGTTCGAGCGAACCAAATTTCGTTTCAACGCGCGCAAGTCCTCTTTTGACTTAACGAAGCCGAGCAAAACTGATTCAAGCCGTGTGGTTCGCGTATAATCTTTTTCATTTGGATACGGCGGTGAAGTGATGACGGCATCAATTGATCGCGGTCGCAAAATCTTGGACACCTCGCGCGCATCAGCTTGGTGAACTGTGGCCGTTCGCCGATGGGATTGCAGGTTTTTCAAGTCGTCTGCGATTACCCGGACGTTATCCAGCCACAATGAAACAACCGGTGCGTCAAATTTAGCCGGGCCAACGCCAACCTCCGGCCCAAAATGCAAATTACTGATTTCGTTCACCAACGCGGTTGCTAGTGCCAGTCGCTCGTGATCATAAAAACGGTCATCACGATATTCTTCAAGCGTCTCCAACAAAATCAACGTTCGGTGCAGCGGCAACGCACTGATGGAATCTTTCAAAATCAACTTGGTCAAATCGGCGGGAAGCTTATGCAAATCTCGAGGTCGAAAATTCTGCGGTTTTTCAAGCAGCATCAACTCACGATTATTTTCCAAACCAAAATCCTCCAATTTTGTGTCGGTAAGTGCTGCGATTCTTTGCGCGTGCTCCCACAGTTCATCAGGCTCAATCTGCCAGTTAAGTTTTGTGCGGCTCGCAAAACATGCAACGGGATTTGACTCCAAACCGACCGCTTGAATCCCAAGTTTTTGGCACTCCACCAGCGTCGTGCCGGTGCCACAAAATGGATCAAGCACAGAACTTGGTTCGTCCAATTCAAATTTTTTTATGTAGTCGCGAACCAGGTGCGGCGGAAAAGAAAGAACAAAGCGATACCATTGATGCGCTGCGCGGTCGTGTCGCTGAAGTTTGTTGTCTTCGCGTCGCGAAACTTTTTGTTCGTTTTTCGGTGGCGGCGAAATTGTTTGTTCCAAAATCATTTGCTGCTGCCAAAGCTATAATTGTTTTTGCCAACAAACGAATCAATTTTCGCCTTCACCGCTTCATCCATCTTGATGAGCGGCGGCCACGCGCGTTTGAAACTTTCGCCCGGCGAGTCGTTATCGTCGGCCACGAATTAATCCTCTTCGCAGTCGTTCCAACGGAGGCAATTCCAACAAAATGAGCGTGTGCCGGACGTTGTCAGGATCGGCTTCTGGATGCGCCTTCAGCACTTTTTGCACCCGCTGCGACAAACGCCGTGCCCAGCTTCCAGCTCGGGCAGTGTTTTTGGATTGAGCGCGTTGTTTCATGCGGGCAACGGAAATTTAAGCCATTTCTCAAAGTTTGTCACCGGCATTTCCAAACAGGGAATTGATTTTCTTCCTTGTGGCCTCATCCATTTTAATCAGCGGCGGCCAGGGGCGTTTGAAGCCTTCGCCGGGCAGCTTCTTGGTGGCATCAATTCCCAGCTTTGAGCCAATCGCAATTTCAGAGGTTGCATGGTCCAAGACATCCGCCGGCCCTTTTGTAAAAATTGAATCGCGTTGCGGGTCGGTGTTGGCGCAGAGCCGGAACAGAACCTCGCGGGTGTTGTGCACGTCCACGTCGGCGTCCACCACCACGATGTACTTGGTGAACATCATCTGGCCCATGCCCCAGAGGCCGTGCATGATTTTGTAGGCCTGCATCGGGTAGGTCTTTTTGATGCTAACGAACACGAGGTTGTGAAACACGCCTTCCGCCGGCAGCGCGATGTCCACGATTTCCGGGAAGTTCATCTTGAAAATCGGCAGGAACAATTTCACGCTCGCGCCGCCGATGTAAAAATCTTCCATCGGCGGTTTGCCGACAATCGTCGCCGGATAGACTGCATCCTTACGATGCGTGATGGCGGTGATGTGAAATACCGGGTACGGCTCGGGCAAGGTGTAATAGCCGGTGTGGTCGCCAAACGGCCCTTCCTCCCGCAACGGTTCCTTCGGGTCCACGTAACCTTCGATGACGAAATCCGCGTTGGCGGGAACTTCGAGGTCGTTGGTCTCGCATTTGACGAGTTCGACGGATTTTTTACGGAGATAACCGGCGAGCAGGAATTCGTCGAGCCCGTCCGGCAACGGCGCGATGGCGGCAAAGGTGAACACCGGGTCGCCGCCGATGAAAATGGAAACTGGCATACGTGTGCCGGTTTCGTAATAACGACGTCCATGCCGCGCGCCGACCTTTTGCAACTGCCAGTGCATGCCGGTGGTGCGGTCGTCGTAAATCTGGATGCGATACATGCCCACGTTGCGTTCGCCGGTGTCCGGGTCCTTGGTGACGACGCATGGGAGCGTGATGAAACGTCCGCCATCGAGCGGCCAGCATTGTTGAATCGGGAGATTCAGCAATGTGGCACAGGCCTCTGGCCTGTGAACTGGCCCTTCTCCCTTTTGCGCACACAGACCGGAGGTCTGTGCCACAGGCCATGGCTCGGTGCGCGTGGACGGCGCGTCAAACTTTTTCACGATTTCTTTGCACGGTCCGTCCTTCACGATTTTCGGTTTGGCATGGCGCAGATCGAGCGCCTGGCCGAGCAGTTTGATGGCTTCGCGAAAGCTCGTCGGCGGCTTGGCCTTCATCAGCGCACCGAGTTCGGCGGCGACTTCGTCCACGGAATTCGCGCCCAGGCTCATGGCCATGCGCTTGTGCGATCCCATCGTATTGATGGCAAGCGGAAAAGGCGACACGGTGCCGTTGACGGTCGGTTGCTCGAACACCAACGCTTTGCCACCGCCGGGCGATTTCATTTCTCGGTCGGCGATTTCGGTGATTTCGAGTTCGGTGGCGACCGGCTGCGCAATGCGTTTGAGTTCGCCCACACGGTCGAGCTGGGCGACAAAATCGCGAAAGGATTCAAAAGCCATACGTGCGCGAGGCTAACAGAAATGTGGCAAGGCGCAATCAGTAGCCGCGTTCGTGAGAGCGTGGAATCCGCGTTTTTACAAACGCGGCTACGTTGTTACTTCGGCAGCAAATCGGCAACCATGCGGCGCTCTTCCTTCAATTCATTCACGGTCGCGTCGATTTTCGCGCGGCTGAATTCGTTGACCGGCACGCCTTGAACAATTTCAAGTTTCTGACCGTTGCTGCGGACGGGGAATGAACTGATAAGACCTTTTTCCACGACATAGCTGCCGTCGGAACAAAGACAGACGCTGTGCCAGTTGCCGGACGGTGTCGGCTCCACGATGGAGCGGACGCTGTCCACGACGGCGTTCGCCGCGCTGGCGGCGCTGGAAAAACCGCGCGCCTTGATGATAGCCGCGCCGCGTTGTTGGACAGTCGAAATGAATTCACCTTTGAGCCAAGCTTCGTCGGTGATGACGCTGGTCGCCGGTTTACCGTTGATTTTCGCGTTATAAAAATCGGGATATTGCGTCGCGGAATGATTGCCCCAGATGGCGAGGTTGCTGACGCCGGTTACGTCCACGCCGGCTTTTTTCGCGAGCTGGGCCTTGGCGCGGTTCTCATCCAGTCGTGTCATGGCAAAGAAGCGGTCGCGCGGCACGTCCGGCGCGTTGTTCATGGCGATGAGGCAATTGGTGTTGCAGGGATTGCCGACGACGTGGATGCGCACATCGCGCGCGGCGTTTTTCTGGATGGCCTGGCCCTGCCCGATGAAAATCCTGCCGTTGATGCCGAGCAAATCCTTGCGCTCCATGCCGGCCTTGCGCGGCACGCTGCCGACGAGCAGCGCCCAATTCACGCCGCGAAATCCTTCGTCGAGATTCGCCGTAGGCACGACGCCCTTGAGCAAGGGGAACGCGCAATCGTCGAGCTCCATCACCACGCCGCCGAGCGCGGGCAACGCGGGTTCGATTTCAATCAAATGCAGAATCACGGGCTGGTTCGGTCCGAACATGGCGCCGGAGGCGATGCGGAACAGGAGGGAATAACCAATCTGGCCGGCAGCGCCGGTGACAGCAACGCGGATGGGTGTAGAGCTCATAAACAATTATTACACGGAGGATTATGTTGAGACGTTTGGTGGTACGCAAGCGCGGAACTCCAAACTCTCTGCGCAAAGATTTTTCTTGGCAAAAGGAAATTTGCGCGTACAAACGAGTTGTTCTTTGAAAAGGATGAACGTTGTTCATCCGTCATCGCAGTCAAATGGCTGGGAACCCGGTGCAAATCCGGGACGGTTGCGCCACTGTAACGGCTACAAATTCCCCAAAGTGCCACCGAAGCGAATCGGGAAGGCGGGAAGGCGGTTGGAGGCCGAAGTCAGGATACCGGTTTGGCTGTGCTCGTCTGGTTCCGCAGGTGCGGGATCAACTTCTCCGTCAAAGAGAAGGATGAGGCCAGCCTGTCGAACGGTTTTCGGCAGGATTCGTTGGATGCCTTCATTCCCCGTTTTGCCGGAATTGAAGGCTTTTTTATTGTCGAAATCTTCAAATTCCGCGCTGGTCTCTCAATCGTAAATCCGTTCCGCAATTTTTGCGGAATCAAATTGAAAGATCAGTACATGAAAAAAATCCGTTGGCTGGCATTGGCCGGCCTGTTCGTCCTGTTCGCCACGCGCTCCGGCGCTACTACCGTCACCGAAAACTTTTCCACCGACCCGCTGCAAAACGGCTGGCAGGTCTTCGGCGACACCAATCTGTTCCGGTGGGATGCCACCAATCAAGATCTCGGCGTCACCTGGGATTCGTCGCAAACCAACAGTTATTTTTACCATCCCCTTGGCGCGATTTACTCCAAGACGGATGATTTTCTCATCATGTTTGACCTGCGGTTGAGTGACATCGCCATCGGCACCACGCCGGGCAAACCGTTTACGTTCGAGATTGCCTTCGGCCTGACCCATACCACGATTGCCACCAACGGAAATTATTTCCGCGGCTACGGCTATTTTCCGGATATTGTCGAGTTTGATTATTTTCCGAACGACATCAACGACTATGGCGCGACGGTTTCGACGCTCATGATCTCGTCACAGACAAATTATTCCAGCGGCGGCTTCACGGATCCGCTCGAACTGGAAATTAACACGCTCTATCATGTCGTGATGGTCTATACCGCCGCAAACCAGACCTTGCACACCACGATGGCCGCCGACGGCGCGCCGTTCGGGCCGATTCAGGACGCCTACCTCGGCGCGGGCTTCGATGATTTTCAAGTGGACGCCGTTTCCATCAACAGCTACAGCGACGATGGACAAGACCCTGACTACGCCGGCTCGATTTTAGCGCATGGCACGGTGGACAATTTTACTTTCGCCTCGCCGCTGCCCGTCGGCACAATCAACGCCATCGCCAACGGAAAAGTTCAGTTTGCCAGCGACACCAACTGGCTCTACACGCTCGAACAAACTGCAGATTTTCAAACCTGGTCCGCCGCCACACCGTCCGTCCCCGGCAACGGGACAAACCTGGTGTTGCAGGCAACAAATCCGCCCGCCGGCCAATCGTTTTATCGTGTGCGCGCCGACCTGCCATGAGGATTTTTCCGCCCAAACCAGGCCGCTGCCCGTTGTGCGGCGAGACGAACGAGTGCCAGCTCTGTTCACCTGCCACGTACAAAGGTCCGGGCTGGTGCCTGTCGGCGGAGATGCCGGATGAGCTTCTCGCGCGAGTGCCGGCGCATTCCCGAAATCGCGCCTGCATCTGCCGCCGGTGTGTTGAATCATTCCACCATGAACGAGTGGAAGGTTTAAAATTTAAAATTCAAGCTAACCGCGCCTTTACGCTCGTGGAACTGCTCGTGGTGATCGCCATCATCGCGATTCTTTCGGCAATGCTGTTGCCGGTTCTGGCCAAAGGCAGGTTGTCCGCCCAGTGCGCCGCCTGTGAGAGCAATCTGCGCCAGCTTGGAATGGCGACACAACTTTATTGGGACGACAACGCTGGCAACTCATTCCGTTACCTCCAGCCCGGCACCGTCAACAACGGCCAGATTTATTGGTTTGGCTGGATTGAAGGCACACAAACACCGGATGGCCAGCGTGCGTTTAATCTCTCTGCCGGTGTTTTATTTTCGTATCTGCATGGCAGCGACGTTCGGCTTTGTCCGTCACCCGTGTGGAATTCGCCGCAATTCAAACTCAAAGGCACAAATGTAATCTTCAGTTACGGCTGCAATGGCTTTATTTTCGGCGGGCCGGGACATAGCGTAACCAATGAAAAAGGTCTTGCGCATCCCGACGCCACCGCGCTGTTTGCTGACGCCGCACAGGTTGACCCGTTTTCCACCGGCAACTTTCAAGAATGGTATTATGTGGACACCACTGCGACCCAACCCAACGGTCACTTCCGCCATTCACAAAAGGCGAATGTGGTTTTTGGCGATGGACATGTTGGAATGGAAACAATGGTGCCCGGCTCGCTGGACAAAAGATTGCCAAACCAGCTTATCGGCCAGTTGCGCCCGGAAATTTTTTGATTTTGCCTTAAATAAAACGACTGAATCATTCACATTCGAATCGACCGTGCATGTTCCAAAGAATCATACGGCTCCTTAAACTCCACCTCAATGAGTAAATTTCCATCCAATTCCCAGACCAACCATTTGTCCACAGCTTTTCCGTCATCTGGGCGGATTAAATTTAAATTGTTCCATGAAGTTAGACGGTTTTTTGAACTCAGCTTCTAATTTCAAATTTCCAGCATCGTCCCATTCATACCATTTACCTATAGCCTTACCATTTTCAACATGCATCCAAGACATACAATGATCGTCCTTGAAATTAACATATAGACCATTCACCACACCCCCTTTGAATTGCAAAAAGCGTTCTATTGAACCTCCATTAAAGTACACATCATATCCGTCTCCAGACTTGGCTCTGAAATTTTCCGAACTGATTTTGTCATCGTTTGTCGTGACATTTTTATGTTTTAAGGAAAAGTTTTTGAATAATATTTGTTCGTCCAGTGTGAACAGATTCGTATTCGAGAGAACATTGGTATATTCTTTAGGACAAGGCTGCGTATTTGTAACGACTAGAACTATATTGCTTTGGATATCGGCTGGCAGTTCATATATCATGTCTATATCTATATCTTGCCCGAAAAGATTGCACACACAAAACAGCAGGCCTAAATTTAAAACGAAGTTTTGTAGTTTCATATGTTTATGATTGGGTTATTTAATCACCTGGCGGTAATCCTTTTCCAAAGTTTTCTGGGTTGGAGTATGATTTTCCTCCTTTATTATTGGGCAGGGTAATTCCCGCTGTTGCACCTGCAGAAATAACCGCGTCAACACAGTTAAATGTGTATATACCATATTCTCCAGGGATGTCATACAACAGTTTCGTAGCATGTAAGCCAGCAATTAAATCTGGAAAACCAACATCGTATTCCTTGAAGACTGAAAAATACATATCAGTTTCAGGATCTCGAAGCATTGCCGGAGCATTTGGAGAGTAAAGGGTAACGGTTGCAGTATTTGTAGGAGCATAGCCAACCTGAGCGCCAAGAAATGGAATCAGCTTGGCAGGGACTTTTGCATTGAGAGCATCACTTGGAGCATCGCTTCTAAATCTCCACCATGCATGGCCAGCAGAATCGGCCATAGTCCACACATGATTCCCGGATGGGTCTGGTTGATCGACAAATACATCAAAGTAAGATTTATATTTTGTGGCTGAAACACTGAAAGAATAATAATTTACAGATGCTTTTGGGGTAATATCCACCGTTGAATTGTCGGGGAAAATTGCATAAGCAATTCCGTCCGTGTCCAATGAACCTGCGCCCGGAACCTGAATGCTGCTGGCAGGAATTAAATAGGAATCAGAAGGTTGTGGAACATTAACTTCGTTCGGGGTTAAACCTTGGTAGCCAGTTGCACCAGCCGTGATGGCAAAAAGATTTTGGCGTTTACTACTACTTTTGCCACCTGTCTTTAATTCAACCGTCACCTTTGAATTGCGCGAGAAAAACCCAAAGTTCGGGATATTTGTCGAAAGCGAACCGTTTTCCGAAGGGAAACCACTGAAAGTGCTGGTGCCAGAATCCCATAGCACCCGATTCGGTGGAAGGCCAACATTATAATAATCGTCCCAACGTTCGTATGGTCCCATTCCATTTGCGCCCCAACTGTAATAATCCTCGAAACCCATCCAAAGTGAATCTGGAAGGCCATTCTCCACCAGGGATATCAATGAATAGCTACCACCGACTCCATCTGACCAATTCCAAGAAGAATAGACAGGCAAATCTCCTCCGTATGGCGATGGAGGATAGGTAAAAGACGTAGAGCCTTGTGCGGTTGATAAGGTGATTTCTGCTGGCTTCTCCGGGTTTGACTTGTTTTGAATCGTCGCATTCGCCAATCCAACACTGACAACCAAACAAAGAAAAATGATGGATGTTTTCATAGTCAATTCTCCTTTGTTTTAGTTGCCGTAAGAACCGTCAGGCTGTTGTTCAGTTGGCGCGTAAGCCGTCATGGTAAAACTCGCCGTGCCACCGCTGTTGACTGGCACATTGTTTGCCGACCAAGTGCCGTCACCGTTGTTTGTCCCTTTCACGCCGTTGACCCACACGGCATAAGTTGCATCGGAAATCATTCCAGTTAAGTTCACCGTCGGTTGCCATAATTGAGAATCCGGCGTTACAGGATTCATCGTTAGCATCAGAGCACTTTGAACGACACAAATATTTGTCACGGTCATATTGCCCGCAGCATCCGTGACCGTGAGAGTCAGCGCGTTCGTGCCAGCATTTAATGAAAGATTCTCGACCCAGAACTTTCCATCTCGTCCAACCAAGCCACTAACGGTGTTGGTTGTAGCATTGGTGCTTACAATTTGAGCTGTCACGTTCGCTGTTGGGTCATCCAGTTGCCCATCCAGTGTGAAGTTTGTTCCACTGATTTGCGTGCCGTTCTGCGGCCATGTCACTTGCACGACCGGTGGATTGGTTTTGGTGGAATAATCAACCGTGAAATTAGTGATGAGAATGGTTGAGTTTCCGGCCTGATCGGTGGCATGAAGGGTAATGATATTTGGGCCGTTTGTGAGCGGAATATCAAACGCCTGGAAGTAATTGGTTGTGAACCTCCATATATTTGTATCAGTGTATTGGCTTGTGATAAAAACCTGCTGGTTTGTTTGCAAGCCGGTGGCATTGGTAATGTCATAACTGATTACTGCCAATGCCTTCTGGCTATATCCTGTCAACTGAATCATCGGCTGTGTGACAGTGTTATTTGTTGGGCTGGTGACAACCAATTGCGGCGGCACTGTGTCGATGGTGACGCTTCCTGATGTCCAGTTTGTCTGCCCGTCACTGCCAATGAACCCAAATGTGACCTGATAAACTCCATCATTTGTTCCCATCAACACCAGCGGCACGGAACTGAAAGGAATCCAGACCGCATCCGCAAGGTTGGTGTCATTCACCAGCACTGCCATTGCCGCCGCCGGCCCACCAGAGACAACGGCACTGATGAGATTGGTATTCACATCGTTATTCGGAAAACAAACTGTCATACCCGCCGTGTCTGTGACCGGAGTATCTGTCCGTGCCGCCCGGTAAAATCCCATTTTCGTTTGCGGGAAAGTCAAAGTGAAATTGGTCTGGCCGTTTGTGCCTTGAACAATGTCATTCCAAGAGGATGAAACAAGGTTTGAAGCGAAATAGATGTCGTATTTCCCGGCAGGGTCAGCTTCCAAAAGATTTATCGGCAGGTTTGTTCCGCTCAAAGGCGGGACGGAAAGCTTCAATCCCGGCACATAAGGTAGCGATGTGTAATTATTCGTGTATGGCGGACAATTTATGCAGCCGCCCCCTCCGCCGGGTGGTGTTATCTGAGCAAAGGCGGCGGAATAAAAGAGTAATGTGAATGTTGAGAGAGGAATGACTGCGATCTTCGTTAAATTTGTCATAGTATCTTTCCCGGGGAATCCCGATCTAAAACGCCGCGCGCAGTTTACGGCGCAACCGCCGTATGCGTCAATGATAATTTTTCAGACAAATTATGCGTGTCAAAACCGAAGCCCCCCTCACCGTGGCTGAAACAGTTAGCAGTTTGCTGAAAAACTCGCAGAAAGTTTGAATGGCGGCGAAGGGGATAGGTCAGAGAATCATGCGTGGAAAACCTCAAGCACAACCGGAATTTCTGACGACGATCAACCTGAACCAGCGGGTGCCTGCGGACCATCCGTTGCGCGGGATCAAGACACGAGTGGACCAGGTGTTGGCGAAACTTTCGCCGTTGTTTGATGAGTTGTATGCCGGTGAGGGACGGCCTTCGATTCCGCCGGAGCAACTGTTCAAGAGCCGGATTCTGATGGCGCTCTATTCGGTGCGCAGTGAGCGGCTGTATTGCGAGCAACTGGCCTACAATCTTCTGTGGCTTTGGTTTCTGGACCGGGAACTGGACGAAGGGAGTTTCGATCCGACGGTGTTCACCCATAATTATGACCGGTTGCTTTCGGTGGAGGCTGCGAAGCTGTTTTTCGTGGAGGTCTATGATTTGTCGCGGACCGAAGGCTGGACCAGTGACCAGCACTTTACGGCCGACGGCACGCTCATCGAAGCGTGGGCCAGTCTGAAGAGCTTTGTGCGCAAGGATGGCCAAGACGGGGCCAAAGTGGCCTCGGCCAAAGATGACGACCCTGGCAATCCGACGATCAACTTCCACGGGGAGCAGCGGCGTAATGCGACGCATCAAAGCACGACCGATCCGGAAAGCGTGCTGTATCGGAAAGCCAACGGACAGGCCAGCAAACTGTGTTTTGGGACGCAGGTGTTGATGGAAAACCGGCATGGACTGTGCGCAGCCATCACGGTGCATAATCCCATTGCCCAGGACGAGCCGACCGTAGCCCTGGCGCAGGTGGATGAACATCGGGAATTGCACGAAGCCAGGATCACGACCCTCGGGGCGGACAAAGCGTATCACCAAAAGAAATTTGTGGCCGGGTGCCGCCAGCGGGAAATCTCGCCGCATACGGCGTGCAAGGAAGGAATTGAAGTTTCGGGACTGGATGGACGCACGACCAGTTGCACCGGTTACCGTACCAGCCAACGTTTGCGCAAGCGGGTCGAAGAAATCTTTGGCTGGATGAAAATGGTAGGTGGATTGAGGCGCAGCCGCTATCGCGGAGTGGAGCGGACGCAGGCTTGGGCTTATTTCGTGGCCGGGACATACAATTTGCTGCGGATAGCCAATCTGGGAATGAGTTTGCAGGCCGGATGAAGGACGCGGTTGGTCAGTGGACTGTTCAGATCGGACGAAAGAGCCGCTCAAAGCAGTCAACCGGGACCGCCGCCGAACAAAGATTCGCGCTCCGCAGCGACCTGAAATAGAATTAACCATGATCGAAATACAGTTCAGGCAAAAATCGCTGGGTTTTTCAGCAAACTGTTAGGCGGCAACATCCGCCGTGAGCGCATGGCCAAAGGCATGAGCCAACAGCAACTTGCAGAATTTGCTGACTTAAACATTCGCAACGTTCAGCGAATCGAAGCAGGGGAAATTGACGTGCTCCTCACCACGGCTGTTCGCATCAGAAAAGCCCTGGCTTGCCCTTTGGAAGGGCTTATTCCGAAGGACCCTTGACGATTGCCAAACCAGTTTAACGGCCAGTTCCGTCCGGAAATTTTGGCCGTGCCGTGATCATTGGAGTTCACGCTTCAGCGTGTCTCTGATCAACCCACCCAAACAAGCTAAAGCTTGGACTCCAACTGCACGCCAATCTGTTTCTGAATCGCGGCGCAGATTTTGTCCGACCACCTTTTGAGGGTTGCGGCGTTGCGGCCTTCCAGCAGCAAACGCGCCTTGGGTTCGGTGCCGGAATAACGCAACAACACGCGGCCGCCCTGCTGTTTCAGTTCCGCTTCGGCCTGCCCGACCAGCTTTAACACACCATCGAGTTGTTCGAACGGTTTTTTCTCGCGCACCTTCACGTTGGTGACGAGCTGGGGAAAGCGGGTCCAGCATTTCGCCAGCTTCGAGAGCGGCGTTTGTTTTGCTTTAACAATACGCAGAATTTGCAGCGCGGCCACCAGGCCGTCGCCGGTGGTGCCGAAATCGCGGAAAATCAGGTGGCCGCTCTGCTCGCCGCCAAAGTTGAAGCCGTGGCGCAGCATCTCATCAATCACGTTCCGGTCGCCGACGGCGGTGCGGATGACCCGGCCGCCGGCAGTTTTGATGGCGGCTTCCAAGCCGGCGTTGCTCATCACGGTGGTGACCAGGGTTTTTTCGGCGAGCGTTTTTTGCGCCAGCATGTCGAGCGCGGCGATGGCCATGATGTCATCGCCATCAATCAGATTGCCCTTTTCATCGCAAAGCAGCACGCGGTCGGCGTCGCCGTCGTGCGCGATGCCGAGCTGCGCCTGGTGTTCGACGACCTTGCGGCACACCGCTTCAGGATGCATCGAACCGCAATCCTGGTTGATGTTCATGCCGTTGGGCTGGTTGCCGTAAACCATGACTTCCGCGCCGAGTTCGCGCAACACACAGGGCGTGGATTTGTAGGCCGCGCCGTGCGCGCAATCCACGACGATGCGCACCCCTTCGAGCGTCAGGCCGCGCGGAAAACTGGCCTTGGCAAATTCAATGTAACGTCCAAGCGCGTCGTCAATGCGGACCGCCTTGCCGACGGCGTCGGCCGTGGGACGGATGTTTTCGATCTCGCCGCTGAAAACCAGATTCTCGATTTTGTCCTCGATCTTGTCGTCGAGTTTGTAGCCGTCGGCGCGGAAAAATTTGATGCCGTTGTCGGCGTAAGGATTATGCGAGGCGGTGATGACGATGCCGGCGTCGGCGCGCAGGCTGCGCGTCGCGTAAGCCACGCCCGGCGTCGGCAGCGGCCCGATGAACAGCACGTCCACACCCATGGAAAGGATGCCGGACGAAATCGCATTTTCGAGCATGTAACCGGAAAGCCGGGTGTCCTTGCCGATGACGATCTTGTGCCGGCCGCGACCACGCGACTGGCGTTCAAGATTTTTGAAAACGTACGCGGCGGCGCGGCCCAGTTTGAGGGCGGTCTCGGCGGTAACGGGTTCGACGTTGGCCGTGCCACGGACGCCGTCCGTACCGAATATTTTTTTCGGGGAACTCATGGTTTTTTGTCAGGCGGAGGCGGAACGATCACGCCCACTTTGGGCGGGTCAACGCTCACAAGCGTCACCCTGGGCGGCGTCGAAACATCCACGCGCCGCCGCAAATCGCGGGCGGATTGAACGTCCGTGAGGTCCACCACTGCATGGATTTGATTTGCCTGCAAATCGGCCATGACCTCGGACGGCCCGCTAACCTTGACGGCAACGGTGGCGGGCGCCACCCGGAAATCACGCACATCCGACGCGGCGGAAACCACGAGCACCGGCAAATTGCCAAAGGTTACCGTGTTCCCACCCCCCAGCCCGGAGGCGGCTCCCGGCTCCTCGTAAATTTTATGAACGGTCAGCCAGATGGCCACTGCCAGAAACAGCGAGAACAATTTCCAGCCCAAATCGTTTGTGACCCAATCGCGCATTGCCATAAAAAATTCAGTTGGCGGTTTGCTTGAGCGCCGGGCGCGGCTCGTTTTTGGTGATAATGACCGAACCGGACTTGTGCCGTTCACTGAGACGCGCCCGCAGCCATTCGACACCGTGGCGCGATTTGGCCGGTTGCACGAGTACGGAAGTCAGGAACGCGCGCAATTCCTCCAGCGACACGCCGCGCACCAACTGGCCTTTGTAAGCGTGCGAAATCATCCCCGTTTCCTCGGAGACGACCACGATGACCGCGTCGGTTTCCTCGCTCAACCCAATCGCCGCGCGATGCCGGGTGCCGAGCGATTTGTTCAAATCCTGCCGCTGCGTCAGCGGAAAAATGCACGCGGCGTAGGCAATGCGGTCGCCCTTGATGATGACGCCGCCATCGTGAATTGCGTTGTTCGGGAAAAAAATCGTTTCCAGCATTTCCGGCGTGGCGTCGCAATCCACACGGATGCCGGACTCAACGGCTTCCTGAAGCTGGATGGATTGTTCGATGGCGATGAGCGCGCCGATTTTCACGTCGGCGAGGCGCTCGACGGTTTGAATGATGACCTCGATGCTTTCGCGCTGTTCACTCACGCTGACAAAGAGCGGCAAGTTGCCGAGTTCGGCCAGCATCCGGCGCAATTCCGGTTGAAAAATAATCATGACGGCCACGGCGAAAAACGCCGAGAACGTGCCGAGCAGCCAGCGCAACACCTTCAAATCGAGAATCGTGGTGACCAGCGCGAGCGCGAGCAACAACACGACAAAACCGATGACCACCGGCCAGCCGCGCGTTCCGCGCAAAAAACGGAAGAGGTAATAAATCGCCACCGCGAGGATCAAAATTTCCAGCGCGGGCCGCCAACTGCTTTGGAGCTGATTCCACATTGCTTTTTTGTAGCGGCGGTCTGTGACCGTCGCGAAAATTTTATCGCCGCTCACCGGGCCGCCGCAATCGCCTCCGCCATCCGCACGGCCTGAGCCGTTTCCGCCACGTCGTGCGTCCGGATGATTTGCACCCCTGATTCAACCGCCAGGCACGCGCACGCGAGCGACGCCGGCAGACGTGCAGCTAAATCCGTGCCGAGCAATTTTCCAATGAACGACTTGCGCGAGACGCCGAGCAGCAGCGGACGCTGCCACTTTGTAAAACTCCGCAAGGCCGCGAGCAACTGCAAATTGTGCCCGGGCGTCTTGCCAAAACCGATGCCGACGTCCAACACCACCCGATCAGCCGTCACGCCGCTGGCGCTCAATTTTCCCAGCCGCTCGCTGAAAAATTCGCCGACTTCCCGAACCACGTCCGCATAGACCGGATTCGTCTGCATCGTTCGCGGCGTGCCCTGCGCATGCATGCAAATGTAACCCGCGCCGAATTCCGCCACAACCCTCCACATCGCCTCATCTTTGCGATTGGCCGCGACGTCGTTGACAATGCTCGCGCCAGCCTGCAACGCGGCGCGGGCAACGGCGGGCTTCACGGTGTCAACCGAAAGCGGAATTTTGACGCGCGCCGCCAGTTGTTCGACCACCGGGATGACCCGGCGCAATTCCTCGGTCGCAGCCACCGGCTCCGCGCCCGGGCGCGTGGATTCGCCGCCAAGGTCGAGAATTTCCGCGCCTTGCGCGACCAGTTCCAGCGCGTGCGCGACGGCTTTGGCCGGATCAAAGAATTTCCCGCCGTCGGAAAATGAATCGGGTGTGACGTTGACAATCCCCATGACGAGCGCCGGCCGTGGGAAAATGAATTCAAAGCGGCGCGCGCGGAAAATGATTTTGCGGGCGGCAGACACAAGCTGATTGTGAACGGATCCGGGGGATTCTGCAAAGCAACGTTGCGACAAATTTAGTTCGCCGGCGGGCCGCCCGCGTGGGAACTCGGGTTTCAGCCGGCGTTGTGGAAACAAGCTGAAGCTTGAGCACCAACAACCTGCGCCCGGGCTGGTCCGCGCAGTCTGATTATCCGCTCAAACCTTGGTTTTGAAGTATTTGATGGTCTGCGTCAACCCGCTGGCCAGCGGGACTTTGGGCTCCCAGCCGAGAATTTTTTTTGCGCGGGTGATGTCGGGCCGGCGTTGTTTCGGGTCGTCCTGCGGGAGCGGTTTGAAGACAATTTTGCTGCGCGAGCCGGTGGCACGGATGATTTGCGCGGCGAATTGCAACATCGTCAATTCCGTCGGATTGCCGATGTTCACCGGCAGATCATAGTCGCTCCTCATCAGCCGGTAAATGCCTTCAATCAAATCGGACACGTAACAAAAGCTGCGGGTTTGTCTGCCTTCGCCAAAAACGGTGACGGGCTTGTTTTTGAGCGCCTGGCTGATGAAGGCCGGCACGACGCGGCCGTCGTTGAGCCGCATGCGCGGGCCGTAGGTGTTGAAGATGCGGACGATGCGCGTTTCGACCGTGTGTTCGCGGTGATAGGCCATCGTCAGAGCCTCGGCGAAACGCTTGGCCTCGTCGTAACAGCCGCGCGGGCCGAGCGGGTTGACGTTGCCCCAATATCTGCTCGGTTTGCGGATGGACGAGCGGATCGCCATAAATTTCCGAAGTTGAGGCGAGCAGAAACCGCGCGTTTTTGATTTTGGCAAGACCGAGCGCCTTGTGCGTGCCCAGCGAGCCGACCTTGAGCGTTTGAATCGGCAGTTCCAGATAATCAATCGGGCTGGCGGGCGACGCAAAGTGCCAGACGTAATTGACCGGCGCGTCGAGGAAAATGAATTCGGTGACGTCCTGCTCGATAAATTTGAAATTCGGGTTGCCGCCGAGGTGCGCAATGTTGTCCACCGAGCCGGTGACAAAATTGTCAATGCCGATGACCTTGTGGCCGCGCGCCAGGAGCAAATCGGCCAGGTGCGAACCAAGAAATCCGGCGGCGCCGGTGACGACCGAGGTGGGTTGCGGTTTTTTCATCCAAGGCAAACCGGCATTTCACCTTGCGCCCGTGCCGATAAGCACGGCGGGGATGGTGCGGATCAGGATTTTCAGATCGAGCCACAGCGACCAGTTGTCGATGTATTCGAGGTCGAGCCGCACCCAGTCCTTGAAATTGGAGATTTGATTGCGTCCGCTGATTTGCCAGAGACAGGTCAATCCGGGCTTGACGCTGAGGCGGCGGCGGTGGGCCAGATTTTCAAAACGTTTCACCTCGTCCACCGGCAACGGGCGCGGACCGACCAGGCTCATTTCGGTGCGCAACACGTTGAACAATTGCGGCAATTCGTCGAGGCTGTATTTGCGGAGAAATCTCCCCATCGGCGTGACGCGCGGGTCGTTGGTGACTTTGAAGACCGGGCCGCTCATTTCATTCATGGCCTCCAGCTCATGTTTGAACTGTTCGGCGTTGGTCACCATCGTGCGGAATTTGTAAAGCGTAAAGGGCGAGCCGTTGAGGCCGGAGCGCTGCTGGCGGAAAAAGACCGGGCCGGGTGAAGTCAGCTTGATCGCCAGCGCGATGAGGGGAATCACCGGAATCACAATCAACAACAACAACAGCAACAATGCCCCGACAAAATCCATGACCTGCTTGGCGACGCCCTGCCAGGAGGTTTCCGGCGTCGTGCGAAAGACCAGCAATGGAAAGCCGAGCAATTCGTCGAAGCGGGCGCGTGAAATTTGCGTTCCAAAAAAATCGGCCACCAGCCAGGCTTCAATGCCTTCCAGTTCGCAGGTTTTGATGGCGGTTTCGACCTGCTCGAAATAGGTGTGACGCGCGCTGATGAGCACGCCATTCACGGAATGCTCGTGAAGCAGATGCACAAGTTGTTGCACCGGGGTTTCGCCGAGGTTCAATTCGCCCACCACTTCGATGCTGGCGTCCGATCTCCCCCTCAGTTCATTTTTGAGCCGCGCGATTTCGTTGCGCGTGCCGATGAGGATGAAGCGGCGCTGGTATTGGGACTGGCCGAACTTGCTGCGCAAAGCCCACCGCACCAGTTCCTCCTTCAGATAGACCAGGGTAAAACTGATGACGCCAAAAAACATCATCACGACGCGCGGCGATACAAAGTGGAGGGCATACATGACCAGCACCAGGCCGATGGTCGTGATGAGGCATCCTTTGAAGAGGGGCCAGAAAATGTACCGCCGCGGGCCCAGGGTGGGCCGGTCGTAAAAACCCTGCGATTCAAGAATCAGCGGCGCGGCAGGAATCAAGGCAAAGTAAAGCCAGACGACACTGCCAAATATGTCGGGTGGCAACATATCGAGGTTGAACCACCCGACGATTGTCGGGTTGTTACGCAACACATACGCCAGCCAGAAACTCACCGCGAACAGACAGGCATCCGCCACTTGGTGGACTTGCGTTCGAATCTGACGATCACGTCGCAACATGGCTCTTTAACTTTGCTTGTGAAGTGTTGTTTAGCATAGACAAACTGCGGGTAAATTCAATTGTTTTAACAGTCATCGTTTGCCGGGCGGCACTTGAAATTCCGGCACGGCGGCGGCAATTAATTTTTCCATGCGCTCAAACGCCGCGTCTTCCTGACCCGGGGCGCAGATGGCAAAACAGGAAATGTAAGCCCATCGTTGCAACACGCCCGTGAATAAAAGGTCTTTCACCAAATGACACTGGAGTTGAACATTGCCCGTGGTTTGCTCGTTGTCCGCGACAAACCAAAACACATAAACCCCCCTTGCTTCCTGTTTCTGACCCCCGGGGGTTTCGAACGTCTTGCTAATCACCCATTTCATCACCGGCAGTTCATAATGCGGCGCACCGTCTATTGGAACTTTGACCTCGGTTTTTTTATCAACGTTCCAGCCCTGTCCCAGCAGGCAGTATTCCGGCCGGTGAATGCTCGTGCGGTCGGCGCCCATCAAAATAATGATGGTGTTGACTCCAAAACCATCGGGGGCCTGATAGACCCGCCGGGCATAACTGGTGTCTTTGGGGAAATACCCCAGTTCAACCGCCGACTCCGGCACATTGGTGGAGGTAAAGTCGAGAACGCGCTCCGGCAAATCAATTTTCATCATCGTGCCTCCGGGAATGGGGGTCGCTATGATGCCCGGTTTGCCGAGCCGTTGGTGTCCCTTGAGCCAGACCAATGCCCCGGCTGTGCCCGCCATCAACGCGAGCACGACAAAAAGAATAAGCCATTTTTGATGTTTCATGGATGTCCCTGCTGCTTTGGCCCCTGTCGTTTTTCCATCCAGTGCCCGACCATAAGCAATCCGACGATTGCCGGAATGTAGGGGACCAGGCTGAAAGGATTGAACGCGGGAAGATACGACTCAAGCCCGGGAATCAGACTGAAGATGTTGCCGTCATGAATGAAATTGCCCCACTGCTGCCCGCCGATCTCCGCCGCAATGATGATGAGAAGCATCCGCGCCAAATTTCCCAAAACGGCGAAGGGAACCGCCAGTGCCATCAAGAAAAACCGTTTCCCCGGGGAGCGGAACACAAAGAAGCCATAAATCGTGGCCAGCAGAAAAATCGCAATCAGACTTCGTATGCCGCTGCAAGCCGCCGCAATTTCATATTGGTAAGTACCGGATGGATCGATCAACTGCACCCCGCTTTGCATCACGCCGATGCCCACAATATGCGCCGCCACCGCCGTCAACCAGCTTACCAGCAATTGCAACGGGACCGTAATAAATTTGGCTTGATCGCCCAAGGGAATTGAGAAAATGAATAGGAAGAACGGGAAAAAACTTTTCCGCAGCCATTCGCGCCCCCAGGCCAGCCCCATCAAACCATAAATTCCGATGAACAGCGCCACGATGGAGATGCGCGGCTGCTGCAGGACATAACCCAATATATGCAGCACCATTCCTCCGATGAGAATCAGCAGCCCCGGCCACCAGATGCCGAATGATGACGCCAGCAGTTCCTTCCGTTTCCACCAAAACAGCCCGACGACCAGAAACGGGATGAAATTGCCGTGGGCATCGTCGTTGGCCGAGTTGGAAGAACTTCGATACGCCTCATGCATCCAGGAAAACAGAGATGATGTGTGAATATAACCCAGAATGGAATTGCCCAGAAACTGAAACAACGCCAGCCAGGCGGCCAGCAATAAAAAGAAAAAAAACTTGTTTGGCAGTTGACGCCAGCAGTTTGTTGAATCCTGCCAGAAGCTTAGGGGCTGGTTGCTGATCTGATGTTCGTTCATTTGGATGCCGTACCAGACTTAAGATAACAAACGCGCCATTTTGCTCAAACAAATTCGCCGGACCTCACTCCAGCGGATACTTTTTCAGCCCGCACAGCTGCCCGGCAATTTTGACCACGAACAGCGGATTGTTCCGGATATACCGTTTCGCCAGCCGTCCCGGCTCCTGGCACAAGCGATAGAACCACTCCAGCCCGGTCCGCTGCATCCAACGCGGCGCCTGTTTGACGCGCCCGCTATGAAAATCGAATGCCGCGCCGACGCCAATCATCAACGTCACGTCCAGCCGCGGCAGAAATTCGGCCATGAATTTTTCCTGTTTCGGCGTGCTCAAGCCGACCCATAAAATGTCCGGCTGCGCGGCATGAACCGTTTCCTGCAATTGTTTTTCCTCCTCCGCATTGAGCGGACGAAACGGTGGCGTGTAACAGCCAACGACTTGCAGATTTGGAAACCGCTTCGTCAGATTGTCGCGCAATTGTTCCGCCACAGCCGGTGCCCCGCCGAAGAAAAAATGCCGGCAACCGCTTTTTTCACTCCAGGCGCAGATCTCGAGCATCAGGTCGGGCCCGTACACGCGGCTCATTTCGCGGTGGCCGCGCAGCCAGCCCATCCAGACCATCGGCATCCCGTCTGGCGTGCAGAGATAAGCCTGATTCAGAACACGCCGGAGCGTGGCATCGGCTTGCGCCTCCATCACCCCATGCACACCGGTCACGCAAATGTAGCCTTTGCGACGCGCGCGCACTGCGTCGCCGATGGCCGTCAGCGCCGCCTGCAAATTGATGACGCTGATGCCTGTGCCAAGGACGTTGACCCGTTGGATTGCCATGAAGTCCGAGCATATTCGCGCGCAAAAAAAATGCCAGACAAACTCCAGCCCGCAAAATAATCTTTCTTTTCCCCGCCCTTTTACAATACTTCATGTGCATCCGCGTCGCATGAAGTTGCTTGTCTTTGCCCACGTGCCTCCGCCGTATCACGGCCAGGGTTATGGGGTTCAATTCATGTTGTCCGGCTTCGGTGACGATGCGCGCAAACCAAGGGATAAATCATCGGCGCGCAACGGCTACGGCATTGAGTGTTATCACGTCAACGCCCGATTTTCGAAAAGGCCCGAAGACATCCGCAAATTCCAAGCCGGCAAGCCTTTTTTGATTCTGTTTTATTGCCTCCAGGCGATCTGGTGCCGGTTCCGTTACGGCGTAACCAATTTTTATTACGTGCCCGCGTCTGGCGGGCGGGTCGCACTTTATTGCGATTGGCTGGTCATGTTTGTCTGCCGTCCGTTTTTTAAAAAAATCATTTTTCACTGGCACAATGCCGGCCTGGCCAAATGGCTTGAAACCGTCGTTCAAATCCGCACCCGCAGCTTGACCTATCGGCTGATGAAAAACGCCGATTTGAGCATTGTGCTTTCAGATTACGGCCGCCGGGACGCCGAAAAGCTCATGCCCCTGCGCGTGGCGACGGTCGCGGACGGCACTCCCGACCTGGCGCAACTCGCCCAATGCATCCGCAGCATCGAAAGTCCGGCCTTCGCGCCTTTGTCGAAACCGTACGGCGGGCTTCCTTTCGGCGACCGTTCGCTCAAGTCTGAGTTTCAAATCGCAAGAGCGCCTTTACCCTTGAAGCTGGCTCTCACGATTCTTGCTGAAAATCCCTCGCGTAAAACCGGGTTGAGCACGCTCTTTCACGAATTTATTTCGCAGTCTTTGAATCTTTTCCCGGACGTGTCGTGGCTGATTTTTGCCGGACCAAACCAGGATTGGAAGGTGGCCGACCCGCGGGTCGAACTCATTCGCGATTTTCCCGCCAATGACCATCTCAATCGCCGTCTCTTTGCCGATCATTTTCAGGTGCCGGCGGTGGCACGTAAATGGGGTGCGAACGCCTTGTTAACCGTGGGTTTCGTGCCAACCCGCAAGTGTCTTCCCACGGTCATGCACGTGTTGTCTTTGCAAACATTGGACAAGCGCAATCGTCTTGGCTTTCTGCGCCAGTTCTATCGAAACTCGATGATAAAATACAACTGGCCGCAAGCTGATTTGGTCATTACAAATTCCCAATGGACCGCTGATCAGGTGTTGTCCCTCTATCCCGAATTTCACGATCGCCTGGCCATCAGCTATGAAGGTCTTCAACATGAAATTTTCCGCCCCGACGCGACGGCAAATGAACCGCACTGGATCAGGGAAAAGTTCGGGGTTCAACCGGGTTATTTCCTCTGGATTTCAAATTTCTACCCTTACAAACAGGCCGAACGGCTCATCACGGGCTATGCGCGGCTGGATTCGGAAACGCGGCGCCGACACCCGCTGGTCATGGCCGGCGGCAACTGGCTCAACGGCCTTGAAACCGCCCAGGCGCAGGCGAAACTTCTCGGCGTCGAGCAGGACGTGAAGTTCCTGGGTTGGATTGACGATGAATCACTCGCCCCGCTCTACCGTCAGGCGGCTGCCTTCTGTCTCGCCAGCCGCGAGGAGACGTTCGGACGCTGTGTGATTGAAGCGATGGCATGTGGCACCCCCTGCGTGGTGAATGACATTCCCATCATGCACGAGGTCACCAAAGGCAATGCCCTGATCGTTGATTTCGAAGATGCCGAGGTCGTGGCCAATGCGCTGCGGAAACTCGCCGGCGGCGGCGCCCAATCCGCGCATCTGCGCGAACAAGGCCTGGCTCGTGCCCGGGAATTCACGTTCGAGAAATTGACCGCCGAGCGTATGACTGCCATTCAACAACTTGTTTTGAGCCGATCCTCGCCTGGCTTTCTGGCCCCGGCCCGACGGCTTTGACCCCCGGGGACGGCCGCTCCCGCAAGTAAATTCGTTGCGGAATCGCCGGTTGCGATTACCCTCGACATGGTGAAAATCGGATTTCTCCAACTTAATTCGACCGTCGGCAATTTCCAGGCCAACCGCCAAAAACTTGTCGCCGGTTACGAAAAAGCCCGCGCCCTCGGCGCGGAATTCGTCATCGCGCCGGAATTGTTTTTGTGCGGCTATCCGCCGCGCGATTTGCTTCTGCGCGCCGATTTTGTTGGCGCCAATCTTGCCGCGCTCGCCGAAACCGCCAAAAGCATCGGGCCTCTCCCACTGTGCGTCGGTTATGTTGACGAAAATTCCGAACGTCCCGGACGCGCCCTCCGCAATTCTGCCGCTGTTTTGCAAAACGCGAAAATCGTCTGGCGTACGCACAAAAGCCTGCTGCCGACCTACGACGTTTTTGACGAAGACCGCTATTTTGAACCGGCCAAAACCGTCGCCCCGTTTGAATTCAACGACCGCAAGTTCGGCATCACAATTTGCGAGGACATCTGGAACGACGAGGATTTCTGGCCGGAACGGCTTTATCGCCGCGACCCGATCAAGGAACTGATTTCCCAAGGCGCGGAAGTCGTTCTTAACATTTCCGCGTCGCCGTGGCACGTCGGCAAGGAAAAAACCCGGCTCGCCATGCTGCAACGCGTGGCGCGTGACGAGCGCGTGCCGCTGGCGCAGGTCAATCTCGTCGGCGCAAACGACGAATTGATTTTCGACGGTCACAGCGTCGCCCTGGATTCGCGCGGCGAAGTCATCGCGCTTGGAAAAGGGTTTGCCGAAGAAATTTTTGTGGCGGATTTCCAAACAAATTCAGCAACCCGCGCAAAGCCGGACCCGGTGAGGGGGTTGACATTTGCGCAGCGCGAGCAGCAGATTTTTTCCGCGTTGTCGCTCGGCATTCGCGATTACGTTCATAAGTGCGGTTTCAAATCGGTGATTGTCGGGTTGTCCGGCGGCATTGACTCTGCGCTCGTGGCTGTGCTCGCGGCGGCGGCGCTTGGCGCGGACAAGGTGCTCGGCGTTTCCATGCCCGCGCGTTATTCGAGTGGAGGCAGTTTGAGCGACGCCGAGGCGCTCGCAAAGAATCTCGGCATCCGCTACGAGGTTTTGCCGATTGAACCGGTTTTTCAATCGGTCGAAAAACAACTGGCAAAGGTTTTTGCCGGAACCAGGCCGAACGAAGCCGAGGAAAATGTCCAGTCGCGGCTGCGCGGCGTGACCTTGATGGCGCTGTCGAACAAATTTGGCGCGCTCGTGCTGACGACCGGCAACAAATCGGAAATGGCCGTCGGTTATTGCACGCTTTACGGCGACATGTGTGGCGCGCTGGCGGTGATTGCAGATGTTTTCAAGACGGATGTTTATCAAATCGCGCGCTGGGTCAACCGTGAAAAAATTGTCATTCCCGAAGCTTCGCTCACCAAACCGCCGAGCGCCGAATTGCGGCCTGACCAAACCGATCAGGATTCGCTGCCACCCTACGAAATGCTGGATCAAATTCTGGATGCCTACGTCGTGCGAAATTTGAGCAAGGAGGAAATCATCCGGCTCGGATTTGACGCGGCGGTGGTCAACGACGTGATCAACAAGGTCACGTTCAGCGAATACAAACGCCGCCAGGCAGCGCCCGGCTTGAAAGTGTCGCCGCGCGCCTTCGGCATGGGCCGGCGCATTCCCATCGCGCAGGAATTCCGCGCAAAATAAGCCGGCTGGTCTTCCCGGGCCGGGTTGAGTGGGGCTCAAACAAGCTCATGCATCCTTAAGGACCATTCGAAGTCGAAGCAAGGGGCAGAGCAATTGATGCCGCAGATGGTGGAGTGAACTGTTTTGGTTCTGTTCGCTGAAGGATTTTGGCGGGACATGGCAAAAAATTACCATTCTCTCAAAATGACCTTGATTAATCAATGACTTCATCCTCACCCGAAACCGCTTGCGGCGTGGGTTTTGTCGCGATTGCCGGATTCCTCGAAACCAAGGGAATCCGCGCGGTGTCAACTTTTTGGCCATTGGTGGCATCGTTCATGCTAAACCGTCAACGGTGTTTATTTGCACCGAGCCGTGGATTTTCGGCGTTAAACGTGTTTGCACATGTTAACCAAGTTCCTATGCGAAAAAAAATATTGGTGGTGGAGGATGACCCGGATCAGCTTGAAGTGGTACGCTTCACATTAAAAAATGCAGGTTTTGCCGTTGGCACAGCCACCAATGGTATTGACGCGCTCAAAAAGGCCCAGACGGTGTCACCCGATTTGATTGTAATGGATGTGATGATGCCCGAATTGGACGGGTTTGCCGTTTGCGAAACTTTGCGGGGGAATCCCGCCACCGCCTCCATCCCGATTCTCATGTTGACAGGGTTATGCAGTCATATCAGCCGCCTCGTCGCGTATGAGTCTGGTGCCACCGATTATGTCATAAAACCGTTCGATGCAGACCAACTTGTCTCAAAAGTGGAAAAGTTGCTGGACCAGTCGTCGGAGGCCTCAAAAACGCCGGGCAAACCCAGATCAAAGTCTGTTGCTGCTTCGTCTAAATAAAAGCCCAGCCCGGCATTCTTTGGGCAACCGACATAGTGGTCCGGGTTACAGCTCGGAAATCCGGCTCGAACAACCGGCTCCAGGCTAATTCGCTGTCGTGCTTGGCCGGATCTAGGCCGGGTCTTCAGGGGTATCGTGAACGGTCGGTGCCGCCTCCAACGGCGACGGGTTCTTACTTCAACTTGACGCGAAATTCACTTGCCGCGCGGATTTTTTCGAGGTCGCCGCCGTAAAATTCTTTGCGGTATTCGTCGGTTTCGAGCAAATGCTGGGACAGCTCCTTTTTGTCTCGCTTGATGATGAACTTGAGTTCATCCAGGTCGCCTGACCAGCGGAAGCCGTTGAAAAATTCCGCGCCGGCAAACTGTGTTTTATATAGCGCCGTTTGCGAGTAGCACGTGCCGAGGTAGAAATGCCGGAAGCCGCGTTCGGCGAACAGCTCCACCGCCGAGGTCATCATGAACATGCCCAGGTTGCGCGCGTAGTAATTCAAATCGTAGAACGCGTAGTAATAGTAAGCGAGTTCCCGGCCCTCGATGTAAAGCGTCGCCACGCCGATTTCCGCGCCGGTCTTCGTGTCGGTGAACACGAGCAGATGCGAGATGATGGGCGAACCAAACAGCGCGTCGAGCCGCTCGAACGTCATCACGTCCTTGCCGAATTTGATGTCGGCGTAGGTCTTGAAAAATTCCCGGCGTTCCGGCGTGTAATTATATTTGTCGCGCGGCACGAGCTTCACGTCAATGCCCGCGCCCTTGCGCAGGATGCGGCGGTTTTCGGATGAGGGCTTGAACTGCGCAAGACTGACGCGAATTTGGCGGCAGAGGTAAAAGCGGTCGAGGTTGCGCGACGACGGCAGGAAGCCGGCGTTGAAAATATCCGCCGGCGATTCGCCCGCCTCCGGCACGGCCCAGATGGCATAGGGAAACTGGTAGTGCTCGTAGTCGGAATTTTGTTCGGAGAAAAGCAGTTTCATTGTGCGGCGGCGGGTTCGGCTTTGGTTTTCGGCGGCGCAGCCTTGGGGTTCACTGATTTTCTCCGCAGGCGCAACTGCCACTTGGTCAGCACGTCGTAGGACACGGAGTTTTTCAAGCGCGCGATGTCATGCACGGTGATTTCCTCGCCGCCCTGGCGCCCCATGATTACAACTTCGTCCCACCTCTGCGCTTCGGGAACTTCGGTGATGTCCACCGTCAATGCATCCATGGCGATGCCGCCGACGATGGGCGCGCGTTTGCCATGGATGAGCGCGCAGCCTTCGTTGCGCACGCGCGGAAACGCATCGCCATAACCGATGGGTAACACGGCAATCCGCCGTTCTGTCTTTGCCGTGTAACGCATTCCGTAGCCGACCACTTCGCCGGGTTTTAATTTTTGAATCGCCGCGATGCGCGCCTTGACTGACATGACCGGCTCGATGCCGGGAATCCGCCGGCACACCTGCGACGGATAAATGCCATACAACAAAAGGCCGACACGCACCATGTCCAGATGCGCGTGCGGCAAGTCCAGAAAGCCGCCGCTGTTGCAAGTGTGCCGCAGCTTAACGGAAATGCTCCGCTGCTCCAGCGCACGCAGCACTTCGTTGAAGCGGGAGAATTGAAGATTTGCAAACGTCTTGTCGGTCTCGTCCGACTGCGCGAAATGCGTCATCGCGCCTTCGAACCTTAGTGATTTTTCAGCGGCGATTTGCTCGATGAGCGGCAGCGCTTCGTCCCAGCGCACGCCGTAACGGCTCATGCCGGAATTGACTTTCAGATGCACCGGCACCTGCTTGTCCTGGGCGGTGGCGATGCGCGCGAGCATGCGGACGGTGTGCGGCTCGCTCACGCAAACGGTCAGATTGTGTTCCACGCACCACGGTAATTCGGCTTCCTGCCGTTCGCCCAGCAGCAGCAACGGCGCGGTGATGCCGGCATCGCGGAGCGCCACCGCCTCTTCCAACGTGCTGAGGCCAAACCCCCAGGCGCCTTCCTCAAGCGCGATGCGCGCCACATCGAGCGCCCCATGTCCGTAGGCCTCGTCCTTCACGACCGCCAGCAACTGCACGTGGCGCGGCAGGTCGCGGCGGATGAGTTGAAGATTGCGGCGCAGCCGCGCGAGGTCAATTTCAACCCACGCCGGGCGCAGTGGAAAACTTGTTGAATCAAGGTCCATTAAATAGCCGGGAACTGTTTAACCACGAATCGTGCCAAATGACACGAAAAATTCGCTCCGGGAACAGTAATTTGTCAGCGGACTTGCGTCGCTGTGAAATTAATATAAGTTTGCGTTCACGCAAGGCTTCTCGAAATGACCAGGCCAACGAACCCAACGCGCGACTCGTTCAAACATTTCAGCGCATGGCTGGCCGCGTTGTTTTTGGTCGTGCTGGGGGCCAAATTGTGGGTGGTGCGGCTTTATGGATCGCCCCTTCCATTATGGGATCAGTGGTATGAAGCGGAACGGTTTTTCCGGCCCTGGGTGGAAGGGCATCTGACGTGGCAAGCCCTGTTTGCAGCCGACAATGGACATCGCATAGTCTGCTCGCGCCTCTTCGATTTCTTCCTGATCAAGCTGAATGGGCGATGGGAACCGATGTTGCAAATGACGGCCAACGCATTGGTCCATACGACCTACGTTTGCGGACTGGCCTTTTGTCTGTGGGATTTTCTGGGACGAAAAAACGGATGGTTCATCTGTTTTCTGCTGGCGCCATTTTTCGCGTTGCCCTATGCCGGAGAAAACGCCATTTGGGCGATCACGCTCGAATATTTCCTGGATCTCTTCTCGTTTGCGACACTGGTGGGACTGGGGTTCGCAAGGCCGGGCAGTCGGTGGTGGTGGCTGGGGTTGGCCGCGGCCTTCATGAGTTTGTTTACCATGGCTTCAGGATTGCTCGCACCTGTGACCCTTGGCGGGTTGATGATTTTACGCGCCCTAAAACAGCGGCGGATGGAAAGGGGAAATCTAATCACGCTGGCTTCTTGTCTGGCGATCATGGGTTTGGGCCTGGCTGTGAGCGTCAAGATGGAGGACGCCCAGCACTTGCGAGCGCAAACGTTGATGCAATTTACCTCCGCCCTGACGCACAATCTAACCTGGCCATTTTTCAGCGCGCCGGAAATGGCGTGCCTGTTGCTGCTGCCCTTGGCGGTGCTGGTAATTTGGTATTTCCGGCCCGATTTTCCAGAGCCGCGGGCGGCTGAATTTCTTTTGACCTTGGCACTGTGGGGGGCGTTGCAATCCGCGGCGCTGGCCTACGGGCGCGGGAATTATGGGGATGTTTTTCCGGTCAGCCGTTACTTGGACATCTTGAATGTTTTTGTCATCGCCAGTCTTTTCGCTACGGTGCTGCTTGCGCAATTCTGGCTGCGCGGCGCAATTTCCATAAAATTCTCATTGTTCCCGCCACTCCTTTTTTCCGCCGTGATTTTTTTTGGCCTTTGCCGGATTTCACAAATCGTGGTGGAAAACCTTTTGCTGCCCACCCGCATGATGAACCTGGTGGCCGAAGAACGGGTGACCACTCTTTGGACCACCGGCGGAACGAATGCCTTTTTTCAACCGCCCACGGTGCGCCCGAGTCCGGAAGTGGCTCTGGGTATCCTGCGCAACCCGGCACTGCAGACCATCCTGCCCGCCGTATGCCTGCCACCGGCCTCCCCGCCGATCACCGGCCGGTTTACCGCCGCGTCGCAGTGGCTGCTGCGAAATTCCACGCTCATCCTGTATTGCGGGCTGGGCCTGTTTGTCGGCCTGATGGGGTATGGTTTGCTCCGCGACCCCCGGGGTTTGGCGTGGGAAAACATCCCCGCGTTCGCCGCCTCGTTGACCCTGCTGGCGGCGCTTGGCTTTGTTTGGTCGAAAGCGCCCATCCAACGTGAAACCATTGAGCGCACCTTGCAATACGAACTCGCGGATTATTTCAAATCCGTTGGCAATCCGGAACGCGCCGCGATTCACGAACACAAGGCGGAAGCCGTTAAAACAGCAAGGTAATTCAGATGGTTCCGGGCGGCCATAAACTTTCCCCAATGTCCGTCCGGAAATAACTTCCTGACACGAAAAAACGTTAAACAAGAACCGCTGGAATTAAATCCTCAAGTTTGCGATTCGGGTCAACGAAGATAACCGTTCCTTTCCACAAACCAACATCTCGAAAAGCGTTGGCAATGCGTGCCATTTCTTCGTCGCCTGTAATTAGTCTGTCGCCTAACATGCTCGAAGCAACATACTGTTCATCTTCAACTGGCCACAACCATGTTTGATTTTCCTTAATTTTCAAACCGTTCCCGGCGGCCATAAACTTTTCCCGATGTCCGTCCGGAAGTAGCTCCCGACCACCCGGATTTTGCGGATGTTCGCGTAAGCCCTGGCAATCGCCGCGTCGAGCCTGGGCGCCAGCGCAATCACGTCCGCAATGCGATGGCCGGTGGACATGAGTTTTTTGTCGGCACCACGGGCCACTTCGTTCCACCAAACGTCGCAATCAAATTTCCCGTCCACTTCCAGCGGCAGATGCGGGCTGCGCACCTGGATGAAAGGATAGCCGTAGCCGGCCAGCGTGAGCGAACAGCCGAAATTAAGTTTTCCGTTGAACTGCAGGTCCAACTTCCGGTTTTGCGCGGTTCGCAAGACGATTTCCGCCGGATTTTTCAGCATCCGCAAAATCATCGGGCCGGAGGTGACCCCGATGCGGACATTGTATTCGATGACATGCCATTGACCTTTGCGCTTCACGGCGGTGACCTGTAGTGGCCCGTTGAATTTTGCCGCGCGCAGCCACGGCAGCAACGGATGGATGAGTTTTCGCGCCAGGCCGTACTGGTCGTTCGGATCGCGTTCGACCAGCCCGCCGAGCGGCGCGCCGGCCACCACGCCCTGGTTGCCATTGAAGGCGTATTTGTATTCCTGGTTCGTGACGAGCGAATAAATCTCGCCGCCGCTCACCAGCACGATGTGTCCAACCTCGGCGCGACCGAGATATTCCTGCAGGAAAACGCCTTCGGCATAATTGACGTGCCGCAACCACGCGCGCGTGTCCTCGACCGTCTCGCAGAGGATCGTGTGGATCGGGCTGGTCGGCGAGCAGAGCGGATTTTTAATGACGAACGGCTGCGGATGTTTCACCAGGATTTTTTCGGCCTCCAAAAGGTTTGGGGCAACATAGGCCTGCGGAAAGAGAATTTTGAAATCCGCGCACAGCTTGCGGGCGAAGTCGCGCTCGCGCTCGATGCGCATTGCCTCGCGCGTGGGGCTGAAAATGCCGGCGCCTGATTGCAACAAATCCTCCGCCCAGGGCGCCAGCGCCCAATCAATGGATTGCGGGATGACGACTTCCACGCCGTTTTTCTTGATGAGCGGAACCGGGCTGGGAAACGCCGCGCGCGAAAAGGTCGGCCCGACCAGCGACGGCGGATAATGGCCGTAATTGCGGGTGAGATAAGTCGAGACGCTTGCGCCCGTGTCCGCCAGCGCCCGCCCGATGCTGTGCGCGAACGACCCGACGCCGAGAATCATGACGGCGGTTTCGTTTTGCCGGCTTTGGGGTTTCCGTGCGGGCATTGATTTTGTTGCCGGGAAGCGTGTTGTGTGTTGCGTATTGCGTCAAGCGTTGTCTCGACTTTCCGCACCGATTTGTTACCTTGGGGTCGTGAGTTTTGTCGCTGAATTCAATTCGTTGCCGCTGGAATCGCTCGTGAGGCGTTCACAGTCGGCCGGCATCCAGGCCGTGCGTGAGAGCATGGCGAAGACGAAACTGTCGCTCGCCGATTTTGCGCATTTGATTTCGCCGGCTGGCGGGGAATTGCTGGAACACATGGGCCGGCGTTCGCACACGGCAACGCAGCAGCGCTTCGGCAAGCTCATCCGCCTGTTCGCGCCGCTTTACCTTTCCAACGAGTGCGTCAACAATTGCAAATACTGCGGCTTCTCGCGCGACAACCCGATCCTGCGCGTTACTTTGTCGCTGGAGGAGGTGAAACGCGAGGCGGACGCAATCAAGGCGCAGGGCTTCCGCAACATCCTGCTGGTCGCGGGGGAACATCCGAAGTTCGTTTCCAACGATTATCTCAAGGGTTGCATCACCGTGCTGCATCGCGACTGGCCGGGCATCTCGCTCGAAGTCGGGCCGATGGAGACGGAGGATTATCGTCCGCTCGTCGCGGCGGGCGCGGACGGGCTGGTGGTTTATCAGGAAACCTACGACCGAAAGGTCTATGCGGACATGCACACCGCCGGCCCGAAGCGGAATTTTGACTGGCGGCTCGAAACGCCGGAGCGCGGCTACGCGGCAGGATTCCGGCGGCTCGGCATCAGCCCGCTTTACGGGCTGGCCGACTGGCGGTTCGAGGCCATCAGCGTGGCGGCGCACGCGGATTATTTGCTGCGGAATTGCTGGAAGGCGCAGTTGACGATTTCACTCCCGCGGCTGCGTCCGTGCGCGGGTGAATTCCAGCCGCTCACGCACATGACCGACCGTGACCTGGCGCAACTCGTTTGCGCGCTGCGCCTGATGTTTCCCGATGTCGGCCTGGTGCTTTCGACGCGCGAACCGGCGAAGCTGCGCGACGGGTTGATTCCGCTGGGCGTGACGATGATGAGCGCGGGCAGCCACACCGAACCCGGCGGTTACACCGGCGCGGGCAAGGAAAAAATCCACCAAACCGTGCGCGGGAAAATTGTCGGACTTGGCGCACCGGTGTCGCCGAAGCTGCGAATTAGCAGCGAAGGCGCAAGCGAATGGGTGCCAACGCCGGAAAACGCAACGAACGCAACCGGACAATTTCAAATTGCCGACGAACGCTCCGCCGGCGAAGTGGCGGAATTGATCCGCCGGCTTGGGTACGAGCCGGTGTGGAAAGATTGGGACGCGGCGTTGACGGCGTGAACAACACACCTTGCTTCCGTATTAGTGGTTTGACTAGAATTTAGCACCTGAATCTAAAAAAACATGATTCGTCGAATTCAAATCAAAAACTATAAGTCACTTAAAAATATTGAAGTGAGCTTGGGGCAGCTTGCTGTCATCTTCGGCCCAAACGCTGTTGGTAAAAGTAATTTGTTTGATGCGCTGAATCTGCTCGCCCGCCTAGTTACTAAAAAAAATCTTAAAGAGGCATTTGATGGGCATCGTGGATTGCCGATTGAAGCCATTCACTACGAAAAAGGAACAATCCGGGATTTGCTATCTGAAAAGACGCATACGATTTCATTTTCTGTGGATGTTGAGCTTAGCACCCCCGTCATCAGCGACATAGAAGCCCGCATCAAAGAATTACGCCAAGGCATAGACAAGAAAAACGACGAGCCTGAAGATAAAACAAAGATCACCAATCGTCTGCTCCGTTATGATTTGGAAATTGAGGTGATTTCTGCTTCTGGTCAGTTACGGGTGAGGCATGAACGGTTGGCAGCCCTGCGAAAAAATGGTCAGGCAGAAAAAGCGCGGGGCGCATTCATCGACAAGGTTGGCAACAAATTGAGTCTGCGCATGGAAGGCCAGTCTCACCCAACCAATCACGAAATCGGTTTGGATTATACAATCACATCCACACCGCTCTATCCGCCACATTATCCTCATTTGACTGCATTTCGCGAAGAGATGGCTCGGTGTCACTTTTATTATTTTGAGCCAAGGGCACTGATGCGCGAAGCCAATGGCATTGCCGAAGTCAATAATCTTGGACCTCGTGGCGAAGATTTGGCCGCGTTTTATCACACACTTTCACTCAAAGAACCACAACAGTTCCAAGCTTTGAAATTGGCCGCACAACAAATTTTGCCACGATTGGAAGACATTGATGTCGAACGAACCGACAAAGCTGAACTCTTTTTGCGCATTAAAGAGAACGGCGCATTTTACTCCAACCGTCTAATTTCCGAAGGGACGTTGCGGGTTTTAGGATTGTTGGCCGTGTTATCACCGTCCTCCAAGTCCACTACAATTGGTTATGAAGAACCAGAAAACGGAGTTCACCCGCGCCGGTTGCAGCTAATTGCAGAAATGCTAAAAAATGCAGCAAATGAAAACCGGCAAATCTTGATAAATACACACTCGCCAGTTCTGCCGGGCTATTTCAAAAATAAAGATCTGTTGAAATGTCAAAGATCAGGGACAGCCACAACCATTGTGCCATTCACATCTTTAGGCGACCTCTTCCGAGCGGACGAAATCGAGGAAAATCTGGAAGATCAAATCCTGCGCGGTGATTATGGCGGCTAAATACATCATCGCTTATTTTTTGGAAGACATCGGTCAGGAAGCGATTATTCCGCCTTTGGTGAGGCGACTTATTCGTGAAGCCGGCAAACCGGCTGGTAATTTTGATCATCGCACTCTCAACGCTCGCGGTGGGCGTTCAGTTTCTGCCTACAAAGATTTTTTGGCTGATGCCAAAAGGAAAATGCACCTGCCAGCGGATTTGCTCATCGTTGGTTCCGACGGAAATTGCAAAGGCTTTGCTACGCGTCGGGATGAAATCACAGCCGTTGCTGCAAACCCGCCCTATCCAATGGTCGTAACCGCCGTCCCAGACCCGCATGTGGAACGTTGGTATCTATTGGACCCTTCGGCGCTTTCAAAAGTGGCTGGAATTCCCAAGACGCCTGCCTTACCAGCGCATAAGTGCGAAAAAAATTATTACAAGCACCTCTTGCGATCTGCTTTTAACAACAGTCCTATTATTCCTCTCCTAGGCGGAACAGAGTATGGCCCTCTGGTTGCCGACGAAATGGATTTATATGCCGCCGGTAAAGTGGATCATGGATTGGCTGAATTCGTTAGCGGAGTTAAATCTTGGTTAAAGCAACTCCCTTAAGATTTTTCTGCGTAAATTTAGCGCCCACAACGAACTCGAAAATCTGTTTTCGTGAACTCAAATTTTGTCACCGCCAACGGAAAGCCGATTGAGGCGAAGCTGCCGTGCTCGATCGAGGAATTTCTGGTCGCGCAAAAACTTTTGCCGCGCAGCGTGGTGGTGGAGCACAACGGCGAGGCGGTCGCGCCGTCGGAATTTTCCCGGCGTCGGCTCAACGCGGGCGACCGGCTGGAGATAGTAAAAATCGTCGCGGGCGGTTGAGTCGGCGCGTACAAATCTTTGACCTTGCAGCTGCCAATGTGAATTGGCGGACCTGTTTTGCATTGGCCATTCCCGCCGTTTCACAACGGCGGCTACGAACGACCGGTTCAGGGAGAGAAAGGTGCGGATAATTTGTCTCCAAATCCGCAAGGTGGGCGCTTAAGCTGTGGCCATCATGGACTGGCTGCACAATCTGATCTGGAACAATGGCAAAATTTTCGGCGTGGATTGGGTTGTTTTCTGGACGGCGATTGGATGGTCGGGCAATGCCGTTTTCTTCTCGCGTTTCGTCGTGCAGTGGTATGCCACAGAAAAGAAGAAACAAGTCATTGTGCCCGCTCTCTTTTGGTGGCTCAGTCTGACGGGATCGCTTCTTCTGCTGTTGTATGCGTTCTTTTACGACAAACACCACGTGATTATCTTTGCCTACTTGTTCACGTGGATTCCGTACACGAGGAATTTAATCATCCACTACCGCCACCAAAAGGCACACTCCAACTGTCTTGGTTGCGGCAGGAGTTGTCCGCCGCAGTCGAATTTTTGTCCGAACTGCGGCGCGCGGCTGACGCCGATTACTTCTTAGGCGCGGCGGCAGGTTGCGACTGCGGCACAACCCCGTACTTTCTAAGAATCGGCTGGAAGTCGGGATGCGTGTTGCCGTAGGTGGTGAGTTGCTTCACGAAAGCTTCCATGCCCGGCCGGTCCCGTTTGAATGCCTCAATGATTTGGGTGGCCTGGGGTTTGATCATGTCAATGTCCTTGCCGGTCAGTCTGGCCTGCCGGTACAAAACAACAGTAAGCGTGCCGCTGACGACGACGAGCGCGAGCAGCAGCGTGAAAACCTGATGTCGCAAAGCAACAACCTGATCCATCAATTCGGTTTGCAAGGAGGTATTTGTTTCAGATTCATTCATGGCAATTAGCGGTTGGCGGGTTTGGCTTGGGCGGGTTGCAGGATGCGAAGGATGTCCGAGTTCGGGTTTTGCTTGCTGTAGGCAACCGCGTCGTTCGCGAGCGCATCAACGGCCATGCGGTAACCGTTGGCCTGGGTTGCTTGCATTTGAAGGGAGCGCAGCTCGCGCGTGCGGAAAATCGTCTGCAGCGCGAAAATCACGCCCAAAATCGCCAGCACTGCCAGCACGAGATTTAAAAAGGTCGTAATGTTGTCATTTTTCATAAGATTATGGCGACTTTATCGAAACGGCGGCAGATGTCCACTGATTTTTGCGGCAAAAATGGATTGATTTTGCCTGGAGCCGGTGGTATTACTTTTTATAATTCAACGACACACCGTGGCTAAAGAAGAGCCAATTGAATTAAGTGGGAACGTTACACAGGTGCTGCCCGGCACGATGTTTCGGGTGGCGCTGCCTAACGGCCATCAAGTGCTCGCGCACATCTCCGGCAAGATGCGCAAAAATTTCATCCGCATCAGCGTCGGCGACAAGGTCAACGTCGAGATGTCGCCCTACGATTTGAACAAGGCGCGCATCACTTACCGGCACAGTTGAACGCACTGTGGGAAACCTGGGCCCTGATTCGTAATTTCACGTTTCAACGCATCAGGTTTCACCTGCCCGGTTTCAAAACTCGACTTTGGCTGCTCCTTCAGCATCTTTTCTCCATGCGAATCCATTTTTTCGGCGCGACCCGCACCACAACCGGCTCGATGTATCTGTTCGAGGTCAACGGCAAGCGGTTGTTGCTCGAATGCGGATTGTTCCAGGGCCGGCGCGAGGAATCCATCCAGCGCAACTGCTGTTTTCCGTTCGACCCGAAGCCGGTGGATGCCGTGGTGCTCAGCCATGCGCACATTGATCACGCCGGCAATCTGCCGAACCTGTGCAAGCAGGGTTACACCGGCAATATCTACTGCACCTTCGCCACGCGGGACCTCTCCGGCATCATGCTCGTGGATTCCGCGCAAATCCAGAAGGACGACGCGGCGTTTGTGTCCAAAAAACGCGCGAAACAAAAACTGCCGCCGGTCGAGCCGCTTTACAGTGCCGCCGATGCCGAGCAGGCGCTCAAGCAGTTTGTCGCCTTCAATTACGACCGCCCGTTTCCGGTGCTGGACGGCGTGACCGTCACCTTCCGCGACGCCGGGCACATTCTCGGCTCGGCGCAGGTTGTGCTGGACGTGCGGGAAGGTGGACGCCAAATCCGTTATTTGTTCAGCGGTGACGTGGGCCGCGGCAATGATGAAATTCTCCGCGATCCGGAACCGGTGGAAAACGTGGATTATCTCCAGATCGAATCCACCTACGGCGGACGCGAACATTCCATGCGCACCGACGCCGACGAAACCGTTGGGCGGCTGGTGCTGGAAACGTTGAAGCAGAACGGCAAGGTCATCATCCCGGCGTTTTCGGTCGGGCGCACCCAGCAGATTGTCTATGTACTGCACCAGCTCACGCTGGCGGGGAAACTGCCGCGCGTGCCGATGTTTGTGGACAGCCCGTTGAGCGTAAACGCCACGGAGATTTACCGCCTGCACCCGGAATGTTTCAACGACACCATCAACCAATTCCTGCACGAAAAGGAAAATCCATTCGGCATGGAAAATCTGACCTACATCCGCGAAGCTGCAAACTCGATGAAGCTGAACGATCTGAAGGAAGCTGCCATCATCATCAGCGCGTCGGGCATGTGCGAAGCCGGGCGTATCCGCCATCATCTGAAAAATCACATCGGCAACCCGAAAAACCTGATTTTGTTCATCGGCTATTGCGCGGAGCACACCCTGGGCGCGCAGATCACGGCGGGACAAAATCCAGTCAATATTTTCGGCGAACCGCAGCCGGTGCGCGCCAAAATCGTTTCCCTGGACACCTACTCCGGCCACGCGGACAAAAACGAACTGAAGCAATACGTCGAAAGGATTTCCGGCAACCTCAAAAAAATCGTCTGCATCCACGGCGAAGAATCACAATGTCTGGCGCACGCGGAAACGTTGCGCGCGATGAAAAAGAAAGCTCAAGTCATCGTGCCGGAATACAAGCAGGTGGTGGAGATTTGACGAATAACGGCTATTGATACCTAATGTTATCGGCTTAAATTGGTTCCATGAACGTCGCCTTGAGCAAATACTACGAAGACCTGGTCGGGGATTTGATTGAAAGCGGGCGCTATGGCAATTCCAGCGAAGTGGTGCGCGCCGGCCTGCGCGCCCTCGAAAAAGCCGAGCAGCAAGCCGCTTTGAACATTCCCGACCTGGACAACAAGCTTCTGGCCGGCGTGCGCAGCCCGGCCAGGCCGCTGACCGATGCCGACTTTGCCCGCATCCGCACCCGTACCCGCCGCAAGCTCAAGGTAATTGAAGCCGCTTAAAATCATCCGCGCCGGAGAAGCAATTCGCGACGTGGCGGACATTCATCTGTTCATTGCGATGAACAAGCCTGCCGCCGCCGACCGGTTTCTGGACGCGCTGCGTTTGAGTTTCCGCACGCTGGCGCAATGGGCGGAAGTCGGCCCGCGCTACCAATCCAACCGCGCCGGATTGTCCGGAATGCATTTCTGGCCGGTGCGGCGGTTCGCGAATTATCTGATTTTTTACCGCGTCACCGCCGCGCCGCGCCGGCTGCACATCATCCGCATCCTTCACGGCGCGCGGGACGTTCCGCAAGTGCTGGATTGAAGCGCCGCCCACGCCGGAACGGTGCGCGCAATGAAGCCAAAAACCCAAGTTCTCGTACCGGAATACCAGAAGGTGGTGAAGATTTGAGCATTAAATTGTAGCACCGTTATTTTTCAAACTCTGAAAAGGCAAGGTAATTTTCCTCGCGATGCTTCCAACGATTTTCCGCATCCCGACGGGCTTGATCTCCTAATTGGTGGTCCAACCATTTTTGCGCTTCAGGTGGCAGTCCTTTGGCGAGGTTGCTGTGACTGAGGGCGTGCATCGGCACAGGCCAGCGACCTTTTCCCTCATCCATGATTCCAACAACAGTCCGAGCAGAATCTACAAACCAGTCTAAAGTGCGTATGCGCAAAATTTGTCTATGGTCATGTAATAGTCGCCGCATTTTCTTCTTTGACAATGGAGTTAGATCATTTCGTCGCCCCATGAATATGTGGCCGAGAGGATAATCAATTTGAGGCATTATCTTTTTCGCGTATTCAAGGTGGTCATGCACCCAATCTTGCCAATTCCTTACTTGTTGTATCGCGTGGGTCAAAGCGGCTGACGGATTGCCAGATTTTGTGAACAAACTGCGAGTTGGAGATTCAATTTCAATCAAACTCCATTCTGGCCCAAAACTTCCTGTGTCAAAAAAGGCGAAATCAACTTCGTAATCGCTCCCAAGTTTCACTTTAGAGTATAGCGGCGAGCATCCGAACATTCGTAGAATTCCATTAAAAAAATAACTGTGCGTCGCCAAAAAATCGTGGACGTGAGCTTCAGGTGCATTTCTGTCGAGAATCGATTTGAATTCAAGCGCATCTTTTTCAACCTGTGCCAACGTCAGATTCGAAACTAGCGGGTCAACTTTTGATGCCACGGCCTTTTTTATATTTAGTGGAGTGCCCATTCGCTTGAATTGGTTTAATCCCGGAAATTCACAAACTGCACCGGCACGGGAAAATCCTGCGCGCGCACGGCGGCGATGACGGTTTGCAGTTCGTCCCGGCTTTTGCCGGTCACGCGGATGGCGTCGCCCTGGATCTGTGTGGTCACCTTGAACTTACCGTCACGGATGAAGCCGGTGATTTGCCTGGCGACGGTGGTTTCAATGCCCTGTTTGATTTTGATGACCTGCCGCGCATGGCCGAGCGGGGAAACGTCCGGCCCGGCTGTTTCCACGCTCTTGAGGCTGATGTTGCGTTTGGCGAGCCGGCCCATGACAATTTCCGCGAGCGCCTTGATTTTGAACTGGTCCGCGGCGGAAAGCTTGATTTCATTTTTTTCAAGCACGATTTCTGCCTTGCTGCCCTTGAAATCGAAGCGGTTGGCCAGTTCCTTGTTGGCCTGGTTGACGGCGTTTTCGATTTCCATCGAGTTGACCTGGGAAACAATGTCGAATGAAGGCATGGCGACAGCGTAAAACGGCGGCCGGGAAAGAAAAAGCGAATTTGGCGATTGCCGCCTCGTTGGGAGTTCGCGTTTACGTGGTAGGATTTACGTGAGCCGTCGAACCGCCTGAAGGCGGCACTCCAAACGCCGGCACATGATCACCGTGACATCTCCTCCTGGGAGCGCCGGATTGTCACACCGACAATTTGCGGATTGAACCGCGCCGCGATTTTTGCCAGCTTCCATTCAAACCAAACCGCTTGGGGCGAATTGTCAAATGAGCGAAATCAAATCCAACGCCGACATTGAACCGTGCCTTTCGGTCGTGATGCCGGTCTATAACGAAGCGGCAACGGTTGCCGAAGTCATCAAAGTTGTGCTGTCGCAGCGTCCGGTTCAACAATTGGTCGTGGTGGACGACGCTTCCACGGATGGCACCTGGGAAAAATTGCAATCGGCCACGAACGGTGATGCGCGGGTGACCTTGGCGCGGCATGAGCAAAATCAGGGCAAGGGCGCGGCCTTGCGCACGGGGTTCGCCCGCGCGACCGCGCCGGTCGTGATGGTTCAAGATGCCGATTTGGAGTATGATCCGACGGAATATCACCGGCTGCTGGCTCCGATTTTGACGGACAAGGCGGATGTCGTGTTTGGGTCGCGATTTCTGGGCGCCGGCGCGCATCGCGTGTTGTATTACTGGCACTCGGTGGGCAACAACCTGCTGACCACCTTTTCCAACATGGCCACCAACCTCAACCTGACGGACATGGAAGCCTGCTACAAAGTTTTCCGGCGGGAAGTCATTCAAAAGATCAAAATTGAAGAAGACCGTTTTGGTTTTGAGCCGGAAGTGGTGTCCAAGATGGCCCGGTTGAAGGTGCGCATCTACGAGGTGGCGATTTCTTATTATGGGCGCACCTACGCGGAAGGCAAAAAAATCGGCTGGCGGGACGGAATGCACGCCTTTTGGTGCATTTTCAAATACAATTTTTTATCCGGATCATAAATCAAACCCGATAATTCCCTCCAACAATCCGTTCCGGAGCCAGCTAAAATCAAACCATCATGCCAACGGCCATTTTAATCTGGGTTTGGTTTTGTGCGTATCTCAATTGCGCCGGCTGGACGCTGTCCGCGTTGCATCAATTGAACGCGACCGGTTACGCGGTCGCGCTGTTGCTGGGAGGCGTTGCGTTCGTGGCCTGGTGGAAACAAACCTGTGGGTGGATTTTCCCACAAGTTTCCTGGAGGAAATTGAAACACCGTTTTCGCCGGCCATTTCCGCTCGCGTTTCTGATCCTGGCGATGATGGCTTTTCTGGGCGGCGCGTTGTATGCGCCAAACAATTATGACGCGCTGGCGTATCGTCTTCCCCGCATTTTGCACTGGCTCGCGGCAGGGCAATGGCAGTGGATTCACACCGATTTTAACCGTTTGAACACACGTGGATGCGGCATCGAATGGGTTTCCGCGCCATTTATCGCGCTGTTGAAGACTGACCGTCCGTTGTTTCTCATCAACCTCGTTTCCTTTTTGCTGTTGCCGGGACTGGTGTTCAGCCTTTTTACCCGGCTCGGCGTGCGGCGGCGCACGGCGTGGCACTGGATGTGGCTTGCGCCGACGGGTTATTGTTTCCTGCTGCAAGCCGGAAGCATCGGCAACGATTTGTTTGGAGCTGTCTTCGGAATGGCGGCGATTGACTTCGCCCTGCGAGCGCGGCAGGAAAAAAAATTGGCAGACCTGTGGCCCGCAATTTTGGCTGCGGGGCTGATGACCGCTGGAAAAGCATTCAACATTCTGCTGCTTTTGCCCTGGATTCTGGCGGTGTTGCCGGCGTTGCGTTTGCTGTCGCTCCGCCCATTTGCTTCGGCCCTGGTTCTTGTCATGGCAATGTGCGCTTCGCTCTTTCCCATGGCCGTGTTGAACTGGCGCTATTGTGGTGACTGGACCGGGTTGGCGGCGGAACAACCATCCATCAACAGCGGCGCCCCAGTTTTGCATTTCGTGGTCAATGCCATTCTGCTGATACTTCACAACTTTGCGCCGCCGATTTTTCCTTTTTCAAGCGCTTGGAGTCATCTCATGGATCATTTAATCCCTTCATCTTTGGCGATCAGGCTGCAGCAGAATTTTGAACCATCGGCCGCCAAGCTGCTGATTGGAGAAATGCAGATGGAAGAAAGTGCCGGCTTGGGATTCGGGTTAAGCCTTTTGTTGACGTTCGTGCTGTTCAATAAAATCAAATACACCCCGGGGTTTTCGCCGCGATATCTGATTCGATCCATGCGGCATTTTACCTTTCTTGTTCCGTTGGGCGCGTATGCGGCGGTGATCGTGTTCATGGCGCAAACAGGACTTGGTTGTCCCGCCCGGTATCTGGCTCCTTTTTATGTGCTGCTGCTGGCCCCTTTGTTGACCGGCCCTGTCCCCGCCAGAATGACTCGCAGTGTTTTTTGGCGGGGTGCCGGCGCCGGGGTGTTTCTATTGGCGGCCGGTTTGCTGGTCTTGTGCCCCCCGCGCCCACTGTGGCCTGCGGTTGCGGTCTTGCGCGCGTCTGGCGCGGATCATTCTTCGTTGCCATTGGTGAAACGAGCCTGGACAGTCTATTCCGTCTATGGCGCACGCGGGGATGCCTTTGCGCCGGCCGGGCGCTTTTACCTGCTGATGCCAATCCGCTGGGGATGATCACTTGGGACGATCCGGAGGCGTCACTCTGGCAACCATTCGGTTCGCGCCGCATTTTGCATGTTTGTCGTGGCGATACGCCTGAAGCAACGCGGCGTCGTGGCATCAATTACGTGCTGGTAAGTTCTTCTGTTCTGGCACAAGTTTGGAACATGTCGTTGGATGAATGGCTGGTCCGGAACAACGCCGAGGTGATTCAGCGCCTGAGTTTGGAATTACGGGCGGGTAGAGGCGCCACCGACTGGTTCCTGGTCAGGCTGCGCCAGTGATGGTTGAATCAAATCGCCCATGAACGGGCCGCGCATCAGGTAAATATCATGCATGATTTATCACAAAAGAATCTGACGCTTGCCGTCCTGATTCCGTGTTACCAGGAGGAATTGACGGTCGGGAAAGTGGTGGAGGATTTTCGCCGCGCCCTGCCCGAGGCGCGCATTTATGTGTATGACAACAATTGCACCGATGCCACGGTTGCCAACGCGAAAAAGGCCGGGGCCATCGTGCGGCGCGAAAAAAGACAGGGCAAAGGCTTTGTGGTGGCAAGTATGTTTGACCAGGTGAAGGAAGACATTCTGGTCATGGTGGACGGTGATGATACTTATGACGCTGGCATCGTTGGCGCGCTGCTGGAACCCATATTGAAAGGCGATGCCGACATGACTGTCGCCACCCGCCTGCACACCTATGGGGACAACTCTTTCCGAAAATTTCATCTGCTGGGAAACAGACTGGTTTGCGCCATCATCAACTGGATGTTCAAATCGCAGATCACGGACATTTTTTCTGGTTATCGCGCATTTACGAGCGAGGCAGTGTCACATATTCCAATCACCGCCCGGGGTTTTGATGTGGAAACCGAACTCACTTTGCAGGCGCTTTACCGCGGACTGGTCATCAAGGAATTGCCGGCCCCTTACCGCTCCCGGCCCGAGGGGAGCGTTTCCAAACTAAGCACGGTGTCCGACGGATTTCGCGTCATCCTGAAGCTTTTCCTGATCATGAAATCCTACAAACCACTGACCTTTTTCGGCATCGGCAGCATCGTGCTCCTGGTTTTGGGTCTCATCGCCGGTTCCCGCCCGGTTTACGAATATATCACCGAGCGATACGTCCATGCGGTGCCGAGCGCGATGCTGGCCGCATCCCTGGTCATGCTGGCTTTTTTCAGCCTGGGCTTGGGCTTGATTCTCAACAGCGTCAACCTGCGTCTTCTGGAACTGGAAAAGCTGGTCGGTAAACGGCCGGGTTCAGATCGTGACCCGCAACCAAGGCCGGACGGACACTCTCCATCGTGACCCCATGCTGGCCTGGCTCAAAGAACCTTTGTTGAAAGGGCTGCAACCGGGAACGCCTGAATTCTTTGCCGCCCAGAAGGCGATCCTTCTCAACCGGCCATTGCTGAAGCGGTGCTACGACGATTGGTATGCACGGCTGTTGCGCGATGCCGGGTCCGCTCCACAACCGGGCGTCATCGTGGAACTGGGCAGCGGCGGCGGTTATTTGAAAGATCTGGAGCCATCCATCGTCACCTCCGATGTGGTGGACAATGTTGCAGACCGTGTTATTGACGCACGCCATCTGCCGTTTGCCGACAACTCCGTGCGGGCTTTGCTTTTGACTCATGTCTTCCATCATATTCCGGATGCAGACGCCTTTTTCAAGGAAGCGGAACGCGCTTTGGTTCCCGGCGGTGTCATTTCGATGATCGAAGTCGCGCACACGCCGTTTGCCCGGTTTTTCTTCAAAAACTTTCATCACGAGCCTTACGACGATGGCCGCCGGGAATGGTCCTTCGCCCAAAATGATTCCATGATGGATTCCAATCAGGCGCTTTCCTGGATGGTATTCGCGCGTGACCGCGCCGAATTCGAGAAACGCCATCCCGCCTTGAAAATCGAGGGGATGTCATTCCTGCCGTGGTTGACCTATCTTCTGTCCGGTGGGGTCACCGCACGCAACCTGATTCCGAATTGGATGAATGGGTTGCTGATTTGGATCGAGCGGCTGCTTCAGCCGTTGGCTTCGTTTTTTTCCCTCCATTGGCATATTTGTGTGAAAAAAAGGGGCGGGAGTTGATTTTTCATCGAGGGGGAGTTGGCTTTTCAAGGGCGCACCGGGATTAAAAACCGCCTCCCGCAAACCGCCGTGCCATCGGGCGGTTAAAGCGGCAACTTCTCAATTTCAAAAGGGCGGCAAATCAATCCGGCTTGTGCGTTCGCTGAAAAATCCGGGTTCGGATTTTGATGCATCAGGCTTACCAGGCTGTCGCTGCGGAAGTTCAATCGCAACCCGCATGTCTCGGCGGATTTCAACCCGGCCCACACCAGCCACCATGGCAGCGGAACAAATGTTATTTTTTTGTCCAGCCCGCGGGCAATTTCCAAAAGCAGTTCCCGGAATTCCCAGGGCCGTTCGTGTGCTGCCGACAAAATGCGCGGGACCAACGCTGTTGGTCCGGCGGCACAACGCTCGATGAACGCGGCCAAATCTTCGTTGTGGACGAGAAATTGGATTTGCGAACCGCCGCCAAAAATCGGCTGCACGGAGGATTTGCGGACCTGCCCTACCAATCTGCCGAACATTCCGCCCCGCCCGCCGCCGTAAACCAATCCGGGCCGGATTACCAGTGCGCCTTGGTCCAGCGCGATTTTTTCAATTTCCAATTTCACCCGGCCATAGAGCGACCGGCAACCGTCGTAGGCGCTGATGGACGAAAGGCAGACGATTTTCCCAATGCCTGCCGCGCGGGCGGCCAGGAAAAGTTTTCGCGTGCCCTCCACGTTCACCGCGTGGATTTCGTCCCGGCGCAACGGCTGAAAATCGTAGGCGCAATGCACGAGCGCGGTCACGCCCGCGAGCGACGGCGGAGAAATTTCGGCGCCCAGTTGAAAGGCGACCGCCCGGGCGCCGGGTTTGGGCAGGCGGGTCAGTTCCAATATTTCCCAGCCGTGACGGGCAAAATAATCCTTGAGGCAACCGCCGACGAAGCCGCCAGTGCCGGTGATCGCGCAAATAGGCTTACCGGTCATGGAGTTCATTTTGTATGGAGCGGTTCGTTTTCCAATTCAATCCGGCGCGGCAGCTTCCCAGCCGATGCGATGGGCGTTGGCCATGACGGAAAAAGTAATTGTCGTCGCGGGCACGCTCGGCAACACCGTCGCGTCCACGGCGTGAACACGGGTCCAGCCGTGCGGCCGGCCGAGGCAATCGCTTTCAAACGCGCCCGGCTTTTCCCGCATCGGAAACGAGCCGCCGGAGTGAAAACTCCGGCCCGGTTCCGCCATTTGCAACATCGGTAACAAAGCCACTCCGCCCAACCGCCGCGTTTGCCGGAGCATTTCGTGCAGCACGCGTTTCACCACCCGGCGCCCCCGGGGATTCGGTTGCACGGTCACCTCCAGGCAGTCCCCGCCGTTGGCACCGTTGCGTTTCAAGGTCAGGTTCATGGATGGCGATTCATCCGAGTGCAGGAATCCCTGCACGATCAGCAGCCGCTCCTCCAATTGCCGCGCCAGGCCGGCCAGCGGTCTGGCCAGGGGGCCGAAGGTTTTTCGCACCGCCTGCCCGATCATTTCGCTGTAAGTGTACAGTTGCAAATGGACGGTGTGACGGCTGATCTGCGGGTTGCAGAGTTCGATGAACAACTGGCTCAACGTGTAAAGCGGTTCGGTCTGGACGTCGCGCGTCCGGCGGGCCAGCACGAGCGGGAAGAGAAAATACTGGCTGTCCTGCAGGCGCAACGGGTGGTCATAAGCGGATTGCGAACGCAATAAAATCTGCGCGGTGGGAATCACGCCCGCCGCCAGATACACGCGGTTCGCTTCAAATGAAAGCGGCTCGCGCGTCTGGCGACGATGGCCCCGGAGGATGACTTTGCCGGAATCTTCGCGCAACGTGGTGACAATGACGTCGCGTTGATACGTGAAATTTTTCTCCGCGCGCAACTCCTGCACGGTGTCGGCGCTATTGTAAATGCAACCGTAGGGACAGCCGTACAGGCAAAAGCCGCAGCGGATGCAGCCGATGCCTTTCGCGGTGTCGGCAGCGCGGATGGCCACGCGGGCGCGACCGAAATGCCAGCCGCGTTCCCGCAGTCCGGCCTGGTGCCGCTGCAGATTTCTTAAAAGCAGATCCGCCTGGCGGCTGGGCGGGATGGCGGACGGGTGGTCGCAATGCAACGGAAACAATTCCTCCAAATCATCCCGTTGCGCGGCCAGTCCGGTAATCTCAGCCACAGCGCGGTAATGTTTTTCCAAGTCAGGGATTTTGATCGGCCAACCCGCGATGTCCGCGCCCCGGTACGGCAGCATGGCCGCGCCCCAAACCGTGCTGAGCCCGCCCAGCGCCAGTGACGGGCGGATGCCCACACCGTGTCCCTGCCACGGGGTTTGCGTTTCGGTTTCGCGATAGGGATAGTCGGAGCCGAAAACAAATTTGAGCGGCACACCCTTGGCGCCGGCGACCATGCCTTCCTTTAATCTGGCAACCTGTCCGGCCGGCCACTCCGATGGCCTGGTGGCGGCCAGTTGGCGGACGGCTTGGGCGCGATCGGGTTCCAATTCAAGTCCGGCGTCCAGCAGGAGCACGTCCGCGCCGCGCGCGAGCAGCGCCCGGGCGCAGGCGACGCCCGCCGGACCGGAACCGATGACACAATGCATAATTATTCTTTGGTCGAAAATGCGGTTGCAGGATGAAAACAGGGCGGCGTTGGACTGCAAGCACATTCAAACTGAAAAACCCGGAGACCAACAGCCGCCAAAAAGGCGCAACAAGCGCAAATCAACTGCGGGGCCGCAGTATTTATGCCTCCAGTGCCTTTTTGTGGCGGATTCATTCCCATGATTGAACGGCCTGGTTGATAAATCATCCAATACCTGCCGGATGAATCATCAATGACCAATTGAATTTCGGCATGGACAATTAGCTGTGACAAGAAAAATCCGCGGTACAAGTTTGGCGTTTACAGACCGGCCAGCGTCAAAGAGTATGGCCCTGCATAACCTGCATGGAAACCAGTGAACTTTCAGCCGCAAAGACCGTGGCCGACACGGATACAATAAGTCTTCCCAACAAAACACGGGACCGTCTGTTTTGCAGCTATTTTCAGAAAATGTGAATTATGTCCCGGTTCCGACGCACAATCCACGGTGTGGCTTCCAGCTATGTCCTGCTGGCGGCGACCGCCTTCTACCAACTGGCGTCAGTGCCCATCGCCCTGCATTACCTCGACAAGGAACGGTTCGGCCTTTGGGCGTTGATGAGCGCGCTGGTCGGTTACCTGGGTCTCATTGACGCGGGAATGACCGGTTCCGCCGGGCGATTGATTATTGATCACAAGGATGATCGAGACAGCGGAAGTTATGGTGGCCTCATTAAAACCGTTTTGGTGGTCACCCTCATCCAGGGACTGATTATTTTCCTGACCGGACTGTTTTTTGCCGGCTTGTTCGGGCGGTGGCTGGCGATCCCGGCAGACTTGCGGCCGGAATTCATCCGCCTGATGATTCTGCAATGCAGCGTCACGGCCCTGGGCTTTGCGACGCGGATTTTCAGCCTCATGCTGGGCGGGCATCAGCGGATGGATCTGGTGAACTACGGCGGAACCCTGAGCCTGGCCGTGAACTTTGCGGCCCTATGGATGTTTTTCCATTTTGGATTTGGGGTGTTGAGTCTGGCGTGGGCCTCATTTTTTAACACGGCGGTGATCGTGGTCTTCCAATGGGTCGCCTGCGGAGTGCTGGGTTTCTTTCCGAGGCGGGGAAGTTGGGGGCGGGTTTCCTGGTTCCACTTCAAGGAAATTTTCGCCTTCGGCAAGGATCTTTTTCTGGTGAACGTGGGATGGCAACTCATCACGGCCAGCCAGACCATCATCATCACCCGCATGCTGGGGCTGCCCGCCGCCGCCATATGGTCGGTCGGCCTCCGGGCGTTCAACCTGGTGCTGCAGGTCATCTGGCGCCTTTCGGATATGTCGGGGTACGCATTTGCGGAAATGATGGTGCGCGGGGAAGTCGCCCGGTTGCGCGAGCGCTACCGGGCGATGGTGATGCTGACGGCCTCCTTGGGCAGCTTTGCGGCGGTTTCCTTTGCGCTTTGCAACAGCCTGTTCGTTCCACTCTGGACGCATGGCAAAATACAATGGCCGGTTGGGAATGATGTGTTGCTGGGTGGCTGGATGGTTGTACTGGCCGTGCAGCATTGCCACAGCGCTCTTGTTCTGTTGACCAAAAGGGTCGGCTTCCTGCGCTATGTATATTTCATCGAGGGCGCGGTGTTTGTCACCCTGGCGCTGCTGGTGTCGCGCCGGGGCGGCCTGCCGGCCATCATTGCCTGCTCGGTCGTGTGCAGCACCGTCTTCAGTGGTGCGTATTGCACCTGGCGGGTCAGCCGCTATCTTGGTTTTCCTCTCAGCGCGGTGGCCTTCCGTTGGATGAGGCTCGCCGGCATCGTGTTGCTGGGTTTTGCGCCGCCGGCCCTGTTGTGCTGGTGGGCAACCGGCGGACTGAAGCTGTTGCCGCGGCTTGCGATCTCCGGCGGCTTGGCGGCAACACTGGGTTCGTTCGTGCTGCTGCGTTTCGGTTTGCCTGTGGATCTTCAGGCGGAGTTTCAAGCGCGCGCTCCGGCGAAAGTCGGCGGTCTGCTTGCAAGGATTTTGGGCCGCTAGCCCGTCGCCGAATCGCGAGTTGTCATTCCCGCCTGTTTGTTTCAACAAGCGTTTGAAGGCATTAAATTCCGGGACCGGCCAAATACCCCGGTTCAGAGCCGGGGAAACAAACGGCGGATTTTTCGCAGAAACCGATAAACCGGGAGGTTATAGGCGTAACGATACCCGTCGTTGCGCATCAGGCTCCCCAGATAGGCCTTGTAGTTGTCGGCTCGGCGCGAACTGACCGGCTCCACGGCGCCGTAACTGGCCACCCCCAGGTCAATCACAAAAATCGTCTCCGGCAGGACATAAGGGCGGAAAGATCGGCCGCTTTGATTCAGCTCCTTGATGAACGTGTCCAATGCACCATAGATCAAATTGGCATCATGAAACGCAATGCAGCCATCCGGCTCGACCACGGACAGACAAAACCGGGCATCTCGCAAGACGGCCGCGTCGGTATGCTCGCCGTCAATCAGGCAGAAATGGGGCGTCGGTTGGATGGCTTCCAGCTTGATCGTGTCCGTGCCGGCTTCGATTGACTGTATTTTGGACAAGTCCACGCCTGGAATTTTGCCCAAACACTCAAGCATCCGGGTCGTGGTGTTTTCAGGATAAGGATGCAAGCCGCGGTTGTCGGCATACTCGTTCAGGCGCGGATCAAGGGAGATGATTTTCTGGCAGCACGGATCCACAACAAAAGGTTGCAGGGATCCCCCCAGATAAGAGCCGATCTCCAAATAAACAAACCGGCGGTGCCGCGCCCGCACCACCGCCTGTAAAGCCAGCAGGGATTTTTGATCTTCTTCAGGCATCTGGCTGAGGACATGCTGAAACAGGGTGGCATCCAGTGCAGCCAGACGCGTTTCAAAATCGTTCGTCATAAGGTGGTCGGCGCATTCCGAAAGTTGTGGTTGAATTTGAGGGTGTGACTGTAAGCGTTTCGCTTTCGTTGTAAAGCTTGGAATGCGTCACTACCGTATGGCCTCGAGGATTGCGCTCGACTTCAAGTGACTAATCATGTTGTGTTTCTGCCATTCAAACACAATCCGTTTTTGTTCAATGGAAGAAAAACCTTGTCTGAAAGTCGTTTGCCTGAGCAACGTTTTTGACCAGCGCTATCACGACCTGCGCGGTGAAACAGTGGAGCGGTGTCTGACGATACCGTACCGGCGGGATGTTTTCCGGTGCTTGGAGGTGGCCTCGAATCGGGAAGTCATCGTGCTCTCCTCTCCGCCCCGGGCTGCGGAACGACGCGCTGGGAAATGGTTGCCGCCGACGGAGACCCGGTTTGCCACCCACCAGCAGTTGTTCTGCGCCAATTGGGACATTCCCAAGTTGCGCGTTCCGCTGGCCTGGATTTTCTATGCCCGCCACGTCCTGCGCCACGTCCGGTCCGGCGACTTGGTGGTGATGGACAATTACGAATTCCTTTACGTTGTTGCTGCCCGGCTGGTCCAAACTTTTCGCCGGGTGACGTTCGTGCTCGTCTATCTGGATGGAAAACATCTGATTGATCGCGGCTGGCCCCGTTTTTTGAGCGGGCTGGCGGAAGCGTGGGGGCGGCCTCTATTGAGTGGTGCCATTTTATCGAACCCCGTTCTGGGAAAACGTCTGCCGGATTCGATGCCTAAGGAATTGGCGCCGGGATTTTTGCCAGATGAGCTGCCCTCCGGGCCGGGCATTCCAGATGGGGTCGTGCGTTTTTTTTACGCCGGGCTCTGGGCCGCAGCCACGGCATTGATTTGTTGCTCGAAGCGCTCGATCATTTGCCGGATCGGGGTTGGCACCTCATCATTGCCGGACAGGGACCGCTGACAGATTCAGTGATTCGCCTGACGCAGGATCCGCGCTGGCGGGCCCGGGTGGAGTATCGTCCAACGATGCCGCCGGAAGTTTTTGAACGATTGCTCGGCTCGAATCATGTCGGGCTGAATTGTCAGAGAGCCTCGGAATTAATTTCCAGCGTGACCTTTCCTTCGAAAATCTTCACCTATTTGTCCGCCGGGTTGCTGGTCATCAGCAGCAAGGCCGGATGCGTGGAGCAGATTTGTGGCGGTGCGTGTTTCTATTATGATGGTGAGTCTCCGCAAGCGCTGGCCGTCGCCATGAAAGAGTTGATTGAAAATTATGCCGCCGTCCGGCAAAAGCTCAACCTGTCTGCCGTTCATGAGAGTTATTCAATCGAAGCCACCGCCGCGCGCATGCGGCAGATGTTCAAAACGATTGGAGTGGTGCGATGAGCAACAACGCGCCCGAAACTTCATATGTCAGCGCAACCATGCCTTCGAATCACCGTTTTGCCATGGCTTGTTTTGCGCGGTCCGGCGACGACTATTTTGCCCGCGCCCTGGAGAACCATGGTTTGCTGGACTTCTATGCTCTGGGCACCCGGCGGGGAGCGAAAGGCGTCCCTCCGGAACACACGCGGCTGCAACCGGTTTTTGGATTGCTCAACTATATCGCAGCCGTGACCTTGCCCACGTTTCAAGCGGAATCACTCCGGTTCCGGTTGTTCGGCCTGTTTGATCGGTGGGCGCAATCGTTATTGCATCCCGGCCAGCACTTCTTCACGGGTTACGCTTTTGCCAATGGTGCGATGCGGTGGATTCGACAGCACGGAGGCTTGGCGTTTCTGGATGCATGGACGTCGCACCCGGAAGATCATTGGAACCTGGTCGCCGAAGAGCAACAACGGTGGGGATCGCGCTATCCGCCGGCGTCACGCTATTATCAGGATCGAACGGTCGAGTCGGTGGCGCTGGCCGATTACATTTTCACTTCGAGCGCGTTTGTGCGCCAATCGTTTTTGAAACGGGGTTTTGATCCCCAGCGGCTGTTATTTTGTCCTTACCCCGTCGATTTGGATTTATACCAACCCGCGCCGGAGGCGCGTCCGGCCAACCGGCCTTTTACCATCCTCCATACGGGAGGTCTGAGTCTGCGCAAGGGGACACCTTATTTATTGGAGGCGTTTCGACTGATCCGCAAAGAAGTGCCCAACGCCGTATTGCGAGTGAAACGTCACCTGCGGAATGACGTCGTGGACATTGTCCGGCGCAATGCTGATTTGCCCATCGAATGGTCAGATTATCTCGATTTCACCGGACATGTGCAGCGTTATCAGAATTCGGATTTGATGCTCTTTCCATCCATTGAGGATGGGTTTGCGTTGGTGGTGGCCGAAGCGCTGGCCTGTGGTTTGCCGGTCATCACGACCCCCAACACTGGAGCATCGGACCTGATCCGTCCCGGAGAGAACGGTGAAGTTGTGCCCATTCGCGACCCGCAGGCTCTGGCGCAGGCCGCCTTGAAGTGGTGGGAGCGCATCCGCGCAGGAGAGCGGATTGGCGGTGGTGAAGAATTGAAGAATCGTTTGAGCTTCCAAAAGTTTGAAGAAACCTTCATCGGCCATCTGGCCAAACTGGACATCCCCTCCCAGCACCGCCCCACGCTATCAACCACTGTCACATGAGCGCCATCCTGATCAAAGAATTCCCCCCGCGCGCGCCGTTTGGCGTGCGCCGGCTTCCTTTCCTGTCCCGGTTCTACCGGTACGCCTACCACCGGCAGGCAAGGAGTGGGGTGGAACGGTTGTTGATGCGCGCCTCGCGTGAGATCTTTCCGCTCTATCGCCGGCTTTGCCGCTCCAGTGTGGGGGAATTCGACTACGAGCGGCTGGGGCGGCGTGCAACCATCCGGTTCAACGCCCGGAACCTGCAGTTCCAGGCGCTTTATGTGCCGGTTTTCCAAAATGGTTACGAGCCGGATGTTGCGGCACTGTTGGATTTGCTCCTTCCGGAAGGTGGAACGTTTTTTGATATCGGCAGCAACTGGGGATATTTCATCCTTCTTGCGGCGAGCAACCATTTCCGGTTGACGGTGCATGCCTTTGAACCCATGCCAGCAACGTATCAGGACCTGGCAAGTTGTTTGGCTCAAGCTGGCATCTCGGACATGGTAACCTGCCACAATTTTGCACTCTCAAGCGCCGACGGGGAAGCCTTCATTCAAATGCCGGACGGCGTGCATAGCGGGTCGGCGGAGGTTTCCCGCATGGGTGGTACCACGCGCATTGGCACCCGGCGGCTGGATTCGCTCGGATTGCCGAGGCCGGATTTCATCAAGGTGGACGTGGAAGGCCATGAGATCGAAGTCTTCAAAGGAGCCAAGGAGACGATGAAGACGGCGCGGCCGTTTATAGTATTTGAGAACAAGCCCGACTACCTTCGACCGGAAAAGGTCCTGGAAGTGCTGTTTTTTCTCGCCGAGTTGGGCTATTGCTTCTATATGCCCGCAGTCCAGCGGCGGCACGAAGGGCGCGTCTATTTTATGCAGTGTGGATGGCATCCGGTTGGCGATGGAGATGGCTTGGCACTGATCCCTTTTGAACCAGGAACGCGGCTCCTCTGGCAGCATGATGTCAATGTGTTTGCCTGCCATGAAAGCCGTCAGCGGGAGTTAATGGCCGTGTTCAAAGCCTGGCCGGCATAGTCGGAAACCGCACAAAAAGTGAGTTGCACCCGACAGCATTTGTCGCAGGTGTTTTGACTTTTAATGAAATAAATTTTGGTGAAAACTTACGCCTGAAGATGAATGTATTCCGCCCTTTGATAAGTCGGTATCAGGCTCGCCAGGCCAGCAAAACCCGGCGTCGAATGTTGGGTGATTCGGCAGGCCGTCCGTCACGATTTGTCGTTGAAAACCATCTTGGACTGTCCCGCCTGGCACAGGTGAGTAAGGCAGGTGGGGGGGTTTTGCAACAATTTGCAGTTGGGCGCAACGGGAAGTTTCAAAAATCGGATGAATGAAAATTGCCTTCCTCACCACCGATAACCGGGAACATTACCGGGCTTATGGCGAAACCCTTCCGCATTTCGCCTCGGGCTGTACGTCGCTTTTCCAAGGGTTTGGTTGTTTTCCATCCGACATTGAAGCGCATGTTGTCTCCTGCACACAACAACCCATGGCGTCGCCGGAAAAACTTGCGCCCAACATCTGGTTCCACAGCCTGCACGTGTCGAAAATCGGATGGTTGCGCACCGGCTACCAGGGGTGCATCCGCGCGGTGCGGCGCAAACTCAAGGAATTGAAGCCGGATATTGTCCACGGCGCGGGGACGGAACGGGACTGCGCCATCAGCGCGGTGCTTTCGGGTTTTCCCAACGTGGTGACCATTCATGGCAACATGGCCGAACTGGCCCGCAGGGACAAACCGCGTCCGGGCAGTTACTTTTGGTTTGCCGCCCGCCTTGAAAATTTCACCCTGCGGCGGACGAGCGGCGTATTGTGCAACTCCACTTATACTGAAGGACTGGTTCGTCCCCGCGCCCGGAAGACGTGGCTGATACCCCATGCGTTGCGAAGCGCTTTTTTTGAACCCATCCCGGAAACCGCTTCGCGGCCATGCGTCCTGCTAAATGCGGGGGTCGTTGTCCCCAGAAAGCGCCAGTTGGAACTGCTGGACGTGGCGGAAACATTGCACCGGCGCGGGCTGAAATTCGAGTTTCGTTTCATCGGTTTCATTCCCCCAGCCACACCGTATGCGGCGGCCTTTCTGGAGAAAATCAAACTCCTGACGGCAAAAGGCTGCGCCCGTTTCCTGGGGGCCCTGCCGGAAAATGAACTGGTTTCGTGTTATGATGCGGTCGCGGGCGTCATTCATTTCCCCACGGAGGAGGCCTTTGGCAACGTGGTGGGGGAAGCGCTGGCGCGGAATCTCAAATTCTTCGGCACAGACCTTGGCGGCATCAAGGACATCGCCCGGGAAGTGCCGGGGGCGGAGTTATTCCCCCGGGATGATTGGGCGGGATTGACGGAGGCCATTGCGCGTTGGATTGAAGCGGGCCATCCGCGTGCCACGGAAGCCGCCGCCGTCATGCGTCAGCGGTATCATCCCGAAGTCATTGCGCGCCGGCATGTGGAAATTTACCGGGAGGTTCTCTCTGCCACCAGCCACATGGTTGGTGCCTCCGGTCACTGCGGTTGTCAAAAATAATTCCGGAGATGACAGAGACAGGTTGCTGACGTTTCTATCCTTGCGGAGGTTGCAGCAGGATTTGTCACCAACCGGGATCTGCGCCGGCTGGCGCACTGAAATACGGTGCGGGCAAGGGAAGGCTGGCTAGGAGGAAGCGCCCGAGAGCGAGGCGGAAGGGCATTCGGATTTCGGCGGGAAACCTTCTCTTGGGCGGGTTGCCAACAAGACACGTAAACGCGCTGTCAGCCAAATAAAGAGGGCCACGTTCAGAAGGGAGCAGAATACCCGGTTGACGATGAAAAGCAGTCGAACGGGCTCGAAATACGGAGAAGTCTCGCTGATATCACCCCAAGGATCCCAGAAATGCACGCCAATGGCCAACATGTTTAAAGCGTAGGTGAGAGAAAATCCGATTCCAACAGCCATCAAACGCCTGTCGAGGAAGCCCGCCAGCACAGCGAGAGGAATGGCAGTGGCCAGATAGCGTTCATGCATCTGGGTGAGCACCACAAATGGGGCAACACAAATATAAGCGCCGACGATGGCAAACCTGCGGGCTGCATCCTCCCGAGTGACGTGGTTTGCTCTTTTTGTCAGGAGAGCATGCACCGCAAATGCGGTGGCGGCGAGATACGCGATCCGTCCGATGTTGGCCAGGCTGACACCCATAACGGTCCTGGAAACCGGCAACTGATACCAGAGCGCCCAAGCGCCATAGGCGTTGGCGTGTGTGACCGGATAGGATGTGAAAGAACCAATGAAGACCTTCTTCAGGTAATCCCACTGCCTTTCAAGGATGAAAGGGGCGTAAGCCAGTACGGTAGTAACAGAAAACGCGAGGGCGGCCTTCACCATTGTGCGCACATCCTTCGTCAGCAAGATGAACGCTCCCAAAGCGGGAAGGATCATTCCCGCCTGAAGCTTTGTGCAAAAGCCCAGGGCGCAAACTACCGAAGCCAGGGTCAACCAGCCATGGTTCTGTCTCTCAAAAGCCAGATAGGCCAGGAACACGGCTAATAGCATCAAAAAGGCGGGAATCGCGTCGCAATTCCATAGTGCCGAATTCACGACCACCCCCGGGTTGAACAAGTACAGTGAGGCTGCCAAAACGGCAGAGGCCCGGGAACACTTTCTGGATATTGCAAAAAATAGAAGACCGGACACCAGGACGTCACAGAGGATCGGCACGATCCGGACACCGATTCGGGACCAGGGCGTGATTCCGTTTTCGGCTTGCGATGCATTCCGCCCCGATAATTCGTTGACTATCCTGGACGCCACAACCGCCTGATAAATGAAAACGGGCGGATACGCCACTCCGACTACGGAATCCCAGAATATCAGCCGTGAAGCCGGATCTTTCGGCGCCTCGAACAAACCCGATCATTTGCTCTGTGTCCGGAAAAAAACCTGGAAACGGAACCAATAACAGTCTGATGTAAAGGCCGAAAATCAACAAACAAAGGAGCAACCAGCAATCTGATTTCTCAGACGCTGGCAAAACCCAATCCTTATCTTCTAGCGCGTCTTTCAAGTCAGCATGGCAACCACTTACCTTTTGATGTTAACATGGAGATGATTCATATTGAAGTCCTAACCCGACCGGTCAAGTCCAATCTTGCCCGGCAGTAAACCCGGATGCTCGCGCACCGACATGGGAGCGCGGATGGCTTCCCTTCGCAGCGGGTGAGGAAAAGATCCGCGGTTGTGAATTTTCCGTGTGTACCGGTCGCCCAAGCCGCTTCTTGCCTGGATGGCTCTCCTTCGTTGGTGGCAGCGCCGAGATTCCATTAAACTCAAGCATGACCTTTGCGGGTGCAGGGTTAAATTCCCCCGATCCCCTTGATCGCGGACACCACTTGGGCCTGGTCTGCCTCCTTGAGATCGTTATAGAACGGAAGACGAACAAGGCGATCACTGATTTGTTCTGTAACCGGGCAATCACTTGGCTTCCCACCGAAGCTTCGTCCCATGGAAGAGAGGTGAAGCGGGAGGTAATGGAAGACGCTCAGAATGCCGCGCGACTTGAGATGGGCGATGAAGGCCTGCCGTTGCGCCAAGGATGGCAACAACAGGTAGTACATGTGCCAGGCCTGTTCGCAATGGCTCGGCACAAAAGGACAGCGGATTCCGTGTTCGCCGGACCATTCACGGAGGCAGGAGTCGTAATATTCCCAAATCCGCTTCCGATGCGCCTGGATGGTCTGCCACATTTCCAGTTGGCCATACAGAAACGCGGCCAACACGTCGCTCATAAGGTAACTGGAGCCGATGTCCACCCATGAGTACTTGTCCACCTGTCCCCGGAAGAAACGGCTGCGGTTGGTCCCCTTTTCACGAATGATCTCCGCGCGCTCAATGAAACGTTTATCGTTTATCAAAAGCGCCCCGCCCTCGCCACAAGTCACGTTTTTGGTTTCGTGAAAACTCTGGGTGGCAAGGCAACCGAACGTGCCGAGCCAGCGGCCCTTGTATTTGCCGAATAACCCGTGTGCGTTGTCTTCCACCACAGGAATCTTGTGCCGGCGAGCGATTTCGAGGATCGCGTCCATCTCGCAGCCCACCCCGGCGTAATGCACCGGCACGATTGCTTTCGTGCGCGGCGTGATCAGCGTTTCCAGTTTGGTTTCGTCGAGGTTTAATGTGTCCGGATGGATGTCGGCGAACACGATGCGGGTGCCGCGCAGGGCAAAGGCGTTGGCAGTGGAAACAAATGTAAACGAAGGCACAATGACTTCGTTACCTGGTTGCACATCGAGCAACAGCGCGGCCATTTCCAGGGCGTGCGTGCATGAGGTCGTGACCAGCGCCTTCGGCACGCCCAGCGTCTGCTCCAGCAGGGCATGGCATTTCTTCGAGAAGGCCTGATCTCCGGCAATCTGCCCAACGGACATCGTCTTGAAAATGTATTCGAGTTCCTTCCCCAGCAGGGATGACCTGTTAAAAGGAATTGTGCGCGTTTCAGGCATGGGATTTCCAATAGCCATCAAGTTTGCTCCGTTTGGGGCCACTGAAACCAGCGGTGATACCAGAACTGCATTGACTGGGTCACGAAGCCGTATTTCTGATATAATCGTTGCGCCGACAGGTTCCGGCCCTGGGTAACTACAAATGATTGATTGAGGTGCCCGGTGGAAAACCAATTCAAAGCGGCCTTCACCAGCCGGCCTCCCAACCCTTGCCCTTGTGCCGGGCCATCCACACCCACCAAATCGATCTGGCCGGTTTGGTGGTTGACGCGCCGGCAAGCGATGTACCCCATCGGCCTGCCTTGAAATTCAGCGACGAAGACCGTCCCTTCCGCGTCGGCGCAGCTTTTTTCAATCCAGGTTTCGAACAGCGCGCGGCTGCGCGGCCGGGGGAAATGCAGATCGAAAAAGAATCGTGAATCTTGATGTATTCGACCGGCCATGTCCCGCAACGCCGGCAAGTCGTCGGGCCGAAAGGTTCGGACCTCCTTCTCAGCGGGTAAAGGCGATTGCTGTGCCCCGGCAAACCAGCGGTTTTCAAGTGTGACACGAATGTCAACCAATTGAAATTCGTGCCGGGCTGTCAGGCGGGTGGTTTCGCTGTCATCCGGGTCCGCAAGGAAATAGATGCAATCAATCCGGTTCGCGCGGCACCAATCCAGGATGAATGGCATCGCCTCCGGCGTCAACCGGTTCGGAGTCAACCGGCCAATCCGCAGGTTAAAGAATTGGGAATCCCATTCCAGGAAGCGGCAACAATCGGGATCGAACATGTTTGGCATCAGTCTCCAAAGGTTTTGCCGTGAACCACGTACGTGGGCCGCTCCATCATGCGAAAATGCATTCGGGCCAAATACTCTCCAATAATGCCTATCGCAAAAAGTTGGGCTCCCGAAAAAATGGCGATGATCGAAGCCAGAAAAGTAAACCCCGGGACGGTCGTGCCCTGCAGGAAGAAACGTCCCACCGCGTATGCCAGCACACCCAATCCAAAAAGCGTGCAAAGAAACCCGCACAGGCTGGCGAATTGCAGTGGCAGCGTGCTGAACCCCGTCAACATGTTCATGGCGTGCCTGATCAAACTACGCATCGTGTAGTTGGAGGAACCCTGGCGCCTGAGATCGTGTTCCACCTTGATGAAACCAAAGCGTGTTGTCCCCCAGGTCAGCAGAACATCTATGGAGACAAAGGGGCTGTGATAATCAACAAACGCCTCGCGCATGTGCGTCCGAAACGCGCGGAAGGCCGACACAGACCGGGCGGTTTCCGCACCCATCGCATTCTGCAAAGCCAGTTTCGTCAATATCGAAGCCAAATCGCGCCACAAACCGTGTTGTTCCTTCCGCGGCGCGCCATATACAACATCAAAGCCGCGGTCCAACTCGGCAAGCAGGCGGGGGATTTCCTCCGGCGGATTCTGCAAGTCATCATCCATGGTCACGCTGGTTTTATAGCGCGCAGCCCGGATTCCGCACAACAGCGCGTTGTGTTGGCCGTAGTTGCGCATCAGATTGATTCCGCGCACCCAGCTGTGGCGGGATGCCAGTTCACACACAACACGCCAACTGTTGTCACGGCTCCCGTCGTTGACCAGAATTGCCTCGAATGGCGTTCCACGGCCCCGCAGAATGAGGTCGAGTCTCTCCACCAGCTTCGGCAGAACTTCGGCGCTGTTGTAAACAGGCACGATTATGGACAAACCATCTGGCAGTTCATTCATACGGAGGTCCAGAAATCCATAAGTAATTGAGCGACACTCGGCCCCCCATGTCCATGCGGTAGCTTGTTCGAAACCAAGTCTTTCAAAGTGTCGTTTGGCTCACGCATAAGAACTTAAGCGTGCGGCCATGTTAGGAGCAAAAAGTGGGCAGTCAAGTTCAATCCCGGCCGCTCCGCTGGGAAGGTGTCATCAGGAGTTGTTCATACAGTTCCTTCAACTGCCGGCCGACCATCAGCCACGTGAGCGGTTTGGGCGGTGGTTTGAGTGACGGAGCCTGGTCGTAAAATGTTCGCAGATATTCAACCGTGCGTTCCGGCGAAGTGATGGGACAGTACCTCGCGTGTTCCCCGAACGTGCTCCGCGCCCAAGGCAAATCGGCCAGCAGCAGGGGACATTCGCAGGCGGCGGCCTCCAGCGCGGAGAGACTCAAACTTTCCATGGCGCTGAGCAACACAAACCCCCGCGCCTCGCGGTACACCTGCGCCAGTTTCGCGCGGTCATCAAGGGCGCCCTGGTGACGAATCCATCGTGGCTCCCGCCGGGCCAGTTGGAAAAACGCCTGCGCATACGCGTCTGATTCCGAATACGCCTTGCCGATGATCCAAACCGGGATTTGGGCCTGGACGGCGGCTTCCGCCAGTTCCAGAACCCGCTTGCGCACGGCAATGGTCGCCATGCAAACGAGCCATTTTCCGCGTTGGGCGGCGGGGGATTGGGAAAAAACGTCTTCGACACCATTCGGCACGACATGAACATTTTCCGCCGGCGCGCCAAACAGGTAGCGCATCAAATGGGCCTCCCATGAGGTAAGCGCCACGCAGGCATCCGCCAACTGGTATGATTGCCAACTGAACGGGGCGATAAAATGACGCGGTGCGATATGTTCCATAATGCGCTTTATGATTTTTTGCCGGCGCAATTGGCCGGGGGAACGGGAACCCGGCGCAGTGAGCAGTTCGGCCATGACCACCTTGATGCCCTTTTGATGGGACAATTTAATTTGTTCGGCGGGCATCCGTCCAAAGTAGTGGATAAGGTCGGCGGTCTGTTTTTCGTCCCACCATCGGAGAGGTTCAACCTGAAGCCCAAGGGACTGCAAGGCCGCTTGAGTACGTTCGATCTGGATTTGGTGGCCGCCGTGAGCCAGCGCGAAAGGCACCGTGCAGTTAATGAGGATTTTCATTGGCCGGAGAAAAATGGGCGGAAAGGGAATTGAGGTTGCAGCCGGTTCATCCGTTGGAATATATTATGCATGGTTGAACGAACGTTGTCCATGATGCACGACTGGTTGTAATTTGTCAGCAAATGACTAATACCCCCGCCATTCTAAAGTCGCTCGTCGTCTACGCGGTGTGTGTGCCGCTGGCGGTGTTTATAGGTTATATACTGACGGACCCGCTGCAGTATGCGACTTTTGGATATTTGGGCGTTCTGGCGTTGGTATTGGTTTCTCCAGTGTTGCTCCGCTGGCATTACCCTTTGTTGGTGTTGAGCTGGCAGACCAGCGCCGTCGTATTTTTTCTGAAAGGGTCGCCTAGTTGGTCGCTGGTCATGGTGGCGACGAGCTTGTTATTATCGGTGCTGGAGAGCATCTTGAGCCCGGATAAACATTTTATCCGTGTGCCGCAACTGACCTGGCCCCTGATTTTCATGCTGGCCGTGGTGGTGTTTACGGCCAAGCTGACGGGGGGATTTGGTTTGCGAACATTTGGCTCGGATGTTTATGGCGGCAAAAAATATGTTTATCTTCTGATCGGCATTTTTAGTTATTTTGCCATCACCGCGCGCCCCATCCCTCCGGAGCGGGCCAAACTGTTCGTCGGGTTGTTTTTCCTGGGTGGGGCAACAAAATTCATCGGTGACTTAGTGTCGATAACCCCGTCATTTCTTCATTTTATCTTCTGGGTGTTTCCACCCTCCGGCTTAAGCTACTTTTCCGGTGTGTTTGAAGTGGGCACGACGCGCCTGAGTGGGGTGGGGTTTTCTGGCATATCGGCATGTTATTGGATGCTGGCCCGATACGGCGTCCGGGGAATTTTTCTCTCCGGCAAACCATGGCGTCCCATCCTGTTTACAGTGTTTTTCGGGCTGATCTTCCTGGGCGGGTTCCGTTCGTTCTTGCTCCAGGTCATGGCGGCATTTGTGCTGATGTTTTTTCTGGAAGGCCTGCATCGCACACCACTTTTGCCGTTGTTCGCCTTCATGGGGGCCATCGCTCTGGTCGCGCTCGTGCCTTTGGCCCATCGCCTGCCATTCACCTTTCAACGGACTTTGGCGTTTTTGCCACTGAATCTGAGCAGAGAAGCCAAAGGGGAAGCTGAGGGCAGTTCGGAGTGGCGCTATGAAATGTGGAAGGCCCTTTTGCCGCAAGTGCCACAACATCTGCTATTGGGCAAAGGCTACGCCATTACCAAGGAGGATTTTGAGTTCATGGGCGCCTCGGCCTTTCATAGCGTGGATCCCAGCCAGCAAGGCCTTGCGCTTTCCGCTGATTACCACAGTGGCATCCTGTCCACGGTCCTGCCTTTTGGCCTCTGGGGCGTGATGGCCTACGTGTGGTTCATGGTGGCATGCTTGTGGGTGGTGTATTGCAACTGGAAACATGGCGATCCGTCGCTGCAAACCGTGAATCTGTTGCTGTTTGCAATTTCCCTGATTGAATTTTTGTCTTACGCATCGTGCATTAGCGGTAATGACCTGTCCAACGGGGTCCGTTACTGGGCCGGCAATGTCGGATTGAGCATTGCACTCAACAACGGCGTTTGCCGGGGCAAATCCCGTGTCCCGGCGTTGCCAGAAGAAAAAAACCAGCGATTAAGTCCGGCAAGGCCGTTTCCGCGGCCACGCCCGGTTTTTCAACGATAATAAGGAACTGGTCCCGGGACGGTCTTCACAGCCCCTGCTTTGAAACCAAAATTACTCATCGTTGAACTGTGGGGACTGGGCGATCTCGTCATCGCCACGCCATTTTTGCGCGCGGCCGCGGAACGATTTGACGTCACGCTGCTGGCCAAGCCCTACGCGTTCGATTTACAACCGCGGCTCTGGCGGGGGGTGAAAGTTGTCGCGTTCACCGCGCCGTGGACGACCTTCAAACACAAATACCAGCTTTGGCGCTGGCCGCTGTTGGAAATGACCCGTTTGCGCTGGAAGCTGGTGGCAGAACAGTTCGAATTCGGCCTCTCTGCGCGGTGGGACCCCCGGGATCATTTGCTCTTGAAACTATTCGCCGCGAAAAACCGGCTGGGCTTCCCGCGCCTGCACAGCCGGATTCTTTTAACCCAGCCGCTCGCGCGGCCCGAACCCGAGGCGCACCGTTACGAATCCTGGCGGGTTATCGCGGGCGCGCTGAACCTCCAGCTTCCGCCCCGCGATAAAATCTCCCTGCCCGCCGTGCGGGGCCGCGAAACGGTTTTGATGCATACGGGCGCCGGACAACCCGTCCGCGTGTGGCCGTTGGAATATTACCAGCGGCTCGCGGCGCGTTTGCGCCGGGAAAAAATTCAAACGCAAATTGCGTGCGACCCGAACCAACGCGCCTGGTGGTTGCGCGCCGGCGAGGCAAAGGTGGCGACGCCGTCCACCGTGTCGGAATTGCTGGCGTTGATTGATCAAGCAGGAGCATTCATCGGCAATGATTCCGGCCCCGGGCATCTGGCGGCCTTATGCGGCGTGCCAACCTTCACCGTTTTCGGGCCGCAATTGCCGGAGTGGTTCGCGCCCCTGCCTCCGGTGGCGGAGTGGATCGAAGGCAAGGCCTGCCCTTACAAACCGTGCTCGGATTATTGCCGGTTCCCGACACCGCTTTGTTTGTGGAACACCGGCGAGGACGAAGTTTGGTTGCGAGTGGAAAAATTCGCCCGCGCACATTTGCAACATCATCCGTGACCGGACACGGTCCCCGCGGGCGGACGGTTGAAAGCCGGCTTTTGCCCGCACAACTTCCGGGAGAGTCTTTATACCGGTTTTAGCACGTAATACCAATTCCCAATTGGAATCACACCATTTCCCGGTGATAATCGGTGCAAAGGGGGGCGCATCACCGAGGCAACCGGAGCGACCGCGCGGGCCGCGCGTCCTTACCAACTTATACCAACCTGCGTTCAAAATGCTACAAATGCGCAAGGCGAACCATGGCTTGATTTGGAGTGCGCAGACAGGTCTGCGCCTTGGAACGACGCGACATGTCGCGTCGAAGAGAGCGGCGTCAAGCCGCCGCAGTCCAAAGTTCGTTGCATTTTGAATGCAAATCAGTATTAAAGAATGTCCCGAATGTCTCTGGGAATTGGTATCAGTACATTGGCAGGGCGCGTCACTCCGTGCGCGCCGCAATGGTTGTGCGGACGAACGGCGGACAGAGGTCTGCCCGCCCTACGAAGGTTTGTTCCGGTTGTCATTGAGAAATGGTATAATTGTGCTGTTTCGCATTTATTGTAGCGGCGCCCGGGTGCATCTTGACACCCGTACCAAACGGAAATAACTCCCTCTCCCTGTCCAAATGGGGAGGGCTGAAGTGGCCTGGTAGCCATCCAGAAGGAACCCGGCCCGCCGACTTGCAGCCCTTCGACGCGAAGCAGTTTGCCGAGGCGTTGTCTGCTGAATAATGGCCTGTGTTTTGGAAGGATTGAAGCTTGTCTGAACCGGGCAGCGCGTGTAGATGTAAACCGCATGAATCAATTCACACGCCGGGTTTTGTTTTTCCTGTTTTTTACGTCCGGCTTTTGCAGTCTCGTTTATCAGGTGGTGTGGACGCGCATGGCATTTGCCTCGTTTGGGATCATCATGCCAGTGCTGTCGGTGGTGCTTTCGGTCTTCATGCTGGGTCTCTCGGTTGGTTCCTGGGCGGGCGGGCGCTGGATTCCTTCGCTGACGCAAAAGACCGGTTGGTCGGCAGCATGGTTTTACGCGGGAACCGAACTGGTGATCGGGCTGGGAGCGTTTGCGGTGCCGAAATTGTTCGCGATAAGCGAACGGTTCCTGTTGTCCACAGGCCAGACGAATTCCTTTACCTATCTTTTGCTCTCGGCACTGGCGCTGGCGATTTCAATCCTGCCTTGGTGTCTATGCATGGGGACAACGTTCCCCTTCATGATGGCTTACATCCGCGAAAGGGATGGCGCCAGCCCGAAGAGCTTCAGTTTTTTATATCTGGCGAACGTGCTCGGCGCGATGTGCGGGACGTTCATGAGTGCGATCATCTGGGTGGAAGTTTTGGGATTCCACCACACACTCTGGCTCACTGCGGCAGGCAATTTCACCATTGCCTTCATCGGCATTTGTCTGGCCCGGCAACAGCCTCTGCCGATTGTGCCGCCAGAAGAGACTGGTGGCCCGGCTTCACCCGCCAGGTCATTGCGTCCCCGGATTCTCCCGGGAGGAATGATAAAGGTGATTTTATTTACGACGGGTTTTGTGGCCATGGCCATGGAAGTGGTTTGGACCCGCGCCTTCACCCCCGTTTTGAAAACCCAGGTGTATTCCTTTGCCATGGTTGTTTTTGCCTATCTGGGCGCCACCTTCCTCGGCTCACTGTGGTATCGCCGCAATCTCAAGAACAATCGTCTGCACTCGCCGGCAGAGTTGATTGGCTGGGTGACGGTTGCGGCCTTCCTTCCCATCCTGGCCAATGATCCCCGGTTTGTGAAGGCGGGCTGGTCCGGCCCCCCCGATCTCATCAGTGCGGTTATCGTGCTGGCCGGCATTTGTCCGTTTTGTGCGATCTTGGGATATCTGACCCCGAGCTTGATTGATGAATACTCGGACGGCCGGCCGGCTGATGCCGGCGAAGCTTACGCGATCAATGTCCTCGGTTGCATCCTGGGACCGTTGGTCGCATCCTATATTTTGCTGCCTTGGATCAGCGAGCGATATGCGTTGGTTCTCCTCGGCCTGCCCCTGGCGGCGTTTTACTACCTCGGTTGCAAATCCCTGTCCTGGCCGAAACGCCTGGGGTGGGGACTTGGCGCCGGTGTGGCCCTGGCCTTGGCGCTGTTTTTTCCCCTGGATTTTGAAGGTCTGCTGCTGCGGCAGGACAAAAATTTGATTGTCCGGCGGGATTACGCTGCTTCCGTCATTTCCCTTGACAAAGGAATGAACAAAAAACTGCTGGTCAACGGCATCGGCATGACCTGGTTGACCCCCATCACCAAATTCATGGTTCATCTGCCGCTGGCCTTGCATCGAGGAAAACCTGAATCGGCACTGATTATTTGTTTTGGCATGGGCACCAGCTATCGTTCAGCTTTAAGCTGGGATATTGACACAACAGCGGTGGAACTGGTGCCGAGTGTGACGAAGGCTTTTGGATTTTTTCACGCGGATGCCGCGCGCTTCCTCAATGATCCCAACGGGCATCTCATCATTGACGACGGCAGACGTTATCTCAGACGCACCGCAAAAAAATTTGACGTCATTGTGGTGGACCCGCCGCCACCGATATCGGCGGCGGGCTCCAGCCTGCTCTTTTCCAAAGAATTCTGCGCGTTGGCCCGGCAGCATTTGAAACCCAACGGCATTCTCCAGATATGGTTTCCAGATGGAACTCCGGTGAAGACACCTGTGAGAACCAACCTGACCGGCGACACCATTATTTGGTCCGCAGGCCGAAGAGCGGTGGCGGGACAGGCCGTAATTCGCTCGCTCCAGGAATCATTCCCGTATGTGCGCTGCTTCCCATCGGTCGAAAAGTGGGGAGTGCATTTTTTGGCCTCCATGGAACCCATCGAAATACCAACTCCCGAACAACTGGCGGCGCGCATGCCGGCCTGCGCAAAAAACGATTTGTTGGAATGGAACCCCTCTGGAGATCTGCCTGCCTATCTCGGACTGGTTGTTTCGCAGGAGATTCCCATCGAGAACATTCTTAACCCTGATCCTAAAATTCAAATCACTGATGACAACCCTCTCAATGAATACTTCCTGCTGCGGCAGGTGGGTCTGTTTGGGCGTTAATTTGCGCTCACCATGGACACGCACCGAAAGTTCTTCTCCCCATATTGTTTGAATTGCATGCGGCGGCAAGCCCTGCTCTGGCGCGGCGCGGGCCAAACTGGCCGAAATCAAATTGCCAAAGGCAGGGCCGCGTGGCAATCTCACTTTGACTTATGCTGAACGCCGTGCGCGCCTGGATCCTGCTCTCCGCCTTGCTGGTCAGTTCCGGCTGGATTCTGTCAGCCGGCCACGCGTTGAACCGGGCCGGCTATCTGGCAGCCTTTGCGCTGGCTGGAATTGCCCTGGTCGTTTGGCGGCAAAAAAACAAAAGCCCGGCTCCGATTTTTTTTTTGCGGGCTGGACATAAACTCCAGCATCGCTTCAAACGCACCGCACCGCTGCTTTTCCTGGTGCTGGTGTTGTTGACCCTGGCGGCGGGGTTCCTTCACCCCTTCTCAAATTTTGATGCCAACGCGTACCGGATCCCCCGGGTGTTGCATTGGTTGGGACAGGGACAATGGCACTGGATTCGCACTTATGACCAGCGGATGAATGCTGCGGACTGCGGTATTGAATGGCTTTCCGCCCCGTTGATTTTGTTTACCCGCTCAGACCGGTTTTTATTTTTGATCAACTGGGTGTCTTATCTGATGCTGCCGGGTTTGGTCTTCAGCGTTTTTACACGATTGCAGGTGCGTCCGCGGGTAGCTTGGTGGTGGATGTGGATTTTGTCTTCCGGCTGGTGTTTTGCTTTTCAGGCCGGCTCGGATGTCAACGACAGCTTTGCGGCAATTTACGCCCTGGCGGCGGTGGACCTGGCGTTGCGGGCGCGGGAAAAAAATCGGGTGACGGATCTCTGGCTTTCCCTGCTGGCCGCCGCGTTGGTGACGGGTGCCAAACAAATCGACATTCCGTTGGCGCTGTTGTGGTTGATTGCCGCCTGGCCGGCTGCCCGGTTGGGGCTGACTCGTCCGGCGGGGACGCTTGTTGTGGCCTTCGTTGGTTTGCTGGTCTCAGCCCTGCCGGTCACCCTCTTTAACATCGTGCATTTTGGAACCTGGTTTCCCAGCGACCGGGTCGGCGTCGTGGTCGGCGTCGCTTCTTCATTCGGGACAAGTTATCAAATGAATTCTCCGTTCTGGGGAATTGTCGGGAATGCGTTTTACCTTCCGGTTCAAAATCTCCTGCCGCCCTTCTTTCCCTATGCCAGCGCCTGGAATGAAATGATGCAACAGTTCTTGCAGACACCATTGGGGGCGCATTTCAGGTCGTTTCAATTTTTCGGTTACTTGGGCCCCGGAGTTTCCGAAGCCACTGCGGGAATCGGACTGGGGATTTGTGTTTTCACATTGATTTCGCTTTTGGGGGCGCTCTGGTATCGTCGGATTGCGCCCGCCGGCAAAGGCAAAGCAGGCAGGCAGCTCAAGCGGACTCCCTGGCTGTTGCGTCTTGCTCCCTGGGCATTGTTGTTGTTGTTCATGGCCAAGAATGGCACCGATCAAAATGCACGGCAATTGGCGCCGTATTACGCATTCTTTTTTCCGGTGTTATTGATCAAGCCGGGACACCTGCCTTTGATGAGGCTGGGTTGGTGGCAGCGGGTGGGCTTGTTGCTGATGTCGTTCACGGCCCTGTTGCTGGTGTTGGCGCCGGGCCGTCCCCTGTTCCCGGCAAAGGCTGTGATTGGCGGACTTCGGGCAAAATACCCTCACTCGAAGTTCATCTCGCAGACGTGGCATTACGTTTCCCGTATTTCAGGCGAGGAACGGAGAAATTTTTTCAAAAAAAACCTGCCAGCGGGTGAATCCGTCCTTGGTTATGCTGCGGTGTTCGATGCCGATGAACCGGGATTGTGGTTGCCTGATGGACAACGGCGGGTCGAGCGGCTGTTGATGGATGACACGCCCGAACGATTGCATTCGCTGGGCATTCATTATGTCGTGCTGGAAGACTCCTTTCTCAAGGTGGCCGACCAGACGCTGGAACAATGGATGAACAAATATAACGCCGATTTGGTCAGCCAATTGACCTATGCGATGGCCTTGGGTGGCGAGTCCGGGCAACTTTACCTCGTTCATATACGCTCCCGGTAAAAGAACGCCCGGCTTGTGCCCCGTGAATCACAGCCGGTTCCACCAGACGGCAGTGGGTTTGGGCACGTCGAAGCGCACCCGCTGTTCCGGACTTTGCAGCGTGTAAATGGAATAACTTGTCGGCTTCAATGAAAAGTGTCCGGCCGCCAGCCGGCGCAGACGGTGGTGGACAATCCAGACCGGCTTCAGTGCCCGCACCCAACCGGGCGTCATGGCCGCTTTTTCATTTTCTTCACGAATCGCATTGGGCTTCAAATTCATGTTCTCGCCGGTGTCGGTGAAGACGGAAGTGAAGTGATGACAGACAGCCATCGGCACGCGATTTTTCATCAGCGCCCGCACCCAGTGAAAATCTCCGAGGTCGCGCCAGCGTGGGTCGAAGCAGATGCCGCGTTCGTGAATGACCCGCCGCCGGATGAAAATCGAACTGGTCAGCGCCAGGAAACGGAACCAGCAACCTTGCGGATGCGGCACCAGCGCAGGGCGATGGCAGATGTATTTCCCCTCGCCATCAGTGACGATGGTGCCGGCCAGCGCGACTTCGATTTTGGGATGCGCTTCAAAAAAGTCATGAACGGTTTTGAGCGCGCCGGGCAGATATTGTTCGTCGCAATTCAAATACGCCAGAATGTCGCCTTGCGCGCGGCGGTAACCACGGTTGACGGCATCGTACATGCCGCCGTCCTTCTCGATGAACGCCTGGACGCGACGGTCGTGCGGCAGCCAGTCCTGCGTGCCGTCATCCGAGCACGAGTCCTGCACGATGTGCTCGGACTCGACGCCTTCCTGATCGGCCACCGAGGCAATGCAGAGCTTGAGCCACTGCGAATTGCGGAAACTTGGCGTGATGATGGAGAATTTCATGCGGATTTTTTCCCGCGCCGGCTAAAGGTCCTTGCGGCGGATTTTGAGCTTGATGGCTCCCGGAATCGCCCGTTGACTGACCAGGACCAGGTAGCCGCCGCCGCCGGCGCCCGACAGTTTCCACCCCAGAGATTTTCCGGCGTATTGCTTGATGGCAGTCCGGACGTTGCGGTCCATCATTCTTGGAAACATGCTGATTTGCGCCTCGAACGAAGCGCGCATCTGCCGTCCAAATTCCCTCTCGTCCCGGGATAAAATGGCCCGCCAGCAGCCATCCGCCGCGGCGGCCAGAGCGCGAACCCGCGCGGGTGTGACCTGGGTGTCCTGGCGAACCCGGAACCCGGATTTGCGCGGCCCCAGCGTGACCAGATGGAGGCGCTCTTCAATCCAGCGCAGGATTTCCTCATCATCCACCGATGTAATCTTGTTGGGCCAGTACTCGCCGCGGTAGTCCAGGCGGTTCAATCCCGGATAAACGATGCCGATGGAATCTTGGGAGCCGGAAAATTCCCGGGTGCCGGGCGGGTTCTCGTAGGAAAAGAGCACCCGGGCCGTTTTCTCCCGGTCCCCGCCGGGAAGATCCGTCTGCCACAATTCGATGGCCCTCCGCCGCGAACTGGAGGCCATGCCGCTGCGTTCGTTGAATTCCATCGTCGGCTCCACCGAAATGGTCAGCACCGGCCCGGCTCCGTGTCGGGATACAAACGCCTGGTCCAGCCAGCCGCCGGCAAGATCGAGGCGATAAGGGATCCGACATTCCTTCCTTAAACTGGTTGTGGACCGGGCGGGGAGATGCTCCCGCGGATCGCGCCTGAGGACGACATATTCAATGCCAAGGCGCTCGCACAGTTGCGCCTTGGCGGGCGTGTTGCCATCCTCGTTCACCACGAAGAAGGCGGGCGAAACCCGCCGCAACTCCTTCAGGAAATCCATGATGCCCGAACCGCTGTTGATGTAGCACGCTTTCACGTGTTTCAACGCTTCGAGCAGGTATTTGCGTTCTTCCTGCGTGGTCACCGGGTAACGGCCTTTCAATTCCTTGACGGTCCGATCCGAGCCGATGCCCACATGCACTTCGCCAAGTTCCGCCGCTTCTTCCAGAAAACGGACGTGCCCGCTGTGCAGCATGTCGAAGCAGCCAGTGACGAAAACTTTCTTTTTTGGCATAAAGGAACCCCGGATTCAGCCAGGGGAAAACCGGCCCGGTTGTAACCGTTTTCCCCGGCCACTCTTCATCGGGCGCGAAATGATAAATTCACTTCACCGGCTGCAACCAGCAAATTGTTCCTGGTTCGCCACGGTCATCTTGCCTGCCGGGGCCATTCGGCGTTTGCAGGTGCAATGGGGGCGAAGTTTCATTTTCGCATTGCATCGGCCACGGTCACATCCGGTTCCACCAGATTCCAGTGGGGTTGGGCACATCCAGACGCAAGCGACGTTCCGGACTTTGCAGCGTATAAAAGGAGTAGCTCGCGGGTTTCAAGGAAAAATGACCGGCGGCCAGGCGACGCAGGCGATGGTGGGCAATCCAGACTGGTTTTAATGCCCGCACCCAACCCGGGGCCATGGCCAGAGTTTCCTTGGTTTCCTGGATCGCGCGGGGACTGAGACACAGGTTGTCACCCGTGTCGGCAAAAACGGACAGGCAACCGTCCATTTCCATCATCGGCACCTTGTTTCTCAACAACGCCCGGGCCCAATGGAAATCCCCGACCACCCGCCAACGCGGGTCGAAGAAGATGCCGCGTTCGTGAATGACCCGCCGCCGGATGAAAATCGAACTGGTCAGTTGCGAAAAACGAAACCAAATGTGGTGCGTATGCGGCATCAGCGCGGGGCGATGGCATACATAATTGCCGCTTCCGTCCACCACCACGGTGCCGCCGAGTGCCACTTCCACCTGCGGATTTTTCTCAAAAAAATCCTGCACCGCCTTGAGCGCGCCGGGCAGATATTGTTCGTCGCAATTCAAATACGCCAGAATGTCGCCTTGTGCGCGGCGGTAACCGCGGTTGATGGCGTCATACATGCCGCCGTCCTTTTCAATGAACGCCTTCACGCGCCGGTCATGCGGCAGCCAATCCTGCGTGCCATCGTCCGAGCACGAATCCTGCACGATGTGCTCGAACTCGACGCCTTCCTGGTCAGCCACCGAGGCAATGCAAAGTTTGAGCCAGTTGGAACTGCGGAAACTTGGCGTGACGATGGAGAATTTCATCGGCGGGACTTTGCGCCTTCGAGCGGGACCGAGACAATGACGAAGATGGCCGTTTGCATAAAACGTCAGACAACGTTTGCCTATTGCGGTTCATTCCGGTTGCCTTTAACGGTCGCTTTCGCCGGAGCATGGGCTTGCAGCCAGTCGGCAACGGCTTGTGTGCTGTTGGTGACTTCGCCGCGGAGAATGGCCTCGATCAAGCCGCGGGTTGCCACGGTGTTGAAGGGTTGCGGGTAAACAGCCGGGCCATTGGATCCCGGAGGGTTGACCAAAAAAGGCACCCGGTAGTCATGCTGGCCATCATATTCGCGGGAGTATCGCCAGGAATGGTCGGCACTCACGATAAACCAGGTGGTATCCCATTCTCCTGACGTTTCCAGAACGTGGCGCAGTTTTCCCAGCGTCCGGTCCGCGAGCGCGAGATTGTTGAAGTATGCCGTCGCCGTGTCCATCTGGCGCGCGGTAAATTGATTTTTATCGCGCAGATAAATTCCAGGCGCATGGGGCGGAAACATGTGTAAAAGTGTCAACCCGTAAAAGGTGTTCGTCACCAGAGAGGTGGATTCTGCCAGACTTTGTTGATACATGGCCACCACGTCCTGCCGGATGTGCAACGAACCGGTCAGGGCCTGAATCTGTCGCCACAGGGCGGCGCCAAACGTCGTGGCGCGTACTCGTTCATAGACTGGAAACGGACGCCAGGAACAGTAATTCAGATCCTTGCCAAACAGTTTGGCATAGGGCAGATACCATCCGACCACGGCGGTATTCACTCCCATCTCGCGCGCGGTCGAGAAAACGGACGGTTGCCGGCTGCACAAATAAGTTCCATTTGTGACCACGAACTGAAGGGCCAGGTCGGAACCGTTTGTGATAGTCTCCTTGGAAATCCTGTAACCGAGAATCAAACTGGGCATCGAAGTAATGGTGGCTTCGGTCGGGGAATTGGCGTTGTTGGCGCTCAATGATTCCCCCCGCCAGCGATCGAACTCAGGCAACTCCAGCCCGGCGGGACGCTGGTCAAAAATCATGCGATAGTCCGCCTCGTCAAAAATAATCCAGACCACGCGCGGCCGGCCTGCACGCACCGGGCTGGCTGGCGCCGGGTGAAACATTTCTGGCTGCACCGGCAATTGGATGATGCCGAGAAATAAAAGAACAATCCTGGCCAGAACATAAACCGCCAGTGGCGAAATAATGGCCACCCCGATGGTGGCGATTCTGGCCAACAGCCGGTGCTTCCACAATATCAAGGCGCCAATGACGACGGCGACAAACACGCCGGCGGGCTGGCGCAGCAGGAAAGTCAAAGTGTGGCGTGAGTGCGTTTGGATGTGGACAAAAACCGGCATGCACAGCAGGGCCAAAAAAAGCAGATGAACGATCAGATGAAACCACCGATTCTGCCAGCGACGCCACGCACGCAGCACCAACCAGAAGACTGCGGCCAGCCAGGCGATGTTTGCCAGCATGGCCAGGAGCGTGGCCTGGTTGAGGGGGAGCTTGTTGAAAAAACCAGAGGCTATGTTGTTAAGCAGGCGATACCACACGCTGACAAAGCACCAATTTGCCAGCGACACGGCCACGATGCCGTCCTTGATCTTGCGTTTCAGAGGCTGCGGCAACGGGACGGTGCCCTCGTAATGCTCCGCCGGCGGCGCGGTTTGCTGGGGCGCGCTCAATTTCCATCGCCCTTTCGCTTCAGACAATACATCCGGCGCTGTGCGCCCGGCAGCGCGAGCGACCGGACAATTTCAAAATACGGCGTGCAAGCCTGTTCAAACGTTTTCATATCCAATGCGGCATGCAAATGTTCCCGCCCGCGCGTCAGGCGGCGGAACATTTCATCTTTGGGATCAACCAGCTCAATCACAAGTAACGAATTGGTTACATCATAAGCCAGCCGCAGAATCTCCTCAAGCGGAATCCGTTCGGTCACCAGCAGATGGTGAATCAGCGCCAGCATCAGCACGCCGTCAAACGCGCCCGTGGCGCGGTCGAGAAACGACGGGCACTCGCCGTTCCGCCAGCCGAGCGCCGGGCTGGGGCGCGCCAGATTCAAGACCAGCGGGAGAATGTTCAATTTTTGTTCGCGCGCGCGCCGCCAGATCGCGCCCGCGCACGCCGCATCCAGATCAACGGCCACCACCGCCGCGCCCGCTTGCGCCGCCAGCGCGCTGAAATGGCCGGTGTTCGCGCCGGCATCCAGCACGCGCGCCGGTTTGAACTCGCGCAACGCCTCGCTCACGAATTTTTCCTTGGCCGCAAACGCCGGATCGTCGTAACTGTGTGTGGCCATGTAATCCGACCACACCGATTTTTTTTGCGCGACCGGCTGGAGCGAGTCCAGCATCCGTTCCAGGCGCTTGAAAAGTGATTCGAGGATGAAGCGCGCCTTTTCCGGGTTCGCCAGCAAATGCGGCTGGTAAATCTTCTGGTCGTCCGGGTTGGCGCGGCGCGCGAGCCAGGTGGGAATTGAAACCAGCGAAAGCATCCGCGGCTTGAGCCGTTCCAGCGGCCCGCACCAGCGATAAATTTCCTCCGGCTCAAGCCCGTCGCGGTGCGTGAAAAAAATGTCCGCCGGCGACAGGTTCCAAAGCCGGTGGGACATCAGGGGCAGAAGAAACGTGCGGACAAATTGCGCGTGCGGCTTCCAAATCGGGTTACCCGGGTTGCGGCGTTCGAACGACAGCGCGTCAATGAACACCGGCTCGCTGCCGCGAAACAAAATATTATGCGGCGTGGCGTCCTTCAGGCCGAAACCGTCCGCGAGCGCGGCTTGCGCGACTGCGAGCGTCAAACGGCCGGCGTCCCAGAGCATTTCGGGCGGCCATTCGTGCGGATAGCTCGGAAACGGGATGCGCTCATGCTCAAAGACCGCGCCGCCGGGCTGCGCGTTGAAAACCGGCTGCAACTCCGGCGATTCACGAAGCGTGGCGGTTTCATCCCCGGTCAGGCGGCGGGTGGAAACAAATTTCTTCCCGGCGATGAACCGGCGCGCGCAGTTGGTTTGCAGGAAATCGTCAAATTGAGGAATGGCGCCCGCGGTGACGAACCGAAGCACCCGCTGGTTGAAGAAGCAACAACAGCCCGCCGGATCGCGAAACGATGTTGCGGGTGCGGGCATCACTTGGCATCAATTTTAGCTTCCACTTTGGGCGGGGGAACTTCCAGGCCGGCATCTTGTTTTTTATCCCCCCGCCGGAAAATTTTCTGAAATACTCCCACGATCCACCGGCGTGTTTTTTTCAGGTAGAACAGGAAGCCGACAAACACCGCTATGATGGTTTGCCAGAGCAATGCGCCTGTTCCAGGATCTATGTAGGCAAACATCATAAACGACAAAAGTAAAAAAGACGTTGTAATGTTATGTTGCAGTTGGGTTAAAGTCAATGCCGGATTTCAGGATTTTCCTTTCGCGCCATCCGCTTTTGTTCAGTTGAAGTTGCGCCGTGAACCAGCTATGATATTCAGTCTATGACTTTGACGGAAAAAATTCTCGCCCGGGCCGCTGGCAAACCGCGCGTGCAAGCCGGTGACAACATCTGGGTGAATGCCGATGTGCTCATGACGCACGACGTTTGCGGGCCGGGTACCATCGGCGTTTTCAAACGCGAGTTCGGCAAGACCGCCAAAGTCTGGGACAAAAACAAAATCGTCATCATCCCCGACCATTACATTTTCACCGCCGACTCGCTCTCGAATCGCAACGTGGACATCCTCCGCGATTTTGTCCGCGAACAGGGCATCCCGTATTTCTACGACGTGATTGACGACCAAAACGGCCACTGGGTTTTTGACCCGAAAAAGGGGATGTTGAACCGCCAATACGGTTCGCATTACGCCGGCGTCTGCCACACGGCATTGCCGGCCAAGGGCCATACGCGACCGGGCGAAATTTTGTTCGGCACCGACTCGCATACGTGCATGGCTGGCGCGTTCAACCTGTTCGCCACCGGCATCGGCAACACGGACGCCGGCTTCGTCATGGGCACGGGCAAATTGCTCATCAAAGTCCCCGAAACCATGCGCTTCCGGCTTGAAGGCAGATTGCAGCCCGGCGTGATGGCCAAGGATGTGATCCTTCATTGCATCGGCGAAATCGGTTTCGACGGCGCGACGTATCGCGCCATGCAGTTTGACGGCTCCGGCGCGGCGTCGCTTTCCATGGACGACCGCATGACCATCGCCAACATGGCCATCGAAGCCGGCGGCAAGAATGCAATTTTTGAATTTGATGCGCGCACGGCGGAATACGTGGACGCGCGCGTGAAATTGAACGCCACGAAATCCACCTTCGAACCCGTTGCGCCGGACAAAAAGCAAAAGTTCGCCTATGAACTCGTCGTGAACCTCGACCGGCTCGAACCGACGGTGGCGTGCCATCCCAATCCCGGCCAGCGCAAGAAGGCGAAGGAACTCGGCCACATCAAGCTCGACCGCGCCTACGTCGGCTCCTGCACCGGCGGCAAGACGAGCGACTTCGTGGAGTTCGCGCGCGTGTTGCGCGGGAAGCACGTCAAGATTGACACGTTCGGCGTGCCGGCCACACCGGAGATCGTCCAGGATTTGCAAACGACCTACTGGGGCAACCAGACGATTTGGGACGTGCTCGTGAGCGCGGGCGTGCAAATGACGGAAAACGCCGGGTGCGCCGCCTGTCTAGGCGGGCCGGTGGACACATTTGGCCGCATCAACAAAGCCGGCATCAAGTGCATCAGCGCCACCAACCGGAATTTCCCCGGCCGCATGGGCAACAAGGAATCAGAGGTGTTTCTCGCCTCGCCGGCCACGGTGGCCGCCAGCGCGATTGCCGGAAAAATTGTTGATCCGCGCGAGTATTTCGGAAATTAACTGGACGTTCATGGCCATTGCTACATACAACGAAGTATCTTGGGAACGTATGAATAACGCAGTTGAAAATGTGCGTCGGCGTTTGCTGCGTGCGGCGCGCGCTTTGAGGCAGGCGAAAGTTCCTTACGCCGTGGCGGGTGGAAACGCCGTGGCCGCCTGGGTTTCGCGCGTGGATGAAACCGCGGTGCGAAACACGCAGGACGTGGACATCGTATTGCGCCGGGCAGACCTGCGTGCGGCGCGCGAGGCACTGGAACAAGCCGGATTTGTTTATCGTCACACAGCGGGCATGGACATGTTTCTCGACGGGCCGGATGCGAAAGCGCGCGACGCGGTTCACATTGTTTTTGCCGCGGAAAAGGTCCGGCCTGATTACGCCGCGACCGCGCCTGACGTTTTCGAATCGGAGGAAACCGAAACCTTCCGCCTGCTTTCACTCGACGCCCTGGTGCGGATGAAACTCACTTCATTCCGCGACAAGGACCGCGTGCATCTGCGCGATTTGATGGACGTGGGATTGGTGGACGACGGCTGGCTGGCGCGGATTCCGGCTGCGCTCCGCGCGCGTTTGCAGGCATTGCTGGATAATCCGGAAGGTTGATTATGGCTGTGCGCACCATTGCCGGAAAGATTATTGATCCGCGTGAGTATTTGGGGAATTGAAACTTTGTAAACCATGGTCATTTGCGCGTTATGACCGAGTCCGAATACATCAACGAATTACAAGCACGGTGGCCAAAAAATTGTGACGCATCGCTTGAAACTATTACTCTTGCCGATGAAGCTGTCCGTACGTTTCCGAAGTCACCGCAACTCTGGTGTATTCGCGGCAACCTCATTCAACTTGGCCCGGAGAATTGCCCCCACAGTTTGGATGAAGCACTCGCCTGTTACCAAAAGGCTGTTGAAATTGACCCGCAGTTTACTGAAGCATGGGAAGAAATGGGTCACTTTCATGATGCTGTGCTTGATGACGAAGCCACCGCAGAAAAATATTTTCGTGAAGCTAAACAGTTGAAAGAAAAACTTTCAGTTTAGCATTTCACCGACAAGAAAACCAAATCTCACTTCGCCAGATTCGCGTCAGATAGAAAATCACGAACCTGCGGGACGTCATTACTTGTTGAACCCATCCAATTTGCCGATGAAGGCATCCGGACCGCCCTTTAAATAACCGACCTGACGCCCGACTTCCCTGCCGGCAGGGTTTAACAGCACAAAAGTGGGAAAACCGTTCACGCCGAATCGCTTTTTAAGCTCCTGATTGGCCTGTTTGAGCGCGGCGTCCTGCTTTATGTGGCTGGGAAAATCCAGCGTCACCAGCACGAGCTTGCTTTTGGCGTAGCCGGCGAATTTGTCCGTGGACAACACATCTTTGTCGAATTTAATGCACCAGCCGCACCAATCCGAGCCGGTGAAGTCTAGCAACACCATTTTGTTTTCCGACCGGGCCCGGTTCAGGGCGGCGGAGACGTCGGCGCCCCAAGGCGGTTCTGAAGACTTCCTCGGAGATGCCGGTTGCGCCGCACTTTCAATCGCCGGCGGCCGCGATGCCGGCTGGTTGATGGCTTGAATGTGGTATTGGGCGTTGGCCGCGGCTTGCTTTTGTTCCGCCTCGCTTGCCTTCGTCGGATTGTAACCGAAATGCTTTTGCAGCGCGGGGTCGAGCTTGCTCAGTTTCACATTGGCCATTCCCCCGGCGTAGGTGAAGTAGATGTCCGTGGCCGTGACCGTGGTGACCGTCACGTTGCTGTAAACTTCGCTGCCCGCGTTGAGCACCGGCAGCTTTTCATTCGCCCGCGCGGCCCAGACCGCAACCACCAAACTGACCGCGATGAAACCTTGGGCGCGCATATTTCCCCTTTACTTCGCCAGATTCGCGCCGAGCAGATAAATCGTGAACGTCGTCCCTTCGCCCGGCCGCGTGTGAACGTGCAAGGCGCCTTTTCCTTCCTTGATGAGCCGCTGCACGATGTTGAGACCGAGGCCGGTCCCCTGGCGCGGGCCTTTGGTGGTGAAGTAAGGCTGGAAAATTTTCGGCAGCACTTCCGGCGGGATGCCGGGCCCGGTGTCACGCACCCACAATTTCACCAACGGGGCGGTGTTGTCCATGCTCTCGACGTTGAGCAGCCGGTCGTTTAGCCCGTCCTTGAATTTGGTCAAGTCGAGCGGTTCGCGCAAAATTTCACCACCGACATCAACGCGATGGCTCATCGGTGCGCATTGAAAAGCGTTGACCGTGAGGTTCAGCAGAATCTGGATGACGTCGGTGCCGTTCATTTTGACGCCCAGGTCTTCGGCCATCGGTTGAACGCTGAATTCATTGTCAACCCGGCCGGGATGAACGCGGATGAGTTGTTCGAGGTCTTTGAACAATTGATTCACGCTCACGCGCGGGGCTTCCTCCGATTGCCGGCGGAGAAACCCGAGGTAGCGCCGGGAAATCTCCACGCAATTTCCCACCTGCCGCGCGATGATGCGCAGGCGGTCCTTGATGAATTCCAGGTCCTCCATTTCCAGCCGCGAGTTGCGATTGAGCCGCTGGTTGAGCACCTGCACGAAACCGGAAATGACCGTCAGCGGGCCGTTGATGTCGTGAATGATGCTGGCGTAAATGTCGCCGCGCGTTTTGGCAATTTGCTCCTCGACCTTCTGGTTTTGCAGTTCGGAAAGCAATTCCTGCACTTTTTCGGCGCTGCTGTGAATTTCACTTTCGAGCGTGCGCCGTTGCATGGCCTGGCTGACGGCGGTGCGGATGGTGGCCAGGTCGAACGGTTTGTTGATGTAATCGCACGCGCGCAGCCGCAACGCCTGTCGAATCGTATCCGTCGTCTCAAACGCCGTCATCATGATCACCTCGATGTTGGGGTTCACATATTTGAGACGTTCCAAAACTTCGATGCCCGACATGCCGGCCATGCGAATGTCCAGCACGGCCACGTCAATGGGATGTTTCTGCGCCAGCTCAATCGCCGTTGGCCCGTCCTCGGCCATCAGCATGTTGTATTCGTCCTTGAAAATGACCCGCAGCGACTGCCGCGGACCATCCTCATCGTCCACCACCAGCAACGTGCCGCGGCGTTTGCGCAACGTCGTGCTGTCACCCTCAACCGGATTGCTTTTGGCAATCAATGGTTCAGTGGTCAAAGTCATGTCTGGAAATCAACCTTTCTTTACAATTCAGGCAAAGACGTTGAATGGCGCTACTTTACTCCAATCCTCTTATCCCTCAAGAACAAACCAACCGCACACGCAGCATTTCCAATGCCTGCCAGGCTGTGACTTCCTTGAATGTCCCGCGCTCAAAAGGATTGAATTTGCGCTCAACCGCCGTTCCAAAATCTCCGGCCAGCCCGATGAAAACCGTCCCCACCGGTTTTTCCTTCGTCCCGCCGTCCGGCCCGGCGATGCCCGTGACGGCAAGGGCAAAATCCGCGCCGGTCTGTCGGCGGGCGCCTTCGGCCATGTCGCGCGCCACCGCCTCGCTCACCGCGCCGTGAGCCGCCAGCGTTTCGGCGCGAACGCCCAGAAATTTCCGCTTCGATTCGTTGCTGTAAGTCACGAATCCACCCAGAAAAACCGCCGACGCGCCCGGCACATTCGTCACGCGATGCGCGAGGCAACCACCGGTGCAGGACTCGGCCAGCACCAGGGTTTTCTTTCGCCCGGTCAAAAGCCGGACGACGGCCGTTTCCATTTCTTCATCGTCAAAACCGTAAATTTGCGCGCCCAGAATTTTTTGAACGATCGCCTCCGCCGCGCGGACAATTTCTTTCCCGTTCCCGCCGCGTGCCGACAAGCGCACGTCCACCTGCCCCGTCCGCGCGCAATAGCCGATTTCCAGACCGTCCGCCACCAGCGTGCCCAGCGGCGCCGCGATTTTTTCCTGCACCAAAGATTCGGGAATGCCGCTCGTCCGCAATGTGCGGCAGACAAACGGCGCATCCAGCGGGAATTCACGCCGGAGCAATGGCACGACAAAATTGTCGAACATCGGGCGCAACTCGCGCGGCGGGCCGGGCAGCATGATAAGCCACTTGGGGGATGGCGTCTTGGCTCTTGGATCTGGGGAAGATGGTTTGCTTGCCGGCTGTTTCCAAGACCCCAGAACCGAGACCCCAGAACCAATTTCCATCGCCAGCCCCGGCGCGGTGCCGTTCGGATTGGCCAGCACCAGCGCCTGGACCTCATTGGTTTTCGGCATCGGCAGATTGCGCGCCACAAAACGCCTCTTGATGTGGTCGAGCACCGCCTCATCGAGCCGCAGTTTTTTGCCGAGGAGCTGCGCAATCAAATCGCGCGTCAAATCGTCGGAGGTCGGGCCGAGGCCGCCGGTGGTGATGATTAAATCCGCGCGGCCCAACGCTTCACGAACGGCGGACTGGATGTCGTGCGCCGTGTCCGGCACGGCCACCTGGCGGGTTACAACGCAACCGAGATCGGCGAGGCGGCGGCAGAGCCATTGCTGGTGCGTGTTCAGCACGCGACCCAGCATCAATTCGCTGCCGGTGTTGAGCAGTTCAATGTTCACCCGCGGGAGTTTCCGCGCCGGGACGACGCGTGGCAAGTTTTTGCGTCTGGAGTCCCGCGTTTACACCGCAAGGAAAGCCAGGGATTCGGACCGTCCCGCCGGACGGGACGGGACTCCAAACAACCGCGCTTCATTATTGTCGGGGCGGTTTGGGCTTGCGGATTTCGGCATCGAAGTTCCCGGTGATGTAACTTTTCTCGGCGTCCGGCATGCACAGATAAACTTTCCCGGCCATACGATTGCCGGCAAACGGGCCGAATTCGATCCGCAGGGCGTAGCCGTTCGTGAAATTTTCCCGCAGGGACAGGTTGCCCTCCTTCCAACGCAATATGACACGCGCCGCCTTTTCCGCGTTGGTGGCGACATTGATGGACTGTCCGGCGAGCGTTTCGGGCAACACGCTGCCGAAATTGATTGTCGCACCCAAATCCGTTGCGCCGCGCAACGTCAGCGTGCCCCCCTGCAAAATCGCGCGGTCGCAAATAAAGTCCCGTCCGTGGATGCGCCCCGCCGCCGTCGAATCAGGAATCGTCACTGCGGCGAGTTCCAACATCCAACTCGCATCATTCGCCGGCGGCGCGACGACGACGGGTTTGGGCGGTGGCGGCGGCTTGACGGGCCCTTGAGGTTGGGATGGCTCTGGCGCGCCTTGCCCGCCGGCGGATTTGAAAATTTTTCCACGGAACACGAATGCCGCCGCAACCGCTGCGAAAAGCAAAACCACCAAGACGAACGCCATTGCCGGAAAATGCTTCTCGGGGACGGTTGCCGCTCCCGGATCCGCTACCGCGGTCGGAAGGGGACGTTCGCCTACCTTCGTGCCTGTGAGGATGAATTTCGGGTCGTCCGTCGCGGGGGCTTGCGGAGCGGTGATTTTCTGGAAGCACGTCGGGCATTCCATCACCGTGCCGCTCTGCGACGAGTCGCACTTCATGTGCTGGCCACACACCGGACACGCATATTTGAATTCGCTCATGGCGCGGGGAGATCTGTGTTTTGCCTGACTTTAACATCCCATTTTCAAAACCGGACTGCAATCCGGCATTTTCATTTGTGGTGCCGGGCGGGCCGGGACTTCAAACGACCGTGCTTCACTTTTATTCGGACGTTTTGGATTTGCGGATTTCAGCAGGTTCTTTCCCCGTTCCGCCTGACCCGGGAAGTCACTCGACCGTGAATTGAAAGAGTTCGTGGCCGAGGACAATTTTCCAGTCGGCCGTGTCCTTCACAAAAAAATAGACATCATACGGACCCGGCGGGAGCCGGATGCCAAACGTTGCCTGATACCCGCCGCTCGCATCGGTTGAAATTCTGCTGAAATCGTAAAACTTTTGCGGGTTATTGCGGGGCAATTGGTCCGGTAAATTCTCATTTCCCGCATGTTGGACAGCGCCGTTGAGGGTGAGCACGTATTCATGATTGGGGACAAGCCCACCGAGCGTCACTCCGATTACCACTCCGCCGGGGAATGATTCATGATACCGGATATCGCCGATGGCAGTCGGAACATCACGGCCGACTCCGGTGTGGGTTGTTAATGGCAAAGGTCCGGCAAAGGCCAAAGGAGCGGCCAGATCGGCCTTGAAAGCGGCAAGGAATGCGGCCTTTAACGGGTCTTTCATTTCAGCCTCGTTGGTTACGGCTCCAAGCACGATGCTGTCCCCTTTGGCGAAGACGACCGACGCCAGCCCGACAATCGGTTTGGGCGGCGCTGGCGGAGGCATTTGTTTCCCATTCGACGCAGATGCGACCTGGTTGGTTTGCCCGCCGGCGGATTTGAAAATTTTTCCACGGAACACGAACGCTGCCGCAACCGCTGCGAAGATCAAAACCACCAGGACGAATGCCATTGCCGGAAAATGCTTCTCGGGGGGAGTTGCCGCTCCTGAATCCGCCACCACGGTCGGAAGGGGACGTTCGCCCACTTTTGTGCCTGTGAGGATGAATTTCGGGTCGTCCGTCGCGGGGGCTTGCGGGGCGGTGATCTTCTGGAAGCACGTCGGGCATTCCATCACCGTGCCGGCCTGCGACGAGTCGCACTTCATGTGCTGGCCGCACACCGGACACGCATATTTGAATTCGCTCATGGCGGGGTGATTTGTGTCTTGCCTGGTTTGAGCATCCCATTTTCAAAAACGGACCGCAATCCGGCATTTTCATTGGCAGCGGCGCTTTGTGATCGCCGTCCCAATTTCATCAGGCAAATGATTCGGCAATGGTCATGGACCACCGCCATGGCGAACTCATTTGAGAGTGACTTTTGGCACCGTCGGGCGCACATTCGAGCCCGTTGAAGCGCATGAAAAAAATCTCTCCCGTTTCCCGTAGCGGACGCTTCGCGCGCGGCCCCGGCGCGGACGTGGTACAATTCACCGAATCCGTTTCTTTTGACTGGCGGCTTTGGCAGCACGACATCCTCGGCTCAATGGCCCACGCCACCATGCTCCAAAAAATCGGCGTGCTGTCGAAAAAGGAATGCATCGCCATCATCCGCGGCCTCGACGCCATCGCGAAGGAAATCACCACCGGGAAATTCAAGTGGAAGCCCGAACTCGAAGACGTTCACATGAATATTGAAGCCGAGTTAACCAAACGTGTCCCGGCCGGCGCGAAACTGCACACCGGCCGTTCGCGCAACGACCAGGTCGCGCTCGACTTGCGCCTCTGGTTGCGCGACGGAATTGTTTCGCTGCTCGGTGAAATCACCGGTTTGCAGCGCGCACTGGTCTCGCTTGGTGGAAAAAACTCCGAGGTGCTGATTCCCGGCTACACGCACCTGCAACGGGCACAGCCGGTTTATCTCGCGCACCATCTGCTGGCTTACGTCGAAATGTTCGAACGCGACTGTGAGCGCCTTTGGGATTGCCGCTACCGCGTGAACGTCTGCCCGCTCGGCAGCGGGGCGATTGCCGGCTCCACGCTGCCGCTCGACCGCGTGCTGGTCGCCAAATTACTCGGCTTCGTGGACGCCAGCGGCAAACCACAGCTCACGCAAAATTCCATGGACGCCGTCAGCGACCGTGATTTTGCCGTCGAATTTTGCGCCGCCGCCGCATTGCTGGCCGTACATCTGTCACGGCTGGCCGAGGATTTGATTTTCTGGGCCAGCGCGGAGTTTGATTTCATCAAAATCGCCGACGCCTACACCACCGGCTCATCGCTGATGCCGCAAAAGAAAAATCCCGACATCGCCGAACTGGCGCGTGGCAAAACCGGCCGCGTCATTGGCAACCTCGTCGCGCTGCTTACGCTGCTCAAGGGGCTGCCGATGACCTATAACCGCGATTTGCAGGAGGACAAGGAACGGGTGTTCGACACCGCCGACACCGTGCGTGCTACCACGCGGCTCATGACCACGATGTTGAAAAACACGAAGGTGAACCGCGCCGCCTGCGCCAGTGCCGCCAACGACCCGGCATTGCTGGCGACCGATCTGGCGGATTATCTCGTGCGCAAAGGCATGCCTTTCCGGCAGGCGCATCACGCCGTGGGCGCCGTCGTGGCGCTGGCGGGAATATTGGACAAGCCGCTCAACCGGCTAACGCTGGCGGAACTGCAATCCGTGGACAAAAAGTTCGGCCGTGATGCACTGCGCGTGTTCGATTTGAAATGCGCAATGGCGAAGCGAAATTTGACTGGCGCACCGGGCACGAAGGAAGTCGCGAAGCAACTGGCACGATGGCGGGAACAGCTTTCGTGAAAAACATGAACGCAGCAGATCAAGCCATTGAGGAAATCCGGGCGGTGCGGCATCGCATCTCCACGGAGCACGGCCACGATATCACGAAATATCTTGCCAGCCTGCGCGCGGAGGAAAACCAGCACGCGGCGCAACTCAAGCGCGGCAAGGAATTGCTCGCCCGGCGGCGCGCGGAATGCAAAAAATATCCGGCACTCTCCGGCGAAGTACTGGTGTTGCGCGAACGTTTTAAAAAGTAAAATCTGGATGAACTTTAGAAATGCCTCTGGATTGCAACGCGCGATGGCGAAACGGAATCTGACCGGCGCCCCAGGAACCAAGGAAGTCGCGAAGCAACTGGCGCGATGGCGGGAAATCTTGCAACGATAAATTTATCCCTTGCATTCAGGATTTTTTCCTGAAGACTAGAATTTGATCATGAGCGTTTTCATCAGTTGGGCAGAAAATGGATCCTTCAGCCACGACGGTGCTCTGCTCTTACAGAATTGGTTGCCAGATGTGCTCCCCAATTTGGAGAGTTTCGTTTCGAGTGAAAACGTCGCATCTGGGTCATTGTGGCTGCAAAGTTTATTTCAACATCTGGACAAAGCAGAATCGGGTATTCTTTGTATCACCAAGGAGTCTTTAGAGAGAAACTGGATATTGTTTGAGGCAGGAGCATTGGCAAAGTGGGCCGGTGACAAAACTGGTCGCGTTTGCCCCTTATTGTTTGAATCCAAAAATTTGGACTTCCCTCTCGCTGCTTTTCAGGCCCGTTTTTTGGACAAAAACGATGAAGCCAAATCTAAAAGGGAAATGTTTCAGTTGATAAAAACCCTTAACCAAAACAGGGAGGAAGTGCTTTGTCTTGAGGAAAACCAACTGGAAAAATTCTTCAATCGTTGTTGGAGCGATTTTTGGAATCCGTATTTGGAGCTATGTGAGAAACATACCCACGCAAAGAAACCACAAGCAGCAGTAAAAATCACTAACGAAGACATTCTCACGGAAATGCGCGGAGCGTTTCGTCAATTTGCAGACGCCTTAACGGAATTACGGCGCGGTCAGCGTGAGTTGCCGCTTGCCCCAACACGTTTCCCAATGGCATCGCAACCACAATTAACTTCCACTTTGCCAACTTCGCTAGAAACTTTGAAATGTCCGGTATGTTTAGAACTTGTATCCGTTGAAATGCCAGAATACATCGGCGCAACCCGCGTAGTGAGATGCAATAATTGTAATAATTCAGTTTACATTCACAGGAATGCAGGCAGGGTTTTTGCTAGAGTAACTAAGCCTGCCGCTGATGGGCTAGCCGGGGACTGGCAACACTTTTTAATGGACACACAATCTTGGGTTGATTTGTCCGCATTAAATGGCTTGGTGTCGGCAACCGTTAAAGCATTATCTGAAATCAAGAGCGAAGGTTCATTAACGCCCGACAGTTTATGCAAAAGAATTTTTGCCCATGTGGATGCAGAGCCATCCCTTGGATTTAGCAGGACAACAGCGCGGTCATTCGTGAAGCTGATCTTTTTCGGCAGAGCTTTTCAGTTTGGTGTTGAAGCCAAAGACGTGTCTTGGAAGGCGCCCATCACAAATACGCCAGATCAAAAAACTATAATTCAAGCGTATGCACGCTGTGTAGTTCGAAGACTGCGAACTAAATTTGCCCTGACCTCTGCCGAATTGCCTGCGCTTCAGAAATTGTTATTCCCGACCGAATTTGCGGGCGCTGAAGAGGTGCTGCGACAGGCTTTGGCGGAAGCAGAACAATCTTAAAATCAGGGCTTGACCAATAATGGGGAAAAGCGATAATAGCCTTGAAGGTCGTTATGACCGTAAATGCCAATTTCGGCTAAAAGAAAGCCTCTCCAAAAAAGGAGAGGTTTTTTCTTGCCATGATTTATCCGCTGCAAAAAATTGCTGGTATAGCAATTAACAATAACATTGGGACATATTGGCGATAAACAGGAAGGGGTTGGCGGCCGTGGCGAGGTCTTTGCGCAGGCGGGTCTTGAGTGCGGCCCAGAGATGTTCGATGGGGTTGAGGTCGGGGGAGTAAGTTGGCAGGAACAGCAACTGGCAGCCGGCCGCCTCCACCAACTTCTGCGTGGTCGGCGACTGATGAAACCGGGCGTTATCCAGCACAATCACGCTGCCCGGGGGCAATACAGGCAGCAGCACCTGTTCAAAATAAACCTCCACCACCTCGGTGTTGCAATGGCCTTGAAACACCAACGGCGCGACCAGCTTGTTGTGCTGGGAGGCCGCAATAATGCTGGTGCGCTCCCGCCGTTTGCCGGCCACCGCCTGATAAATCCGCTCGCCCCGGGGCGAGCGGCCATACTCACGATACAGGCGGTGATCCACGCCGCATTCGTCCAGGTAAAAGACGGTTCGGTCGTCGAGCTTTTCCAGTTCGCGCCGGAAGAGCCACCGCTGCACCTCGTTGCGCTCGCGGTATTTTATGAGTTTTTTTTAGAGTGAAACCCAACTGCCCCAGCCGCACCCAGATCGCCTGATGGCTGATGCCAAACACCTTTTGGAGTTCCTTGAGGGTGGCATCGGGATGTTGTTTGACCTGGGCCTGGAGTTTCTGCGGGTCGAGTTTGCGCCAGTGTCCCCAGCTGGTTTTCGGGGCCAACGCGCCGGTTTTGGCGGCGTCCAGATACCGATAAACGGAACTCCGGGCCAAGTCGAACCGCCGGGCGGCCTCGGCTTTGGAGCCGCCCGATTTGATGAAGTTCACCACCCGTTCCCGCAAGTCCAGCGCATATGCTTTCATGCCCTCAAGCCTATCACACTATGTCCCAATGTCAATGTGAAATGCTATAGAATTTACAGAATTAACAAAATTTGAAACTCGAACTGGCGGCGCAAATTGAATTCTGAAAATTGGTCTGTCTAAAAATGCCAACGGCGTTAAATGATTTGCTCAAAGCGATGTCGCGCTCGTTTTATCTGATGTTGCGCGTGCGTTCGTAAAAGCGGCGGAGGGCCGCCGCACTCCAGGACGCTGGCGCGTTCACCTCTGAACCACGACTGCCCGGACGCGTCTTGGAATGATGATGAGCAGAAATGAAAGTTTGGTCAGGCCGCGGCGAGCTTTGCCTTTTTGCGCCAGGCGCGTTCGGCGAATTTGCGGGCTTCCTTCGCCCCGCGCAGCAGGCAGTCGGAACTGATGTCGCAATCCAGTTTCGGCCAATAGACCGAGGTGTGGCAGATCTCAAAATCCGCGCGTTCGCGCCGCGTGGCGAGTTGCAACGTGGGATAAAACGACAGCGGCACGCTCACCGTTCGCCCGTCTTCCAGACCGAACGTCAGCCGTTCGCCGGTGATTTGCACCGTCGTCACATCCGGCGGCGGATGGTTATTCAGTTTCATTCCATGCCTCGATCAATCTGGCTTCACTGGATATGATTACGTCTGCACTGGAAGATTGGCAAGGCGCCAACCCAAGATTTCGCGACTTTAGCTGGCGCGAATGGCAGGAAGATTTATTCTTGGCGAAACAAATGGCCGGGACAACAAACGATTTGCTCCGCGACACGTCGCGCTCGTTTTATCTGACGTTGCGCGTGCTGCCAGTCTCGATCCGTCCGCAAATCGGCCTCGCCTATCTGCTCGCGCGCACCACCGACACCATCGCCGACACCGAACTCGTCCCGCTGGAACAACGGCTCGACGCGCTCAAAAGATTGCGCGAACGCATCCAGGGTTTGTCCTCGGCGCCCCTGAATTTCGGCGAACTGGCGAAACATCAAGGTTCGTCCGCCGAAGCCGCCTTGCTGGAAAAAGTCGAGGACAGCCTTACGCTGCTGCAAACCCTTTCGCCCGCCGACCAGCAACTGGCCCGCACCGTCCTCAACACCATCACCGGCGGACAGGAGCTGGACCTGCGCCGGTTCGCCGACGCGTCCGCCGGAAAAATTGTCGCGCTGGAAACCGCCGCCCAGCTCGACGATTACACCTGGCGCGTTGCCGGCTGCGTCGGCGAATTCTGGACGAAAATGTGCCGGGCGCATCTGTTTCCGAAGGTGCGGCTTGACGACGCGCAACTGCTGGCGGATGGCGTCCGGTTTGGCAAAGGATTGCAACTGTTGAACATCCTGCGCGATTTGCCCGCGGATTTGAAAAAGGGCCGCTGCTACCTGCCCGCGGACAAACTGGAGCAGGCGGGTTTGCTGCCGGAGGTTTTGCTGTCGCCGGTGAACGAGGTCAAATTCCGTCCGCTGTTTCACGAATATCTTGACCGCGCCGAATCGCACCTGGCCGCGGGCTGGGCCTACACGAACACGCTGCCGTTCGGCCAGGTCCGCGTGCGGCTGGCCTGCGCGTGGCCGATTTTGATTGGCATGAAAACGATTGAAAGGCTGCGCGTCGGCAACGTGCTCGACCTGCAGCAGCACATCAAAATTTCCCATGCCGAGAGGCGGGGGATTTTGCTGCGTTCCGCGCTGTTTTACCCCCTGCCGGGGATGTGGCGAAAATTGTTTTTCCCGACCGGGAAAGCTGTTGCATCCGAAGGGAAATTGGCGTAAAAAAGCCTTATGCGAATTTTCAAGTTGTTCCCCACAGCTTGCGCGGTTGTCCTTTGCGCAAGTTTCATTTCCGTCCGTGCGGACGACACTCCGGTTCAAGCCGCCCTGCGCGCGGCTTTGGAACAAAAGATGAGTGACTTGGACAAGCAGCCAACCCAGGCACCACCTGTTGTGGCCACCTCTCCCGGCGCCGTGAAGGTGCAACCAAGCCAGCTTCCAACCAAAACCGTCCCCGCCAAGGCAACAACTCCGGCAGCCAGCGTCGCCATACCCGCCCCGAAGCCGGTGGTGCCCGCACCGCAAGCGGCGCCAGCCGTTGCTGCTCCGGCCGTCACCGCCCCCGCAACTCCTGTTCCGGCGGTTGTGCCTCCGGCGGTCGCAGCCCCCGTTGTGGCCGAACCGCAAAGTGCGCCGGCAGAAACCGCACCGGCCACGTCGGCACCAGTGGCAAATGAGCCGGTGGTCCCGGCAGCGGCCCCGGCAACACCCGAACCAACCCCGGTACCCGCGGCGACTGAATCGTCAAGTCCACCGGCGGAGGCGCCTCCGGCAACAACCACTCCCGCCGAGGCCGCACCCGCCACACCGCCGCCAGCCGAAACCAAGCCGGCGCCAACGATGACTCCAGCCGAACCGGCGGCAGCAGCAACAATCGCTTCAGAAACCAACGCTGCCCCGGCGGCTTCTGGAACAACGCCCGCGGCGCCCGTGGTGACGATGCCGACAGAAGTTGCACCCGCCGCTCCTCCACCAACCGAAACCAGGCCGGCTCCTCCGGCAATCACACCCGCGGCGGGCACAGTTCTTCAAAGTCCCGCGATGCCCGCCACGATAAAAGCCAAACCCGGCGTGATGAGCGCAACGAACCAGATCAACGCAATTTACACGGGAAAAGAACTGGGCTTGAAGCCCATTGAATCGCCGTTGCTGCCGATTTCCGCAGCCCAACAGGCGCAACTGCAAGCCTTGCTCGCAAAATACAAGGCCAACCAGGTCACGCCGGAGGAATATTACAAACAGCGCGCGGAAATCCTGGCCCAGCCATAAAACTGCGATTTCATCCGCCCGCCGGATGCACACGTCCGGCGGGTTTTTTATTGCAAACCTTGACCTGAAGGCCTTCAGGGTTGAAGTTTTAACTCCGAACCCTAAACTTCAGGCGTTATGCATGATTTTCGTTATGTCGGCAACCGGCTGTTTTGCGAAGGTGTCGCCGTCGAGTCGCTCGCGCGCCGGTTTGGCACGCCACTTTATGTTTATTCGCAGCGCACGTTGACTGACCATTTCCAAAAACTGGACCGGGCGCTGGCGCCGCTGGACCATCTGGTTTGTTTCGCGATGAAGGCGAATTCCAATCTTTCGGTCATGCGCGCGCTGGCCAACCTCGGCAGCGGCTTCGACATCGTCAGCGGCGGTGAATTGCAGCGGGTCATCGCGGCGGGTGGCGACCCGCGCCGATGCGTCTTCGCCGGCGTGGGAAAAACAGAGGCGGAAATTGAATTCGCTTTGCATCGGGGAATTTATTCATTCAACGTGGAAAGTGAACCTGAATTGCTGCGCATCAACCGCATCGCCGCCCGGCTCAAAAAAACCGCGCCCGTCGCCGTGCGGGTGAACCCGGGCGTGGACGCCGGCACGCACGCGAAAATAACCACCGGCACCTATGAAAACAAATTTGGCATTCAATTCGAGCAGGTCGAAGGCGTTTATGCCCGCGCGAGCAAACTGAAAAACCTGCGGCTGCGCGGCCTGCAAATGCACATCGGCTCGCAAATCACTGAAACGACGCCGTTTGAACAGGCGGTGCGCAAAGTCCTGCCGCTCTTGAAACGGCTGCGGGAAAAATACCCGTTGGAATTTTTCAGCGTCGGCGGCGGGCTCGGCATTGTCTATAAACCCGCGCTCGCCAGCGGCGCCGCCGCCTGGTGGAAAACCGCCGCGGCGAAAAATATTTTGACGCCGCCAAAATACGCCGGGCGGCTGGTCCCGCTGCTCCGGCCGCTCCGCTTGAAAATTCTCATTGAGCCGGGCCGCTTTATCGCCGGCAACGCGGGCATTCTGGTCGCGCGTGTCGAATTTGTGAAAAAAACCGGACGGAAAAATTTCGTCATCGTGGACGCCGCGATGAACGATCTGATTCGTCCGGCGTTTTACGACGCCTACCACGAAATCGTGCCGCTCACCCGCAAAAACGGCGCGCCAATTTCTTCCGATGTGGTCGGGCCGATTTGCGAATCCAGCGACTTTTTTTGCAAAGACCGCCCGTTGCCAAAGGTCGGCGAGGGCGATTATCTCGCGCTCTTGAGCGCGGGCGCCTACGGTTTTGCCCAGGCGTCGAATTACAACACCCGGCCTCGGGCCGCTGAAATTCTGGTGCATGGCCGGCACGCCGCCGTGGTGCGCGAACGCCAGCCGGTGAAAGAAATTTGGTCGGAAGAGAAAGTTGTGGCATGGTTGAAGTAGAACCGTGAACAACCAATATTCCATCGCGGCGCACTGGCCGGGCGATTTTGATGAAGCCGGCCTGCGGCAGTGGGCGGAGAATCTGCGCGCGCAACTCCTCGCCCCGCAGGTTTCCCTCGGCCTCGTTTTCATGTCGCCGAAATTTTTCCCGTTCGCCAGACAGGCGCTGGAAATTTTGCGCGTTCACGCGCGGATTCCGCTGCTCGCGGGCTGTTCGAGCACCGGACTGATTGCCGGGACGCAGGAAATTGAAGAAGCGACCGGGCTGGTGCTCGCGCTTTACTCGCTGCCCGGCGCGGAGTTGAAAGATTTTCGTTTCACGCAGAATCAGGTCGAGGAGGCCAACGGCCCCGGTTACTGGCACCTGGAAACCGGCGTGGAGCCGGCGCGCACCAATGGCTGGCTCGTTTTCATTGACCCGTTCCATCTCGACGCGGAAAGCTGGATTCGTTCGTGGAACGAGGCCTATGCGCCGCTGCCCGCGCTCGGCGGTCTGGCCAGCGGCATTTTCAACCAGCAAACGACGCAGGTCTATTTGAACGGCGGCGTGTTTGAGGACGGCGGCGTGGCGATTTCCGTCGGCGGCGACGTGCAACTGACCGGTGTCATTTCACAGGGTTGCACGCCCATCGGCGAAACGTGGACGCTGACCCGCGTGGAAAAAAATTTGATTCATCACATCGGCAACCGGCCCGCCTACGCGGTGCTCGCCGAGACCTTTCAAAAACTTCCGCCCGAGGAACAGCGCAAGGCGCAGGGCAACCTGTTCATCGGCTTTGTCGTCAACGAATACCTTGAAGATTTCCATCGCGGCGATTTTCTGGTGCGCAACCTCATCGGAGGCGACCCGCAGTCCGGCGTGCTGGCCGTCGGCACGTTGCCGCGCGCGGGGCAAACCATGCAGTTCCAGCGGCGCGACGCCGGCGCGGCGACCGAGGACATGAACGAACTGCTCGCGCGCGCGAAAAAACAAATTGGGGGCGCGCCGATTTACGGCGGCTGCCTCTGCTGTTGCAACGGCCGCGGCAAGCACTTGTTTGGCCGCGCGAACCACGATGTCGAACTCGTGCAGGAACGGCTCGGCCCGCTCGGACTCTCGGGATTTTTCTGCAACGGCGAAATCGGGCCCGTCGGCGAGAAGAATTTTCTGCACGGTTACACCGCATCGCTCGCGCTGTTTGTGAAAAAACAACCGTAGCCCGGCCGGAACATTGCGGTCGGGCATAATTCGCCATTGCTTTTGTCCGCTGGCTCGCCATGCTCCAACAGGAATGTCCCAAGAGGAACCAACATCCGAGACGAATCGCCCCGCACAACCCCGGGCACCCGGCGGCGGACGCCGGCGCGGGCATCGCGGCGGACGCGGACGGCGTCGCCCCGCGCCCTCCGTTCCAGTTGCGGAGCAACCGGCGCAAACCGAATCACTGCCGCCGCAAGTCGCGCCATCCGTCAGCACGCCCGAACCATCGGCGCGACCCGCACCACCGAGGCAAAAATTTCAACCGGCTGTTCCCGCGCCGCGCGCCGCCAAACCGGACGGTTCAGCCATCAGCCAGGCCGTGAATGAAGTGGTGCAAATTGTCGAATCCTTGAGACAGGCGCTGCAGCAAATGGAAGATGTTTTGGAACTGGTCGAACACGCCGAACGGCAAAAGCTCGGCGACGAACGCGAGATTGAATCTTTGCGCCGCGCTTTGCACCAGTTGCAACATCCGAGAAGCGGCCGGGGCGAGCGGCGCGAACATGACGTCTGAAGTGATTCTTCAGTGCAAATGGGAACGCTGGGGCCGGCTCTCGGCGGCAAGGTGGCAGCCGGTCTGAATTGATCCTGCCGTTTCCTGCCGGTTCCAAACACGAATGGTGGTTATGCTTGATTTCATTGCGTGGGCAAAGATAATCTTCCCCCCGATCACCATGAATTTACTGCATCATTCCGCCAGATTGTTTTTCATCCTCCCGGTCATCTGCATTTTAATTGGATTCGGCGCGACGCCAGCGAATGCCGCCGAGAACGGCCTTTCGCTGGAACAGCGCGTGACCCGGATCGAAGCGCTCCAGCAACCCGTGGCATCGCCCATCAACACCGGCGACAACGCATGGTTACTGGTCAGTTCCGCGCTGGTGCTGATGATGACGGCGCCGGGATTGATTTTGTTTTACGGCGGGCTGGTGCGCAGCAAGAACGTGCTCGCCACGATGATGCACAGCCTGATTCTCATGGCGCTGGTGTCGGCGCTCTGGATGGTGTTCGGCTACAGCCTGGCGTTCGCACCGGGCAATGGATTTGTCGGCGACCCGCGCACGTATTTCATGCTGCACAACGTGGGCGGCGCGCCGAATCCGGATTATGCGGGCACGGTGCCGCAGCAATCCTTCATGTTGTTTCAAATGATGTTCGCCATCATTACGCCGGCGCTCATCAGCGGCGCGGTGGCGGAGCGAATCAAGTTCAAGGCCTACGTGCTGTTCGTGCTGCTCTGGGTCACGGTCGTGTATTTCCCGCTGTGCCACATGGTTTGGGGCAAGGGCGGCTATTTCAACTGGGCGCTGAACGGCCGGGTGCCGGCGCTGGATTTTGCCGGCGGCACGGTGGTGCATATCAGTTCCGGCGTGTCGGCGCTCGTGTGCGCGCTCGTGCTGGGCAAACGCACCGGCTATCCGGTGGAGCCGATGCTGCCCCATAATGTGGTGCTGAGTCTCATCGGGGCGGGGTTGTTGTGGGTGGGTTGGTTCGGTTTCAACGCCGGCAGCGCGCTCAACGCGGGCACGCTGGCGACCAGTGCGTTTGCCGCGACGCATTTTTCGGCGGCGGCGGCGGCGTTGAGCTGGGCGGCGGTGGAATGGTTTCATAAAGGCCGGCCGAGTGTGCTGGGCGCGGCTTCGGGCATGGTTGCCGGGCTGGCCACCATCACGCCGGCGTCAGGATTTGTCACCGTGCCAGCCGCGTTTTGCATCGGACTGGCGGCCGGAGTGGTTTGCTATCTGGCCGTGACGAAATTGAAGGCGAAGTTCAGTTATGACGATTCCCTGGACGTTTTTGGCGTTCATGCCGTGGGCAGCATCACCGGCATGTTGATGCTCGGCTTTCTGGCCAACACGCTGGTGAATCCGGCGATTGCGTCCACGTTCCAGGCCAATGGCGTCACCGTGTCGCTGGCGGGCGGCGCCGGCCAGTTCGCCAATCAACTCAAGGCCGTGTTGTTCACGGTGGCCTTTGCGGGCATCCTGTCGTTCATCCTGCTCCAGATCGTCAACCGGCTGGTCGGGCTGCGCGTGGATGTCGAAGACGAAGATGCCGGGCTGGATCTCACGCAGCACGGCGAACGCGCTTATACTGAATAACCGGGAGAAAATTCCTTATGAAAAAAATCGAAGCCATCATCAAGCCGTTCAAGTTGAACGAAGTCAAATCGGCCCTGAACGAAATCGGCATCCAGGGCATGACCGTCTCCGAGGTAAAGGGCTTCGGGCGCCAGAAAGGCCACACGGAAATTTATCGCGGCAGCGAATACACCGTGGATTTCCTGCCCAAGATTAAAATCGAAACCGTGCTCCCGGACGCGCAGGTGCCACAGGCCGTTCAAGCCATCATCGCGGCGGCCAAGACCGGCAAGATCGGCGATGGCAAGGTCTTCGTTTCGCCCATTGACGACACCTACCGCATCCGCACCGAGGAACGCGGCGACAGCGCGGTGTAGTCTGCCGGGCCGTTTATTTCAACATCTCCCTTACTTTCGCCGCATCTTGCGTCGGCGGCTGGCAGGAATTCCCGGTGCATAGATAAACCACGGGACTGTTTTTCGCTGGCGGGGTTCTGGCAAATGATTCGACTGTACCGGCGTTGCCGAGCACGACTTTATTTGGTTGATAAACCGAATGTGCGGCATGCAGTAATTCGCGCGCTTTTGCGTCATGCGGATCGCCGGCGATGACAACGCGGCGGGGTTCTTCGAGCTGGAAATCCAGCGCGTGCAGCATGAACGGCATGGCCTGCGGAAAATTCTGCAGGCGATGGGCGAACAACCGCAGCGTGGCCTCGGCAGGCTTCTGGAAATCCTCGCGTCCGCTGATGGCGGCCAGCTTCAGGAGCGCGAGCGTGGCGACGGAATTGCCCGACGGCTCCGCGCCGTCATAGTCATCCTTCACGCGCAGAATCAAATCTTTTGCGCCGCCGGCGCTTTGCCAGAAACCGCCGTTCTCCGCGTCGTAAAACTTCGCGACCATCGCCTCCGCGAGCGCGATGGCGAAATCGAGATGCCTCGGTTCAAGTGATGCTTCATATAAATCAATCACCCCGGAGAGCTGGAATGCATAGTCTTCGAGCAATTGGACGTTGTCACGTCCGCCATCCCGCCAGCGGTGGTAGAGCGTACCGGTAGGGCGCGTCACTCCGTGCGCGCCGTCGTTTCCACGCGTTCCATCGGCGGGCAGAGGACTGCCCGCCCTGCCTTGAGGCGCTTCCCAAAGTTTCGCCTGTATGAACGCCAGGTTCTTCTCCGCTGCCGCGAGATACTTTTCATCGCCGAGGACGGCATAAGCCCGGGCCATCGCCCCCAGCATCAGGCCGTTCCATGAAGTGAGGATTTTGTCGTCAAGATGCGGTCGGACACGCCGGTTCCGCGCATCGAGCATTTTTCTTTTGGCGGAGGCGAGTAATTCCAAATCGGCGGGGCCGACCTGCCGGTCGGCCTTGACACGCGGCAGCGCGTCCTCGCCAGATAATGGTTCGACAACCCTCAACACGTTTTGTCCTTTCAGCGGCTGGGGATGGCTGTGATCAACGAAGTTTCCTTCTTTTGTGATTCCGAAGTGACGCACAGTGACATTGAATTCTTCCGGCGAAAGCAGTTTTGACAGTTCATCGTGTGTCCAGCAATAAAACTTGCCCTCGTGTCCTTCGCTGTCGGCGTCCTCGGCGGAATAAAAGCCGCCCTCCGGATGCGTCATGTCGCGGAGGACGTAATCGAGGATGTCGCGGGCGGTATTTGCACGGAGGGCAGCGCTTCGTCGCTGCCCTGAATATTCGGGCACTGACAAAGCAGCGCCCTCCAGGTTTTGAACAACGAGGTGGGCATCGAGATAAAGCTGCGCGAGTTGCGCCTGGTCGTAGAGCATCTTCTCGAAATGCGGCACGAGCCAGCCGGCGTCCACCGAGTAACGCGCGAACCCGCCGCCCAACTGATCGTGAATGCCGCCGGCGGCCATGCGTTCGCAGGTGTGCAGCACCATGTGCGTAGCTTCCCCGTCGTGAAAACGTTTCGAGCAATGCAGCAGCAGCGATGGCAGGCTGGGCTGCGGAAATTTGGGCGCGCCGCCAAAGCCGCCGGGCCGCGGGTCGAACATCCGCTTGAAAAAATCGCCCGCGTTTTTGAGCGCGTCCTCCGTCAATGGCACAACTCCCGCGTCCGCACTCATTGTGGCGGCCTCAAGCCGGGCGTGGATGTCGGCGGCGGACCCGGCGATTTCGCCGCGGCGGGTTTGCCAGACTTCGTGGATTTGCTGAAGCAATTGCGGAAAGCCCGGACGGCCGTGACGATTGTCCGGCGGGAAATAAGTGCCGCCAAAAAAAGGTTTCCGTTCCGGCGTGAGAAAAACATTCAACGGCCAGCCGCCGGAACCGGTCGTGGCTTGGATGAAGGTCATGTAAATCTTGTCCACGTCCGGCCGCTCTTCGCGATCCACCTTGATGCTGACGAAGTGCTGGTTCAAAAAAGCCGCAACTTTTTCATCCTCGAAAGATTCGCGTTCCATGACGTGGCACCAGTGGCAGGTCGAATAGCCGATGCTGAGAAAGATCGGCCGGTTTTCAACCCGCGCCTTTGCAAACGCCTCATCACCCCAGGCGAACCAATCCACGGGATTGTGCGCGTGCTGGAGCAGGTAAGGCGATTTTTCCCGTGCGAGGCGGTTGGTGTGTTTGTGGGCGGCGGATTTCATGCAACTTATGGAAACAATAAGCGAATCCAGAGCGGACTTAAAGGAAACATTCAACACCCAACATTTAACGCCGAACTCCCAGGGGTTAGTTTCTGGATTCGATGTTGAGCTTTGAATGTTGGATATTCGTTGTTCCCCATTCTTCAAATTTGCATCGTCTCTGCCACATCACCGCGATAAACTTTCCGCATGTTATCGGTCAAACCCTGGCGGGGTGATGCCGTGCTCCTGTTTTGCGGAGCGCAACTGTTTTGCTTTTGTCTCGCCGTGATAATTGCCGATTTGTTGCAAAAGGCCGGGATCGCCGCGTTCCGGCCGCCGGACGGTTTTGGCGCGGTGTTGCTGGGCACGCTGGGTTTTCAGGGGGCGGCCTGGCTGCTCATCTTGTTTTTTTTGCGGCAACATCAGGCCGGCTGGCGCGAGGCCTTTGGCTTTCGCGGGCCGCAATTGCCGCGCGCGCTGCTCCTGGCCGTGCCGGCTGTCATCATCCTGTTGCCCGTTGCGCTGGGCTTGCAGCAGGTTTCCGCGGTCGTGCTGACAAAACTTGGCTGGCAACCGGAAGATCAAATCGCCGTGACGCTGCTGGCCAACACGAAATCGTGGTGGATGCGGGTTTATCTCGGCGCGTTCGCCGTCGTGCTTGCGCCGGTGGCCGAGGAATTTATTTTTCGGGGCATGTTATATCCGTTTGTGAAACAACTCGGCTGGCCGCGGCTGGCGTGGGTCGGCGTCAGTTTTGCGTTTGCGTTGATCCACGACGACGCCGCGACGTTCGTGCCGCTGTTGGTGCTGGCGCTCGCGTTGACGTGGCTTTACGAAAAGACGGACAACCTGCTCGCGCCCATCGCCGCGCACAGCCTGTTCAATGCGGCAAATCTCGTCTTGCTTTTCTTCGCGCAAAATTTTTCAGTGCCGCCAAAATGAACGAATTTGAACTCATCGCGCGCCTGACCCAATCGCTGCCGACAAACCCCAATGTCGTGACCGGCGCGGGCGATGATTGCGCCGTGCTCGATTTCGGGCTGCCGGACAAATGGCTGCTGTTCAAAACGGATGCGATTGTCGAAGGCGTTCATTTTACGAGGGACACGCCGCCGGAAAAAATCGGCCGCAAAGCCCTCGCCCGCTGCCTCAGCGACATCGCCGCGATGGCCGGCACGCCCAGCGCCGCCCTGGTGACCATCGCGCTGCCGCAAAAGTTCAATGTGAAATTTGTCGAGGCCATCTACAACGGGATGAGTGCATTGGCCCAACAACACGGCGTGGCCATTGTCGGCGGCGAAACGACGGCGAATCCGGAGCGCATTTTGATTTCCATTGCGCTGCTTGGCTTTGTGTTGCGCGGAAAAGCCGTGTTGCGTTCCGGCGCAAAAACCGGTGATGCCATTTTTGTGACGGGCGAACTCGGCGGTTCGCTGGCGGGCAAACACCTGGAGTTTGAGCCGCGCCTGGCCGAGGCGCGCTGGCTCGCCGAAAAATTTTCCCTTCACGCCATGATTGATTTGAGCGACGGATTGGCGGGCGATTTGCGGCACATTTTGAAAGCGAGCCGCGTCGGCGCGGAATTGTTGAAAGACGCAATTCCGATTTCCCGCGCGGCCAGGGAAAGGGCGCGCAGCCGCGCTGGTCAAAGCGCGGACAATCCGCCGATTGACATCGGCGGCTGCAAACCGGCAATTTTTGCCGCGCTGACCGATGGCGAGGATTATGAACTGTTGTTCACGGTGGCGGGCGCTGACGCGGTGAATTTGCTCGACGCGTGGAAGAAACAATTTCCGAGACTGAAATTAAGTTGTATCGGCAAAATCAAAGCGGGGGAAGGCGTCACGATTCGCGACCAAACCGGCGACCAACCGCTTACCGCCCATGGCTACGTTCATTTCGCATAGTCCGGCGGAGACCGGGTCGCTCGGCGAGCGCTGGGGGCGCGCGGCGCAACGCGGACTGGTCATCGGCTTGTCCGGCGATTTGGGCGCGGGCAAAACCCAGCTCGTGAAGGGCCTCGCGCGCGGACTCGGCATTACGGCGGGGGTGCATTCGCCGACATTCACGCTGGTGAACGAATATGGGGGTGGGCGGCTGCGGCTGTTTCATCTGGATTTGTACCGGCTCGAAACGCGCGGACAGCTTGTTTCCGCCGGGCTGGAGGAATTCCTGCAACCGGACGGCGTGACGGTGATTGAATGGGCCGAGCGGATTGCGGATTGGGGGTTGTGGATTGCGGATTTGAAAAAAGTGGCGATTGATATGGTGAGCGAGATGGAACGGAAGATTGTTTATGACGACTTTGGCGCTTGAATTTTCATCCGGGCAAAGAAGTGTCGCGGTCGTGCGCCACGGCGCGGGGGATGCTTCGTTCGTCACCAGCGAGGTGGTTGAAACCGGGGCCGGCGGAACACGGGCGTTGGGGATGATTGAAGGCGCGCTGCGCGAAGCCGGTCTGGAACGTGAACAAATTGATGTCATCGCCGTTGGTCTTGGCCCCGGCTCGTACACCGGCATCCGCGCCGCGCTTTCACTGGCGCAAGGCTGGCAACTGGCGTGCCGCGATGGCGGGATGAAGCTGCTCGGCGTCAGCAGCGCGGAATGTGTGGCGGCGCAGGCGCAGGCGGAAAAAATCTACGGCCGCGTGAACGTGGTGATTGACGCGCAACGAAATGAATTTTATCTGGCGGCGTACGAAATTTCGGCGTCAGGCCGAAAGGAAGTCGAGCCGCTGCGGATTTTGACACGGGTGGAGGTTGAATCGCGGGCCGGCGCGAAAGAAAGCTTGATCGGGCCGGAGGTGACGCGATGGTTTCCGAATGGCCGGATGGTTTTCCCGCGCGCGGCGGTTTTGGGGCAACTTGCCTTGAGCCGAAGCGATTTTGTGCCGGGTGACAAACTGGAGCCGATTTATTTGCGGGAAACGAATTTTGCGAAAGCGCCGCCAAGCCGGCGAATCGCGACCTGATCCGGGAAACTTTTTGCTCTGCCTGAAGCGCCTGGCGCACTGGTTCCATTGTCAAATTTCAGGACAGGGAAGGTTGAAGTAACGAAGGGCAATCGTCCGGCAGACGGTGTTTCAAAATTAATTTTCCGTGGCGTTGGCAGGTTTCAGCACACCGGCGCACAGGGGCACGCGACATGACAGGCAAGGGCTGTAAAATAAGGACATTCCCCCTCATAATGGCACGTGCCATGCTTAAAACCATTGTCTGCGGGCAAGAAACGCCGGTAGCGAAAACTTAAATTCATCCATATGGTGGTTCATTTTAAACAAGCCGGCAACCGGAATGCCGTCAGCGCGTTCTCGTTGATAGAAGTCATGGTTGCGTTCATTGTTTTCGGAATGGTGATTACGGGAATGATTTACGGATACGTGCAGGCCAACCGGATGGCGGAGTGGAGTTCGCAGTCGCTGGCGGCCATGTCGTATGCGGAGCAGGGAATGGAGCAGATGCGTTCGGCGCAATGGTGTGCAGAGGAGTACTCCACCACAGGCAACGGACCGGGAACCACTGACGTATTGCCCATGCAGGCTCAACCCGATGGGACCTGGGGTTATTGGACCAATCAGGTTGACACACTGGACGTTCCGACCACTGGCTCCCCGATCTACGCCACGAACTATCTCTACGTCACTTCGATTTCAACCAACCCCTATTTGAGGCGGATCGTCTCGCAAGTTATATGGAGCTTCACGCTGACCGGTAAACCGTTCACCAACACCATCGTCACCCTGCGCGCTCCCGACCAGCTCCAATGAAATTTTTCAAAAACATTCAAAACCGGCCGCGTTGGAGAAACGTTCACGGGTTCACGCTGGCGGAAATGTTGATCACGGTTGGGGTCTTCCTGTTTATCTTCACCGGCGTGATGATCGGTATTCAAATTTTCGGCTTGCGCATCTATACGTTGGCGGCAACCAAGCTGGTGGCCACCACCGGCGGCCGCGAGGCGCTGAATCAAATCCGGGACCAAATCAGGGGGGGCAAAATAATTTATGTCGGGAACTGTTCCCATCCCATATACTCTTCCTTCCAGCTCATTACAAACGCCATGCCGCAGCAGGGCAACGCGCTGATAGTTTATCCCTCCACGAACACGACCTGGTACTCGATTTACTATCTGGACACCAGCACCACGACCAATAACTTGATCCAATTCAACGTATCCAACAACGCCACCACCTACACCAACATACTGGCCCAGTACATTACCAACAAAATCGTCTTCGATATGGAGAATTGGCAGGGCATTATTGTGTCGAACGAACAGGTTTTGGATAATCGTTTGCTCGTAAGGATGACGATGCAATTTTCGGAATGGGAATACCCGATCGCCTACGTCGGGACCAACGGTCTCAACGCTTATGATTATTACCAACTGCGCACGCGGGTCTTCCGGCGCGCGTGGAACTGAAAGCCAAAAAGGAGATTTATGCAAATTTTATCTTTTCCCAGCCCCATACAGCGGAACGGCCGGGGTTATGCCTTGATGATCACCCTGTGTTTTTTGATTGTCACTCTGGTCGTCTTTGCCAGCATCATGTTTTGGATTTCCAGCAATTCCCACGTGACCGCGCGGAACAACCAGTTCAACATGAGCGAAGCCGGCGCGGAAGCCGCCACCGAAAAAGTCCTTTCTTATATGAATTCCGCCTACATCAGCCAAAGTCTCACGAACGGCGGGGCCTATTACGGCAGCAGCAGCATAATTCCCAATACGAACGATATGGCGAGTTGGCCCATCCAATATGTTTACAGCGACACCAACAAAATAACGGGCCAGATCAGCGTCAACATGGGGCCATGGACCACCAACACGGTGCCCCTGAACTCGCAATACACGGGGTTGTATGGCTTGGAGCAGGATGTCACCATCACCGCCACCGCCACGCCAGCCAATGTGCCTTACGTTGTGCCGGCCACCGTCTGCGAGACAATTCAATTCGCCTCCATTCCCCTCTTTCAATTCGCCATATTCTATAATATGAATTTGGAAATTGCCGCTGCTGCTACTTTGAACATCGCTGGTCCGGTGTGGTCCAATGGCGGCCTTTGGTCGGGGTCAACCACCGTCACCTTCCAGAGTACGGTTTCCGCCGTCGGCATAGTCACAAATAACGCCAACGATCCATTTTGCAGTTATAGTGGCAGCGGCGCATCCACTTACTCCATGGCCGGCCAGCCGACCTCCGGCAACGATCGAATAACCATGCCGATCGGCACCAACAATAATCCGGCCACCGTGGAAGGGATCATCAATATACCGCCTGCCGCCTATGCCATGGGCACGGCGGCGGCCTTTACAACCAACGGCCTGCAATATCTCGCCAACGATGCCGATCTCTACCTCACCAACTTTCCCAACGGCACCAATTGGGGCGCCCACACACCCACTGGCACCAACATGATTCTGTATTATCAGGATGGGGTAAACACCTTCTCCTATCAGACCCGGTTGCCGTATGATTTTTATTTGATAACGAACCGGGGCGGTTCTTCAACCATTCTTTCCACGAACTTTGTAACTGCCACCAATTCCCCCAACAACATCACCAACGTCATCTATGCCGGCTATTCGTTTGTGACGAACATTGTTTTCTACGATTGGCGCGAAGGCTGGAATAATGGCTCCGGCCCGCCAAAGAAGGTTCAAGCCGTCCAGATTAATGTCGGAAGTTTCAATGCCTGGCTTTATGGCACAAACATGTATGGAGGCACAAATATAAACGGTGGTCAGTCTTACAACACTCAATGTTCCTCCGCAAGCCACAAATCCCACCCGATTGATTCCATTTATGTCTATAATGCCGTTCCTTTGACCGGCACGACCCTCCCGGCCGTGCGTATAATGAACGGAGGAATGTTGCCAACGCACACAGCCCCCAGCGGCTTCTCCGTCGCCACGGCGCAGCCGCTGTATGTGTGGGGCAACTACAACGTGTCAAACACCACCGCGTCCTCAATTGGCCAAAATAGCACCACTTACACCTGGCCTGCCGGGCTTATGGGCGACGCCATTACCATCCTGTCCGGCAATTGGAAGGACAGCACCACCTCTGTAAACCCAGCCGCTACCGCCACCACCGTTAATGCAGCGATCCTCGCAGGCATTGTTCAATCTACCAATTCAAACTACAGCGGCGGGGTGGAAAATTTTCTCCGTTTGCTGGAGAGTTGGGGCAGCAGCACTTATTTGTGGTATAACGGCTCCATCATGGTCATGTTCCCCAGCCAATATGCGACAAATTTCTGGCAGCAAACGGGCAACTACTACGCCGCACCCGGTCGCAAGTGGGCTTTCGACACGAATTTTGTCCTGCAAGTCGGGCTGCCGCCGATGACACCGCAAGCCAAGGGCGTCATCCGCGGCACTTGGCAGGCTTACTGACGTGAAATGAAAACGCCATTGAAGATTGCCTGTTTGCTGGGCGTGATGGCGCTGCAAGCGGTCACCAGCAGAGGGCAAACCGTGACCAGGATTGCCGCCGGAAGCGACCACAGCCTGTTTCTCGAGAGCGACGGCAGTCTGTGGGCCATGGGCAACAACAGCGATGGACAGTTGGGCGACGGCACCACGGATGGCGACAATTACCAAACCAACCTGCCCGAGCAGATTGTGCCCACCAACGTCACGGCAATTGCCGCAGGCGCCAATTTCAGCCTGTTTCTCAAGAGCGATGGCAGTCTGTGGGCCATGGGCGACAACAGCGATGGACAGTTGGGCGACGGCACCTACAACCAAGCCATTCTCCCCGAGCAGATTGTGGCCAGCAATGTCACAGCGATTGCCGGAGGAGGCTCCCACACCCTGTTTCTCAAGAGCAACGGCAGTCTGTGGGCCATGGGCAACAACGGCGATGGACAGTTGGGCGACGGCTCCACGGATGGCGGCAATTTCAATACCAATCTTCCCGAACAGATTGTGGCCAGCAATGTCACGGCGATTGCCGCCGGGGGTTACCACAGCCTGTTTCTCAAGAGCGACGGCAGCCTGTGGGCCATGGGTTACAATGCCTCCGGCCAGTTGGGTAACGGCGCCACTTACAACAAAACCAACCGGCCCGCGCAAATTGTGGCCAGCAACGTCACGGCGATTGCCGCCGGATGGACCTACAGCCTGTTTCTCAAGAGCGACGGCAGCCTGTGGGCCATGGGCTACAACGGTTACGGCCAGTTGGGCGATGGCACTTACAACCAAACCAACCGGCCCGAGCAGATTGTGGCCACCAACGTCACGGCGATTGTCGCAGCAAACGCCCACAGCCTGTTTCTCAAGAGCGATGGCAGTCTGTGGGCCATGGGCAACAACAGCGATGGCGAGTTGGGCGACGGCACTTACAACCAGGCCCCCCTTCCCGAGCAGATTGTGGCCAACAACGTGACGGCCATTGCCGGAGGAAGCGACCACAGCCTGTTTATCCAAAGCGACGGCAGCCTGTGGGCCATGGGCGACAACACGTATGGCGAGTTGGGCGACGGCACCACGGATGACGGCAACTACAACATCAATCTCCCCGAGCAGATTGTGGCCGGTTCAAGCGTGCCACCGGGCTACAATCAAATCTCCGGCCAGCTTTTGGGAACGGGCGACATGCAATTGTCCTTTGTGGGCGTCGCCGGAGCAAATTACGCGCTGGACCGTTCCTTCAGCCTGGCCCCGCCCAACTGGGTGCCGCAGGTCACCAATTCCGCCGACGCCGGCGGGGCGCTGGTGTTCATCAACACGCCCGATCCCACCACCAACAATTTCTGGCGCATCCGCTCCGTGCCGCAGCTTCAGCAATGAACACCCCGCTCCGCTTTGTCCTTTCCTGCGCTTCAGCCGTGCGCGTGAAAGCCGGCATGCTGCACGGCAAGGGAAAACCAAATCGAGGACGTTACCCCGCCCGCGCTCAAACCAGGCGAAGTCCGCATCCGCATTAAAGCCGCGCTTGCCTGCGGCACGGATTTGAAGGTTTTCAAACGCGGTTATCACGCCAAAATGACGGTGCCCCGGCCGTCTTTGCCCAAGAACTGCCGGCGCTATTCCGGAGTTGGAAGCTGGCAGTTTGGAGATGAGGGGAATCCGCGACCGTGTGGTCGTGGCCAGTTTCGCGCCGTGTGGGGGTTGTTTTCGTTGCCACGCCGTTCAGGAAAATCTTTGTGAAGATTTGCCGTTTCCTAACGGCGCTTGCGCCGGATCCGTCGCCGTTCCCGCGCGGCTCGTCCACAAAAAACGTTCATCCGCGTCCACGCATCAATTGGGAGAGCTGGCGTGTCACCGGTCCCAAATCGGGGTCGCCGGCACAGCAACCCTCCCGGATTATTTCAAAAAATCCTCCAGGTCCTTCTGCAATTTCTGCAGGTCGGGCAGGTTGACATACATCATGTGGCCGGCGTCAAACGCGGCGTAAGTGATATTGGTGCGGTAGGCGGCGTCGAGTTGCATGTGTTCGAGCGCGTAGCGCATCGTGTCAATCGGGCAGACCAGGTCGCACCGCCCGCCCAGCACGAGTATCCGCATGTAAGGATTCTGGTTCATCGTGGCGGCGAGTTTCTCCCCGGCGTTGGCGTAATTATTGCGCACGCCGTAATTCCACGGCTGGACGCCGGCCAGGATTTCGTAGGGCAAATCATCCTCAAATTTCAATTCTCCGCGCACATAACTGTTCATCGCCGCGGAAAACGGCCCGAGCGTCGCCGCGCTGGACGGATCAAAATCCGGATACGGCGCGGCGGGATCATCGTCGCGTCCGGTGATGCGCGCGTCGTAGGCGCCCAGGATCAATCCCTGGTCATGCAGCAATTGCTTGCGGAATACGCCGCCGTCCACCCGCAAATGGTTGTCTTCGATGATTTGCGGCGAAAGGCCGGTGAGCCGCGCGAGTTCGGCGACGATTTTATTGCGTTCATCGGCGGACAGCGAATCGCCCCGCTGCAGGGCGGCGGGGTATTCGCCCCGGGCAAATTCGCGCGCCTCGGCGAGCGCCTTGGACAGATCGGACTGCAAATCGGGCGGCAGTTTTTTGTGGAACTGCGCCGCCGCCGTGAAGGCGGGTAAATACAACGGGTAAGGCACATCGTTGCCCGGGTTGTTCCAGATGGTCGCAAAATCCAGAACGCCGGAAACGAGAATCAACCCGTTCAAATACATCCCGTAACGCGAGCGCAAATGGTCGGCCAGTCCCGCCGCGCGAAAAACGCCATAGCTTTCGCCGCAGACATATTTCGGCGAGAGCCAGCGCTCATGCCGCGTTGTCCAGAGCCGGATGAATTCCCCGACGGAGTCGAGGTCGGCCGAATCGCCAAAAAACTGGTCGGCCTTTTCGTCCTTCACCGGACGGCTGAAGCCGGTGGCGACCGGATCAATGAACACCAGATCGCTGTCAGCCAGAATGGAATACTCGTTGTCCACCAGCCCGAACGGCGGCGGCGGCAAGGTGCCGTCCTCGTTCATTTTCACGCGGCGCGGACCCAGCGCGCCGAGATGCAGCCACACCGACGACGAGCCGGGCCCGCCATTGAAACAAAACGTGACGGGCCGCCCGTCCTCCGCAGTGGCGCTGCTACGGAGGGTGGACGCGGCCAGGTTGGTCTGGCCGGTGCGCGTGTAAGCCACGTAAAAAACCGACGCGCGGGATGTGCCGTCGGTTTTGAGGATGGGCAACATTCCGGTTTCGGCAACGTAAGTTACGCGCAGGCCGGCGATGGCCACGGTGTTCGTAACCAGGACCGGTTTGTGGGAGGCATCGGGAATCGTCCCGGCTTCAACTTTCGCGGCCGGCGGCTCGTTGGTGCCGGCGGCGGGCGAATTGGTCGAATTGGTTTTGGGCGCCTCGGCGGCCTGCAGGCCGGCGGCAAAGGCAATTAGCAGAATCCAGTTGCATTTTTTCATTGGCAGTGCTTCATTTTGCGCTGGGGAAAATGCGCTTTTGCCACAGAAAACGCAAGTGGTGTGTCGAACGAACCATCAGCCGACGTATTCGGTCGTACCAGCCACTGGCTCCGCTCAACAAGTAGCAGCAAACGGTGGAATTGCTTTGGACGATGTCCCCCTGCCGACTGCGCTTGCAGGACTACTTTTAGTTTCGTTCATCGGTACTCTGCGGGAATGAATATAACCCGGCGAGTTCGATGGACAATTATCTGCCCCAAAGGGAAGTCTAATCCAATTTCCTTCCAGCAACAATCTGTGCCAGCATCATGGTCCGTGTTAATCAGCGGCGAAACCGATTTCAGGGCCACGAGGGCAGACTCTAATTCCCCGGTATGCTGGCGCGCTTGCGCCTCGATTGGATGGCTGGCGATGATCGCCCTCGCCGCCGTTCCGAGCGTAAGTCCGTTGCCGCCGCCGGCACAGAAATGTCCCGGTTCGTCATTGATTGGGAACCTCCATTTCGCGGGTTGCATCATCGAAATCAACAACTAAACAAACTTAAACAAACAACCACTCCCCAAATTATGATGACCTCAAAACGACTGTTACCCTGTCTGGCGGCCCTGCTGCTGGCATCGCCCATCGCTTCGGCGGATACGATTGCCGAATGGACCTTTGAAACCAGCCTGCCGGCGGGAACTCCTGGCGCTGGTGTCTGGATCACCAATATCGCTGCCGAAGTTGGCTCCGGCACGGCCGCCGGTTTGCATGCTGGCAACGCGACTTACAGCACGCCAGTGGGCAACGGATCGGCCCACTCGTTCAGTTCCACCGCTTGGGCTGTGGGTGACTTTTATCAGTTTGCCGTCAGCACGCTGGGTTTCCAAAATGTGACGGTGGCCTACGACCAGGCCGGCAGCGCCACCGGACCGCGGGATTTTCTTTTCTCATTCAGCACCGATGGCATCAGCTTCACGCCGGTTGGCTCGTCTTACATAGTCCTGACCAATAGTGCCTCGGCCAACAATGAAGGCAGCGGGAAGAGCACCAGCGTATGGAGTTCCAGCGGCTCACAACAGTCCGTCTATACGTTTTCATTCGACCTGAGTTCGACCAATTCGCTGGCTGACCAGCCGGTGGTCTATTTCCGGCTGACGGTGGCGGATGGCACCGCCGAAAACGGCGCTTCGATTGGAAGCGGTGGAACGGATCGTGTGGACAATTTTCTCGTGTTCGGCGCGCCGCTCGTGTCCGTCACGCAGCCGTGGCTGAACATCCAGCTTGCCGGCACCAACGTGGTGCTGACGTGGACCAATGCCCTGTTCAATCTCCAGTCCGCGCCCGAAGCCGCCGGCATTTACACCAACATCCCGGCTGTTGTCAGCCCCTACACCAACTCGGCCGGCGACCCGCAAAAATTCTATCGCCTGGCGCATTGATTTATCAGACAGGCGAAAACGTCTATAGCAACCCGGAATTGCCGCCGGATTTTCGCAATACTGATCCGTCAACTGCGATGCGAACAAGTGTCCGGGACGGAGTAGTGCCTGCCTCGCTGACGTGATTCTGTCGTCTGCCACGAGGCCGTAGGTTTGCTCCCGGCTGTAAAGGCGCTCTTTGAAAGCGCCGCCATTTCGGAAAATCCAAACAAACGCGGCGGTCATGGACCGCCGCAGTTCTCAGGGAAATTGAGTTGTGCGGCTTTCTGCCGAAAGCCGCCACGCTCGTTTTGCAGGTCGCAAAATGGCTTTCGCCAGCATGAACGCAAGCCGTGTGTCGAAGGGGTTGCGGTTCGGTTTTGTGAATTGTGTGAAAATGTGAACAACTTTTGCCGGAAGTTCTTGCCAGCGATGGAAATCCATGCGAAAAGCTTGACAAACAGGGCTGGTAAATGTGAGTGTAGGCCGGAATGTAAACGGAAGCGGTTCGGTCCTTCAGAAGCATGAAGAAGCATGAAAGCAGCGGGACGGTTCGGGGAAGCGTTTTGCCGGATATTGATTTTCCCGGCAAGGGCGGCAAAACAGGTTCAATTGTTTCCAAAATGTCACGCAGGCCCGGCGCGTTTAGTGTAAGATTCAACCGCAAACGCAATTATGCCTGAAACTCAAATAAAATCAGCCAGCCAGAGAAAACATTCAAACAACAACGACCTATGAAAAAAACATCAACCTTAATAATAACCTTTGTCATCCTTGCATTTTTTGCAGCCCTGTCCGCGCGGGCAGTTGTGCTTTTCCAAGATGCCTTGACTTACCCGAACGGATGCATTGAAACCGACGGCCTCTGGTTTGCCTCCGCCCCGGCAGTGCCGCATCTGGATGCCTTCATTGCAGATGACCTTTTGATCCTTAATTCAACCAACTACGACACCGTCGCGGCGCCATCCAACAATTTCACCAACACACCGGGAAACACGATCGTGTTTGCGAGCTTTACCATCAATGTCAGCTCGCTGCCGACGACCGATGGCGGTTACTTCGCTTATTTCAAGGACACCACCAATGACTACATTTGTCACGTTTTTATTGACACCACCAACACGGTGGTGCCGGGAACCTATCGGTTGGGCATTGCTAATACCAATAATGATATTTATTTGGCTGGTTCTGCCAGCTTCCCGTTGGATCTGGCCACCGGCATCACCTATCAGGTCGTTTTCAGCTACGATGTGAACACTTCTGATCCATATCCTAACGCAACCCTATGGGTCAATCCAGTTACGATCAACGATTACAATGTTTATGGGACCGATCTCGTGACCGCTACGAATCAAGTGAACATAGTAATTTCGCAGGTTGCCTTCAGCCAATACCCCAATCAAGGAGTGGCAGCGATCGGCAATGTCATTGTTGGCACAACCTTCGGCGATGTTCAAGCCAATACTCCTCAAATTCCCGTGATTGGCATCGAGCCGCAAAGCACCACTCTTTATTCAGGTAACAATCTGACACTTTATACCGCGGCGTCCGGCCTTGGCCAGTTGACCTATCAATGGCTTTCCAATAACGTTCCGCTTTCCGACGGCACATACGTTTCAGGCTCGTTGGCCAATGTGCTCACTTTGACCGATCTGCAAAACACCGCCAATTACAGCGTGGCCGTTGCCAACTCGGCGGGCAGCGTCACCAGCGCGCCGGCGATGGTTACGGTTATCACCGAGGCCACCAGGCCATTCTTTACCCTGCAGCCCTTAGGCGAGACAAATTCAGTTCTCTCTCCGATAACCTTGACGGCTGCAGCCAATGGCACCGGACCAATTACTTATCAATGGTTTTTTGAACCGGTTGGTGGCAATACTTTCAGCGCTGCGCCGGGTGCGAGCAGTTCGTCAAGTTACTCCTTCACTGCCGCTTATGCCAACTCTGGTTCTTATTATGTCACTGCCACTGGCGGCGCCGGCAGCCAGAACAGCGTAACCGTCAATGTGTTGGTCATACAGCCGCCGGTGGTCAGCATTGGCTATATGCACCAATTTATACAAAACGTTAACGGTAATGTCCCCATTAATGGCGGGCAGATATTCAATGTTGAGGGCGTGGTTACAACCATTGGTCAAATTGAATCAAAAACCAGCTCTGAATTCTTTATTCAAGACGGGACGGGGGGTTGCCTGGTGTATGCCGGTGGATTTAACGTCACCAACACGCCTCCCGTTGGAGCGTTGGTAAATGTCATCAGCCCGGCAGAGTCCTATTACGGGGAGTTGGAGATGGATCCAACTACAGGCGCTGCCACCAACGCCGTCATTATTCTCAGCACCAACAATCCATTGCCGGCGCCGATACCGCTGAACATTGCGGCGGTGGCCACGGGCGTCCAGAACTGCTCAATACAGGGCACTTATGGTTGCTCTAACCAATGTTCCCTCGTAACCCTTACCAATGTCTATCTTTATTCCACGGCGGCGGGCGCGGCGGTCAGTGGCAACTTCCCAACCAACAGCACCAAGGGGCTGTATGCCTTTCAACAGCCCTATTCGGCCGGCGCGCCGTACGTGGAAGTTTATGTTTATACCTATACCAATGTTCTGAATCAGGTGAACACCAATTACTGGGGCAAACCGATCCCCGGTTTTTGCACTGAAATAACGGCCGCCTTGGGGGTATACGCCCCAACCCAGCCAGAGCCTTATCCGTCGCGCTATGCGGATTTTGTCACCAACAAGCCCGCGGCATTCACGGCTGGCATCTCAAACATCAACGGAGTTTCACAGATCAGTTGGCCAGCGGGGGCAGCCGGCTCGACTTACAGCGTCTATAGCGCCACGAACCTCCTCGGCCCGTGGACGCAAACCTTTGGGTTGGGTTATTATCCGAACACCGGTATTTATGCTGCGACCAATGCTGCCGCCACCCAGTTCTATCAGATCAGCACGCCATAATGCGCGAAAAAAACATTGCCTCGGGCGTGAATGCCGTCGTCAAAAGGCGCGCATTCACGCTCATTGAACTGTTGGTCGTCATTGCCATCATCGCCATTCTGGCGGCTCTTTTGCTGCCGGTGCTGGCCAGGGCCAAAGCCAAGGCCAAACAGATCGGTTGCGTTGGCAATTTGCGGCAGTGGGGACTGGCCATCCAAATGTATTCCCCGGACAACAACGACGGCATCCCCCGTGACGGCATGGGTGCCGATGGTGATTATCCTTCCCTTGCAACTTACCCACCCAGTGGTCCTGGTGCCCTGCCGACTGGCACTCCGCTTGACCCTAATGCATGGTTCAACCTGCTGCCGCAGTTGGTAGCGGAACAAAATCTGTCTGTTTATGACAATCAATACTTGACTGCACGAGGCGGCAGTGCAACTAAGGCAACCGTCTATCTGCCCTTTCCCGGCGGCAAGGGGCCTGTTTGGGAATGTCCCGCTGCCAGCATGTCTTTGGGTACGGTTGCTGGAGGTGGCAGTGGGACTACTTTGGTTGGGAGCGGTGCGGATGGTTTTTTTAGTTATGACATGAACATTGATCTGAAAAGAAGAAATGATGGCACTTACACATCGGCTATGAATTACCCTTATATGCCCAAAATGTCTTCTCTTATGCAACCGACGGCGATTGTATTCATGTTTGATTGCGTCTTCGATCCGGTCACGGAAGTTGTCAATGGTTCACCTCAATACAACTCCGTCAATCCGGCAAATCGCCAAAACAGCTTCGCCTCACGTCATAACCAAGGCGGGGTGATTAATTTCCTTGACGGCCATGCCTACTATTTCAAAACCACTTATATCCAAAGCAATCCTTCCGGCGCCGGCGAATTAGAACCTTTGCTGGGGGATGTTATTTGGGACGCGCCGTATCGCGGGGCGGGGGGGGCGGGTTTGATTAAACGCCGCAAAAAGGCGCGTTTTCCGGTCCAGTCCATGTTGGGAACGGTTTTGGCCCTACTCGACGGAGGGCGCACTTGGGCACTGCGGCGGGCACGTGTGATTAAATGTCCTGCCGGATGAATCCGGCGTTCCTGCCGAAACCAGGAAACTTGGTTTATCGCAGTGTCAAGGTGCGCCTCCATTGGCGCCCAGGTCGTGCTGACGTGGAGCAATCCTTTGTTCACGCTCCAATGGCATTGACCGCCCGCCGGGTTCTATCGCCTCGGACACCAGACGGTTGTCGTCGGCATAAAAAATTCAAGGGCGGCCAGCAATGGCCGCCCTTTTTTTAACACCCGGGACGCTTCTCTCCATCGAAAACAAATGACAATCCCGATGAAATGCTTTTCACTCTTCACGATTTTATTGGCCGCTGCGCGCCGACGGCAGCAACCGGCCGGCTAATCTGACCGCCACATGACTTTGAAACCGACCACGGCCAGGCCAAACCACCTGGCATCACGCCGGGGCTGGCTGGGCATTTTTCAGCCCGCGCCGCCCGTGCCGGTCACGCTCACCGACCCGGCGGAAATCGCGGCAAAATACCGCCGCTGGCAGATGCGGGTTTTGATCTTTTCCATTCTTGGCTACGCCACGTTTTATTTCGTGCGCAAAAACCTCGGCGTCGCCATGCCGTTCATGAGCCAAGATCTTGGCATCACGAAGGAAGACCTCGGTCTGTTTCTGACGCTGCACGGGGTGATTTACGGGGTGTCGAAGTTCGCGAACGGTTTTCTCGCCGATCGCGCGAACGCCTGCGTTTTCATGTCCACCGCGCTGCTGGCTTCGGCGCTCCTCAATGTCTGGTTCGGATTGAGTTCGACCGTCGTGGCGTTCGGCCTCATCTGGATGTTGAACGGCTGGTTTCAAGGCATGGGTTTTCCGCCGTGCGCGCGGCTGATGGCCAACTGGTTTCCGCCGAAACAGCTCGCCACCAAATTCTCCATCTGGAACTGCTCCCACAATATCGGCAGCATTCTAATTGTTCTGCTTTGCGGCTTTCTGGTCAGTGGAAGTTTTTTCGCGCCCAACTGGCGGCTCTGTTTTTTGGTTCCGGCGGCCATCGCCATTTTCGCCGCCGTTTTGATCTGGTTCCTGATGCCCGACACGCCGCCCTCGGTCGGTTTGCCTGAGGTTGAAGGAACCCGGACGCAAGCGGAAGAGCACGAATCGCAGAAAGATTTCAAGGCGTTCCTGTTCCAACAGGTTTTTTCCAACAAATACATCTGGCTGCTTTCGGTGGCGAATTTCTTCGTCTATGCCATCCGCTACGCCGTGTTTGATTGGGGACCCACGTTGCTGACCGAAGCCAAGCACATCCAGATTCTGCACGCCGCCTGGATGATGGCCGGATTCGAAGCCTTCGGGCTGACTGGCGCATTGCTTGGCGGCTGGATCACCGACCGGTTTCTGGGCGGTCGCGCCGCGCGCGCTTGCATTGTTTACATGGCGCTCGCCGGCGTTTCCGTTTTGCTGTTATGGAAAATTCAAACGCAATCGGAATTGCTGATCACCGGCCTGCTTTGCGCCACCGGCTTTTTCGTCTATGGTCCGCAATGCCTGCTGGCCATCGCCTGCGCCAACCTCGCCACCAAGCGCGCCGCCGCCACCGCCGTCGGCCTGACCAGCATTTTTGGTTACGCCAGCACCGTGCTTTCGGGTTGGGGTTTGGGATTTGTCGTCCAACATTACGGTTGGAACGCAGGATTTGCCGGACTGATTGGTTGTGCCGCCATCGGCACCTTGCTGTTCATCGCGGCGTGGTCGGCGAAGGCTCACGGTTACAAACAATGATTTAACCCCGGATTTCCCAGATTAACTTCACAAGCTGATGTGATAGGCTTACAATGGAGTCGCATAAACAAGGGCTTTCATCTATGTCAAACCAACGAAAAATGGAGAATCCAATGGGTGCAGGCAAAAAGCGGGTTCTGCGGGTGAGTTTTGATAGTCGTTTGATGCTGGAGTTTCACGGTTCCAAGGTCACGTCTGACGCCGGGTTGTTGGCTTATCGAGAACTGGATGCGGCACTGGGTCTGACCGATCTAGCTGATGATCTGCTGAACGATTGGCACACGGGCAAGAGCACGCAACACTCGATTGTCGCGCTGATGCGGCAGTCCATGTTCAGTCGGCTGGCAGGTTACGAAGACACCAATGACGCCGAACGACTCTCCGTTGATCCCACCATGCGGCAGGTGGTTGGTGGGCGAGCCACGGAACACACGGCGGCCTCCACCAGCCAGATGGGACGGTTCGAGACCGAAGTATTGACGCAGCGGGCAACTTGGGGGAGTTGACGAAGCTATCAGGGAAGTGGATTGACCGGCTGCGGGAACGCCAGCCGATGCGGGAACTGATCCTGGACATGGACAGTTCCGTGAGCGAGCCCTATGGCGAACAGGAAGGCACTGCCTACAACGGACATTTTGGCTGCACCTGCTACCATCCGTTGTTTTGCTTCAATCAGTTTGGCGATGTGGAGCAGTCCCTGCTGCGCGATGGCAATGTGCATAGCGCCAAGGATTGGCGGGCGGTGCTCGAACCGGTGGTGGCTCGCTATCAAGATCGAAACCTTCCGCGCTATTTTCGGGCCGATGCCGCTTTTGCCAACCCGGAGCTCTATGAGTATCTGGAAGCCGAGGGCTTCGAGTATGCCATCCGTCTGCCGGCCAATGATGCGTTGTTGCGGGACATCGAGCCACTGCTGACCCGACCGGTGGGCCGGCCAGCGAACGCACCGGTAGTCTGGTATGCCGGCTTTTTGTATCAGGCAAAGAGTTGGGATCGCGCCCGGCGCGTGGTGGCCAAGGTCGAGTGGCACAACGGTGAACTGTTCCCTCGCGTCGGGTTCATCGTGACCAATCTAAGCCGGCCCACCAAACGGGTGGTGCGCTTCTACAACCAGCGGGGCACGGCGGAGCAATGGATCAAGGAAGGCAAGAACGCCGTCAAATGGACCCGCCTGTCCTGTCACGATTTTGTGGACAACCAGGTGCGGCTGCAACTGTTCGTGCTGGCCTACAACCTGGGCAACTTCCTGCGGCAGGCGGTGCTGCCGCAAGCGGTGCGTCACTGGACATTGACGACGTTGCGGGAGAAACCGATCAAGATCGGGGCGAAGGTTGTGCGCCATGCGAGACCGGTGGTGTTTCAGATGGCGGAAGTGGCAGTTCCGCGAGAGTTGTTCCGGGCCATTCTGGAAGAGATTGGGCGGCTGAGATTGCTCGTAGCGGCATCCGGATGAATGAAAAGTGAAAGGACTCGCATGAAAACAACGGAAACCACGGAGGAGGTGTCTTCGCACCGGGTGGAAAAGCGTGTGGAAAGGCGCAACTGGCGACAAATCGCCACCTTTGCCAGAGAAGAACCGACGGGGACGAGAAAGAAGCCTTGCAAATCCGTGGAGTGGGAAGAAAATCACGAAAAAGGCCCACGCTGGTCGTGGGCAAGAAACCATATGGGAAATCCCAGTTTATGCCTCATAGCTTGCGAATCAAGCGCTCACTAACCCTCCCTGTTTGCCGGCGGCGAGCCGCGGTGTCTGTGGTTTTGATGCTGGCCGTTGCATTAGCCGGGGTGGCCCGCGCCCAAACTCTCACGGACATTGGTTCCGCCACCCCGACTCCGGGGCCCAATGATATTTCCCAGTTGAGCACCTCTGGAAATACGACGTTTCCCGATGGTCTGAATTACTACACTGACAACCAGACAGGCCATGACGCTGGCGAACCAGGCCAGACTTTCACCACACTGACTGGTTCAACAGGATATCTGTTGACGTCACTGGCGTTTATGACCGCCGGACTGGATTCCTACAGCGGCATCAGCACGCCTCAGCCCTATTACCTCCACATTTATTCCGTGTCCGACGGCGTCGCCGTACCCCTGCAAACCAACACCTCGGGCAATTTCACCTTCAACGACGGCGACTGGCTGGAATGGACCGGCTTGTCCATACCGTTGGCGCCCGGTTCGACTTATGCATGGTCATTTGGCAAGGCGAGTTCGACCGCCGGCTGGGAGGCGCTGGCTGTTGCCAGCAACAATCCTTACCCGGGCGGTGAGATTGGGCTTTTTTTCCCCGCTGGCGGGGCAATCACTTTCGGCAGCAGTGGAGATTTTGACGCGGTTTTCGATATTGGCTTGTCAATAAACACGAGCCAGCTCCTCGCCGGCGCGCCGGTTGTTTCACCGGCCCTATCCAGTTACCTCGGTGCCCCGGTCACATTGGTTGCAGCCGCGGTGGGTGCTTCTCCGCTTCGATACCAATGGCAAATGGGCGACAGTAGCGGCTCCTTGACTAACATTCCCAACGCCACCAACGCGAGTCTGACGGTGACTCCGTCCGCCGCCGGCATTTTCGAGTTCGACTTCATCGTGACCAACGCTTCCGGCAGCGCCACCAGCAGCGTGGTCAGTGTCACCGTTCTTCAACCAGTCGCTGTCAGCATCAACGTTGCGGACACCATGGCAACCATGCCGCCGCAGGGATTGGGGGTTTGCACCGCGGTCTATGACAATGACTTGATCAGCTCGGCAATCCCTCCCCTGCTGAAGGCCGCCGGCATCACCGCCCTTCGGTTTCCGGGCGGGTCATACGGGGACATCTTCAATTGGGAAACGACGACCGTAAACGACGGAGGTTATATCAATACCGAGGACTCGTTTGCCAATTTCATGAACGTCCTGGTTACCCCGTCGGGGGCCAAGGCGATCATCACTGTCAATTATGGTTCCAATCCGGCGGACGACGCCGGCGGCGATCCCACTGTGGCCGCGGCCTGGGTGGCGGATGCCAATGTGACGAATAATTACGGCATCAAATATTGGGAAATCGGCAATGAGATATACGGCAACGGTTATTTTTCCGGCTGGGATTGGGAATACGATTTGCATTATTTGGACCAGACGGCGGCCGACCGTGTTGGCCAGCCCACTCTCTCTCCGGCTGCCTACGGCACGAATTCGATCCAGTTCATCAACGACATGAAGGCAAAGGACCCCACCATCCTCTGTGGTGTCTTCTTTGACGAGGACCATAGCGCTTGGAACACCTCATTGTTGGATGTGTGTGGCAGCGTGGTGGACTTTGTCATCGTTCATTGGTATCCCGGCACCGACACTGCTTCCACCCTGGCCGCATCCACCACGATTGTCCCAACCATCCAGGAAACTTTGTCGCAATTGACAAACACTCTGGGCGCCACCAAGGCTTCGCAAATGAAAATTGCCATCACAGAAACCGGCGCAGGAACCGCCACCGGGGCCGCGGTGTCGCTCTTTGCCGCGGATAATTACCTGACCTGGCTTGAAAACGGCATCGTCAACGTGGACTACCAAATACTTCACACGGATATCCTTCAAAACGACCAGACGCCGGGCCATGCTTATTACGGGACGATGATGTGTCATCTACTGGCAAACGTTGGCGATACGTTTCTTGAAAGCACATACGAAGATGACGATTTGCGCATCCACGCCACGCAACGGCAGGATGGCAATCTGGGCGTCATGCTGGTCAATCTAAGCCCGACCAGCGCCATCGCCGCTGCGGTGAACATCAGCGGGCTGACCCTTTCCGGTTCCGGCACCGAGTATCAATTCGGCCTCACCAACTACAGCGGCACAAATGATTACCCAAGCTGGCCCGTCTCCACCAACACCGTGTCCGGGCTGGGGAACTCATTCACCGTCCTGGTTCCGGCTTATACCATCATTGATTTGCTAATCCCCACCAACACGCCGCCGGTGCTGGCCGCGATTGGGAATCAGACGGTGAACGTGGGGCAGACCGTCTCCCTCACCACCACCGCTACGGATACCAATCTGCCGGCTCCGACCCTGACCATCAGCCTGTTGAACGGCCCGTCCGGCGCCACCCTGACTCAGAACAATAACACCAGCGCCGTTTTCAACTGGCAGCCTGTGGTCTCACAAGCCAACTCCACTAACCCCGTTTCGATCAAGGTGACCGACAACGGAACCCCGCCAATGAGCGCCATCCGGAATTTCAGCGTGGTGGTGAATCCGCTCACATTGCCGACCTTGTCAGCGTCCGTCGTAAACTTGGCCAACGGCCAATTCAGCCTGACCGTCAGTGGCATGGTTGGACCTGACTATGCGGTCCAGTCTTCCACCAATCTCCTGAAGTGGAACACCGTCTTTGAGACGAATTCGCCGGCGATGCCTTTTACCTGGGTGGATACAACCGCGAGCCTGACGAATAAAGTCTCCTTCTATCGGGTATTGGTTGGTCCTCCGCTGCCATGACGACAACATCGGTATCACCAATGCAAAAGTTGGGGATCAGCCGTAGAATGACTGGTGCATTCAGGGTTAGCTGTTTCCAAGCAGTTTCGCCGAATTCAACCGCACAAGACCAAAATTAGTTGGCAGTTCCGCGACCTGCTGCCATTTCCTTTTTCAACCAGAGTTGACCTTTTTCGGTAACAAGGAGCAGATCGCCGACAATTTCAAGCTTAACATCGCGTTACAAACGCGCAATCACCGCCCAATGGCGGCACGGCATCTTCGGCAACCAGGGCGCCCGGCTCCGGCCGGGGCGACCTTCATGTTTCCATTCAAACGAAACAGGGAGTCAGTCGCCGATGATTTTCACCAGCACACGCTTGCGGCGGCGACCGCCAATCGCTCCGTGGAAAATCCGCTCCCACGGGCCAAGGTCCAATCTGCCTTTCGTGATGGCACGACGACTTCGCGACCCATGACCTGGCGTTTCAGGTGCGCGTCGGCGTTGTCCTCGCCGGTGCGGTTGTGCTGGTATTGCGATGTCGGCTCGTGCGGCGCGAGTTTCTCGAGCCACATGTCGTAATCGTGGATCAAACCATCCTCGGCGTCGTTGATATAGACGCTGGCGGTGCCATGCGTTGCCCCCTGTCCCCGCCTCTGGAAGTGCATCCAAACGGCCCCCAGAGAGCCTAAAACGCTTGGAGAACACATCAAAAAGCACCGAATCGAGCTGCACCTCATCCAAAGCCAATTGGCCAAGCTTTTGGACGTTGACCGGGTCCCAGTCCAAAACTGGGAACGCGGGTTGATGTGCCAAGCACGCGGGTTGTTGGAAAAGCAATCGAATTCCTGGGTTATGACCCGATCAAGAAACTGACGAAAAAATGCCCGGAATAGCCAAAAGCAACAAACCCAATGTCGTTGCCTTTTTGTGAAAGGCGATCAAGCGTAGGCGAGGGTTGGAATCGGACGCATCCCACCTTCCACAAGCCACTCGAAATCAACTATCTAAATCATCACCGTTGCCCTGAAAATAAAGGCTTTTATGTGTTATGTCAAGCTTAACTTTAGCCGACTTTTTTTAACTCCATTTTACTCCCAACCGATGAGGTTTGCTGGCACTTCTGCTGGCACTTTTTGACGAGGTTAGTTTTGAATTCTTCATGCTGGTGACGACTGGTTGAAGCGTTTCTCGAAGTCACCGACGACACGAAGGATTTCGTCGAAGGTGGCACCCATCGTTGTAGCCAGTTCCTCGACTTTCGCTTCAACCGGCCTGGCATCCGCGCCGATCATTCCACCGGCTCAAAAAAAATTGGCGTCACGGAAACATCCAAATGCAACCGGCCATCGGCCACATGGACGGGCACGACCTGGCCCAGCGCGTCGGAAGCTGCCGGTGGCTTCGTCGTCCAAGCCCAGTCAAATGGAACCGGCGGCGCGTCTTCGCCGCTAAAAACATCGCGTCGTTCCCAGATCACATAAGCGGGGCCGCGCGCGCCGCGATCCATTTCAAAGAAAAATAGGGACGGCTTCCCCGGGACACTGATTTGTCTCACTGCACGAATGCCATTAAAAACTTTCGCCATGCGTTGGTAAGCCTCGGCCGTCGGCGTGCGTTTTTGAAGCGAGCCGTTTTCGTAATCGAGCAATTCAGTCTTGCCGTACATCAGCGTCATGAGATTGTCGCGTTCGGTCTGGACCGGCTTCAGTTCCACGTAAAGCGTTTTTTGCACTCCGGCGGCGAACGCGAAGACATTCCGCATGACCAGATCGCGCGCCTGGATGCGATTATACTTCGCCTCCAATTCCGGTGAACAACCGAGCAGGAACATTTGGGTCTCCGGCGCGAGCGTGCTCCTGTTTTTGTAAAGTTCGGCAATCCGTTTGCTGCCCGATTGATCGACAGTCGGAAACCCGTTCGCATTAGTTTGCAGGATCGATTGCGTCCAGGGCGTAAAAAGCGAAACGTATTTCAAGTTCTCGTAAAATCCAAAGAAACCCGGCCCGTCATATTCGCCGCAAATAATCGGTTTCTCGTAACCCAACGCGCGCATCTTCTGCCGCATAATGTCAACCCGCCCCACAATGGTGTAAGGGTCCCCATAAAGGTGCAGATCAAACACATCAAACGCGTTGCTGCCAGTTTTCAAAACGTAATCAAAGAAATCCAGCCCCGCCTGCTGATTCGGATACTGGTAAGTTCCCGGCGGCCCAAAGAGGCCGTCATATCCGCCCAGCACCACTACCGCCGACGGGTCCGCCTCCTTGACTGCCTGATGGAAAACCCTCAATTGCGCGACGAATTGCTCCTTGGTGCCCGACCAATATATCGGATCATTCGGCTCCCCATCGTTTTGCCAGTAACGCACCTTTCCCTTGCAGTGCCTGACCAAATCACGGATGAAACGGTGGTAGTCCTCCAGGTTTTTCGCCGGCGCAGGTGGCAGCAAGGCCGAAGGGCGCTCCACCGCCCATTGCGAACTTGAGAACAATGAGATTAATCCTTCATCGGGAGAATTCAACTGATCCACAAAGGCATCCACCGACCGCCAGTCGTACTGGCCTTTCTGCGGCTCGATCTGGTTCCAGAATAAGGCAACCCTGGTAAAACCGGCTCCGAGCTGCCTCGCTTGCTGCATGAATTGTTCCGGTTTGACGTCTAGGTATCCATAGAGAAAACCCCACGCAATGCCCAGCGGTGAACCCGGCATCTTGATCCACAAATCCGTCGCTAGTGCGTCTTTGGTCAACGGAGCGGCCAAGGCGGAGCCGAGGAGCAGTTCGGGGATCAATGTTGCGATTGTGAACAGGAACAAAACGGCGCGCCAGGCGCCGGGTGTCTTGGGGTGCGAATTCGTCATGGTGATTTGGGGTTTGTTTGTGTGTGATGTGTGATGCCGCCTACCTATGTATAACGGCGCTAAGAAAAAGGTGGAATGCGGATCGCGGAATACCCAACCGATTCTTACTTTCCCACCTCCAACGGCACATAAATATCCGTGAAGCCAAAGGCCGGCGGGATCCCTTCCGGCCCGTTTACGGCAGCCATAAACGATGGGGCCTTCCGTACTTTGCGGCCGCTCGTGGGCAGCCATGAACGGTACAATTTCTCATAGCCCCCGGCGATCGCCCCGCGCGGACAATTCCGCGCCACCACATAATCGCCGCCTGCTATCGTGCGCACCCGCACCGGCTTCGTAGGCCGGTACTTGTCATCCACCGTCACGCAGGCGTCATAGCGCAATTTCTCCGGCGGAGTGTCCTTGGGATTATCCAGGGGCACGCCGAGGAACAACGAACTCTTGCGGGGCAGCCCGTCCTTCATCAGCCTTGTCGTAAAATCCAGCCATACCTGATACGCCTGGCTGTAGGGGCCGACATGCCGCATATACGCGACCCGCTGCGGCTCCAGCGTCGTCACTTCGATGTTCATTGGCTTCGCTTTAGCCGGGCGTCGCTTCGGCTGCAACGGCACATAAATGTCCACCCGCAGTTTCTTTGGCGCGATCGCGTCCCGGACCCCCAGCAACACTATAAAGCTTGGCGCAGGCCGCAACTCCCGCGAACTCCGCGCGAGCCATTTGCCGAACAAAAACTGGAAGGCGTCCTTGATTTCCCCGGCCGGGCAATTCTTCGCCACGGCATAATTGCCTCCGACGATGGTTTGCAATTCCACCGGTTTTTTTGGCTTGTATCCAGCACCCACCGTGATGCAGGCATCGTAACGAAGCTCCGCCGCCGGTGTCACCGCTGGACTATCGTGCCCAATGCCGATGAACACCGAACGCTTGCGAAGCTGCTTATCCACCGACAGCCGTCCCGTGAGGTCGAACCACGTTTGTTTGGTATTTTCGTATGGCCCGACGTGCCGCAAATAAGCCACGCGCATCGGTTTGATTTTCCTGGTGATTACTTTCATAACTTTGGTGGTGATGTGATTGGTGTTGAAGGTGGTCAAGGGAATGCCCGGCCGAAAATGCACGCCGGACGGCGCGGCGAGAATGGCGATGGGCGCCGTCGCGCGGCGAAACCCCGCCGGCGAAACTCCGTAGGCCGCCTTGAACGCCCGCGTGAACGACTCATGGGCCTCGTAACCGGCGTCCAGCGCCACTTGGATCACCTGCTTCGTGCCCGATCTCAAGTCCATCGCCGCCCGCTCCAAGCGCAGTCGCCGCACATGGTCCGCAATCGTCTCACCCGTCATCGCCGCGAAGACGCGATAAAAATGAAAACTCGAAAAACAGGCCAGTCGGGCCAATTCCTCCAAATCCAACTCTTCATCCAGATGCTCCTGGACATGCCTCAACACCCGCAGAATGCGCTCAATATAATCATTCCACTTGGTCTTATGCCTTTGCCGTGTGTCGCTCATCTGCACCTTAAACTAGCAAACGCCATCAAGGGCCGCTTGACTAATTTTGCGGTTTTGCAGTTCCGACAAACCAACGATAAACTCAATGGACAGCCGGCTCTTCAGTTTGTTTGCAGAGGAGATCGCGCCTGATGGATCTCTGATTTTGTTAACATGAATTTCTACAAAGAGGTCGTGCTTAACGGCGCTCTGGTAGGGGGCGCCGTTGCGCCGCCATGAATTTGGATCAGCGGTCAGCCGAGCAACGTCCACGGACTGCGATATCCAAAACAAAAGAGGCGTGAGCTGAAGATCAATTCACCACCTTATTTGGTGCATGCGTTGTCCAGTTCAGCTTCGATTTCCGCCACGGTCGGCAGGCTGCCTTTCAAATTCCTGGGCAGGGATTCGACCAGTTTGGTCTGCCATTGGGCGACGCCGATGGGCTTTTTCAAATCGCGCAACGCATATTCGACGGTCAGATGGTCACGTTCCTTGCACAGTAGCAGGCCGATGGACGGTTTGTCGTCGGCGTGACGGAGTTGGTCGTCCACCGCTGAGAGGTAAAAATTCATCTTGCCCGCGAATTCCGGCTCGAAGGCTTTCATTTTCAGATCAATTACGACGTAGCACCGCAGCCGGAGATGATAAAACAGGAGGTCGAGATAATAATCCTGGCCGCTGATTTCCATGTGATATTGCCGGCCGACAAACGCGAACCCTACGCCGAGTTCGAGCAGAAATTTTTGAATGTGGTCGAGCAGACCCTGTTCGAGGTCGCGCTCATGCGCGTCGCTGCGGAGCGTGAGGAAATCGAAATTGTAGGGGTCTTTGAGCGTTTGTTCGGCTAGATCGGACTGTGGCGGCGGCAGGGTGCGTTGAAAGTTGGTGACGGCCTTGCCTTCGCGTTTGTGCAGTTGCGTTTCAATGTGGTGCGTGAGCACCGCGCGGGACCAGCCATGTTCGATGACCTTGTGCGCATACCAGAGGCGGAGAATCGGGTTGGGAATTTTTTCCAACAGCAACACATTGTGTCCCCACGGAATATCTGCCACAGGCTGTGGCAGATTGTGCCCGTCCAATTCTGCCACAAGCTGTGGCAGAATCTTTGAATCCAAATTCCCGACGCGCTGTTGGTGTTTTTGGCTTTTCTCAGTCCACGCGAGATAAAAGGCCCGCATCCGCCACACGTTGCGCGGTGAAAAACCGTCCATTTTAGGGAACGCTTCGTGCAGGTCTTCCGCCAGCCGTTCCACCACCTGCTTGCCGTAGCCTTTGCTCGTTTGCGCCTCGACAATGATTCTACCGATGTCCCAATAAAGCAGAATCAACTCGCGGTTGACCGAAACCACCGCGCGCAGTTGCGCCGCGCGGACCCGCGCCTTGAGGTCGGCGAGGAGCGTGGTGTAACCAGCGGGGAGCGCGCCGGGCAGTTTGCCACCCTGTCCGCTGGTTTGTGCCAAACCTGTGGCTGTCGTCTTTCGTTTCGTCATACAAAATGTTTGCCTGTCGTTCTGCCCACAACAATCGTCAATCGTTTTCGGAAACTTCGGGCATGATGCCGAATTTTGCCGGCGTTGAAAAGTTTTTCGCGCACATGACTTTCAAGGCGTCCGGTGCGGCTGGCCATTCTTGTCGCAAGCAATTCTCCACGCGCCAAATCCTAAACGCAAAACTCCCGGAGCCGGGCGGCGGGTCAACGGTGGAGGCCGAGGGCATACCGAGGCACTACCTTGACGCGACGACCGGCGACATACAATTGAATCTGGATTGGCGCGCGTCATTGCCCGCGCGACTGCGCCCATGAGCAAAGCTCAATGAATCCAATAATGGCCGATGCAAATTCCATAGCCGAGAGCCAGCAAAAACCAAGCGACCGCCCGCAGCATCACCCGCCACGCGAACCGGTCTTGCAAGTCATTGGAGACCTGCTCCAACCGTTCGCATTGGGCCGTGGTGCTGGCCTTGATGTTCTCCCATTCAGACTCCGCGCTTTCCATCAAATCATTCACCCGCTTTGCGACTGCCTCCGCGTCGGCAAGCTGCACCTGGATCTGCTCCGCCGCCTGCCGGGTTGCCTGAATGTGAATTTCGACTGTTTTTTTCAACTCCTTGTTCTGGCCGTCCACCGTGCCGGCAAAATCATCCGCCATCGCCTGACTCTGCCGCCGGTATTCGGCCAGATGCAGTTCAATCAATTTGCGGGAATCATTCATCAAGCGCGGCAGATTGGCCGCGATGCGCCATTGCGCCCTGGTCAGCAACGATAGTTGCACCGGAAAACTGCTGTCCGGCCCGACGCTCCATTCGTGCAACAGCCGGTGAACCCGGTCCACTTCATCCGTCGTCAGTCCGGCACACAGCGCCGCCAAGTCATCTTTGTCCAGGTCCATACTCATTCGCCCAGGTTGAGCATCGGATGTTTTGGGCGGGCGGGTTTCACTGCCGGTTCCGGCTGTGATTCGACCTCCGGCATCAGTTGCTCTGGCACCAGCAGATCGGCAAGCGCGTCGTATTGCCGAAACATCTGCTGCATCGCCCATTGCATTTCCCCGGCGAGCATCAATTCCAAGTGTGCGGCTCCGTGCGTCGCCACTTCCGCAAAACTCAACTTGCGGCCCGCCTTGGCCTCGGCGCGTTTGATGGCCAGCAGCGTGATGGAAGTCACCACCGGCAACGTCAGTTCCTTCGCGCCAAACTTTTTTAACTCGGCCTCGATGTTGGATTTCTTGAACAGGTTGGTTCTGACCTTGGCCGGATTGTGGACAATCACATAATCCACGCGGTCACCCGCGAAATAAAACAGGTCGAGCAGATTGTTCATGCTCTCGGTGTCCTCGCTGGGAAACAGGAAAAACGTGAAGCGGATGCTCTGCGTTGCGAGCGATTCGAGCAGTTGCAATGATTCCAATGCCTGCACGATGAGACCGTCTGCCTGCGCCCGGCAATCAATGACGTGAACCGGCGCGTCACTGCGCGACACGTTGCGAAACAATCCGAGCAGGGTGGATTTGCTGTCGTCGTCATTGCCCAAAACATAGGACTGCACCTGTTCGGGATGGCGGTCGGCAAACGAATGGTGCCGGTCATCAAGGTCGGAGCCGTTCCAATGGATGTCGTGATAATCAAGCCAGGCGGTGCGAAACTCGGCCTCGAAGCTTTTGCCAAGGCTGCCTTTGGATTGTGGATTGATGTGGATGCGTTTGGTGATGTTGGTGTTCATGTGAATTCTTCGGTGTTGAATTTTGAGCGGTCGGGACGGTGGAAATGGGGCGATGGCGGCAACGGCCCTGGATGAGGTTGCGGCCGGCTGGCCGCTGCGTTGGGGTGGGCGGGTTGGAATTTGGAATTATTTTCCGCATCTTCCCAATGCGGTTTGGTCGCCCGTTTCAATTTGCGCCGGTAAAATAGATACGGAGCATGAAACGTGACGCGAATGCCCTTTTCACTCAACAGCAAGTCGGCGATTTCCTGCCACGTCTTGCGCCGTTGGCGCAGCTCGCGGATGAAATCGTAGTGCGGTTCCATAATGCTGTGGAACGGTTTGCCGCCGCGTTTTTGATGTGCCGTTTCAGTCATCGCCGGACAGCATAGCCCGATAATGAAAAACGGCGGAAGAGAGCAGGTGAAAGTTAAAGTGAGATGAAATCACGCCGCGTGTAGCGGCAAAGGGCGACGAATGGCGACAAATTCAAGTGACGAAAAGCGGCGAGTGCCGACGAAATGTCAGGAGTGGATGCGACGAAAAGTGACAAATGCGTTGTCGCTTTTCGTTGCTTTTAGTCGCCTGGTTTCTGGTTGTGTTTTTCACTACCGATTTTGGTAGGGGATGGTGTCTCGCAAAAATCAAGGCTTTCAAGTTTCAGAAAGCCGTCAGAATCGTGTTCGTCTGAACGTATCAAATTGGATGAACATGGGCGCAGTGAACGTCCGTTTCTGAAATCGGAGCGGACGGAACGGCTGTGTTGTCGCGGAGATTTTGGAAACGGACGCTAACTGCGCTGCCGTCTAGGTTTTATTTTGAGGTGATTGGTCTGGCCGGTTTTCGAGTGCCGCAGAAAAGCTGGCCAGTCCAAGCGCCGGGCATTGTACCAGATGAGTGGAGACGCATCGTGCGACATCATCGTTGAATTCGATGAAGCGTGTGTGTCGGTTTTGTGAGCACCCGCTGGCCGCTTCCGTCTGTTTGCGCTGCCCTGGCTGTTCATTCCTTGATTCCCAATTTCTGGAGCATCAATTTGTGCTTGCTGATGTAATCGTATCGTGCCGCCAAATCCTCCCAGTGAGCCGGATCGGGTTTTAATGCCTCGTCCGGGCGTTCCCTGTTGGCGGCATCAACGGCACTCTTGATGTCCATGCCCTTTGCCAGAAACGCAACAACCGTGTTGTCATACTCAATTTCGGGGTCAGTTCGGTCGCCAAGAATTTCCCGTGCCCGCGCGAGGTAGTCGTTGGTCAGATGCGTATCCATAAGCTCTCGTCTGCCATTTCGAGTGAACTATGGCTGGGGCATTACGTCAGGATACGGGCCTAGAAACCGCTCGCCGTTGAAATGGATCAAATGGTCTGGGTCTTCGGCGACCCAAACTTCCGTTTCCCATGAGAGTTGAGTGAGAAAACTCCGCATGGATTCGCGGTTCGCAAACGCGGTCACAAACACCAAGCCCGCTTTGCAACCCGCGAATAAACTCTTCAGTTCCTTCCGCCGCTTGCCATCCACTGGTCCGGCACTGGTCACGGCCTCAATCAGCAAAAGCCAGTTGCGCTGCGTGTCATGCACAACCACGTCAGGCATTTTCGCAGGCGCGGGAATCACGACTTCGAGCCGTTGCAAGTAGTCGGCGTCCAGATGGAGAAACTTGTTTTCGGCATCACCAATGTAGAGAACTGTCCCGCCAGCCACAAAACGCGGGCAGAATTCTTCGATGACTGTTTTGATGAGCGGGTTTTGTCCGCCGGGAGAAATGGTTACGGTTTTGCCGGACGGAAGCTTCACCGGAATGCGGGCGAGTTTCCGACCGCGTGCCAATTCCTTGCGGATGCGGTGGCAGGTGACCAGATACGTTTTCAACTTCGCGCTCCATTCCAGCGTGTTGAACGCTCGGATCAGTTCCAGTGCGTGAGCTTCAATCTGATAGACGGTCTTGCCGCTGTTGGTGGGTCGTGCCGGGTCGTCGGGATTACGGAGCAGCAAGCCAGCCTCTACAAAGTATTTTACGGCCTCGTCGCGGATGGTTTCGCGGGTGTTTGGGGCATAGCGAACACCATACGCCGTAGCCACAAAATCTATAATGGGTGTGACGCCTCGCAGTGGTGCTGCGGCATCTTTCCAAGATTGGCCGGGCTTCAAATTGAGCAACGCCAGCAGCGTGTAGCCCGCCCCTTCGTTGCTCTGTTTCGGTGCGAAGCCAAGCGCACGCAGGATTGCTGTCGCGCCGGTCAGTTTCTTCTCCCTCTCCGATTGCTTTACCTTTGCCATCAGAAGGATTCCCTTTCCACGATTCCGTCCAACTGCTCTTGCGGCATTTCCAAATCGTTAATGCTTTCGCCCAAACGTTCCAGTTTCGCGCGACTTGGATAGTTGAAGCTTCGCAGGTCGGTCGCGTTGACCTGTGTATGACCGTTGAATTGCCGAAAATACAAATCCACAAATGTCGAGTTCAGAAAAAGCGCCAGCCCTTTCGCGAGTGCCATTGGCAACCCGCTGCCGCCGATGTGGAAATAGTTAAGGTGATTCTCGAACCCGACCAGCGGCGCTTCTATTTGGTGTGAGTCATAGATGCACGCCACCACTCGCTTCCGTTCCTCTTTGGCTGTAAACCGCTTGACCAGCACGTAAATGCCGGCAGGAACAAGCAAATCGTGCGTGTGCTCGTTGCTCACGATGGCATTTGGTTTGCGCGCCTTTTCGCGCGGCCAATGAACGAACCCGCCATTGAAGTGGCAGGGATAAATCAACGGCGCGGTATCGCGGCCCGGCTGCTGGCGAAGAAATTCTTTTGCCCGAAAATCCACGACGCGTCCCGTGGAAACCGACACACCCAGCGCCGACAACGAAGTTGAGAGTCGCCCCATTGCCTGTCGGACCTGGGCATGCTGGTCGTCCGTCGGCAGGTGAATGAAATGCTCTGCATCGTCCGGTGAAACAATGTTGCGGAAATCCACCACGCGCTCCGTCACCGTGCTGGCGGGTTCACCGCTGCAGGTCGAGATGATGATACGCTCAGGCTTGGCTGTGTCTTTGACTGCATGAAAGATGATGTTTTCCTGCAATACCGCGTCTCTGCTGAACGCGGCGGAACGTGACTTGAAGACATGGAGCCGTCGCAACGACATCGTTTCCAGAAAGTCTTCCCGAAACGGTTTGAAGTAGGGACCGTTGCAAAAGCTGCGCGGCGTGATGGCGACCAACTCACCGCCATTGACCAGCAATCGAATGACAAGCGCGACGAAGCCCGCATAAAGGTTGCTGGCCTCGATGTCCGCCGACCGGAGCAACAACCGGGTGGAAGAATCACCGCGAATTTTTCGGTAGGGCGGATTGATGATTGCAACGTTGAAAGGTAATGGTTTTGACCCAAAAAAATCATTCCGCACCATCGGCACGGCGGCTGCGATAAAATCCTCGTTCAAGACCGTAGCCGAAAATGAAATGCCCACTTGCTCACACTCGCGGCGGCAATCGTCGAGCGTGGCCCGCAGTGATTCAATCTGCGCCGCGTCAACTTCATAAGTCGTGATGGAAATCCGCTTTGGTCTTCGTGGCTCGTGACACAACCGCCCGACCAGCGCGGCGGACAACGCGCCTGCTCCAGCCCCGGCGTCGAGCAAATGCAGCTCGTTCCGGTGAATCTCGAAAAGCGACGCCATGAACTCCGCAACGGGCAACGGCGTCAAGAACTGCCCCAGTTCGTGCTGCTTGTCCAGGTCGTCCCGCAAAACCGAGGGAAATGACGAAAAGGTCGGCATTTCACCGGCAATGATGTTCGTATGTGCGATAGCTGTTGTCACAACTTCTACAGCGATAATAGCAGCGTTGCTGGTGCTTTCAATGCGGATATCGCTTTTGCCTCTTGAAAAAATAAACTTGTCTGGCCGGTTTTCAAGGCACGCCGGAAAGCCGGGCAGTCAAAGCGCCGGGCGACATCATTGCGCTGCGAGTAAAGTGGCGGCGGCCATTCACCGGCACTGGCGCAACAAGAACGCGCGGAAGCGGGCACGGCAGGCCCAACCAGCATGAAGACGGGCGAGTCCGTTACGCAGCAGCGACCGGCAGCGCAGTGAGCAGGAGGCTCGGAGCTTCCGCGCCTCCGCTCGCCCGTCCCACAAATCACGATCAAACGACACCTGGTTTAATCCATTCCATCATCCGGCGGGTTATATTCGTGGATGATGATTGTTGGTGGCGGTGGTGGCGTGTTTGGCTGAATGACAATGCCGATGCCGGCGCTGACGTGCGGTTGATTGGGGAATTTCCGGCGCAACCCGCCGCTGAATATCCACGCAATCAGAATCATGGACAGCCAAACGAACGCGAGAAACAGATAGACTCCCCATTCCGCGACGATCCAATCGAGAAAATGGAACACAGGGTCGAGTACTATGGCAGGATCCAAGTTCATGTGATTTCCTCCGGTTATGCGCTCGCCATCACTGGCTCAATGGTTTTGGACATTTCCGCGAACTTGCTGCGCATCCGTTCAAATTCGCTCAACGGCGGCAGTTCGACCTGCGCCCGGCGCGCATACGCGCGGTGGATAGCTTTGCTGTTATGACCCAGCGCCTCCTGCGCGAACCGTTCGGGATAACCCGCCTTTTTGGCGCGTTCCGCCCACGCATACCGATACGAATGCAAGCTGACACCTTTGATGCCCAAGCCCGCGATGCGCTGGTGAAATTCCGTCGCCCGGTCGCCGGAACGCACCGAGCGCAGATACGGGAATAGCGGGCCGCTCTCCGGCAAATCCCGGAGAATCTCCGCCACTTCATCGTCGAAGCGCATGATGGCAATGGAACCGGTTTTTTTGCGCGCAAAGCTGATGACGTTATGTTCCCAATCAATGTTTTCAGCTTCGAGTCCCGCCAGATCAGATTGAGACGCGCCCAGATGCCACGCCAGTTTATAGAACGCTTTGCGTTCGGGATTCATTTCGCGGGTAACGATGGCCTGATGTTCCTCCCAGGTGATGGCCCGCTTGTCCTTGAACTCAACTTTCGGCCATTGCCGTTTTACGATGACCGGCCACGGCAGCCATGTCATGTCCAGGGCGAAGTTGTGGATGCGCCGCAAATAAACATTCGTCGAAACTTTTCCGGTTTCGAGCACGCGCAAAAAGTTTTCCGGCCGAGTTTCCAAAACCGGCAGGTGACGAATCAAGTCAAACGCCTTGTCCTTGATGGCGGTCTGCCAGCGGTGTTGCGTCTCGCCTTTTTTGAGTTTTACCATTTCCTCCATGACGAACTGCCAGTTGCGGGTGGCAATCTGCGGGTCGCTGGCGGCCAGATACGCGCGGGCGATTTGCAGGTTCACGGCGGGCTGCTGCTGCGCTTCGCCGCGCGAATGCAACAACCGCAGCGCCGTGGCGCGGTCGGTGGTGTGCAAGCTGTCCTGCTTGCCGGTCACGTCATCGTGAATGTAGTAGCGTCCGCCTTTTTTGCGGCGGTAGAGCCAATATCGTTGTCTCATAACTGTATTCACAGCGATGAGTTTACGACGGTTGATCTCGGCTCCGGCAGGGAGCAGGTGGGAGTTACGCAGGGCAGGCCAGAGTTAAATCCTGCTGGCATTTCCGCTGGCACTCGTCTGTGGAAGTTGACCAAACCCTACAGTTCCAACTGGTTATGTTTGGAGGCGGAGGTCGGAATCGGCCTAATTTCCCCGCCGTTGCACCTCAAATATGCCTGATTTTATTGACTATTCAAGCAAAAATGGTTCTATCCGAACGTATCGCTTTTAATCCGTTTGGTGTCCGTTTTGGTGTCCGTTTTGGTGTCCGTCAGATCAATGCAAACGCTTTGTGGAACAGTTGCAGTTAAACGTAGTGTCAGATAAAAAAGACGACTATTGACTTAATGTCGGCAATACAGGACATTATTGCCATGTCGAAAACAAGCTCGATGCCATTGCCTGCCGCCCATGCGCTCCGCAAGTTGGGCCGTGACCTCGCGCTCGCGCGGCGTAAGCGTGGCATCTCCACCAGCGACATGGCGGCGCGTCTTTTTGTCAGCCGTGATACACTCTGGCGGCTTGAGCGCGGCGATCCAACCGTCGCGCTTGGCACTTTGGTGACTGCAACTTTTGTTCTGGGACTCCATGACCGCCTAGCGAATCTCGCTTCACCTGCCAGCGATGAACTCGCGCTCAGTCTGGATGAACGCCGTCTGCCGCAACGTATCCGCCGCTCACGCTCATGAGCATTGAAGTCCATATTGACTGGCGGGGGCAAACCCATCTTGTGGGGCATCTCCATGCGGCTGAACGCGGATCGTCTGTTTCGTTTGAGTATGCAAACGAATGGCTTCAGCGAGATGATGCCTTTGCCATTGACCCGACATCGCTGCCACTGCAACGCGGTGCTCATCATGGCAAGGCGCTCTTTGGGGCGATTCAGGATTGCGGGCCAGACCGCTGGGGACGAATTCTGATCGAGCGTGCCGTGCGGAAGAAAGTCCTGGCGCAAAAACCCTATCGTGACATTGATTATGTGCTGGCGCTGGACGACGTGGCGCGCGTCGGGGCGCTCCGTTTTCGGCTCAACGCCGAAAGTCCCTTTCTTGCCGTCACCGCCGGCAAGTTGCCGCCTTTGGTGCGTTTGAACGCGCTGCTTCGCGCCACGGACGCCATTCACAGTGAAACTGAAACCGCCCAAGATTTGCGTTTTCTCCTTGGTGCCGGTTCGCCGCTTGGCGGCGCACGCCCCAAGGCGGCGGTCAGCTTGATAGACGACCGACTCGCCATTGCGAAATTTCCCAAGCCTGATGATACGCGGGATATTGCGGCGGGTGAAATTCTCGCGCTGATGCTGGCGGCACAGGCGGGCATTCAGGTCGCAGAACATCGGCTCGTGCCGGTCGGCGGAAACAGTGTGGCAGTCATCACCCGATTTGACCGCACGGGCAAAAATCGCATTCCTTTCATCTCCGCCGTGACCTTGCTGGGACTGCCCCAAGGCGACCCAGGTGCTTACACGTTGCTGGCCGACGGCATACGTCAATTCGGCAACGATGTCCCCGGCGACCTGCGCGAATTGTGGCGACGCCTTGTTTTCTCGCTGCTTGCCAGCAACTATGATGACCACCTCCGCAATCATGGTTTTTTGATGCACGAACCCGGCCGGTGGTCGCTCTCGCCAGCCTATGACATCAATCCCGTGCCGGAAGTGGACCGTGTCCACATGAGCAAAACGGCCGTTACCGAAGATCAGGACGAACCGAGCATTGCCAATGCGCTGGCTGCCGCGCCGCGCTTTGGCCTCAAGGCAACTGAGTCAAAGAAAATTCTTCACGAAATATTGACGGCGGTTTCCGGCTGGCACAAGACCGGACGGCAACTCCACCTCAAAGCATCTGCCTTGGACACCTATGCTAGCGCCTTTGAGCATCCACTCATGGATGAAGCCAGGCAGCTTCTTGGCAAATAGTGTTTCTCGCGGCAAGGCCGGTTGCCATGTTTTGCTCGGATTTAGGGTGCGCAGTTAACGCCATGCTTGAATTATTTCGCCAAAATCTAGCACGAGTCGAGATATGCACTTGAATCTCACCAGACATGATCTCATTCATTCAGGAACAACTTCCACTCGGCGACGCCGTGGGCGTTGCGGATGAGCGCCGATACCGGCAGTTCCTTCGGTGCGCGCGGCACACTCAGCAGTTTCAGGCCGGCTTCGTGCGGCAGACGATTGCCCTTGCGGGCGTTTACGTCTTTGCCCGACCAGACCAGGTTTTCCCAAGTGTCTCTGCCTCCACGCGAACGCGGCAGGACATGGTCCAAGCTGCCTTCCTCCGGGCGCAGCACACGGCCCGTGTACTGGCAGCGGTTGCCGTCGCGCTCGCGAATTGTTTTCGCGCAGAGCTTCGGACGCCTCTTCGGAACTCTGGCGAAGTTCACGGCCACGATCACTGTCGGCACACGGACCGGACCGCGCACGGTCTGCACCGCATTATCCTGCGGACGCATCGGCAGCGTGATCCACTCGTCCCATGTCACGGGACGGATGTGGTTCTCGCCTTCAATTTCCAGCGCCGTGCCGACGTTGGTGGCCATCATGCAGAACGCCTCTTGCGGCGTGCGCACGTTGATCGCCTGCCAGTTGCGGTTCAGGACCAGCACGATTGACTTATTCAGTATGTCATTCATAAAAGTTTCCAGGTGTTTGTTCTTTGTTGGTGCTGGCGCAATGCGATTGGAAATTGGCTGCCGCTCCTGGTAACGCTCCAGCTTGAACGCCGTCCGCAAGGACCTGTTTCAGAGACAGGCGTGCAGACTTCCACACTCAGCGGCAGAATTGGTAGCCCGTGCTGGTAATTCTCCAGCGTCCGCAGTTTGTAGGACTGCCGCTCTGATTTTGAGCTAACGGGCTGTGAATTGGCTGCCTCGCTTGGATTCGCACCAAGGCCCTCGGGGTCAAAGCCCGGCATGCTGCTGTTACACCACGAGGCAAATGTTGGTGGAGCCGGAGGTAGTTGCAACCTCACCATACCGGATTAAAAGTCCGGTGCCGGTCTGCTGTGGCTTCAGCTCCATGAAACTGGTGCTCGCGGCAGGATTCGCACCTGCACTGGCGACGCTCTCGACGTCGTGCCTCTGCTAGTTGGGCTACACGAGCGGAAGAAGTGGATTAATGGAGTGTTGGATTGATGGTTTGGTGAGGAATATGACCGGTAGCCCAATTTATCCAACACTCCAATCATCCGATAACCCATTCCGATTTGGCGTCCCCGACCGGAGTCTCACCGGCAGCCTGACGCTTAGGACGCGTCTGCTCTATGCTTTGAGCTACGGGGACAAAAGGTTGGTACGCGCGTCCAGCCTGCCATCCGTAGCTCAGAGCGAAGGATGGTAACGCTCCCGCCTTCGCACTCGTGCTACTGCGGGCAGGCCGGAACTCGGCACTCATCTAGTGCGATGCGGGGTATAGGCCCGCCGGTTCTCTTTGAACTACGCGCGTATGGCGGAATGCCGTGGACTTGCACCACACTCCCGTTTCCAGGAGCGCACTGTTTAGCAAACAGGCCCGGTTCGCTTGTCCGGTTGACATTCCAAAGTGGTCGGCGTGGGGAGACTTGCACTCCCAAGGCTGTTCGATCTTGAGTCGAACCGGTCTGCTATTCCCTGTGAACCACACGCCGGTCGGCGACCCGGGACTTGCACCCGGAAGGCTCGGCGATTTTAAGTCGCCGGGGTCTGCTGTTCCCGCTAAAGCCAGTCGCCGTGAAATGGTGGGCATGAAGGGAATTGCACCCCCAAGGCTGCCAGATTCTGAGTCTGGACCCTCTGCTGTTCGGGTTTAACCACATGCCCGTAAATTGGCACTCCCGGCAGGACTCTCACCTGCAACCGCGACGTTCGAAGCGTCGCACTCTGATAATTTGAGCTACGGGAGCGAAATGGGGCCGACGGAGAGACTCGCACTCTCGTGGGGCAAATGCCCGGCAGTTTACAAAACTGTTGCTGTCGCTGCTGAGCCACATCGGCAAAATGGTGGGTCGCCACGGTGCTGCCCCGTGCTCTGCGGTTTAAGAGACCGCTGCATCGCTGCAATGCTTGCAACCCGTTCGCGACGCGAAGGCGGAGTTGAACCGCCGCAGCCAGGTCTGTGAAATCCTCGCCGGCACCGGGATTTCGCGTCGCAAAAGTATCCCCAAGCGCACCGAACCCTGTGCCCGACCATTACTTCGACCGTGCGAGGTCTCTGCCGGCATGCCGGGTTCACTTGGGAAAATGGACGAGCATCAGGGTATCGCGCCCTGTATTCCGCGTTGGAAGCGCAGCGTGTATCTCTCAACACCTATGCTCGAAGAAATGGAATCCCGTGCTGGAATTGCACCAGCCTTTGCGGCTTTGCAGGCCGCCGCCTGAGCTGATCGGCCAACGGGATGAACAATTCGATAATGCAGTTCAAGTGTTTTTCGACGTACGAAAAAGGCGTAATCTGCCTTCCGCGAAAGCAGTTTTGCACTCGCTTTCCAGAGCCTTAACGAGTCTGCCGTCGCACGTTCCGAAGTAGCTGCCGTAATGGAATGCCATGGATCATTTCGTTCTTCTTTGGTACCTTCATTACCCATTGTAAAATCCCTGTTTTCAGTGTTTGCAAGCATTAAGACTATAGCGGGCGGAGTTTTTCGCCTCCGCCCGCGTTGTTGCCACCTCCGTGGCATCCTTGAACCGTCCGCTGGTTGCGGACAAAGCCAAGATTACGTTTCTGCATCATTTTTTTACTTCACTCCACCGGCGGATTCAGATTTACCGTTTTTCAACGGAACGAAGCCGCCCGGCATACCGAGCACCAGCGTGCTGCCTGAGTTTTGCGCCGATGCAAGCGACTGCATCAGACGCAGGTTCATCAGGGCCGGATTGCCCTCCAGCACGCGGGCGGCATTTGCCAGATTGCGCAGCGAGGCGCTCTCTCCGCGTGCGCGTTCGAGGGCGGCCTGGCCTTCCTGCTTCGCCTTCAATACGTCGGCAAAGGCCCGCTTCAAGTCAGCCGGGAACATCACGTCCTTTGCTTCGACAGCAAGTACGTTGATACCAATTTTGGCCGCCTCCGGCTGCACACGCGCCAAAAGCTGCGCGCCGATTTCCAGTCGCTGGTTGAGCAACGCTTCCACGGCGACACCACTTACGACCGCTCGCAGCGCAAGCTGGGTGGCGTTGTAGAGATCGCTCAACCAGTTCTGCGTTTCGTGCGCGGCCTTGACCGGCTCCGCTACCTGGTAAGTGACGAGCAGGCTCAACTTGAGTCCGACGCTGTCAGCCGTGAGGACTTCCTGGCCGGCCACAAGCAGTGAAGTCCTGCGGAGATCGATCAGGTTCATCGTCCAGCCGAATCCCCAGAGCACATGGCGTCCGGCATTGTTGCGACGCACGTACAAGCCGTGATGATATACGAGTCCCGTCCAGCCTTCCGGCACTCGAAATACGTGGCGCAGGTTCTTGATTGCCGGCATGGCAATCACGCCGGCTATGACAACGACGGCGATTCCGATGATAAACAGTATGTTGTAGTTCATGGTTGTTTTCCTTTCTTAAAATTGTGCCCGGACCGGAAGGCCGTCGTCCGGCAGCGGGAAAATCGCCGGAGCGTTTTTCACAAAGCTGCCTTCGGACTGCGATTGAACGCAGGCCTTCCGGTCGGGTTTTGATGCGGGATTTCTCCCACGCTCCGTACCAAGGAGTTGGTTCTCAGCCAACATGCGGAATCGAACCGCAAATGAACCAGCCCATGCGCAGGACGGTTCCGGCGGACTGCCGGAATGGCTGCTGGCCTGATTCAAAGTTTGAAATGATTTTGACGGTCACTCGCGGAAGTAATGATTCCGCTGACTGCCGTCATAGCGACCGGTGTGAAGGCAGCAGCTTTTGAAAGCTGCGTCCTGACCCACATGGACATGGATCATTGCGACCGAGCTTTTCATGAAGCTCCTTGTCGCCATGCACGACGCGAAGGCCGCGCTTTACGCGGGTCTCGGACGGGAAACCTTTGCGTCGCTTGCTGGTGATTTCGAAAAAAGGGGCTTTCTTGATCGAACGATTGGTTTGCCATACGGCCTCCGGGTTGTGGGTTATGGTTGTGGAACGACGACGCACATGCGCCGCCGAAAAATTGGTCAGGAAGCCGGGATTCGCACCCGGACCGTCGCGTTCACAACGCGAAATGCTGCTGTTACACCACAATCCTGAAATGGCCTGCCATCCATAGCTCTGAGCCAGATTACACGAGCCCTCCTTCGCACGAGGCTACGGAGTGCATCCGTCGCTCCGCCCCGGCTGACGCCGGCTCAGAGCGACGGATGGAGCCTCTGGTCGGACTCGCACCGACGAATACGAGTTTACGAAACTCGCCCTGTGGCTGCTGAGGCACAGAGGCACGCGAAATTTACGATTTCGGATTTACGATTTGCGATTGGCAGTATGCACCTCGCGGCGGCATGGCAAATCATCAATCATCAATCGTAAATCATCAATGAAGCTGGCGCTCCCACGTGGATTTGCACCACGAACTTCCGCCTTCGCAGAGCGGCGTGCAGAAACTGATTACACCTTGAGAGCAAACTGGCATCCGTGGCCGGACTCGCACCGGCTAGGCTCCGTTGGAAAGACGGATCGCGCGAGCTGCTTTGCATTCACGGACGGGCTGAATGGGGGATTGGAGTAATGGAGTTTTGGAGTAATGGGGCCGGCATTTCTGCCAACACTTCATCACTCCGCCACTCCACTACCCCGTTTTGTCATCGCCTCACTTGGCGCATCTTGTAAGTGAGGAGTGGTCGGAATGTCGCGATGACGGACGCGAGTCCGGCATCAACGAGGTCCTGAATCACTGCCTCAATGTTTTTGTAGGCGGCGGGCGCTTCCTCATAGAGGAGATCGCGCTGCTCGCAAATGACCCGGCCGCCCAGCGGCGTCTGGACCAACTGGTGCACGCCGAAGCGTTCGCGCATTCGCAAACGGCTTTCACTGCGTGCCCATTTGCGGCCAGCACCATGTGCAAGCGACCAGGCGTGACTCTCACCGTCGCCAGTCGGTTTGACGACATAGCACAACGAACCGCGTGAACCCGGAATGACAACAAACTCGTTGTCAGCCGCGACCGCACCTTTGCGGTGAATCCAAACAATTTCACCGTCACCCTCGTGCCGGGTAATGCTGTTGTGGCAACCGTCCCAGACATATTCGGCTTCCGCACCAAGCTTGGAGGCAAGTCGTTTGGCAATGAGCGCACGATTCGCCTTTGCCCAACGAACGGCAGAGTTGTGGTCATTGAGATATTCCTCGCCGGCAAACGACTCTCCAGCCACGCCGGAAGCGCGATACTCATTCACATGAGCGCGCAGGATGGATTCGCCCAAACCGCGCGAGCCGCTGTGGACGAGAATGACGAGCTGTTCCTTTCCGATGCCCGTGCGCTTGAACGCTGCGGTATCGTGAATTTTCTCCACCGCTTGAACCTCGGCGAAGTGATTCCCGCCACCGATCGTGCCGAGGTAGGAATCAAACTCCGTGGACTCCAAACCCGATACGGCGAGATAATCGCCGACATCTTCATCCCACGGGTGTTCGAGGTGGAAATACAATTCCGCCCAGCGGTCGAGCTTGGCGTCATGTCGGACAAGGTCCGTCTTGAACAATGTCATGCCGCAACCGATGTCGCCGCCGATCAGGTGCGGATAAATAACACCCTCAGTTACGAACGCGGCGCCCACGGGCGTGCCTTTGCCCGGATGCAAGTCCGGAAAACCAACGGCGTGCCGCACGCCATCAAGTTTTGCCACGGCATAGAGCTGGCGCAACGCCTCGCCTTCGATCCACGATTTCGGCGAGGCAATCAGGCGCACTTGAGTTTCAGTAACAGTATTCATGCTTCCTTCCTGTCCGCCGTAGCCTTGGCGAAGGCGGATCTGCCCGCCGTAGCGGGATTGGTTTAATCGGTTTTAATGGTCCCTGAGGTCGGTATTGCGCCGACGTCTCCTCGTCTTCAGCGAGGCGCTAATCTGCCTCAGCTACTCAGGGAAATTGGTCGTCCTGGCAGGTAACGCTCCTGCGTCTTCCGGTTATCGACCGGATGCTCTGCTATTGAGCTACGGGACGATGGTCAATTGCGGTTTCGAGCCAAACCTGTTCACGGGGCGGAACACGAGATTAAGCCGCTGCGTTGGCCGGATTCGCATGGCTCGATTCGGTTTGTAGCTCCTGCGAAAGAGCAATTGGCTTTGGTGACGCATAATGGGTTTCATGGGATCTCCTTTCTTTAGAGATTCAAATTAGCGGAAGGCGTCGGTAACGCTCCGACCTCGGCGATGCCGATCCTGTTTTCGGGACAGGTGCAGCCAGCTTATATCTGCCTGCCTTCCGTAAATGGTCAGGGTGGAGAGAATTGCACTCCCGTCCTCCTCGTTCCGAACGAGGCCAACTGCTGCTGACATTACACCCTGAAAATGGCTGCCAGGGTTGGGCTCGCACCAACACCGCGCGGCTTAACAGGCCGCCGTGCTACTTTCACACTACCTGGCAATTGCTATTTATTGTTCGTGGTAGGCGCACAATAAATAGCATTACATGGCGCTGCCGGCAGGACTTGCACCTGCATCGGTTCGTTTAGAAGACGAATGCCTCATCTGTCTCGGCCACGGCAGCAATTTAAAATTGGTCAGCGCGGCAGGATTTGCACCTGCGATCCCTCGGTCCCAGGCCGAGCGTGTTGCTCCTACACTACGCGCTGGTGGCGGACCCGAAGGGAGTTGCACCCTCAACCCTCCCGCAGACAACGGGGCGCTCTGCTGATTGAGCTACGAGTCCGAAATGGTGGGAAGTGCTGGTAACGCTCCAGCTCGTCACTTCCAGTTTTGTTTTGCGACACCCGATTTACAGTCGGGCAACTGGATCACTTCCCGGAAATTGGTAGCGGGGGCGGGAGTTGCACCCGCTGAGGCTGAGCTTATGAGGCTCGCCCGAATCTGATTCTCCCCGCAATGCGAAATGGTGGAGGACGGCGGGTAACGCTCCCGCTTGAGCCTGCTTGCAGGGCAGGTGCATCACTTTTCTGCCACGCCCCCGTCAAGAATTTATGATTTACGATTTCGGATTTGCGATTTGGCAGGCCGCCGTGGTGCTGCCCCACGCTCGTTAAGTTTTGGGGACTCGACTGCGCAAGCTGGCGCGCGGCCTGTTTGGAAATCGTCAATCGTAAATCACAAATCGGAAATGAGATGGCGCGGCTGCCGGGAGTCGCACCCGGACATGCTCCCTGGCGAGGAGCCATTCTGCTGTTAAATCACAACCGCGAAATTAAAAGGGCCGGGAGCGTTGATGCTCCCGGCCCGTGCCATTTCAACAAAGAACAAACACCTCTTGGTGATCTATTCGATCCCAACCCGCGGTTTCACGGCGGCTGTTTCGGTGTTTAGGGGCACACCTCCTCCGAAGCCCTCAAAATGTAAAATTCGTTTTGCTCTTCCTGGCGATGTGATCGGCCGCTTATGGGCACACCACATCGGTGACGATTCAAAGCTCGTCCTCGCCAAAATCAATTTGTCGCCAGAAGACATCACCTGGATGTCGCGCTATTCTTGTTCACAGATCGTTCGTCTTTCGTTAACTGCCATTCACTCTGCCAGTTCCGCAGGGAAAATAAAAAAACCTGCCTACACGCGGTAAGCAGGGTTAGAGAAAGTCTATTTCGATTCTTTACCTGCCTACCATAAGTCTATCCAAATTGATTTTGGGTTCTTGCCCTAAATCTGCCCTGGATAGGCTAAGGCTAAACACACAACCCGGGTTATACCGGCTATGACGTGCCCCGAAAGCTTTCGGGGCCGACATCATAATCGGCCAACTCGTGACTGATATGTTCATGCAAGTTTTCATCGAATATGCCAGACGTATAGCACACGTTATCGGTTACAGTCAACTAATACTTTAAGGGACACGCCTATCTTGAATTCAAATATCCGGATAAATGGATACAACAACTTGTCGGCTACAGAGGTCTGGATTCCCACCAGCGCTTATTTGCTTTCCCACGGCATCGGGACACTGCCAAGAAAACGCTGTGCCTGATATGGTCGTGGTTATGATGATGACTTTGCCTGCTGGTTGAACTGTTTCTCGAACGCACCCACGACATCGAGGATTTCGTCAAAGGCGGGCACTTCGCCAAAGAACATTTCGCCACGCATTTCCTGATAGTCCTTGCGCCAGGCGTCAACGTGGTGTGCGGGCGGCGGGAATCGGAGCGAGCCGGGATGGAGCGTGGTGTAGTCCACCCATGACCAGCGGAAAAAGATTTCACGATGCGCGGCCACACGGTCAAAGAGCGGGCGGTCTTGGGCAGCACGTTCGGCCACGCCGCGAGTGATGAGACACCAGACATCGTAGTAGTGCCGGGCCATGCGAAATTTGCGTGGTTTGTCAGCGGGCCGAAAAGTTTCCTCATGCAGGAGCAGGGCTTTTTCCCAAAAGGTGCGTTCGGCAGCGAGAACGCGGACGGGAATCGCCGCCCCGCTTGCCAGATTCGGGAAAGCTTCGGCGAGATAGGGCTGAATCAATTTTCCTGATGCGGCCAGTCATCCGACCGGGCACCGAGTTCGATTTTCACAACCGGACGTACATAACCAGCCTCGGCCGGGTCAAAATCGCCGGGATAATGGAACAGCAGGCATTGGTCATCTGCCATGTCGGGATCAACTTCAAGTTTCCAGCCGGTGGGGCCGAGCGTGGCACGGATGCGGCCGGCCAGCGCGGGTTGCAAAATTTCCTGCACCCAGCAACGGCAGGCTTCCATCAAGGCTTCGAGGCGGAGCTTGCGTTGCTTTTTGCTTGGAGCCTGATCGGGAGACGCATCACCGGCAAAGCCCAACGTCTGTTTGTCCACGATCAGATCAATGTCTTCGGAAAAGCGCTCAATGAGTTTCCACGCCTTGGAAAGCGAGGTGCCACCCTTGAAAGTGAGATGCGGTCCAATTCCCGGTAGCGCGAATAATTCGCGCAGCGTCCAGCAAATCCAAAAATCTTTTTCGACGCTCGCGGCTTGCAAGTGCATCCGCTCCTCGACTTGAAGGCAGGCGAGCCGGCGATCCTTCGGGGACATTTTGAGGAAGTCATCCATGATTCAAATCGTTTTGGCGGCGAGCCGCTGCAAAATGTTCGCCACCCAGGCGGGAGCATATTTGAGGTCTTTGAGCAGTCGCACCTTGTCGCCGGCATTGAGTTGACGACGCAAAATGGAGAGCACCTTGTCGTCCACATGGCGTTGACCCAGATGGCGAAGTGCTTGAATCACGGTGCCGCTCTTGCGTCCGGCGGTGGCGACGTTGCGCGGGGTGGTGTGCTTGAGGATGATTTCACGCTGGCCGAGTTTGACCCGGCGGGATGCTCCGTCGGTCAGGAAAACAATTTTCATCGGCACCTGATCCGAAAGGCCGAGGATGTTGGCGGCGTAGGCCCCGGCGGGTTGAAGCCGGACTGAATCGCGGCTGACGAGCGCCTTGGCCACCGCGTCGGCGGATGCGGCTACACGCCCCAACGCGGGATGGTCAATCGGAAAGTCATAAAGACCGCGCGCGAGCTGGCGAATGACGCCTTTGCGCGACAAGCGGGTCAAAGCCATGCCGACCGAACGAGGGTCGCCAAGCTGGGTCAGGTCTCGCGGTGTGAACACCCAACCCCTGCCATGTCCAAATATAATCGCTCTCGCCTTTGGCTCAATGACTTGTGTTGATTTAGGCTGTCTTTTCATGTTGAAAAAAGCTATATGTTTTTACAACATAAAACCAGTCACGTCCAGTTTTAATTAGGGCGCTGACAGATTCGCACGCATGGTAGAATGCGCTTTAATGTGCGCGGTGTTTGTGGGAGAAATGGAATGTGGCCGTGAGCAATTCTGGATGGGAAAAGTGGCTGGAGCGGCTTTACAACCTCCGGCGGGATAAAAGCGGTTCGCATGAGCGACCGCACAAGCCAGCGCTGTTGCTCAACATCATTGATCTCCTGGATCGCGGCGTCAGGGCAGCCAGTTCATCGAAAGGCAGAAGTTGTGCAGTTTGCGCAGATGAACGTTCGTGCTGACCGTGCCCACCTTAAGGCAGGCGAACAGATGCTCGCCTTGCGTTTCAAGAATGACACGATGACGAATAAGGTCCAGCGCCTTCTCCCTTGCGGCACGCTGCCAGCGATCCTGGGTTGGACCACTCTTGGTTTCGATGATGGCGTCCAGCGCGTTTTGCCACGTCCGCGTTGACACGCCCGAATCCGTCCCGGCCAGGTATGCCTTGGCGATCTGGAGATTCAGGTGCGGCTGGCGGATGGATTCATTGCGGGCGTTGAGCACCGACGTGGCCTCCGCACGATTCCTCGTGCCGGTGCTTTCCTGCTTCCGGGTTTCAGTGTCTTCGATGTAGAACATGCCGCCGCGTTTGCGGCGGTAGAGGATGTAACGACGTTTCATAACTCAGACTTTCTTTGTCCGATGTTATGAAGCCGCATGCGGCTTTTGGTGTGTCAGACACACCAGACGGGCGGCGAATCCCGTCGTCGCGAGTGATTGCCGAGTTTTACCGGAGTAGTTGTTGAGTAGTAGCCCGGTATTGATTTCACTGGCACTTTCACTGGCACTTGCCTCCTCTGGCATCTGCAACCCGCTGCAAAAGTGCAACTTGGAGTTGGAGGCGAGGGTCGGAATCGACCGAGTCTCGTCTTCCACAAGCCACTCGAAATCAATCATCTATGGCATCGCTGACTGTTTGACTATAAACGAGTTACGTTCATTGTCAACACATATCCGGCCATATCTTTTCTTACCAGTTTTAGCCCTGTTAAAAGGGTCCGTGCTGGCACTTTTGCTGGCACTTTTCTACATCTCACTTTGATTTGGCCTAGCTAATTTAGGATTTATTCCGTTTGCACAATGAAGCGAACTTCGCTACAATGTGCAAACGTAAAAGATGAATCAATCCAAATCTAAATCCCGGATGGACGGGTCGGCTGACGCTTTCATTAACCAGCGTCTGGCCTTGGGACGCGTGGCTTTCCCGCTGGCGGATTTGGTCAAAGACACCGGGCTGTCGGTGACGGCAGCCAGAAATCAGTTGTTGCGGCTGGAAAACCGGGTGACGAGAGTTTCGCCGCGCCATCAGTTTTTTCTGATCGTCAGTCCTGAACACAGTGCGGTGGGCGCGCCACCCGTGGCGTGGTGGCTGCACGATTATTTCCAATGGTTGGGGGAGCCGTATTATCTGGCGCTTCAGTCGGCAGCCAGTTCACTCGGTTCAAATCCGCAGGCATTGCAGGTGACACAGGTGATGACCAAGATTTCGCGGCGTGCTGTCAAAGTAGGCCGCATTCGCATCCAGTTTTTTGTGAAACGCACCGTGGAGCAGACACCAACGCAGCCATTGACGAATGCTTATGCGCCGTTGCTGGTCAGCACACCGGAGGCAACCACTTTTGATCTGGTTCAATACGCCGCGCGTATTGGTGGCATTGGCCGGGCGGCGGAAACCATCGTTCCACTGTTGCCGCTCATGCGCCCGGCCGAATTGCGCCGGGTGCTGAAAATTGAAGACGAGCCGGCCACGGCCCAGCGCTTGGGTTTTGTGCTGGAAAAATTGAGGGCAATCAATTTGGCCAAGGTCATTCAGGATTGGCTGCCGTCTGATTTGGTCTCGGTGCCGCTGGTTCCGGGTTTGCGCGGTGATGCTCCTGAAATCAAACGGTGGCGAATTCTTAACAACGCCGTGGAGTTTGGACGATGATAACGCCCATCACACGCCGGGATGTTATCGCCCATCAATCGGTCGTTCCGTGGCCGAGCCAGATTCAAGTCGAGCAGGATTTATTGTTGTGCCGGGCGATGGTCGCGCTGTTCGATGATAAGTTTTTGCAGAGTCAGATTGCCATGCGCGGCGGTACATTATTGCACAAGATTCACCTCGCGCCAGCATCCCGTTACAGCGAGGACATTGATCTGGTTGTGGTCAGTGATCGCCCGGAGGGTCACATTCGCAAGGCGCTCAATCGCGTATTGAAGGGCGTGCTGGGAACTCCGAAGCAGTCAGTGTGGGACGATCTCAAACTGGCGATTCGCAACACCGTGAAGCCTTCACGGGTGCTGCGGATGACCTACGCTGTTCCTTGCCTGACAGAACCGGGCAAGAGTTTGGAAGTTGTAGTTGAGGCCAATGTCACCGAGCGCACACCATATCGTCCGGTGGTGAAAATTCCGTTTGAATTTCCGTTTCGAGATTCAGTGGTCAGGACACAGGTCAACGGGTATGACATCCACGAAATGTTGGGGACGAAACTACGGGCATTGTTTCAGCGACGGCGGGGGCGGGATTTGTTTGACCTGTATTGGGCGCTGACGCTGGCCAAACCAGCCGTGTCTCCCGCCATGATCATCAAGTCATTTCAGCATTATCTCAAATTGGAAGGCAGCGTTGCCGGACGGGCGGAGTTTATTTCGCTGCTGGACGCGCATCTGGCCGACCGTGGATTTTGCTCGGACATGAATCCATTGTTACGGGTGGGAATCACTTACGATCCGCAGCATGCCGGAGAATATGTAAAATCCAAACTGCTCGCCTTGCTACCGGTGCGCTGATGTCCGAGCAGATTTGCCGCCAAACGTAGCGCCCAGCCTGTTAATAAAACCATCTTGAAATTTTAACGGACAATGTTTGAATCGGGGCGCGTAGTTAAAGTCATGCTTGAACAATTGCGACTAAACCAAGCAGAAGTGGGCGGTTGCCAATTCGGTCTTAAACCAGACATGCAGATTCCGAGCGTGATTCCTAAGTGCCATTCCCTGGCGAAGCGAGCGCGGTCAAGATGTTCTCTGTGCGAGCAATGGTTTTTTCATAGATTTTATTCACAACTGTTCATTTTGTTTTCCGCGCCCAAAACCGGGCACGGTTTTGCGAAACGCAAAACCTTAAAAGCAACCCACAGCGGCGGGCGGCGCTGTCAAGGCAGACCGCAGCGAAGCGAGGAACGCCTTGCACAGCACGAGCCGCCCGACCGCTGTTATGTTTCCTGTGCGTTTAGCTCTCGCCTTTGCCTTTGACGATTTGAACCGGCTGCAACTGCATCACCCAGGAACCGTGTTGCAGTTGATTGCGCGTATGAACTGCCGCGTCATACGGTGTCTGGTTGCGGATCATTGCGGCGATGATTTTGAGCCAGCGCATTCCCAGGCAGCGCAACGCGCAGGCGTGGCCCTGTCCTTTCTTGCGATGCGCTTCGTAATAGATGCGCGCCCAGTCGCAATAATGGCGGCTGAGGTCAACCCACAGATGGATGGTGGCTCGCAAAAAGCGGTTGCATTGATAGCGCAGATAAACCACCGATACTTTGCCGGATTGGTAACTCACCGGAGCCATACCCGCCAAACACTGCAAGGCTTGCGGCACGTCGGCCAGCGGCTTGAGCGCGATGAGTTCGCCCAATAGTCGCGGGGCCAGCTTTGGGCCGGCACCGGGCAGGGATGCAAACAGCGCGTGATCGGGATGTTGTTTGAAGCATTCGGTGATGAGGGCACGATAACGAGTTAACTGTGCTTCCAAGGTTTGCAATATTTTAACGGTCGCCACGGCCAGCGCGCTCTTGGCGGCGATGACCGCCTCCGTGCCGCAAAACTGTTCAGCCTTGGCAAAAATCTCCATCCGCTTTTTATTCCACTCTGGATGAAAGAGCTTGTGCGCGTGCAGGAAGGTTTGCCATTTGCGTGTTCCGGCCTCGACCAGGGCTTTGGGCGTGGGGAATCGTTCCACGAACGCCCAGGCTGAAAGATGCGTCCAATCATGGAACGCCTCCAAAGCAGCGGGATAATACTCGTAAAGTGCCTGCTGAAGCTGGTTGACCAGCGCCGTGCGTTGTTCAATCAGCGCCACTTCATCCCGGCAGAGCAAGCGCAGTTGCTGCACCAGCGGTTCCGGCGTGGTCAGCACGCGCCAACTTTCGCCCTCCAGCCGCAACGCATCGGCCAATGCCCAGCAATCAGCACGGTCGGTTTTCGTGCCGCTGGGCAGTCTGCGCGTGCGGTACGATTTGGAACTGCGCGGATGTACCGGATAAACCAAGTAGTTCAACGTCACCAATCGTTCTATCGCTGCGCTGTGCCCGGCTTCAACCGCAATGGCCACTTGTGGAAACTGCGCCAGTTTCTCCTGGCAAAGCATCCAACCCGAGGCGGTGTGATCGAATCGAAACTCAGCCACGATTTTTCCAGCGCCATCCAACACGAGCACGTCGTGATGGTCCTTGGCCCAGTCGAACCCGGCGAAGTGCGTGATGTCCTTCCATGTTTTCATCTGTCGTGATTCCTTTCGTTGGTTTGCGGCAACGCTGGTCGGAATGACCCGGTTCATAGTCAACCTAATACGGTGGCCCTCATGGGGCGAAGTTCTCTCAGACTTCTGAACGCGAGCCGTCGGCGTCGTCGGTTTTCTTGACTCAACCCTCGTGGGGTGCTGTGGAGCGGACCGTAGCGACGCCGCGGCAAAACGGTTGCCGCGCGCAGTCTTGCCGGGAATCGGTTCGGCGGCGACTGCGACGGCCAAGTTATTCACCGCCTCTCTGCGGCCGGCTTTCGGGGCCGCCTCCGGTCGGCGATGAATAACTTGGGAGATGGTATTAGGTGGAGGCGACGGGTAGCAGGGCGCACAACCTTGACGGCGTGAGCGAGCCATATAATGGAGGCACGAGGAATGCTCGGTTTGCGGATGGAAAAGTTGAAACAAGTTTTTGTTCCATATTTTATACCACGCTCATGGCGTCCAATAATCTGACCAGACAAAGATTCGTTCTGCTGCTTGTCAACCAAAACGATTTACAGCACAATTGGAAAGTAAACTACTATGCGAGCGCGCCGCAAAATGATGCAGCCATTCTGGGTGCCGCGCCCAGGGTCTGTGATACACCGGCGAGCAAGCTGCTGTCGCGACACCAGCGTATTGACAGTCGTCAACTATGCTTTTTTGGTTTTAATGAAAAAAGATGGAGCGCCACTCTTTCGGTTGCGGACGCTTTAGCCGAAACTGAAGAATTAATTTCTAAATTATAGGCCGGAAATGCAACGCTGGAGAATCAACCGCCGGAGCCGATCACGCGTGCGATACCACATGCGCCCGAAACGGCGATTTTATGAACCCGGCGAACTGAATGAATACTTCCGGTTCTTTGGGAGCAATCGCTACAGCACGCTCGAAGCAGCGGGAAGCTTGGGCGCTCGACGTTTCAGTTCGTTTGAGCGCATCCGGTGAAGGAAAATACTTCGAGGCGTCTCCTTCCGATATGCTCTGTAAGAGAGACTGAGAGCTGACATCCTTTGGAAATATTTGCGAACCCATTGTTCCGGCGTAATAATTCCCTAGGGCCTGTTAACACTAATGCGCAAAGCTTCGACGATGAGCGCCAAGACGATAAATCCAGTGAAAAGGACGTCGAGCTTGTCAAAGCGGCAGAAGACCCGGCGATAAGCTCTTGAGCCGTCGAAAGAGTCGTTCAATCTCGTTTCGGCGACGATAAGCGACGCGATCGTAGTTCCCAAGGAGTCAAGCGGTTTGGATTGGGCGGCACGATCGGCGTGTAGCCCAATTGACGCGCCAATCGTAGCGTTTCATCGCCTTCATAGGCGCTATCCATGATCAAGCAGGCAATCCGGCGGTGACCGGGCCGCCGGCTTCCAGCAATTCACGTCCTTGGGGTGCGTCCCCGGCCTGGCCTGGCGACAGTTTCAGCATCAACGCACACCGAGCATTCGCGGCAACCAGATGAATTTTGGTGGTACACCCGCCCCGGGAGCGGCCGATGGCCTGCGGGCCGTTTTTTTTAGCGCCCCGGTGCCGTCGGGGTGTACTTTGATCGATCGTGCTGTCCAAGCACACGTGTTCGATGTGAATGGCCAAGATTTGTTCCTGCTTGCAACCGGGCAAAGACCCGATCCAAGACCCCGGCTTTGCTCCAGCGATTCATCCGCGTGTAGATGGTATGCCAATTGCCAAAATGCTTCGGCAAACCGCGCCATTTGCAGCCATGCTCAACGACATACAGCAACGCGTTGAGCAATTGCAAATTGGTCATGCCAACGTTGCCGCGTTGGCGTGGCAGGCAATCAGCAATGCGTTGAAACTGGCTCTCGGTTAGCTCCATGCCCGACAAGAATGCCTCAAATCCCTGCGATTGTCAATTAGTGTTAACAGGCCCTAATCCAACCCAACATTTCCATTCATTCGAGGAAATTACGGTATCTTGTGCTTGCCGGGTACCCATTCAATTGCCATGCTAAAGTCAGTAATACATCGCGGTTGGGACCGCGAGTGGCGCATGGAACGTAAACAGAGCTTGTGCAGAAAACGAACTTAACTGCCAGCTCTCCCGGTAATGTTGCAGAGCTCAAGACATCTGCTGGATTCGTAGCACTCATGAAAAGCCTAAGTGCCGTGATTTTGCCTCTTCCTCCGAACTGCCGGTTGCTTCCAGTGCGGCGAAACACTGCGCGATGAATCTGCGTTTCCCAAAACTCCCGCTTGTTCTTCTACTGGGCACCTTGCTGGGGTTGCTGAGCCAGACGTGCTGGGCCCAGGCTTCCGGCGACGCGGCTCGGGCCCCGGCCCTGGCACTCACCAACCCCTTTTGTCAGTTGGCTCCGGGCGACGCGCTCCGTTATGTTCGTGACCCTTCCCGGCAGGCTACCCTTGCGCAGGTTCTGGCGAAACCACCCGGCGCGTGGTCGGCATTCAAGCCGGGCTCCCCGACTTCCTTCGGCTTCACGCCCGACGTCTTCTGGCTAAGGCTGGGGCTCAGATCCGCCTTTGCGGATACCAGCGAGATCGTGGTGGAGCTGGACAATCCGCGCATCGAAGACGTGGACTGGTTTGCGCTCCGCAAAGGCGAGGTGAGGGAGCGGGAACTTAACGGCAACCAGCGCCCGTCGTCCGCACGGCTGCCGCGGCCCAGAGCCCGAGCTTCCGACTGAAGCTGGCGGCGGGAGAGGAAGTCGAGATTCTTGCACGAGTGGAGTCACGCAGTTCCATGATTTTGCCGGTCCTGGTTTACGGCAGCCCGGAGGCGCAAGCCAACGCAGCGGCGAAGCGCGACTGGGTGGCGTTGGCGGCGGCGGGCTTTTTCGGCAGCCTGTTTTGTCTCAGCGTGGTCCTCGGTTTCATCCTGCGCAGTCGATTGAAGCAGATCAACGCCGTGATTTCCTTGCTGTTGTGCGCTTATTTCCTGCTCGTCGACGGTTCCTGGGCCAGGCTGGGGCTGCCCTTTGCGGCGGAACTGGCGATGCATCCGACGCTGCTCCTGGTCGCGGGCATGGATTTTCTCGCCGGGCTGTTCACGCAGCAGTTCATCCCTGCCCAGTTCAAAAGCCGACTTCCCGGTCGGATTCTGGGCGCGGTGCTGGTGGCAGTGGCGGTGGAGATCACGGTGATTCCCTTCCTGTCCTACCGCAACGACTTTCGCCTGGTGGCGCTGACGTCAGTCGCCGTCATGGGGAACTGCACAGCGGTGGCTTGGTGGCTCTACCGTCTCCGCCCAAGCGGCGGCATGCGGCTGCTACTGACCGCCTGGCTCTTTAACCTCGCCGTCATCGTCAATATCATCCTGGAATTGATCGGGGCCATTCCGGCCTGGCTGCCGCAGACGATGGCTCCGTTGATTTACGGCGTTACGATTTGTGGCCTGTTCTTCGCAGCCAGCACGCAGCGCGCTCACGAATTCATGCGCGAACAGGTCCGCGCCTCGCATCTCGAAAAGTCCCTGGCCGAAGCGCGCTTGCTCGCCCTGCGATACCAAGTCAATCCGCATTTCCTCTTCAACGCCCTCAACACCGCCATCGCCCTCGTCCAGCACGAACCTGCCCGCGTCACACCCTTCCTCTACCGGCTGGCGACATTCCTCCGCACCGCCTCGCATGCGAACCCCCTCCTGACCGTGCCCCTCGCCGAGGAAGTCGAGAAACTCAGCGCCTATCTCGATGTCGAAAAGGTCCGCTTCGAAGAGCGGCTGCAAGTAACGCTGGATTTTCCCTCCGAGTTGGGCCAGTTTCAGGTGCCTGAATTGATTCTCCAGCCGCTCGTGGAATATGCCATCAAACACGGAATGAGCCAGCCAGCCAAAGTCCACCGCATCCGCCTCCGTGCCGGGCGCGAGGGCGACCGCCTTCAGCTCGAAGTCGGCCACACCGCACAGCTGGCCACCGGCTCGGCCCCGGGCCAGGAAGCCGGCGGCATCGGCCTCAACGACCTCCGCGAACGCCTGCAACTGCTTTACCAGGAGCGCAGCAGCCTGACTCTTACTGAAGCCGACGGCTGGGTGCTAGCCCGCCTGTCGCTGCCCCTGGTCGAGCCACCGCCCAGCGCCCAACCCCCAAAGCAAAACGGACCGTGAAACCCATTCGCTGCATCCTCGTAGACGACGAGCGCCTGGCCCGCCAGGTCATGCGCAACCTGCTCGCCGCCCACCCGGACTTTGGGATTGTGGCAGAAGCCGCCGACATTGCCGAAGCCGTCCAAGGCGTCCGGCTCCACCGGCCCGACGTGCTGTTCCTGGACATCCAGATGCCCGGCGGCGATGGCTTCCGGCTTCTGGACGCTCTGGCGCCCGACCTGCCTTTTGTTGTGTTCGTCACCGCCTACGACCGCTACGGTTTGCGGGCCTTTGAGGTCAACGCGGTGGACTATTTGCTCAAGCCCGTGGAGCCGGTACGCCTGGCCGCCGCCATCGAACGGCTGCGCCAACGCATGAGCGCGGCTGCGGCGCCGGATTCCACCTCCGTCGCCCTGCCCAAGCTTCTCGAGGAAGACCGAGTGCTCCTGCCGCTGGGCAACTCCGGTTGCTTCGTGCCGGTGCAGGACATCCTGCACGTCACCGCGCAAGGCAAGCGCTCGGTCGTGCAGCTCCGCGATGGCCGGAAAGTGATCGTCCGCCAAACCATGGCCAACTGGAGGGCCCGCCTGCCGGCCGCGCCGTTTGCCCCGCTGGACCGTGGCTGCATTGTGCAGTGGAAGCAGATTCAGCAGGCGAATTTCAATGCCCTTGGCGCCACCTTGGGGTTCGACGCACTGAGTAGCGAACTGACGCTGGGTCGCGCCGCCGCTCAGCGCCTCCGCTCTCTTCTTCCCGAAAACCCCCGCTGACAGGGAAACTGGGCAGCGCCCCCGCGACGGTTGCTAACTGACGCCAATCTTCGTGCAAACTCCGCAGCAGCCGAGATAACCAGGCTCAAACTCCAAAAAACAGAGCCTCCTCACGTCGGCTGCCACCGGCTTACACACTTCGCACTTCACCCCTCGCATTTTCTCCCCTTGCGTCCCACGAGTCCGCCGCTACCTGCGCGGTCCGGAGTTTTGACAAAAGTGTGGCAGCTTTGGCCCGCGGCCAGTTTGTATTCGACGGAAGGAAATTCTCGGCCCATATTGTATCCTGCTGGATGCGAATATGCTAAGTTATCGATTCTGCCGAACGGTTTGACACGCCGTCCGATGCTATGCCGAAAGACACCAAAGCGGTAAAGGCCTCTTTCAAGGCTGCCTCCCCGCCTGCTTCCAGCGAGACGCACACCAAGACCGGCACGATCCTTGTATTGGAGGACGAGCCAATGCCCCGCAGAGTCGTAAGGACGGTGCTGACCCGAAAGGGCTACACCGTCCTGGAAGCTGCGGATGGTCCGGAAGCACTGGCGGTCTGGGCGGCGCATCGCTCGGAGATCGAACTGATTTTCGCCGACATGGAGATTCCGGGCGAGCTGTCGGGACTTCAATTGTGTCAGCGAGCTATGGCTGAGAAGCAGGGCCTGAAAGTCATCATCACCAGCGGCTACATCACGGACCAGGTGGATTTGAAGCAGGTGGCGAAGGCTTCCATCCTGTACCTGCCCAAGCCGTACCCGCCGGAGAGCCTGCTCGAGGTGATTGGCGAGTGTTTGCAGTCGGCAAGGGCTAATAAAAGTCCCGACCGGTAAACCTTGAGGGCTGTTGAGCGGAACGCAGCTTCGCGCTTCGCCCCTCGCATTGCCTCACCCTGCGCCCCCAACTCCGTTTCGTGCCGTTTTCGTGCGGGTTCGTGCCGATTCCGCGCCCGACTTCCCTGCGCGAATCAGGATGCTTCCGATGATCGCCTCAATTTGATGCACCGACCTCTATGTCTAACCGTTTAACATGTGCGGCGAGGTTGCCAACCCAGCCGCGGACTTCCTGATCCGGGCACTTTCGGACGGAATGCTCTTCGGGTTCACCGTGAGAGCATATCTCCCATAGCAACCGTGATGTGCAATGACTTACAGCAGCAACATCGGCGGGGAATCGTATGTGGAAAGGCGTAGGTCATCCTTCTGGAGCTCGGAACCCTGAGCCTGCCCGGGCAGCATCGCTCATAAGCTGCGGATGTCCTTTATAGGAACACTTCGACTAACCACCGGCATATCCCCAAGCAGCATTTCTATCTGAGAACACCGCGCCAGCTCAGGTGAAGCTCGTCCCCAGTGCGTTCGCTGCGACAATTCGCGCGTTAGTTGACGAGGCGTTGTTCAGGCGATGCTGGCAAAGCGGTTGCTCTACACACGGGCGTGCGAAAGACAGAGCATGAAGAACGACGAACTAGGGCACAGTCGTATTGGGCCTTCGGTCCCTTGGCTGGTGGCAGAATGGTTCAACTTAAAATATCCCGGTGCGGCAAGGGCCGCCGGCCTGAATGGCTAATGGGCCGGTCTTTTTGCAATTCATTTGCCGTGGTCGGGCTGACGTGGATGATCATGTCAACTCCGGTTTTTGGGCAGGAGGGAACTAATGTAATGAGCAATACCGCCAACCCTGTCGAAGCTTCGGAATCAATCTGGACTCGTCCAACGTTGAGCGGTGACTGGTTCGGGTTGCGACCGGAACTAAAAGAGCATGGCGTCACTTTGAGAATCGAGTTGACCCAGTTCGGGTCCGGCATGGTGAGCGGTCAAGGATCGGATGAATGGGCGTACGGGGGTAAGGGTGATCTCTATCTTACGCTGAATGGCGCCCAAGCCGGGTTGTGGAATGGTCTCTCCGTTCTCGTTCGTGGCGAGCAAAACTATGGTCATGACCTCAACGGATCTGGTGGAACGCTCGTTCCATACAACGCCAGTCTTTTTATTCCCGGCGCCGGCGAGGGCGATCTCGGGATCGAGATTACACAGCAGTTTTCGGATTACGTTGCCCTCAAGTTCGGCAAGTTGAACATGGTGGACGCTGCCAAGGCGACGCCGATTAAAGGCGGCGGGGGCATTGACACGTTTATGAATACGGCCATCGCGGTGCCGGTCACCGGACTGATGCCGCCGGAAGTTTTTGGCGCGTTTCTCAACGTGAGCACAAAGCCGGTGTCCTATTCGCTGGGGGTGTACGATCCTAACAGCGCCAGCCAGCGCACAGGTTTCGAAGGCATGTTCAGCTCGGGTGTCAGTTTTCGGGCGGGCGCCACGCTGAGCGCCAAGCCGTTCGGTCTTCAAGGGTTCTACGGGGTCAAAGCCATGTATAGCACGACGGAGGGACTTGATCTGCGTTCCATTCCAGATCTTTTACTTCCGCCCGAGACCGGCACTGTGCCCGCGAAGCTGGCGAACCCCTATTACATCGGGGTCAGCGTACAGCAATATCTATGGCAGGACGCCAATGACCCGAAAAGGGGCTGGGGGGTTTTTGGAGAGCTCGGGTTTTCCGACGGCAATCCGACGGTTCAGCAATGGGCGGGATTCTTCGGTTTGGGCGGCACGGGTCCGCTGCCAAGTCGCACTGGAGATCGTTGGGGCTTGGGCATTTTCCGGAACTCACTGAGCGGGTTTCTGGTTCAGGGACTGAGGCCTTTTCTGGGGGTGCGCGACGAACAGGGTTTGGAAGCCTTCTACAATGTTGCTCTGACGCCCTGGTTACACGTGAGTCCTGACATCCAGGTAGTCCAGCCGTTCCTGGACCAATATCCCACTGTGGTATTCGTCACATTGCGAGCCAATATCAAATTCTAGACCTCAACCGGAAATACGAAGACATGGAGGCCTCGAGGTCGTTGGTTCCCGAAGTAACCGCCCGAACTTTAAGAGCGCGCGTGAAAAACAAGCCTGCAACACTATTCCTGACGGCGCTGGCGTTCCTTGCCGACGGCACCCTCTCCATCAGGGCTCAGCAGCAGTCCGAAATTGACCAGCCTAAGTCCCAGGTGCAGGGCATGGAGCGAACGCTTGCGGAGATGAAACAGAAGATGGCGGAGTTGGAGAGACAGAAAGCTGGGGCGCCGGCGGATCCCCCAACGCCCTGGAGAGCTCGCGCTCGATCAAAGACATGGAGAAGGTTGCGGAGGGCGGGACCCTCGGCGAACCGCCCTTGGATGGGAAAAAGACCAAGCCAGTGAAAAAGCAGAGTCGGCAAGCTGTTTTCGAAGCGGTTTTAGGCCATTTTCCGAGTCCAACTTCAGGACGTTATTTGTATTGGTGAAGGGCATAATCCCGCCTCGAATCCGTTTCGTGCCGTTTTTCCGAAGGTTCATGCCGTTCCCGCACCCGGCCACTTAAGTGGTATTCGCCACGCTGAAACCTCTATCAAATATGAGCATCAATAAAAAAATGAGCACCAAGAATACACACATGAGCGTGGCCATCGCCATGCTCGGCTTGTTAAGCCTGGCGTTCCATCCAATTGCCCGGGGGCAAAGCACGAATCAGAGTGCCGAGATAAGCACAGGTAGCCCACAGGTCAGTAATGCCGATTTGGCCAAGGACCTGCAAAATCCGGTGGCTGACGTGATTAGTGTGCCGCTGGAATACCGTGTGGATGTTGGGCCGGGCAGCACAAAGCGTTATACCCTGAATCTCCAACCGGTTCTGCCCTTTGATCTGACGCCCGACTGCCTCGTGGTTTCGCGCACGATCCTGCCGTTTGTCTATGCGCCAAAACCAGCCGGGGGTGACCCAGCCTTCGACGACCCAGGCGTATCAGCTGTAGGGAAAGGATCCAGCCTGGGCGGCATCGGCGACATTACGCAGAGTTTCTTTTTCGTTCCCAAGGAGCCTACCGATGGCTGGATTTGGGGTGCCGGCCCGGTGCTGCGGCTGCCAACTGCTTCGCGCGACGCGTTCGGCCAGGGCCGATGGGGAGCCGGTCCGACGGCCGTCGTTCTGCGCCAGGATGGACCTTGGACTTTTGGGATGCTGGCCAACCATGTCTGGAGCTTTGCCGGTTGGGGACCAGAGAACGTAAATACATCCTGCCTCCAGCCGTTTGGGGCCTACACCACCGATTCGCAGACCACTTTTGGATTAGGCTCGGAGTCAGCCTATGACTGGGATCATGGCCAATGGGTAGTGCCCATCGATGTTTCGGTTTCGCGACTCGTGCAAATAGGGAAGCTGCCATTGTCGCTTGGCTTGGGCTGGCGCGAGTATGCCGTGCGTCCAAGTGGTGGCCCCAACTGGGGATTGACCCTGACCGTTACATTTCTGTTCCCCAAATAACAGCCTGACTACCAATTCCTAATGTTTTGATTCTTTATGAAAACACAAGAAAACGTTATTTCTGCCCGCTTTTTTGGGTTTGCCTCAAGTCGGAGCCGGGGGCGCCGGCTCGGCCGGCTGGGGCGGTCGTTGGCCGTTATCGCAACGGGTGCCACGCTGGCAACGAGTGCCTTTGGGTTTCCGGACGACTCAATTCCAAACGACCAATCGAGCCTTCAACCGATCGTCAATTCAGGTGGCACGGAACTCAACTTCGACTGGCCGATGATTTCCATCGGCACGGCTGAATACAAGGAAGGGCCCACGGGTGTGACAGTATTCCGTTTCGGTCGCAAGGTTACCGCCGCCTACGATGTCCGGGGCGAACCGGGGACAGCCAACGCTGAGTGGTTGCGTCTTGGCCGTGACAAGCCAATAGTTGATGCAGTCGTGCTTTCTGGAGGATCCCTCTATGGCTTGGAGTCAACCACGGCGGTAATGTCGGCTTTGAAGGATGATCAACTCCGAACTGCCACGTGGAATGATGTGGCTTATGCCACTGGAGCCATTATTTACGACATGGGCGACCGGCGTCTAAATGAAATATACCCCGACAAAAAGCTGGCGCAGGCGGCATTTCGTGCCGCCAAACCGGGCGTGTTCCGGGTCGGTTCGGCGGGCGCAGGCCGGTTCGCCAAGACCGGTTATTTCTTTGGTTTGAACGCACATTCCGGACAGGGCGGCGCATACTATGAGAAGGGCAACCTCAAGATCGCCTGCTTTACCGTTGTGAATGCCTTGGGAGTTGTTACGGATCGCGAGGGCCACATCAAGGCAGGCTATCGAGACTCCGCCTGGCCGACCAACATCGTTACCACTGCCGACCTGTGGGCAGCGGTACGGAAAAATTGGACCAGCGGCCCCGCTGAAACCAAGCCCACGCAAAACACGACCATCAGCTTGGTGGTGGTCAATCAAAAGTTGTCTTTTGGCGATCTTCAACGCCTGGCAATTCAGGTGCATACCTCCATGTCTCGCGGCTTGCAGCCTTATGCGACCGAATGGGATGGTGATGTCCTGTTCGCAGTTACCACCGGCGAGGTGGATCTGCCGCAGGATGAAAAAGAGCGGAACAAGTCGATTGCGTTGATTCCTGCGATTGCCTCCGAGGTGATGTGGGACGCGATTTTGTCGTCCGTGCCCGAACAGCCCAAGCAGCCGAAACCGGTATCCGTCACGACGCCGCTGCCCGATAATTATGCCGGGAAATACAAATTCAGCCGTTTCGTGACCGTGGAAATCACGGCCAAGGATGGCAAGCTGTTTGCGCAAGCAACGGGCGAGCGCGATGCCTACGCGATTGGCCGTGAAAAACCCGTCGCCCTGGTTCCCGTGTCAGCTTCGTTGGACCAATTCACCATTGATCCGCCCTCGCGCTATCCACTGACGCTGGATTTTTCCACCGGCACGCTCGTGATCAATCCGGGGTTGTGGGCGCAATATGGAACAAAACTTTAAGCAAGGAAATTAACTATGGCATGGATTTATCTTGTCTTGGCGGGCGTATGTGAAATTGGCTGGCCGATTGGACTCAAGTTGGGGTGGACGCCGGCGGGTGCGCGGCCACTGTGGATTGGCTTCGCCATTTTATGCATCGCCGTCAGCGGGGCTTTGCTGTTGATGGCCCAGCGCGTGATCCCCATGGGAACGGCCTATGCCGTCTGGACCGGGATTGGCGCTGCGGGGACATTCGCCATGGGCATTGCCATGTTTGGGGATGCCGCCACCACCATGCGCATGGTGTCAGCCGGCTTGATTATTGCCGGGGTTGTCGGACTCAAATTTGCCTGAACAAACGAGACTCTCGAACAGAAAAATTAACGCTAGAGCGTTTCAATTAATATTTAAAACAAACAACTAAACTATGATAATGAAACTCGTTAAGCTTGTGCCAGCTTATGCCTGCCTCGGCCTCGCCGCCGCCGCGCTGCTGGCGGCATCTTCCGCCACCGCCGAGACGGCGGATTTTGTTTTCACCAATGGCGCGGTCTATACGATAGACAGCCGGAACCCCGAGGCCCAGGCGATTGCCGTCAGCGGCAAGCATATTGCCTATGTCGGCAACAACGATGGCGCGCAGGCGTTCATCGGCGACAAGACGAAGGTCACCGACCTGAAGGGGCAGATGTTGTTGCCGGGATTTGTCGAGGCGCACACCCATCCCACTTTGGCCATTTTCACTGCGGGTGCCGACCTGCAATCCGACTCAGTAGACGAAGTCCTGGCACGGACGAAAGCCTGGGCGGATGCTTATCCTGATGCCAAGGTCATTACGGGCTTCGGCTGGCGTTACACGTTGTTTCCTACGACGGGCCCGACCAAGGCGGCCTTGGACAAGCTGTTTCCCGACAAGCCGGTCCTGCTGATCGCCATTGACGTTCACAGCGCGTGGGTCAACAGCAAGGCGCTCGAAATAGCCGGAATTGACGCCAAGACCCCCGATCCTGCGCCGGGCACTAGCTACTTCCAGCGCGATCCCAAAAACAACGAGCCTACCGGCTGGGTCGTGGAGATCCCCGCCGAACAACTGATCCTGGCCAAGTTGAACCCTCCTACGCCCGAGGCCGTGATGGTCGCTGCGGCTGAAAAACTCCAGGAGTTTGCCGCCGCAGGCGTTACGGCTCTGTGGGATGCCGGGATTACCACGATACCGACCGAGCGCGGCCTTGCCGGCTACCAGCAAATGGAGCAGGAAGGCAAGTTGCCGATCCGGATTGTCGGCAGCTATTATTGGAATAACCCGGAAGTCACCGACCCCGTGGCAAAGGTGCTGGCGTTGCGCGATCAGTTCAACTCGGAGTTGGTGCAAGTCCGAACCCTGAAGATATTGTTCGATGGCGGCGAGGCCCAGCACACAGCGGCCATGCTCAAGCCGTATGCCGACGAGCCCGGCTCTCGTGGCGACTATCAGTTAAATGAGAAGCTGGTCAAAGCCGCAGTGCTCAAAGCGCAGGCCAACGGGGTTGATACCCAAGCCCATGCCTTAGGAGACCGTGCAGTGCGCGACTATCTCGACGCGGTGGAGGCGGCGCGCAAGGCTTATCCCGACAGCCCGGCGCGGCACGCTGCCTCGCACGTCACCTTTCTCGCCGATGAAGACGTCGGACGCTTCGCCAAGCTGAACGTTACGCTGCAAACCTCGGCCCAGTGGGCTATGCCTGACCCAACCATGCACAGGTCGGCCCAGATCGTCGGGGAGGACGTGGCTTTTCGGGAATGGTATCGTATGAACTCTGTTCTGAAGGCTGGCGGGCGCCTCGCGTTCGGGATGGATTGGCCCGCCAATAACTACGTCGCCAGCTATCGGCCGCTCGACGCCATCCAGGTGGCCGTAACACGGGCGATCTTGCCGCAGTATGGAAAGGCTCAATTCACACCCATCTTGCCGCCGAAAGACGAGCGCATCACGTTGGATCAGGCTCTCAAGGCCTCTACGCTGGACGCGGCTTATGTGCTGGGACTGGAAAATAAAATTGGTTCGTTGCAACCGGGCAAGGCGGCGGATCTCGTCGTGCTGGAAAAAGACCTTCACCAGATTGCGCCCAGCGAGATCAGCACCACGAAAGTAAAGCTGACCATGATGAACGGAAAATTCACCTACCAGGCGGAATAGAAAATCACGCACAAACAACAATACTATGAAAATGAAAAACACATTCGTTTCTATCAAACTCAAAATCGTTTACGCTGGCCTGGCCACCGCAGGAATGATCGCGGCCATTTCCGCGTCTGCCGAGACGGCGGATTGCGTCTTTACCAATGGCGCGGTTTATACGATTGACAGCCAGAATCCCAAGGCAGAAGCAGTTGCCGTCAGCGGCAAGCACATTGCCTATGTCGGCAACAACGAGGGCGCGCAAGCGTTCATCGGCGACAAGACCAAGGTGACCGACCTGAAGGGGCAGATGTTGTTGCCGGGCTTTGTCGAAGCTCATATCCATCCGAACCTGGCGTTTTTCACCAAGGGCGCCGATCTGCAATGCGACACCGTCCAGGAAATACTGGCGAGAGTAAAGGCCCAGGCTGACGAACATCCGGAGGCCAAGACGATTCAGGGCTTTGGCTGGCGCTACTTTTTATTCCCGACCACCGGCCCGAACAAGGCGGACTTGGACAAGCTGTTTCCCGATCGTCCGGTGTTATTGATAGCCATTGACGTTCACAGCGCATGGGTGAACAGCAAGGCGCTCGAGTTGGCGGGGATCAATGCCAAAACCCCCGACCCCCTGCCGGGCGTGAGTTACTTCCAGCGCGATCCCAAGACCGGGGAGCCGACTGGTTGGGTCGTGGAAACTGCCGCCGAACAGATGATCATGGCCAGGCTGAGTCCGCCCACAGTGGAGGCCCAGTCGGCGGCGACAGCCGAGCAACTGCCGAAGTTCGCCGCGGCTGGCATTACGGCCGCATTTGATGCCGGCATTGGCACCATGCCGGCCGAGCGCGGTTTTGAGGCCTACCAACAACTGGAGAAGGACGGCAAGCTGCCGCTGCGGATCGTCGGCTGCTATTTATGGAATAATCCGGCTGTCACCGACCCCGTGGAAAAGACGTTGGAGTTGCGGCACCGGTTCCATTCCGAACTGGTGCAAGTCCGGACGCTGAAGATCATGTTGGATGGCGGCGAGTCCCAGCACACTGCGGTCATGCTCAAACCCTACGCCGATCAACCTGATACCCGTGGCGATTTTCAGATAAACATCAAACTGGTGGAGGCAGCAGTGCTCAAAGCCCAGGCGAATGGATTGGACACCCATGCCCATAGCTATGGCGACGGCGCGACGCGCGCCTATCTCGATGCCATTGAAAAAGCGCGCAAAGCCTATCCCAACAGCCCGTCAAGGCATACGGCTGCCCACGCGATGTTTCTCACGGATGAGGAAATCGCGCGCTTCCCCAAATTGGATGTCACAATGCAGACCTCCGCGCAGTGGTTCACTCCGGATCCCACATTCGGGCTGATCATGAAGATCGTGGGCAAGGAGGTGGTTTCCACAGAGTATGCGCGGATGAACTCCATGCTCAAGGCGGGCGGACGGCTGGCCTTCGGGACCGACTGGCCCGCCTCCGGTTGGGTAGCCACGTATCGCCCGCTGGATGCGATCCAAGTGGCCTTGACGCGCGCCATTTTGCCGCAATATGGAAACCAACAGGTCATGCCCATTGTGCCGCCCGAAAATGAGCGCATCACCCTGGACCAGGCGCTCAAAGCCTACACCCTGGACGCGGCGTATGTGTTGGGACTGGAAAACAAAATTGGTTCGCTTCAACCAGGCAAGGCGGCTGACCTCGTCGTGCTGGAAAAGGACCTGCACAAAATCGCGCCCAGCGAGATCAGCACCACCAAGGTGAAGCTGACCATGATGAATGGAAAGATCACGTATCGGGCTCCATAGGCGGCCATATCAGGGGCCTATCTCAGCACGGTGCTTTTCCGAGCGTAAGCGGCCGATAATTAACAACTGTTCTTGCCTGCTGAGATAGGCTTTAAATTTATGAATGACAGACTTTACGTCAGAGGGCTTCTATGAAGGTCATCCTGCTTAGACGTCTTTGTCTCACATCGCTCTTGCTGCTGGCCGTTACCGGTTGTCGGCTGCTCCACACCACCACCCAACTCCCTGGCAAAGCGATAGATGCCATCACCCTGGGCACAAAACCCGCCAAGACCGTGGACCCCGTCGAGCTCCAGCTCCAGGTTCAGCGCTTTGCTGACGACTACTCTGCCCGCACTCTCCAAGCACTCGATGAATACGCTCAAGCCGTGGGCACCGAGTCCGCCCGCACCGAGGCGCTTCAAATGAAGCTCGACGCGGCTTCCTCCCTCGTCAGCGTCGCCAGCGGCCAGAACCCCCAGGCCAACCTTCTGGACCTGGTCGCCATGGTCGAAATCGCGCGCCTGACCGCCGAGGACTACCAGCTCAGGCACCCCAATGGCTCGGCCTTCCAATGCTGGGTTGAAACCAGCCGGCAGCTGGAGACCAATGCCTGGGCTCTGGCCGATCAGGTGCTCGAGCCACCCAGGTCGCTGAACTCCGCCGCGCCATTCCTAATTGGTATACGCAGAATCCCTCCTTGCATACACCCATCTTCCTGCATTCGGGACAGTTCGCGACAACCTTGGTCAGTGACAGCACAATTGGCAGCTCCCTCTCCGACCTCCTGAACCTGGACCCCGTGGCCAATCTCGACCCAGCGGTGCGGGAGGTCGCCAACGCCCGGCTCTTCGCCGACCGTGCCTTGTTTACCGCCCAGCGCATGCCCTTCCTTCTCCGCTTCCAGGTCGAGCTCATGAGCCGGCAGATCGCCTCGCAGCCCGAAGTCCAGCTCGCCCTGACCAACACGACGCAGCTGACTGAAAGCATCGACCGCATTAGCCGAGTCGCCGAGAGTGTGAGCCAGACCGCCGCTCAACTGCCTGACCGCATCTCGGCCGAGCGGAAGGAAATCCTGACAGCACTTGACCAGCAGCAGGGGCCGCTCAAAGAGCTCGCCGCCCAGGTGGGCGCAACCCTGGACTCGGGCGAGAAGATGTCAAGCTCGCTCAACACCACCCTGACAACTCTCGAAGGACTGATGAAACGCTTCGGCATGGACGAGGCATTCGCTAACGCCAGGTCCTCCACCAACTCGCACCCATTCAATATTGTCGAGTACCGCCAGACCATAGAACAAATGACCGCCCTAGCCCAGGAACTCAGCTCGCTGGTGACCTCGGTTAGCCAGAACGTGCCTCAGGTCGAGCGCTTGAGCCAAGCAACCGCTGGGGAAGCCCGGAAAATGGCCGACCATGTGTTCCACCTCGGTCTCGCTTTGATTGCCGTATTCCTCGGTGGAGCGCTGATAACCGCTCTAACCTATCGCTGGCTTGCGGCGAAGTTGAACCTGCATCCGGCCGCCCATGAATCGAAGCACGTCCCTTTTGAGTAAGACAACATCCATGCAGATTGCTGGAAAAATGCTGATTATCTGTGAGGCTGTCCTTGGCAAGGAGCGGCTGCGGCGCATTTTCTCGCGCATGCTTCTCCCGCCGGCTACCGCATCACCAGGGTACGCTCTGCGCGCCCGAAATCCAGAACGCTATGCCAATCGCAGGACCACTTGATTACCTCCCATTATGGGGGGTCTTTACAGCGACATTAGTGCTGGTCATCCTGGCCGTCGAGGCCGGGTTCTTGATGGGAGTCGGCAGGGGCCGCCGATCGGAGGATGTGTCCAAGGTGCCGGTGGGCGAACTCGTTGGGGCGATGCTCGGGTTGCTGGCGCTGTTGCTGGCCTTCACGTTCAGCTTGGCAGCTTCCCGATTCGATACCCGCAGGAACCTGGTGCTCGATGAGGCCAACGCCATTGGCACCACCTGGCTACGCGCCGGACTGCTTCAGGAACCGCATCGCGCCGAGATTCGCAGATTGCTGCGCGAATATGTGGAGGTCCGCCTGGACGCTGTTCAGCAAGGTCAGGCCCAGCGCGGAATTGCCCGCTCGGAGGAATTGCAGGAGCATCTCTGGGCGGAGGCCGTTGCCGTGGGCCAGAAGGAACCGAGCTCGATCCTGGTCGGGTTGTTCATCGCCTCGCTCAATGAAGTGATCGATTTGCACGCCAAACGGGTCACTTTTGATCTGAGGACCCGCATTCCCACCCCCATCTGGGCTGCCCTCTACTTTATCGCTCTGCTCTCGCTGGGAGCCATGGGCTACCATGCCGGGCTGCTGGGCGCACGCAAGTTCTTCACCATTATCCCGGCGATACTGACGTTTTCGATCGTCTTACTCCTGATCGCGGACCTCGACCGTCCCCAAGAAGGGCTCTTCAAAACCAGCCAGCAAGCACTGGAGGATGTGTGTAACCTCATGAAATAGCCACTTGCCTGCAAGGTGCCTCGGGCAAAGTCACCTGGCAGAAGCGGCTGGGAGAACGTTTCTTCTTTTACTCCGAATATGACTCACTCCAACCTGACCAACCACGCCCGGCCAATTCACATGGAACCAGTTGTCCTGCTCGCCGCGCTTTTGTTCTCCGTGGCCGGCTGCGCATCTTTCAAGCCCCAACCGCTGTCCAGTGTGCCCTTCCGTGAGCGCGCTCTTCGGTCTGAAGACGCTGAATATGTTGTCGAAGTCGCCGTCCCGAGCGCTGCCGAAACAGCACGAATTTTCAGCCGCAGCCTTGATAAAAAAGACATCCAGCCGGTCTGGATCAGAATCCGAAACCGGGGAGAGAAACCCGGCTTGTTCATGCCGCGCGCCCTGGATGCGCAATACTATTCGCCACTGGAGGTGGCTTACCAATATCGTTCGCTCTTCACGCCTTCCCGCAACAAGCAAATGGGGGCGTTCCTGGTTACGAACTCGATGCCAATTCAAATCCCGCCCGGCGAGACGCGGTCTGGATTTGTCTTCGCCCATTTCGATCAAGGAAGTAAACATGTGAACGTGGCGCTGGTGAACGATAACGGCCTCAAGCGGTTCCGTTTTACACCGCAGATCCCTGGCCTGAAGGCCGATTGGCAAACCAAAGATTGGGAATCTCTCTCTCGCAATGTCGAGGCGACCGAGTGCGATGAAGTCCGGCTGCGCACCGAGCTTGAGAAGTTGCCCCGAGCTGTCACCGACAAAGCCGGCAAAAAGGAGGGCGACCCGCTTAACCTCGTGGTCATTGCCAATCCCGATGACCTTGAAACTTTCATCTGGAGCGGTTGGGACGAAACCGAACGGATCACCGGCGGCAGCGCCTGGCGCACCTTTAAGTCTTTTTTGGTCGGTACCAAGTATCGCTACTCGCCAATCAGCTCACTTTACGTGTTTGGCCGCCCGCAAGAGGTCGCGCTGCAGAAGGCGCGCGGGTCCGTCCATTTGCGAAATCACTTGCGGTTGTGGCTGACGCCATTTCGGTTTCAAGGCAAGAATGTTTGGATTGGCCAGATCAGCCGCGACATCGGAGTCTATTTCACCGGCAAACTGCCGCGCTTCACCACCCATGCGATCGATGCTGATGTAGATGAAACCCGCGATTACCTAATTCAGGACCTGGCGCTCTCCCAGGGCCTGCGGCGATATGGCTATGTGAAGGGCGTTGGCCCCGTCTCCATCGACGCACCGCGTCGCAACCTCTCGGGCGACCCCTATTTCACCGACGGATTTCGCGCCGTGCTGGAACTGACCACGAACCCGACGGACCTGGCAGAAATTCAGGTGTTGAATTGGGAGTAGGGCCATGGTGGTGTCCGCGGATGGAAAGAAATGGAAAGCGCCGCTGGTGCTCGAAGACCAGAAAGCCTGCCAGTCATCACAAGCTGGCCCCCCACCTTTTGGATAACGACGATTATTTTTTGCCTCTACTTGATTACCGAGTCGGCTTGCCGTTTTATTTTCAGGATATGACCGGCAAGGTTTGTGCTGAATTACTCGTTGAAGATAGCGTTGTATCTGTTTTGCGGAAATGTTAAGATCAAATGTAGGGAAGGATAAATGAGTAAAATTTCAATCGTCAAAGAAGCGGCGGAAAAGGCCATCGCCGCCGAGTCAGACAGAACCGTGCGCTTGCTGCGGAAGGCGGAGGTGTTTGCAGCAGGAATAATCGTTGTCACAGGCTTTCAATTGCTGGACGTTAAAACCCTGCTGGAATCCGCTTCGCAACCGGTAAGAATTTTATCCTTCCTGTCACTGGCGGTCTTATTCATTTCTTTGATTTTCGCCTTGCGTGGAATGCAGCTTAACGGTTATGCGGATTATCCCCGCGGCAAAAAACTTTGGGACAATTTGCAGCCGGAGAACATATCGGAAGAGGCGGCGCAAGAGGCAATCGTGCATCTGCTCCTGGAAACCAGGGAACAGAACGCGCGGTTTAACGATGCGAAAGTCAAATCTCTATTTTGGTGTGGCTGGCTGCTCTTCGTTGGTTTTTTGCTGGTTGCAGGCAGCCAATTGCTGGATGCATTCGCGAACACGTTGACCTGATCAATATAAAATGGATGCAAACCAGACATCGCCCGCCTACGAGTTGAAGAATGAACATGTGCGCCTTTGCCTGCCAAAAACAGACCGAGACGCGAACCTGAAGCTCGCGTGGGTTTGCATCCTTTTCTAATCATCGGCCTTTTCGGCGCGCGGCGCGGCTGTTCTGCGAGACCGCGACGATGGACTGGTCCAAAGGACAATGAGGAAGTTCACGGACTGATCAAGGACTCGTGACTGTGCGCGGTCGTGGACTGGTTATGGCCAAGTACAAATTGCGGTCACAGTCAGTTCGCGGACTGGACACGGACATGGACTGACCAAGTTTGCGGATATTGCTTGGACGCCGCGCGGACTAAAGCGCGACTGTTGCGTGGACATTCCAGGACAGTGCGCGGACATGCCACGGCTATTGCTTGGCCACTGCGTGGAAATCGCTCGGAAACTGCATGGCAATTGTGCGGACACTGTGAGGGTGTTGCGTGGCTATTGCGCGGAAATTGTGTCGGACATCGCGACGGACGCCGCGCGTACAAATGCGTGTCCGTTGCGTGGATATTCTGTGGACGTTCGCCGGATATTCGGCGGACACGAATGCCTTAACGAAGTAAGGGGTGGGGCGTCCTTACCTGAATTCACACGAATTGTGTGAACACTCGCGCAGTATCTGATGCGGCAGTCGTGCAGCGTGCCAGTCTTCTTTGGAACGCGGTTGCGTGTCATGTGATGATGACGTGAACGCACTGAACGAGCGTTCCTGAAACCGGAAGCGGAACGGAGCAGGTCGGAAGTGGCATGAACGGACGACAGCGCAGTGGAGCGTGGTTCAGGAACGGTCGCTGAGTGCGTTACCGCATAGGTTCATTCCGAGGCGCTTTGTCTGTCCGGTTTCCGAGTGCCCGCAGGAAAGCCGGACAGTCAAAGCGCCAAAGCGATGCGGATGACGAATCGTTACCGTTTTTCGAGGTCAGGTTAGATTATTGGTCGGAACTATGCGGTTGAGTCCGTGAACCAATGCGCCGAGCCAGTAACCAGAAGAGACCCGCAAGACAAAAGACGAATACCGCGATCAAGGCAATCAGCTCGTGTCGAAGCTGCGAAACGTGCTGGGTGTATGATGCAGGCGGCTGGACAACAATCGCGATGCTGCTCAAGCCTCCGGCGGCAATTGCGACAACGTTGCTGAGGCCTGGTGGAATTGTGGCTTGTCCTGCATTATTCGCTCCCCAAGCAACCAATGTCCCATCTCTTCGGAGTGCCAGGCTGTGATTAGCACCGGCCGCGACTGCGATGACATTGGTCAAACCTGCGGGCACGTTCGTTAGTCCTGCGTTGTTGCTTCCCCATGCACATACAGTGCCATCACGTCTTAAGGCCAGATCGTGATCCCCGGCATATTCGCCACCCGCCGCGATGGCGACAACACCGGTCAAGTTGTCAGGGACATTTTTCAGAAATGAGCCATTTTGTCCCCAAGCGATCACCGTCCCGTCATGTTTCAAAGCGATGCTGTGCGATGTTGCGGCTGCAATGGCAACGACATTGCTGAGGGATGCTGGAGTTGATGATGAATTTCCCCAGCCGATGACGGTGCCATCCTCTTTGAGTGCCAGGCTATGGCTATACCCAGCCGCAACAGCAGTAACACCTGTCAAATTGCTTGGTGGAGCAGTCTGCCCAAATGCGCCAAACCCCCAACCAGCTACCGTCCCATCGCTTCGCACGGCCAAGCTGTGATACCACCCGCCCGCGACGTGTGATACAGGCCCCAATCCTGCCGGCACCCATGCTTGACCATCTCCTTGATGCTCTCCCGTACCCAGTCCAATTGCTGTGCCATCACTTCTGATGGCAATGTAGTGGAGCAAACCGGCGGCAACCGAAACAATATTGGTGAGTTCACCGGGCGGGATAGCTTGACAACAATTGTTAAGCCCCCAGCAAACCAGTGTGCCGTCACTTCTTAAGGCCAGGCTATGACCTGCATTGTCCTCGCCGCCTCCACTGATAGCCACGACATTGCTCAGCCCCGGTGGAACTTGTGTCTCTCCCAACAGACTTCTTCCCCACGTAACAACCGTTCCATCATGTTTTAACGCCAAACCGTGCCAGGGCCGGCGGCGATAGCGGTTACGTTGGTTAAATTTTTTGGCACATCTGATTCGTTATTAAATGTGCCGCCCCAGCCAATAACTGAGCCGTCTTTTTTCAGTGCCAAATTAAAATAAGAACCAGAGCATATCGAAACGACATTGCTCAAACCTTCAGGTACGTTTGTCTGGCCATGTTGATTTCGTCCCCATGCAACCACGGTTCCATCACTTTTGAGTGCCACACTGTGTTCTTCTCCTGCTGAGACCGCCACCACATTGCTTAACCCGACGGGTGATTGCGTCCTGCCTTCTTCGTTAATGCCCCAACCGATTATGGTTCCGTCTTTCTTGAGCGCGAGGCAATGCTCTGTCCCAGCAGCGATTGATACGACATTGCTTAATCCATTAGGCACTGAAGTTTGCAGGTGAGCATTATCTCCCCAAGCAACGACCCGTCCATCCTTCCTCAAGGCCAAACTGAATCCGCTACCGGAACGCCCGCCCGCAGCTATTGCAATCACATTGCTCAAGCCTGCCGGCACCGTCGCCTCGCCGGAAAGATTTCGCCCCCAGGCGACAACCGTTCCGTCAGCTTTGAGAGCCAGACTGTGTTCGCCCCCGGCGGCAACGGCAATAAAACGGGTTCCGGGATTGACCAATGGCAACACTATTGATCCCCAACCAACGATTTGCCCGCTTACGTTTGTTGATGCAATCCGTGAAATCTTTGGTGTCACAGGCGGCGGTAACGGAGCAACGGCCTCTGCTTTTGGGGTGTATTCAGTCTGCTTTGCGGGATCGAATTCCAGATTCCGTGAACCAGCGGGATTTATGTATGATTCAATTCGCAAGGAGGCCATTCCTCCTCTGTAATCGGGGTCTAATTCATTGATATGGAAATGGCCGTAAACCTTCCCGCCCCGGCTTTTTAGAAAAAATGTCCGGTCGGTTCGATACAACGGATACGTTGAATAATTTACTACATTGGTCGCGTATCTGTTCATTTGATACTGCTGTTGATAACCGCTCTGGGGCGCTTCATTAAGATAAATATCATTGGTCACCTCAATGAAACCACCGTCGATTGCGGTCATCACGAACGACCAGTCATATTTTTCTCTAGGTTTGACTGTCGGCGGACGCTTAATTTGAACCAAAATGTCACCGGCAACATTCGTTCCTTCGGTGATCTCATTTTTCAAGAAATCAATTGTGAAAACCCGTCCGTCTGGCTGGATTTTGCGTGTATTAAATTCATTGTGCAGCATCGGTTCTGGACCTTTCAGCTTCCACATGGTGAAAACCACACGATTGTCCGGGGCGGTATCGGTGCCGTTATGCTGGCCCAAGCCGTGTCCTTCAATTTGAAACCCTTTTTTTTCCAGCGTTATTGTCAAAGATTGGCCTCTTAACCCAGTGCATTGAAACAGTCCTGCCGCATCTGTTTGGGCTTTTTGTGTGCCGCCCCGACCAACTCCCAAATTTACTTGAACTGTGACATCAGCCCCAATAACTGGTTGACCGTGTTGGTCAATCACCTTGCCGTAAAAATCTTGGGACTGGTTATCTTGCAATGCCATTGATTCCCCCATTAACTCACTTTGGTCTATGTCGTCCTGACGAAAAGCATGATCAATGGACGTCATGTAGTTGGTCAGGTCATCATGCGAAAGTGGTGGTCTGGCTGCCAGACTGGCCCTGAACGATTCAACTACTTGAACGTCCGCCTTGTTCTCCAAGGAGGCAAGCGTTAGCAGTGAAGCTGGCATTCCCGGATACGAAGCGCCCATCGTTTCATTGGAATTGGGGTCTGGGTATCGCCAGGCTACCAGCAAATCGAAATTACGACGTTCATTGCGTTGACGGGGATTCGTTATCCGGTGGATCATCGAGGGGATTTGTTCGATTGGCTGGTAGCTGTCGCTGCCAGCTACCCGGATTTCGAGTTTTACGTCAAAAGGCAAATCACTTTTTGGCAAAAGGGCCTGCCATATTTCAATGTCGTTCGGCTTGATTAATTCGACCGCTGCCGGGGGCTGTGCTTTCCGGGTTGGATCGGCGCGGCGGCGGAATTTTTCCAAGTTGTTCCAACCGTCGCCCGACATGTCTTTGTCGCCGTCCAGAGTTCCCGTGTCACCGGTATCAGCGTTGTCGGGGTTGGTGTGCGTGACGAGAACTTCGTAAATATCTGGCAAACCATCACCGTCACTGTCTTCACCCCAACCGGCTGTGAATTCCGGCTCGACGACTTCGGGCAGAAATTTTACTTCGGGCAGGGCAATTGGACTTTGACCGCTGGACATCATGCCCTTTTTATCAACTTGAATGTAAACCGGGTCGCGATTGGTGCCGGAGGCGAAATAACCGCTGGCCCGCCATTGCGGATCATTTTTGTCGCGCACCAAGAGCAAATACCGACCGTAAGGAATGGGATTCAGTGCAGTCAGAGCGTAGCCGTTGGTCGTCGGCTGTGCCGTGACATGAAGAATTGTCTTCCGAATGGCTGTTGCATTCACTTGATTAAGCTTTGCGTGAAGCGGAGGAGAATAATGCGCCTGTATTCGATAAATTGGCTGAAATAAAGTATCAACATTTGTTTCAACATAGCGATAATCACTGACGCCTGGACGGCCCGGAATTCGAGCAACCACGACAAATGGTCCCGTCACCAAAGCGTCTTCACGCGGTCCTCCCGGGCGCCCAAAGGAGGGACGAAAATTGGGCGGAAGATTAGACCCATAGGGACCAAACCGTGCATAGGGAGGTGGAGGGTTAGTTCCAAACACTCCAAAGCGCGCACCGGGAGGCAAGCGGTTTGTCCCTTGCGAGCCAAAACGCGGATCGAAAGGCGGACGATTTGTTCCATATGCGCCGAATCGCGCGCCGGGAGGCGGTTGTTGAAAATACGGATTGTTCGTAATTGGGCGCAGGGTGCGATTCGCCCGCTCAATCAGGAAGGAATCAGGCACAGGACCATTTGCGACCTGCCAAGTGAGAATTGCACTGCCCTTGTGGTCGATATTCATGCCTCCGGAAAATTGCACGCTCAACTTTGGAGCGGGCGGTGGATACCACTTAAACGGCTCCATGTTATTTTGGAACTTCTGCATATTATTCCAGCCGTCACCTTCGGGATTGCCGTAAGGATCAATGCCCACGCTGCCGAAGTATTTCAATTGCCACCAGTCAGGTATTCCGACGCCCTGACTGTCTATCCATGATCGGACACGAATCATTTTGCTATTGACCGCGTTGGTGATTCTAAAATCAAACGCCGTCCAATTCGTCATTTCGGAACCAAGAATAAAACCCATTGAAATCCAATTTGTCTTATCTTGTTTGCGTTGAATCTCATATTGAATATCCGGCTGGGTGTTGGAAATAATCCCTGAAAAATTAGTTTCCGAAAGGTAGATCCTCAAATACCTGTCACTTGGTATTTGGGCAAAAGCATGGAAATTCATCAAGAAAAGCAAACTGGCGATGGCGCAAAATCTTTTCATGCGAACTTTTTTATTTTGGCTCCAAATTTTAGGAAATGGAAGGATTGTCGGATGTCGGTTTGGGTGTGGCAATTAACCCAATGCCACGCGCATTTGATTTTAGCTTTTGCATTTCGATTGAATGCCCTGAATGACGTTCCGAATTTTCGCCATTTCGCGAAATTTTCCAAGCGCTTTCGCAAACTCCTTCCGGCACAGTTTTTGGCACCGCAAATGCAAAATGAGTGGACTTCACACTCGCATCCAATACGCGCGGATGGGGTCACGATTGGGGAGCACTGAACGAGCGTTCCTGAAACCGGAAGCGGAACGGAGCCGGTCGGAAGTGGCATGAACGGACGACAGTGCAGTGGAGCGTGGTTCAGGAACGGTCGCTGAGTGCGTCACCGCATAGGTTCATTCCGAGGCGCTTTGTCTGTCCGGTTTCCGAGCGTGCGCAGGAAAGCCGGACAGTCAAAGCGCCGGGGCTTCATTTCTTGCAGTAGCTGCAATTCAATCATTTTGAATTCCGGTATTCTGTCCCGTCACCTCATGGCGACAGTTTGGGGTATTCATGGGAAAGGGAGCATTTCATTTTGTGTCCCAAGGACAACTTCATCGTTTTGGATTTTGGCAGAATCATGGCCATGACAATTCCTGGTAATGGACCGGCAATGTTCGCGGAAAAACTGACTGCTCGATTGTGTGCGTGCTACACCTGCGCCCTGCCGAATTCTGCCAAACTGCCCTGTATGATTGATTTTGATCAAAGCTTGAACATCGGTGGCCGCCAACCCTGGCACGCTGCGCCCCAAATGAATTTAACCATCGTGTCTTATGAATAATGAATGCAAAGCCTTGTTGAGCCTGGTTACGCTACCGGCCCGCTTGAACCGCACCCAGACCGCTGATTATCTCGGTTTCGAGCCGGACCATATCACCCTGCTGATCAAGGCAGGTCTGCTAAAACCGTTGGGACGCCCAAAACCCAATAGCGACAAATACTTTGCGACGGTGAAGCTGGCCGAATTGCGGCAAGACGAGCAATGGCTGTCACGCGCGACACTGTTCATCAGCCAGCATTGGAATGACAAAAACGCCCGCAAATCCCGGGAGCAGAATGGGGAGATGGTGACGGCGAAAAGATAGCCGTGGCAATTCACAAATTTGCCGGACTGAAACCGACCCCAAGCTATGCTGGCCGCCAAACCGCAAACCCGTCTGATCGATGCCAAGAAATACTTCAAAGAGCATCTGTCCGTAGGCGATTACTACGCTGAAGGGCAATCCGTCGCCGGCCAGTGGTTCGGCAAGGGTGCGGCGGACCTGGGATTGAATGGCATCACATCCAGCGACGAATTTACGCGCCTGTGTGACAATCTTCATCCTCAGACTGGCAAACGGCTGACGCTCCGCCAGAAGACCACCCGGATTGAAAAAGGAACTGACGGCAAGGAGCATGAAACGGCCAACCGGCGGGTGTTTTATGATTTCACGTTCTCACCGACCAAATCGGTTTCCATTGCGGCATTGGCTGGCGATGACCACCGTATCGTCGAGGCTCACGAGCGGGCGGTGACGGTGGCTCTGCATCAACTGGAAACTTTCGCCGCAACGCGTGTGCGCAAGGCCGGTCAGTGCACCGACCGGCCAACCGGCAACATTGTGGCGGCCGTGTTCCGGCATGAAACTTCCCGCGCCTTGGACCCGCACCTGCACAGTCATTGCATCCTGTTCAACGCCACATTCGATCCCGTCGAGAAACAATGGAAAGCACTTCAAAATCACGAAATGTTCGGGGCGCAAAAGTTCGTTGAAAATGTCTATTACCACGAACTGGCACGCGCCCTGGTAAAATTCGGTTATCAGATCGAGAACAGGCGGCGTGGTGACTTTGAAATCAAGGGCGTCTCGCCGGAGTTGGTGAAAAAGTTTTCCAAACGGCACGAGGAGATTGACCAAAAGACGAGGGAACTGCTGGCGCGGGAACCGGAAAAGGCTGACGGCAACATCGCGGCGATCCGTGAAAACATCGCCCACAGGGAACGGGCGCGGAAGATTCGCGATATTGGTCTGGAAAAATTGCAGGCGCTGTGGGACGGACAAATGACCCCACAAGAAAAGGATTCGCTCCGCAGGCTTGCCGTCAATCGGAGCCCCGCACCCGATGTTACAGTAAATCTTGCCGAAAAAGCCGTCACTTGGGCTGAGGAACATTTATTTGAGCGGCGGTCGGTCGTCCACGAGCATGAGCTATGGCGTCACGCGCTCGAACATGCCAGGGGCCGGAATGTCAGTCTCGCGGAGATTCAAGCGTTCACCCGCCAGCGCAATTATCTGCGCTTTAAAGATCGCCCCGGCAAGTTGAGCACGCGGGAACATCTCCTGCGTGAATGGGAAATTGTCCAAACCGCAAAGGAGGGTATTGGCGACTGTCATTCACTGGTTTGGGAGCCAAAACCGTTCAATCCCAAGCTGGACGAGGAACAGCGTCAGGCGCTGAAAGCACTGGTTTCCAACATCAACCGGGTGTCGCTCTTTCGTGGTGGTGCCGGCACAGGCAAGAGCTTCGTGTTGCGCGAGCTGGTCGAGCAGGTTCGGAGCGCGGGAAAGAATGTGGTCGTTCTGGCGCCTCAACGGCAACAGGTCATGGACATGGAACGGGCAGGGTTTCCATCGCCCACTACCGTATCAAATTTCCTGGCCAGACACGAATTGGCGGAAGGCGCGGCCGTAATTGTGGATGAAGCCGGTCAGATTGGCGGGCGGCAGATGCTGGATTTGGTCCGGCTGGTTCTGGAGCGGAATGCCCGGCTGATTTTGTCAGGCGACACCCGCCAGCACGGCGCAGTCGAGGCATCGGACGCGCTGTTGGCCATTGAACGGCATTCAGGCGTCCGGCCCGTTGAATTGCACAACATTCGCCGGCAAGACCCGGCACTTGCTCGAAGCGAGGATGAACGTGTTCAAATCAAGCAATACCGGCAGGCGGTCAAACTGGCCGCGTCGGGGAAACTCGATGAGTCGTTTTCTCAACTGGACAAGATGGGCGCGGTGGTGTCGTGCGGTTTGAACGATCAAACCGACAAGCTGGCGGACGAATATCTCATATTGGCGGAACAAAACGTGTCGGCCGTGGTTGTCTCGCAGACCTGGGCCGAAGTTCACCGCGTCAATGAACAGGTTCGTGAAAAACTCAAATCAAAAGGTTTGATTGGACCGAACGAGGTGACTGTTCAAACACTGGAAAAGATTGATCTGACCAAGGCACAGAAACGGGACGAACGATTTTACCCGGCGGATGCGGTGATTGTTTTCAATCAAAAGGTGCGTGAAGCCGAAGCCGGGGCAAAAGGCAAATTGCGAGGCATCGTCAACGCCGGTGTGCTGGTTGAAGTGGATGGGCGATACGTCACAGTCGCGAACAAGGTGCTCGACAAAATTACCGTCTGTCATCCACGTGAGACTCAAATCGCCGAAAAGGACCGGTTGCATCTGAAAGCCAATCGCAAACTGGCTTCCGGCTCCCGTGTCACCAATGGTGAATTGGTCACGGTGAAGTCGGTCCGCCCCGATGGGGCAATCAAGCTGACTGATGGCCGGGTGCTCGATTCCGATTACCGGGAATTTTTGCCCGGCTACGCCGTAACATCCTACGGCTCGCAAGGCAAAACCGTGGATTACGTTTTGTTCTCCGACTCAACGGTCAAGGCTGCGACAAACGCGCAGCAATGGTACGTCAGCATTTCACGCGGGCGGCGTGGCATCAAGATTTTCACGCCGGACAAGGAGCAATTGCGTGAGAATATCACGCACAGAGGGGATCGGCCCTCAGTGATGGAATTGCTGGCCAAGCATTACGAGAACAACTGGTTCTACCGTCTTATAGAACAGCGCTGGGGGATGCGGGCGGCAGTGATCATGACCAAATCGAGGCAGGCCCGTCTGACGCGAGAGATGCGTCAGCGCCAGGTGCAAAATATCGCACACGGGCACACCCCATCCGCAACGGGGCAATCACGAAGTATCGGCGTATAGCCCGGTCCCGGTGGGGTCGTCTGGCATCATGATTCTACAATTCACCTGCACCACAATTTCGCACTCCAAGAATTGGGTTCCCTATTCAAACCATTCGTTGTCATCATCCCGCGATGGATCAAATTCGTGCATAATGATAGGTGGTAGCGGTTGCCGGGCCGGTGGCAGTATCACGATGCCGATGCCGCTTGTGATGTGCGGCTGATGCCGGATTTTTCGCCGCAAACCACCGCTGAATATCCACGCGATCACAATCACACACAGCCAGACCAGCGCGAGATATAGATAAACTCCATAATCCGCGATGGCTTCATCCAGAAAATCAAACACGGGTTTCAATGTTTCGCCAGCATTCAAGTTCATATCGCCTCCTTGGTTTATACGTTCAGGATTTTGATCACCGGCTCGACAATTCTGGAACGGTCCGAAAATTGGTTTCGCATCCGTTCAAATTCGCTCAAGGGCGGCAGTTCCACCTGTGCCCGGCGGGCATACGCGCGGTGGATGGCTTTACTATTGTGGCCCAGCGCCTCTTGTGCGAACCGTTCGGGATAGCCCGCTTTTTTCGCCCGTTCCGCCCACGCATACCGATACGAATGCAGGGTGACACCTTTGATGCCCAAGCCCGTGATACGCTGGTGAAATTCCGTCGCCCGGTCGCCGGAACGAACCGTGCGCAGATACGGAAACAGCGGGCCGTTGCCTGGCAAGTCCCGGAGAATTTCCGCCACTTCATCATCGAAACGCATGATGGCAATCGAGCCGGTCTTTTTGCGCGCGAAACTGATGACGTTGTGTTCCCAATCGATGTTTTCAGCTTCGAGGCACGCGAGATCGGACTGCGACGCACCCAGATGCCACGCCAGTTTATAGAACGCTTTGCGTTCCGGATTCAGTTCGCGGGTGATGATGGCCTGATGTTCCTCCCAAGTGATGGCGCGTTTGTCCTTGAACTGAACTTTGGGCCACTGGCGTTTCACGATGACCGGCCAAGGCAGCCATGTCATGTCCAGGGCGAAATTATGAATGCGCCGCAGATAGACATTGGTCGAAACTTTTCCGATTTCGAGCACGCGCAGAAAATGCTCCGGCCTCGTTTCCAAAATCGGCAGATGCCGGATGGTATTGAACGCTTTGTCCTTGATAGCGGTCTGCCAGCGGTGCTGGGTCTCGCCTTTTTTGAGTTTGACCATCTCGTCCATGACGAACTGCCAGTCGCGGGTGGCGATCTGCGGGTCGCTGGCGGCAAGATAGGCGCGGGCGATTTGCAGGTTCACGGTCGGTTGCTGGACGGCCTCGCTTTTGGAATGGAACAGCCGGACGGCGGTGGCCCGGTCACTGGTGCCGAGGCTTTCCTGTTTGCCGGTCACGTCATCGTGGATGTAGTAGCGTCCGCCGTTTTTCCGGCGGTAGAGTCGGTATCGTTGTCTCATAACTGTTTTTAGCAGCGATGAGTTTACGACAATTGACTTCGACTCGGCATCCGAGTAGTGGGCGAGTTACCACCGATATGCTAGAAGCTGCCCGGATAGTATTTTGCTGGCACTTCTGCTGGCACTCGCGTGTGGAAGATGTCCAAATCCTTGCCGCACACACGGTTCAGATTGGAGGCGAGGGTCGGAATCGGACTATGAAGAGGCCGAATTCGATTCAAAAATGCCATATTTTACGGGCTAGTCAAGCACTAGGCGGCCACTATTTTTCACTAGGCTTTCACCCCTTTTTATACACAGTTTTATACACAGCTTCAAGCAGGTGAAAAAAGCACGGCGTGCATCGGTGCTGCTCAGCCAAATCTCGGTAACGCCGCTAACTGCGGCGAAATTTATTGAATTTGCGACAGGTTTGCGTTCAGAGATGAATTTTCATCAAAATGTCGAAATGGGTGCCCGCCAAACGTCATCATTATGAGGCGGCGAATTTCCCCGACCTCATAGATGAACAAAACATCGAATAAAACAACAAAGCCCAAAATGAAAACTATGAAATCACGCATGAAAAATCCGGCGGAGATCATTTCTGACGCCATGGAACCGATCAAAGCGCTGTATGCGGCCGCATTCAAAGGCGGTGTGCCGCCAAAAACTCTCGCCTTGGTTCACTTGCGCGCCAGCGAGATCAATGGTTGTAGCTCTTGCGTTGACGCGGGATCGCGCCAAGCCAAAAAAGCAGGCGAAACCGACGACCGCCTCTTCGCTGTGGCGGCGTGGCGCGACACGCCCTATTTTAGCGACGCCGAACGCGCCGCGTTGGCACTCGCCGAAGCTGTCACCCGTCTCAGCGACCGGCCCGATCCTGTCCCGGACGAAATCTGGGACGAAGCCGCCCGTCACTACGATGAGCCGGCACTTGCGTCCTTGATTCTTTCAATTGCCGCGACCAACGTATTCAATCGTCTCAACGTCACCACCCGGCAAGTGTCAGGCGAAGGCCCGTGGAGCGGGCGTTGAGGCTGCCGGCTAATGCAAACAACAATCAAACAGGAAACATTATGAAATACGCTCTGCTTGTGCATCTGGACAAGGAAACTGTTGAACAATTTAAGGACGCAAACGCAAAGACCGCCGCAAGAGCCGCTGGTATGGCTTATGGGGAGGCCCTACGGGCTGCGGGCATCTTCGTCGCAGGTGCAGGCCTGGAGCCGCCGCATACGGCCACTGTGGTATCGGTCCGAGACGGAAAACGCCAAGTCCACGATGGCCCGTATGCCGAGACCAAGGAATTCCTCGGCGGATTCGTCATCATTGACGTGCCAGATTTGGATGCTGCGCTGGAGTGGGCAGCACGGAATCCATCTGCGGCTCACGCATTCGTCGAAGTGCGCCCGTTAGCCGGTTCGTATTTCGCAGGGGGCGGCAAGTAATCCCCCGTTAGCAGTTTGCTGAAAAACTCGCAGAAAGTTTGAATGGCGGCGAAGGGGATAGGTCAGAGAATCATGCGTGGAAAACCTCAAGCACAACCGGAATTTCTGACGACGATCAACCTGAACCAGCGGGTGCCTGCGGACCATCCGTTGCGCGGGATCAAGACACGAGTGGACCAGGTGTTGGCGAAACTTTCGCCGTTGTTTGATGAGTTGTATGCCGGTGAGGGACGGCCTTCGATTCCGCCGGAGCAACTGTTCAAGAGCCGGATTCTGATGGCGCTCTATTCGGTGCGCAGTGAGCGGCTGTATTGCGAGCAACTGGCCTACAATCTTCTGTGGCTTTGGTTTCTGGACCGGGAACTGGACGAAGGGAGTTTCGATCCGACGGTGTTCACCCATAATTATGACCGGTTGCTTTCGGTGGAGGCTGCGAAGCTGTTTTTCGTGGAGGTCTATGATTTGTCGCGGACCGAAGGCTGGACCAGTGACCAGCACTTTACGGCCGACGGCACGCTCATCGAAGCGTGGGCCAGTCTGAAGAGCTTTGTGCGCAAGGATGGCCAAGACGGGGCCAAAGTGGCCTCGGCCAAAGATGACGACCCTGGCAATCCGACGATCAACTTCCACGGGGAGCAGCGGCGTAATGCGACGCATCAAAGCACGACCGATCCGGAAAGCGTGCTGTATCGGAAAGCCAACGGACAGGCCAGCAAACTGTGTTTTGGGACGCAGGTGTTGATGGAAAACCGGCATGGACTGTGCGCAGCCATCACGGTGCATAATCCCATTGCCCAGGACGAGCCGACCGTAGCCCTGGCGCAGGTGGATGAACATCGGGAATTGCACGAAGCCAGGATCACGACCCTCGGGGCGGACAAAGCGTATCACCAAAAGAAATTTGTGGCCGGGTGCCGCCAGCGGGAAATCTCGCCGCATACGGCGTGCAAGGAAGGAATTGAAGTTTCGGGACTGGATGGACGCACGACCAGTTGCACCGGTTACCGTACCAGCCAACGTTTGCGCAAGCGGGTCGAAGAAATCTTTGGCTGGATGAAAATGGTAGGTGGATTGAGGCGCAGCCGCTATCGCGGAGTGGAGCGGACGCAGGCTTGGGCTTATTTCGTGGCCGGGACATACAATTTGCTGCGGATAGCCAATCTGGGAATGAGTTTGCAGGCCGGATGAAGGACGCGGTTGGTCAGTGGACTGTTCAGATCGGACGAAAGAGCCGCTCAAAGCAGTCAACCGGGACCGCCGCCGAACAAAGATTCGCGCTCCGCAGCGACCTGAAATAGAATTAACCATGATCGAAATACAGTTCAGGCAAAAATCGCTGGGTTTTTCAGCAAACTGTTAGGCGCTAAAACCCACTTTAGGAAAACACGAGCAAATCCGTAAACAAATTAAAATAACACACTATGACAAAGAACAGAACGAATCCCAAGGTTGATTTCTTTTTTACGTAAAGCCAAAAAGTGGCAGGAAGAATTTGAGAAATTGAGAACGATCATCCTCGACTGTGGGCTGACCGAAGAATTGAAGTGGGGTTAGCCTTGTTACACGTTTCAGAAAAGCAACATGGTTTTAATGCATGGATTTAAGGAATACTGTGCGCTCTTGTTTTGCAAGGGTGCCTTGTTAAAGGATGCCAATGGCATTCTCATCCAGCAAACGGAGAATGTGCAGGCGGCGCGCCAGATTCGGTTCACCAATGTCCGGGAAATAGTCGAGATGGAACCGTCTTGAAAGCCTATATCCATGAAGCCATTGAAGTGGAAAAGGCCGGTTTGAAAGTTAATTATAAAAAGACTTCGGAATTCACAATTCCTGAAGAATTTCAAACGAAACTGGATGAAAACTCTGCCTTGAAAACTGCTTTTCACGCATTGACGCCGGGGCGGCAAAGAGGATACCTCCTTTATTTTTCTGCGCCCAAACAATCCAAAACCCGGGAGTCAAGGATTGAAAAATGTATTCCTCTAATTTTCGATGGAAAGGGATTGGATGATCAGTAACCCCTTCGACTTATTTAAGGAATCTGGCTGACATCATGAAAGTTATAGCAATCGAAGTTATTTTCAACGATGATCCAATCCGCCACGCATGACGCGATTGAACTTGTTGCGCGCAATTCGTATGGCCAGCTTATTGCCTACATTGCGGCCCGCTCCGGTGATGTTGCCGGGGCGGAAGACGCCTTGAGCGAAGCCTTCGTTGCCGCTTTGGAGAAATGGCCGGTGGCCGGTGTTCCCAAAAAGCCCAAGGCCTGGCTGCTTCATGCCGCGCGCAATCGCATGATTGATGTCCGTCGGCGCGCTCAAGTCCGGCAACGTTCGGAAGAAATGCTTCTACAAATTGCGGCAGAAGCGCAGGAGATTGCATCTGCGGATGAACATTTTCCTGATGAGCGGTTGAAGCTCCTTTTTGTCTGCGCTCATCCGGCGATTGATGTCGCTGCGCGCACGCCGCTGATGCTGCAAACTGTGCTGGGGATTAACGCGGAGCGGATTGCGTCGGCCTTTCTGGTTTCACCCACGGCAATGAGTCAGCGGCTTGTCCGCACCAAAAATAAAATCCGCGACGCGGCGATTCCTTTCCGCGTGCCGCATCCGCCAGAATTGACGGAGCGCCTTTCCTTTGTGCTGGACGCCATCTATGCCGCCTATACGACCGGCTGGGAAAGCTTGCCCGACGCGGCTTCAACTCATCACGCGCTGGCGACGGAAGCCGTGGCACTTGGACGATTGTTGATTCAATTGATGCCACGCGAACCGGAAGCGCATGGTCTGCTCGCATTAATGCTACACTGTCAGGCGCGGCGTGAAGCGCGTTATGCGGGCGACGGCGAAAATTAGTGCCGCTCGGACCACCAGGATACCAAGAAATGGTCGCAAGCACTTATCCACCAGGCCGAGGAACGTTACCGCGTCGCTGCCGGATTCAAATGCCCAGGCCGTTATCAACTCGAAGCCGCGATTCAATCCATCCACGCCAATCGCGCGATGACCGGCGGCACCGACTGGCAGGAAATAGCATTGCTTTATGAAGGCTTGGTTCAAATCGCGCCGCGAATCGGCTCGTCGTCGGACGCGCTGTTGCGCTCGCACAAGCTGGCAATCCAACCGCCGGACTCACCGCACTTGATACCATTCCATCGAACAGTGTCGTCAATTACCAACCATATTGGGCTGCGCGCGGACATCTTTTGCACTTGCTTAACCAAGATAGCGAAGCACGTCATTGCTGGAATCGAGCCGCCGGTTTGACGGACGATCCTGCTTTGCGAAAGCATCTGACACAGCGCGCTGCTGAGGTTGGAAAAGTATAAAACCCTCCTCGTCCTCAAATGATGGGACTTGATTGCCTAAAGATTTGTTCGCGCTCATCTGATTCGAGTTGAGGTTTCTTTGTTTCCAATGCTTGGCGACGGTTCGAGTGGCTTTGTCGAGCCATTCTTACTTCCTGCGGTTAGCCAGAAACACGGATGTTGCCGTCTTCAGCTATGGGAAAAGATCGGGTTCCAGGCAATCTCCCATAAAAAATC